>JBCDIU010000035.1:0-62570 GCA_038748615.1 Planctomycetota bacterium | reverse complement strand
TTGATCCAACCAGCGGATACTCCGACGCAGTCGACTGGCCATCTCCGAAATCAACTCCACCCAATCCACAACCCGGCTCATCGTGTCGGCGTCTCTCGTCACTTGCCAATCCAAATGCGATAGGGTCGCCAAATCGATCGCGATACTCGCAGCATTCACATCGGCTCGGAGCGGTGCGTTCGGCGGTGCGGGCAGGTCGACGATGCCACTCGGATCCAAGGAAAGTCGACGTTTCATGCGTTTGGCCGCCTCCGCGCCATCAAGCTCCGGGTTCATCCAATCGTTCAGGGCCTGTGAGTCCAGCGGCTCGAACATGATCGAAACGGCCCGGTCGTCGGCGTCGCGGCTCAGACGCCGCGCCTCGGGCGCGAGGTTCCTGACCTGACTGCTGGCCATCCTCGGGAACTGTCGGATTTGGATGGCAACGGGTACGAACGGCAACGCAATCAAAGCGGTTGCCGCCAGCAAAGATCCGCTCCAAAATTTCCAACGACGTCGCCCATCCATGTGCGAGGGCATACCTAGCCAGGTTGCAAACCATGGAATCGTCCCGCACATCACCAGCCAGCCGAGCGAAACGCCGTACTGGCCTCTAGCGGCGGATAACCAAGCGAGCGTCATTGCCGATAGCACCGGCGCCACCAAAGCCGACGCGGCCAACATGGGCAAGACTTGGCTCACCCATTGCGACGTTCCATAGACGGTGACGACACATAAGGTGACGAGCAAGAACGATGGTTCTGGGACACGGATGTTTGTATCGCCACGCGGCCCCAGTTGCAGGGCAACATACAAAAGCAGGGCACATGAAATGACACAGGAGGCGACCAAATGGCGGCCGAGCCATGCTTGCGTCGGGCGAACTCCTCGGTCAGCCAGAAACTTGAGTCGACTTGAGGCACCATCACCCGTGAACGCGGAGACCCCCATCCAGGAAACAGCCAACAGCGACAGTCCGATGAAGCCCATTGCAGTGTCCCCCCATCGACCGATGGCGGGAACATGGGCGATCGACCAAAGAACCACCGCACCGATGATCACCGTAACCCCCAACGCAACGACCGTTAGTCTCGCGCCATGGATGGCTTGCCACAAAAAGGCTGATGTGAAATGTCTGAACGGTTGTTCCGTCGGAACGAGACGATCGGGAGGTCTCCAAGCATCTAGAGCTTCGGAATCGGCATCGCGGCGAACTTTTTCCGGTGCGACGGGGCGTAGCCGCAACTGACCCATTCGAAACGTCAGCCAACCGATAACAGGTAGCGCAATGAGTGTCAGGACGGCGATGACTCGAGAGCGTTCCAGGCTATCAACGTAACGGTACGGGTCGCCACTCACTGCGAACCATAACTGAGCAAGAGTGAACGGCACCGCGGCCAGCGGAATCATCCCCAACAGGGCGGGGAAAGCGGCTCGTGATCTCCAAGAGGTGTAGAAACCGCACAACAACACGTAAATCGAATGCACGAACCAAGTTGCCGGATGAATCGACTGTAGCGTGGCGAAAGCGGTTGTGCTCGCTGTCGTTTCCGCAAGCCCGACTAGGCTTCCCAAGAGGATGCTGGCGCACCACATGATCAGCAAACCACCGACCGCAACGACCAGCTTGGTCGTCACGATGTACTTCGGCGGCAGCGGAAGAGAGGACAGCCAAGTGAGTGTGCGTGACTCTTTCTCCTGGCCAACGAGGATCGCACCGCAACCCGCGGCAAAGAGCGCCGGCATGACCAATGGAATGATCGTGCCGACCGCCTGCAACGTTATGTTCAGCTCTCGCCTGGTCGCCGCGATGATCACAAAGATCAATGCCGAAAGTCCAACGAGCATCCAGACTAAGGGCTTGATCTGGCGGATTTCCTTCCAAAGCAACGCTCGCCAAACGACCGCGCCGCTTGCGGGGAAATCATCCAATCGCGTTGGGGTTACCGCGGTGTTGCTCATGAGGCTGCCCCCGCTTCGACCGACTCGTCGGAACGTCTCGGATCGGTTTCGGCCGGCCGGTCGCGAGTGATCAGTTCGCCCACATCGCGTCGAGTGCGTGCAATGAAGATCTCTTCCAATGACATCCGGCGCGTCTTGAGGCTCAATACGCCAGCGGCCGATCCAAGCTCGTCGGCCATGGCGTCGTCTAAATGCTGGATCACCATTTGACGCTGGCGTCCCTGCTGTTGCTCCCAAAGTGTTTCAGCAGGATGCGGCAGCTTGGGCAGTTCCACCAAGGGATCCTCCACACTGACCGTGACTTCCGTCATGGAGTCCTTCAAGTCGAGCAGTGGCGTCGAGTCACTCAAGACTCCGTTGTGCAGGATGCCGATCGTGTCGGCGACACGTTCCACTTCGCTGATTTGATGGCTGGAAAGGAAAACCGTTCGCCCCGCCGCCGCGCGACCGATCATTCTCTCGAGGAACTCGCGGCGAACCATCGGATCAAGACCCGAGGTTGGCTCGTCCAAGATCAGGAGTTCCGGATCATGTGCCAGAGCCAGCGACAAGGCAACCTTGGCTCGCTGCCCTTTGGAGAGTACGCGAATCTTGCGGTCTTCGGAGATTCGATACTTCGCGATCGAATCACGATAACTTGGTAAGAACCCGTCTGGGTAGAACGAAGCGGTGAACCAACCAATCTCGCCCACCGTCATCCAATCATAGAGAGCTGGGTTGTCGGAGACGTATCCAACACGTCGCCGAACCTCTAACGGTTGGCGGACTGGGTCGAATCCACAAACGCTTGCTGAGCCGGACGATGGTTTCTGGAATCCAGTCAGAATCCGGATCATGGTGGTCTTGCCAGCCCCGTTTTCGCCGAGCAGGGCAAACACCGAACCGGGTTCGACGCTCAGGTCAACGCCGCGCAACGCGTCGCATCCTCGAAAACGCATATTCAGTTCGTTGATTTTGATTACAGACATGTTGGCGATGGAAAAGAAGAGTTCGAGATCGTTTCGAAAACAAGGTGTTGCACTGGAACTAAGTCGATAGCTCGGAGATGGACTCGATTTGCCCGTCCAATGAATTCAATTGTTGATCCACGAGCGTGCGGACTTCGTCCGCCGATAGTCCCGCTTGCAGGGCTTCCGTCAGCGCGGCCGCGAGACGATCGGCAAGGATGGAGTGCCTCTGTCGACGACAACGATCGACAGCGTCTTGACACACGATGACACCTCGTCCGCGCAGGGTTTCTGTAATGCCCTCGGACTGTAGTTCCTGAAGCGCTCGAGTGACCGTATTGGGATTGACGGCCAGCTGCTGGCTGAGCTGTCGAACGCTGGGCAGTAGTTGGCCTGGTCGCAGCGTCTTTTCGGCCACGGCAAATTTCACCTGCCGGACAATCTGGGCGTAAATGGCAACGCCGTTGGACGGGTCAACGGAAAAAAACATGTCGAGCTGTCAGCGGTAACGGGTTGGCTAGTGTGATGGTTGGATAGTACAGCAGTTGTGTGCCCGCGGCAAGTGTTTTCGGAAAATTTTGACGAAGCATGGACCGCCTCGCTCTTGGAACGAGTCGGAGGCTTTCCCCGATCCGATGACGAAGGGCTCGTTGCCAAATCGCTTTTCGCCGTGCCTTCACACGCAGCGGCTCGATGGGGTTCAAGCGGGCATCCGCGCAGGGATAGACGCCCCCACTTCATCGTGTGCGATCCCTGGTAGCTACCCTGGTCGCGAGGAGGGTGCACTGGATTCCAAGTCCGTGCCAAGAACCGGACCGATCACCTTTCCCAACGTTGGACCAATCCATTGGTTACCATCCTCGGTTGCCTGCAAACCAACCCTCCGAACGATGACCGCGGTGTTCATGAGCTTTCGATACTCCTCCATGATCTTCATTTTCGGCTGCCTGATGGGCATCGCGAACGTCAAGGCCGCCGACGATTCAGCACCGCGTCCCAACATCGTGCTGATCCTCTCTGACGACATGGGGTATGGCGAACCGGGCTTCAACGGCGGCAACCCTGAGTTGACACCCAATATGGATGCACTGGCCCAGCAAAGCCTCAAGCTGACCCAGTTCTACACGCATAGTGTGTGTGCCCCGACGCGGGCGGCGCTACTGACTGGCCGCTATGCCTTTCGCACATGGAGCGATTGGCGTAGCGAGGACTTCGGGAAACCAACTTATCTTTCGCGATTGGGGCTGACACTTGCCAAGAACCCGAACGGAGATCCGACCCGTCGCATTCACGCTCTCGAAACGGAAGAACGTACTGTCGCCGAAGCCTTAGCGGAGGTTGGTTATTTCACGGCGCTGATTGGTAAGTGGCACTGCGGAGAATGGTTGAAAGAACACTTGCCGATGGCTCAAGGATTTCAACACCAGTACGGGCACTATGCATGGGGCATCGACTATCGCACCAAAATGATTCCGCATAACGCACCCGTTCCGTATCACGTTTACGACTGGCACCGCAACGAACAACCGATTCGCGAAACAGGTTATTCAACGGACTTGATTGCCGCCGAGGCGGCCCGAGTGATCGGTGCACAATCCGATGAGAGGCCTTTCTTCATCTACGTGCCCTTCAACGCGGTTCACGGGCCGATCGACGTCGTTCCGAGGCACACCGACAAGTACACTCCGCGTGAAGCAGCTCTGAAATGCTTTGACGAAGGTGTCGGAACGATCATGAAAGCGATCCAGCAGGGTGGGTTTGCCGAGAACACCTTGTTGATTTGCACCAACGACAATGGTGGCTTGACCGAGGAGAGCAATGCACCGTGGCGAGGAACGAAAAACACCACCTACGAAGGCGGCGTTCGAGTTCCGTGTCTGATGCGTTGGCCCGGCAAGCTGGCGCCGGGTTCCGAGAGCGACGGGATGATGCACGTCACCGACTGTTACCCCACGTTCATCAATCTGGCTGGTGGATCTATCGCGCAGCAGCGACCGATTGATGGAATCGACATGACGGAGATGTTGACGGCTGGTCAGCCGAGCAAACGCGAGGAGATCATCTTCGAGGTCCAAGGAAGCGTCCGCGCACCGACGATTCGGAGTGGCAATTACAAGCTCATGGGCAAACTGCTGTATGATCTCCAGAACGATCCTCGGGAAACGACCGATGTTGCCGACAAGTATCCGGGCGTTGTCACCGAACTCTCCGAGCGCCTTATCGAAGTCGGGCATCATCGCCCGCCGCTCGGCGACAAGCCTTTATTGATGTCGCCGTCGTTGCCCTACGTTTACGGAGCGGACGAGAATAAAAATCCTCCTGACTGGCTTGTCGAACAAGTCGATCGAGCTCGGGCGAAACAGCCAACGAGTTGGCCCATCGGAATCACGCCGTGGCCGCAAGCACCACCGATTCCGATGCAATGAATCGGACCGATGCTGAATGAGCGGACCTGGGAACGCGTAGGGAGTGGTGGAGTATATTTGACGGATCCCACCGGAGCGGTTTGGACGAACCGAGCGAGCGTGGTGAGGCGGTTCGCAACGAAGAGACAGTCCGCAATGCAATAACGACCAATCCCATACGACTTACTATCGATGAAACAACTTGCTTTGACGCTGTCGGTTTTGCTGTGTCTGCCGATGGTCTCGATACCGACTGCACGGGGCGATGAACTGAGTCTGACGGAGACGGATGAAACGATTCGGGTCACGCTGCGTGGCACACCGGTTCTGCAGTACATCAAAACGTCGCTACCTGTTCCTGACGGGCTGCCCGAACACTTCAGCCGCAGCGGTTACATTCATCCGGTTTATACGCCGACGGGACAGGAACTCACCGGTGACTATCCCGCGGACCACCCCCATCAACATGCCTTGTTCTTTGCTTGGACAAAGAGCGACTTCAACGGCCAGAAGGTCGACTTTTGGAATCAGGCAAAGAATCTGGGAAAAATTGAATTCCGCGAGGTAGTGAGTCGGACTCGCCAAGAGCGACAGGTCGCCTTTACCGTCAAGCACGCGTTCATGGTGAAGGAAGGAGGCCAGTGGATGGATGTACTTCACGAGACTTGGACCGTCACCGTTCATCAAACGCCTGCCGACCACTTTCTTTTCGATATCGTCAGTGTTCAGCAGTGCGTCGCCAACCAGCCCGTTGGACTCGATCAGTACCACTATGGCGGCATGGCGATCCGCGGAAACGCTCAGTGGCTAAAAGAAAAGGGAGATCACCACATCGAGCCGGGCGATCTTCGGTACTCGACCAGTGAAGGTAAAGATCGCTGGGACGGCAATCACACCCGGCCCAACTGGGTCGCATTGTCCGGCAGGATCGATGGCCAAGACGTGTCGGCTGCGGTGTTTTGCAACCCGGGAAACTTCCGCGCGCCCCAACCGGTTCGCATCCATCCCAACAAACCCTACTTTTGCTTCGCTCCCATGGTCGAAGGCGCGTTTGAGATCCAGCCCGGTGAGGATTACGTTTCGCGATATCGGTACCTGGTGACATCGAACGCCGCCGATGTGAACATGGTCCAGGCACACTGGGACGCGTACTCCAAGTGACGCGATGAGTGATTCCGCTCCGATGGGCACGAATGCCCGAAACCTCGTTCCCTTACTTCGACCATCCGAGGGATGGTGGAAGTCAGATGTCGAGACAATGTCCCACGAAGTCAATGAGTATCACTGTTCCGTCACGACCACGTTTGTCATTCGCAGGGCGGGGTTTTCCGCATCGCCTCGGGTGGCTTCTTCGAGCAGCCAGAGCTTGCCGTCATGAACTCGGAATTTGCACCGAAAGTCAAACGGTGGTGACTCGATCCGAAGCGTTTTTGGCGCGTATCCGGTTCCGACGGGTACATAGTCCGAATACGTCTCGATACTCTCTTGATCGGTTGCACTCGCCGAAAAGCGGTGCTGCAGCACGGTATCGGTTCGAGGGTCGATCTGGATGGATCCGCTCGCGAAACGGCGGCTGACGAAACCATCCCAACGCGGGCCGACGCCGAGACCGACGCTGAATCCTCTTGGAGACCTCAATCGATAGACGAGTTTGGCTCGCTCGTCGGTCATCTCGACGAGGTAGAAGACAACGTTCTCGGGTTGGGAGAAAAGCCATCGCAGTGGTGGCATCCAAGCAAATCCACGGAGCCGTGAAATGTCCTGCCAGGCTGGACCGGAAGGCGAATCACCGTCCACTTTGACCGAGGTCACCGCATCATCGGAATGAATAGCATCGTACTGATACGAAATCGATCGTCTGGGTCGTGCATTCCATGGTGCCGCAGCCCGGGCGACGCGCTCGAGCAGCTCCGATGCTTTCTCTTGGTCTTCTTCGTCCGCAGGGGGACCAAAACGTGGATCCGGCTTTGCAAGCTCGGTGGTACGTTCGGCGTAGGTCGCATCGTGGACAGAGACAACCTCCAAGTAACTCGAGTCGATTTCGTCGTCGGTCGAGATCTCCAATTGCACACTAAATCGTTGTGGGTCGACAAATGAGATCGGATGAGAAATGAGTTTGATGCTCTGTCGCTCGCTTTCACGTTGTCGTTCTCTCATCACCTTTCGATCATCGCTTGCTTCAAAGTCGGGTTGATCGATCACGACAACGTGATGAGGTTCGCTACGCGGAATTTGTTCGAACTGCCACGAACCCCACCCTCGCGTAAAGTGGCCGGTCAGGTCATACCGATGGAGGCTGCTGCCGCCGCTGGCCCGAAGCAAGACGGTTCGTTTCCATCCCTCGGCAACGTCGCCTTCGATTCGAATCGTTGCAGCGGCAGGCGTCCCGAGGACAAAGTCGGCGCGACGTGGGACGTCCAAACTCACTTCGTGGAGCTTTGGTCCGGATTGATGGGTGGATTTGTGATATCGACCCGGCATGGAAACCGTCAGATGAGGAAAATTCCTGTAAGGCTTGGTTTCGAAAACGTATTCCCCATCGCCATCGGTAATCCGCGCCACGCCTCCAAAGCATGTCCCGATACAGTCCGCGATATGGACGGTGGCACCTTCAACGGGTCGCCCTTTTTCGTCCGTCACACGCCCCTCGAGGAAGTGTTCTCCGTACGCGGTCGGACTCGCGATGATCCAAAGGCTCACCAGCATGCTCCGACAGGGGACACCGCATCGGCCGCGTGAACGCACATCCATTGGAATCTCCCTTAGAGGCTTCGTTCCTGGTGTTACCGATTGGAGCACGCCAAAGCGCCTCCGCTTGATCGCGAGTTTGAATCTTCGCCGATGTCGCCACGCATCGCAAGTTCGGAGGGAGTGCTTGCTGCGTTCCCGGACTCAGGGCATCACCCGATTTTGGTTAAGTCATCAATTCAACCCTGAACGGAGAATTGCTATCTTCCGCGTGCGCCGGGGTTTGATTGGTTGCAATGGGATCGGTCGGGCAAGTTCATACGTGGCGGTGATCGCAAAGACCGGGAAAGCCATGGCGAGGATGCCAACCGTCAACGTCATTACCAAGCAGATCATGAACCCGCATGATATGACAAGAACGTAGGCAATCGTTGCGGGCGCCTGAAGGCAAATTTGCGCCGACGTTCGAATCGCCTGCCATGGGCGTTCTCCATCCGCAATGGCGAATGGCGTGAACACCATCAGCGTCACAACCACGAGCGAGTAGATTCCACCAACCGCGGCGGCAACAAACAGGACTATGGCGGAGTCAGGCTGAACCCACCGGAGAATCGCTCCCAATCCGATCGCAGGTGGTGCCGTGATCAGGACTTGGAGGAGCACCGCGCCAGTCATTCGCCAAGTTGCGCCGTTGGTTTCGAGGAGTCGGACTTTTTCACGCCGTACCGCCGCTAGGGCATGGCTCAGCAATATCGCACCTCCCAGCGATGAGGCGAAGATCATCGCGAGGTAGATGCATCCCAATGCCATGAGACTCAACGTCAACGATTCAGAGGCACCTGATGATGGATTGTTCATCGATGACAGCAAGTTTCGCGACAGAATGCGTCCAAGTATGTTCAGTGGCGTCACCACCACGATCGCGTACGCAATGGAGACGGCGGTCGCAATGAGGACCTGAGGAAAACACGTGGACGAAAACAAGCTCCATGCTGCCGCGAATGAGAAGCGTTCGCCGGCCCTCGAACGGGGCACTTGACGCCGACGCCGCGTTGCTCGACGCGATGACGTCGCGGCGGTCGAGACTTCGTAAGGGTTGACGGGCCGGTCTTGGTGGGTGACGACTTCAATCCTCGCCGGGTGCTCGTTGGTTGGCGCCGCGTTTCCGACCGACTCTCGTTGCACCGCATCGGCGGCTTGTCTTGTGAGCGTCGGACCGTTCGCGTCCAGCGGGGCTTTGATCGGATTGGCAAGGCTGCCGATCATTGGCACGGTCAAGTGCACCTCGCAATGCGGACATCCGACGGTGGTCCCCTGCTGTTCGCTAAGGACTGTCATGGCGCCGCCACATTGTCCACAAGTGATGGTTGCTAAGTCCGCGGGTTGCGCAACTGGGTGCGGCGACTCCTCCGTCACGGCTCGCTGGGTACCCTGATCGTGGCCAGTCGTTCGCAGTGTGCCATTGGTGATCGATTCATCAGATTTGACCGCGTCGCCCGCATCGTTCGATGCCAACACGTTCGCCTTGCCATTGTTCGAAGCGGCAACCTGACGCCGCAGCGCAATTGGAAACACAGTATGGCAGCGGTCGCACCGCCCGGCCCGACCATCCAAGTCGGCTTGGCCTTCGAATAGCTGATGGCAATTCGGACAATCAAAGACGAATGGCGTGGTATCAAAGACGTCAGAGTTGTCCGTCGAATCGTCCCCGATCCGGACAATCTGCCCGCACGATTTGCATTGTCCTTTGCTACCGCGCAGATGATCCGCACAGGTAAGAGTGCAGCGGCACGCCGGACATGGGAATTGAATCGTCATTCCGCCGACTCGGTCAGGATTGCGGCATTCGGTCGTTTGGTTTCAAGCCGTCTTCCGATTCGAGCTTCAAGAAGCGGGGCAACAAATCGAAGTGTTGTTGATGGCAATGACCGTATGATATTCCGTCCGCTCGGCTCCTGGCGCATAACATAGACATTGGCTGAGGAAGCCGTCGATTCACTGACCGGAAATAGTCAGAGATTCGGCCGACATCGCCGGAGTCGCCGCCAGCGACAAGGTTTAGTGGTTTGAACGCCCACCATTGAACCACCTGGTGACGAACACATTTGATGGGATTGGAAGATTCATCGTCGAGTTCACCGGCAACACAATCAGATCAAGTTACCTGAGGAGATTCAAATGAGGCTGATGTTGATCACGGTGGTTTGCGGTCTCATTGCGCACGGTACCCAGGCTCAGCAGTACGGGACTTGGGAAACGCCCTTCACCAAAACAAGCATTTGGAATACGCCGATCGGATCTGGCGCGGTTTACGTGGATGCAAGAATCGACGAAGCCTTTCACCGACACTACGATTCGAATGAGGCGGCTTGCGACCGTGTGACGACGGAAGCGGTGGTTCTGTACCGTGAGCGATCTCACTACCCTAAAACCGAAATCTACGCGTCGTCGTGGGGCAATCGTTGCGATCCGCAAACCAAGCTGGAACACTCGATTCGATTCCCGCCAGAGTTCTTGTACAACAGCACGCCAAGAACCGGCAGTGTGGAGGCTAATGGTGCGTGGGCATTCATGTGGGCCGACGGCACTTTGCGAGCCGCCACCATCTTCGGGCGATGTCGAAAAGGCGGCCCTCTTTTGCTTCCAAGTTGGGCTTTTAATCGGTCCACTCGCGTTGATGGAGATGGCTTGATCGATGCGTCGGGTCACGGCGCATCAGGAATGTCAGGTCTTGGCGGGCTGCTTCGCATCGGCGAGTTGTCTTCGGACGAACCAATCCCTCATCCGCTCAAGTTGACTTGGCCGGCATGGGCCTACGCGTACTTCGGCGACGACCGCCGCGGATTTCGATGGCCGGCGCGGCTGGCAGACAACTACGCGAATCGTCAGGACCGTTACCTCGGCGATCGGCCCGAACTAGTCATGGGATCGTTGTTAGCCCTTCCACCCAATGTCGCCGTCCCGGCATTGTCTCTGACGCCCATCGGAAAGAAGCTCGCAACGACGATGCAGCACTACGGCGTCTACTTGGTGGAAGACTGCGGCCCGGGTCCCGACGAGAACTGGGAACGGTGGCAACTCATGATTGAACTCGATGTGGGTACCGGTCGTTCGCCTCTCGACGAGGCCAACGCGTTGGGTTACCAATTTCTCGCGGGCAAAGGCGAAGACGGGGACTTCAAGAACGATATGAATGTCTTGCTGCCTCTCCTGCACATCGTCGATAACAATCGACCCGATTCGATTGGCGGTGGCGGAACGCCTTTAATGGACCTACCTGACTCGGCACCGCGTTTGCGGGACTAAACCAGAGCGGCCCATTATCATGAAAGGCTTCCGTTCACGAACAAATTCGCACTCGTGGTGGTCGCATTCTTGGACGCGCTAATCGTGGTCGGTTTCTGGGTAATACGATTGGGCTGCGGCCAAAGTCACACGAGTAATGTGGTCGGCTACTTTCTTCGCTGAGATACGGTCAAACTCGGACTTGCTGACTACAAACTTCATCATTGGTTCATTGAATCGGTAGGAACTGATCTGACCCATGACGCTGAACGCCATCAGGTTGCGGCTAACCTGATCGACATCGTCGGGCAGCAGTTCGTCCAGGATTGCATTGAGCCGATTCCAATACGGCACGATGAAGAATTTCATGCCAACCTTGAGTGCTCCCGTCGGATTTTGAAGTTCACGCATCATGAGCTGAAAACCGAACCTCGCCACCGTGCTTTCCCGGCGTTTGAACATGGTTTTGACGACCGAATGAATGAACGCATGAAGCTGCTCTTCGGCTGACGAGTCCCGCTGGACGTCCAATTCAACCGCCGATCCCCCGGCGTCGCGGCAATGCTGCAGTACGGCCAAATAGAGTTCCCACTTGTCTCCGAAGTGGTGTTTGATGGCGTTCAGGTTCGCATCCGCGTGTTTGCAGATTTCGCGAACGGTGGCTTTCTCAAATCCTTTTTTCGCAAATAGCGACATCCCCGCGTTTAACAAACGTTCACGCGTGGAGGCTTCTTGCTCAGGAATATTTTCTTCGTTGACCATCGCAGCCGGGTTGACCTGAAACAGCTGTTTCATTAAATTGAAACAGCTGTTTCATCTTGTCGTCGTTGGGTTGTTAGGATTGGGTCGGGAACGCCCCGGAGATGTTTCCCCGTCGGACCGTTGGCAAGCCCTTGATGACGCAAGCTAACGTCAATCGAAAGAGGACCTGAAAATGTCGAAAAATGCAATTCAGTGGATCTGTCAAATCGGCCTCTGCACACTCAGTGTGGGCGGAGCCGTCTCCATAGCGGGAGACACGCCTCCATCGGTATCGGTCACGCAAACCAGCGAGATCACCATGGAAGAGCTTTTTGCGGGCTATGATGTCGACGGCAATGGGCTCCTGGAGGAGAGTGAGTGCGCTTGCACGTCATCGAAGCAATGCGACGCGAACAAGGACGGCAGGGTAAGTTTCGAGGAGTTTTCCGACGTCATCGTCAAGTACGTTGGGTCCCAGGATGACGCGCTCCGAATCGTTTCTCAATTGGGAGGCGTTGAGAAATTCTGTGCTGCGGCGAAACAAGGTCAGCTGGACCATATTTTCGATGTCTCCGTCGATGGTGTTTTTGCGCAATGGGATCGCAATGGAAGCGGAGTGCTCGAGCCGGCCGAATGTGTCTGTGAGGGTTCCAAATCGGCAGATGCCAATTCAGACGGCCTCGTAAGCAAAGAGGAGATGATTTACCTCGCGGAATCTCAGTTTGGAAGCGTCGATGAGTTCCTGGCCGTCGTCCGGAAGAGCGGAGGTGTCGAAGCGTTCTACGACGAGGTCGCGACGGATGCTTCGACATTTGGAGCTGTGTTCGCACGATACGATCAAAACCGCAACGGACTGCTCGAACCGTCCGAGTGGGTGTGCGAAAGCTCCAGGTCAGCCGATCTGAATCGAGACGGTCGGGTCACCAAGAGCGAAATGGCGACGGTTGCCGAGCGCGCCTTTGGATCGCTTGATCGATTCGAGCAATACGTCAAGAGTCAGGGCGGAGCCGCCAAGTTCTACGCGCGGCGCCATTGATCAGCGTTTCGACCCGGTGGTGCCTGCGGATTCATCGCCATCCACCAAGACATTCGTCACGAAGGGCGAAGCGGAATGTTTCGCCCTTCGATCGTCAAGGCTCGTCAAACGGAGCCGTCGTCGTTCGTCGTGGGCGGCTCATCGTTCCCCCGGCTCCTAGTTCCCCACGAACTCAGGGTTCGGTCGCATCGATTCCGCATCGACATCGATGCGCCAACGCTTTAGTTGCGTATGCAGTTGAGCAACTCGATCGGGTTCTTCGCCGGACAGATCGCTCGTTTCACCAACGTCGTCGCGAAGGTTGTAGAGGTAGCAATCACCGGTCTCATACGATTCGATCAGCTTCCAGTCGCGGGATCGAATCACACCCGACGGAAAGTTCTGTGGGTGTCGATTGTAGTGCGGGTAATGCCAATAGAGTGCCTCACGGTCGAGTCCCCGAGCACCTTCGAGTACGGGAGCCAGATTCTCACCGTCGACATGTTGGTGAGGCCGCTGATCGTGTCCCGTGGCGGCGAGGATCGTGGGATAGATGTCCATGCTGATGACAGGTTCATTTGACTCCGATCCGGGCTTCGCATGCCCGGGCCATTTGATGATAAACGGAACGCGCAGTCCGCCCTCATAGTTCGAGCCTTTGTTGGCGCGGAGCGGCGAGTTATCGGTCGCTTTAGCAAACCCACCGTTGTCGCTCGTGAAAATCACCATCGTATTGCGTTCAATCGACGAGTCGCGTAACGCCTTCATGACGCGGCCGACGCTCTCATCCACACTTTCGACCATCGCCGCATAGTGAGATTTGCCCTGTCGACTGGCTCGGGGGACTTTCTCGTAACGCTTCACTTTGTCGGGCTTACCTTGCAACGGCGCGTGAACCGCATAGTGGGAGAGCATCAGAAAGAAAGGCTGATCAGCGGTTTCGTGTATGAATCGCTCGGCTTCCTGCGCCAGTCGATCAATTAGGTAGTCGCCCTCTTTTCCTGCAAGCGGCGTCTCTTTTTCAAGAAACCGGCCGGTCGTGGGAATCGACCAACGGCCTCGGAAAGGAAAGAAGTAACTGCCGGGTGCGCCGTAGTCACGACCGGCAACGTTCACATCAAATCCTTGATGCTCGGGGAAATAATAGGTCTCCGTTCCAAGATGCCACTTCCCCATGAAGGCTGTACGGTATCCCGCCTCACGCATCGCCTCGGCGATGGTGACTTCTTCGAGCGGCAAGTTGGATAGATAACGTCCTTCGCGGAGCCGGTGTTTTGCTGAATCCCATCGTCCCGACGGTAACCACTGGGTCAGCAACAGTCGCGCGGGATACTTCCCCGTCATGATGGCTGCCCGCGTCGGCGAGCAAACATTGCACGCCGCATAGCCGTCGGTGAACCGCATCCCCTCGCGGGCCAAACGATCGATGTTCGGTGTCTGGTAGTAGTCACTGCCATAACAGCCGAGATCGTTCCAACCCAGGTCATCGATCAGGATCAACACGACGTTTGCTGGCCGCACATCCTGAGATCGGGCGATCGACGCGAAAGCCATTGCGATGGAGATGACCAGGGTTAGCGGTAAGACTCTGCGATGGCTCATGGTTCGATGCCCAGGGTGACGAGGCCTGTTTCTAGGTGCGTCCATGTGAATGATTCGGGATCAAATTCAAACGCAGGCTTTGTTGCACATGCGGGAGCCCAATCCTTCGTGATCCATCGTGATAGTCGGTCTGCGACTGCGCGGCTGCCCGGTTGATCGATCAAGTTGTTCCATTCGTCGGGATCAACGCGGTGGTCGTAGAGTTCCTCACCGCCGTCACGATACAGAATGTATCGATAGTGTTCCGAACGAACGGCGGCGTTACCTCGCTTGTACTCGATCACGGCGGGGCGTTTCCAAAGGGCGTCTGGTGCCCGCATCAATGGAGTCAACGAGACGCCGTCGTACGGACCTTCCGCCGGAAAGCCTGCCAAGTCGTTGAGCGTTGGAAATAAATCAAGCAGGCTCACAGGGCGGTGACAGACACCGGGTTGAAACCCGGGTGCAATCAGCACCAGCGGAACTCGCGTGGCTTCCTCCCAAAGCATTGTTTTGTGCCAATGATGTTTCTCGCCGAGATGCCAGCCGTGGTCCGACCAGAGCACGATGATCGTGTTGTCCACATGTCCGCTGCGATCAAGCGCATCGAGCACCTTCCCGATTCGCTGATCGACACATGCGGTGCTGGCCAGGTAAGCACGGACGGCGTGTTTCCATTTGCCGCTGCGCTGGATCGTCTCCAAATCTTGTCGCCGTGCCGCCGCCAACCGCCTTCCTTCGGCTGGCACATCCTCAAGATCGTCATCGGGGACGTGTGGCAAAACAACGTCATCGAACGGGATTTGGTCAAAGAAGGCTTGCGGCACGTACCAGGGGAGATGCGGCCGAAAGAATCCACAGGCAAGGAAAAATGGTTTGGATTCCGGTCGCTCGAGGCGATCCGAATAGGTTTCCAAAAATCGGATTGCGTAGCGGGCGGTTGCCGCGTCGTCGTATTCGTCATCATCGATCGGGAGGACTCCCCAGTCATTTTCATGACCGAGTCCGTTCACACCGCTAAATGGAAATCCGACGGGATAGGGAGAGGGTTTGGACCACGGATAGTTGATTAGTACGCCGCGGAACCAAGGGTCCGCACGAAACGTGAGTCGCTGAAAATCGTCCCACTGATTTGGCGGATGGTTACCGGCGGTATGGTGAAAGATCTTTCCCGCGCCGACGACATGATAGCCCTCCTGGCGAAAACGCATCGGAATGGTGACCACGTCGGGCAGGTTGGGCAGCCACCAATGACTGTTCTCATATAGCCCGGTCGTGGACGGTCGCATCCCCGTCAAAACGGCGGCGCGGGACGGTGCGCATTTCGGCGACGGGCAGTGCGCATTGGTGAAGAGCACACCGCGTTTGGCCAATCGATCAATGTGGGGTGTTGATGTTTTCCCGTTGTAACCGCCAAGGCAATTCACCCAGTCATTCATGTCGTCCACGACCAGGAACAACACATTTGGTCTTGGATTCTTTCGGGCGGCGAATGAGTCACCGACGAAGGGGTGCAGCCAGGCAATGAAGAAAACGGCAACCCTGATCACGGTGTCAGCTCCGTTGGAACGATGCCATCGCCGGTAGCCTCTCCGCCGACAAGCCAAGTTAGATTGAACCGTGCGACTTTCGAACCGCCGCTCTCAAAATGCAAGTAGATCCATCCTTCGCAGTCGGTCCCTGGTCGCCCAGCGGCCAGCGACGAATACGCGAACGAGCCTGCATCGACCAGTCGCTTCACAGGCCACGTCGAACCGCCATCGAAACTGGCCCACACGGTTCCGTGATTGCGTCCCTTGGGGCTGTCACAGTTGCTGTAGATGAGGATGTTTCTGTTGCGAATGGGTAAACGAACAAAGCCGCCCATGCAGCCATAGGTTGTGTCTTGTGGACCATCGGGCAGGACATCGCAGATTGTGGCATCCGTCCAAGTCTCGCCTCCGTCGTGGCTCCAAGCTGTCCAACGTCGAAGCGGGCTAACTCCATCGGGAGCCCAATGGCGGCGGGAGTTGTAGACAAGCCGTCCGTCGGACAATTCCGCAATCGCGGCTTCCCCGGTTCCGTACTCCGAGAACGGACCACTGGTGTGCCATGTCTTTCCACCGTCGTCGCTGTAAATGGCATTGGTGTAATGCGTCGGGAACAGACTCTTGGGTCGATTACCGGCGCCGTAAAATCGTGACGCGCGAACCAAACGACCGGGATGCGTTCCGTGACGCAGTGTGATTCCATGCTCGTTCATGTGCATCGATGGGTCGTTGCCTCGTTCGTCAGGAAGGATCGTCACCGGATCGGCCGTCCAAGTGTTTCCATCATCCCGGCTACGGTAAACGGTCAGCGGAGCAGGCGGATGCTGTTCTTCGACGAACACGAGGACATCGCCCGTCGCTTCATCAACCAGGGCCCCTCCGCCATGAATGCCACGGTCGGCGATCACGATCTCGTCGCCCCAGGTTCGACCACCATCTTCACTACGCTTTACCCGCACATCTGACTTGCCTAGCGTCGCAAGGATCGTTCCTTTCATGGTGACGACGATATTCGGAAAGCGACCGCTCTGGTGGACATCCTGAATCGACAATCGTGGTTCGCTCAGGAACGACGCTAGTGGCCCTTCCAGGCGTGCTTCGTCGGCGGTCACACCCGCCAAGCCGAGGTTGAGAACGATGTTTGCTGATAATAGTCTCAGAAGGCGTGTCATGATGATTCCTCGTTCACGGGAACTTGGAGAAGGGATGACTGGTTCAAGGTGTGGATCGTGAGCCCCGACAAGTCAACTTTCGCTCCGGGTAGTGCCATGCTGGTGAGGTAGCCGATGGCCAAACAGGTGGCGATACCGCTGGCTGTGTAAAGGTAGCCGTTCACATCGGTGAATCGCCACAAATAGAACATGAACGCGGCGCCGCACGATGCTCCCGCCAACGCTCCCGACGCGTTCGCGCGGCACGTGAACGCGCCGAGGATGAACAGGCCTCCCAAGACCCCCATGAAAAGTCCAATCACCTTGATGAACGAATCGAAGAGTGACTTGATGTTCGGATCAACGAAGACCAAACCCAACAACATTCCCGACATGCCCATCAAGACCGTCCAAAGCCTTGCTGCCCGCAAGTAGCCCTTTTCGGAGCGGCAGGCACCCAGTGGTCGCATGAAGTCGGTCACGATCGCCGTTGCCGTCGAGTTCATGCTCGTGGACACCGTCGACTGTGCGGCCGCGAAGATACCAGCAACGATCAAGCCCGCGACGCCGATTGGCATTTCCCGAGCGATAAACAATGGAAAGATTTGGTCCGTCGTGATCGTCGGATCGAGCTTATCGGGATGTGTTCGATAGAATGCGTAGAGGCCCGTGCCGATGGCAAAGAACAGCAACGTTGCAGGGATCGAGAGGACCGCGTTGGTCCAAATGGATCTCGCGGCAAGCTTTTGGTCGGCGGTGGTCATGTATCGCTGAACCACCGCTTGATCGGCCGTGTATGACGACAGGTTCTGTCCCAGGGCACCCAGTATGATGACCCAAAGCGCGATGCGAGTGCTCGTCATGTCCCAATGAAAATTCGCCATGACCAACTTGTCGCCGCCGCTGGCCGCCGATAGGAAACCTTCCAAGCCGCCGTCGGCTCCCGAAATCAACAGGCACAGGGCGAGAACAGCGCCACCCATCAAAACCACGGTCTGCAGCGTATCCGTCCAGATCACCGCCTCAATGCCGCCAATAGTGCAGTACAGAATGCTCAACACTCCCATCAATAGGACGGACTGTGCTGGTGTTAGCGGCGTCGCCACGGAGATCGCCATGGCCGTCAGCGACATCACCACTGCCATGCGGAATAAGTGGAATAGGGTAAAACTGAGCGTGCCAAACCATCGCACCGCGCGACTGAATCGTCGCTCGAGATACTCATAGGCACTGGTCGCATCGATTCGCCGAAAGAAAGGCATGAAGATGAAGACCGCCAAAACCGCTACCAACGGAATCATGAAGTTCCCGACCGCATACACCCAATCCTGAGCGTATGCCTTCGATGGAATTCCCGTGAAGGTGAGCGAACTGAGCATCGTGGCGAAGATGCTGCAGCCGGCGGCCCACCATGGGATGTGCTGTCCGCCACGAAAGAAGTCATTGGTATTCTGATGGCGCCGCGCAAAGAAAATCCCGACCATCACCATCGATGCGAGGTAAGTGAATAACACGGCATAATTGACCAGGCCGAATTCACGCACCGAGACTTTGGGCGTGACGCGCCAAGTCCGTGGCGATCGCACGCGCGGCCGGATCTCGCCGCTCGGAATCACGATCGTATCGTCCCATGGAACTGCGATGGTCGTGACATGATTCTGCGGAGTGACGCCGGCGCTCGTCCAGGTGTCGGTGATCGTGTGGAAGGCGAGCGCTTCTCGTGGGAATCCCGGGTGCCTGTCCTTCAATTCATCGGCGCGGGAGAATAAGGAACCGTCCGCCCCACCAAGCACCAGCACGTGACTTTGACCGACACCGATGCTGGTACCCGCCATGACGCAGCGTGGCGCGTCGCGTTGCCGCTTCCACTGGCGAGCGGAGGGTGTGTATTTCCAGACGTCTTTCAAGAATTCGACGTCGGTCGTTTCAGATCCCTTCTGGCGACGTCCACTCATCACGTAGACGCAATCCTCGAATCCGTCATGCTGGTGCACCGTCAAATTGAAGGCTCGTGGGGGGCCCGGCCAGGCTGGCAGTTCGGTCCAGTGAAACTCGGCGGGACTCTCACGTTGTCTTAGATCCAACGACCAAAAATTATTCATCGCCGTCTCGAGCGATGAACCACTTTGTCCGCCGGCCAAGTAGATCACTTCATCAATCAGTGTGGCCGCCCCATAGGCACATGGCTTCGGCAACGCGGGATAGTCGACATGCGACACGGACTCCGTCAACGCATCCCATTGCAAGAGCAACACCCGATCGAGCGTTCTGTTCTCGTGATTCCCGCCCATGCAGACGACGCCGCCGACTGTTGAAACGGCAGCTCCATAGGCGATGGGGGCTGGCAATGCACCGGCATGTGTCCACACGTGCGTTTCACCGACTTTGGTCATGACGTCGATGCGATCTTGCCAAACCTTCTCGTTCTGCCAAACGGGTCGCGGGAAATTGGCTCCGCCGGCAACGATCAAGGCATCATTGTGGACACCGGCGTAGGGTCCTGCGACACCTAACTCGCCCGGAAGTGGCGGCAACGACTCCCATATGAGCATCTCCGCCGGCGAGGCGGCTTGGACGCGCGCCAACACGGCGAAGGCGAGTATCGTCCCAGTGGTCCACACCATCGCCAACGATCGGGATGCTCCGCCTGTCATGACTGGATCATGCCCTCGTGTCTGACGATTCTGGCAAGGCCCACCGAAAGTAGCCCATGGTGCGCAAGTCACACTCCAGTTGTCCGGCATCCGTCGCCGACAACGCCCCCAAAGGCAATCGACAGCCGCCCATGTCTAATCCGTTCATTTCAAGAACGGCCTTCAATGCAGGATGAAATGGATACCGATTCAGGATCTCGATCATGGCGATCGATCGAGATTGTAGTTGTCGTGCGACCACAAAATCATTGCGTCGCAAAGCCTCGATCATTCGATCGTAGAGTGGGGCGGCGATGTTATAGGTACTGCCGATGGCGGCGTGCGCCCCCGTCGCCAACGCGCCCAACAGCATCTCGTCGCAGCCCCAAACGACATCGAAGCGGCCCTCGTCGATCTCCAGGCACTGTTGGAATTCGTGCAATTTGGTGTCGGTGTACTTCAGTCCAACAAGACTTGGGATTCTGTCGCCACCTTCACGCATGACATCGACAACATTCAGCGTTGATCCCGTCAGCGATGGGATGTGATAGTAATAAAAGGGTAGATCCCGCGCGCTGGTCGCGAGAGCCGCCATCCATGCCACCAAGTCGGAGACCGATTCGGTTTTGAAGTAGGACGGACAGGTCGCCGAAATCGCGTCCGCGCCGATGTCCTGCGCATGTGCGGCCAATTTGCGAGCTTCCGGTAGGCTGTTATGGCCTACCTGGATGATGACCGGGACCCGTCCATTGACAGCCCGAACGAAACGATCTGCAAACGTTTGGCGTTCAACACGCGACAGCGACATGCCTTCGCCGGTGCTGCCACAAACGTAAAGTCCGCAAACGCCGCAGTCCAGCAGAAAATCAACGTAGGGAACGATCGCGTCAACTTGAATGTCGCCGTGCTCATCCAGTGGTGTGCACGTCGCGGCGATGAGTCCGTTGAGTTTGGGAACGTTCATGGAAGGTGACTCGGCGGGTTCGCGTCAGCGGTTTACGCGATCGACTCGAATGGGCGTGGTCTTGGATCGTTTGAGATCGTCGACTGGGTCGGCTTCGATCGTTGGCAGCCACCTGGCATGCGACGTGATGATGTGCCGCCAACGCTCCCGACCTGCGAGGTTGCTCCACTCATTGGGGTCAGCCGTGTGGTCATAGAGTTCTTCCGTGCCATCGGCATAGCGAATGTACCTCCAGCGATTACTTCGCACGGCATGGTTTCCTCGCATGTAGGTCATGAGGGCCGGTTGATCCCAGTCCGCATTCGGATCTCGCAGCAACGGAACCAAGCTTTGCCCATCACAAAGCGGATCCGCCGGGAGCCCACACAATTCCAAGAGAGTTGGATAGACCGACGTCAGATCGACCGGGCGTGAGCATTCCGTTCCCGGTTCCGTGACTCCGGGTGCGACGACGATCAGCGGCACGTGGTTGCTCTTTTCCCAAAGCGCGAACTTCTCAATGTGGTCTTTTTCACCAAGATGAAAACCGTGGTCGGACCATAGCAAGACGATTGTCCTGTCTCGCCGCGGGTTTGCGTCCAACGCATCGAGAACGCGACCAATTTGAGCATCGGCGAAACCCACGCACGCGGCGTAGGCTTGAACGAAGCGTTGGTACGAGCCTCGGCTTTCTTTTTCGACCTTCATCATGCCTTGCCACAGCCAAGTTTTGTGACGCAACAGTGACGTGGCACCCATCGGAATGTCGCTCCAATCGCCTTTCTTGATCGCGGGCGTTTGGATATTCGAGTAAGGCGTATGGTACGGCGGAGGCGCAAAAAAAGGCGAATGCGGTTTGAAGATTCCGCAGGCCAAAAAGCAAGGTTGCTCATCGCTGGGTTTGGTTAAGGCGTCCACGCAATAGGATGCGGTATGAAAGTCGATTGTATCCGCGTCATGACTTGGCCACGGTCCCCAGTCCGTATTGCGGGAACCATACTTGGATGCACCATTGAGTTTGACCTTCGGATAGCGTTGTTGGCGCATCGACTGAAAGTCGTCGAAGGAACCATCGTCATGAAAAGCTCCATCGAGATGATGATGGAAAATCTTGCCCGCCCCGCGAACGTCGTAACCGGCGGCGAGGAAACGCTGCATCACCGTCGCGCGATCAGGCAACGCTTTTCGCCAGTCACTCTTGTTGCCGTACACACCGGTCGTGGTGGGGCGCATTCCCGTCAATGTCGCGACACGGGATGGGTTGCAGGCCGGCGACGCGCAGTAGGCTCTCGAGAAGAGCGTGCCACGTCTTGCCAAGCGTTCCAGATTCGGCGTCTCGATGGGAGAGTTCGGATCCAATAACGAAATCCAGTCATTCAGATCGTCGACGACGATGAAGACGATATCCAGAGCCGGCTCGTCCGCCGCCATCGAATGCGTCCACGACAAGCAGCCGACGAATAAGAGGGTCCAACGCATTCGTAGCGTTGGAGCGACGACCGATTGGAACGGACTCTCAATCATGTTGGACTCTGATTCCGAGGACGAGCAACATCGTAGACAAGCTGGGTATAGTGAATACGGCCACACTGCGTAAAAAGACGGCTATTTTCACCACCCGATTGAACGAGTGCCCTTGCCAGGTCTCGTCAACCGATGATGCCTCGAACAATCCAAGGTCCCCGCGCAGCCATGGCATCTTCAAAGAAACGCCATGTCCGCGCAGGTCGCGACGTGCTGTTGGCTCTGAACGTCTACAACGCGGATGTTCATCGTGGTGTGGCCCGATTTGGACGCGACCATCACTGGCATATACCTGCCGATTTGGAAGATGTGATTCCAGCGGGCTGGGCCGGCGATGGAGTCTTGACCCAGTTGGGAGCACCGCAGCAAATCTGGCGACGTTTACGACGAATCGATGTCCCGATCGTGGACCTCGCCGAAAGTCGCCCGCACATTCGATTGCCCCGAGTCACCGTCGACAACGCGGCGGTGGGTCAATTGGCGGCGACGTATTTTCTGGATCGTGGTTACCGACACTTTGCATTCGTTCATCGGTGGGAACTGGGCGCGAGCCAAGCCCGTCGGGATCATTTCAGTGGCCTCATCCGCGCGGCGGGTTTCTCGTGCGATGTGCTTTCCTGGGGAAAGGAACGGCGTGGTCGTCCAGACACGCGTACGCAACTGCGGCGATGGATGAAACAAAGAATTGTCAAATTAGCGTTCCCGCTAGCGGTGTTTGCGTCTCGGGATATCGAAGCCGTCACGATCATTGATTCCTGCCTAGAACTAGGATTGAGTGTCCCCGAACAGGTTGCCGTGTTGGGCGTCGGTAATTCCGAGCCCATCTGCGAGTGCTTGAGAGTTCCGCTTTCAAGTATCGAGGAAAACTGGGAACGGGTCGGGTTTGAGGGCGCGGCAGTACTGGAAGGTTTGATGCGAGGCGAACCACCGCACCACCGATCGATACTAATTCCTCCAGGGCGTGTCATCGAACGCCGCAGCACTGACGGCTTGGCCGTCGAGCATTCGCAGGTGGTTGCGGCACTGAGATTCATTCATGACAACGCACACGAATCGATCAGCATGTCAGATGTCGTGCGCCATGTCGGGATGTCGCGCAGCGGACTCGAGAAAGCCTTCCGTGATCACTTCGTGCGTCCACCGATCGAGGAGTTGCGCCGCATTCGCCTACTCCGAGCAAAAGATATGCTGCGCGATACCGAGAAAAAAGTTGCTGAGATCGCTCGTATCCAAGGCTATCGAACGTCACACAACCTGTGTCGCGCCTTCGCCCGAGAAGTCGGGCTCACGCCAAAGCAATACCGCCAAAGTCATCGCTAGTGCAGCGTCAACTCTAAAAAGTGGGGTAGGCATCCTGCCTGCCATCGGGCACGGACGCGACAAATCACAGGCTGAAAGCCTATGCTACGCCGTCGCGCCAGACTTAAAACGAAGATGTCGCGCTACACTAGCCGAATAGTGCATTCTGCGTGAACGACAAGCTTACGGAAGGGTGAGCCAAAACGGTCCTTTTGACTTTTCTCGCCCGGCCTGGGTGCGACCACCAGCGATCGTGGAACAAAGTCTGGCCGGCCGGGATTACAATCGCACCTGAGGAATGCCTGAGGATTGCTTTGGTGCTCGTTCCGAAAATTCGCCTCCCCCACTGCCCCGCAATCTGGAACCGCAATCGTGATGCCACTACCCCAATGGACCCATCGATGTTCGCTGGCACTCTGTTTCGTTGGGCTTGCGTATGTTCCTGGTCGAACGGCTGAAGCCGCTGCACCAAATATCTTGATCGTTACCGTCGATGACATGAGTGCGGATTCACTCGGTTCGTATGGTTGCGAGCTTCGCGATACATCACCGCATATCGATCAGTTCGCTCGTCAATCACTTCGATTCCGGCACGGGCACGTTCTGGTGGGCAATTGCATGCCTGGACGCAACATCATGTGGTCCGGTTTATATTCCCACGTCAACGGTGTCGAAGGATTCCGTCAAAATCCCAGTGCCGACTACCCGGTGCTGTGCGATCTCGCGAAGGCCGCGGGATACTTCACCGCGATTCGTGGGAAAGTATCGCACTCAACTCCCTATCACCCTTACGCCTGGGACGCGGTGCTCGATACATCGGATGATGGCAAGAAGTATCACATCAAGGATGCGGCCGGTTATGGGCAGTCAGCCCGCACCGCCTTTGCGATGGCAACAGAAGCGGGCAAACCACTTTGCCTGATGGTGAATATCTCGGATCCGCACAAGCCGTTCTACGCCGAAGGTAAAGGTGGCGTGACAATTCCGGATTCCCATGTGCCGACGCGTGTTTTCACGCCGGAGGAAGTCCCGGTTCCTGGATTCCTCCCCGATGACCTGGTCGTTCGAAAGGAGCTCGCGCATTACTACTCTTCGGTGCGCCGTGCCGACGACTGTTTCGGCGAAGTGATGAATGCATTGGAAGAATCAGGCCACGCCGACAACACCTTGGTGCTGTTCTTATCCGACCACGGAATGCCGTTGCCATTTGCAAAGACTCAACTCTACCATCACAGCACGCGCACACCGCTGATGGTTCGTTGGCCGGGAGTCACTGCGGCCGATGCAATCGACGAGACGCACCTGGTCTCGACGGTCGACTTCATCCCGACGCTTTTGGATGTCATGCAGTCCGAGCATCCGACGCCAGAGCGTCTGCATGGCCGATCGTTTGTCCCCTTGCTGAAGGGAGCCTCGCAGGAGGGCCGCGAGTTCGTGATCCTGCAGTACAACGAGAACTCGGGACGCAACCGTCAACCGATGCGGGGGATCACGACTCGGAATCGTCTTTACCTATACAACCCATGGGCAGATGGCGAACGCAACTTTGCGACGGCTACGGACGGCACGTCCACCTACAAAAGGATGGTGGCCATGGCAAAAGACGACGCGGCCATCGCCGAGCGCGTCCGCTTGATCGATCATCGTGTTCTCGAAGAGTTCTTCGATATCGAGACCGATCGGGATTGTCTGCACAACCTGATCGACGATCCAGAATACGCCGCTGAGATCGATGTCCTGCGCCAACAACTGGTCGATTCGTTGTCCGCGATGGAAGATCCTGTTGCCCCGTTACTTGCGGCAATCGATGACAGCGGTCTCCGTGAACAGTTCATGCGGACAGAGGACGAAAAAGCCGCGCAGGCGAAAGCGAAGTCAAGAAAACAGACTAAGGCCGCGAGGGATCGTCAAAGCCAAGCACAAGCTGGCCGAAAAGCAAGTCGCGGGATGGTCGAGCAGTTCTCCTTGGATGTCCCACCCAGACTGAAGCCGGGTGAAACGTGCGAGGTTGAAATTCGATACCAGCTTGCCAGCGATCTTCCCCGACAAAAACTGCACGTGACACTCAAGACAGCCAAGCGATCCCAACCAGGCAAGCCATTGATCGCCGGTAAACGGATTCACCGCGAAGTGGTGACGATTGATGCGCAGGGAACGAAGTCCATTGCATTCTCCGTTCCAAGCAATGTCGCAGCGGATGCACTCGTCGTCGCCGCCTTCATCGGTGAAGACTACACCACCAACCTGCAACACTTGCATTCAGACGTGATACCGTTGCAACGCTAACGAGAAGGCGGAGCGGAAGTGGCGGCGGTAGGGATGGTCGACTCGCTGCTGACTCGGAAGCACGTAGGATTCCTTCGATGTTGCTTCCGAGAGTTGTGCGTGTGTTTTTGAGGCAACATTTCGAGATTGCCGAAACGATTCGGAGCCCGATGTCCTTGATCGGATCAAGGCGGCCGCAGATCGCCCACGCCCGACCGATCACGCGAGGTCTATAGCCACGGGGCCGAGAGCCGACCAATCGTGTCGCCGAACACAACCAACCCAGTCGCCAACCAGGCGACTCGCAGCGTCCGACGATTGAAATTGAAATCGCGGAACTCGCAACCAAAAATTTCTTCCTGTGTCGCACATCGTTGAGTTCCCCGCTGAGTCGCATGTGGGCGGAACGTCAAGCCCAACGAACCTTCTTACTCTGACACGGGAAATTTCACGATGTTTACTAGATTGATGACGCGTTCTGCGCTTGGGTTGGCTTGTTTGACTCTGATGGTCAGCACTGCGTCCGCCCAGAGCCCGACCAGTTTTGCTAACAACGGCTATGAGAGAAACGCGTACAACTACAGCTACATCTCGATGATGCATGCCAATGGCCTGGCATCGGTCATGAGCGGTGATGATGACACGGGCGACGTCGCCAATCTGGTGGCTGACTTTTGCAATTCCGGATTCGACGCCTGCTACGACGCCTTGATGAAGAACGATGACTCGCTGTGGGAAGACGCGGCTGACGACCTAGAAGCGGCACTGCTCTGGTGTGACACGCTGATTGTTTTCGCTCAGAACGATTATCCCAGGGGCACGATCCAGAGCATCAACAACCTCGTTTGGTACTTGGAGATCGCCATTGACAATGCTCACCAGGCTCACCTCCAAAGTCGTTTCGCGTCCGTGCAAGCATTGCCCGGTTTCTGGATGCCACGTTGGTAATCCAGACTCCATCCTGTGACGGCGGTGCCTTCAGCCAGTCAAAAGTGAAACCGCCGCAACGAGGGTCGGGCTCCTTCGACCCTCGTTGGTTGGAATGAAATGGCACGGCATGTCACGACAAGAGTCACAACGAGCGGCTCGACGGCGTTGCTTTTGTGACTCCGAGGCCAAAACGGTGCATACGGTCGGCTCCTAAAGTTCCCGCCTGAAAATGCCGCGGTGGACTCTTCCCCGACTGCCGAAAACATCATAGGGTGGTCTGGGTACCCTCCCGTGAAGCTGCCTCTGCGACCAATTCGATGGCAGCCGAAATGTTGTTGCTAGGGAATGGACCGGATGACACATAGCAAGAAGCGGAAAACGATCGTCGTTTGTTCCGATGGCACCGGAAACGTGGGCGGATCCACCACGCCAACGAATGTCTGGCGAATTCGGCAGGCGATCAAGAAACGAAATTCCGCCGGCGAGCTTCAAGTTCTCATTTTTCAGGACGGCGTGGGTACCAGCCGCTTCTTACCGCTGCAGATCCTCGGTAAGGCACTTAGTCTTGGGATCACTCCCAATCTTGAGAGCCTTTACTCTCAACTGATTCAAGCCTACCGGCCAGGGGATCGAATCTTCTTCTTTGGCTTCAGCCGAGGCGCCTTCACCATTCGCGTGCTGGCAAACCTTTGTAACCAATGCGGTTTAGCGAATTGTCGTGACGAGAACGGAAAGCTCTATACGCCAAGCGAAATTACGATGCTCGCTCGACGCGCTGTTCAGGCATACAAACAGCGTCACGTGATCGTCGAGTGCGATCAAACCGTCGCAGATAAATTCCGCCAACGATATGGCTTGCGTGAAGACGCGATCCCTGTCAACGATCCCAGCCTCACGAAGCTACGAGAGAAGCTCTCTGAAGAGACGGGGCGCGTCCCGATCGAGTTCATCGGCGTATGGGACACGGTCGCGTCGGTTGGCTTGCCCTTTGAGAACATGACGCAAGCGACAATGAAATTCTGGCGATGGATCACGAGCCGCTCGAGGGCGCTTCGATGGGCTCATTTCGCCCAGCTGAATCTGTCTCGACCCACAGACCAATCCTGGAGGCATTGGGAAGATGACCTTCACGATGACATCCAACAAGCTTTTCATGCACTCTCTGTTGATGACGAGCGTCAAGCGTTCAAACCCGTTCTGTGGATTGAACAAAAGGAAGAGCTCGATGACATGCGAAGGCCCACTGGAAAGATCGTTCGAAAACAGAATGTGCAGCAAGTCTGGTTCGCGGGGATGCACGCGAATGTTGGCGGTGGATATGGAAAAGACAATCTCGCCTACGTCTCACTTTCGTGGATGATGCGACACGCCCACAACGCGGGCTTGGACTTCGAGGAGTCCTCGCTGGCGGAAGTCGCCGACGCCATGGATGAGCTGGGCATCATGGGAGACTCTCGATCTGGATTAGGTATGTACTATCGGTACCAACCGAGGTTGATCGCAGAACTGTCCGAAGAAGTTGGCCTGGTCGATCCATCACTTGAATCAACCTCGTCATCGTGGCCGAAAGAGTCAGCTTGGAAACCGAAGATCCATGACAGTGTTTTTCGCCGCATCGAGTTCAGTAGTGAGTCCTATTCCCCGATTGGAATTCCTAGGTTTGGTTGTTACGACTCCATCGATCATACACCCCTCCGACCCGATCAAGATCGATCCCGTTCCCCAAAGGCAATGACTTCCGAGACGGTCGTGGAAGCAAACGTCGATGGCGATCGAGGTTCGGACTCGGTGGAAGTGCACTGGGCTAAACAACGCCATGTCAACACCGACCAATCTGTTGAGCAGCTGCGCATGGACACGCAGCGGATCACTCGCGGGTACATTCACTTGCGTCGATTCTTGCATTACGCATTTTTCGCGCTGACTGTTTTGTTCGTGGTTGTAGGATTCCTTGAATACAACCCGAGTTGGTTTGGACGCATCGAGCGAGCTTGTTACGCGGTGCTTGGAGTTGCCGTTGATGGGCTCATTCCGATACCGCCGATCGTGACGGTGGTGGGCATGCCCTTCATCTTTTTTGTGATTGTCGTCTCGGCATCATCATTCTTCACTGCGGACCGGGCATATGGCGGGCGCCCAACGGACGACGAAACGCGCTGGGGAATTGGCCGGATTCGCTCCACATTGGGCAATCTTTCATTGCCCATTTCCAGCTTGACTTTCATCGTTCGAGGCCTGGCAGTTTTTCTGTTGGCGATCATCATTCGGCCTTTGGTCAACTCGTTGGCTCAGTTCTTATTGCCGAGCAACTTATCGAATCTGGTTGGCGTCCTCGCGTCGCCGACCTGGTTTGGATTATTTGCATTCATCGGCTTCCTGTGTCTTCATCTCAATCAGTACGCCCGGGAACGCATGACCCAATGGAACAGGATGGCTTGGACGGCGCTTCAGGGTGTGGGTGAAGTTCGCCAGTTGGAGATGTCTCCATTTGATCGACTCGCGCGTTCTCTGAAAGCGGATAGCCGAATTGCCGCCTGTTTTGACCGCTTTGTTGTTCCACTCTTCGCGACTTTCGTGCTGTCGGCAGTATTGAGCTACCCGATTTGGACATTGGTTAGCGATGTCTTGATTCGCGTTCGAGTAAGTGATTCTCTCGGAACATCCGCCCGTTCGGATACGACGACCCTTTCCTCGACTGGTAGAGGACCATCCAATTTGTCCATGGTTGAGCAAGAGCCAGCGCGTTTCAGACTCCAAGCGAATCGCTTGCTCGAAACCGGTTTGTCTCTCCGGCAGGGCGAGGTCTATGTGGTGGAGACCGAACAGAGGACCGACGATCAGCCGTGGTCGGATGGTGGCTCAACCTTCTGGGACGGTCCGAAGATACCCGCGGGCGCCGATGGGTTTGACGACGATCAAATCGCGCTCTCATGGGCTGCGCGGTCTTTCAAACGAGAGCGAGATGTTCCGTGGTTCCACTTGTGCGGTTGTTTGGGTGATCCAACGGCTCCGGTATTTGCGATCGAATCGGGTGTCCCATTTACCGCGAACGATGACGGGGTTCTCTATTTGATGGTCAACGATCTGCCTGGTTTTTATTTCAACAATCGTGGATCAGCCACGGTCATGGTCCGCCGAATGCAATCAAGGCTGGGGTCGCCGGATGATGGGCTGACATTCGAGATCATGCCGTCGCCATGACGCAACGGTATGGAGGTTGCTCTCACGACTGCTTCCTGTGGCGGCTCGTGCGGGCAATCCGATGCAAGTCTTCTTGTCGCGTGAGATGCCCCCATTGAAGGGCTTGGTCCTGTTCGTATTGCTTGCCAAGCTGAATGGCCGTCGACGCCTTGGACATCTCATAGCCCAGGTAGAACGCGTGGGACGCGTCGACATTGTCGGATTGTGGTAGCGAGAGCAATTGATCGAGCAACTCGAACGGGTCCTCACCAACTAAGTGAACGCCTGCGCTGATCAGTTCGATCTGTCCATGTTGGGCAATGATGCGATAGTTGTTGTCTTTGATGCCCGCGGCCAACGCTTCAATGGCCGCACGGGAATGCGGCCGCAACTTTGGATCACGCAACATGACCAACTCTTGACTGAGTCGTTTCGGCGGCACCCGGTTAGCCACGGCATGGTGGACCATTCGTCGAGCGACATCGCATTCACGCACGCTTGATCGGGCCCAGTTGATGACCTGCGTCGTCAAGACCGACTCAATGCCGAGTTCTTCGCAGATCCCCAAGAGTACCATGTTGACGCCCGCTGAATCGACGTCGGTCAACTCGGTTAGATTTCCGATGCCCATCATCATGGGCCGGTCAGGGAAGCGTCGGCGGACCTCGTGATACCGTATCAGACTGGCCATCAAACCCGTTCCAATCGGCTCCAAAATGGGATCCAATCGCATCGCCACGTTGTGTGAATCGAGATAGTCCACGGTGTCCTCGAGGGAATCGAGATCCGTGGGTGTGTCGGGGATGACAACCACTTCGCAGCCAAGCGTCGACGCGTGTCTGCGGTGACGCGAATGAACCGACAGCCAAAGTGTCGCTCCGGCATCCACGGCCATTGATGCTTCGACATGGTCGAATGTGTCGATGCTGACCCGATGACCCTCACGTGTTAAGGCGGCGACATAGTTTCCGATCTGTCGGCATGACTCATTCGGATCGGCACCCACATCAATGCGGTCGGCGCCGTCGTCCCTGAGTTGATCGGCGATGGCGACCACCTCCGGAATGGTCAACCGGGGCGCGTGATTGATTTCCGCGATGACTTCGATTCGATGCTGGCTTAAATCAACATTCCTTGATCGCCCGGTGAACCAGCTCACCAAGTCGCGACAGTCATTGGGCCCACAATGCACCTGGGCATCGCACCCGTTCTGGCGAAGTGCATGCACCAGCGTGGATAGATCAGCTCGACAGTAGCCCGGCAAGACCAAATGAGTCGCCGCTGGCGGTACGGCTAACTTTCTCGAAAGCCATTTGGGAGTCATCAATGCCGCGACGGTGATCGGCATCACGCCAAGCGTTGCCTGGATCCCCATCGACTGGCGCAACTGATCGATCTGATCGGCAACGGCGGTCTCAGCAAGCCTACCGGTCACGAAATGAACGTGATCGTTGGCCTCCAGTTGGGGTGGGTTGGTCGAGGGTTCATCTTGTTCCATGATCGCCGTCTAGCTTGATGGGTCGGCGCCAGTCCGTCCAGCATCGGACTTGGTTTGTGCGTATCGACGTCCAAGGACTTCCATTGCAAGTAGCCAGGCGATGCCCAACGCGAGAGGGGCGGTCATCGGCCACGCGATCGACCATCCTGCTGCAAGGTAAAAGAATCCGCCGAGAATCGCCGATCCGCCCCACAAGTGTCCGGCCATGGCGACGAAAGCAAAACCGCTCATCAAGCAGGCTGTGACCATCACGGCCGATTGTTCAAGCCACCCCAGCAGCCAGATCACATTGACGATCCCCAACGTCACCAGATACCCGATCCAGATCGACCAAATTGGTCGTTCGGCCGACAGACGCGGCAACCACAACCCATCCCTTGCCGTGTGTATCACCCACGCAATCCCAGCTAACATCGAGATTCGCGGGATGAAGTACCCCATGGTCGTCGGTCCCCTATGCCAGGCCAAGATGAACATGAGGAGATGGGCCGCCATCACGATGGCACCAATCCATCGGAGCGAGCGTCCCCAATTGGTGAAGGACCTTTGATGGGTATCGCGTGCCAACTCGCGTGTCACTCGTTTCATCCAGCGGTCCGAAGAGACCGTCGGTGTGTCCCCACGCAAAATACATTCCAGGTCATCCGCGAATTCATCCGCCGATCGATATCGATCAAGTGGGTTCGTCGCCATGGAACGGGAGATCACATGGTCGATATCCGAAAGATCGGCACGTCGCGGCAACCCACCGGCCCAGCGCTGTCGAAGTGAAGGGGGTTCATTGGCCAGCGCACTGTTGAGCACATCGGCCGTGCAACTTCCCACATGCGGCGGTTCACCAATCAACAGAGCGACCAAGATTCCACCCAACCCATACACGTCCGTGGAAGCCGTGACATCGGCCGAGGCGTTTGAACCAGGGCCGGCGGGACGACCGGCCTGCTCGGGACTCATGTAGCTTGGTGTGCCGATGACCTGTCCATCTCGGGAGATCTCCGGTGCATCACGGTGCCATTTGGCGAGACCAAAATCGACGATCTTGGGGACCCCCTGATCCAACATGACGTTGTCTGGCTTGAGATCCCGGTGGATGATCCCACGACGGTGGGCGTACGCAACGCCGCGACCGATCTGACACACGGTCCGCAGCGCGAATTCCACGACGCCGGCGACGGACTCACCGGATTCACGTTGATTACCTCGCGCAGCGAGTTGTTCAGCTCGTTCGCTGACATGATGTTGGAGCGTCCGTCCATCGACTAGCGGCATCACGAAGTAGTCGAGGCCGCCCCAGCAGCCCAATCCATGGATGGGAAGAATGTTCGGATGCGAGAGCGTTGCGGCAGCTTCCGCTTCCATGCGAAAACGAAAACGCAATTCGTCGTTGGCCAACACGCCGTCGGTCAGGAATTTGATTGCGACTGACCGACGAAGGGTTCTCTGGACCGCTTCATAGACCACGCCCATGCCCCCACGCGCAATCTCCGTGACGAGTTCAAAGTCATCGATGATCTGCCCGGCAAGGGCCCCCGGCTGAAGCGTGCCATGACGCAGAGCCGAAGGATTAGTTGGGTTTGTGCTGGTGGAATCGGGCGACCGGACTGATACGGGATTGAATATCTGTTCGCTGGCGAAGAATTCGCGGAGCGCTTCGGCATGCTGTTGATGACGTGCGATAAACTCGTGTGGCGGAGGACTGTCTCCAGCCTCGCGGGCTTGAATCCATTTGGCGAGCACGCTTTCGAAGTCTTCCTGCGACTCCGACTCACCTTCACTCATCAAAACTCAGCGTTACCGACTGAGCGAGCATGGAAACGGATCGCACGCGCAGTGAGTTGAGGCCAAAGCCGTCAAGAATGGTTTTGGTACCGAGCCGCGTCTTTTCTGGGACTGCAGTGACCAGCCATCCACGATTGGGATGGTGGATTGTTAACTTGTCGTGGTGATGCCACTGAGCGGTTGGAACACAGACATACTGGGGCGTAACGTCACCGTCGCTGGGTTGAACACGGTAGGCCGTCAGGATATCCCAGTCATCGGGCACTGGACTGGGGGCGCCATCGCCAAGTGTCTGTGCGGGGATCAAGAGCCATTCCGCAGCACCGAGCTGAAGTGTTTCGAGTGACTGTTCGCCAACGTCGTTCGTCGACATGACACCGACCGTCGATCGATTCAAGACCGGGTTCTGGATCGAGTACCAACTCACGCAGAGGTCGCCTGACGTCGCGATATAGCTGGGGCCTTGTAAATCGATGGGATGCCGAGACGCGTCGATCACACTACGAACTTCGACGCCGTGGGCAACTTCGTTGCCAGCTTGCACTTCGTAGACGGTGAAGGGCTGATCAGCCGAGGAGATGGGTCCCCAAAAGGAAAGAAGCAGAATCAAGAGTGCTCTTTGGTGAAGGGCCATGGATCGACTCGGCTTCGTTGCAGATGAATTTGGGACTTGATTGGGCACGTCGAAGTGTAGTTTAGTGCAACCGCGTCATCGGAATGTCCGCGCGTTGCCTGTTACACAAAAAAACGCCGACGACCATTGCGAGTCGTCGGCGTTTCTGAACTTGGGATGCCGTCTTGTTGACGAAAATCTCACTCGGGCAAGATGACCGAGTCGATCACGTGGATGACTCCATTCTTGCAATTGATATCCGTCTTGGTGACTTTCGCACCGTCGACCATGACCGTTCCATCGACGACTTTGATATCGACCTTGGAGCCTTCAACGGTGGCGGCCTCGGACAACGTCACGACCGTTTTCGCCATCACCTTTCCAGGAATCACGTGATAGGTCAGGATCTTGACCAGTTGATCCTTGTTCTCCGGCTTCAGCAGATTAGCCACGGTGCCCTCGGGCAACTTGGCGAAGGCTTCATCGGTCGGAGCCAAAACCGTAAACGGTCCGTCGCCCGAAAGCGTTTCAGCCAGTCCGGCAGCTTTGACAGCAGCGACCAGCGTACCAAATCCCTCTGTCGCGACGGCGACTTCCACAACAGTCTTGTCGCACGTGCCACAGCCTGCATGACTGACCGACGGAACCAATGTGCTCAACGCGACGGCCAAAGCGGCGACAACACCAAACTTACTCATGTTTTGTTCCTGCGATTGTCCCCGAGATAGGGAAACGTCGCCCGCGACCTTTCGCGAACAACAGCGAGGCAAGCTGCGGGGACCCGGCAGCCGATTCGCCCCGACCCCGAAGTATCCCCATTCGGCAAGTGGCAAGGTCCGAATTCGGGCCCTGTCGACGTCATGCGGCCTTTTGAGGCGTGTTTCACAGTTTGATTTTCACGTGTTCCATCTCGGTTGACCCAACGACGACCGACATCGCGGGGAGGTTTGCCCTTTCGACCGCTGAAACGAATATTCGACAATCCGGGTTCGGTTTCGCTTCGAGTCCCCCATCGATTCCGCCGTCTGGCCATGTCGCATCCCAGCCACCTTGTTTTCACGATCATTTTCGTCGCTCTGCCGTGCATTGTCGGTTCGGCGCAAACGATCGATGTGGATTCGCCTGAAACCACCACCGAAATGGCGGACGCTTCCGTGGCAGCACCTTGGGGAGACACTTCGCTGTCGAGTGTCCCGGGTGTCGACAAGGCGATCGATGAGGTCAATTCCGATTCATCGATCGAGGAAATACTGAAGACTCGGTTGATTGATACACTCCGAGGCTTGCGAGGTCACTTGGGGGATCGGCAGTCGCAAGCGGATCGACTGGCGGCTTTCGAGAAAGACTTGTCACGAATGACCATCGTGAAGGAGAAGGCCAAACGCGAGGCCGCCGAGGAGTTGCCCATTCCATCGGTGTCCGGCGTCGGCCAACTGGTCGAACGAATCATCGAACGGAGGACCGCAGCCAGCAATGAACTCTCAGCAGCGCAGCAAGTGCTGCAGCTAATCGAGGAGCAAATCCTCAAAAGAAAGGAACGGATCGAGGCGCTTCCCGTCGAGATCTCCGAGACACGTCAACTAGTCGACGAGCTGGAGAAGGCCTCCGTAGGCGATCAGGCCGAGGATCCAGACGGAATTTTGCGGGCCACCATGGTGCAGGTTCAGTTGGCTGCAGCCGAGTCGGCCCGAGCGAGACTGAACACGCTCATCGCCGAGCAGAAACTCTATGAGGCTCAAACAGATCTCTTGCCACTGAAGCGGACGGCTCAAGAGAAACGTGTCGAAGTCGCCGAAGCCGTCTTTCGGGCTTGGAGTTTTGAGCTGAGTCAAAAGCGTCAGAGCCAGATCATGCGGCAATTGCAGACGTTCCGAGCCGAACTGGCGGAACTCGGAGTGGCGCCGTCGGAAGCATTGATTCTGAGATTCGAGGATCGCTGGATTGAAACCGTTCGGGAGACCGAACGAACCGATCAACGACTCGCCAGCGAGCGGGCGCAGTCGACCGAGTTAATCGAGGAACTCCGCGCAAAGTCAGCCGCCATCGATTCAACTTTGGCGAATACCGGTGGACTGCCCAGTAGCCTCGGACTGCGACTGCAACTGCTTCAACAACGATTGCCCTCGACGTCCTCGATTCGAGCCGACATTGCGAGCGTCGGTGAGCAGATCGAAAACGCAAGTCAGCTGCAGACCGAGCTGGAACTGATCGCCGAAGGCGAGGGCTCCCAACTGGGGTCGACGACATCCACGGATTCGGTCGGCGGCACCTTGGACGTGGTCGAACCTGTCTCGGACTCGGAGGCTAGACTGTTGGATCAGTTTCGCCAGGACGTCGCTCAAAATCAGAATCGCTTATTGGAACTGCAGACGGAGCTGGAAACGCAAAAGGTTGCCATCAATAGCTTGAATGAGCTGATCGATCGCAATGTGGTTTGGATCAAAGATCAACCGACCTTTTCATTTAGGGATATCGGGTTGGCTTGGAAATCGCTGCGGGAGATCTTGCGACCGAGCAATTTAATGCTGATCAGTACTCAGTTGGTCTATGGTTTGGCCAAGAGAGTGGAACTACTGGTCATCCTAGTACTCTCGGTCCTGGCGATGATCTTCGCCGGGCAAAGGCTGCGACGACGAATCTCGACCCATGCCGAGCGAGCCCGTGATCGATCAACGGCGTCGCTTCGCCCGACGCTATCGGCGACACTGATTTCGATTGCCCTGGTACTGCCGCTGGTGCTGGTGCTGTACGTGATCGGTGAGGCATTGCGTGCCAGTGGACTAGCAGATCCACTCATCGTGGCTGCGATATCCGCGTTCCAACTCGCGGCGGTGGCAGTGATGCCAGTGGAGTTGCTCCGACAAGTGTTGCGTCGCGATGGGCTTGCGGTGGCGCATTTCAACGCTCATGACGAGTCGCTGCAGGGCATTCGACGCTGGTTGAGATTGTTGATCGATTTGGGGTTGCCGCTGGTTTTGATTTATCAAACGGCGGTCTCATTGGGACGATCGGCGCCCGAAGTCGCGCTGTCCCGTTTGGCACTCGTTGGTGGCATGCTTTGGATCAGTTTATTCCTATGGCGTGCCCTGGAGCCGAGAAATGGCATCTTCGCACAACGGATTTTGCGAACGCCTGATGGATGGCTGGCGCGGCTGAAATACGTTTGGTACCTCCCGGTCGTTGCGCTACCGATCGCCTTGGCAATCGTGGCGTTGATGGGATACACCAACGGTGCTCGTGTGCTAATGGATCACCTTTACTGGACGCTATGGCTTTGTTTGGTTGCCTACTATATCGGCGGTTTGGTGCATCGTTGGTTGCTGACCCAGCGACGACGATTGACCTGGGCCGTCCATCGTGAGCGTTTGGAGGAATCACAACGGATTAGCACCGGTGCCGTTGTGGCGGGCGTCTCGGTCGAACCGTCCAGCGGCATGGCCGCCGCCGAGATCAGCGCCCAAACCACGCGTCTGGTCCAGACGATTCTCTTTGTTGTCACGTTGATTGGCGTCTTTTGGATCTGGTCACCGGTCTTGCCGGCCATTAAGTACCTGGAGAGCATCCCGCTATGGGACTCCGTCGACGATCAACAGAACATCGTGCCGATCACTTTGGCGAACCTGGTGATGGCGATCCCGGTCGTTGTGTTGACGTGGGCGTCGGTGAGGAACTTGCCAGGCTTGATTGAAGGCGTCCTACTTGAGCGTTTGCCGTTGGATAAACCGGCGCGCTACGCCATCACCACGTTGGGTACCTACGCATTGGCCGTGATCGGTACTTTGATTAGCTCGCAGATTCTAGGTGTTCGTTGGGATCGAATTCAGTGGCTTGTGGCGGCACTGGGTGTTGGCCTCGGTTTTGGATTGCAGGAGATCTTCGCTAATTTCATTAGCGGACTCATTCTGTTGTTTGAACAACCGATCCGCATCGGTGACGTCGTAACGCTGGGCGATACCACGGGCGTGGTCGCCCGCATTCGAATGCGCGCGACCACTGTCACCAACTGGGATCGCCAAGAATTGATCATTCCGAACAAGGACTTGATTACGGGGAGGCTCGTCAATTGGACGCTTTCGGATAGCACCAATCGAATCGTGATCAAGGTCGGCGTGGCCTACGGCAGCGACACGAACGTTGCTTGCGAACTCTTGCGGACCATCTGCAACGAACATGACCGTATCGCCGACGATCCCGCCCCACTGGTCACGTTCGAAGGTTTCGGTGACTCGACGCTCGACTTGGTCGTCCGTTGCTATCTTTCAACATTGGATGAGCGTCTGGCGACCATCCACCAATTGCACACCGAAATCCATCAACGATTCAATGCATTAGGGCTTGAAATCGCGTTTCCACAGCGTGACCTTCATTTGCGCAGTTTGCCCGCCGAGTTGCTCGAGCGGATGGGGTCGAGCCCAAGGGAGCATGATCCGTCAGGCCACGCCCCAAAAGCCGCTTAGCGGCGGACGGGCGACCCTCGTTTCGGATGAACGAGAAGATGCGACGCGAAGGTCTATCATGCTGATATGCCGCGTCCATTTTTGTAGGCGTTTTCGCGGCCACGGGTCCGCGTGTCGTCGACACTTTCCTGCAGGACTGTCCCGATGATGACAGGTAGTTCGGTTTCGACGACCAATCGCCCACACGTCGTGATCGTGGGAGGTGGCTTTGCGGGTCTGCAAGCGGCCAAGTCGCTGCGACGGGCCGATGTCGACGTGACGCTGTTGGACCGACGCAACTTTCACCTGTTCCAGCCATTGCTCTACCAAGTCGCCACGGGTGAGTTATCGCCCGCCAACATCGCCACGCCGCTTCGGGCGATTCTCCGCAAACAGCGAAATGCACGGGTTCTGTTGGGCGAAGTGAAGTCGATTGATGTCCCCGGCCGTCAACTTGCCCTGACCGATCAAGTCATCGGTTTCGACTATTTGATTTTAGCTGCCGGGGCGAGTCACCATTACTTTGGCAACGATCACTGGAAGCATCACGCACCCGGCCTCAAAACGGTCGAGAATGCAACTCGAATTCGGAGGGATGTATTGGGAGCCTTCGAAGCCGCTGAACGCTGTGATGACGAGCAACGGCGCCGCGAGTTATTGACGTTTGTCGTCATCGGGGGTGGCCCGACGGGTTGCGAAATGGCGGGCACCATGGCGGAGATCGCGCGGCACACGTTGAAACATGACTTCCGTCGAATCGACACGAGCAAAGCACGCATTGTTTTGATTGAGGCGAGCGACGCGCCGTTGGAAGTCTACCCTGCTCCGCTGCCGCAGCGAGCCGCGGAGGATCTGGATCGACTGGGCGTCGAGATCATCGCCAATGTCATGGCGACCGATATTCAAGCCTCCCATGTGACGATCCAGCATCGATCGACGGGGGTGACCGAAACGATCGCGACGCGAACCGTCGTTTGGGCTGCGGGTGTGAAGGCCAATCCGCTCGGGGCCATGATGTGTGTTTCCACGGAGATCGAACCGGCTCGCGGTGGCCGCGTCCCGGTCGGTGACGACCTTTCCATTGCCGGCCACCCCAACGTCCTCGTTTGTGGTGACCTGGCGTACCGAGTGGATCCTGACCACGGGGAGTTACCAGGACTGGCACCCGTTGCCACTCAAATGGGGCACCATGCGGCCCAGTGCATTCAGGCCGATCGAAAAGGACTGGCTCGTCCGGCGTTTTCCTACCGCGACAAAGGATCTTTGGCCGTGATCGGTCGCTATAGCGCCGTGGGAGTCATTGGAAACTGGAAAGTGAAAGGCTTCATCGCCTGGTTCATCTGGATCTCGGTGCACCTGATGTACATCACCATGTTCCGCAACCGATTGCTGGTGCTGGCGCAATGGGGCTGGACGTTTTTCAGCCACGACCGTTCGGCGCGACTGATCGCTGACGGGCCCAATAGCGACATCCCCACGATGGAAGAGGCATCCGGTTGGGACGCGGAGCCGGTCGTTGAATCAGCGACGACGAGTTTGGAATCGTTCGCGAAGTGACGCCGCTTTCATGATTCGGCAACGAGGGTTCAATCGCTCAGATCTTCTCAAGTTTGCGATTCGAGGAATTCGAGGTAAACGCGGGCGATGTCTCCCATGTAACCCATGGGAGCTTTGGCCGCGGCGCGTCCCATGAACTTCGTTGCTTCTTTGCGTTGGCCCAAGGCATCTGCGTGGAGTCCCAAGTAGAAGTTCCCATAGAAAGCCGCAACGCCCTCATCCGGTTGCCCCTCGCATTCCTTCATGCGATCCGACACGTTCGATGTGTTGCCGGTGCGGAGCATTTCGAGAACCTCCTTCATCGTCGGGCGCGGATCGTCAGGAGCCGGAAGAACGAGTTGGCGTGCCTTCTCGGGTGATTCCAGTTTTGCAAGGCACAGAAAGTGCCAAGCAGCATTCTCGACGTCTTTCGAGTTGACCTCGCGGTGAATCTTGAATTGTTCGACGCCGTCCTCGAACCTCCCTACGAAATAGAGCGCAATGCCGCGTTGCCAAAGGTAGGGGCCTTGTTCGGGACGCAAATCCGCATAAGTGTCGAACTGTTCAACGGCCGCCTTCGCGTCGCCGGAACGGAGCAACCGATCAGCAGCCAGTAAACGCACTCGTGGCGATGATGGTGCTTCTGTCAACTCGGCGGCGATCAATTGAGCTTCTGTAAAACGCTCTTGCTCCATCGCGCGTCCGATTCGGATCAACAACTCCGACTCGCTGGTCGTTTGAGCCATGAGAGGTTCCGCCAATAGGAGTCCGAAGGCAAAAACCCACCGTCTGATGATCGAATTGTCCAAGTTGGCTCACTGTTTTCGTCGAGTCATATCCGTTTCATGGAGGCAACCAACATTGGATTGCGCGGGCCGAGAAGGCAAACAACGTCCGCTGCCATCATCATTAGAGCCGATGCAGAGTGACGGCGGTACGCTCGTGTCGGAGCGGTGCGTCGGCCAGTCGTTTTTGAACCGCCGCGAGCGGGTGTTGTTTGCCGTCGCGGAGCGCCGCCACCATGGCATTTCCAACCATCCATTGGGCGGGATCCGACGGCGCCGACGAATGCCGAGAGGGAACACTTGATTGGACCCAAGACCCACCCACCATCAGGACTTCACCGGGTTGCAGTCTCGACTGGCTCGTCATTGGCCGTCGGTCCAATGGGTGCGCGACCGCATCGGTGAAATGGTCTTGGTGGCCCGAGGGGCGATAGCCATGACGAGACGCGATGATGAGAGACCAAGGTCCCAGCGATGCCATCTCGATGTCGCCCGTTTCGGCATCGACTTGTCCATACCACAACGAAACGGAAGAGCGACCTCCATCGTCGACCACTTGATCGTCGATTTGCCAAATGGATTCCAGCACTCGCAGCACGGCGTCTTCAGGGCGATGTCGATAGGCCATGTGTGACTGTAAGGCGGCTCGCGCCGTCGTCGCCGTCAAGATGTCGTTGATGTCCATTTGGCCCAATCCGGCAGAGTTGGTTTGACAGACCGCCATGGCCAGTTTTCCATCGGGTAACACATCCCAGTGATGCCAGCTTTGGGCGACCTCGATGGGCGATTCAATCAAACCGTCCACCAGCCAACCCTTGGCCAATCGCGTGCCCGCCGGCAGCGTCCGATGTTGCCACGCGGCGACGTGTTGGACCATTGCGTCGAACCGCCGTGCCATGGATTGGGTTGACGCAGGGGAGCCGCCACCGAGCGGTGACTCGTCGATTTCTTGGAAGTCGATCGGTTCGGAGACGCTAGCAATCGAGTCATCATTTGCCGACGTCTCGGCAGTGTTGCGGGTTGGCGATCCAAGTCCAAACAATCCGAGCGTCGGCGATAACATGCTCTCAGGTGGTGTGGAGCCGATGATGGCTTGCTCGAGATTCAAGGCGGCTAGCCGAGCCGCGGCCGTCGCGCCATCCTCGTAGGAGCCCGCACGATCGGAGAACAGCCAAAGGGTTCCGATCGGGAAGTCCACCTCGCCGATGCAAGCGCAGATCGCTGAGGGATACGGCTCAGGAAACTTCCAAGTATCGATCGGTCCTGTCGTGACGTCGTCGACGGCAACAACACCTTGAATCATCGCCTCCAGATCCGTTCGTGCTCCTCGCAAAGCACGGGTTCGGTTGATGCGGCCGGACTCGGACATCCCGAATAGTCGTCGAGTCGTCAGGAACTCCGTTGCCTCGTCAAGTAAGTAGATCGCGGCGGCGGTTGTGCCGGTGGCAAGCGTTGCATCGGCCAAGATTCGGGTGAGCGCATCAGCATCTGCCTGACCGTCGACGGACGTGGGACCATCGATTCGCCAGTTGGCATCGCGCGAACCCGTGGCCTTCGTGACGGGCGAGGTGGCATTGGATTGACTTGGGCGACGCTGTTTGGGTGACTGGGTCGAACTTCCGACGATCCGGAGATGGCCCGTGGCATGATGGGGAGGAGTTTGCGTCACGTGTGGAACCGCCTGAAGTAGATCTCAATTTGAAATGACCAGGCGCGGGGCGGCGGCTCGTCGAGGGAGGGAAGTCATCGACGAGCCGCCGGATGTGCGACGTCACCGGCATCATGCTCAGCAACATCCGCAGCGGGTGCCTGGCCCCTATCGCGGGCACATCATGTCGCCCCAAGAGTGCACATCGGGCAATCCGTCTGAATGGACTGATCAAAATTGATCGCAAGGTCAGCCTTCCTTACCTGGGCGACGTCCTCGCCGGTGTAAACGGAATCACCGGAAACCGGTATAGTGCGGCACGATGAAAGCCCTTCGTAGGTAGGCCCTCTCGTTTGACCCTGTTCCGATCACTTGTCCCCAATGAATCGTCTGCTGCGTCGCATCGCATCGACCGCTGGTCCCCTGTTGGCTTTGCTCATCGTCGTAGCGTTTTTTGCCCTCGCGGAGTGGGGCACGGGCACTGACGGTAACTTTGCATCCGTATCGTCGGCGCGTTTGGTGGGGGTTCAGAGCGTCAAGATCGGCATCGCGGCACTGGGCATGACGCTGATCATTATCAGTGGGGGAATCGATCTATCAGCTGGAACCGCCACCGCCCTATGCGGTTGTATCTCCGCATTCGCGTTGCAACAGGGTTTTTCGTTTCCGATCGCCATTGCAATGGCGGTGGCGGGTGGCGCGATGTGCGGTGCCGTCAATGGTTTGTTGATTGCCGTGCTGCGTTTGGTTCCGTTCATCATCACGCTCGGAACGATGACCATCTTCCTTGGAGTCGGAAAGGTCTTGAGCGATCAGGGTGGGACGATCACTCCACCTCGCGAATCGATTCCGGACCTGTGGCGAATGATGGTCACTCAATACCCCGATCCAATGTGGGTTGCGTATCCGGTGTTGCCCAATTTTGGTTGGGGTGTGTGGCTGGTCATTGTGCTGGCGGTGCTGGTGGCAATTTTGATGCACAAGACCGTTTTCGGCCGCTCCGTCTTCGCCATCGGCAGTAGTGAGGCGACGGCACGTCTTTGCGGCGTTCGTGTTCCGGAATCCAAAGTTGCCGTTTACGCGATCGCGGGTGCGCTGTTCGGTTTAGCGGGCAGCGTCGACATCGCGCGGCTCGAAAAAGGTGATGCGACCGCTGGCATGGGGCTCGAACTCGAAATCATCGCCGCCGTCGTCATTGGTGGCGGTTCGCTGCTGGGTGGTCGTGGCTCCGTCGTGGGGACACTCTGTGGCGTGTTGATCATGGGCGTGATCAACCTGGGATGCACATCCCTGGAACTCGAGAATCAGGTCGAAAACATCTTGCTGGGCGTGATCATCATTGTGGCGGTTTATGTCGACCGTTTACGAAGTCCCAAGGTCGACTCATGAATCCCGTTGTCAGCCGCAGCATTGGTACCGTTTTTTGGATTGTCGCCGTGTTGGGGTTCGGTGGCTGGATGTTCCTTGACACGGACGATTCCACACCAGGTCCATGGACGCGAGTTCGGGTTGCCGATGGTCCCGTGTGGACATTGGCCGACCCAACCCGCCGTCTTCGAATGGGTGATGCGGCTTTCACGCGTGATGAGCACAACCGATGGCGGCAAATCGGAGACGTCGTGGCAGTGCGTGGTCGAGACGACCGATCCAATTGGGTCGAGCTACGCACCTATGAGCTCGGTGCAACCAATCTGGACTCGGCCGATTGGGTCGTCCATCAGTCGTCGGCACGACTCGAGGACATCCTCGGCACGCTGATCCCCGACCAAAAACGAGATGAACTGATTAGACAGATGCAGGGCGCGTTTTCGGACCACGGCGGCGAGGTCATGGATGTGATGATGCCGATTCTCATGCAGTCAATGACGGCGAGCGTTCCGGTGGTGGAGTCCGCCCTGCGTGCATCGGTCCGGCGTCATCAGTCGGAAATCCAAGCACTGCTGCAGCGACACCAACAAGAGATCGTCCTGCAGCGTATCGTGCCGCTCGCTCGCAACGAAGTGCTACCAACGCTTCAGCGGCACGGCGCGGCGCCCGCCGAGGCGATTGGACGTGAGATTTGGAATCGTGCTTCACTCTGGAGGTTCGGATGGCGTGCCGTCTACGACCAATCACCTCTTCCCAAGCGGGACATGGTGCAAGAGGAGTGGCGCCGCTTTGTCGATGATGAAGTGATTCCCATCGTAGAGAGTCATGTCGATGAGATCGTGGTCGTGATTCAGCGAACCATGATGGACTTATCCACCAATCCCAATCTGAGAGATGAAATCGGCGCTGTCCTAGCCGAGCTTGCCACGGACGAACCGACGCGAGACCTGATTGGACGCATTGCGAGCGAGACTTTGCTTCAAAACCCGGATCTGCGTGAGATCTGGACGCAAACGTGGACTAGCCCGCAGGCCCGCGCCGCGATGGATCTCGCTGGCCGACGCATCGAACCGGTCTTAAGGCGGATTGCCGACGAGGTGCTCGGAACCCGTGATGGCGGAATCGAACCCGGCTTCGCGCGGGTGCTTCGAAATCAAATTCTTGGAAAAGACCGTGCCTGGATCACTTTGAACCCGCCACGGGTGGATGGCGGAACCGTGGGTTCGGACGGAATCCGTGACGGTCTTCGTTCATTGCGATTGGCAAACAATGTCGAGGTCTACCCGATCGTGCGATTGGCAACGCCCTGACAACGGTACGCGGCGTCGAGACCTGACGCAGCATGTTCCTATTCGACCGGCAAAGCAGGCGATTGCGACCTTGATGATCGAATCGGTCGTCGCGACATCTTCTCGGTGCTCGCAGCCGACTGGCCGATTCAGACCCCGCACGGGTAACATACCGGCGGAAGACGAAATTCGATTCGATTCGACGAGACCCGCGTTGGTGGCTAATCATGGACAACCCATTTGACGAACTGCCCGATGCGCCGGTCCAGACGAAAATGAATACGCCCGATCCTGCCAATGCGGCCGGCCCTATGAAGGAGTCGTCGTCAGTCGATTCGGCGGTGGAGACGGGCGACCAGCCTCACGTTGAGGATTTGGAGGTCAAGGACGCGCACGTCATCTTCACCAACGTGTGGACCGACCTGGAATCGGACATCGGTCATGAAAATCTGCGGTTCGCCAAGGAACTCATTCTGCTGGGTGGTGCGCCCGGTTCGGGAAAGGGAACCAATAGCGGTTTCATTGCGAAAGCACGCGGACTGACTTGCAAACCCATCGTTGTGAGCGATCTGCTCAATACGCCGCAGGCGAAAAGGATCAAGGAAGCGGGCGGCATGGTTGGCGACACCGAAGTCGTCGACATCTTGTTCCGCAAGTTGCTCGAAGAGGAGTATCGAGACGGCTGTATCTTGGATGGATTTCCACGAACGCGTGTGCAGGTCGAGTGTCTGCATTTGTTGGTACAAAAGATGAACCAGTTGTACCGCGAGTACCACGAGACACCGTTGGCGATCAATTTTCGTAAGCCGACGGTCCACGTGATGGTGCTGTTCATTGACGAGAAAACAAGCATCGAACGTCAGTTACTTCGGGGTCGCCAGATTGCCGAGCACAATGGACGTGTCGCCGAGGAGGGAAGCGGAGAGGTATTGGAACTGCGGGCGACGGACCTGGATCCATTTGCTGCTAAACGCCGATATCGTGTCTTCAAGGAAAAAACTTGGGACGCGTTGCAGTCGCTCAAGCAGATCTACCACTATCACTTTATTGATGCCGATGGCGCGATCGACGAGGTCGAGCGGAACATCCTCAATGAGTTGGACTACCAGTCTTCGCTGGAACTCGACCCGGAAACTCACGACGCCGTACGGCGTTTGCCACTTGCCTCGGAGATGGGCGTCCATGCCCGACAGGAGTTGGTGCGGCGACTCGATAGCTATCAAATTGAGCATCGGCCACTGTTTCATCACGTGTTGGACCTGCTGCACGATCGCTTCATGCCGATCATTCAGCGACACGCAATTTCAGGACTGGCGGTCATCAATTCCGAGGACCCCATGTTCGATGACCCGCTGGCGCTCGCGATGGTGATCGATGTATTTGCCGAGCGTGGATTCCGCGCCGTCGTGAATATCAACCTTGCTGAAGTGCCCGACCACTTTGATACGGCAACGGGTAAGATCACGTGCGTGACCAAGAAGATCTACCGTTTCCAAGTCCGATTTGAGGGGTCCGAAATTCGTCGTGGCACGCGCTGATCGATGGCCAGCAAGACGCTGATCTTAGTTCCAACCGAAATGGAACGAGCTGGCATTGAGTCCGTCCTTCAGTCGCATGGAGACGATTATTCGCTGGAGTTGTGCGGGTTCGGATTGGTGGCCGCCGCCATCCACACCGCTCAGGCGATTCGGGATCACCAACCTCCGAAGGTCGTCTTGGCTGGTATCGCCGGCGCCATCAGTGATTCGATTGCAGTTGGGACGGCAACATCATTTAATCGCGTCACCGTTGATGGGATTGGAATCGGTGAGGGCGACGCATTTCGAAGCGCCACCGAAATGGGATGGGAGGATCAAGCGGGGGCGAGCGAGTATCTGCTGCGGACATCGAAACCCACGCGGGCAACGCTGATCAGTGTCGCATCGGCCTCAACGGACGCGGCAATGGCGGAGCGGCGATTTATTCGCCACTCCCATGCCAACCACGGGATGATCGCCGAGGACATGGAAGGGTATGCAGTGGCGATGGCATGCGATCAGGCGGGTGTTCCGTTGACGATCGTGCGAGGTATTTCCAACCAGGCGGGTGACCGCGATCGATCGAACTGGCAGATCGACTCGGCGCTGCAAGCGGCGGCCGAAATGGCTCGAATGGAATTAGTGTGAGTTCGCCGTCAGATGACGAGCATCTCACCAATTGGGAGGACAAAGATTTTTCCATCCCCGATTTGACCCTCGCTGCCTGTTCGCGCCGCCGAGCGCAGGATGTCGATGACTTCGTCTAGATCGTCCTCATGGATCGCCAGTTGGAAGGTGACTTTTCGCAGTAGCTCGACTTTGTATTCGTTTCCGCGAAAGAGAGCCGTTTGACCCTTTTGCCGGCCGTAACCCAACGCATCACCCAAACTGCTCTCACCGAATCCGGCTTCCTCCAACGCCGCTTGGACGGTCGAAAGCTTCGTCGGCTGGATAATCGCTTGCACTAAAATCATGTTGGTGCTCCTACCGGTGGGACCAGCGAAACAGATTGTCGTTGGCGGATTGACGTTTCCATCGCGTCGAGGATGAGCTGTGTTTCCAGAGACTGTGTCTGAAACGGTTTCAATCGAGCGGGATCATCGTTTCGGATCGAATCGACCAGCGTTTGGATCATCTGACGCTCCTGGTGGCACTCGAACGACTCTCCGTGAACCTGACCAGATGCCTCATGCACCCAGCAACGCGATGGTTTGTCAGCCCACGGACGCGTGAAGTCGTCGCAGACGATCGATGCCTCCGCTCCTGCGATCTCGAACCACTTTCGTGTCGCCGTGTCGAATCCACACGAAACGGTCGCCGTGACGTCATCCTGATACCGCAACATGGCCGTGACACGGTGCGGCACATCACCTCGCTCGCAGGACATTGCGTGGACCTCCGCCGGCAATCGTTCCGTTGCGAAACGAACCGCCCCGGCCGCGTACCAACCCAAGTCCAACAAACAGCCGCCGCCTAAACTCCGGTGCAAACGATGGTCATCGGATTGAAACGGGTTCAGAAACGATACGGCGGCGCTAACGTGCTTCAGCTCGCCCAGCCGCCATCGTTTGGCCGATTCGGGTGACTCGGGCATTCGCTGGCGGTCCAGGTTGTCCTCGCGATCATCGAGCCAGCGGCGAAACGCCGTGGTGCGGTCATGGTGCAACCAAGCCGCCGCGTCCAACCAAGCAACACCGGCCGAATCACAGGCCGCAGCCATCTCGGCGGCTTGCTGACCAGAAACGGCCAATGGCTTTTCACACAACACATGTTTGCCCGCGGCGGCGGCGGCCATCATCCACTCGTGGTGCAGGCTCGGCGGCAGTGCAATGTAGACCGCATCCACGTCGTCACGCTGCAAGAGAGCCTGATAACCCGTCACCCCGGTTGGAACCCCGTATTGGTCCGCGTGCCAAATGGCGCGATCGGCCGTTCGACTGGCAATGGCGGTCACTCGGACCGAATCCAGCGACTGGAGGTCGGCGATCAATCGCCGAGTAATGCGGCCGGTGCCCAGCACGCCAAATCGAATCGGGTCAGCGGTCACGAAAGGTCTAGTCCGGAGTTGGAAGCGGTGTGGTCTTGTTACGGCAGCGAGACACCTCGCCAGTCTAGCCGCAGATCGTTTTCATCGACATCACCGTCACAGGCGGTCGCGGGGTGCGCGGTTTATATCGCCAAATGATCCGATGGGGCTTGTGCGACGCGGCCGCCCACACAACGCGTGCTACTTTTCCCACGGACGAATTGTGTCTTGCAATGAACCTGGATTCCAAACGCCGACTGACGGATCGATGAGCTTGCCTCCCTTCCGCACGACCGCTGATCAACTGCGACGCGATGAGCGATTCGCCCGAGCAGTTTTCGTGTCTGTCACGATGCTGTTGGTAGCCCTGTCGGGATGCTCGAATCTGCGATTGCCCGCGATTGATCCGACCGGTCGTTGCTTGCTGTCGCCCCTGCCGACGACGACGTCGCTCGCGATACCCGGGATCAACGGGGAGTGCTGTAATTGCCTTGGTTGCTTGAACAACTTAGGTTCCTGTTTGCGATGCCCCGGCTTTGACTTTCCGACGCCGGCCTTCACCGATCCGGCCGATCCACCGGAATGCCTTGACCCCAGTGCGACGATTGGCAGTGGACTTGGCAGCAACGAGCCGTGTGTGCCCAGCGCCGGCTGCGGAGGCGATTGCCTCCATGGGCCGCCCGCGGTCCTCTACGGAACGGAGATCAACGCGACCAGGTCCTGCGATCTGCCTTCACGGGGCAAACGAGGATGCATCTTGCTATCGCCTCAGAAGATCGTTGCACCCGTCGGTGGCGAAGTCATGTTGCTATCGGGGATTTGTGGCACGGATGGCTATTTGCAGGTGGGCGAGCCACTCGAGTGGATGCTGTCCAACGATAGCGTTGGCAACATCATCGATGTGGGTGATGATGATCCGGGGGTACTTCATCAATTGGCGGGTATTCAGAAAGCGACGAAGGAAAATCCGAGCTTTGCTCGTGGCGTCACGAGCACGAAGGCAACGCTCGTTACGCGAGGCAATCAAAATCTCGCCGATGACGTCAAGTTGGAAAAAGGTCAGACGTGGTTGACGCTTAGTAGCGCCAGTGAGGGAACCAGCCATGTCACGGTCCTGGCGCCCGAGAGCGAGTGTTGGGACCAGCGAAAAGCCTCGGCCACCATTTACTGGGTGGACGCGCGATGGCAGTTTCCCGCCCCACAACGCGTCGCCGCCGGTACGACCGTGGATCTCGTCACCCGTGTGACCCGCGCTGAGGGAGCGGTGCCCGCGAGAGGTTGGAAAGTTCGATACGAGATTCAACAGCCTGAACTGGCCACGTTCGCCGGGACGGATGGTTCCTCCGTGGTGGAAGTCAACGTGGATGACTCCGGCAATGCGATGACGACGCTAGTACCCAACCCGGCCACGTCGGGCAATGCGGTGATCGACGTGCAAGTGATTCGCCCTGGGGGCGGTGCCGACAACATGCCGGACCTCACACTGGGCCGCGGTCAAGCATTTGTGACGTGGAGCAGCCCGCAATTGACGCTTCGTACCGGTGGCCCCGAGGTCGCTTCCTACAATGCTCCCTTTGATGTGTTCGCCAACGTCGCCAATCCAGGTGACCAGCCGGCCACCAATGTTCAAGTTGAAGTGTCCATCCCCGATGGCGTTCGAGTTTTGGGCTCGGATGCATTTGCCAAAGTGTTCACCAATTCAGTGGTTTGGGATATTGGGACGATTCCTCCGCAGCAGCAACTGGATCTATCGCTCAATCTTACCTCCACCTCGCCGCTGGCCCTTGGGTTTCGGGCTTCCGCCGATGGTGACTTGCTGGTGGAGGAAGTCGTCCGCGTCGATGTGTTCCGACCCGCACTCGCCGTCCGCGTGACACCCGATCAGGATCGATTGCAGTCGGGCGATCCGGTGCGATTTGTCATGGAAGTTGAAAACACCGGTGACCGAGCGCTGCGTGATGTCAGCTTGAAAGCCTTGGGCGATTCCAACATGGTGCACTCGGAGACCGGCAGCCGTGAGATTTTCAATGACAAGACCGACGGGCCGCTGCAGCCGGGTGAGGTCTGGAGCTCATCGGCGACGTTCATCCCAACGGGGCCTGGTCGTCGTTGTGTCGAGGTATCGGCCACGGCCGCCGCGGGACAACAAGCCCAAGCAAGTGCATGCGTCACGGTAATCAATCCGCCTGTGGCAACGCCCGCTGTCTCAACCACGTTTAGCGTGGTGGTTCCCAACGGCCGGGATCGAACGATTGTGGGTGAGAATGTGATCGCCAGAGGTGTTGTCGAGAACACGGGCAAGGTACCGCTCACGCGGCTGCGCGCGACGATGGCATACGATCCCCAATTGGATCCCGTTCAGGCGACGATGGATTACCCGAGGGATGTTAATACACCCTATGTCGTCGCATGGACGATCGAATCGCTGCCGCCCGGCGAATCGGTCACGCTCGAAACGGTGTTTCGCTCCAACGCACCATCGCAACGCAGTCCGATCATCTTTGCCGTCCAATCTGCCGAGGGTGCCCGCGATAGTCGGTCCGACGCGATCCAGATCTTGCCAGGTCAAGATTCTGCGGCGCCGCTGACCGCGCCGCCCAGGTTACCTCCAGCGACTGCACCACCGACGATACCCGGTGGACCGGGGACCACCCCCGCGCCCGCACCGGCAAGCCCGCCGCCGAGTCAACCAGTGACGCCGCGGCGCGGTAGCCTCCGAATGGATATTCTGCAGCGAGACATTTCTCCGCGTGTGGGAGATCCCATTCGTTATGCGATTTCGCTGACCAATGACACGACGGAGCTCGACAGTGCCGTTGAAATCGCGTTTGATTCGCCACCGGGGATTGCGATTCAGAGCCTCGCGGTACGTACCAGTCCAGAATTGTCGCAACTCCAACGGAGCGGCAACACCATCTATTTCGAAGAGATACGGTCGCTCAAGGCAGGTGAAACGATCGACTATGAGTTGGTGTTAACGAGCAACCAAGCTCAAACCTTCAACCTGAACCTCCAAGCAACCAGCCGCAATTTCCCGGCCGGCATCCAGGCGACACAGACGACCGAAGTCGTGCCGTAGCCAACGCACGTTCGTAGGCCGCAGACTCGCTCACGGAGCGTCTTGATCGATGATCGTGGATGTCTCGTCATATCGCCGTACCAGCCCCGCCATCGCGGCCACGGCGAACATGGGTGTGACCGGGCTTCTCATTCGCGCATTGGACCAGTAGGCCGTGTGCACGCCCGTCAACGTCAGTACCAATGCAAACGCGGGCCACCACGCGATTTTCCACCGCCAACCGTGCCGGATCACTGCGAAGATGACCAACCCCTCAACGACCATGTAAAAGCATCCGACCAGGAGCACGCCGGCGAGAGCCCGGCCGGGCACTCGCATCGGAAATGGGTGCCACAATCGCGTGACGCGCAACAAACATGCCCAAGCAAACGTTGCCGGACGATTCTCAATCGCCTGTTTTGCCCGGCCATACGCCCAGGCGTCTTCGTCCATTTCCGTCTTGATTTGTCCATCGTCGACCAGACGGCGCTGTTCCTCCAAATGCGAGTCGAGAAACTCAGTCGCGTCCCAAGGTCTCCGATTCCATGGCAACCAAGATTCCCAGCGGCGCGACCGGTCGACATAGTCGAAAAAGCTCTCGTTGTTGCCAAGCCAAAGCGTGTAGCCGCCGTGGGAGGTCGCCCAAACGGGCGCCCCCAATCGGACTTGATTGCGCGCCGTCCAAGCGCCGATGCCGCCGCCAATGATGAGAACGGTCAGCACGATCATCGCCCAACGATGTTGCTGTCCGGCGCCGAGCGTCCAAGGAAACGCGGCAATCAAGAGCCCAGTCCAAACGAGGAATGTTGGGCGACATAAGATGCACATCGTCACTACGATGCCCAACAGGCTGGCGGCAATGAGGTCGGCCGCGGTCGATGTGGGTGGCGTCGGCGTCACATCGGGTCGTTGGGCCTCTTCCCGATGCCGACCACTGATGCGATGAACCCAGCACCACCACACTAGCGTGACCAGCATCACCGCCAAAGTTTCGGTCATCACCAGCGTCGACTGCACCAACAGGATTGGGTCAACGGCGACGAGCAACATCGCGACGGTTGCCAACTTGATCGATCGCAACAGCCGAGTCGCAATGTCCCATGTGATCAACGACGTCAACGCACCTAGGAACACGTGCAATCCGCCGACGGCGCGATTGGTGAGCACGCCAGTGTCATCCACCAGCCAGGACAGCAGCCAGGGATAGAGCGGCGGGCGGAAAGCCGTCGGTGTGACGGTACCGTTGGCGTCAACCAAGCCGAAGGTTCCGGTCGCATGGAGCGACTCGGCTAGCGCGCGATAGGCGTCTGGATCCGAGTCCAACGCGTCGGGTCGGAGGAGCACGACGCTGCCTCGGATGATCAACGCGGCAAGCAGGACCGCGACTCGAAGGCTCTTCGACCGTTGATGAATGCTGAATGCCCTCTTGGAATCGATTTGCAGATCAAGGCATCCATCACCGACGAATGCCATGGGTCATTGATCCCGGGATCGACTCTCCACGGCCCTCAAACCGACCATGGGTCAGTCGTCCCATTCTTCATCGTCGTCGGCTTCGTCCCCATCATCCCATTCGTCCTCGTCCTCATCCCAATCCTCGTCGGCGTCGTCATCATCGACTTCCTCCCACTGATCGTCGCCTTCCTCGTCCTCGTCCTCATCTTCATCGACGTCGTCTAGATCATCGTCGACTTCATCGTCGTCGTCTTCGTCTTCATCGGCGTCTTCATCATCCCAGTCATCGTCGAAGTCATCGTCGTCTTCGTTGTCGAAGCCCTTCTCGTAGAGATCGTCTTCCTCGTCCTCGATGACTGCCGTCGGTGGCGGCGTCGTGGCATCGATGGGCCCGTCGGAGGCGGAGTCGACGACGACGGAACCCGCCGCATCAGGGGCGGCGAGCATCAATGAGTTCGGCGTGGAGTCGGCGGCGGCCTGGGTTTCGGTCAGAACGACACTCACGTCGGGCTCCTTCGTTGTGGGTAAAGATGAGGTGGGGGATGTCAACGAATCAGCAAGATCATCGGCGATCGGGTGAGCGTCAATCGGCGGCAATGCCTTTAACGACGGCAATCCACAAATTTTTAGGAAACGTTTCGTCGTTCCGTACAGGTAGGGGCGACCAAGATCGTTGCTCCGGCCGGCGATTCGCACCAAATCGAGTTGCATCAATTGCCGCAAAATCTCGCCGCACGTGACGCCTCGGGTCGCTTCCACTTCGGCGCGGGTCACGTCCTGGCGGTAAGCGACCACCGCGAGCGTTTCCATCATCGGCCAGCTCAATCGTACTGCTGAAGGCAAAAAACCGAGTCGGCCCAGCCAAGGTGCGACGACGGGCCGGGTCATCAGTCGCACACCCCCAGCGATCGACTCAATATGAAATGCTCGCCCTAGCTCGTTGTACCGCTCGTTCAGCTCGGCGACGAGCGTTCGGGCGCGGGTCGCGTCGGCCAATCCAGCCATCGACGCGACACGCCGCAGCGAGAGCGGGCTCTTGGCCAGCAGCAACAAGGCCTCCACGCGAGCCCGGTCAAGTGCATCGTTCGACCCTTCGGAGTCGTCCGTCACAGGATTGCTGTGATGTGCCCCGTCATTGGTCTCGCCGCGATGGAGCTGATCCGCCGTTGGTAGCACCTCCTGTCGATGCATGCCACTATGCCGCGACACGTTTTTCGAAGGGCTGGCTGCTAGACTTGTCCTCGTCGGTTGCATCCATCGCATCGCGTCGATGATGCTGCGCGGCATCATCGAGGTGTTCGCCAATGGCCTAGTTGGGTTCATTTCGGCGGGATCCGATCCCACAATGGATAATGTCTGGATTGGTTCGCGCGGGCACGACGAACGTTCCTGGAAATTGACTGGCCCTGGGCCGACACACAGCGTCGTTCCTAGACGAGGCACGATTTGGCTGCAACCGTATACGATCCGCATCGAAGCTCATTGTTTGAATTGGGATCATGAATTCCAACGATTCTGTCGAGGAGACGCCAAAAACCATCCGGACGCGTCCCGGGCGACTGGCAAACGTCTGGATTACGCTGGTGTCCGTTTTAATGATCGCGGTGCTGCTGTTCGTCATGGAGGTCTGGTTTGGTCACGTCGTCGGCGTCGAATTTGAACCCAATCAATTTCAGGTGCGATCGTTTCAGTACTACGAGATTCCTTGGATCCAGATTCAGCTCACGCCCGTCCGCCGCACCGTGTCCTCACCGGAAACGGCACGCTACCTGACTCAAAATTCCATGTTGGGTCCTGTAGGCAAGCCGAGGTGGGATCTGGTATCGGTGGCTCGGTCGAGGGGAAATCCTCGATTCGCGGATGCCGCGTTGCTAACGGACCAGCTGGAACTGGAGCGTCAGGGCCAAGCGGTCTGGAAAAAATGGAGCCAAGATCATCCCAAACTTGCGGCGATCCTCTGGCCGAGGGTGGCGTCTTTGGCACGGCGTGAGCTCTATTTGCTCATCCCGGACATCCTCTGGCACATGCGTTCGTGGGACGATCCGGCGACGGCATCAGCTTGGATCGATGCCTACCTGCAAACTGAACTGGTTGATTTGGTGGTCGACATGCGAGCAGCCGGTCGCGAGCAGTTGGCCAATGAACTGCTTGCAGAGGCTCTTGTCGACTATCCAGACCATGAACCCCTGCTTTCGCTGCGGGAGTGATGCTGGCGGCTCCTTGACGTGATCCTCGTCAAGGCGGTGGTCTCACGGAACACGCCGTAGAGCGAAGAGTCTCGAACTCGAAACGCGGGCGATTGGGAGATTGGGCGATGCTCACGTGGGGCTTTCCTCCAAACGCCGCGTTTGGTATCTCCTCCTTGGTCGTCTGAATCGACACGTAAGAAAGTCCCCAGGGAAGGGTTTGACTCACCATGTCCGCGGCAACCGCCATTCAGTCCAACCAACTCGCTGGGCGTCCATTGGCCGAGTGGATTCGACGTTTCGGCCGCTGGCTCCAGTCGCCAGCGGGCATGGCAGCCGCGTTGGGCTGCATCGGTGCGCTGATTTGGTGCGCCGTGGCGATGTGGACACGCCCCGGAATTCCTCTGGATATGGCGGAGATGATTGGGTGGGGGCATCAGTGGCAATGGGGTTACCACAAGCATCCACCGCTGCCGTGTTGGATCGGTGAGGCGATTTGGTCCACCACCGGATCACGACTGATGGTGCACCTGTTTTCGCAGGGCGCCACGCTGGTTTCCCTTGCGTGCGTCTATCGCGTTGCCAGCCAGTTGCTCTCACCGGTGCACGGTTTGGTTGCGGTCGCCGCACTTCAGCTATCGTACTACACGCATTTGACCACCCTGGATCTCAACCACACGATCACGTGTCGACTATTTTGGTCACTGTCGCTGTGGAGCTTCTTTGAAGCCGTCACGCGGCCGCCGAGCCGGGGGTCGAGCTGGTGGTGGGTCTCCTGCGGAGTATGCCTCGGCATGGGAGGTCTGGCGAAGTACTACATCGCCGTTCTAGCAGGATGTTTTGCACTGGTTCCCTTGGCGATACCAGCGTACCGCCACCATCTCCGTCGTGCTGGGCCGTGGCTTATGATCGCTGTGGCGTCCGTCGTGGTCAGTCCCCACATCGTTTGGTTGTTCCAAAACGACTTTGCCCCACTGCAGTATGCGATGCAACGAGGCAGCACCGCAGGAGCAGGTTGGCTCGATCACCTTTTGAACCCCTTGGTGTTTCTATTGAAACAGGCGGCCGTGTGGGGGCCAATGAGTTGGTTCGTGTATCGCGTGATCGCATCGGCTGGGAGTGGAGAGAATCTCAGCGATGACGACGATTCGGCCAATCGGCTTCGGCTCACCTACTTACTCGTACTTGGTCCCGTTTTCGGATTCTTGCTTGCCTCCGCGACGACAGGGGCTTCGCTGCGCAGTATGTGGGGTGGACCACTCTGGACGTTCTTGCCCGTCTGTTTGCTGGCGTGGCATCCCGTCCGCTTGAATCCCAACACGAGTCGTCGCGTCTTCCGATTTGGCGCGGTCGCGTGCGGTGTCATGGCGTGCGTGGGCGTGGTCGGGAATGTCTCCACGCCTCTCATGAAGCAACGTCCGTCGCGACATCACTTTGCCACACGTGAACTCGCCGAAGATATCGATACGCGCTGGTCGACCGTTTCAGATGAGCCTTTGCCGATCATTGCTGGGCCGTTCTTCGTCGCGTCGCTAGTGAATATGCACCACGGCGATCGACCGACGGTGTATTACGATGCTCAGCCAGCATTGGCACCCTGGACCAGTGACACGGCCATGCAGGCGAGCGGTGGCGTCTTGATTTGGCCGATCAGGTCGGACAAGGATCGCGACATGCCAACTTCGTGGCGCGATCGATTCCCCACTGCCGTTGCGTTGGAACCGGTGAGCGTGGATGCATTAACGCCCAACGCAATTCGTCCCCAAACCTTTGGTCTTGCCGCGGTCCCACCCGCCACTCGGGCGGCTGAGTCTTCAGACGCAATCAGCACAGCCCTGGCTCCCGCCAAATCATCGGTTCACCCTGCGAAACGCTAAACCCGAATCCAACTTCGTCTCAACGGTTCTTTTCGCGTTCCGCCTGCCTGGCCGGAAAGCTGACGACAACTAGTTCCTGAGCCGTCTGGTCCCACGCGTACTCCTGGTAGTACGGCAGCATCGGCAATCGCATCCCGTTCGGCTGGCCAGGTTGCATGATGTCGTTCATGAACTCCTGATGGGTCAGCGGCCGTGGCCGCTTGATGCTTTGAGCGTTGCGAAGCTGGATCGCCTTGGTCACCTGCATCGATGCGATGTTGGAGACACTCTTGCGATAGGCACCCGCGGATTGCATCAGTGGATTGCCCGAATCCGATGGACCATCACCGAGCACACCACCGTCAGCCATCGCGGCCTCCAACGCCAACACTTTCTGCGTCGTCTTACCAAGAGTCTTCCGAGGCGTCGCCTCCTCGGCGGTGACTCCAGATGCCGACTCGACTGCAACGGATTCAACGGCTCTAGAACAACCAAAAGAGCCGCCCAACGCTATAAGCGACAAACCCATGACCCAGGATCGTCTCATCATGATCTCCTAATTGCTCGAATTGCCGCCTGAGTCCCAATGCCGATTGTTTGCAACCACAGTCACGACACTGTGCCCTCAAATCAGAGCGGTCGACCTGCCCCAAAAGTCTAGGATAATCGATCCAAGCGACTGAAATGCGTCGACCACCTACTCCCATCAATTTGCGGGATAACTTAACGGTTGGGGCGAGCAAATCGGGTGCGGGTCGCCGTGGAAGGGTTTTTTTGAGGCAGGATTTGCTTACTCAATCGCCTTGAGGCGGCATCTGCCACTTCACCGTTTGGTGAGTCCGATCTCTCGTACACTCACGCATCCATGAAGTAAGAACAAGGCTGCGATATTGGGCGTCGTAGAAAATCCCCGGTGTCACTTGCTGGTCAGCCAATACGTGTTCTTGTGTGGTCTGACTCTCACGTGTCGGAGCAGTTCGATAAAAAAATGACCGTTAAGGGATTCCAGCACGCCGTCAGCGATCAATTGCAGAGCCAGTTCACGATGCGTCCACTTGGCTATCGGGAGATCAATGTCGGAAGGATCTTCGCAGGTTTTTTGAAAGATCTATGCCTATTGTTCTTCCGTGACGATTCGATTGCGACCCGCTCTGGGCAAATCGGAAAGCAAACGAACGATCTCCTGGTACAAAACATGCTTTTCAACACATCCAATCTCGAATAGTCTCGCCCCAAATCTTGCCAAAGTCGCAGCCGTAGACGGCCGGCGTCGTGTTTGCAAGCCGACCTCCTTCTCGATCGCTTCCTCGTTGTGGCAATCAAAGTAATTCGGCTCCGTCGCGCCAACGCCACGCTGGGAGACCATGCTTTCGCAAACTTTTGTAAGGGTAACTATTCAGCTGGTTGGAATTGATCTTGGCTGAGAACGGTTTTTGGGTTCTGGTGATGGAGCCATGGACGGACCCAAAGCCACCGCCGTTGTTGATCCACCGATCAACGCTTCGCTGATCGACAAGCTGCTGACCAATCAGTTGAGCGAAGCGGAAGCTCGTCAGTTTGCCAACCAAGACCCTGAGTGGACGGCGTTCACGCTGCTGGACTTGCAGCAGCGAATCGCTCAATCGAGCCAAGCGTCCGGTCCGAATACACCGTCCTAGGCGATACCGCCCTACGAAAAGCCATCTGCTAAATCGAAGAAGCCAAAGGGCAAGAAACGAAAACGCGGCGGTCAGCCTGGTCATACCGGACGTACCCGCCCCCAGTTACCCGATCCGGATCGGACTCGCGAGCAACAGTGTGAAGTTTGCCCCGACTGCGGAGGGAATCTCCGACGCACGGGCCAGATTCGAACACGCCGTAGTGAAGACATTCCCGAAGACCTCAAGCCGGTCATCACCGAAGACACGATCCATCGCGACTACTGCCCGTCTTGCGACAAGCGTGTCGAGCCGAAGCTGCCCGACGTTCTGCCGCGTTGCACGCTGGGCAATCGCACCTTGGTGCTCTCGGCGATGTTTCATTTCTTGCAGGGCCTGACAATCAGCCAGATCGTCGACACGTTCAACTTTCACCTGCGAATGAAGGTCACGCCGGGCGGTTTGGTTCAGATGTGGCATCGCTTGGCGGACTTGCTGTTCGCTTGGTACGAGCAGATCCACCAGGAAAGTCTTCAAAGCGGCAAGCTGCACGCGGATGAAACGGGTTGGCGAGTCAGCGGGAAAACCCATTGGCTGTGGTGCTTCGCGGGGGACGAAAGTGTCTTCTACATGATCGATCGAAGTCGCGGTTCGCCGGCGCTACAGAAGTTCTTTACCGAAGCTTTCGAAGGAACGCTGATCACGGATTTCTGGTCGCCTTACGACGCGGTCGTCTGCGCGGACAAGCAGAAGTGTTGGCCCCATATGCTGCGTGATGCAGCGGCCGTCAGCGAAAAATAGGGTGAAAACCGGCAGTGGAGATCGTTCTCGCGTCGTCTGGTGGGCGTTTACCGCGACGCCAAGAAGCTGCATCCCCAAAACGATCGATGGACGAGCCGGACTACGATCTTGCCGTCGGTCGTTTGGAACAGCGGTTGGGCAAGCTCGGTAGCGAATCATGGAATCACGCCGATGCGAATCGACTGAGCAAGCGGATTGCAAAGTACGGCAGTGAGCTGCTGACGTTTCTGTGGTACGAGGATGTGCCAGCGAACAACAATCCGGGCGAGCGAGCTATTCGCCCCGCGGTCATGATTCGCAAAAACAGCTACTGCAATCACAGCGACCAAGGTGCACTGACTCAGTCGGTCTTGATGAGCGTTCTGCGAACGTTCCGAATCCGAGGCCACCAGCCTCTCGACACGATTCTGCAAGCACTCGAAAGTTACGCAAAAACTGGTCTCATGTCTCCAATGCCGCAGAAGGCTGAATAGATACTTGTAAGGTAGTCTATTGTGGTTCTGTTACTACCGCTTTGGCTGCCTCCCCTAGAATGGCGAAACTTTCGAAGAGAATGGGCAAAACAAGAAGCATCCCCCCAAACTCAACTCTAAGCAGGATCAATTTGTTCCAGCAGCACTAGGGTCATATGAAAGCATGCAGGCAAGCTCATTGCAGAGTGAGCTCATGGACTCGCGATGGGGAGGCAAGTAAGTAGTCTCGCCATGGAACGGCGAGGTATCCAGTCAGATGAATCATACGACTAGTAGAATCGGAGAATCGACCACAAATTTACGGGAGCCTTCCTTCTACGATTTTTCCAGCATTCACATCCATCCACGAAGATTCTGTACTTCATCAGCGTACAACCTGACAATCAACCATGTCCCACCCCGTAAACAACATCCAACCGACAGTCTAGAAATGGTGTATTGTCAGTATCACTTCATAGTAAGCACTTCGAATTGAATCGACTGGCTTCAAATGCCCAGCAATCACTATCCCAGCGAGGGCGAATGACTCCGCGGATCTAACTGTTCCGCCTGCGATATCGGAATGCATTCACAAGAGATGCCAGCCCGATCACGGCGAAAGCACCTGGCTCGGGGATCGCAGTTACAGGAAAATTCGCCGCAATGGTAGCGATTTGGTCAGCCTCCGCTAACGTATCCAATCCTTGAAATTGCGAATTGTAATTGGCCTGATCGAAGACTCCCGCGACTCCGCCGGTCCGCACCGCGTAGCCATCCGTGTAATCCCAAGTCTCCCCATCACCATTAACATTGATGTCACCATACGTATCGATGACTGATCCACCCTGGAAAAGCTCGATTGCGTCATCTCCATTGACGCTGGCGGTGAATCCCGCCTCGGTGCTTTTGAAGTGAACAAAGTCCTGCACAAAATTGTCACTGAAGAAGTCGTCGCTCGTGCCGTTCGCAGTAACAATGATCAATTGACCCGTCGTGATGCTCCCAGAGAACGTGAATTCTTCCCCATCCGATCCACCGCCGTTGTTTGCTGAACCGAAACCGTAAGTCGACAGGTCCCCAATGTCTGAGCCTGCCTCGAATAGAACTGCCTTCGGATTACCACCCGAGAGATCACCGTCAATGACTCCCTTTATCACCAAGGAGGCCTGAGCATGCTGTGTTAGCAGCGAGAACGCAGCAAAACCGGCCGCTGCGATGAAATTTGTAGAGGGTCTTGTTAAACAATGCATCTGCAGCTCGCTAACGGATCTAGGACAATCAAAACTTCGAATACGCTCCGCCGGGCGACTAGTATCTCCGAAGCGCGAGGAAGTAAAACCCGCGAATTCATCAGAATTCGCATTTTTCCTAAACTTGACCTGTTAGCATCACCTGGCAACTTTAATCGCTCCGAAAGGGCAACAAGACTCCGTAAATACGGCCGTGCGAACACTTCGGGACGAAATCATCGTCTTGCAAGATTGCAAAACGTCCGTTTACGAAGCCGCGCGGAGCCAACCCAACCCAATACACCGGATAGGGGGTTTGGTCGATCGCAGCTTCCATCCCCGATATGCCAAATCGAATCATGCGAACGCAAGCAAGCAAGCTCGTCGCGGTGCGAGTTACTCGTCGCGGTGCGAGTTATTGGTAGTCGCGATGGGATGGCGAGATTGATTCGAGCATATGCAACATCCTGCGGGCACGACAACGGCGTCGACCGGCGTTTTACAACCGGGTTCCCTGGACGAATGGGCGGTATAGCCCGCCGGTGCCACGAGCCTGCGCCATTTCGGTACGTCGGATCCGCGTCGGCTAACGCCGTTGCCACCACTCGACTCATATGGGGGAGGCGGGGACAAGACGCGGTGTATGCCGTTTTTGTTGGGTGGTGTTCCACCAGTTGATGCTGCCTTGCTTCTTTAACAGTTCACGGTCGCTACCCATGCGGAAACCTATGCTTCTAATCGTCAGGTTCCGCTTTGCTGTTGCTTCGGCGGAGCAAGAATCAAGTTACGAAAGATGCCTTCAATTCGCTTCAAATGAGCAAGTTTCGGGAGGAAAAGGGTTGGCAGACCTGTCTAGCTGTGGAAATGACGATAGCTTCAATTCCTGCGGCATCATGTCATTCGCAATCACGCCGGCGGATTTTGGAATTACACCAGTCGATTCCACTACCGATTTTGACTTGGTTTTGGAGTTCGACGATCGAAAGCTTTAGAAAGGAAGGCAATTCGAAATCTTCTTCACTCCAGGTGACTTTGGGTCGAACTACGCTGGGGTGAGCTTCGGCGGCTTGGGCCCGAGTCACGCCAAAGGCATCGATGTATCCCGCTTTTCAAGCGTGACGTTTGCTGGAGTGTTTCCGCTTGGATTCGATATTTGAGACGTTTCTGTCGGCAGGACCGAATTCGCTTACTACATCAGCTTCGCCCCATTTTAGTGCGGCGTTGATTGGCGATACTAATGCCGGATTGGCGTTATCACTGATGTTGGCTGCAATGGATGATTTCGATGCCACAAAATTCTCGGGCGTGCGCAATAAGTTCGACGCAGGCGGCCCGAACCTGTCG
>JBCDIU010000034.1:0-64538 GCA_038748615.1 Planctomycetota bacterium | reverse complement strand
CGGTGAATGTGTTCCTGAGCCTTGTACACACCGCCCGTCAAGCCACGAAAGTTGGGAGGGCCCGAAGTCGCTCAGCTAACCCCTCGGGGAGGCAGGCGCCGAAGGTCAGCTCGACAATTGGGACTAAGTCGTAACAAGGTAGCCGTAGGGGAACCTGCGGCTGGATCACCTCCTTTCTAAGGATTCTTAGAAATAGGTCGATGCTGGTGACAGACATTGACTGAATCCGTGGAAACGACACTCGCAACAACTCAACAGAAAACATCATCTCCGGATGAGACTTCATCACCATTTGGTCTACGAAGACCCTTCTTGGCTCGTCGCCTGCCAAGAAGGGTTTTTTCGTGCGCTCACGGTATCAATGACCCGCCGCGGCGACTTCATCTCTGGATGAGAGACTCGCCAGCGCGTCGGGAATGCCGACTTGTTTGGGCTGGCGATGATGAAAGACGCTCACGCTGTCAAAGCCACTGGCTTGCAACAGCCGCAGCGCATCCGAGAAGTTCGCGCCCACTCGTTCGGGCACGTGAGCATCGGCGCCCAGTGTGATGGGAATGCTCCGCTTGGCAATCTCACACAGCATCAATGGGAATGGGTTCATCTCCGGAATCGTTTTGAGTAATCCCGATGTATTGAGCTCCATCGCGACTCCCGTTCGAGCAATTCGGTCGAGCGAATCCATGATGTCGTTCCAGATCAACTCCGGTTTCCAGTGATCGGACGTGAAATTTTTGATCAAGTCCGGATGCGCCAGCGAATCAAACAGCCCCGTCTCGGCCGCCTGTGCGAGCAATCGAAAATAGATCCGCTGAACATCGAAAGGGTCATCCGTCCAATATCGCGCTCGAAACTCATCGATTTGAGGATGGACCGAGCCAAGCACAAAATGAAAGTCGGCGGAGTTCAGTTGCCGTTCGAGGTAAGGCTCATGCCCTTCAAAATAGTCTGCTTCCAGCCCCAGACGGACCTCGATGCGATCTTGCCACTGAATCGATGCTGCCGCGACAAGTTCAACATACTGGTCAAACTCATCTTCCCGCATCCGCACCCGCGCCGAAAACCCATCCGGCATTGGGTTGTGACACGTGACGATGATGCCAGCCAATCCGCAACGGGCTGCCTCCGCAGCGTACTCGGTCGGATCGCCGGTCGCATGATTGCATAGTGGCGTGTGCGAGTGGGACTCAAATAGGATCGGTTTCATTGGTGCATTCGCGGGTCGGCGGTTGATCGCGTTGGCTATTCCAACAGCGAAAGTTGAATCGCGGAGGTCGGCAGTGACGGTATGGTAAAGTCCACATCGGGTAGGTGCGACTGCAATGCCGTCATGAATCGTTGCGCCAACGTGGGTGCGATCGCGTCATTGGGCGCGTGCGTGAAAATGATGGGGCGTTGACCGTCGCGGATCCACGCCGCCACGATCGGCGCCCACTGCATAAAAAACGCGTCCGCTAGTTCAACATGATTGCGTCCCACGATGCGCAACATCGGCTGGTCGGCGGTGACTGTTTGGCGAACGGGTGTTCGCGGCTTCTTGCCCTGCGAGATGGCCTCGATTGCGTCATCGGGTGGGCTTTGAAACAGAGGCCGGCTATCGAACAAGACTTTGTCGACCTGGTATCGTCGCAACAAGTCGTTGACGCGGTTCTCGTTCACAGACGAATCAAACCAGTCATGGTGACGCAACTCGACAGCCCACGAGAACTCGGCGGGCAAAGATCTCAAAAACCTTTCCAGTCTTTCGTAGCCCTCGGGTCCAAATGCCGGGCCAAGTTGAAGGAATGTAGGCCCAAGGCGTTCGCCTTTCGCCAGGATTTCGAGTCGGCCCAGAAATTCCCGCAACGGCTCGTCACAGTGCGACAGCTGCTGATCGTGTGAGATCAGACGCGGAAACTTGAAACAAAAACGGAATCCGTCCAAGGTTTGATCAACCCACTTCTGGAACGTGGCCGCATCAGGAAGTGCATAAAAGGTGCTGTTTCCCTCGACGGTATTGAAGGCTTTCGAGTACCACGTCAGCCAGTCTTTCCGCGGGGTGCGGTTTGGATAGACGAGCCCACCCCACTGATCGCACGCCCAAACGGGCGCGCCCAGCATGAATGGCCATCGCGGAGACTCACAGGTAGGGGGGCGCGGGCTCACGGATCGGTTCAATCAATTCCCAGGCGAATCGAGACTGTGAATTTGCAGCTCACACATTCTGGATGCCTGCCAACCGCAAAGCTACTCGATACCACCGCCCTCACCGCGGCCGAGCGATTCGCACCGGTTGGTCATCAACAGACATTTCGGACGTGTCATACGGTCCCGAGAACAACACCGTCCGTGGCCGAGATGCGGACTAGGCGACTGCGAGAACGCAATGATGAGCGATTCACTTATTGCGTTTTGGCGACCGAGCCGACAATGCGTTCGCCGTTCTTTGAACGAAAGCTGGTGCTCGTTGGTCGTGTCGTACCCGAAACGGAGGATACCGGGTCGGCGGGCCTGTGATTCACGTACAGATAGTACGCACCCGCAATTCTTCGCCCGTCGGCGTCTTTAAAACAAGTTAGGATCGAAGTTTCGCCCGCCTCCAGGTCGCACGCAAAGCGAACGGACTTGTCTGCCTTGGACACATTAGCCGACTGCTTCTGGTCGCCGACAGCCAGCTCTGCCGACGCAATAGGAAAGGCGACACCAGCGGATAACACTCCATCGGTCACCTGCGTTTCCGGCACGACATCGTTGAGCCCATAGCCGGATTCGACAGGCCATCGCCTTAACTCGAACTCGTACGTTCCGGCTTGATCAACAATGACGTGCCAGTAACCGCTCTTCATCACACCTTGCCTGACCTGCTTCTGCATGTCGACGAAGATGTCGTACCAATCACAGGCGGATAGCATCATTGGGTTTTCTTGTGGCGACCCAATCACAATGCGATGAATCTGATTCGCATCCTCCTTCACTTTCTCCCACCACTGACTGAGGTGCCGGCTCATGGCATCGACCAATTCCGGGTGATTCGGAGCCACGTTCCTCGACTGAAATGGGTCTTCCTCGACATTGTATAACGACTGGTTGTTCAAGAATCTCCATTTCTTCCATAGCACAGCCCCGTTATCTTTCTGCGGGTAGGCTCTATTTTTTGGTTTACCTTGATCATAGAAGCGGACACCGCCTCCGGGAGTGCAGAAGTTGACCACCAGCATTCGATCGTCTAACTGATCCACTTCGCCCTTCATCAACGGAAGTAAATTCTCGCCGTCCAGTTTCGCGGGCAGATGTTCGTCGGCACCCACGATCGCCGACAATGTGGGCATCAGATCCTGGACATGGCAAAGCTCGTCGATGGCCCGGGGCGGTCCAATCGTCGCTTCGGGACCGACCACGAACAATGGGACACGGTGACCACCTTCCCATAGGCTCATTTTGCCACCCTGCATTCCAGCGTTGTAGTAATGCTTCCCGAATGAGCTTCCATTGTCGGTCATAAAAATGACGATGGTGTTGTCTGTCAGTTGCGATTCCTCGAGAAAAGCCGTTAACTTGCCGACGTTCTCGTCAATGTTCAGGCCCATCGCAAGGAAAGACACCAAAGCTTCCTTGTTATCATCTCCGTAATAGCGGGTCATCTTTGCGTCGAGCATTCGCTGCAATACCTCGGGCTTGGACTCGAGCGCTTCCCTTGCCGGTCCGCGGTATTGATCAGGCACATAGGGTGGCCAGTGCGCCGCATTCAAAGGCAGGAACGTGAAGAATGGCATCGAGGCGTCGGCCTACTTCTTCATCCAATGGATCGATTGATCAAAAAACACGTCCGTGCAGTAACCATTGAAACGCTCTCGCGTGCCGTTGTGCATAAAGAAGTCGTCGAAATAGTCATTATCCCAAACGTCCGCGACGCTGTTGATATGAGACGATGGAAACCAAATGGCTTCGTCGAATCCACGGTCCTCTGGACGAAACGGATAGTTGTCACCTAGGTGCCACTTTCCGAATATCCCAGTGGCATAGCCCGAATCTCGAAACATATCCGCCAGAGTCGTTAAGGATGGGTCGAGCAGACTGCGGCCGCTGCTGACGTTGATGGCTCCGTTTCGCATCGCGTCCAGGCCGGACATCAGCTGCGCCCGCGTGGGCGTGCACATCGACGCGACGTGAAAATCGGTAAATCGGACTCCACGGCGTCCAAGATCATCGATATTGGGAGTCTGGATGACTGGGTTGCCGTTGATTGAAAAATCGCCGTAACCCTGATCATCCGTCAGCACGATGATGACATTCGGAGTCGCAGCGGTCAGCACTCGGGGCGCAAAGAACGCCGCCAGAAGAGACACGGATAGCGTTATCGTTTTCATCGATGTGATCATTCCAGTTCTCGAATGAAGATGTTTTTCCAGCGGACCACGGCGCCCGGCCACCAACGATCTTTCCCCATGCCGGATCGAAAATTATTGTTGTGCACTTCCAAAGAAATATGGCCCTTGCGACCCAGCATTTCGGCACATGCTTCCTTGTCGTAGTTGTCCCACTCGATTTGATTCATGTCCAGAATCGCTATCTGCACCCCGTTGACCCAGGTCGTCAACCGAGGAAGACGGCCTTCGCAACGTACGTGAATGGTGTTCCATTGGCCCCACTTCCATACGTTCAGTAGGTCTTCCACATCGGCCGCGTAGCTCAGGATGTCATAAGTCTTTTTGCTGAGCTCAGCACGTGGGCCGTTGGGATCCGCGGCGATCATTCCGGTGGGATTTCCGTTCTGGTCGTACGTGGCGTCGACTGCGAAGGGCATTCCATGGATCCCGGCGATGCCGTTTCCATAGAAACCCCCGATACCACCTTGCGGACGATGGTCGACGAGAATTTGCATGCCGGGGCTTCCTCCGGGCAAGGTACGAACGAGGAAGCCGCTGTCCGTCTTCCAGTCGGGCTTCATATCCATCATCAATTCGAAGTCGCCAAAGGTTTCTTCCGAGACGAGATAGGCACCTTTGCCGCTGCCTGGTGGTTCTTGACCGCCGACGATCGCGCCGTTTTCAACGATCCACCGGCCGGTATTCTTCGTCGCTTCCTCCATTGCCTGGCCCTTGGGCTGCCACTTGAGGGGCGCGCCTGGATACTTTGGAATCGGCAGCCGCGCACGGGCCGTCCAGCCGTCGAGCGTCTTGCCATCAAACAGACTTCGGAAACCCTTTGGCGGAGACTTCGGCGTGGATCCTTCGTCGGTTGATTCGACATCAATGGGACCTCCCCGTAATTCGGGAGGTTCCGCGCGAGCCGTTGCCCGCGTCGCTGCGCCATCGTCTGAATTCTTGACGTCACTTTCGGCTTGCTTCAATCGAACGTTGTTTGAAACGGAGTCGCGCTCCTGAGCGCCAACAGAAAGAATGCCGGGAAATCCGAGTGCGACAAGCGGCACGATTACTTGAAATTCTTTTCGCATCATGATTCACGAGTTGGTGCTGTTGGATGGTGTATGGATAAGGTCACGAATGCAGCATGTCACCTGCCAAGGATGGTCAACTCGTCAGAGTGCTGCGGGAATCAGTCCAACGATCTTGGAGCAGGAATCTCAATTGATTCCCGCCGGGCTAGGTTGCGAGATCTGCCTCACTTCGCGACAAGTCCATCCGAACCGTGAGGAGTCGCTTGGACGATGCGGCGGTTGAGCTCAACCACCGCTTCGCTCAGACCCGGCCGCGGCGTCAGACCATCACCAAAAAGCCCCTGCTTGAGCGCTCCGCGGCTGAACGCGGGTGTGGAGTCGACCGGATTGCACCAGAACGCCCCGATGATGTAGGGCGTCTCAAGGGCAGCTTGGACATACTTCGCATAGTGCACTCCGGCAGTCCGAGCATCCGCCTGTAACTGCCAACCACGAATCGACTTGTCACCATCCTTGAACCGAATCGCGAAGTCACAGATTAAAATTGGTTTGCCAGTCAGCTCGTGAATCTCTTGATACTTCGCCTTCGGAAATCCGGGTTGGAAGGGCGGCTGAATGGCGATGGCGTCGACCCAGGGCAACATTTCCTCCAGGACGGCGGGGACAATTGTATTGAAGGCAAATCGGTCTCCAAAGATAAGGTGATGCGGATCGTGTTTCCGGTTCGCCTCACCCATCACGCGAAAGTACTCGCGTGCAATGGTCCTAAGAAAACCAAGATCACGTGCTTTCGAGTCATCGCCCTTCCAGGTCTCCAGAAACTCGTCGTAGGCCTGATGCCCTGGTGCGCCGGGCGGTAGCCCTCGAATGAAATCCACCCAGTTCTTGCCGACGTTGTTCTTTAGCGGCCAAGCCCCGAGGTCCGTCCAGCAGTAACCGATCAAGTTCGGGTTTTCGCGGTTTTGGAGACAGGATTGCTTGACCTGCGCGGTCAGTTTTTGCTGCTCGCGAGGATCAAAAACGTCGATGAAACGAAATCCGCCGCCATTGCCGCGATAGGTCGAGTTGGGCACATAGTTGCGACCTTCCACATAGGGCATGTCACTCTTGAGCGGCGTCGGACAGCCGTACCCATAGGCATTGAACCCGAGATCCCTGCAGGCCCGCGAGACCGCGTTGTAGTTGGTCTGTAGTGTCCGGTTCGTCGTGTGAGTGACCCCGTGAGCAAAGAAAGGTTTGCCCTCCGGTGTGATCAACCAATTGCGGCCCTCGATCTCAGCCAACCCGATGGTGGATGGCTGGATGCCGTCATTGCGACCAATCGACGACTTGGGAGCCGAACTGGTCAATTCGGTCCGTTGATCGTCATCCAGTTTCAGCTCAACGGCATCACCACCCACAAGGATTTTGTAGTCGCCTTTGAAACCTCGGAGGCTCACCTTTCCATCCGCATCGGTCGTGAGTGTCTCGTCGGTCCACCAACGCTGTTTCATCAAGTGCATCCACACCTTGCCCCGAAGCCTCAAGCGACCGTCCGCCTCCAGGATGGCGCGGCCGGCCGTGGAGCCACTCGCCCTCGACAAGACGGTCCAAGCGTAAATCCCGTTCACAAGATGATGACTGAAGAGAACGGTCATGACTCGCTCCGTCATCGCGGCCTTTTCCAATTCATCACCGATCGTGTTCTTCATCTCGAACTCCGTCGCCGCGATTGGCAGATTGAATTTCTCGAAGTACTGAAGCCGCTTATAAATCGTCTCAGGCGTTGTTTGCTTGGCAAACCGACTTTGAAAGCCAAGTGCCGATAGGGGGGCATCGTTGTCGAGCAGGTATTGGACTTCGGCTGCAAACTGCTTCATGTTTTCAGTGACTTCGCCGGACGCAGGATCCGAGATGATCTTGTTCTCGTTCAGATAAAGCAGGGCATCGCGATCGACGGTGGCTTCCTTTGCGATCTTGAACCAATCCGCGATCACATCTTGTCCAACGAGATCCTGGACGATGTGATTGTTTCGGGTTTCGTTGATCACATCCCACTCGTAAACGGGCCATTGACCAGCGGCTTCTTCGATCATCCGTTTGCAGAGATCACGAACATTTTGCTGTTCCTCGACCGTCAGTTCGTCTCGTGCAACCCCTTTGGTAGTACTACTCCAGTTCGCACTCGGGTCGTCCACATAGACGAGTTCACTCAGTGCTCGCGGCATGAAGTTCCCAAATTCACCCCCGGGCCAGATCAGGCAATGGCCCCGAACAGGAATCTTGTTCTCTTGAAACCATGTGAATAACCCCGGAAGGTGGGGCTCCGCCATTGGACGACGCTTGTATTTCAAATACATCCCAAAACCGGCGGCATTGAACCCGAGTCGTCGGAACGTTTCCTTGTATTGTTCAGGAGTGACCGGATTGTCCGGCCGCGTCATCTGGCCGCCCGCCGAAGCGTGCATGCTGGGTCCGCTGACAACACCTCCAAAACGAAACAAGTGACGTTGCTGTTTGATCTGTACCCTGGCCCCCGGAACAGGGTTTCCATCCGCATCGACAACACGAACTTCGAGATCTGCCTTGCGTAGCCGGTCGATCCGTTGGTTGGCTTGCTCCCGCCATGGTTGTGAATCAGCCAATGATTCGTCGACGACTGCTTCAATCCCGACGATATCATTTCCAGAGTAATCCGAGTTGGCTAACGGCTGAGGATTGCTCTCGCGCGGATTCGGCCTCGCTGGCGGACGAGCATTTCGGGAGCTCGCGCGTCGATTTCGTATTTCCCGGTATTGCGCCATCTGCTGCGGCGTCAATAACTCCTCGAGTTCTTCCAACCTCGCTTTGAAGAACGTCTCTCGTTCGGCATTCCGCTGTTGAGGCGACATCGTTTGAAGTTCAGCCCATTTGGTCGTCATGGCTTTCTGAATCTTCAAGAACTTTGGCGTTTGCTCATCGGACAGATTCAGTACTTCGGGGATGGGCGTGACCTGGGTCCTTGGCCTTCTCGCATCCTGAGCGTTGGCGGAGACCGCGGAAACGATCAACGCGATGCAAGTGAAAGTGGGGCTGTGTCCGGTCGTTCTTCTTGTGTTCATGTCCGATGCCGATGATCAGTTGATGTGTTGTGGGATTCGCTTCGCATTGAGTTCGCGGTGGTTGGTTCCAAACTGGATTGTGGGGCGTCCATTTCATCCATCATGACTTGAACTCCTTCTCCATCCACTTCGCGATCTTCTCATTCGCAATCTTCATCCGATCCACGTTCTCCGTATCCGGATTCTCCATTTCGTCGAGCAATCCATACCGCCGAGCTTTGTTCCGCTGATAAGCACCACACAGATGGAAGCCGATACAACCTGGGTTCCGATGCAAGGCCGCCAGAATCTCGGCATACCAATGACCGTTGTTACGGGTGAATTCACCGGGCTTCGTCTGCCACTTCATACTGGCGGCATCGGCCAACAACACGGGTTTGCCGGTAATCCTGTGCCACTGGTCGAGATGTTGCACCGGATCCCGGAAGTCTTGAAACGAGAGCACGTCAACAAAGGGCTTCGCGGAGTTGATCACTTCCATCGCAATTGGCGCGTTGGCCTCGTATCGATCACCCAGAATTAAGTGATGATTGTCGTAACGCCGGATCGCATCGTGGGTAGTTTGGTAATAGATCTGGGCAAGCTCGGTGAGTTCCTTGCGACCTGCTTCGGTCTTCAGTCGATCCGGATCGAACATCGGACCACGCCATTGATTAACCGGACGAGCATGAGTCCAGCAGGGACAGTCACTATAGAAGTAACCAATCAGATTCCGGTCCTCACTCAGCTCGGCACAATGCGAACGGGCGATGTAGTCGCACCATTCTCGCCAGTCCGCGCTGCGAAAATCGAAATGCACCGTGTGCTTTTCCCACTGATGCGATTCGGTAAAGGGCAACAAATGGCAGTACGGCATGTCCAGGGCCCGGTATTCATCACTGGTGAACGACCGCGAGTGCCTCCATTGGCGCACCGTCACTTCCTGAACCCAGCCGACGGAATTGAATCCCCAGTTCTTCAGATTGGGCGCCACCGACTCCTGGATCCAGCGCACCGTGCTGCCGCCATACTTCTCCTTCCAGATGTGGAGATTCTCGGGATATCGCAGACTCGCAGGATCGATATGGTTCAAACCGATCGAGAAGAATGGTTCACCGCCAGGCGAGATCAACCACCAGTGCCCATTGCGTTGGCCGAGCGTAAAGAAACCACTCGGGGCGATCTGCGTCGTTCTCACATCGGCCGCGCGCGCCGAGCCGAACAAAGACGTGGCGGTCAAGCCACAGCCGATCGAGAGACCACTACGAAGGAAGCTTCTTCGAGGAAGCTCACTCATGATCAGTCTTTGCTCCGCACGAGGACTCTCAATTGATCCAAACCTACACGCGGATTGACGTTGACGCTCAAGCCAACTGTCTTCAAGTCCTGGGACACCGTGACTTCGTCTGCCGTCCAGCCTCCACCCTTGTCCGCATTTGGATTCTCAAAACGAACACGCGGTTCGAGGCCGCGGTACTGATTGCTCGTCGCCGGATAACGCATCCCATTTCGCCCAACAATCGAATCGCTGACCGCCAGCTGGTCTGCCTCGCAGACCAATCCGAGGATCTCTTGGTCAAACTGAATCACGCCTTGGACCGGCGAGCGTTCCGCCGAACGGAAATGAAACAGGTAGCTATCGACTTTCATGCCTGCCGGAATGACTTGCCCAGCGTCACCGAAGACACGATAGTTGCCCGCCGCGATCAGTGTGACCGGGATCGCACGCTGAAGCAAAATACCGCTTTGCTCGGGAATCACTTCGATCCAAGACGTTCTTGGATGCCTCAGGTCGGCGGCGCTGACGGTTTCTTTTAACCGGATATTTCCCTGCAGGAACGTAAGGCCCAGATCACTCCGTTGCTTGGTTCCCAAGACACCGCGACTGGAACGAACAGGGATTCTCTCCGACCCTATTTCTTCGACCTCACCCACCTTCCATCGAATCGCATGCCCCTCTTCGATACGGATGCTCTCCGAGGATCGATTACTCGAATCATCACGCGGAAAGACCTCGACGAGACCTTCAATGACGTGAACCTCGGTTTGACGACCGTTGCCAACCCGTAGCCCGAACTCCGTCCCCAGATCAACGACCTCGGCCTCATCGGTTGCGATCGTAAAGCCGATTGCTTCTTCAGGAATTCGTGCAACCAGATTCCCGGAGAACACATGCAGCAAATCGGTGCTCTTCAACTCAAAACTGGAAGGACCCCGGAGCGTGACGCGGGCGCCTCGGTTGAATCCCAACTCCACAATTCCGGCCTCGAGCCGAAATCGCCCGGTTCCAAGCAAGGCCCCCGGCGACGGATCCATGTCGCGCCAACTCGCATCCAGCGAGGTCACCAATCGGGCAACGGGATTTCCTACGTCGGTGGAAGCGACGGATGTAGGTGCTTCGCGATCCACGAGCGTCCATTTCGTGATCGCGAACAGACCGACCGCGGCCACGGATGCCGCCGCAGCCGCAAAGCCGTATAAAAAACTGCTGCGGTAGGAATCTCTCGAGTTTTCCCGCACCGAAGAAGCGCCGACCACTGGCTCGAAGCTGTCGTCCCGTATGGCAGCCTCTCGATATCCACCCTCTAAGGCAACTCGAAATCGATAGCACTTGCGCAGCTGCTCATCTTTGGCCAGCAACTCGTTGAGGATTTCGATATCTTCTTCGGTCGCCTGCCCGAGCAAGTACCGGTCGATACGATCTTCCGGGTCCATGTCATCTGCGGTCATGGCAACTCCAGCCTCAATTTCGCGTCAACGCAACTTGAAAGTCTTGCACGAAGCCTGCCGATCATCTTGTAGAGCGAGTTCGGTGTCCTGCTCGCTTGCTCCGCAAGCTTCTTTACTTCACCCGCGCCGCGGTAAGGTGCTAAGACCAGTTGACGACGTTCAGGTGTGAGCTCGCCGAGACACTCCTCCAATGAATGCTGGATACGAATCAGATTCTCAGATTCGGCCTCCGCATCTTCTTCCCGCGCGATTAGATCGAGCACGTCCTTGTCGAGAACAAGCCGATCGCGACGCATCTTAGCGATCGCATTGAAACACTTGTGGCGAACAATGACTTTCCCCCAGGGCAGAAAGCCATCTTCGTCCTGAAGCCGCTGCCGGGTTTCCCACATCGTGATGCTCGCATCCTGGAGCACATCATCGACCCCGCTCCAATTTGGAAGGATCAACCGCGCATAGTTTCGCAGCGCCAGCTCGTGCCGAGCGAAGAGCCGCACAAAATCCGCCTCAGAGATCGGATGCGGAGAATCAGAATGATCGAGATCAACATCCATAATGCTATAGTTTGCGACGCTTTGGATCCTGCCGGGCAATCCCTCAAGAATCACCTGCCGAACGACTTCTTTCAACGAAAAATCATTTCAATTCGCCGCGTTGCTCTTCCCATGTGTCTTGAAAGCCCTCGACTTGCCAGGCAGCTGCGTAATCCAGGTGGTACCCAACGCCTCGGAGATCTAGGCAGAATCTCTGCGCGAGCAGCGTTTCCCTTTCCTTCGCGATCAAATCATCCTTGATATGAAACATCACGCCGTTAATGTTGAACAGTGTTTCGTCCTTTAGAATCTCGATGGTTCCCTCACACCATTCTCCATACTGGAGCTTCAGGGCTTTGTTTTCCACCATCACCTTCTTGCTCCCTCGTGTGCCCAAAATGTAATTCTGAAATACAAGTTGTGAGCCCTCCGGGGTCATCTCTAAGCGGATCCAGCGATGGCCAAGGTCGATAAAACAGACCTGCTCGCCTACCTCTCGATCCAGTTCCAAAAACTTCACTCGAAAGGAAAACACATAATCTTGTCCACCGAGTTTGAAGTGAGAACGAACAAATTCTTCTTTGCCGTATCGGGCCCCGGTCGGCGCCTCACCATGGACGGAAGGAGGAATCGCGATCATGACGCCATTCTTCACTGTTCCCTTGGTATGTTTCCGGAGATCCATAACGGCGTCGACGTCGTTCGGAGTGTCGAAAGTCTTCTCGAATATATTCGCGCCCTTGTTGAGCATCGTTGCCTTGGGAGCTTCAGCCATGGCATAGCTGTTTCCCGCGATGCAGCTGATCGTCATGAGAAGTCGAAAGGTGGCTTCTTTCATTGACTGGTTCCTTCGGTATCGGCAAACCATCGCCTAAGCAGAGGGGCATCCATGATCATGCCATGGCATCGACCCCTTACGAATTTCAAGACGCCTCGAGCCCGGTCATCGTTCCTGTGCTCGTGGCGAAGGAGTCTTGCTCGAGCCCCAGCCGTTGCAGCGCACTGACGAAAAGATTCGGAAGTGGGTAGTTGTTGTGCGGATCGAACGCCAGGTGTTGGCCGTGCCGGAATCCGCCCCCAGCAAACAGGACCGGCATGTTGTTGTTATCGTGACTCGATGCGTTGCCGAGATTCGATGTCAACAGCACCATGGTCTCGTCAAGCAACCCGTCGGACTTCAGCGTTCGTAGGAATCCGGCCCATTGATTGATCATCCCCTGCTCGACCGAAGCGAGTTGACCGATGGTGCCATCATCCATTCCGTGGTGACTTAGGCCGTGATAGTCTCCAGGCACGTGCAGAGTGACGAATCGCGTCGAATCGGTCAGCAGGGCCATGCGGATGATATCGAAATAAATGCCCGCAATGCCGAGCGTGTCGCGGGGGATCAACTGCGGCAACGGAATGTCGACATCGGGTTTTGGTCGGTGTGTCCAAGCTTCGTTGGCAACCATTCGCTGCTCGAGTTCGCGAACGCTCGTGTACCAATCGTCAAGTTTGTCGCGATCGCCAGCTCCCACCCGTCCTTGAAGCCGTTTGGCCTCTTCACCGACCACGTCCATGATGCTGCGACCTCTCCGAATCAGTTCGGCCTGCCGCCCTCGTTCTTCCGGAGTGTCATTGACAAACAGAGTGGTAAACAACCGCATCGCGTTGTTCTCGGCCGGAATCATCGAGCCGTTTTGCGTATAGGATGGGCTGGTCTGCGATCTCGTATTGAGGACCAAAGAAGGGAATCGCGTTTCGTCACCCAACTGCTTCGCCATCAACTGATCCAACGAAATCGTGTTGCGTGATGCCGATCCACGTGCGTTGGGGCACGCCGAAAAAATGCTGCCCTCGGCAGAGTGCCCACCCGACACACCGGGGTGTGACGTGCCTGAGACGACCGTCAGATCGTTTCGCAGATCATCCAGGTCGGCCAGGTATCGCGACGGCTTGTAATTCCGACCTTCGGTCTCTGGCACCAGATTCGGGTTGTGCAAGCCAAGCGCAAGGCTGATGCCAACAAATCGCTTCGCATGCCCCTGACGGGAATCTGATGCGAACGCCGGTCGCATGGCGTCGAGCAATGGTAGGCACAGCGAAACACCCGCGCCACGCAGAACCGTACGGCGAGACAACACACTCGGTCGCGCCAGAAGATGACGGCGCGACAACGTTTGATGGAGCTTCAATGAGTCGTTCGGCATCGTTCGTTACCGTTGGAAAGCTGTAAAATGAGTGTCATTTTTTAAGGAAGACGTCGCTGGTCAGCGCGGCATGGATCAATGTACGAACGCCGTACTCGGATGCCTTGGAGTCGGAAACGATACGATCGATGGTAGGCTCATCGCTGTAGCGAATCGGGGCACCTGTGGCGTAAGTTAAGAACTGCTCCACAAACCCCCTGGCGATCAGTTCTGGTTGGTTGACGTAGAGCTGTTGCCATGAGCGAAGTCCATCGAATGTGTCTCCATCGGCAGTTGTTCCCGACGGATCGATCGTGACACCTTGGCCGCCGATTCCGTAACGATCTCGCCATACACCGACGGGATCAAAACTCTCCAAGGCGAATCCGGGCGGGTCAATGATCTGGTGGCACGCATTGCACGATGCATCAGCGCGATGTTTGGCTAGCTGGTCTCGGATGGAAGCCGCACCGCGTACATCCGGTTCGACAGCTGGAATTCCTGGAGGTGGCGGTGGAACCCGAACCCCAAGAATCCGCTCGTTGACAAACACACCCCGCACCACCGGAGACGTCGTGGTACCATCCGCGGTCACCTTCAGGATGGCGCCCTGGGTCATCAATCCGCCTCGTCGGCTGGCCGGTGAAAGCGATACGGACTGGATACCCTCGCCAGGTTGCCAACCCTCAACTTCGTCGGATACCTGATAGTGTCGCATTAACCGCTCGTTCAAACAGGCAAAATCTGAATCGACAAAGTGGGCGACGCTAAGGTCCCCTTCGATGAGCTGACTGACGTAGGTACGCGTCTCCCGGAGCATCGACTCCTGTACCACCGGATCAAATTTGCGAAACTGCTTGGTGTCCGGCGTTGTGAAGTCGATCTGGTTCAGGTTCAGCCACTGATCGGTAAAGCTGTTGATGAATTGCTTCGAGCGAGGATCATCGAGCATGCGATCAATCTGCACCGAAAGGTGTTCCGTGTGCCGGAGCTTGCCTTCACTCGCTAATCGCAACAGCATCTCGTCCGGCACATCTGTCCACAACGCATAGCTGAGTCGCGAGGCGATGGCATCGTCGTCCAGCAGACCTGGGGTCTCAACGAACGTCAGCGTTCTCGGCGAACATAAAATGGTGCTGTAAGAACTACGCAACGCTTCAACAAACGATCCGCTTTCGGAGAGCACGTCGAGACCGATCTGCTGATAGCCGGCGACTTCATCCGAGGTCACCGTACGCCGAAATGCCCGCGACGCGAAGCGAGTGACTAAGCGTTTGAGAACACCTGTCGGATCAGACTCCCAATCTTCCTTCTTCGCATCGCCGAACAGGTTCTCGACGACTTGCTCTCGATCGGCCTTTGGATAGATCCGTTCGATGCGAATGCCACGGTGCGCGATTCCGGAAAAACCCCGGTCCTCATTTCGTTGGCGGTAGGCGATCGTGTCGGGACGATTTGTCTGATTGGGCGCCCTACGGAGGCTTCGGTCGTTCGGCTTCAGCTCCAGGATGTGCCCTCGCCGAATCCAAGCTTCATATTGCAAGTCTCGCGGTGTCTCGGTCGCTTCCACGATTCCAACTGGGTACAGAATCGGTTGGGCCGATACACCAGCCCCCGATCGCAAGGTGCCCCAGACGGTTCCGCCCGTCACCGGGTTGACGGCGCGGGCATCGCGAAGTGTGACTCGATACCAGCCGTCTTCCGGCACTCGAGTCGAGCGCATTCGTCCATAGAACGCCAGGAAGATGGGCCACGAAATGCTCTCACCGTCTCGGGATTCCGGTCCTCTGTAGTTGCGTCTCCCAATGCCTAATGCCAAACGCCCAGGCGAGATCTCCGCGGAATACGTGGAATACCCATTGAGGGCACGATCAAATGCTTCGGACAACGCGCGGTCGGCAACGTCCAGGTATCGCGATAGCAAGTGATACGACAATTGTTGGCCATCGGCGACGGTTTCGAACCCATGCACCGCTGCGTCCTCAGGCAACTGATCCTGCAGAGGCAGATCAATACCCAGCAACGAGTGAACCGTGTGCTCGTACTCCGTCCGCGTCAACCGTCGGCCGCGTACCCTGCCTCGGTCGGCAACATCGCGCGAATCCGATTCCATCAATCGCTGACCAAGAGGCCTCAAGAATGCGTCGGTCTCGCTTGCCCCAAGGTCTGAATCGGGCGGCATCTCTCCATCCCGGACGCGCCGGTACAAGCGCTGCCAACGCTTGAAGACGTGGGGGTCACTGAGGTCGAACCGGAGTCCGCTCAAACTCAATCCGCCTTCGTGGATATCGTCGCTATGACAGTCGAGACAATGCTGTTGAAGAAACTCGCTGACCGGACGCGGAGGCTCCGCCGGATCCAGCCCGGCAGGTTCCATCGTGGCCGATTCGATCGACCCAATGCTCTCTTCACCGCTGGTCCTCTTCCCGAAGCCGATGACCGCCACGATGACCAGACCGCAGAGAAATCCGAGTCGGTACATCACTAACCCAATCCAATCGATCTGAACAGATTCATTCCCAAACGGCTTGGCAAACCTCGTAGGGAATCTCTCAATGAACTTTCCTCGATGCCCAATGATTTATTGCTCAACAATTGCGAGACGCGGTTGCCCCACAAATGGGTCGAAACGACCTTGGATCGATTCATTGGGCCAGCTCTCGACCTCTCGACGAGTAACGAGGCCTGCCAAGTCGGCGTCAGACAGGGGGTGTTGAGGTACGAGATCCTTGGCCTGACGGCCCATTCCCAATACTTAGCTCGCGCCGTCCGAGATCCTGCCGCCAATTTTTCCAAAAAAACTCTTTGGACGTTTCGGAGATAGTCTCGTGAGAGCTCAGATTGCTTCGAAGTGGCTCCTTCTTTCGCGCTTCGGCACATCGCCACCCGCGATTGTGGACGTCACGGTACACGGTTCTTGCGACTTGGGCTTGGAAACCGACTCGGTGTTCGAGGATGTGATGAAATCACTTGTGGCAACTGCCTCCCGAGTCAGGTCGGCGAGTAGTTTCCATCGAAAGCGGCGGACTATCAAAGTCGGGTTGATTCCCGACTGTTGGCCCAACGATTGGCCGTCACCGCTCAAACAGACGCTCACGAATGGAGTGCCAAGAGCACGAGGATGCACCAACAACTGCAAACGTCTCCGCGGAAAGAAACCGTTGGATCCACTCCATCGTGTGGCTACCTTCAAAGCATGCGGGGGTGATTTTCGACGCACCGAAGCGCGAACTGCTTGCGTTGTCCTCAAGCACTTGCGAGCCACCATCGGCACGCTCAAAGACGCTTCGATCGAGTTCACGGTCCCAAACAAGTCTGGTGACAGCGCAGTCGGAATGCTTCAAGCGTTGTGGGCCAGCGGCACGCCAACGGATGTGAGGATCTCCGACGTCGGCGGTTCACTGACGTCGACCTGCGAAGTGATGAACGTCAACGTCAACCAAAACCTTGCAGAAGCCGTCTCGGCGGACGTGACACTCAGGCCAACTCAGTCTTCATCCGGTGGCGGAATGAATGTCGGTGACGGAGCCGAACGTAGATATCCTCACGTTGATGAACGGTAGGTGAGGTTCTTCACGCCGCCATGAACGAATCAAATTTCAGCTTGTAACCTCGTATGTGAGATCGCCGTGAAACTTTGCGAGAAGCAAATCGGTTCTAAAGCCGGAAACGATCGTTTGCATTTACTCGAAGCCTCCCCAGATGACTCAAGACTTCTCTCCGCGCGGTGAAGTCTTTTTCGCGGTCTGCAAGCCACAGGCGGACAAAGACAAAGTCGATCAGGAGACGCTGGAGTCAGGCTTCTCAGCTGACTGCCTCAGGTGGCCCACAAAAACGGCACCACCTCAAATCACCAAATAGACGATTTAGGATCATTCGCATGAAGCGATGGTCTTCGGCCACGAATCAACCCTGTTTCCGAGCCTCCGCTGGGAGCTCGACACGGGTTAGTTCGAGATAGCGATCTTACAACTCGCAACGGTGCGGCGTGCATAACTCTTCGGTGATGGACATGGCATAGCATTGCCAGACGTCAAATTGCCGTCCCGTTACCTGGTAGCCAGCCCGCTACAGTTCGTTCAAATCGACGTCGAGAGGCGGGTGGCGGTCGATTTCAACCGGGTTCCCTTAAACGACAGGAATCGACGAGAGATGTTTGGATCAGGTAATAGCAAAGAGAAACTGCAGGCCAAATACAACAAACTCATGCAGGAATCCTACGACCTTTCGACCGTGAATCGAAAGAAGAGCGACTTGAAGCGAGCCGAAGCCGAAGAGATTGGCCGGCAGCTCGATGAGTTGGAGAAGCAAGCGTAACGTTCTCGGATTTAGCCGTTCGCAACTACGCCGCTCCTGTCGGGGTTGATCGATGACTTACGCTCGTGCCCGTTTGCTGCTAAGCATGTCCGGTGTTGGCTGCATCGTCGTGGCGAGCGCCTTATTGATCTGGACGCAGTACCCGCTGCGAGTCTTTCCCGATTCCGAATCGTAGAGCAGCAGTGACTTGATCCCTCTGTTCTCTGTGTTGGCGTGCTTGGCAACTATTCTGTTTCCACTCGACTTGCTCGGTGGTTTCCTGATGCGCAATCGTCGGCGACCCAACACGATTTCCCTTGCATCCTTTGGGGCTGGTTGGATGCGAGGTGTTTCTGCGTAGGGAGATCGGTTCCGCCGATTTATTTTCCATAAAGATCTGTCAGTGCGGATTCGAGATCGCCAAATCGGAATTCAAAACCTTCCTCCATCAAACGCTGTGGAAGCACGTACCGACCGTAGAGCACCAGTTCCGGATCAGTTCGCATGACCAAAGGAGCTCCGATTCGAACCATCCATTCGAAAGCCGGCAATCCGATCGGCATCCCAATCACCTTACGAAGCGTCCACATGAAATCAGCCTGTGACTTCGGATTGGGTGACGAAACGATGTAGGTACCCGTCATCGTTTCGTCGGTGATCGCACGCGCGAAGATGGCGTTGATGTCGTCTTCATGAATCCATGACATACCCTGCGTACCGCTGGCGACCTTGCCGCCCAATCCCAGCTTCGCGATCAATCCCAACGTGCCCAGTGCTCCGCCGCCCGCGCCACGATCGCGTCCGACAACGAAACTGGTCCGCATGATGACACCGCGTTGCGCGTGTTGATGGTCATCGGGCAACTTGCTTTCGGCAAACGTGAGTTCCCAAGCTTGGGCGACCGTTGGGGCCAGTCCGTAGCCGTGAGCCGAGTTCTCGGTGCAAACGTCCGACGGCGGATCGCCATAGATGTGGGCCGTGCTCATTTGCACCCAAACCGGCGGCGGTGATTGGACTTCTCGCATGGCAAGCCCAAGCACACGAGTTGACTCGACCCGCGATCGCAAGATCTCATCGCAGTGATCGGGTGTCTTGATGCAGTTCACCGTTCGGCCGGCGAGGTTAACGACCGCGTCACAACCGTCGATCGCGGCTAACCAACTCTCGCCGACGCTATCCGTCTTAAGAGTGCGTCCATCCCAAACGGCATGCTTCCAGGCTCCCGCAGCCGTGGGAACTGATCGCGAAAGAATCGTGACGTCCGCCCCGACAGCCGAAAACGCCTCCGCCATCGAAAGTCCGAGAAATCCGCTACCGCCGGCGATGACGATCCGTTTGTTCTTCAGGTCACTGGTCACGAATTCATTCCATAGGCTGAAGCAATGCTCCGTTCATTGATCTAACCGCAGCTTTGGACCAAGGGTGACATCTGCGAACCTGCATCAAGTGATAAAACTCCTATTCGACAAGAGTCTTGCGGTAGTGGAGAACCCCATGCTGATCTATTCCCCCGGCACGCAGGTCGTGGCGCAGAAAGACGTCATGGCTGCAAACGATCGGATTGCGCACCCGGCCGGAGCAGTTGGCGTCATCGTGCGCTCACCGGTGGACCGGACTCATGCGTACCGCGTCAAGTTTAGCGACGGCTTTGAAGCTCCCATCCACCACGAACAACTCGTTCGGCTGGCGGAGTTCAAAAATCAGACGATTCGTGATGCCGGTGCATCGCTGGTCAGTTCCGGGCTGTACGAACGCGTTATCTTTCGTTGCGTCATCGGATCGCGGGCATACGGTCTCGAAGACGAAGCATCCGACACCGACCGCCGCGGAATCTACCTTCCCCCGGCCGACCTGCACTGGTCGCTCTATGGAGTGCCCGAACAACTCGAGAACAATGAAACACAGGAAGTCTACTGGGAACTGCAAAAGTTCATCGTGCTAGCCCTCAAGGCGAATCCGAACGTGCTCGAGTGCCTTTACTCGCCAATCGTCGAAACAACCACGCCGCTGGGTGACGAACTGCTCTCAATGCGCGAAGCCTTCTTGTCCAAGCTGGTCTTTCAAACCTATTCAGGCTACGTCGCATCGCAGTTCAAGAAGATGCAGACCGACATCCGCAATCTAGGCCGCGTGAAGTGGAAGCACGTCATGCATCTGATTCGATTGCTGCTGTCCGGAACGCACGTGTTGCAGCACGGCTACGTTTCCGTCGACGTCGGCGACCATCGCAATCGGCTACTGACGATCAAACGCGGCGAGATGCCGTTCGACGAAGCCGACCGTTGGCGAGAAGAGCTGCAAGTTGAATTCGAATCCGCCTTCAAGCAAACCGCACTCCCCGACCGACCCGAATACGACCGAGCCAACGCGTTTCTGGTTGACGCTCGACGCCGAGCGATCGAGGCCAACCTTCCGTAGTGGACGAGGCGACGAGGCTTATCCGCTGTAACGAAAACACCAACTCTAGGACTCCTCGCGTCGCCCACTACCATGACACAGCCCAACGCCAAGATCATCGAGAACGACAAGCTGCTCGCCCACGTTCGATCGCATCCCTACCCGTTGCTCTTTGCAACCATCAGTGGTGCGCATCTGTACGGCTTCCCGTCAGCCGATTCAGACTTCGATTTGCGAGGCGTCCATATGCTAGCGCTCGAAATCGTCGTTGGTCTCGATGACGGTGCGCAAACCGTCGAGAAGCAAGGCATCTACGACGGACTGGAGATCGACCTGGTCACGCACGATGCATCGAAATTCTTTAAGTTGATGCTGAAGCGAAACGGCTACGTGCTCGAACAAGTCTTTTCTCCACTGGTTGTGTTCACGACACCCGAGCACGACGAGCTGAAGTCGATCGCCGCACGTTGCATCACGAAGCATCACGCGCACCACTACCTCGGTTTCGCAGCGACACAGTGGAAACTGTTCGGCAAAGAATCGCCTCCGCGAGTCAAACCCTTGTTGTACGTCTTCCGCGTTCTGCTCACCGGGATTCACCTGATGCGAACCAGCGAAGTCGAATCGAACATCTTGAGGCTCAACGAGACCGCAGGACTCAGCTACATCGACGAACTGGTTGACCGCAAGTCAAACGGCCCGGAGAAGGGAGCGCTCGATGCGACGGATCTCGCGTTCTACGAGAGCGAGTACGAACGGCTTACCGCCGTACTGGAAGCTGCACATGAGGATTCCATCCTTCCCGAAGCTCCAAACGCCCGGCAGGAATTGAACGACTTACTCGTTCGATTACGACTCAAGCCACGATGATTCATCAGGACCTGCCGCACTCGCCGCCGCCTCGGTACAACTGTCGAGGTTGAACGATTGGCGAAGGTGCAGTCTCCCTTATCGAGTCACAATAAGTTAGGAGCTTTCATGACGACCGAGCTGACTCAGCGATTGATCGCGTTTCGGCGGAGTCACCCGGCTTGGTTGCTATTAGCGTCTACCAATGGGCCTTTGATCCTTGGCTCACTGAAGAAGTTGATCGATGCCCACCCGGGCGGAATTGATTTTGAAGAAGCGGCACAGGACCTCGCGGCGGCGTATGCGGACCATGCAGGGGATTCGCAGTTCGATTTCGGTGATGATCCTATCCTGGCGGCGCGACGTGAAATGCGCGGCTGGATCAAACGTAGACTTATCGTCGAACGCGATGGTCAATTGCTGGCGACCGATGCGCTGCAGCGATGTTTCTTCTTTTTGGAATCGCTGGAAGATCAAACGATGACATCGACCGCGTCGCGTCTGACGACGGTCCAACGTGCGATCGAAAGTTTGGAGACGCAGCTCAGCAGCGATCCGGATTCGCGAGCCGCGATGATCGAGACCCGCATCGCGAATCTGCAATCGGAATTCGCAGCGGTCCGTCGCGGCGACTTTGAGGTGTTGTCAGGTAGTCGTGCCGAAGAGGGAATTCGCGAGGTGTACCAGTTGGCGGTGAGTCTGCGAGCAGACTTTCGCCGAGTCGAAGATTCGTTTCGCCAAGCCGATCGTGAACTCCGCGCTCGGATTCTGAGCGAACAACGAGATCGCGGTCAGATCGTTGACGAACTGCTCGATGGTCACGACGCGTTGTTGGAAACGGTCGAGGGCCAGGTATTCGATGGGTTTCATCAACAACTGGTCCAGTCCGCCGAATTGGAGATGATGAAGTCCCGGCTGCGATCCATCCTGGAGAACGAAACAATCGATGGTGCCCTAAGTCGCAAACAAAAAGCGGACCTGCGTGGGTTGGTGCCGCGGTTGGTCGATGAGTCCCAGCGGGTAATCCAGGCACGTGCCCAAAGCGAACGCGACGTGCGTGGGTTTTTGAAATCAGGATTGAACGAAGAACACCTGCGAGCCGGTGCGTTGGTGCAAGAAATCTTGCGCGTCGCGTTGACCGTGGATTGGCAATCACAACGAGTGCGGCGTCATCCATCACCGCTACCGCCGGTCGCCATCTCATTGTCAAATCGAAACGTCGTCGAACGATTTCTGGTCAAGCAAATCGACAACGAATCCGAAACCGACTTGGACCTCGACGTGACGCACTCCAATCCTTCGCAGATGGAGGACGAGTTTTGGCAGGCTTACTATTCGCTGGACCGAGCGCAGTTGCTTGAAGACACGCTGGAAAGATTGCAGGCCGCCGGTCGTCCGATGACCATCGGCCAGCTTGCACGCGAATTGCCACCGACTCACGATTTGGAAACACTGAGCTTTTGGTTGGCGATGGCTCGCCAGGCGGGTGTGGAGTTAGGCGATCAGGACGAGAGCTTTGAATTGGCGTCAGATGACAAATCGTTGATCCGCTTTTTCGTGCCGCTGTTGCAATTGGACATCGCTTCGGCGTCCGAACTTGACGTGGACCAGTTGGAGTAAACGCCGATGAAAAACGTGTTCGACCAAATGGCCGATGGCTCTGGCGTTTCTAACGCAAGCGATATCATGGATGTCTCGGCGACAAGCGATGCGGATGCCAGCTCGAAGAATTCCGCAATCGACGAAGCGGCCAATCGAACGGCGGCCGATGTTCGCATCGCCGTTCAAGAACTTTTGCGGCAAGGGTATCTGGAAGAATCGCGAAAGCCGGATGTGTTTCGCAAGACAATCATCCACGAACTTGAGATCAACAGCTCGCTGGAACCGTTGGACTTGGCGATCAAGCTGGACACTCATCGCGGGATCGCCCTGTTGGTCGTTCGTCCAAACGAAGAAGGCGACACGGTAATCAACGAATCCGACGCCGGCGATTGGTCCCATCCTTTGGTGCGTAGGCAACGCTTGACACTTGAGCAGTCGCTTGTCATCGCGATCTTGCGAGGTGCGTTCGTATTGCAGGAACAAGAATCGGGTGTCGGACAAAAAGCCGCCAAGATGCCGGTCGATGATTTATTGCCAGTTTATCTGAGCTACATCGAGGATTCCGGTAGCGACGCCCGCAATGAAACGAAGCTGATGCATTTGCTCGAACAGTTGAAGGGCTACGGGATCGTTTCGGAAGTCGACAAAAACCAGGAAATCACGATCCGGCCGTTGATCGCCCACTTGGCAAATCCCGAGTCACTCGAGGCGTTATTGCAAACAATGACGCAGGTGTCCCAGACGCCCGACGAAGGTGATCCGTGAAAACTCCGATTCGCTTTTCTGGTCGTGGACGAGGCGACGAGTCCGTCTTGTTGGGACTCGTAGACTCGTCCACTACGAAATGGGGAGGCCATCTACCGCAATGAACTTGGCCCCCCAGCAAAACCTGTTTGACGATCCCGAATCGCGTGATGACGAACCATCCTACCGGCTAGCGCAGCTCGAGGTCTTCAACTGGGGACCGTTCAGCGGAATGCACCGGGTTGATTTTGACGAGTCCGGTACCGCAATCATCGGACCGACGGGCAGCGGCAAAACCACTCTGGTCGATGCGCTGATGACGCTGTTGGTCATGCAGCCCAAGTACAACCTCGCGTCTACCGGCGGGCACGAAAGCGACCGGACTCTGGTGTCGTATGTCCGCGGCGTCCTCGGTGGCGACGGCTCCGATGGACGTGACGAAGTCGCACGAATCGGCAAAACCATGACTGGCATCTGCGCGATCTATCATGCAGGTGACAGAGAGTTGCGGTTGGCGACACTGCTTTGGACCGATGGCCCCAGCAACGCCGCCGCGGATCTGAAACGACGTTGGTTATTCTCGACCGCAGCCGATCAAACGCTGGATCAATGGTTGCGCATGTTGCACGATGACGGCGTCCGTGAGCTGATGAGGACGGGCCGTGAAGTCGCCGGGCTTCGCATCATGGAATCGAAGAAACAGTATCTTGCACACACGCGCAGGTTTTTCGATGTTGGAGAGAACGCATTCACGTTGCTCAATCGGGCCGCCGGATTAAAGCAGCTCAACAGCATCGACGAGATCTTTCGTGAATTGGTGCTCGACGATCAGTCCGCGTTCGATCGAGCGATCGAGGTGGCGTCGGAGTTTGACAACTTGACCGCGATCCACGCGGAACTCGAGACGGCACGTAAACAACGCGACTCTCTGATTCCGGTACGGCAAGAGGAAACCAAACGTCAGAGACTGGCCCGCAAGACAGAGAAGCTGCAAACCCTTCGTCGGATCGTCCCGACATGGTTCGCCGGCCAGGGCATTCAGCTCTGGAAAGACCAATTGCAAAGGTTGGAATCGGAGACCACTGAGTACAAGTCCAAACTACAAACCGATGAACAAGCGGAACAAGACTGTCGTGTCCTCGTCGATCAATTGCGAGAATCCTATCTGGGACTGGGTGGAGGCTTGGTGGCTCAGATTGAGGAAACGATCGAGTTGAAGCGACAAATCGTGACTGATCGCCGCAAGAACGCGACGGACTATCAACGAATCATCGCTTCATTGAAAGCGGAACTACGCAAGCAGCCCGGTGAATTGAAAGCGGTGCGGCGCGAGCCGCCCGGTGCCCGACCGGAGGGCTCGCGTCCCGCCGTTACCGATTTGAATGACATTCTGACGGCGGAGGCGCTAGCGGAAAACCAAGCTCTGCTTTGTGAGATTAACAACCAATTGGGCGCGCAACGAGAGTCACAGCACAGCGAAACGCTCGAGGCAGTCGCGGAGACCCGAACGCTGAAGAGTCAGCGAGCAGAAATCGAAGAAACACTCCGTCAAGTCAAAGAACGACCTGGGTCCAACATCCCACCGAAGTTCCATGACTTCCGCGCGAAATTGGCCGAACACTTGTCGCTGGCCGAAGACGACTTGCCGTATTTGGCGGAGATGTTGGAGGTGAAATCCGAGCATGCAAATTGGCGAGGCGCGATCGAGCGTGCCTTGGGATCCGATCGACTGCGAGTTTTGGTCCCCGAGGATCACATGCGAGATGCACTTCGCTGGGTCAATCATCGCGACAACCGTATTCATGTTCGCTTGCAATCCGCTGTTCAGTCGCGTTCGCCGGCTACATTTTTCAATGATAGCTTCGCGCACAAATTGACGGTGCGTGAACACCGCTTGCGTGCGGCCGCCGAGAACCTGATTGCCGCTCGCGACCTACACTGCGTCGATTCGGCTGAGCAACTTCAGTCGACCGAACACGCGCTGACGATCGAGGGAATGATCTCGGGCCGACGCGGTCGATTTGAGAAACAAGACCAACGTCGACTCGGTGATGATTGGCTAACTGGTTTTGACAACAAAGCTCAACTGAACTCGCTACGCGATCAACACCAAGCGATCACGGAAACGCTGCGGGCCGCCCAGACCGAGGCACTCGATCGGCAGAAACGCTTGACGCAATTGGACGACCAAGTTCGTGCGATCGAACAAATCTTATCGCTCGATTTTGCGAGGATCGACCTTCCGGCGGCCGAGAGGGAATTCGATCATCTGCAGCAGCGATTGGCCGACCTGCTTTCCCCCGATTCCGACGCCAGCAAGGCGAAGTTGAAATTTGATGCTGAAAACCAGCGACTTGAAACACTGCGAGAGAACGTCAACGATCGCCGTGCGGAAATCAAAGTGCTGGAATCACGGACAAGGGACTGTCATGCAAAGCTGATCGAGGCGGAGGAACGCTTCGGAAGCGGACTCAGTGACGAGGAGCAAACGCTGGCGAGTAAACAGATCACGCTTCCCGACGACATCCAGGCTCCACAGCTTGATCGGACCGAGCGGCAGTACGTCAAGTTGATCGAAGACCAAGCCGGAAAACATCGCGATCAAGTCGCCGAGCAAGAAAAGCGACTGGTTCGTGTGATGGAGGCCGCCAAGCGAACCGATACGGGCGAGCTTGCCGATGTCGGTTCGGAACTGGAGGACGTAACGCATTATCTGCAGCGGCTCGCCGTGTTGGAAAAGGAATCGTTGCCGCAAAAGCTCAATCGTTTCCTCGACTACCTCAACCGCTCCTCCGACCAAGGCGTGACGCAGCTGCTCGCCGGCATTGAACAACAGGTCGACGCGATCGAACACCGTATCGCTTCGCTGAATCAAACGCTGCTGAAAGTTGAGTTTCGCCAAGGGCGTTTTTTGCAGCTCCAACCACAACGTTTGCAAGACGAACGAAAACGGGCACTCGACACGGCATTGCGAACGCTGCGTAGTGCCGCATTGAAAGATGACCAGGGTGAATCTCATTTCAAAGCCCTCCGCGAGATGGTGACGCTGCTGCGCGACGCGGCCGATAATCGTCGTCAGGTCGGGTCGAGAGCACTTCTGGACCCCCGATATCGGTTGAACTTCTTCGTTGTCGAGGTCGATCGGACCAGCGGGAATCAGTCGCCCCGGCGAAGCGGCTCGCAGAGCGGTAGTGGTGGCGAGAAAGAGCTCATGGCCAGTCATATCCTGACCGCCTCGCTGAGTTACGCACTCTGCCCCGCTGAAGCGACGCGTCCTTTGTACGCATCGGTGGTCTTGGACGAAGCGTTCTCGAAAAGCTCGCCATCGGCCGCCGCACGGATCATCGAAGCGCTACGCATCTTCGGCCTGCACCCGATTTTCGTGACTCCGAACAAGGAGATCGGTTTGCTGCGGCGACACACCCGCAAAGCCGTCTGCGTGCAACGGATCGGACGCAAGTCCAGCGTTGCGTCGATTCGTTGGGAAGAGCTGGAGGCGATTGCGAAACAGCGATGAAGTCTCCTGACGATGTCCGGCGAATCCTTACTCGGCAGTGGCAATCAGCCGATACTCGCGTTCATCGTTTGCTCGGCGGTCGCGACGCTTGGCCGGTGAATTTTTCGATCGGCCTTCCCAGTGCCGACGATGTTCTTTCGAACCTCGATCAAGTCAAACGACACATCAACCGGTGGCGCAGGGTCAGCGTCGGCGAAGTTCTTTGGTCACAGCGAGCGTATCGCGCGACGGCCGAGGCGATTTCGGTGCCGACCCATTGGCGGCTCCATCGACCTAGCCAGTGGATCGCTGCCTGTGATGATCGAAGCACGACCGAAGAGTTTGAAAGACTATCGGCGATCATTGGGAATGCCGACCCGATTTATCATGAGGTTCTCGCGCGCCGCCGAAGCCTTTGGCGAGACAAACCGGATGAAGAAGTGATTTTGGCGGCAAGCATCGCGTCGGAGTTGCAACCGGGAATCGCGGACGGACGACCACTGCGAACGATGTCGCTTCACGGCACCGACACCAAGTTCTTTGAACGCAACGAAGGTTTGGTAACAACGTTGTTGGATGTTCGTTTCGACGGCGAACCGAGCCGACTCGGCCTAGCGGCGTTCTTGGACGCGTTGTCTGAATCCGAGCACTGGATTCTGCTATTGGATTTGGATGGCAACTTGCTTCCCTTTGAAAGAATGCGAGTGCGAACGACCGAGTTACAATCCGCGATGCTGCCATCGGGCATCCTATTGATCATCGAGAACGAAACCTGTTCGCACTTGCTACCAACCATCTCAGGTACCATCGCGGTGTTGGGCAGCGGCTTCGACTTAAGCTGGATGTCCGCCGATTGGCTGGCGGAAAAACGGATCGCCTACTGGGGCGACCTTGACACCTGGGGGCTATCGTTTCTCGCGAATGCTCGACGCCACCAGCCGCATCTTGTTCCGCTCTTGATGGACGTCGAAACCTTGACCGCTCACGCGGCCGCGGCCGTGCCCGAACCGGTTGCCGCATCCGACGAGCCGCCTGTTGGTTTAACCTCACTTGAACAAGATCTTTATCGACGCTTGCAAACCTCTTCACGTGGCAGGCTCGAGCAAGAGTTTCTACCGCTGGAAATCGTTTGCAACGCCATCAACAACTTCGTCGAAGGACCTGGCCGAAATGTCTGAATATCAATTCGTAGCGTTTTGGGCCATCGACCGACCTTTGGACGAACGACAACTTGCTTTTGCCGAGAAACAATCGTCCCACAGTCAATTATCGAAGTGGGAGATGACGGTGAAGTATCACTACAGCTCATTCGGGGGTAACGTTGATGGGTTGATGCGACGCGGCTTTGGTAGCCGACCTCCGATAAGCCTTCGGGGGTGCAAAGGGCGACAATCTCGCAGCAGGTTACGCGAAAAAAATGGCAAAAGCCCATCCCACTCTCAACATGCTCAAATCATTCCTTCGCAAACGAGGTCTTCTCGACTGAGCATGACTGGCGAACCTGCTGGCGTTGCCACCGGTCTTGCGATGTTTGGACCTTTGTATTGCGAGAGAAAACTAAATGCGAAAACTAGCAACGATTCGAAGGGTGACTGAGACGCGGCCGATCGACGGGGCGGACATGATTGAATTGGCTGTTGTTGATGGTTGGAAGTGCGGTGATTAGAAGAGGCAGCCTGACGCGACTCGGAAAGTCCCAAGCGGCACTGACGGCCCCACGTGCGGCTGTTCCATATCCCTTGCCTACCTGAGTAATCTGCTCATCGCCGATGCGACGCCGAGGGTGACTTCGGTCATGCGTGGGTAGTCGAGCGTTTCGGGAGTGTCGGTGGATTGGTGGTAGTTGGGGTTTCGCAAGTAGCTGGTGTCGGTGAGCATCAACGCTGGATAGCCTTGGTCCCAGAATGAACTGTTGTCGCTGAGCCGGATCTCGTGGATCTTTTCCGGCAGGCAGATCGAGAATAACGGCATGCGGCGGGTGCCTCGTTTGAAGCCGCGGCGAAACTGCCAATTGAGTCTCCAGGATGGCATATTACCGACGGCCGCCAGGAAGTTGCCACGCTGCGGGAAGAAGCGGTGCAGCCACTTCGGAATGCCGGGCGGGATGGACTGCGAGCCTTTGACGAGGCTGTAGTAACCGACCATTTCGAGGCACAACATGCCGACAATGTTGTCGCCGCGCTGTCGTGAAAGGCGGGCGTGGTGCTGACTGCCCATCGAGTCCATGTTGAAATACGGCGGCTCTTCGCATGCGAAGGCGACATAGCGTGCGGTCCGCTTGCCGGTGTGATCGCGTAGCAAGCGGCTAACTTCCAAAAGAACCGCCACTGCCGACGCGTTGTCGTCGGCTCCGGGAGTGCTGAACACGGTATCGTAGTGGGCACCCAGCAGCACGATCTCACCCGCTCGCTTTGATCCGGGGCGCTCGACGATGAGGTTCGTCGCTTCGTCTCCCATGGCGTCGTAGCATTCGCGATCGTTCTCAAACCCCATCTCGGTCCATTGGCCTTCGATGTACCCGATCGCGGCGTCGATCGTTTTCGGTTTGCTAAGCGTGCGAGGACCGATCAACCCCGCAAGTCGATCAACGTGCAGGCGAAGGTTGGCTTCGATCGTTTCTCGGTCGGTATCCATCGTCCTGTCGATTCATCAATAAGTTGGTGCGAGTCGGCGGAAGCCGTGCAAGAGGACGATGGCCAAGAAACACAGATTGCGAAGCAGTACCGCGACCGGATTGATCGAAGGGGCATTCAGGGGTGCCGACCCGTCCATCGAGTCGGCGAGTGTTTCACCGAGATGCTTCATCCAACCGACACTTCGTGGATATTCGGTGATCTCATCGAGCCACTCGCCCGGGATGCCGTTCGGGCCAACGCCTGCACTAACAATTCCACCGACGATTGCGGCGGTGGTATCCGCGTCGCCACCACACTCGATGATGGCTGTGATCGCCCCACGAAAGTCACGCGGGTGGGATAGCCACGCAGGAATCACGACCGGAATAGTGTGATAGGTATAGCCCGTGACGCCTTTGGAAAGGCCCAATGATTCGGCGAACGCCTTGGTTGAACCGCCCGCGTCCGCGCTCTCAATCGCACCGCGAAGTAAGTCGGTCATCTCAACACCATCCTTGCCTACAGCATCGACAACTCGGCTAAGCCAAAGGTTCGGGTCGATGGCCTCGTACTCGCGAGAATGACTGGCGGCAAGTGCGACCGCGATGGATCTATATTCCGCTTTCGGATCGCTGTGGGTCAGCCTTGACGAAGCACGAACCATGTCGAGCATCAACGGACCCGCGTCAAAGGTAGCACCGAAGATCGCGGCCCGCAATTCATCGCAGGTGACTTCAAGGCGTTTGTCCGGCACAGCGGTATGACGCATGTGAGAACGTCCGTACTATCCACAGAGCAACGGCAACCTAGAGCGCTGGCACAAGTCACTGAAGGTTGAAAGCATTCGCCCCAACTGTCCCCGAAATGTGGAGGAAGCGGAGAAGCTGATTTCGAGTTGCGTTTGCCATTACAACGCGGTCCGGCTTCACAGTGCCATTGGGTATGTGACTCCGGCTCACTACTTGGCTGGACTTGCACCGGAGATCCACTCCGAGCGAGATCGCAAGCTGGAAGAAGCACGCATCTGCAGACGCTCGGTTTCGGACTCGAAAGAACTTGCCACTGCCGCACGAGTCGGTGACAATCCCAATGCCTGATCGGAGGACAGGGCTCTGCAAAGGTGCAACTCGAGTGCCGTATCAGGTACGTGGATGACACGGCGATGGACGCCATCAAATTGCGTTTCTGAACGTTGGGGATTTTCCAGTTCCCGCTGAACCAGCACAGAAGCGTCTGCCTGCCGTTTGGCCGAAGACCATTTCTAATTGGACGGCTTTATCGAGTTGCGTTGGACGGCGGATGGATCGTCCGGATGATCAACTCTCTCGTGGGAACCGGAGCATCGTCGAGTTCAATCGACTCGGTGAGCGACGCTTGGATCGATGAATCCTCGTTGACGTCCGTATAGACCGTCATCAGAGGTTGGTTGGCATCGATCGCGTCGCCGATTTGAACATGAATATCGATGCCGACGCTGGGGTCCAGTTGATCGCCCGTTTGACGTCGACCGCCCCCGAGCATGATGACCACATCACCGATGGCGGCGCAATCAATGGACCGAACATGGCCGGCACGCGGTGCTTCAATGACAACAGGCTTGGCTAGAGGTAGGGGGCCCGTCAGCGTACCGCCCTGTCGCGCGACCATTCGATCGAAACGTTCCCGCGCTGATCCGTCATCCAGGTATCGTGCCAGCGCGGATCGGGCATGTTCGATCGAGTCAATGATTTTGGCGTGCGCCAGCAGCGTCGCGCATAACTCGATGGTTAGCTCGCGGGTTCGCTTGGGACCCGCACCATTGAGAACATCGAGCGACTCATTGACTTCAATTGCATTGCCGATCGCGGATCCAAGTGGTTGATCCATGTCGGACAAGATGGCGGTCGTCGGTAAGCCAGCGGCGGTTCCGACACGGACAATCGATTCAGCCAACTCGGTCGCCTGGGCTTCCGTGGTCATGAACGCTCCCGATCCGACTTTCACATCCATGACGAGGGCATCGAGGGTTGCCGCTAGTTTCTTGCTGAGGATGCTCGCGGTGATGAGCCCGACCGACTCCACCGTGGCCGTGACGTCGCGTAGTGCGTAAAGGCGCCGGTCCGCCGGTGCCACTGTTTCGTTGGCACCCACAATGAAAGTCCCGATGTCTTGCAACATGGCGTCGCGGTCGGATTCATTCATCTGGGTTTGGAAGCCAGGTATGGCTTCGAGCTTGTCGAGTGTTCCACCGGTGCGGCCAAGTCCGCGTCCGCTGATCATTGGGACTTCGGCATCGAAACACGCCAAGAGCGGCGCAAGAATGAGCGAGACCTTGTCGCCCAGTCCTCCGGTGCTGTGTTTGTCAATTCGAGGCCGATCGGAAACCCTTGGTAATTGTTGCCCGCTTTCGAGCATGTGTCGCGTCAGACTGGTGGTTTCGTTAACATCCAGTCCGCGAAGGCAAATGGCCATCGCGAGGGCCGACATTTGGTAGTCGGCCACCTCGCCGGTTACAAATCCATTGATGAACCAGCGAATCTCATCATCGGTCAAACGATGACCATCACGCTTCTTGCGAATGACCGAGGCGGGCAGCATATTCAGGGCAATCCAATTCGCGAATTCACCCGACGGCAGGGTGATGAGTGTCGAGATAGGGTGTTCGATCCGTTGCCGTTTTTGGATCGCCATCGCTTGCAGGATAGCAATTGGTCGATTCCTTGTCGGGCTAACGTCTGTCGCGCGGCTCGTTTTGGAGAAGGTTCAGACCGCGAATGCCTCGACTTGATTCCCGACTAAGGCTCGTCGCCCAACAAATCCGTAGCGCCACTCATGCGGATATCGGCGCCGATCATGGACACTTGATTCGGGCGTTGCTCGCCAGCGGACGCATTCGTCGTGGCATCGCCATCGACAATAAAATGGCGCCGCTGGAGAACGCCGCCTCGACGCTTGCCGATGACATTGCCGACGGGTCGGCCGAAGTTCGATTGGCCGATGGCTTTCAGGGAGTCTCCGAAGACGAGATCGATAGCGTTAGCCTCTGTGGCTTGGGTGGACGAAAGATCGCATCGATTCTCACAACCCATCCCGATCGGGTGCCGGAGATCGTGATCGCGCAGCCCAACGATCATCCATCGGCGGTGCGCCGCTGGGGCGACGAGAACGGCTTTCACTTGGTTGATGAGTTGACGTCGGCGGGCAAACGTCCATTCCTCGTTCTGCGACTGCGGCGGCATACTGGCCGTGATCCGGTCTACGATCGATTCGATGACCGAGACGTCGCGATCGAATTTGGGCCCCACCGGATGTGGGATGACCCTGAACAGATGGAGCCATTATTGAAAGTAGAGCTCGAATACTGGCGCCGACAGCTCGCACTCGGTGTCGCGGCCAATCGTCGATACCAACTGATTCAGCGGGCTTTGTCTTGGCTCATGAGACATCGCCAACATGGTGAACGGTCGTCCCGTCACGGCGACATCCTCTATCGAGCCCCTCCCACTGATCGCTTAGCCGACTCCAACTTGGACGTCGATCGCGCCTAGAACGGTATTCCGATTGGCAACCGTATTTCGTCGGCCAAACGGTCGGTGCCCAATACGATTTGTCGCAGGGGCGCCCAAGGGCGGTTGGGACTGGGCGTTCGTGATAGCATTCGAATCGTGTTGCCGACCACATGCATCGGACGTCCCGGACGTTGTTCGATAGGGATCGTCTGTAGCCGATCGAACTCTCGGCCGACCGGGATGACGTTGGGTGCCCAGCCCGTCGGAGATGCCGCGCCGGCTTGAACCGCGGACAATACGGCGATGAACAGCACGATTCCTGCCAAGAATCGATTGTCTTGGGAATGCATTTCGGATCCAACGCTTCAGCGGTGCCAGATTGAGTCGTGATTGACTTCCAAATCTAGGTCACGAAGTGCGCGTTACCCAACGGGATAACCCATGGCCCACTGGAGCTGGAACTGTGCCGTGTTGTGGTCCGAGACTGCCTGCAGATAGGCCAGTTGCGATGCTTCGAGTGATTGAACCGATTGCAACACTTCGATTGGCAGTCCTTCGCCATCACGAATTCGGTCTCGATTGCGCCGATAGGAGTCGGTCGCTACTTCAATCGCCTGTTGGGTGATGGAAATCTGTTGTCGGGTCCAGCGGACGCGCGCGGCCGCATCGCGAACCTGGCCGGCGATTCGATCCATTTGCGCCACCGCTTCGTATCGCGCCTGTTGAACGCGGGCGGACGCCGCTTGGCGGGCGGCCTTCTCACCGAGCCCGAACTGACGTACTTCCCACGACAGCATCGCATCGAAGTCGTACCGACTATCAACGTCATTGACGTTGTCATCCAGGCCCCCACCGAATCCACCCGTGCTGAAGCCTAACAGGACGCTGGGTACCATCGATGCGTACTTCTCGCGGGAGTACGCCTTGCATGCTGCTGCCACGAGCGCCCGCGACGCCTTCAACTCGGGTCGCATCGACAAGCCGGTTTGGACCAGCGCGGTTACGTCCTCGGCCGAGGCCACCAGGTCCAACGGAACGAGGTTCACATCCAGCGGCGTCAGCTCGACGCTGACGTCATAGCTCATCGTCTGCGTCAGTCGTGCCGAGGCGACGACCATTCGTTGTTGAGTCGCGACTAGTCGATTCTCATTGAGTAACGTCTCGGTTCGGACGCGGTCGGCGTCCGATTGCAGGCCTTCGCCAGCAGCGGCAAAGTTGTCGACTAGAGTCAGCAACTCTTCAAACGTTTGGTGAGATGTCTTGAGAATGGCCACTTCTTGAGCGTTGCGAACGAGGTCCGTGTAGGCGACGGCGACGTCTCTCAATTGAGCGTTGAGTGTTGCACCGGCTGAATGTCCTCGTGCCCAGGCCGTTTTTTCCGTAATTTCGGGACGAAAAATGGCATCGGCCAAGTGAAATTGGGCTACGAGTCCTGGGCGCTGCGTCGTCCCCGCACCCGTCGCGCCGACACCCAATCCATACTGCAACGAGTTTCGGTTGACGTCGACGATCGCGCCGTTGCTCGCCTGGTAATTCCCGTCGTGACGGTGAATCGACAGTCCAGCGCGAATCGACGGTAACCAAAGTGCCTTGGCAGCAGAAAATTCCGCATAGGCTTCCTTCGTTCGCCACCGCGCTAATCCGACGATGGGGTGGGTTCCACCGACGACGGCGAGCGCGGAGGGCAGATTGATCTCGACGACCGGGGGAGAGACGTCGACGACTTCCACGGGCAAGGCCGTCTCCACCGGCGCCCAACCATCGACATCCGACATGCTGCTCACAAACTGATCGTCCACCCGGATGGCTTGGACGGGTTGAATCGGCTGAGCGGGTCGAACCGATTCGGACTCCGGTCCACTGGTCGCCACACGTTCCGATTCGGTCACCGCAATCGTAGCGGTTCTCTTCGAAGCCAGCTGAGACTTCAACGGCGCACAGCCAGCGCACGCGGCCATCGTCCACGCAATCATCCAAGTCCATCGGGGCATCCTTGCCCTCCCGTTTACCGTTGGCGCGAAACCCACCAGCGGATTCATCCTTGAGTTCGCTGGTGTCGTGTGCATCGACGCAGGAGCGTTGTGACCCTACGAACCCTCACGACAATCTAGCGAAAGCTCGATATCGACCATCGAAACCGCCGTTAGGGCAAACTATGCTGACAAGTCCACTTTCAGGGCTTGATACGGCCTTGACGAACCTACCAAGAATCAGGCGATTGCGTTGCCAATTGGCTTGTCTTTCAACCGCACTGTCCACATGTCATCGAACCAGTCGAACACCCATCGATGGATATGGGTGACCCTCCCTTGGATTGCTTTGCTGGGTTGCACCCAGGATCGCCCGGTGGTCATCAAGTCCAGTCCCGTATCCGCCATTGCCGTCAAAACCGTCGCGGTTCAATCGGCTCCGATTCAACGGTCCACCACACAGCCGGCCAGCGTTCACGCATTTTTTCGTAGCACCATTCGGGCTCGAATCACGGGTTATGTCAAAGAGCTCCAAGCCGACATAGGCGATCTTGTCCAGGCAGGCGATTTGCTCGCCGTCGTGGATGTGCCTGAGCAATTCATGCAGCGCGAGGTTCTGCAGTCACAGGTTCGGCGTCTGGGGGCCCAGGAGAGGCGATTTCAGTCGGGTGTCGATCTCGCACAAGCGGGTGTGGTGGCCTCATCGGCGATGGTCGCGCAGGCGGTTTCCCAGTTTGCGGGTATCGATGCGGCGTTCGCCGCTGCGGAGGCCGAGTTCACACGGACCGAAGATCTGGTGCAACGTGGATCGCTGCAAGTCAAGATGCTCGACGAAGCGCGTTTCAAACGCGATGCCGAAGCCGCCAGGCGTGAGGCCGCCGAAGCAGCTGTCGCATCCGCCGAAGCCGATTTGTTGGTGGCACGGGCGAAACTGGACGCTGCAAAATCCGAATTGCAGGCGGCCGAAGCCTCCACCGACGTGGCACGAAAACAACTCAATGCACTCGAGATTGAACTTCAGTTTGCACGAATCGTTGCTCCGATCGATGGCATCGTGACCCAGCGGACCGTGGAACCCGGCGATCTGGTTCACGCTGACTCGGCTGTCGCCGATGAATCGAGTTTGTTTGTGGTCAGTCAAACCGATCGCGTACGCGTGAGGCTAGCAGTCCCCGAAACGGACGCGCCGCTGGTTCGAACCGGTGACAAGATGACATTGGTGCTGCCCTCCCTGGACGGTGACCGTGTGATTGCGGGCGCGGTCACGCGTCGTTCCGGAGAGCTGGACCCCGGCACGCGGACCATGACGGTGGAAGCGGTGATCGACAATCCCGACGGGTTGCTATTGCCGGGAATGTTCGGGCAAGCAACCATCGATTTTCAAGGTCAAGCGTCCGCGACGGTGCTGCCATCCCGCTCGGTCCGTTTTAGCGAGGATGGTAACGCGTTCGCTTATGCCTTGGATGAACAAGATAGGGTCGAAGTCATCCCGCTAGAGGTCGGTTTTGACAACGGCAATCTCATCGAGGTCAAAGGTGTTTCCGCCGGAAGACGTGTGATCGCGGCCAATCTGAATCGATTCGTCGATGGGCAGAAGGTGTCGGTCCTTCCATGAACTTGATTGAGTTCTCTTTGCGGAATCGCTTCGCGGTGCTGGCCGTTTGTGTCGCACTATCGGTGCTGGGACTGGCAGTCATTCCTAGCATGACGATTGATATCTTGCCTGACTTCAAGAGACCGGTCGTGGTGAGTTTCTTTTCCTATCCCGGACTGCCGACCTTGGACATGGAAAAGTCCGTCAGTTCCCGTGTCGAACGAGCGCTAACGCTGGCGGGAAAGATTGAACATCAGGAATCACGAACCGTCCCTGGTGCGGCTGTAATCAAAGTGTTTTTCCAGCCCGGCGCCGATCCCAGTTCCGCAATGAACGACATTGTGAACTTGGAAGCCAGCGACATGTTTCACTTGCCTCCAGGAATCGAGTGGCCATTCACGCTCCGCAGCGAACCGGCCAATCTACCGGTCGTGTTGGCGGCCATCTCCGGTGAAGGCCTGAGCGAACAGCAGCTCTATTCGATCGGCTACTACGCGGTTCGAAACAAGATGGGTGGACTTCAGGGCGTCCAGATACCGCATCCCTTTGGCGGCAAGTTTCGCCAGATGATGGTGTACGTGGACCCGGACCGTTTGCGAGGCTTGCATCTGAGCGCCACCGATGTTGTTGACGCGATGCAGAAGGCCAATTTGGTATTGGCAGCTGGGACAGCCCGCATGGGCGGAACCGACTATCAGATTCATCCCCGGAATACGTTGCCAACGGTCGAAGAGATTGAAGCGATCCCGGTCGCGGTTCGTGATGAGCGGCCCATTTTCATTCGCGATGTGGGTCGTGTCGTGGATGATTCGGCACTCCAGTACAACATCGTTCGCGTCAACGGAAAACGCAGCGTCTACTGCCCCCTTTTGCGCGAACCGGGAGAGAACACGATCGCGGTGGTCGACCGCATCGCGAAAGGTCTTGCTAAGGAGATCCCCGCGATGAAGTCGCGCGGCGATATCCCCGAAGCGACCGACGTCAAGCTCGTCTCCGATCAATCGGGCTATGTTCGATTGGCAATGTCCAACCTATTCCGGCAAATTGGACTGGGTGCGATCTCCGTGACCATCGTTGTGCTGCTGTTCCTGAAACGAATCGTGCCAACGATCGTGATCGTCGCGACGATCCTGCTCGCGATTCTAATTGGTTCACTCGGATTCGCATTCAGCGGTCAGACCATCAACGTCATGACGCTCGGCGGCATTGCGTTGGCCATCGGAACCGTCGTGGATGCGGGTATTGTGGTGGTCGAGAATGTGATCCGTCACGGTCGAATGGGCAAATCGCCCATGGATGCTGCGCGGGACGGGGCCATGGAAGTGTCGCCAGCGATTCTGGCCGGGACGGCAACGACATTGTCGGTGTTCTTACCGGCGATTTTCTTGACCGGCATGATTAGTTCGCTCTTCACACCGTTGTCTCTGGCCGCCACATTGACGATCGGAGCATCGTACTTCCTCGCGGTGACCGTCGTGCCAGCTTACTGCGCGACGTTTGTTCGTAGCCATTTCCTGCCTGATGCCGCTGGTTCTCGTGACGATGATTCGGCGAAGCTGACATCCCATGGGTTGTATGGGCGGTGCCTCGATTTCGCTCTGCGGGCACCCGCCATCGTCGTGCTCTTGATCGTGACTGGCGTGGGGATTTCGTTTGCCTTGTGGCCGACTCTGGGCAGCGAGCTATTTCCGACGGTTGATTCGGGATCCTTCGAGATTCGCATCAAGACGCTGCCCGGCACCGCACTGGATCAAACCGAGGAGCTCGTCGCGGAGATCGAGTCGACGGTCAAGGAGATCATCCCCGAGGAAAGAATCGAGACGCTCATCGCCAATATTGGTTTACCCGTCGGCAAAGGGGCGGGGTTTTCAACGGTGCTGAGTTCCAATTCCGGCCCGGATACGGCTTACCTGATTGTGAACTTGAATACGGAAGACCGAACCACATCGACGCCCGAGTACATCGAGGACTTGCGATCCCGTCTGGCTCAGGATTTTCCGTTGGAACGGTTCCTGTTCGTCAGTGGTGGGATCGTCAACATGGCTCTCAATGAAGGTGTACCCACACCGATCAATGTGCAAGTGTCCGCGGGAACATTGGGGCAGTGTCGCGATGCGGCCGAACGGATCGTACAAGCCATCACGCCAATCGCGGGCACGCGTGACGTGCAAATTGCTCAAGCCTTGGATTACCCGCAGTTCGACATCCAGGTCGATCGTACGAGGGCAAAGTACTTGGGTGTCGACCAAGAGGATGTGGCTCAGACGGTACTGACGGCATTGGGTTCGAGTGTTGGCTACGCACCGACGATTTGGATTGACCCAAAGTCGGGCGTCGATTTTTTCATGGGCGTGCAGTTCGAATCGAACGAGTTTGAATCACTCGACGAGGTCCGAAACATCCCATTGGCCCTGGATACGCCCGATGGGCCCGTCACCATTCCTCTTTCGAACATCGCGACGGTCCAACGAGTGACGATTCCAGGCGAGATCGCTCATTACAACATCGCCAGGGTTAACGATGTTTATGTCAATGTCGCCGATCGGGATTTAGGATCGGTGGCGCGCGACATCGAAACAACGTTAGCCGACATGGAGTTCGAGAATGGAGTCTCGGTCACGTTACGGGGTCCGGTCGAGAAGATGAAGTCGGGCGTCGGTACCCTCGGCGTCGGACTCGGGGTCGCGACGTTGCTGGTCTATCTCGTGCTGATGGCTCAATTCCGTTCCTTTGTGGACCCGTTGATCATCATGCTGGCGGTGCCGTTGGGCCTCGGCGGCGTCGTGTTGGTATTGTCATTGACCGGTACGACAATCAACATTCAGTCCGTCATCGGAACGTTGATGATGATTGGTGTCGTTGTGAACAACTCGATTCTGTTGGTTGAGTTTGCCAATCGTCGCCTTGCCGAAGGGATGGCGGCGCGCGAGGCCGCTTTATCGGCCGCGCAGATCCGCCTCCGCCCGATTCTGATGACGTCACTGACGCTGATCGCGTCGATGATCCCATTGTCGTACCAACTGGCACCGGGCAATGAAGCGATGATTCCGCTGGCGAGGGCCTTATTGGGCGGATTGATCGTATCAACGATCCTCACATTGATCCTGGTACCCAGCGTCTACACGCTCGTTCATCGCCGCGGTGACGCCGCGCCCGCATGAGTCCACCCAAGCGAGACACCAACGTGTCTCGCTTGGGAGTGAACTGCCCGTGGGACGCTCCGAGGAGTCTTCAAGCCGGTTTTGCAATTCACGCGTGGCAATCAAGTGCCACAACGGAACTAAGCATCGGGGTCGACTTCGTCGTCCGTTTCGGGATTCTCCGCTACCCATTGTGATAGCTCATCTTGCTCGGCGGTTGTCTCGACATCGCCGGAGGAGCCACCGCAACCACCAACGCCGGGAATGGCAATTGACAGCCCGAGTAACAGCAAGAACAGATTCTTCATATCGATTCTCCCAAGTTGGAAGTGGATTGACGCAACGGGGTTCTATGTTGTTGGAACGCTTTTGCGATAACGCTCAAAGCTCCTCGGAGATGACTTCCCGACCTGCTCGGGTCCCCAGTGCGCCCCAGAGTCCAAAGGGGCTGGCGCTGCCAGGCGGCACCATGTTTGCATCAATCCCGACCTGAGCGCTGGTTTGGTCTCCGGCCTCAATCGAATCAGTAATGAACTTCACGGCGCCGTCGGCCATCAAGACGTGGCAGCCACCCGTGTGATAGCTACTTGGTGGCAAGATACCTGCGTTGAAGTTATTCCAGTCGGTGCAAAGGGGCGAGTTTGGCGGCGAGATCGTCGTACACATGCCCCACAGGGACCGACTATGGGCCCAGCGGAATCCGCGTTGCTGTTCGGCATGTCCGCCAGGACCGTGCGAGTTGGACCACGTCGTCGTCGGTAGCCAGAACTGCGGTCGTTCGGGATCGATGAAGACGTCGCACTCCAGCGCACCGCCCTGCAACCAGATGGTGTCTCGTCCGCTCGGTGCCAACGCGGCGCGCGTTCGCACATCATTGTCGCCCAAGCTGCTGGCGACTTCACCTGCGGCGATGGTATTGGACAGGCCATCGAGAATGTCTCGGAATTTCGAATCGTATCGGTGAATGAAGACACCTCGACACGAGGCTTGTCGATGCCTCGGTCCGTTATTACCGAAATCGGTACCGTTGTCTCGAACACCGCCGTGCCAACTGCGCATGGAGTCGCCCACGCACGCGATGTAATTGGTGCGGCCTTGGGCTGGCAAGCCACGTCCGGGATCACTTGGGCAGCGGAACATCGGAATCTCTGTTAGCCAAGGTTCATACCGTGCATTGGAGTGATGGGCCAGCGAGCGACGAGGGCAAGGCCCCATCGGCGGAAAGATAGCGCCGGTGTCGACGTCTTCCAGTGGGTTGCTGATTTGTTCCCAAAGGCCCTGCTGTTCGACGTACGGCAACATCGAGACTAGGAAACTGACCTCGAGGCGGTCACTGGACGTCGGTGCCCTCGCAACATTGGTGCCTTCCGGGTTGCCGCCATTACCGCTGGGTGTGCCCGTGCCGTGTTTGGGAAGCTGTTTAAAGGCCGAGTGATAGTTGTGAAGCCCGAGCCCGATCTGTTTGAAATTATTGCTGCAACTCATGCGTCGAGCGGCTTCCCGAGCTGCCTGAACAGCTGGCAACAGCAAACCGACGAGAACGCCGATGATGGCAATGACAACGAGCAGCTCCACAAGGGTGAAGCCACGTCGAAGGGAACGAACGGAAGAATGCATGAAGCTTGCCTCTGAAATGAACCAAAACAAAAACATGAAGCTGCCGTGCCCGCGAGACGACATGACTTCGTCTTACGCGAATTCGCATCCGACGGAATTCAACACGTCTGCTCTCAAGGCCCGAATCCTGGACGGGCTTGCGGCTGGTATCCTACGAAGCGTTGGGATACCGTAGCTGAGGATAGAGGCGAGATAGCGATCACTCTATTGGCCAGATGGCCATCCTTGGCACATATTTTCAGTGGAATTTTGGCGTTCGAGCTGGTCAATGGTGCCCGCGAAGTGTACTGGCGTATCGTTTGTGTTCCTCTCGCTGTTGGCGGTCGTGTTGCCCGATCACCGCGCGTGGTGCCAAGCACGCGAATCGAGTCAGCAGCCTCTGCAAAGCGTCGAACAGTTGATCCAAACCCCACGTGAGCAAACGTCGGAGAAGGGTCCGATCCGTGTTCAGGGAACCATCTCGGCGGTCGGCGGAATCGTGCCCGAGCAGCTCGATGCGCTATCGTATCACCCGTTCTGCCTTGAGGACGCGACCGGTGGTATTTGGGTACGTACGCGGCATGCCATTGCTGAGGGGATCCTTAAGAACGAAGCTACGACGCTACCTCGAATTCTTCCCGGAGCCTTCGTTGAGATCGAAGGCTTGCTCGAGCCGGGCGGGTTCGCCCCTGTGATTGTTCCATCGAGCATTCGCTTTCTCGGTCAAGGTGAGCTCCAGCCACCCATCGAGCCGAGAACGAGCGACTTCCTACGTGGTGCCCATGTGCTACGACGAGTCCGAGTTCGGGGCGTGGTTCAATTTGAGGCAAGAGGTGGGAAGCTCGGTTGGATGTATAGCGTTGAAACCGGGGCTGGGTCCTTCTTGCTTCCGGCACCCGATCTGCCGAAGTTTTCACCAGAGCGGCTTCTTGACAGCGAGGTCGAAGTCACGGGTGTCGCCGGCGTATCGCGAAATTGGCGATCGCAGTTCATTCGTCCGCGCGTCATGATCGCGGACGCAAGCGACATTAAGATCGTTAAGCCCGCGCCGGACGATCCTTTTCAATTGGAGAAGATCAGCATCTCTGAAATAGACGGGTATTCCGCTCGTGGACGAAACCTGCACCGAGTCCGCGTAGAAGGCGTCGTGACCTACTACGATTCCGACCGATTGATCTATATCCAGCGTGGATCTCAAGGGGTTCGCGTTCAGTTGAGCTCAACAGTCAACGTCGATGTCGGAGACCAAGTTGATGTGGCGGGGTTCATCGATACAACAAGGTATCTCCGTGGGTTACGCGGTGCCGTCGTGCGGGTGACCGGCGAGGAACACAGCCTCAGCCCAATCCCGGTGACGATATCCAACGCCATCGAGGATCATTACCGGATTCCCATCTGGAAAATGAACCATACCGAGACCGTTGATGGAAGACTTGTCCAAGTTCAAGGTCACGTCAGAAGTTTCCAACATCGATTTGGGGTCGGGTCGACGCGGATTGAGTTGGAAACGGACGAATTCCTTGTCGATGTCACAGCTCCCATTGGCGCTCGGGTGCCGGAGCCCGGTGCCGAAGTTCGCTTAACCGGAGTTGCTGAGATGTCCTATTCATATCCCAATCTCAAGGAGAATCTCGCGTCTCCGGAAGGCATGCGATTGCTGCTTCGGGATGAGGGCGACATCATTGTGGTTCAGCCTCCACCCTGGTGGACGGCCAGACGAATTGCCGGTGCCTTGGCCGTGACCGTGGTCTTGGCGTTAGCTATTTTGTCTTGGGCATTCACACTGAAGCGTCAGGTGCGTCGGCAAACGCACGACCTGGCCAACGAAATGCGATCGAGACGGGACGCGGTGATCGAATACCAGGCGGCGATTCATGAACGCACCCGCTTGGCAGCCAATCTTCACGACACCGTGCTACAGACGATGGCTGGCGCCGCGTACCAAATCCAGGCCTGCGGCCCGAATCTCGCGGAGGTTGCGCCGGAGAGGTCGTCTCATCTAGAAACAGCCCAAAAGATGATCCAGCGCGGGCAAGAGGATATTCGCAATGCCGTATGGGCACTTCACTGCTTGCCACCGGAGGAAGGTCGGTTTGCCGACTCCGTTGAACAGCTGGCGGAACGAGTCAGTGGCAGCGGTCGAGCACGGATCCAAGTACACGCCACAAAGGAGTTTCCAAGTCTAGCTGATTTCATCGCGGGTAATCTCTTGCTGGTCATCCAGGAAGCGACGCTCAATGCGATCAAGCATGCTGAACCAACGAGTATTGAAATCAATTTGGATTGGGAGGACCACGATGCGTGCGTCGTCGTTCGCGTTGCCGATGACGGCCAAGGCTTTGACATGGCAGCGCGTCCCACCTCCAGTGACGGCCACTTCGGAATTGAAAGCATGGGACAACGAATCGAACGGCTCGGAGGTAGCCTGAGTATCCAGAGCTCACCGGGTCTCGGAACAAAAGTGACAGTCGCGGTGCCGCTGAAGGACTTCGACGAGGAACTGCGCTAAGCCATCGTCATGGCTCAATCGACCGGAGATCTCATGCCAGATGTGACTGCATCACCGCGACCCGTCCGACTGCTTGTCGTGGATGACCACACGGTCATGCGATCCGGCTTAGCCAATATGCTCAATGAGCAGGACGACTTTCAAGTCGTTGCCGAAGTGGGTAACGGAAAAGCAGCTCTGCAAGCTTACGATGAGTTTCTTCCCGATGTTACGTTGATGGACGTGGTGATGCCCGTGATGGGAGGGTTAGAGTGTCTCGAGAAGCTACGGGCGAAGCATGCTGACGCAACGGTGCTGATGCTCAGTTCGTCTGAACTTGAGCATGATCTCGCACGCGCAATGGAGTTGGATGCGGACGGTTACATCACGAAAACGGCCATGCCCAATGAGCTGATGCACTCGATTCGAACAGTTCATCGTGGTGACACCTACATCAGCAATGACGTTTCTCGGCGGCTCAGGCACTGTGAGATCACATCGCAACTTAGTCCGAGGGAGAAAGAAGTGCTCGATCTGTTGCGTCTAGGAATGAGTAATCCCGAGATCGGCCAAGAGCTGGAGATCACGACTCGAACCGCCAAAGCCCACGTCGCTGCGATTCTGTTGAAGCTACATGCCAAAGACCGCGCCGAAGCCGTCGCCCGAGGATTTGAAAAGGGCCTGCTGCGACACGAGCTGTAGCCGTTGGCGCGGTGCGTGGACGTTCGCCATGGTGGGCGGATCCAGATCTTCACCGGACCCGACGGGGCAGCGGGAGATTGGCCCGTTGTTCGTTAAGGTTGATTTCATGGTGAGTGCCCTCGTCGTCTTCGATCTGATACACGCCCTTGGTTTTGGTGCGAGTGAGCTCGGGAATCTCGGACTTGGGTTGGTGATAGATCCAGCGGCCTGTATGAAGATCGACGCACACTAAACCATCCCGCCGAGCGTGAAATCGGTCCGCGATGTGAAACCAAAGACCAATGCCGTGAAATCCTAGAAACTCGGCATCGTCACCGATCAAACGCCGCGCCGCTCGCCGACCCGTCGAAAGAACATAGATGGAGACACGTAGGGTTTCCGAACGCGTCGACGCCCCGGCCTGGACGATGGCCTTTTCGATCACGGTTTCCATCTCTTCGCCGGCATCGGTTGTCCACCTTCGCGCCGCAACTCGCTTCGCGTGCGGAGCCCAATGCGCGTGCCACCGGGCGGACCCATAAATGTAACCGCCGATCAGAACTACCATTCCGACCGGTATCAGGACGGGCGGCAATCCGAGCAGAATCGTGCCGACGACGATCCCACCCATGGCCGCCGCGACGAGCCCAATCTGGATGAGTGTGCGGAAGAAGTGTGTCAGGTAGTCCATGCGTCTTTTCAACGAAACTGATGCTTTGTCTCCATCATGACGTTCACGCGTGATCGAACTGGGCGTGATGTGGCCGAAGGCGAAATCACCGATGAAAATCAGGACGTCTTAATCGTCGTCCTGGCTATCGGAGTGGATGCACACGAGTTGCTTTTGCGTGCGGGCATAAAGCCTGCTATCGGCAAAAGCCAAACTCGATAGTGTCCAAGTCTTCCCCGATGGCCCAAGGTCGCTGAGCGATACCAACGCGGTTTCATCCAGTTTCGCCACATTCCAGCGTAGTACATACACGGTCCCCACCATCGTTGGCATGTAGAGGTGATCGCCAACCACAATCGGACTGGCGGCGGAGACATGTCCCCATCCATCACCCTTCGCACGTTTGTCTTGGTAAACGACCCAACCATCCTCATTGCGGACTTCATTCTCGATGGCGCCCTCCCAACGCGGCATGCGGCCATTTCCGATGGATGTGCCCGAACGCGTGATGACTTGAGCTGGCACTTGGATGAACTCCACAACACCCGTACGGATGTTGATGCGTCCAATGAGAAACTCAGTGTGCGTGCGGAAGTAATGGTAGTCACCAACCAGAATATTCGTGTGATACGTGATCGCTCGTTTCTTCTTTTCGGGTAACCGCTGCACACTCTCGTGCGTTTGATACTGCCCCGATTCGAACCGGGTTAGTCGAACACTTCGATCCAGCGAGATCGGCTCGCCAAGACGTCCAAGGGTCATGTCGACAGCATGATAATTCATTCCGACAAACGCTCCGCCGAGGCTACCCCGCCAGGCCGCATTTTGGTGTGCGGCGTAGCCCTTGATTGGTAGGTCCCATATGGTTTTGCCGGTCTCGGCGTCAATCAGCGAAACGCCGTAGGGTTCCTCCGGTGGCTGATGACCACCGCCACGACCGGTCAAGATTGCATGGACTCCTTGGTCCGTCTGATTCAACAACGATGCCGAATGGACGGACGTCGCCGATTGGGCGACCCATCGCAGCTCACCGGTCGCGAGATCAAACGCGTGCAGTCGAGTCCAAACATCGGGTTTCCGGCCCAGGTCTTTCGCGCCCGATTTGGTGGTCGCCGCGGGTGGTAAGTCGGGCGCGACCGTCTTCAACATGATGACGCGACCGTTGTGAAGAATCGGTTCCTGCTGTCGCGAATGATGTCGGCCAAATGGAACCCACTGGCGCTTCCAAATCAATTCGCCGTGAAAGTCAAAGGTATGGATCGAACCGCCGACGTTCACAAAGCAGACGTGTGTTCCGTCAGTGACAGGCGAGGCCGCTGTGTTGTCGCTGAAACCGCTGGCCATGTCCGTTTCGCGGGTCGCGGGTAAACGTCGCCGCCACAGCTCCCGACCGGTCCCGGCGTCAAAACACATTGCCAAAATGTCGCGACCAAGCTGCGCGTCGGCGGTCATGGGTGCATGACACGTCAAAAAGACGCGCCCGTTCGACACGATGGGAGTGCTCTCGCCTGTATTGGGCAGCGGCGTGGTCCATAGGACGTCTTTTCCGCTTGCGACGCTGAAGTCGACCGACGTGCGGCCGTCGACCTGGTAGTCGTTGTTTGGTCCCGAAGCCTGTGGCCAATCGGCGTATCCGAGGATCGGATCCATCCGCGCGAACAAGAAGGCCAAGACGATCCCCATCATCCATTGGACCCCGGGACGCGCATGTTCGGATGCAGCGTCAGTAAGTCCCGGCGCGACTGGGAATGGAAGAATGCTAGGGGACCTGGCTGAACTGAACTTGCTGCGGTGCATCGGTCTTGACCGATTCCGGTTCGATGACCCGCCGAAACAAGAATGCATCGGAGGTCAGTAGGGAAACGAGTAATGCCTTCATGCTTCCGCCGTTGTCGCGGTAGGCGCGGTGCGCTTGTTGCAATACGGGTGCATCATGCAGCGTTTCGTTGCGTCCCATCCAGAACCGAAACGCGTGACGCACGAAGACTTGCTCGGCGCGTTCGCTCTCCGCGATCCTCTGAATCATCTCCATGGCATCGGACACATCGCCGTCGAGCGAAGCAACACCCGAATTAATGATCTTGCCAGTCGTATCAACCGGTTGATTCAGCTCTTCACGACGGAAGACACCGGCGTGATTGTACATTTCAAACGGTAGGCCAAGAGGATCCATTTTCTGGTGGCAGGTCCAGCAATACTCGGCGCGGGTGACGCGCATTCGCTCCCGCAGCGTCGATTTCGGTTCGTCGGGCAGCATCGCGTCCACCGTGATCGGCACATCGGGGATTCCACCTCCCAGCAGACGCTCTCGAACCCATCGGCCGCGACGAATTGCATGGTTGTCCATCGCATCGGAATGGGACACCAGCCAGCTCGGGTGAGTCAAGATTCCCAGACGCTGGCCTTCCGGGACCGTGGCAAGAATCCTGTCCGGCTTCATCGACCCGTTTCCAAAGCTACGTCGGCTAACACGTGCGAAGATCTTTTTTCCGTTCAGATCCGCCTCCGTGATCGCATGGTTGATGTCGGCACGTCGCTTCTTCTTCGTCTTGGGAGGTTGCTTGCCCGGATTCTCTCGTTTCCACTCTTCCAGTGCGGCGGCTTCCTTGCGTGCATCTTCCTCGGCGATCCGCTTGGCCTCCGCGACGGACGCGGCAACTTCTTCCTTCGTTCGCCGGTGGCCGAAGTAGACTCGATCGGACTTCGTCGTGACCACGCGATTGGTTGTCAACAATTCCTTGAGTACCTCGCGATCCTCTTCCAGCACCAGTTCGATCAACCGGTCGGTGCTTGCGGTCGCGTCGAACATGGCCCGGTAATGTGATTGGCCGCGATTGCTCACTCCGGTATCAGCCAACGCCTTGGCATCTTTACAGATGTAGCCACCCAAGTCGTAGTCGAAGTAATCGCGGAAAAATCTTAGAACCCGCGGTGTCCGGATGGTCGGATCGTCCAATATGCGAGTGACCTCGCGCTCGACGTCATCGCGTGTCTTCATCCGCCCGTCGATGATGGCCGTCCTTAGCTGATCATCAGGCGGGATATACTGCAGGGCGTGATGGACCGCCAATCCAAGTTCCCAGTCCTGTAACATCACGCGACCATGGCGATCGGGTTCACCCTCCTCGGCAAGCTCCGGGCGAAAAAGCGCGTCGCGATCCAAAAAGATCGAAGATAGCCCCAGAACGACACCGTCTTCCTTACCGAGTTGATCGATGGCTTGCTGCACAATGGCAACGTATTGATCGGTTTCAGATGGTCTGGCCGGCCGAAACGTCAGTGCCTCGAAAAGGTAGTTCACCGCCTGGCGAACCAGTTCGGCCGAAATGCCATCTTGATTCATCAGTTCGTGAATCGGCGTCAGCGGGCGAGTGGTCTTGGTGCTGTAGACGAGACTGGTTGGCAAGCCGCGAAGGTCACCCTTCATCTTGTCTTCGATGGACCTTGGGTCGTCGGTGATCTGATAGGGTTCGGCAATACTCAGAGGGCCGTAGGCCATGTATGAGATGATGTCCTCCGCGGCGCCCATGATCTGAGTCGCCTCGGAGCTGTTGACGGTATAAAAGTTGGGGTAATTCTCCAATCCATGATTCCGAGCCGATGAAAGAATGGCCGGAAGGCTTTTGACGGACGTGGCGTACGCGACGGTTCCACCTTGCCACTTGATGATGCGATCGGTTCCGAAATACAGCTTCAACTCACCACCATGATTCGTGGGCACGACATCGCCGCGAGTGCGCTGTCCCGGTCGTTGCGGGTTGAAGTCGGGTTCGCGATTGATCAACTCGTTCAACCGCGTCATGTGTTCTTGGGGTGTGAGTCGCCAAAGCCTGGCGGGAGACGCCGTCGGGGTAAGGCGGATTCCTAATGGCAACGAGCCGAATAGCAGTTCATGATCGACGAAGTTGCCTTTGTCAGGATCCAAGTGCGCGTGGAATCCACCCTTCGCGCGCAGTTCGTCACTCAATTGACCGACGATCCAATCGGAGAACTGCAATCGTTCGATCACTTCGGGCGGGTCCATATCCGCCGGCGGCATCTCACGAAGGGTCACCTGGGCCCAAATGCTTCGCCAGACCTCCGCATTGACCTCATCAACGGGACCCAGGTCTTCAAACGAAAGATCGCCGTCGGGGACCGAACCACTATGACAATCCAGGCAATGCTGTTCCAAGAACGACTTGGCAAACTGCTCATAGCCCCGCTTGACGGGTTGCCCGGGAGTGTAGCCGTTCGCAAACAGCGTCGTCGAAATGAGAGTCCAGAGAATGCTCTGCCAAACCAAGACGCGGCGCGCCGAGCGACTCATGTCAAAATCTCACCGAGTGGTCCATGACCAGCATCATGCTTCTTTGCTGATTTCTCGCTCATATTGAACCGATCACAGCTCTTTCCAGCGGCACGGAGGAGGGATGTGTAGAGGGCGTTGATGGGGCGTTTTCCATCGAGCTGCGTGAAGCAACCTGTGCGGAAGGCACCATCCAAATTCCCCAACAGCATGACCGGCCAATTGGCACCGCTGGTGTGTTGGCGGTCCGCATTGTTGCTGGTGTACACGATCAATGTGTTGTCCATCATCGTTCCGTTGCCTTCGGGAACGCTCTCGAGACCCTCCATGATCCGTATCAGCATCCGAGTGTTGTATTGCCGAATCTTGATCCAGATCGGATTATCGGGCTGGTCCATATGACCGAGGTTGTGACCTTGTTGCTCAATTCCGAGTCCTTTCCAGGCACCAAAAATCTCACCGCGCCCTGATCCGACCGTCAACGTATTGGTGATACCTGAACGGAGTGCTGAAATGCCAAGATCCAGAAGGACGTCATGCCAGTCGGTTTCAAATTCCGGATTGGTGTAGCGGTCATCGACCGCTGGTGCGAACTGCCTCAAATGGTCGGAGACACCATCGAGACGATCGCGCAACCCGTTGACATCACGGAATCCTTGAACGAACTGCCCGTAGCGTTCTTGCTCGCGCGATGGAAGCGTTTGACCCTTGGCAGCACTCAATGCCTCGATTTGATTGAGCATGCTGGAACGGGCTTCGTGCCGCAAGCGAATGTCACCCGTAGAGATACCTCCGTAGAGCATTTGGTAAAGATGATTGGGATTGGAGTGCATGAAGATCGGCTGACCCGCACCGCTGGCCGACAACGTCGCGATGGTCGGCTTGGTCCGCATGTTTTCAATGGAGTCCATGCCGATGCACAAGTGTGGCAGCAGCGTCGACGGTAACGCGCGGCTGAGTTCATAGTCGATGGTCGACGCACTCGGTGGCACACCGTCGCTGCCGCGATAACCTCCCAGTGCACCAAAGAATGCGCTGTGCGAAGGACTTGTGTGTTTGCCATGCAATCCGTTGATGATGTGCAAGCGCTCCTTGTATGGCTCCAGGGCCGCAATCGGTTCAGGCAGGCGCGCCTTTGCCAAAGAACCACTTCGTTTCATTCCTTCTGGAACGCACGTTGCTGGGTCAAAGCCCTGGTTCTGCATGAAGAAGACAATGCGCTTGGGCGTCGATGCGCCCGACGTCGAGGCGCCCGATGGCAATGCGCCCGAAGACGAGGAAGCAATCACTCGTCCGGGATCCAGTGCCATCGCCCCCGCACCGGCAGTCATCGATTGCAGCAGTTGTCGACGGTTGAGCATGGTGGATCACTTCCTAGCAGGCGGGGTGGGAAACGACATCGGATGAGCATCACCATCACTGTCTGGATGGAGGAACTCCTCTGGTGAGCATTTGCACTCACAAATCCCAATCAACGGCAAACACCGTGGATGCGGAACTCGAGGACGATGTCTTGGGGTGGGGCGGGGAAGGTGGGGTGACGGCGCAATCCCAAATCACAACAAGTTCAGTTTATCTGTATCCCGATCGCGTCGCAACAGATTTGATAATCGATCCGAAGTGACCCGTGCTTCGTCCACTCGGGAAAACACGCGTCGCGCACCAAGCGGGGCCACTCCCTGTCATCCCTCTTCGACCGTCGAAGCTCGCCAGTTGAGGGGGAGGAAGGCTTGTCCGATCATTTTGCCAACGGGTCCGAGCGTCGCAATTGATAGTCATTCCAGTGCATGGACGCGAACCCGGCGACAAATGCAAAACCAACCAAAGCAATCATCATTCCCACGACCACCCACAAGGAACGCTGGTACATGAGTCGAAAGTGGACCGATTCGGACGGATCGTCTGGGTTGTAAACGATGTCAATGACCTCATGAATCTCATACGCATGTTCACCTAAACTCGGATAGAACGGGCGCTTCTGCACCGTCTGATGGTGTGTCACCCCATCGACCGTGTATTCGTATCGATAGGTCAGATAGCGATGGGTTTCGACGCGTTGCTGTCGGCGATGACTCTCATGATGTTGCCGAATGCCGAGGATGACCGCTTGGCATGGCGCCCACGAATATGAATCCCAGCCGGTCTTGAATCGGGGCCACGCGCGTCCGACTAGACCGCAACCGATCGCGAGCACGATGAACGCGCCTGTGTAAAACAAGAGCTTGGTTCGTCGCCGGCTGGATCCAACGAGATATCGCGTGACCCGCCGATACGCGGCATCGTGATTGGGATTCTCGTAGCTCGCGCGATCGTCGAGAGTGTTGATCGTCCGCCACGCGTCATCCAGAGTTCCACCTTGATACCGAAACAACAGCAACAAAGCTTGCGTTCGTTTTCCTTCGGACAGGAACGCCACGATCGCGTCATCATTCGTTGGTGTGTTGGGCTGGGATGTCATCGCCCGTCCCTTAACGAACACGGTACCCGAGTTGAGTAAGTAGCCGCCGAGCTTCCTCCGCATGTTTACCCTGAAGTTCGATCTGGTCTTCCAATTGGCGATGACCATCGACCACTTTGACTGTCCCACCGGTCCCACAGGCTGACTGTAACTGAGTGAGTAGGGACGGAAGATCATTGGCCCGATCACTCAACCCGGTGATGACCGTGACCCGACGACCGCCCTTGCGCGATTCGACACGGATATTTGCCGTTTGCTCGCGGGGATCCAGCCGATCCGCCAGTCGTTGCTCGGCTTGTTGGGCGGCGGCTTTTTCCGCGTCGGTACACTGGCAATCGTCGATCAATTTTTCACATCGATCGCACGTCGGGGGAATGTCGAAGGGCGTACCGGCAAACAGTCGCGTCACGAATCAATCAGTTGAGTGCTAGCCTTGGAATCCATTGGGAATCTCGCCATCCTTGATGACGATGCTGACGCCGTCACGAATCTGTAGCGCTTCGTCTTCACCTTGACGGTCGATTCCAGACGCATTGGTGATGCTCACGTTCTCGCCGATGCGGCAATTCTTGTCCAAGATCGCACCATCGATGACGCAGTTCGCACCGATGCCAAGTGGCAATCGACCTTGACGATCCACTTTCCGCATTTCGATGTAGTCCGCACCCATGACGACGCTGTTGGTAATCTTGCAGTTGTCGCCGATGACGGACCTCAGACCGATGACGCTGTTTTCGATTTGCACGTTGTTGCCGATGCGGCAGCCGTCCGCAATCAAGCTTCCTCGGATCGTTGCATCGCCGATGATGGTTGGTGGTAGGAATCGAGGTCGACTGTAGATCGGCGCGTGCCGATTACGAATGTCGAATGGCGGTGATTTGCTTGCCAGCGAAAGATTCGCTTCATAGAACGATCGGATCGTTCCGATGTCTTCCCAGTAACCATCGAAGAGGTGTAGCTGCACTTTGTGTGTCTGAATCGCTTCCGGAAAAACCTCTTTGCCAAAGTCGCTGTGCAGCGAGGATTCGAGCATTTCGACCATCAAGTCTTTGTCGAAGATGTAGAGTCCCATACTGGCGAGCAAGTCGCGTCCTTGGCTGGGAATGCCACGGTCGTCGATCCATTGAGGTTCCATCCGCACACGCGCGATCTCTTCGTCCGTTTTCGGTTTCTCGATGAATCCGCGGACCTGTCCGCTTTCATCGACCTGCATGATTCCTAACGCGGAGGCGTCCTTCCGCGTTACCGGAATCCCGGCGATGGTCGCCGCTGCGCCGGAATCCAGGTGCGTCTGCATCATCTCTCGGAAGTCCATTCGATAGAGCTGATCGCCCGAGAGGATCAGCACATGTTTGATCCAGCTTTCTCGCAAATGCACCAGGTTCTTGCGGACCGCATCGGCGGTGCCTTGATACCAATCGGTCCCTTCATTGACGGTCTGTTGTGCGGCCAGCAGTTCAACGAAGCCACCGCTGAAGTGATCGAAGGTGTAGGTTTGCCGGAGGTGCCGGTGTAGCGATTCGGAGAGGAATTGCGTGAGCACATAGGCACGATTGAGACCGCTGTTGATGCAGTTGCTGATCGGAATGTCGATCAAGCGATACTTGGCGGCCAATGGCACGGCGGGTTTCGCACGAATTTTGGTCAGCGGAAAGAGCCGGGTTCCGCGACCACCGCCCAAGATCAAGGCGATCGTATTGCTCAAATCGACGTGGTTCGATGGTGAGCTAGCCGTCATGCGAGTCAGTCCGTAGGTGTTGCGATCGTGTGGGGCGACAGACGATTGTCGGTTCGGGGTGGATCACCAGTACTTCTCAAAGCGAATTCCGCCTGGTGACCCGCTGCCGTCATCATCATGGAATCCCGCTTCACGCAACAGCGGCAACATGCCGGGTTGCTCGGGAATCTCGGCGCCCGGAGGCACATAACCGATCATATCGGGATTGCCACACATGAAGACATGGGTGTTGCTGGGCGAAAGGTGATCACCGGCCATCTCGGCGAGGCGACCGCTGGTGAAAAGCGTCTGGAGGTAGAGTTTGCCGACGTAGTCATCTCGCGTTGAATCGAGATTTTCGGGTTCGCGAGTGGTCAACGGCAGGTAGATGTAGTTGGAAAACTGCTCCATCAGCCGGGTGTGTTGATCGATGTAGGCGGCATCACGTCGATGGCGCACGCTGGTGGCCACGATGATTCGGCCCTGGTGCCCGTTGGCGAGCAAGTGCGTCGCCATCGCGTTGTGCGGTGCTTCGCCCGTTCCGGTTCCCAGCATCAGAACGGTGTCGGCCGGGTCAATCGGTCCGAGTAGATACTTGCCCGTGATCTTGGATTCCATGACCAAACGGTCGCCGGCCTGTTTACCGAACAAACGCGGCGTCAGTGCGGGTGGCTTTCCATCCGGTTCGGACGCGTGCCGGACGAGCGTGATGTAGAACTCCAGGTAGTCGATTTGGTCGACCGGCATCAGCGCGGATGAATCCAGATCCACGATCGGGCAGGAGATTGAATAGGCACGGCGGACGAGTTTGCGGGCCCGTTTGATCGGAACTTCCTCGACTTGAGCTCCCGGGAGCCTCGGCTCCCAATAGCCGACTCCCAGGGCGACGTACTGCCCGGGCTGAAATGGCATCACCTCTACATCGGGAAGAATGCGGTACTTGGCAAGATCGTCCGTACAATCCACCCGATCGATGATCGTCGCGTTATAGAGCGACTCGCGGAGCGAATCCTGTTCCTCGCGACCCGGGTAATCATCCATATGCACCTCTTTGAGTCGAGTCGGCCGTCCGCGACCGCAGCAGTGGATCTTTTGGAGCCCCAACGGCGATGGCGTCACTATACTGGATCACGTTGGCGGCGGTGGTCATGCAAGATCCGCCATTGACGGGCCACCGAGCTCGCCGCGATGGAAGACGTCCTTCCTCGACGTAACGAATGGACCTGCAACTCCTCTGAATGGTTACTTTTTCGATGACGCTGCGACAGTGTTGGTTTGCCTTGTTGACGATCGGGTGCTGGGTCGCCAATGGATTTGGTGCATCCGACTTGGTTGCCGACGAATGGACGAGTCTCGATGGTTCCCGCACCGTCGACGCCGAAATGATTGGATTGTGGGATGATCAGGTCCTTTTGCTGATGTCGGATGGCCGGCGAATCAACGTCCCGATGAGCAGCCTCATTGCCGAGAGTCGCATTCAGGCCGAAAAGCTGGCCGTGGCACTTGCCGGGAATCGAGAGCGACTCTCCAACGAGTTGCGTCAAGTGGCCGATGCCGAGGCCGCCGCCGCGCCCGATCCTTTGCCGACGCCGCCGCCGACCATCGCGGCGGTGAAGGTCCGGCCGAACTTATCGGCGCGGGAAGCGATGCAGCTCATCCAAGACCAGATCATGGGCGGCCGGTTTGTCGTGCTGTACCGCGCACTACCACCGAAGATGCGATCCAAGGTGGAAACTTGTTTGGACTTGTGGCTTCGTAAGTCCAATCCGGACGAAAACCGATCATCGGCGGCATTAACGCATCGGATGGCCGAGTTGATTGTGACGCGACAGAACTGGATTGCCTCCCATCCGCGGATCAAGGCGATTGGCGGCGATGGCGTGGCAGCCACCGAGCTATTTCAAGATCTGGTCGTCCCGGCATGCCAGATGATTCGCGATGGCTTGCAACCGGACGTTTGCGACCCCCAAGTGATCGCCGATGCGGACTTGCAGACCTGGTTGAATCAACGTGAAGAGATCATGGCGCCGTTTCTGGCTCAGATCATCGACCGGTATGCCGACCCGGAACCTTCACGGTGGGAAGTGGACAACGGCACCGATGACACCGCCACGCTGAGGCTGATGCCTCCCGAGCAGTTCGACGGCGGGCGACGGGCACCACCACCGCGACCGGTCACGTTGACGAAGGTCGTTGGCTATTGGATTCCCGAGAGGGTCGCGGAGGAGTTCGTTCCCAATCTCGACAAGCTCATCGATCAGCTGCGAACATTCGATGACGGTGGCATGACCTCGGCTGATCAGACTCAGCTGTTATCGGCCGGAGGCGGCGGTGTCGCGCCGAGTGGATTCGGCGCCGTGAACCCGCAGTTCATGATGACGGCGTTCGATAATTTCTTGGCGCCGTTGGAGGCGGCCCAGGACGCGGCCAGCTTTCATCAAGCCGCCGATCAGGTCATCACGTCGCTCCAAGGCCTCGCAGCCATGATGGGTCCCCGCGGCCGCTAGTTGGACGGATTTGGAATGGACTTGCCAAAGTACTGTCGCGCGGCGCGATGAAACGCCAGTCCTTGCCACTCGGCGGCTCGCGACGCCGGAATCAAACCAGCCAAATGAGGCTTGGCATAGAGTGCCGCGAGCGTCTGTGTCACCAGCACGTCAGGCGTATCGGACCGCGCGACCAGGAATGCGGTGGTCCCCACGGTTTGAATGGCCCCATCTTCCAATGGATCGGTCATGTGACCATCACGCTGAATCGACATCGGCCGCAATGTCGGATGCTGAAGGCAGATTTCAACGCCGCGCGGCAAAGACATCAGCTTCCATGATTGCGTTAGCAGTCGAGCAACCAGATCGCTTCCGGGTCCGATGCAGATGATGGCCGCATCGATCTGATCTGGATCGTCCAATTCGCCGTCGTTTGTCGGGTCGTTTCTTTCGAGCAGGCTCGGCCACGGCAGCACGATTCGTCGACACACCTGGGGCGGCAGACTCAACGAGTCCAACACCATTTCCGCCACACGGCGAGAACCGCTGCCGGGCGGTCCGACCGCCACGACGTGATCTCTTAGTTGATCACAAGACTCGATGACGGGTTGTTGCGTTGTTGGGTCCATTCGCACCAATAGATGAGCGGCCTCATAGAACAACGGTGCGACAACTCTGAGTTGTTCACCGCTGACGGCGGACGCCTGCATCGGCGCCAAGTGCACATCACCGGCCAACAGTCGTTCTCGATTGTCCCACGATCCGCCCGTTTCCACGGTCGTGCAGGGCACGCCGACTCGTGATTGCAAGACGCCGGCCAGGTGTCCCGACGAGGCGGTGTACAAACCCCCGGTCAAACCTCCGGCGATCGTCACTTGGGGCGGCATCGCGGCAGCCGATCGCTGACGCCACCACCATGAAGCGATCAACATCGTCGGCAAGAGAACCATGGCCGCCAGTAGCGCGGTTTGGACACGACGATGTGTTGGAGATGCGTTGGCAGTCGTGCGTCCGACAAGCGCCGCCACCAAGGGGACTTGACTGACCCAATTCCAAGTTCGGTGCACACGGCCGCGCGACCGCGCGGTGATCAAACTGCCCGACAGATATCGATCCAGATCATCGGCTAGGGCGGCCGCCGATCCATAACGATCCGATGGCCGTTTTTCCAAACATTTGGCGGCAACCACATCCAAGTCCGCGTCCACTTTGGGTTGCACCGAACGCAGTGAAGGGGCCGGTTGATGGGCGACTTTCATGAGTGTCTGCATCACCGTGTTGCCAACGATCGGTGGGCGACCGGTGATGGCCGCAAAAAGAATCGCGCCGAGCGAATAGATGTCACTGGCGTCGGTAACATGATCGCTGTGGCCATCGGCTTGCTCGGGCGCCATGTAATGCGGCGTGCCCACGGCCGCACCACTGCCGGTGACGCTGCTATCGGCGTCGACATGTTTGGCGAGTCCAAAGTCCGTCACATGAACCTGATCATTGCCGCCAATCATCACGTTGGCCGGCTTGAGATCGCGATGCAGGACACCGCGGCGGTGGGCATGCGAGATCGCATGGGCGACATCGCGCACGATGCGCGCGGCGCGGCGCGGTTCCAGCGGTGCCGTCTCGAGCAGGCGCTGCAAGTCATCGCCCTCGATGTACTGCATCGAAAAAAAGTGGTGTCCTGCGCGGCGTCCGAACTGGTGAACGGACACGATCCCGGGGTGACGCAGCTTCGCGGCCGCTTTGGCCTCGGTGAAGAATCGCTTGACTTCCACATCGCTAGCCAAGATCCCACTGCGAATCATCTTGACGGCGACGAGTCGATCAAGCTGTTTCTGACGGGCCAAGTAAACGACGCCCATGCCACCGACGCCAAGCACCTTCAGGAGTTCATACTCGCCCAGATCAAATGGGAGTGTCGGGCCCGAGTCGTCTCGATGACGTGATGACATCGGCAACGTGGCTGCCGGATCACCATGAGAAACGTCGCCGAGAGCACCATCGACGGACAACTCGTTGGTTCCGAGCGTGTCGCGATCCAAATCAATGACTTTGCGAGCTGGATATTCATCGGTGGATGGAAGTGCGACCCCGTCCTGATCGGACTCGTACGATGCAGCCACGTCCGATGCGGTCGAGTCGTCCGGTGATCCGCCCTCGCCCCCGATCGTGTAGTTGCCAATCAGATCGGCGGCGTCCATTAACTCGCGAAGCTGATCGGCATACTCGGGATGTTGTTTCAGAAACGAGTCACGCGATTCGAGCTCATCGTCGTCGCAGGCGCGCAGGTAGAGCGCAAACGCCTCATCCAGCTCCTCATCGTGATCGTCGTTTGGGGCGGTCATGATGGGACTCTCATTGCGGCGACGTCCACCATGGGCTGCTATCGGTGTCGAGGAGGGCGCGCAACTTCTTGAGTCCACGCTTGAGCAACCCCGCCACGGCTGTGTCGCTCTTTCCCATCCGTTCGACAATCTCCGCCAATGGCAGCCCTTCCATGTATCTCAGCCGAATCGCCTCGGCCTGCGTTTCGGGCAATTGGTGCAGGCATTTCATCATGGCTTCGACGGCTTCGGCCCGCACCACGACGCCACTGGGGCTGGTCTTCGCCCCCGGCATCTGCTCGATCCAATTCAACCGACTGCCATCGTCGCCGTCTCCGACGTTGGCCTTAGCGTGGACCTCCTTTTTGGTGGACCGTTTTTGGGTCATCACGTGATGCGATAGTGCCGAGGCCACGTTGTTCTTCAACATGCCACGCAACCATCCCGCGAACTCGGCCGGGCTGGATCCACGAAAGGCCGGCAAATCACGCTTTGCCTCCAGAAATGTCACCTGGACGATATCAGCGGGATCCACGCGTCGCCGGAGTTGGTCCGAGAGATACCGATGAGCCAGCATCAGCAGGTATCCTCGGTAGCGAATCAGAAGTGCTCCGAATGCCTCATTGTCACCATTCTGAGAGGCAACCAAGAGGGCCGTCGTGCTATCGGGCGAAACGCTCATCCATTCACCAGCAGCCTAGGGGAAACACATCAACGAGCATCTTTGAAAACCGAAATAGTCTAGCATCGGCTTCGACTCGTTGTCGTCGGATCGATGTCGACAGAAACGACAAGACTCCCATGATCGGTTTGCCTTGGTTACTCTGAGAACCCCACGCAATTCACCTCCAGCGGACTCAATTTACTATGCAATTGTCGACAACCACACGATTTGCAGCTCCCCGATGGTTTTGCTTCACGGTTGGCGTCGTCAGTTTATTTGGTCAGGTCGGTGGCCGGCTGGATGCGGCGGACAGCGATTGGCCCCAATGGCGTGGAGCTCAGCGTGATGGGCATGCGGCACCACAGATGCTGGCCCAGAGTTGGCCCGATGGGGGACCTCCTGCCAAATGGCAGTGTGATGAAGTTGGCCGCGGGTACAGTAGTGTCGCCATCGCCGACGGTCGCCTCTACACGATGGGCGCCGACGAGTCGAACTGCTTTGCCATGTGTTTAGATTCTCAGACGGGTGCCACCGTCTGGAAGACGAATGTATCCAGGGCGGGTGGTGATGATGACTACAACGCCGGTTGGGGAGCCGGCCCGCGGAGCACGCCCACGGTGGATGGCGACGATGTCTTTGTCCTCACGGACGTGGGTGTTGCTGCGGCGCTGCATCGCGATACGGGCGCCATCATTTGGTCGATCGATCTGGTGGATGACTTCGGTGGCACGATTCCAAAGTGGGGTTACAGCGAATCGTTACTCGTCGATGGTCAGCGGATCGTCATGACGCCGGGAATGGACAACTTCATGATCGCCGTCGATCGGGAAACGGGTCGTTTGGTCTGGCAATCGCGAGACGTCTCGGCGGTGGCACACTACGTATCGATCATGAAGGGCAGCGTCGCGTCGACGGCGTACTACGTCACGGCAGCCGAGATCGGCTTGGTCGCGTTCGACGTGACGTCGGGTGAAAAGCTCTTCGAGAATCCGGTGACCGGCAATTCGGTTGCGACCATTCCAACACCGCTGCTTGACGGCACGAACGTCTATCACACAAGCGATTATGGCGCCGGCAATGTGCTGCTGTCTTTGTCACCGAACGGCGTCGGTGGTATCGAAGCCGATCAGGTTTATCACCTGGATGGGAAGACCATGATGAACCATCACGGCGGCGTCGTTCTGATCGACGGCGTCATCTACGGTTTCACGAAAGCCAACGGGGGAGCCTGGATGGCGCAGGAACTGGATTCCGGTGACACGCTCTGGGAGGAGCGGCTGCGTCCCAATAAGAGCGGATCGATCGCGTATGCCGACGGACGTTTGTATTGCTACAACGACAAAGACGGCTCGTTGATTCTTGTCCAACCGAGCCGTGAATCGTGGCAGCCGCGAGGCAAACTAACTTTACCGCGGCAAACCGATCTGCCACGTGATCGCGGCGCGATCTGGGCTCATCCCGTGATTGCCAACCAAACCCTCTTCATCCGAGACCAGGATTTGATCTTCGCCTACGACATTGCGCGTTAGCTCAGCGACGCTGGATGGTTTCGCCAGCAACTTGTTGGGGCGCTCCGTTGGTCCCCGGCTGTGCGGGAACGGCCGGCTGAAATCGATCCTTGAACACCTTGTAATCCGGAGGGGGCGTCACATCGATGAAGTTCCTCATCAACATGGCCATGCCCTGACCGATCCCATTCCGTTTGATCTTCGTGAATTCGTAATGATCCCATTTCGGGGCTTTTTTGGCATCGAAGTTCGGAGCGTAAAGGATGAGCGCTTGCGGTAGGAACGTTTGATCGTTCAACGCGATCTGGACCAGACGATATTGCGCCCGCATTTGCTGTTGTTTTGGATAGGCCTCGATGAGAATGATGCCTTGGTTCGGGGCCGGAGCCTCTCGTACCCAGTAGCGCTGTTGGATCTTTTGAGCGTCCAAATTGAACACAAAGGGAAGCGGGCTCTCGATGATGTTCTTGCCCTGCATTTCCGGCGGTAGTTGCTGGACCTTGCACTCCTTCGCTTCGTGATCGAACTCGTAAAGCTCCGTGCCTGTGCAGACCCAGTGCTCGCCGAACTTGCCGGGCTTCTCGACGTACTGAGGCTTCGCTTCCTTGATTCCGTCAAAGAAGAATTGACTCGTGACCTTGAACAGGCCTTTATCCGGCGCGGCGTACTTCACGTCACCGCGGGATGATTTCCAGTGCACGCCGGCTGGTGCGGCAAACATGTCATAGTGCCAACAGCGAAATTCGCACTCGAGTGTCTTGGTGCTCTGCGACTGGGTTTGCCACGCCAACAGAAGCTGCTGCAGCCGTTGTTGCTCGGCCTGACTGAGCGGCGGGAATGGAGACGCACCGGCGACTTCGGCGGATGCAGCCGCTACGCCCGACTGAGCCATGACGTCCGTGGACATCACCCCAACCAGGAACAGCACAACGCCAATCAGCGTCGTCAAACGAATCAGGAACCGGTTCTCGTGCATCATCCTTGACGCTCAATCGGAGGGTTGAAACGGGCGGTCGCACATCCTTTGCCGAGCGGATGCTAGTCGATGCCAGGTCTCGGTCGAAACCCCGAAATCGCCCTCTCGGAAAGGCAGGGTGCAGGCACGCTAATCGGCCTTTTTGGATTTGTCTCGAAATTGCAAGAGCGGTTTTCAGAAAGATTGCTACAAGGCAGCACGATGGAGAATCTAAGTCGTTCAGGAAGGACCAATTCATGTCGAAAACCGCTGATGCTCGCCGCTCGATCGTTTCACCGGAAGTCCTCGCCAAGATGCAAGAACTGATCGTCTTCGTGGGAGCCGATCGGTACGGAGAGCGTCCGCCGCTCAATACCAACTGGGCTGAAATCGAAGATTCCGGACACGAACTCGGCAGGCTCTTTGCCACCGAGTTTGACCAAGCCATGCAGCGGCAACACGCCGAGCATGATGACGACTCCAAGCCCTGTCCTTAGTGCGGTAAACCATGCCGACCGAACGTGAAACACCGCTACCTGACCACTCGCGATGCAACCGCCGATCTGTCCGAGCCGGAGTTTCGATGTGCCGCCTGTGAGCGGTCTTTTTTTCCCTCAGCGGATTGAGCTGTCGATCGACGGTGACTCATTTTCTCCAGCGGTTATCGAGCGGATCGTTGCCGAAGGCGGTGGTAGTTGTCCAGACCGACGGAGGACGCCAACAGACCCGCGAGCCTGGTCAGTGGTCTGGGTGATGCACCGGAGGAGGGCCAAGACAAGCCCGATCTGTCATGGCGACCGAAGAAGTTGGTCCGCTCTTGCGTCGCCTCGTTGTGTGAAAGCGATCGGTTTGGCGAACTGATGAGTGCCGAGGCGGAGGATCGCGGTTTCTACAGCGCCCCACGGCAAGCTTTTTTTGGGCGACGGCTTGAAATACAACTGGTCGATTCAGCAGAAACATTTTGAAACGTTCACGCCGATTCTGGACTTCATTCACCCGGTGGAGCATCTGCACGAGCTGTCACGATGGCTGCGTCAGGACGACAGAGAGGCAGCTTGGGAGTTGGCCCTTCAGTGGGTTGAGTTGTGTTGGCGTGGAGATGTGGCTGAGGTAATCGGGATGCTCCAAGCGGGACAGCTGGAGGTGGGCGAGCCGGACAAGGACACTCCCGATGAAGATCCCCGATCGAAGCTTTCGTCGATGATCGGCTACTTGGATAACCATGTTTCACGGATGGATTATCCCCGCTATCGGCAGCAGGGTTTACCAACGACGAGTTGCCTGATCGAATCCCAATTGAAGGAGCAAAACCGTCGCGTCAAATCTCCAAGGCACGGAACAAGATGTTCGGAGATTGTCGCCGCAGATCGCCGAGATGCGAGCTTCCTGACGCCTCGCAGCCAGAGAATCGAGGTTTAAAGCAGGGATGCAAACTGCGGAGGAGCCCGAAGCGCCGAATCAGAGTCACATCCCCACGCGAATCGTGTCCGGCAGACAAACCGGGGTGGATCGAGGGGCATTGGATGCTGCGATCGCGGTGGGCATCGATCATGGTGGCTGGTGTCCGCGAGGCCGCCGCGCCGAGGACGGCACCATTCCACGTTGCTAACGCTTGCGGGAGCTCGACGATCCAGGGTACCCAGCCCGCACGGAGCAGAAGCCCATCGACTGCGATGCCACGCTGATCCTCAACCGGGACCAGTTGGTTGGTCGCACGCGTCTTACCTGGCGTCTCTGCCAGAAATTTCGCGTCTGGCACCGCTGCTTCTCGCTGTCCGAAGGAAATGCGTCGCTAGCCCAAACGATTGTGGCATGGCTCGATGGAAGCAGGGCGGACTGTCTCAACGTCGCCGGACCACGCGAAAGCTCCGCACGGGGTATCCAAGCCGAGACCGAACAACTGATCACGCGGATCCTGGCACGCGCGGTTTGATCTCATTAAAGAATGAGCAACCGAGACGGAATTCACCCTCTTAGCAGGAGGTCGAGCGCAGCGAGGGGAGGTAGAAACGTCCCAAGTTGGCTGACTTTGATCGCCGCACCGGGCTGAAAGTCCACGCTTGTTCAACGCGGAAGAACTCGAGCGTACCCTCGCCTCACCTCGCTCGACCTTGCCAAGGAAGGATGGCTCTGTCATCATCGACGTGGCCGTAGACCAGGGGGGCTGTATCGAAACCCTGCGGCCCACGTCTCACAGCAACCCCACCTATGTTGAAGCTGGCGTTGTACATTTTGGCGTGCCCAATATGCCAGGGGCCACCCCTTGGACTGCGACCCAAGCACTCAATAACAGCACCCTGCCCTACGTCCTCACCTTAGCCAACCATGGGCTTGAGGCTTTATCCATAGATGCGGCTTTGACTCAGGGGCTCAATGTTGCCGACCACAAGATTGTGCATCCTGCAGTGCAAGCTGTTTTTCCAGATCTAAAGCCCCAACAGCATTTCAATGCGGCTCTGAATTAAGAGATTCCCTAGCAAACAAACGTTTGGTCTTGGGCGATGACCTGAAATGCTAGGCATCACAATAGCCCCCAAAGTTACGTTGGGGGCTTTTGTGATGCGCAATGGAAATCGTCATCGTTTGCTGTGATCTAAAAGCAGGTAAACGTATCAAAATGTGGCTTTTGATACAAAATAATAGACGTG
>JBCDIU010000033.1:0-68660 GCA_038748615.1 Planctomycetota bacterium | reverse complement strand
CTCAGCAGTTGATGACGGACAATGAGGGACGTTTCGAGATTCCGGGGCAACAGGAGGCGTTTCAGCTTGTCATCACTCACGCAAAGGGGTTCGCCCATCTGAAGTCCTCCGATGGTCCCGTCCCCAATCCAATCCAACTGACGCCATGGGCGCGCGCCGAGGGCAACTTCCGGGTTGGATCCGAACTGGTGCCCGGAGTGGAGCTTCAATTGTTTTCCAACGGGATCCACTCCTATGGCTCCGGGGTGCCGCACATCTACACGCATACTCGGACAACAACCGATGATGAAGGCGGATATGCGTTCGATCGTGTATTTCCTGGTCGGGGGCGAATTGGCCGTCACATCCTGTTCATGGTCAACGACGGAGCAACGGAGGTGTCCAGTTCGTCACGAGTCCCGGCCGAGTTCGTCGCGGGACGGACGACGAAGTTGGACCTGGGTGGATCCGGCCGCACCGTGGTTGGCAAACTCATGCCTCCCGAAGGACATCAAGGTCAGGTTCTCTGGAACTTTGCACTCGTGACTCTGGAGGCTGACCTGGTGAAACCGGTCGCGCCGAAAGTTCCCGAATCGATCGCCAAAGACAAAGCCAAGCGGATCGCCTGGTGGACGCAATGGCAAGAGGCACCTAGCGGACAGGACTGGTCACAAGCAGCCAAACAATGGGAAGACGACCGAGCAGCGGCACCATATCTGACGGCATCTGTCGATCGCGACGGATCGTTTCAACTCGATGATGTTCCGCCTGGTGACTACGTGCTCCAGGTTCGAGAGCGCCCGCAAGTTCCCGGAACACTGGCGATGCCAGTGAGTGTCCCGGACCTCCAGGACCAAAATGTGGCTGGCCCGCCCGTCGAACTCGGGCCTCGGAGGCTGGTGACCGTATCCGAGGTCGGCCAACCAGCGGACACAAAGCCGAATCCCGACGAGGTCTCCAGTGATGTATTTCAAGGTATTCGCGTTCGAATCCTCGATGAGGACGGCAAACCGATTCCAGGTGCGAAGCTCTTTGCCAATCTCATGCAGCCCTCCAGCGAGGGCAAAGGAACCATCGACAACCGACATCTGGTCGCCGATCCAGCTGGCGTCATCCTCTTGCCGATGGACCGACAGAAAGACACGGTCAAACTGTGGGCCGGCAAAGAAGGATACGTTCCCGAGTTCGTGTGGCTGAGACAAACAGATTCAACAAGGCAGCCAGCTATCCCAGAATCGTTCGAGTTCCGACTTGCAGCGGGAACACGAATCGCTGGCACCGTCGTCGACGACAACGACACGCCGATCTCTGGCGTTCGTGTTCGCGTGATGCTCGACTGGGAACCGCCGGGCCATGGTTCCGTTGAAGGCGTGCCGCGGATCGACAGCTGGCTCAGCGATGGCAACTCGCGACCCGACTTAATGACGGACGATCAGGGACGCTGGGAACTCACCAATGCACCCAGTGCCACCAGCAAATTGAAACTCCGATTCAAGTTCATTCACCCGGATTACACCGGCGATCAACAATGGGGAGAGCTTCAACGCACGCAGGGAGTTGGCGACGGCGCGTTCCGACGTGGTGATGCCAAGATCGTGATGGCGTCAGGCCAAAGCATCCAAGGTCAGGTGACCGATACGCAAGACAACCCCATCACGAAAGGCTGGGTGGTCTGGAATGACCTGCCCTACTTTACAGACGGAACTTGGGAATCGGAGTTGAACAGCAAAGGTGAGTTCAGGACGTCCCGACTGCCCCCGGGCACGTACCCCGTCACCATCATCGCCCCAGGGTATGCGGCGCAGCGCCGTATGGTGGATGTCGGCCCCAACCTGACCCAGTTGCAGTTCAAACTGAAGGCGGGCAAACGGATCCGAATCCGTTTTGTCGACAAGATCGGCAATCCAATCCCAAAAGCCTTCGTTCAACTAGCCAACACGAGCGTCCCGAGCACGTGGAATGGATCCAACGCCCTTCATAATCACCGACATTCCAACGTACCCAACTATGGGATTCCGCGACGGACCGCGGACGACGGTGTCTTCCAATGGGATTGGGCGCCTGAGGAACCCGTGACCTATTCCTTTGGCGCAAAGGGATTCGCCTCCCAAAAGGTTTCACTGGTCGCCAAAGAGGAACCCCATGTCATCACCCTCGCCGAGGCTCGTGTGGTCTTCGGCGGAGCCACGGATGCAACCACCGGCGAGGCCATCGAGGACTTTCGTGTGATGCCCGTGATCGTGTTCCGTCCCAATTTCTTCGGCACGAGATTCGAGAATACCCAACAAGGAGTCGATGGCCGATACAGCCTTCCACTGACCGGTAGCGCCGACCCGAACAGTCGATATCGAGTACGCTGCGAAGCAGACGGATATCGTTCCGTCGTTAGCGCCGAATCATTCGGACCCGACGACGGGCGAGTCGAATGGAACGTGCAGCTAGATCCTGCCCCGATCCGGCAAGGTCTTGTGATCGATGCCGACGGCATTCCGGTCGCCGATGCCATGGTGATGGGAGCGACACCGACGTTCATGCCCCGCACCGTTAACGGAGAGCCCAATGGCAATGGCGAGCCACTGGTTCGAACCGATTCCGATGGTCGATTCGAACTCAATGCTACGAGTGAGACGGTTCGCCTTCGCGTCTTGCACGGCAAGGGTGTTGCGGAGAAGCGCCTTGATCCAATGGACGAATCGATCGGAACATTGCAGTTGCAAGCATGGGCCGGTATCGACGGCCGTCTAACGCAGGAAGGTCAGCCAATGGCCGATCAATTCATCACGTTCCAACCATGGACGCGGCCAGATCGGAGTGATCCCCCATTCCAAGACTCCTATTGGGCGCGAACCTCGCCGGATGGCACATTCTCATTCCAGCGTCTCCCGCCAGGCCCTGGGAACGTTCAGGCATCTCTAGGACCTTGGCAAGTGTCGCCACTGACGTCGGCGCAGAGTATCGCATTGACGCTGAAACCTGGTGAGCAACGCAGCATCACGCTCGGTGGTGAGGGTGCCGTGATCACGGGACAAGTCGTGGCGACGGGCCGCGAAACAACTCCGCTGGATCATCATTGGTCACTCAATTATCTCATTCGTCGCGCACCATCGAAGGCGCCTACCTTGCCGATGGGTTTTCCGACGCTCAGCTTTGATCCAACGGCACCCATGCAACCAAGCTGGACTCGTGACCCGAATTTTGCGAGCTGGATGGCCATGCGTGAGAATCATTTCGTGAAGCTCACGCAAGACGGACAATTTCGAGTCACGGGCGTATCGCCAGGTGCCTATGACCTAGTTATCCGTCTCTTTGAACAGCCCGCCGGTTGTTTAGTCGAAACCATCGGCGAAAGAGTCATCCCGGTTGAAATGGACGACAATGGGACACTCGACTTGGGACGCGTCGAAATCCCATGCCGGGTTGGACCCCGCGTTGGCAGTGACATGCGAGCCTACCGCATTCTCGACTCGACCGGACGAGAGATGGCGATCGCCGACATATCGGGTCAATACGTCGTCCTCCATGTTTGGGCAAGCTGGTGTGCACCCTGTTTGGCAAGCATGCCAGCCATCGCCAATTCAATGGAGCAACTCGATGGCAAGCCGATTACATTCGTTGGCCTGAACGTTGACGCAGATGGGAACAAGGCACGCGATCTCGTCGAGCAGCGTCGCTGGACGTGGGCCCAAAACTATCTGGGTGATGACTCGCCCATGACGCGCCAATTGGCAATCAGTTCGGTGCCGTCGTACTACTTCGTTGGACCGGATGGTCGCCTCATCGCATCCGGCAATGAGTGGGGACCACTGCAGAAAACAATACTCGAAACGGTTGTTACGGACTCGACACATCGCTAAAAACCAACGCGACGATCACGACTGGGGCGGCGGCGTCACCGGCGAGTTGATTCCGACCAAGAACCCGTTGAGATCCCTAACATAAGAAACCGTTTGACCCCACGGTTTCCTTTCAGGGGCGGCAACGCTGACGGCGCCATGATCGATGGCACGCGCATAGGCATCGTCCACGTTGTCGGTCACGAACCCGATATCCATCGCGGGTGCTGGAGCGTTTGGGTCTGCTTTCGAAAACGGAATTCCCTGGGCTTCCGCCAGTCCATACGAAACCAGGCCGATGGTCGTCTCGCCGGTTTCCAATTCACCGTAAACCTGATCGTTCTCGGCCATGAATAGCTTTCGAGCCAACCCGAACGCCGATTCATAAAAGTCGATCGTCTTCTCGACGTCCTCGACGTAGAGCAGGAGGTATCCCAGTCGCATCGTCATTTTCACCTACGTCGCGGAAAAGAAGTCATGAAATCTTGACGGTTTCGCGTCAGAAACGGTTTCGCAGATGAATTTCGTTTGTAGTGGGTTCATGGAACCCAGCACGATTTGCAGACACTCGTCTGCATCACGCGAGATCTCTTCGACAACCGGTTCAAAAATGCACGTTCGTCTCACACCGAAATCTTGGTTATGGCTCTTCTCCGCTTGCATCATGACGACCGGAGCCACCGTGGCGCACGGCGCCGTGGTTCGGTACGCGTTTGTGGGGAAAGCCGGATCCGAACTTCTACCCAATAATACCGTCGGTCCGCTCTCAGCCGAGGGGATGCCATCGAACGCCAGCGGGGGCCAAAGCGGCTCGGGGATCTTCTTTGATACGACGACCAATATCCTTCACTTTGACTTCACCTTCTCGGACTTAACCGGTGGACTACGGGATAACGGAATCCACTTTCATGTGGGTTCCAACCTATTCCCCAACGGCCCAATCGGATTCAATCTCAACGGAGGATCCACGGTGGACGTGTCGGACGAAGTCTTCCTGTCGACGTCGACCATTGCCGAAGGGGCATCCGGTGGTCGGCTCGCCGGGCAGATTAAGTTCACCGACACGTTAACGTTGAGCGTTCCCAACGAACCGGGCATTGGAAACACAGACCAAAATGCCATCGAGACACTGGAAGCGGGCAAGTTATATCTCAATATTCATTCAAACGGATACGATGCCGGTGAACTCCGGGCCAGCTTGGTTGCCGTCCCCGAGCCAACCGCTCTGCTGATCGGTATCGTTGTGGCTTCATGCTGGCTTCTGATCATCCGACGACGCAATCCCAATCCGAAACGATCGACCGTCTAACGACGAACAATGCCCAGGCAAGGGTGAACACCGTCGGATGACTGGTGTCGACACCGAACTCAGCTTCCGCAGAGAGTCGTTTAGGTGGCCGGCGCGTGGCAGACGTAGACTTTCATTGAGTGTCGGGGCATGTCCACCAAGCGGTTGTCCGGCGGCATGGGCCCGTCGATGTCGGGGTAAATGTCATTGGGTGACGATGCCGCCGTATCGACAAAGAGGTTCCACTGGACGCCCCGGCCAAGCTCAGGCAATTTGAACTCACGGTTATCGCTGGTGCTGTTGAACATCATGATGACGTCGCGTCCATCACCTTCGGGGTCGTCCAGTCGACTAGGAGCGGCAATGAAGGCCGTCATGGCTAAGTCGCCTTGTTCCCAATTGAGCGGGCTGCCGTCGCCACCGTACCACGACACATCTGGAATCTTGCGTCCCTCGACGGGGCGGCCTGTGAGGAATTCCTTCCGTCGAACGGTCGGCTGATTCTTGCGAAATTCAATCAACGTGCTGACGAAACGAACGAGCGCCGCATTCCGTTCGACGAGCTTCCAATCAAACCAGGAGATTTCATTGTCTTGGCAATAGGCATTGTTGTTGCCCTTCTGCGTTCGCTGGCATTCGTCGCCGCTGACAATCATCGGAACACCTTGGCTCATCAACAGCGTCGTCATCATATTGCGAATCTGTTGGCTACGTATCGTGACGATCCCTTTCTTACGTGAGGGACCCTCGACACCGTAGTTGTCGCTGATGTTGTGGTTGTCGCCGTCGTTATTGTCTTCGCCGTTGGCCAGGTTGTGTTTTTCTTTGTACGACACGAGGTCATTCATGGTGAAACCGTCGTGGCTGGTGATCAGATTGATGCTGCAGAACGGAGGCCGACCGGCATGTTCGTACAGATCACTGCTACCCGCCAATCGTGTCGCCAGGGCGCCCAAGGTTCCGCCGTCGCCACGCCAGAATGAACGAATGTCGTCACGATAGCGTCCGTTCCACTCCGCCCATCGTGCGCCCCCGAAACTTCCGACCTGATAGGCGCCCGCGGCGTCCCAAGCCTCGGCGATGATCTTGGTATCGGCCAACATGGGATCTTCGGCGATCAGTTCCACCATCGGCGGATTCGGGATGAGATTGCCGCCACGATCGCGGCTCAGAATGCTCGCCAAGTCGAATCGGAAACCGTCGACGTGGTAATTGTGGACCCAATGACGCAAGCAATGAAAAATCATCTCGCGCACAACGGGGTGGTTGCCGTTGATCGTGTTGCCGCAACCGCTGTAGTTGCAGTAGTGCTGGCCTTCGCTGAGGATGTAATAGACCTGGTTCTCGAGTCCCTTGAACGATAGCGTTGGCCCGTTCTCGTTGCCTTCACAGGTGTGGTTGAAGACGACATCCAAGATGACTTCGATCCCGGCCGCGTGAAGTGCCTTGACCATCTCTTTGAACTCACGCACCTGAGCCCCCGGTGCCGAGCTGCTGGCATAACCGCGATGGGGCGCAAAGAAGGCCATTGGGTCGTATCCCCAATAGTTCGGCCGTGCCAGTTTCTTGCCGGCTGGATTCTTAATGGGGAACTCGTGCACCGGCATCAATTCGACGGCGGTGATCCCGAGCGATTTCAGGTACGGGATCTTTTCGATAACCCCGAGGTAGCTGCCTCGAGCATCGACCTTGGCACTGCGTCCTTGGGTGAAGCCTCGCACGTGCATCTCATAGATCACGCTTTCGCTCATGTCTCGCCGGATATGGCGATCACCCTCCCAATCAAAATCACTGTCGACGACGACGCACTTGGGAGGTCGAATAACACCATCAGCGCTGGACTGATAGGTCCCGGCCAATGCCTGGGCATACGGATCGATCAGTCGTGCCGACGAATCGAATCGATGTCCATTGGCCGGATCCCATGGGCCACTCGCCTGGAAATGGTAAAGCTGGCCCGCGCCGAGGCCTGGGACGTTTAGACTCCAAACATCCCCCCAACGATCCGTGTCTCGATCAAACTCGATGACCTGAGCCGGTTCGCGATCACTGACCTTGTTGTACAGCAGCAATCTCATTTCAGTCGCCGAACGGCTGAAGACTGAGAACTGAACGCCGTTGGTCTGCAGCTTGGGACCAAACGGCGGCGCGTAGGCGAATTGAAGATCAGGGCACGGATGTCGCATCAGCATGTAGAGATCGCTCCTTGAGAATGTTGCATTCCAGTTGTCCTCTGAAACCTACCATCGACTGGCAATGGGGCTGCGGATAACCCCGGCGAAGGTCTCAAATGCAATCCGGGTCAAGTCATGACCGACCAGTCAGGTGATCGTCTCGGGTCGGTCAATCCTTCCCGGAAGAATCGTCTGGGCAGGTCAGGCAATCCTGGCGGAGCGGCGTAATCCCTTCATTCAAGTCGTAGATGAGCGAAAGCGGCACTGGAGTATGATATCCGCTGTCGTTGCGGTTTCGCACCGGACGCTCCGCCTGCACGCTCACCGTGTCTTCGTGGGGCCTCACCGGGACCGCAGGGGCAATCATCCGTCCCTTCCTGCACGAGGAGTTCAGCCAATGCCCAGACACCAACCGCGATCATGGCCCCTTTCGATGTTGATTTTGACTGCCGTGTTGACCATCCAGGCGACGGAGCCGCCCATGGCTAGTGCGTCATCGCCGTCGGTCGGTCAAGTTGCACCCAATTTCAATTTACCCATCTCTGGTGAAGAGGGATCCGTGGCACTAGGCGACGTGTTGGCCGATGGGCCCGCGGTCGTGGTCGTGCTTCGAGGCTATCCCGGATATCAGTGTCGGCTCTGCAGTTTTCAGGTGTCGGAGCTGGTCCGTAGCGCTCGTGCATTGCGCGCAAAAGTGGCGAAGGTGATCCTTGTCTATCCCGGAGAACCCAACCTCCTGGAACAACATGCCGTTGAGTTTGCACCCACGAAGCTACCCGAACCATTTGTTCTGGTTCGTGACCCGGGCTACACGATGGTCAACGCCTACGGACTCCGTTGGAACGCCCCACGCGAAACGGCGTATCCGTCAACCTTCGTCATCGACAGCGACGGAACCATCGCTTGGGCGAAAGTGAGCCAAGGACATGGTGATCGCAGCGATCCCGCTGCAATCTTGTCAGCACTGAAGTCTCTGTGAGCTCATGCTGAGTCCGGGCCACGATCATGGGATCGCGACGGGGCTCTGCCTGGCAATGTGCTTGGCGAGCTCGTCAGTATTGATGGCCATGTCGCCATCTTGATCCACGTTGGGCAGGTCCGCTTGGCTCATGAAACCAGTGGTGGATTCGGAGACAAGTTCGCTCATGTCGATCCGCTGATTCCGGTTGCCGTCCTGGCGTTGAACGATGCGGCGAGCCTCCGCCGCATGTGCGTCGGTGTATCCTTTGGCCGCTCGGATTTGGCTGACCTTCGTTTCCATTTCGGCCAACGTGACCGAGCCGTTGCCGTCGGTATCCCACTGCAACAATCGCTCCAGTGACTCGGGTTGGTTTGCCATCACGGCGTTGTACTCATCGGGATCCAGGATTCCATTGAAGTCCTGGTCCAGCGGTTGGATCGCGGCTCGCAAACCGAGTTGGTCCTGAGCGGTCAGGCCAAGTTTCTGCCGGTGCTTGGCCAGCATCGTGGCGATCTCCATGAGCGAGAGTCGTCCGTCGTTGTCGTGGTCAAACGCGGTTGGCATTCCCGGTAGCGGCGTGTTGGACCATTCTTGATCGCCCAGGTGCCCATCACGATCGTTGTCGTGGCGGTTTCGGATCTTGATCGCCCATCCTTGATCGACGCCGATGATCCCCACTTCCTGACGAACGAAGCGACGTATCGCGAAGGCCTCGGTTAGTTCAGACAGGGTCAGGATCCCATCGCGATTGACGTCGATCTCATCGGGCTGTTCGGGCCAAGCCGGCGAGATTTCACTAGGATCGATCTGCCCGTTGCGATTGGTGTCATGCTTCCGCATGGAACGCTCCGCTACCGTACGATCGATGGCTTCGATTCCCTTCTCGTTTCGCTGGCCGGCGGCGAACAATGCCAGCTCGACTTGGGTTAGCCGGCCGTCTCGATTGAGATCATGCCGGGCGGTGATCATCGTCGGATCAAGGCGTTGACGCTCGTCGGAATCGATCGCGCCATCATCATTGATGTCGTATTTGGAAATCAGCTGATTGGCATCGTCCAAATCCGACGCGATCAACTGGAGCGAGTATGCTTCTTGGTTGGAAACCAACTGGGCCCAACCGGATGATGCAAGGGACGAAACAATGATGGCGAGCGTGCGGGGATCCAAACGCATTCTTGGGTACCTTCGTTTCGAGAGTCGACCGTCGCCTCAGTGTACCTTGGCGATCGCGGCCATGGGGTGGGTCATGGCATTGCTGGGTGTGCCCGCGATTGGTCAGACGACGCGCCCAGTCGTCGGCCTAAGAGATACACGGCCCGGTCCGATCGCTCTGGTGGGAGGCCGCGTCGTGGTCGATCCTGATTCGGCGCCCCAGCCTTTGACTGTCTTGATTCATCATCGTCAGATTGTGGCCGTGGGGCCGGAGGTGGACTTGCCCCCCGGAACCGAGATCGTCGACTTGGACGGCCATCTGGTCTATGCCGGCTTCATTGATGCTTGTCGAAGTGTCGATGTGCCCTGGGAATCGGATCGCGCCAGTTCCTATTGGAATGCGAATGTGACGCCGCGTCGTCACGCAAACAGCGTCATCAAAACACTTGGTGATATGAAGGATTACCGCGCCCAGGGTGTGACGATGCAGCTGATCGCGCCGCAACATCGCATCATTCAAGGCCGTAGTGCAATCGTGCTGACGTCCGTGGATGAATCGAGCGAAGGTTCGAACCAAAGCGAATCCGAATCTTGGGCTGACCCGAATTGGCAGCATCTTCAGCTGACGGTGCCGCGACAAAGAACAACCGGGGAGTCGTACCCGAACTCGCCGATGGGTGCGACGGCTCTGGTGCGTCAATCGCTCTACGACGCGAAATGGTACGGAGACGCGTGGGACGCCTATCGCGCCAACTCCGAGCTTTCGCGACCGGAGTCGAACTTGGACCTGGAGACTTTGTCCGAGTCGATCAGCGAGAGCCTATTCGTGATCGATGCGCCGAATGAACGCATGGCCATTCGCGGCGGCGACGTCGCCGATGAGTTCTCGCTGAGGGCAATCTTCCGTGGTTCGGGACGTGAGTACCGCGCATTGGCGCAACTGCAGGAGCAACGTCGCGCCATTTTGTTACCGGTCAACTTCCCCGAATCTCCCAACGTGAACACCGATGCAAGCGCACGCGATGTGGATCTGCGCACGATGTTGCATTGGTATTTTGCACCCCGGAATCCGAAGTTGTTGGATGAAGCTGGCATCGAGTACTGCTTCATCTCCGATGGCCTGGACAACGCCAGCGACTATCTGAGCCAGATCCGCAAGGCGGTGGAGGTTGGCCTACCAAAATCCTCCGCCTTGGCCGCGATGACCACCACGCCCGCCAGATTGCTAGGGATTGCCAACGAAGTCGGTACGATCGCTGTTGGCAAGATTGCCAATTTGGTCGTTACCGATGGCGATGTCTTTGGTTCGGAGACGAATGTGATTCAGACTTGGGTCGCCGGAACTCGATTTGATATCGAGTCGCTCGATAGTAAAGGTGATGATCCTCTACCAGGTCTCTGGAAAGTGAAGCTTGGTTCGGGTGATCCGACAATTGCCTTTGATTTGCGAATCGAGAAGGACGGCAAGAAGTGGTCCGCCACCATCGAGACACCTGATCCGGATGAAGAAGCCGAAATCAAAGAGCTTCGGCTTCGAAAGGTTCTTTGGCAGCGACATCGAGTTTCTGGGCTTGTGGATCTGCAACGCTTGGGTGATCAGCTGGATCGTGATCTTGGGGAGGGCGTTGCGTCATTGGACATTGCGGTGTTTCCGGATTCAGAGTCGAAGAAGAAGCGACTCAGCGGTACCTGGACCGATGTGGATGGCCTGTCACGTCCAATGCGTTTGACGAAACGAAAGTCCAAGCTTCCCGTTGACGATCCGATCGACGAGGCAGATTCCTCAAGTGAAGACGTCGTCGCCGAGTCGTTCCCAATCCTGTCGCCTTTAGGTGCTTACGGGCGTGCAAAGTTACCGAATCAGCCGTCGCTCGTGCTGTTTCGCGGTGGGATGGTTTGGACGTGCGATGGTCAGCGACCTCGGGTACAGGACATCTTGATTGCCGATGGGAAGATCATCGACATCGGTGAGAACTTGGATGTTCCCGACGGCACCCAAATCGTGGATGTGCGCGAGAAGCACTTGACTCCGGGGCTCATTGATTGTCATTCGCACATGGCGACCGACGGGGGAGTCAACGAGTCGGGCCAGGCGATCACGGCCGAAGTTCGCATCGGTGATTTCATTGACAATACGGACATCACCATCTACCGGCAGTTAGCCGGTGGCGTGACCACGTCGAACATCATGCATGGTTCGGCCAATCCGATTGGAGGTCAAAACCAGGTCATCAAGTTGCGTTGGGGCGGCACGATGAACGAAATGCGATTCAAGAATGCACCCGCGGGGATCAAGTTCGCATTGGGCGAGAATGTCAAGCGGAGTCGATCACGCTACCCAAACACTCGCATGGGTGTCGAACAGATCATCCGAGATCAATTCTTGGCGGCGCGTCATGACGCATCGCTTCATCGTCGTTACGCGGCTGGCGATCGGACGATCCTGCCACCGCGTCGCAACTTGCAGCTGGAAGCCATGACGGACATTCAACTCGGGAATCGCTGGATTCATTGCCACAGCTATCGACAGGACGAGATCGTCGCGACGCTGGACGTGCTCGAAGAGTTTGGCGTGCAGATTGGGACGCTCCAGCACATCCTAGAAGGCTACAAGGTCGCCGATCGAATCGCCGATCATGGTGCAATGGCATCGAGCTTTGCCGACTGGTGGGCTTATAAGCTCGAGGTGTTCGATGCGATTCCATTCAATGGTGTGTTGATGCACGATGCCGGCGTGGTGGTCTCCTACAACAGTGACGATGCGGAATTGGGACGGCACCTCAATACGGAAGCTGCCAAAGCGGTCAAGTACGGCGGGGTTCCGCCTCACGAAGCCTTGCAGTTCGTAACCCTCAATGCAGCCAAGCAATTGCGAATCGACGATCGCATCGGCAGCATTGAATCGGGCAAGGACGCCGATCTAGTGGTATGGAGTGGACCACCTCTTTCGACGCTGAGTCGCTGTGAACAGACGTGGATTGATGGCCGTTCCTATTTTGATTTGGACGACGACGCAGCATTGCGTCAGCGCGATCAGTCGATGCGATCGAGACTCATCCAATTGATTCGCGCCGAGGACGCCCCCTCGTCGAAACCGTCCAAAGAAGGATCGTCAGTAGAGGGCAAAGAAACGCCGAAGTCGGAACAGCCCGACGAGGAAGCGCGTTGGTCGCGGTACGATGAGTTTTGTACGTTGAAGGGAGCCCGGCAATGATCAGTCCAGTGAAGAAGTTGGCCGTCGTGTTCGTGTTGTGCTACAGCCACGCCGGTACGCTCGCAGCACATGACCAAATACCCGGCGCGGACCAGCGTCGGCCGATTTTGATTCGCGACGCGACGATCCATCCAATCGATGGGCAAGTCATGCGCAAGGCGTCGATTCTTTTTCGAGACGGAAAGATTGTCGCATTGAAGAAGACCATCCGCGCGACCAAGGCAATGCGAGTCATCGATGGCGACGGCCATCACATCTACCCGGGTCTGATTGATTCGATGACGGATTTGGGGCTGCGAGAGATCAGCGCCGTCACCGAGTCGGTGGATGCGGTCGAGATCGGGCGAGACAATCCGAATGTCCGTTCATGGGTCGCGGTCAACCCAGATAGTGAGCTGATTCCCGTGGCACGGGCCGGTGGGATTTTGACGGCTCACGTGGCACCAGGCGGTCGCTTTCTGCAAGGCCAGTCGGCTGTTCTCCATTTAGACGGGTGGACGGCATCGGAGATGTCCTTACAAGCTCCGGCAACGCTCTGCATCAACTGGGAAGAGATCACACCTCGTGGAGGCGAGGATTCAAGTTTGGTCGAGAAGCGGGAATTGAAACTGAAAGAGATCGAGGGTTGGTTCGATCGCAGTGAGCGGTATGCCGCTGCCAAACAATTTGCCAGAGACTCCAATCGGCTCGATGACTTCGAGATCGACCTGCGATTGGAGAGTCTGATTTCGGTCGTGTCGGGACAACAGCCGATCTTTGCGAAAGCGGACCGATTCGCGGCGATCGAATCGGCGGTGGCTTTTGCCAGGGCTCGATCGATGCGTTTGATCATTTATGGCGGTTACGACGCCGAGGCTTGCGCGAGCCTTCTCAAAACAGCGGACGTTCCCGTCGTCGTGGCCGCGACGTATCGTACACCCTTGCGCCGCGGAGATCCGTATGACGCCGCTTACACGCTTCCGTCTCGCCTTGAAGCGGCGGGGGTCCGGTTTGCGATCTCCGGTGAAGGCCCTGGATATCCAGGTGGAGCATCGAACCTCCGCAATCTGCCGTATCACGCCGCCTGCGCGGTCGCGTTCGGGCTCGACCCGGACGTGGCTCTGAGGGCGGTGACACTTTCGGCGGCGGAGATCTTGGGCGTCGATGACCGGATTGGTTCTCTAACCGTCGGGAAAGATGCGACGTTGATCGTGGCCGACGGAAATGTGCTGGAGTCGGATACCAACGTCGTGGATGCCTACATCGGCGGCCGACAAGTGGACTTGGGTAACCGGCACGAAACACTTTTTCACAAGTACCGCCAAAAGTACCAAGCTTCGAAGCATTCCCGGTGACCCACCGATTGCGGACCAAGATACTGGACCGATACGGAGGTTTGTCCGACGAACGACACGTTGGACAATCTGTTTCGATGCCCCTTCTGGCCAGACGCTCGTTTGACACTTGATTTCGACCCGCAATGGCGGCGATGCATGGAAGTTTCTTGACATCGTCAAGGTCGCATCATCGATGGACTCTGTTGGTCATCGAAAAAGAAGCGGATGAGCCCATGCATCTCGAGCTGCAACCGAAACTTCCAGACGGATTCAATGACTCACCCGAATTGCTTGCCTGAGTCTACCCCAGTGTTTGGATCAAGACGCGAGCCGCTTCCTTGGCTGCACGACGATACTTGGGCGGTGGTTCGATGGGCGATAGCGACTCGTGGTTGAAGCAGATTGAAACGACTCCATATGCGACGGCCCAACAGCGTTGCCTCGATGCGCTTGGATATTCCCGCTTCAAAAGGCCCGCAGAACGCTCGATGACACCGTCGACATATCCTCGCATTTGTTCACGAATGTCGACGGAGGTGGCACTGGCGGCAATCAACGCTTCCACGACGAGCAGCGATTGTGTGGTGCTGACGACTTTGCTCGGAAACAAATGAGTCATCAACTGCTCAACAGGCGACAAGTGGCCGGTGTCTTCCAAGTGCGTCGTGAAGCTCGCTTCATACTTTGCGATCACTCGCTGGGCGAGCGCCCGTACCAAGTCTTCTCGGTTACCGACATAGTGACGCAAGATGCTGCGCTGCATACGGGCTTCCTCCGCGATTCGGTCCAACGAACTCCCTTCGATTCCGAATCTCGCGACGCAACGCTCAAACGCATCGAGTATCTCCGTGGTGCGTTTGGCAACAAGGCTTGGTCGACCCACGGCCGTCTCCTGTGAACATTTTCTTTCTTGACAATCTATTCACTGAAGAATATTTTGTCAACATTGACAATCTTCTGGAAACTCGAGCCGACGGCCACTTTGGAAGCGATGATGACGAATCGTTCACTCTTCACAGTCGTGGCAATGGTCTGGGCAACGGTCGGCGGCGCGTGTGCTGATCACTCCGTTGCCCAGTCCCCCGAGAAGTTCGAGATCGAAGTGTCGTACACGAACGACATCCAGCCCATCGTGAACAACTTCTGCGCGACATGTCATGCCGGCGGCGATCCGCAGGGTGATCTCGTCTTAACGAGCTACGAAGATGTGCGACGACACACGCAGGAAGGTGATCTACTGAATCGCATCAATGATGTGAATGACCCGATGCCCCAGAACGGATTGATGCCGGCATCGATGCGACGGCTATTTGAAACATGGGCCTTACAGGGCTACATCGATCGAGGCAAACCCATCGCGACGGCGGAACAACAACAGATGCGGGAATTCACTCCACCAAAGATCGTGCCGGTCGATGTCAGGAACCAAGGTTTCGAGATGCTGGAGTCCCTGCAAGGTCACTGGGTTGGTTCGATGAACTTGATGGGACAAGAACTCGATTGGATGGCGTTCGACTTTCGTCCCGTCGCTCCGTCGCACGTTCATGCCATCTTTGAAGGCGGCACCATCGGAAATCTATTCACGTCATTCTTTGTCGCCAAATTCCGTGGTAAGCAGACCATCATGGCTCGTAATGGTGGCATTCTCAATGGAATCTATCGAACAAGCTACTTCGTCCTTGACACGGTTCGATACGGCCGCGACTGGGCCTATTATCGGCTTGTCGATGCCCACGGCGGTCAACAAGTCATGTTCATGGAGCTGACCTTCCGTGGGGACACTTTGGACTTCAACGCCTTTACCAGCCGGTTTGGGCTGACCACACCGCGTCCCCATATGGCTTTCCGGGGTCGCCGAATGCATCCGGAACTGGCGATGAGCGCCGCCAAGGTCGTCGACTTTCCAAAAAATGTGATCGACTACGAATTCCCAAGCACACTGCCGAAACCGACCTGGTCCGATGAATACCCGCTGACGTCGGCAAGTTACGTATGGGAACGCGACGCCGATGACACGAGTCCATCTCGCGCCGCTGTAGCTGAACTTGGAAAGCTAGCGAGGGATCCTCGGCGGATTGATCAGATGCCGTACCTGTCCGAACTGACGGTTTCCGTGCGGCGAGATCCCGTGACGCAGGGCAAGAAGCTGCATGTCTATCTTTCGCGTGACGCTCTAGTCGATCAGCGTGGTCATTTCTTGACTCGGTTCGGCTACATTCGTGAAGAACGACTGAACACGCTTTTGTCTTTTCCGGAACTCTCAAAAAACGCCAATGAGTTCACGTTCACGTACCTGCATCCAGGTGATTACTACCTCACCGTCATCGCCGACATGGATGATGACGGCTTGCCGTCACCCGGCGACGTCACGCACTCGCGCCGAAGAGTGAAGGTCGATCCCGAGTCGCATCCGCGGATCGAGATCACCGATTTAAACGTGAGGAACTGAGCGTCGCTGCCGCGATTGAAGGATTCGCCCGTTCTCAATTCTTCCTTGCAGATCGGATTGGCCTCGAAATGGTGGGCATCTTTCCAAGCCGCGGAGGAGTAACTAGTCTAGGCACTTTTGGCAATGCACTCGATTTTTCGATAACCAAATGGTTCGCGCCGTATTTCTGATCATTTGCGTGACGATTTCCGTGTCAAAGCCAGGTTTCGCGGAGGTCATCTATTCGACCGACTTTGATAGCCTGGCGACTGGGCAAACGCAGTCGCCCGCCAATCCAGCACAGGATGGCTGGCGATCTGATTTCCATCCGGGAGCTTCTTTCGGTGAGATTCAGAGTGCCATCGCGAACTCGGGCAACGCGATTCGGCAGTTCACCGACATCAGCAACACGATTGGACAGCAGTCGATCGATTCCCGCTCGTTGACCTCAATGCCGACCGCTGGTATTCCGAAGCTAGTGTTTCAGGTGGACTTTTACGCCAGCAGCAGTGACCTATCTCGGATCAATGCGTATTCGGCAATGGCGGATGTGACTGGCGTTGGCGGAACGGTGCTGGAGTTTTCGCTCAATGGTGGAAATGGTCAAGCCAAATCAACCACGGGCGTTTCGGTTGGGCTGGCGCAATTCAATGGTGTGGACAACAACTTTCCCGTTCCACTCGTGACCGGGCAGGGATTGGCTTGGGACCAGTGGCACACGATTTCCGTCACCGCTGACTTGTTGGCGGACGAGTGGAGTGAGGTCACCGTCAACGGGGTATCGCAGTCGCTCACCGGCTTCGTGTTGCCAAGAACCTTCGGACCCTCCGGTGCAGTCCGCCCAACGACACTTGAGGAAATCTCGTTGCAAGTCATTAACAATGATGCCTTCGGTGACGAGACGTCGGACAGTGTCTATTTTGATAACCTGTCGTTGACGGCCGTCCCAGAGCCCAGCGGCATTGGCATCGGACTGCTCACCGCTTCGATTGTCGTTTCTCGACGCCGTCGAATGCCAACCGAGTGACGCTTTGTTAGGTCGTGCCGAGAGTTTCCACGGCCGACGCGGGCAGCCATGTCTCACGACCGTCAAAGAGTCGGACGCGGAGCCAACTGTCGCGGACTTCAATGACTTGAAACTCCGATCCACTGGGTAGAGGGTTTCCCAAGGCAGCCGGTGCGTTCATGGAGTCGGCAGCTCGGGCGATGACATCCGGAATAACGACTACACCGACCGTTGGCGATGGTCTGAAATGCTGCGTCATCGTCATCGCCAAAGCAACGATCCACACGATGCCTACCGCAGCCGCTAGATGACGAGCCGTGGATGCTTCCGTTCTTAGATAAACGGCCCATAGAATCATGGCAACTAGGAAGGCGACCGCCGCCAGCCCGTGCCAGTCACGGGACCGAAGCCCGCCAGCGAAATCGAAAAAAGAACCGATCGCGGCTTCTGAATCCGGTTTGGGCACCCAGTCGGGCAGGAGCGTTCGAGCGTGACGGAGATTCTGCATCGCACGACGATGCTGGGGCTCGCTGATTAGAGCGCGCCGGTACGCGAGGATCGCCGCACCGACGTGCTCGGCACCCAACGCAGCATTTCCCAAATTCACGTACAACTCGGCATGGATCGGTTGGTCTGGTTCGACGGATCGTTGATGATCAATCGTTTGCCGAAACAGAGTCTCTGCACGCCAGAACTGCTCAACACGATCATCGCGATTGCTCGCGTCGATTGCCAATTGATATGCCCGAGTAGCTTGCTCCACCGGATCGCCCGACGCATCCGCGCCGGGACAGCGGCTGCTCACGCCCATTGCCAGCATGACGCCCATGATCCAACAACGAGTCACGGCGATTCACTCGCCAGACTGGAATCATCGATCGCGGTGAGTGCTCGGGCGACTAGATCCGGCTCGATGCGAACTTCCGCTGCGTCCGATGGTTGGTAGGCAATCGATTCGCAATCTCTCATTACCTGTTCAATTGCGGCCCGTTTGAGCTCGGGCCGTTCCGATCGGGCGATCTGAAGTGCGTCGGCGATCTCCTTGGCAGCTTCCTTCAGCGGGAGATCCGCCGCCGAAGAGATGCGACGGCGTTGGTCACGCATCAACGCGACGCTCGCACGCACCGACGGATCCACTTGTCGACGACGCCGATCGATCACAGCCATCAGAACGAAGAGCGATCCCAATGCGTAGCCCGCGACCTGGAAGGACCGGTTTGCCAACACCGTTGTTGAAGCACCGAGCAAGACCCTCGGATCTGTTTCGATCGCCAGATCCGCACCGCTGAGGGTAAACAATTTGCCGGCTACCTTGGCGGTCGATGTGGCTTCGTCGGGACTCGGAGCCGCGTCGGATAACCGCGCCGCCGAGACGACGGCATCGGATCCCACCACCTGAGCCGGCATCACTCTCAAAGCGATCGGCTTCGACCGAACGGTGTGATACGACTCTTCGTCGGCATCAAACCAGGAATAGGCGATCGCGGGAAGTTCATCAATCGTTTCATCAAGCACACGAACGGAGACGTCAAATCGCTTCGTTCCTTGGTCGCGGTCAAACACCCCAGCCACCTCGCTATCGGGAAGTCGGAACTGGTCGGCATTGAGACTCCCATCAGCAGAGAGCGACGGGAGGGACGCTCCTTCGATGTTTCCCTCGCCTCCCAACTGGACTGTCAACCGAATTGGGTCACCGACTCGAACCACGGTTCGATCGGCGGAGACGTTCAACGAAAAGCCTTGCCCCACGGCGCCGGAGAAGCTTGCCGGTTTTCCCTGAGCCGGAAACGGTTTGACCGTGAATGTTCTTGGTTCTCCCTCGGCTCGGAACCGACTGGTTTGTGCCGCACGCCGTCGGCTCCCAAACGCTTCACCGAACAGCGAACCACCAAATCCAAAATCATCCAACGCGGACCGGCGACGTTGCCATTGGGTGACCAGTTCGATCGTCGCGGAAATCGGTTCGATCTCGAACGTACCCGGACGTGATGGAACGAGTGTTCGTTCAGCGGACACGACGGTAAAGCGTTGACCGTCGTCGACTTCCTCGCGAACCGTCGCCGCCAATGCGATCGCACCCTGGCTCGTTCGGATCGGCAACCGTGACGCACCACGTCTTGATGTTGCGTCGGGATCGAATCGAAACTCATCCAGAATGGTCGCGTCGATATTCAGTGAACTCACATCGTCGGTGTCGCCGGCAAACCACCACTCGATACCGACGGGCACCCGTTGATCTGGATAGGCCGTCGTCGGCATGATCAGCTTGATACGCATGTCGTCGGACGTGGGTACCGAATCAAAGGTCATCCTGATCGGCTCAACGCGTTTTTCCACCCCCGCCTGGGTAATGATGAATGGACCGATGTCGTAGTCACCTGGATCGCTGGCGGTGACTTGAAACTGAATGGTATGGGACACCTGTTCCAATCTTCGAAATTGGTTACCCGATCGATAGACCTGTTGAACCACACGTGGGCTGATGGCAACCAGTTGCGCGCGAACCGGATCGGGTAATGATTCGATCACGCATGTTGGTTCCGGTTCGGCCTGCAATCCTTCGACCGTCAATTGGATGGTCACGGCGATACCAACGTAGTACGGCGACTGCTCGGTGGCGACCTGCACCGTCATATCGTCATCCGCCGTCTGCCCCATCGAGGACGCATCCATGCTGAGCCACGCCAGCATCACCAGTATCAAGAGGCTGATCCACTGCGACCGCATTACCAATCCTTCTCAACGGGTATCTGACTGGCTCGTTGCCGTTCTTCCTGATCGCGACGTCGTTGGGCTTCTCGATCCCGGACCGCCTGCAGCAGCCGTGATGGATTCATTTGCTCACTCTCGGTTGGCTTCTCGGTTTGATCATCTGCTTCATTGGATGGCTGCGGCTCAGACGACGGTTGCTGTTGATCTGGTTGTGGTTCGGACGGCGGCTGATCCTGTTGAGGCGGTTGTAGTTGCTGGAGTGCTTCAACAAGTTTTTGGAGCGCTTCGTCCTGGGGCGCTCGCGCATCCGACATTGGCGTATCGGTCGCAGATAACGTCTCGAATGATTCTGTCATCTTGGTACTGGCTTGGGAAACCAAATCAGCAGCGGCTTTGGCCTTCTGGGCTTGTTCTTGCATGACCGCTTGTTGCGACGGTTCCGGCTTCTGGCCGGGTGGAGCCTCCATCACCGGATTAGGTTGATTGCTGGCCTCCGCCTGCTGCTGAAGTGCCTCTGAGATCTGGCTGGCGGTTTGAGCGAGTTCGGCTTGCCTAGAGGCGAACTCGGCAGAACGTACTGAGGTTGAACCTGGCGAGTCTGTCTCGGACCCGTCATCCACCTCAGCATCGTTCGTGGGGATCGCCGCGGCCCCGACTGACTGCTCCGTATCGTCATTGAGTTCGGCCTGGCGTTGGGCCAGTTCCTGCAGATGCTCGACGACCGAGAAAAACAGACGACGCAAATTCGTGAGGGTCTCAACCGCCTCATCCGCCCGGGATTCTGCGATCTCCAGCGGCGACTCTCCGTCCGAGTCGGACTCGTCGGCGGATTTCGAATTGGGTGGATCCGCACCGTTCGAATCCGACGGTTCGGCCGACTTCAGGGTCGTCGCAATGGCTTCCATCTCAGAAATCGCTTTGGCCACCAATGCCTTCGCCAACTGCAATTGCTGAAGCCGTGGAGACACCTGCTGAGGATCGACCGCTTGATCGTCCTCGTTCGACGCCGCCGCTTCGGCCGACTCCTTGGTCACCAAATTTTCTAGACGTTGCATCCGACTTTGGTTCTTGGCTTGCTCGCTTTGGACGCGTTCCAGGATCGATTCCCGTTGTCTCGCAATGACGGCGGTCTCGCCTGGGTCAGCGCCGTCAGCGGATTGTGACTCCTGCTGCAACAGCTTGGTCTGGGTGAGCCAACCAAGAATCTCCGACTGGGTGGCGAGAGCAATCTCGATGAGACTACGAAGATCCGCGAACTGTTCGCGCGCCTCATTCAGCGAGTTGATCGCGTCGATCTGCTTTTCGCTTGCGAGATCGTATTCTTCCAGCCCCATTTTCTCCTCCGCCGTCTTCATCGATTCCTCGGCATCGATCAGATGCGGCATCGCCGCATCGAGGAGTTCTAGGAATTGGAGTTGCTCATCACTCAACGCAGCGTCCGATGAATCGTCCATGCTTCGCTCCGTGGCGTTCGTCCAAGCCGACCTCAATCGGCCTGTCAGCTCCCCGGTCCGTTGCGTGAGATCCGATTGGCTTTCCGTTAGGTAATCCTGGTCGATCCAACTCGGCGTTGGACTCCTTTCATCCGTCGGAGCCGGAAGAGGTTGCCGATCAAGCATCTTCAAAATCGTATGCTGGGCCGTTGTCGTGGCGTCGGCCAAGATTCCATCCAAGATCTGCAAAGGATCACGCAACTGATCACGCGCACGCTTGAGCTGATTGAGTGCCGCAGCGGCCCGACGAAACGAACGCGACGCCTGACGCCGACGAAGCTGGCTTCGCGATTGCCCTAAACGTTGGCTGGATTGGTTGAGGTAACTGAGAAGACTCGAAAGTTGAGCGATCCGAAGCTGTTCCTCGGGGCTCCTTTCTTTCTCGGGCTTCATCTCGGCGGTGGACAACTCTCCGACGGCTTTTTCGCTCACATCCTGCTGATCGGACATCGCGACGCGTTGGTCCATCGCCAGTTGTTGGAAACGCGTGCGAAACTGATCGACGATGTTGGGATCGTCCGACGCGCCAATTTGCTCGACCAACTCGCGAAGCTTGCCGATGCTGGCCCGCTGCGACGCGATCAACGCATCCAGCATGGCCTCCAGCGTCGCATCATCCTGTTGGGCCAGTCGGTCGCGTAGCTGCATGATCCGCAGTAGCGTGATTTCCAGATTGTGGCGAGCGTCGGATGAATCCTTTCGGAGTCGGATGGCATCACGAAACCAGCCGGCGGCCCGCTGTAAATGATTCAACGCTTGATCGGGAGCTTCATCGATCAAGGCATCGGCGCGCTGGATCTCGACCCAGCCCATGTTGTACGTTGCGCGGTATCGAACCTCGCCGTCGCCTCCAGCCTCGCGCCTGGCCTGCGTCAGTCGATCCTCGGCGCGATCCACATCATCAAGGATCCACCGTGAGCCCTCGTTGTACGCTTCCCTGGGATCGGAAGTCTCGGTCGCCGGTGCGCTCGGCGTGTTGGCGTCTGTTGAATCCGATGGATCGGCGGCAGTCGCCATCGAAGTCACACCGACCATGAACGCCAATGGCACCATGGCGGCGCGCGGCCAAGTCGGCTGTCGCGAATCGGGGCGTGCGGCCGCATGAGGATCCGAACGACCGCTACCAACGACCAAGCTCGCCATGAGGAAGCCGATGCCGGCCAAGACGGCCCACTGAAAAATGTCTTGCCGAACCGCCCGTCCTTCCGCATCGATCCTTCCGCGTACGAGCGGTCGAATGTGATTCTCGTAAATCGCATCGAGGTCCAAGTTGCCGGTCCCGGCAGGAATGTACACCCCTTCGGTCGCGAGCGCTAACTCGCGCAGGGTCTCGCCATCGAGTCGACTGATCACGGGGTTACCGTCGTTATCGAGTACCGGAGACTGAACTCCGGTTCGCGGATCCGTCACTCGGATTCCGCTACCCGATTCATCGCCTAGCCCGACGGCAACGACCTTGACGCCTCGTTCGATTGCCTCCTTGGCCGCATCGAGTGGATGTGAGTCGTGATCCTCGCCATCGGTGATCAAAAAAACTACGCGCGCGACATCGCTTTCCGTTCGAAATCCATCCATTGCCTTTCGAATCGGCTCTTCCAAACGCGTCCCCCCACGCCCCACACTCTGCGGATTGGCGCCGTCGAGGATTAACTTGAAAAAACCATAATCCGGTGTCAGCGGGCACAGCACACTCGCTCGACCAGCAAATCCGATCAAGCCGACCTGGTCGCCATCCAGGAGCGCCAACAAATCCGAAATGTCTGCCTTGGCCCGTTCCAGACGGTTTGGCGCGGTGTCCTCGGCAAGCATGGACTTGCTGACGTCCAGGCAGAACATGATTTGAGCGCCAACCCGCGGCGTCTTCATGTATGTCAGACCGACCTGGGGCCGCATCATTGCAACAACCAGGCAGCAGGCGGAGAGTCCAAGCAACAAGATCACCAGACTGCGACGGAAGATCGAAGGTCGCGCCACGAGCCGGCCTTGCATCACCGCCGACATGAATCGCGACAACGCGCGGCCGCGTCTTCGTTCAAGCCACAGCAACCACAACACGATGACGATCACGACCCAGATCGCGGCTGACCAGTTTGGATTGGCGAAACGGAACTCAGACATGACTTAAGGAAGGGTTCTCAACAAACTGGCTCGAGCCGTGGCGGCGACACCCATCGTCAACAGCCCCGCCAACAAGTACCCGCGATAGTGCTCGTCATAGTTCAGGTAGCGTAGCTCGGTGACTTTCGTTCGCTCAAGCTGGTCGATCTCGGCGTAGACATCAGCGAGCGTTTCGCGGTCCGTAGCTCGAAAGTATCGGCCACCGGTCTCTTCTGCGATCGCCCTGAGCGTTTCCTCATCAAGCTCAACGCTCATCAGTCGTAGCTCCGAACGTCCGGTGAAGGGATTGATGGTTGGAAATGGTGCTCGACCCTGCGTGCCGGCTCCGATGCAGTAGACCTTGATCCCACTGGCGGCGGCAACTTCGGCCGCCTGCTGCGGATCAATGATGCCCGCGTTATGAACACCATCGGTTAACAGAATGGCGATCTTGGACTGGGTCTTGCTTCGACGTAATCGCTCAACAGCCAACGCGAGCCCATCACCGATCGCCGTGCCGTCCTCGTCATTGGACGAGACAATCTCCAGATCCTCGACAATGGTTGTCAAGTTTCCGTGATCGAGTGTCAACGGACAAATGCTGTCAGCATAGCCGGCGAACGCGATCAAACCGATCGTGTCATCAGGTCGTCCGCCACCGGCATCTTCGCCTTCGCCGAGCACAAACTGCCGAAAGACGTCTTTGACGACGGTTAATCGATCAACACTGTAGTCATCCTGGACCAAATCGCGGCCCTGCATGGAACCGGAATGATCCATCACCATCATGATCGCAATTCCTTCGCGACTCACCTTAGTCTCGGCGTCCGGTGTTCGCGGCCCCGCCATTGCGATGGACAACAACACCACCGTTAAGGCGAACAGTACCGCCGGGAGCCCAGTCAGCCGAGCGCGCAGCGACGGTGATCCAGCATTCAGAATCCTCAGTGACGAATACGTCACGGCGGATGGCGTCCGCGAGGATAACCAAAACGCCAGCGGCGCCAGCAATGCGAGAGACAAGAATGCGGGATCGCGAAACTCAAAATCAACCATACGACGCCTCCGCGGGCCGACGAGGTGAACTGCCGTCGCCCGGCGAAATCCTTTCCTCGGCACCGGCGAGCATCGGAGCATTCTCTCGGGTTTCATCCAAGAACCGTTCGGCCTTTTCAATGGCACGGCTTGTCTCGCCCGGGGATGGCTGAGCCCCGGCGAACTTCACCAGATCGGCTTGTTTCAGAAACTCTCTCAACAGTCCTTGGTGGTCAGTGGAAAAGTCCGGTGATTGACTAATCGAAGACAGAAACTCCTCGGTCGTCAGGTCGGGTGCCCGGGTCTCGAATCGATCCTCGATGTACTGGCGAATCACATAAGTCAGACCCACATAGAATTCATCGATTTGCTCGGTGGTTTCACGTGGTGACTGGAGCAACGTTCGCATCCTCGATCGAGCCACCTCATACGCCGATCGCCGGCGACGCAGTCGACGCGCCCCCGCGATGGCTCGAATCGCAAATGGCAGGACGGCGATGGAAACGACCCCGGTTGCAAGCCACCACGGCCACCAAGATCGTGACGGCTGGGTGATGGCCGCCAATTCGCCCAGAGGTGGTCTCAGTTCGTCCGACGCATTCTCCGGAAGCACGGATGCCACCTCAAAGACCATTCGTTCGGTCAGGACTTCGTAGGCATCCAAGCCCTCCGGTGCTCTGCGTTGTCCATCACGTCGATCCACATACTCGATCAGGATCGGCGGAATGACCTGGCGCCCCGACGAGGGTGGATCAAGTCGATACGTTTGTTTGGCAATCGTTCGTCCTTGGTCGTCGATCGATTCACGTGGCGCGAAGTCGACGATTGAGAAGCGATCCAACGCGTCGCCGAAATCAGGCATCAGCACTTCGACGCCTTCCTCCGCGATGACTTCGATCAACAGCGTGATGGTGTCGCCAATAACGGGTGATTCCGGCTCAATTGTCAGCTTCACCGAAACAGGGCCCGACACCATTTTCTCCTCGATCGTGTCCGCCTGGACGACATGACGACCGGCGGCGCCGGTTGACAGAAGACCAACCAGAATCGCGATGATTGGGACGGCCAACGGTTTCATCGTTTCAACCTCCGAGTTCGCATTCGGAAAAATCTCACCAGCGGATCCACCACGTCCGCCTGCGAATCGATGTGAATGAAATCAATGCCGGAACTTCCAAAAAGGCGTTCGAGCTCGGCAACTCGATCGTGAGCAGCCGACTCAACTTGACTGCGAAAGGCGGCCGATCCAGTGTCATACTGTTGCACACGACCGGTCTCTGGGTCTTGAAGATTGACCAGTCCGACATTGGGAAGCTGCAACTCCTTGGGATCCGACACCAAAACCGCAATCACATCGTGTTTGCGGTGGGCACTTCGCATGGCGCCGATAAAACCCTCGTCAAGAAAGTCGCTGATGACGAAGCAGATCATCTTTCGAGACGTCACGGACATCAGAAACTCCATCGCACCCGCGATGCTGGTCGACTGCCGGCCGGTTCGCCACCACGACCGTCTCTGACCCAAGGGTAGCCATCGACCGGTGCGCTTGGCAGGTTGCGACTCGACGTTTCCGTGTGCCAACACCTCGCGGATCACGCGCAGCGAATGCCGATGGCCTTTTCTGGCGGGGATGTATTGCTCGATCTCGCTGTGGAAGAGCGCCAGTCCGATCTTGTCATCATGGCGTGTGGCGGAAAAGGCCAACAACGCACTCAATTCCGCCGTCGCCTCCCGTTTGCTTCGCTGGCCGGTCCCAAAGTCCTGGGAGGCCGAGACGTCGGCCATCACCATCAGATTGAGTTGGCGATCTTCGACGTAGCGTTTGACGAATGGTTCACCGACTCGAGCGGTGACATTCCAATCGATCGTGCGCACGTCATCGCCGGGCAGGTACGGGCGAACCTCATCAAACTCGATTCCTCGTCCCTTGAATGCGGAGACGTACTGCCCCGCAAGAACGTCCGCAACCTGACGGCCGGTCCGAATCTGGATTTCTCTTACTCGACGAATGACTTCGCGGGGCAACATGGCGTCGGATGCGTGTCTTGAACGTGCAGTGACTGGAGTCGATTTGGTGGAGCCAGCTGATCGAGAATGCGCTAGGGCACAGGCACGTTGTCAAGAATTTGACCGATGATCTCTTCGCTGGATTGACCTTCCGCCTCCGCTTCGTACGTGACCACCACTCGATGCCGTAAGACATCGGGTGCGAGCGATTTGATGTCGTGGGGAGTCACGTAGTTGCGTCCGTCTAAGAAGGCATGGGCCTTACCAGCCTTGAGCAAGAATATCGATGCCCGCGGGCTGGCGCCCATTTCGATCATGTTATCGAGCGACTTGATTCCGAATGGTTGGGGATCCCGTGTGGCTCGCACCAGGTCGACCGTATAGTCGCGAACCTTGTCGTCACACCAGATCTTGTCGACGATATCGCGCGCCTCGAATAATTCTTCTGGCGAAGCCACGGGTGAGATAGTTGGAACCGGCTTTCCTCCCGCCATTCGATCGACCACCTTGCGTTCGTCGTCTCTGGTCGGATACCCGATTCGCACCTTCAGCATGAATCGATCCACTTGAGCTTCCGGCAGTGGATAGGTGCCTTCCTGTTCGATTGGATTCTGTGTGGCCATCACCAGAAATGGTTCTGCGAACCGGAATGTTTCGTTGCCGATCGTCACCTGTCGCTCCTGCATGGCTTCCAGCAGCGCGGCCTGAACTTTTGCCGGAGCGCGGTTGACTTCGTCGGCGAGGACGAGGTTCGAGAAGATCGGCCCCCTCTTCACGCTGTAGGTGGCTTCCTTGGGATTGAATATCTCCGTGCCGACAACATCCGCGGGCAGCATGTCGGGAGTGAATTGAATCCGTGAAAAGTTCGTTCGGATTGCTTTGGCGAGACTGCTGACGGTGAGCGTCTTGGCTAAACCCGGCACACCCTCGAGCAGCACATGCCCGCCGGTTAGCAGCCCGATCAGAAGCCTGGAAACCATACTTTCCTGGCCCACCAACACGCGGGCCACTTCATCGGTAATCCGGCTGCACGTCTGCGAGCACTGGGCGATTTGGTCTTCGATCTGTGGGGCGTTCATGTTCTCTGTCGACAGGGTCATTGATCCTTGGGACCCCATGAGAATCGTAGGGCCCGGATCCACGCTATTACAGGGCGATTGCCCCATTGGTTCGTTGAAACTCGGATCCGAAATTCTGCATCGCTATTCGCGATCAGGCAACGGCAGTGACTGAAGGTCAACTCGGTCCACGGGCCGCCCGCTCGCCGATTTCATCCGGCGCAACCAGGACAACGATGCATAAGGGTGCCCCTTCAATGTTGCCGCGTCGGCGATCAAGTCGTCGACGCGAGCATCCGGCATTGCCGGAACATGATCAAATAAGTCCACGTATCCATAATCGGTCCCCAACATCATCAGACGCCGGCGCCGAATGTAGTCGATTGTGACGGGGTAGGTTCGCTCGATTCCGGCCGCCGGATCGATGTCAATGTCTTCGGTCGAACGAGCATATCCGTGCACATTGACAGCGTGACCACCAATGATCTCCAGTGAAATCGACTCATCGCCGAGCCGGTCGACGACCGTCAACAGATCGCCGGTCAAGTGGAATCCTCCGGCGCAAAGACACTCGCGACAGGCACCGACCGTTTGGCGTGATTCCGCTTCAGGAATGCTTGCCACGCAGCCGGATTTGCTTGCATCACGCGATAAGCATCCATCTGCATCTGCCTGGCCAACTCCATGCGCTGATCTGGTGTTCGCAACGCTCGATTGCGGCGATGACGCTTGGCCGTTTCCGCCGCGATGAAAGCCGACAGGTCGGTCTCATCTCGTTCGCCAGGCGATCCAGATTGGTCCACGCTACTCATCGACGTATAATAACACCCAGGCGCAGAAGACTCCAAATCGGTAGCCAACACTGGACGCGGATCCACCTCGGGAGGTTCCACTGAGGGCGGATCCACGTCGGTACAAGCAGCAGTTCTCGAGGTGACCGAAGCATGCCAACCCATCCCTCGATTCACGACACAAGCCGGAACCCGTATCAGCCCGCGATGGAACTGAGCGAAGCCGGTGATTCGCACCGATCGCATGTCCCGTCACGGTGTCCGATCTGTGGATCCCCAGTCGGGCAATTCAGGATGATACTGCGCGGCCAACGATGCGAGAATTGCCAGCGGGTCCTTCGTGTCTACGGCTCAGGCATCTCCGTGGGGCTAACGATCGTGACCGCCGGTGGATTGCTGTACGTTTACACGCGGTACGGACTGGATCCATCAGTCAATGGCGGTCGGTTGTCGTTGATTGCCGGCCTGCTAGCCCTATTCCTGGCAATGACGACCCTCTGGTTTTATCTATTCGGGCGACCACGATTGGTTTCTGGATGGGGAATCGCATCGAAGTCGAAATTGCAGGCCGAGCGTCAAGCGTTTCTCGAGGAGAGTGACCGAGGTCGAGTCATTGCTGACAGCCGGATTTGATTCGGTCTACCGGGCCGAAGCTCGTTGCGACTATTCGGACTGTCCGCCATCGAAACCCAAATACTCAATGCCATCACAATGGCGAAGAGGTAAATGGACAGCGTTGAGATGGTGGCCGTTCGCATGGAGCGAGAACGATTGCGGATGGTCACCCAAATCAAGACGGTGACGGCCGCGGCAACCTCAAGCGGAGCCACCCACAATCCAAAGTGTCTCGGATCCCAATAGGACACCGAACTTTCAAAACGCCATTGCGAAAACGGTAGAAAGTGTCGATGTGCATCGTCGTGATGCAGCGGCAGATCGAAGATCAAGTGGAGCAACCAGCTCCCGGCTAAGAGGGCCATATTCCTCCAGCCCATCCAACGACCCAAACCCCAGACGAAGAGAGCCAAGGGAATGGAATTGAAAACATCAAAGAACAACTGCCAGTCATCTTGAAAGTACTTGGCGCTCCAAATCTCCCGTTCGGATGTCCCGCAGATTTTCTCAAAGGCATAGAACAAGAACATCGGCGCGTCAGGTAGCACGGCCCCGCCAGTGACCGCGATGATGGGTAGCGGCCGCGTTTCGCCTCGATAGACGAACAGACTGGCCGCAATATGAGCGGGTGTGTGCATCGAATCCGTTGTTTCCTTTCCCGACAGTTAACCGTTCGGCAACCACTATTCTTCGTGAAGACGATCAGGGGATCTTGCCGCTAGCCATGTTTGGCGATACTGACCGATCAGAGTTTCAGACGCCCACGGAAAAAGGTATCGAAAATGAGCTTCGTAGCCGGCCATTTCGGATAAACGACTTGAACCGGCAATCCGTCCCAGCACACGAATTGGAATCACACGCCCCATCGCGCCGGCGAACTGTTGCATAGCGCGAATCGCGAAACCTCGTCCACGATAGAAGTAACGTTGGACGTGCAGCTGAATCTGGTCGAAACGTGGTAGACGACGTGCCTGCCATCTTTGAAATGATGCATCACCCTCGTCCGAAAGAGAACTCGAAGAGTCATACATCAAAATGGAAGCCGCCTTCTTCGTGACCCCAAACGCTTCTCGCGGGACACCGGCTTCCTCAATGATGCGTCGCGCGATCGGACTGTTGTATTCACGACCAACATGCCAGCCGGACATGGGACTGGAGTGAGTGATGCGCCGGAGATCTGCAGTCTGGTGAGCAACCAGAAACGGAACGGGTAAATGAAGGTATCCCTGGTGCAGCCGAGCCTCCGTATGAGATAGACCGGATTGATCGGACCTTTCAAATCGATTCGACAGACTCGGTTTCGCTCCCCACACTCGGTTACCACCGTATCCAGTCAACAAGACCCGTCCGGAAAGCTCACCCGCAGCCGGAGCAAAATAGACATCCTCGCCTTTGCCATCGCCAGCCAAGTAAGTGACCTCGGACAATGGCGAACGCCGCCATTGGTCACGATCCAATCGGCTCACCTGCAGCCCCAGGTGATCTGCGATGGTCGCACCATCATCTTGATCACCGGATCGTCCAGACGTAATCGTGATCGAATCCGTTAAACCGACCTCTTTACCGAGTACCGATGCGGCAGGCGAATCGTAGCCTGTCGATAGACTTGCAATAGGTTCATATTGGAAACAGCGCTCTTTTGCTGACCAATTCCCAGCCAAGCGATTCAGTACCGACACCATTTCTCGATGATAGTCCTCGAAGCAATCCAGGCGTCGCGTCCCCACATTCTTGGGAATGCGCTTAAAACGACCCTGACGCCACCGAAGGTTTTCCATGTAGGTGAGATGGACAGGGCCACGGTCCATCGGGATCTCCCGGTCGTACTCGCTCAACCCGCGACAAATGGTGTTGAATCGCTTCGGATAGTGTGTGCCGGAGACCATTGGGCTCAGCCCGGCAACTGCGGCTAATGCCAACAGTGAGTTACTCACATAGTCGGTTCGACCAGACGGGACCGGAGTTTCCTCGGCCAAGCTAGGCTCGCAGAAGTGGTGAAGTCGGTCCAACACAGTTGAGGATGAAACAAACGTCCAACCTTCGTCGGTGTGTTGCCCACCGGAACCAAATACATGCTCACCGCTGGCGATATTGCCTGCTTCAAAGTCACCGTCCCAACAGAGTTCCCCGAACCAACTCTTTCGGCGTTCCACTCGAACACCATGCCACAGATGGAGTGACTTGCTCGGAGACAGTTTGGCAACCCAAGCAAGAGGTGGCCATTGGCGGATACAGACCGATCGGTAGTGGTCACCAGGGTTCGAAGTCATCCCGAACTCACTTCACGTCTGTCGGTCGACCTCGGAGGATCGGATTGAACTATAGTTTCGCGGCCGAGCTCACGCACTAAAAAGTCGCTCGTAATCCAGCGGTGTTTGCCTGCCCGATTGCCGCGAATATGACCGGTGGTCTCGATATCAACCGGATAGCCCTGCATCATCTCGGTGAGGCGTGACCGCATGAGTTCGATGACGGAAGATTCAAGGACCTCTGCGGTCTCGAACTGGACCCGTAATCCACCAGCACAATCCTGATGGGCTGTTAACCGTCGAACCTCCGGGTAGGGTTCCACCAAGTGTTTCAGTGCCATGGGATGCAGTTTTCGGCCATCGCGCCCGATCAAGACGTCGTTGGATCGACCTCGTATCTCATCCAGGATCGTGAATCCATGCTCGGGACATCGCTTTGCCCGCGCTGTCGTATCCTCCATACGGTATCGCAAAAGAGGAAACGATGAATTGTTCAGCACCGTGATGACGATATCGAACCCAGATTGACAATTCGGAACTGTTTCAACAAAGACGAGGTCATCGCGACAGCGCATTGTGCCATCGGGCACCGTGTATGCGATTAGCCCACACTCCACCGCACCATATTCGACCAGCGATCTGCACTGAAACGACTCGGAAATTTGGTCGCGCATCGGAATATCCGATGGCTCAGCCGTCAGGATCGCTACATTCAATGTAGGAAGCTCCACGTTGTGCTGGGCGGCCACCCTCGCCAGCAACTCAACCGCCGAGCTATATCCATACAAGCTTCGGGGCCCGAAAGACTTGATGCGGTTTAGACCCTCGCAAAGCCTGTCGGCGGAAAGATCATAGGCGGATATCCGCTGTCGGTTTCGCAAGGAGTCCCCGACCGGACGGACCAATCTCTGGCAAGTCCCTTTCAAGCCCGGTGTGAAGGAACCGGCGTGTCCCCACAAGAATGTCTTCTTGTCAAACACATTGATTCCATGAGCTTGTTCGCAACGGTACTTGCCTCGCAAAAACGCACGATGAGATTCGTCATCCCAATAGATCGCCGTCGGCTCGCCCGTCGAGCCGCCGGATCGATACCAACGACCAGGCCGAGCTCTCTCTGATAGCAGAGAATACGACTCAGCGCGGACGGTTCCTTTCGTCAAGAAGGGCATTGTTGCCGAATACTCTTCTAGCGAATCGAATCGTGCGGGCAAGCTTGTGCTCAAAGATCGATAAAATGGTACGAACCGCGAGGCGTGGTCCCAAACCGCGTTGATCCGCTCGAGCTGATAGTCACGCACTTGTGTTCGAGACCATGACTCGCGCGCCTCCAGTTCGCGCAGCCGCCGCTCAACATGACGAAACCGGGGAAGCCATCGCAGAATCGTCATGTCGTCCCAATCGCTGTCGACCCGCGATTCGAAGCCGCGATATTTGTGGACCGATTCCATTCCATATCGATCTGTTGATACCAAGGCTCGCGATACTTATTGCATTTCATCCCGACGAGACGATAAATCGAAAGCAGACAGTCATAGCTCTCCGCTGCACTCATTCGAGTCACGTACGAGTGACGAGCCGCGTGCGACATTTCGGCTCTTTCATCGGCGGTCAGATTCATGAAACGCTTGACTGTCTCGGCGATGCTACGTGGATTCCCAGCCTCAAAGAACATTCCGTTGACATGTTCGGTCACCATCTCCTCCATTGCTCCCAACCGACTGGCAAGCACAGGCGTCCCGCAAGCGAATGCCTCTCCCATCGTACGACCAAAGGTTTCAAACCACCTCGACGGCATTAAGAGGGCCTGCGCCGAAGCGACTTCGCGAATCAAATCATCGGGACCCAGCTCGCCAAGGAACTCAACGTTTCTCATGGACCCGGCCAGTTCCTTCAATTCTGACGACTCGGGACCTCCTCCGATGATCTTCACGATGCAATCGGTATTCAGGTTTCTCCACGCATGGATCACGTCCCGCACGCCCTTCTCGAGCGACAGCCTGCCCACAACAACGAAGTGCGGCAGCTTGTCTGGTTGGAATCCAGGATCCGGCAAAATGAAGTTGGGTCGCACGTGGATTCGATCGGAATCGAAACCGCCTTCGCAGTGGATTTTCTTCGAGAACTGCGTCGGGGTAATGAATGCATCGACGTATCGGTCCTGAATCCTCAGAACACGATTGAATCCTTGCGATGCCACCAGCACGCTCGTCGCTAACCGATCGTTTCGATAGCAACGTTTGGAAATTCCATTCCACGCAGCCAACGAACGCAAGCATTTGGTGCATACCTTGCCAGCGCGATAGAAAAACGAGTTCGCGCAAAAAGACCGATAGTTACGGAGTGCTTGAACGATCGGGACCTGATGCGCTCGGGCGGGCTTGTAGATGGACGTGGAAATCTGAGGGAATAGGTTATTGCAATGCATCAAGTGGGGCTTCGTCCTCCGAATCAATTCCTCCACCTCGGCAGCAGCCTGACGGTTCCAGACTGTGCGAGTTGCGTTGCTCAGATGGTTGCTTCCTAGATGCTGATTGTCTTTCGTGTAGGTGATGACTTCGTGACCTCGCCGTCGGAGCAGTTTCACATCACTCTCAAAGGACACATCCTCGCCGCCTCGGTGTCGGTAATAGTTATGGCAATAGAGAATTCTCATTCGACTTCGCCGCCTCTCCACCCAAGATCGGTCGACCGCTGCAACCCGAGCGTCACACCCAGCAAACAGAAAAACACCACCGATTCGGGGCGAATGGGTCCTAAAAATGTGACGCAGCCTTGTGACCAGATTGCGAACCAGGCTGAAACGACAAGCAGAAAGAACGGAACTTTCTCCATTCCTTCTGTGAAGTCCTTGTCACTCCACATCAGCTTGACTGTATGAATCCAAGCGGCGAGAACCGACCAACTAAACAAGAGCATGCCGATCAGCCCCGTCGAAACTAGGACTTGTAAAGCGACGTTGTGTGCATCGTGATTGGCCGGACCATCCCAAACGTCGAGTTGGCCATTGGCAGATGTCACGAAATAGCCATGTCCGACGATGGGTGCGTCAAGATACTGCTCCCAGACGGCGGCCCAAATCTCACTTCTTCCCGAAACGGCTTTGAGCTGATCAATCGACTGTCCCCGTTGGATGTACGACGAGACATCCCCGAACACGATGTTGATCAACTCCAATCCTGGATCTAGTACCAAAATTGCAAAACAGAACACACCCAACAGCACCATTGCAGTCGCTTTGATTGGTTTAGTGGTCGCCCAAATGAAAAAGATCATCGACACAGCGGCGATCGTGGCTAACGCCGAACGACTGTTGGACAACACCAATATTCCCAGGTGAATCAATAGCGCGACGGCCGTTCCAGCGGACGCGCCTTGGCGGTGATGGAAAAACCTATTGAGTACCAAGACGAGCCCGAGTGAACCGGTCGCACCTGCCGCAGTCGGGTGCACCAACCCGTTGCTTCCGTCAATCGAGATCGAGCGATCGAGGCCCGATAACTCTGGCGCCACGAAATGAACCACCAGCACGGCGAGACTGTAGGTCGTCGTAATGAAGTACAGGCAGCTTACGACCGAGTGCGGTGACAATCTTGGAGCCGTCCATGCTCCCGGATAAGAACATACTGGCGTTCGGAGGCGATCCCTGATCGCTTGAGCCATCAACAACAGCGCCAACAGGCCGAGCCACTGCGCGAACGAAACCGTCTTCAACGGCGACCAAGCGATGGTGACGAAGGACCAGCCGATGAACCAATACCAAGGACTCAACTTAGAATCGTTTTGCCGGGCAACCCGGGGCTGGGAAGCCTGTCGCGAAAACCAAAGAACCATCGAGAACCAAAGACAGGCCATCAGTCTTAGTGACAGTTTCGCGAGCGCAATCCAGTCAAGACTCCCTCCCGAGTCTGGACTAATTCTGCCTGGCAACGAAAAGCTCACCAACGCAAGTGATGATGCAAACAGGGGTATATCCCAGCGGAGGAACCGGTTCAAAACCGACACCATCGTCCCGGGTCGCACGACCTGTGATGAAGGAGGGCCCATGGCAGCTTCAGACATCATCTGGATGTCTCCAAAGCATCGAATCGATCCGACGCGGGATTTGGATCTGCCGTCGATGACACCGCCCAGGACTGCAAGCGGACCCGCAGAAGAATCCATCGACTCAGCGAAGATGCAAAATGGACGATCGCGAGAGCACGCGCGCCTCCCAACACTCCGTCGGCTCCAAGCCACCAAACCGTCAAAGGCATGAGGGAAGCCAAGCTCACGAGGGTGATCAGAAAATTCCACGCCGCGCGGTCAAGTTGCGTTAACGCTTTCCCGGCGGGGATCCCGACCGTGTGAAAGAACGATGCACCGACCAAGACAATCAGAATCCGCTCGTATTTCTGATACTCGTGACCAAAACACAGCCGAAGCATGTCATCGCCCACCAACGCGACGGCGGTCACGGCCATCAACATCAGACCAATGTAGTTGCGGCTCGCAATCCAGATTTGTCTCCGAAGGCCGCGGAGATTCCCATGTGCGACCTCTCGCGAGAACAACGGACCAAGTAAACTGCCTATACCTTCGACAACTGGTGAAACGACTTGGACCAGCATCCAACAAGCTGCATAAGCGCCAGCTGTTTCGAGCGATGTCCACAACGCGAGCATCCATGGCACGACGAACGATTGCGTTGTCGTGAGAACATGACTCAAACCAATCCACCTTGAGTTGGGCCATAAGTCGCGAAGCGCTTGCCATCGACTGCCCGACTCGGCAACAAAGAGTCGTCTTTGCAGGTAGATTCCCAGTCCACCCACAACAACCCATACGATGCTGGCGTATAGCAACACATTTGTCGCCGTGATTACAAACCAACCCGAGTAAGCAACAACTAGTAAACCACCGAGCTGCAGCAATCCGATCGCGGCATCGATCGGCATGGCAATGTGCGGTCTCAATTCAGCGATGCTGAGGCGGCGCATGAAATCGCGAGCCAATCCAGATGCCACCGCCACGCCCGCAATCAGAACGGTCACGTCGCCGACCAGCATGGCGAACATGAATCCACCGCAAAGAATGACGACCGCCATCGAGCCAGTTGCCGCTAGTAATGCCGCCCGGGTAATCGCCTGCCGCTCTTCTTGTAGTCGGTTGCGAAGCACGACGTAGGGCGAAATCAAGACAGATCGATACGACGCAATCGTGATCATGACCAGCGAAATGATGAGCGTGTACAATCCAAGTTGATCGACGCTACCGAGACGACCCACCATCACCGCCGTAAGGAAGTTGGTGCCCGTAAACAGACACTGATCCACGACGGAGGCACCCGTCAAAAGAGTTGGCTTGGCGACAAGGGCTTGCGCCCGATCTATGAATCGCAGCACGTTTGTCGAACCTAACGTGGCAACATCGGTGAAACGACACCCGTGGGCTGATCGACGTCTGGTTCGTTACCTGGTGAATCGTCGGATGCCTGGTGGGCAAGGTGAAGGTCATCAGTTTGCTCGACCACTGTTTCTTTGCGGCGAGCATCTTCAATGAGACCCACGGGGTTCGTCTGAAGATGCTTGGATTCACGAGAGATCGCGAGGCCTAACGCGGACGATACTGACGCGACCAGACCAAGCAGCGCGCAAAGCTTCTTGTTGGGTGAGACAGGCCGCTCCTGAAAACTGGCGGGTTGAATGACGTTCACATTGCTAACTTCACTATCTTGTAGTTTCCTCGAGAGATGCGCCTGTTCACGGCGTTCATGATGCAACAGAAACTCAGCTTCCAAGACTTCAACTTGCTTTTGAAGTGTCAGCAGCTCGGCTTCCCGCTCGTTGAACGCGGCTGACTGTTCTGTCAAATCACGAATGATGCTTTGAATTGATTCTGATTCCGATTCAAAGCCCTTCCGTTCGGCTTCGGCAAGATTGATTTGTTCCATCAACCCCGCATGGATCGGATTGACACCCGTCTTGACTTGGGAGGATTCGCTCGGTTGCGTCTCCACAACTTGTCGAGCATCATCGAGTTGATGGACCACGGCGCGATACTTTGGGTGAGACTCGCTATACGTCGCCGCCAATCTGCGTTCCTCGATTTCTAGTTCGTAGAGACGATCTCGCATCGCACTGAGAGTCTCGTTGGTATCCCGTTTCGTTTCGTCCAATACGATTGATTCGGGCGTTTCGAATAGGCGAGACCGAAGTGACGTGAGCCTGGCGTCGACACCGGCAAGTTTTGCCCGATTCTGTATCAGCGAGTTGTAGGCCCATCGCATTTCTGTATCGAGCGTTTCGCGCCGGCCTTCGATGGAAACGACACCGAATTCAGTTTTGCGATTTCGAAATCGATCCCGTGCCAACCGAAGTTCATCCTGTAGCTCGGAGTACTCGGTGGATAGAAAATCATACGAACCCGCAATCGAGTTCATGGTTGCGTGTTCGCGTCGGTATGCTTCAACCCAGGCTGCGGTCACCGCCTGAGCCAATTGGGGTGACTTCGATCGAAAACTGATTGCCACCACACTCGATGACTTGCTAGCCTCGACTTTGAGGCCTTCCTGGAGCGTGATCATGGCCCGCTCCCGATCACTGATGGGATCAATGCCCGCCAACCATTGGCCAACCGCGCTTTTCGCCGAGGAAATCCATCCTTGAGGACGATCGTCTTTCGCTCCTGGCAGCCATCCGTCGAGGATTGGTTTTGCACCAATTTCGTCCACGACGTTTGCGAACACTCCTCGACTCTGCATCATCTGAAGCGTCGTGACCATCTCACTTTCGCTCGTTCGAATCAGGTCTGCCAACTGACCGCTGCTAGCAGCCGTGGGATCAATTGAAGTGTTTTCGCGTCCCAGTTTGATCAGCAGCTTGGCCTCGGAATGATATCTTCGCGGAGCGAAGAGGATCACCAACGTCGTCACCAAAACGCCAAGCGCCAAAACGCCGACACAAAGCGGGCCTTGTCGATGTAGTGGGGTCACACCTAGTACCAGTTGAAGGAACGATCACCGCGCTAGGCTAGTTCGGGCTGTAGCCGCTCGCAACGAATGACATCTCGCCGGATGCCTGGAGGGGGAACGAACCCCGATCATTCCCTACGATCGGCGCGAACGGCCGACGTCGGTGCGAGCTAGAAGGCTAAGAATTGCGTCGGATGCGGACGCATTCCCAACAAGTGAACCTTCTATTGAATCCAAATGTTCAAAACGTGAGGTGTCCGGATAGCCACTTCCACAGAGGGTGGTGCAGCATTGCCAACATCAACAACAACGTGCTGCCGCTCAGCCATTGGGTTCGAATCCGGGCTCGATCGAGAAAATTGAAGATGACCGTGACGATCAGCCAAGTGATAGCGATCGTCAGAACTGCCTGCCAGCCGAGAGAAACACCCAGTAGCACCAGAGCGGCGGCCAGCAATGATGAGTCTTGACCATGACGCCGACTGAGCGACATCATCAGTTGCCCGATCATCCAACCCGAAATGCCGCCTGCAATGCAAGTGGCCGCCCGATCGAGCCAGCTTGGGAAACTGGTGGGTAACTGAAAGGGTGTCTGGTCAACCAGCGAGACGGTCAGCATCGTCGGAATGGCGATGACGACGCCAGCAAACAGAACCAACAAGGTGATTGCCATCTTGCGCGGTGGTCGCAATCGATCTCGCTCCATCAAAGCGAGCATCAAAACGCAGCTGAACAGCAGGCAGTGCAAAAGGTAGATGCCAACCACCGGCCACTTGGTATAGAGAATGATCCAGAGGATCCCAGCATACGTGTACGACTGAAAACCAGGCACGTTCGCGGCACCGGTGACGAGCTCGTAGACGAACAGTGAACCAAAAATGGTGAAACCGACCAGCTCCACCGCAAAGTACCTGATGGGAATGGCCGCTTCGCAGTCACGACAACGACCGCGAAGCATGAGGTAACTCATGATCGGAAGATTATCGATTCGACGAATGGGGGTACCACACTCGGGACAGGCGGACGAACGCAGAGCGATTGATTCACCGCGAGGAGCGCTTGCCGCCACCACGTTCAAGAAGCTGCCCACACAGGCGCCGGCATATGCAAAGATGGCAAATACCGCAAGCTTAGCGCTACGAATTCGCAGCACTTCCATCGGTGACAACTCTTCGATCACGTAGCTCTGCGGACGTTCTCGGAATTGCTCCAAGAATGCGTCGACACTTGGGATCACGATCATGTAGATCACCAAGGCAAGAACCGACCCTACGATGACAATCCTGCCAGGCGAGATGGCTTTGGCATGTTTACGAATGGCAATCAACATGTCCCGCAGCATCAGCAAAACCAACAGTCCGATTAACACAACGGGCGAAAAGAAAGGGATCGAAGCCGTTCCATCTGAAGTGGATGCGGCACTCATGGCAACCAACCCAACACACGAAATCAAAAGAACCAGTCGCGGCAAGTGAAACCGCGCGGGGATCACGTGCACCACAATCGCAACGACACAACCAAACACCATCAGCCAAGAGGAAGGGCTTCGGCCGATATGCATGAGCCAGAAAAACCCTGCACATGCCGCCGTCCCGATCGAACCAATGCGGAGATACTCGTCAAAAAGTTGGGAGCCGTCGAGAGCCGTCGCCGACTCGGGACGCGTGGCGAGCTTGTCCTCAGCTTGGGAAGACTCCATTTGCCGTGTCCTCTAAGTTCGACAGACGAATCGCCTAATGGAAGAAGCAATATGGGTCATCGAGCGTCGGCCCACGATTGCCCCGATCCTGCCAATTGATGCCTTCAGTCGCGGAACTCAACGGAGATGACACCGGTAGCGAACACTACATTGCCTACAAATGAGATGAGCCTAATTCTCAATGCGCTCAAAAGAAACCCAATTGGTGATTGCGTCACCCGTCATGACAATGTCGTATGTCTCACCGGTAGGTCTCTCCGTGAACACACGGACCTGAAGGAGATCACCCTCAACACAGTTTGAAACGACGTCATGCAGTAAGGTAATGGTCTGCCCATCCGAGACCGGCCCCACGAACTCTTCGATCAGTCGCTCATAAACCCCATTCTTGTAGAGACGGAGCTCCATTCGGTGGTAGTCAGTACCGCTGACGGCTCCCGACACTGTGAACTGGGCGGAAACACTGACTCGCCACAGACCATCATCATCAGGAAGCAAGCGAAGAACATCCCTGACAAAGCTGTTGTCGCTTGAGTAGCTTGTAGTGCTAGGAAGTTCCTCAGTGAAATAGCGAACCAGTAAGTCGCTGGAAACAACTGGCTGGTCGAGCTCCATCGCTTGGTCTCGCTCATCCGGGTCGTTGTCATCAAAGGCGCCCAACAAGCTGTCAAACGGATCTTCGGCAGTATCTGTCACATCAAGAATACTGGGCGGATCTGCAATCAGCGTGATGGGACTTCCGTCCGCCACATACTTGACGGTTGGCTGGGGTGAGGGGAAAGGCCGAAATACGGAAGCCGTCTCGAAGACAGATCTGTAAGGGCGAACGGTCGTCAAGAACGAAAGAGCTTCTCCCAGACCGTATTGCCCGCGAGAAGTCGATGCACCAAAGCTAGTGTTCCGGTCGGGAGTCTCAAGCTGATAGTCATCCGGAAGAGCACCAATCGTCAGTGACCCGTCATTGGCTTCCACGGGAGTCTGGCTGATGATCCGACCATCAGAGTCCCTTTCGATCTCGAGACTGATCAGGGAACCCGGTTGGGAAGGGTGAAAAAGGATGAGTCGAAACTCGACTTCGGTGCCATTGGCGACCTTCTCAACTGTGACGGGCGCAACCCAATCGTCCGCGACGGGGTAGAAGAACTCTGGATCCGAATTCTGCACATGGAAGGACTTTGACCTTCCTGGGTCCATCCCCTCAGGCAGCAGTGGAACAAGGACTGTTAATCCACTCGTAACCTCATCCGAGTCGGGATCGCGTTCTCCAGTCCGCTCATTCCAGACAATGGCACCAGGGAACCGGTACGCGTCCAAGTCCGGATCGTAGACATACTGTCCTAGTAGCGATTCGTTGATTGCCGACAGACCGAGGTTCTCTCGGTCTTCCCAATCATTCGGCGAGAGCACCAGACGACTTTCGTCATACAGCACCGAACCAGAGCCATCGGTGTCGAATTCATTCAGAAACCGGTAGACCTGCCTGGCCGTCAACTCATCGAAGGCTTGGTCAGAAAGGAACGGGTCAATCATGTCCATCTCGAAATGACTGACAAAATTCTCCTTGATGAGGGCCGCATGTTGATCCAGTACTCGCCCAGCATTCTCCGACGCGATGTTGTTCTGGAAGGAACCCAGTGCCAGCACGAGGATGCCGAGAAGCCCCGCAACCATCGCTGAGAGCACAAACGAGATGATCGCGAATTCCACCAGGGCCTGGCCCGAGCGTGTTATTCGTCCGAAGAGTCGCGGGAACTTGGAAGAGTCCATGAAATGACCGACACGAAGCCAATAGATGCAAAACAGTTGCATTGTAGATCAATCGGAAATACTGTGTCATGCCAGTCAATGAATGGAAACCAGGGTCGATGGAAAACCATGCGGTGAAACAACGAGGCATTCGCTCGAAGGGTCGCGAGAATACCCGCAAGCCCCCGCTGCAGACGCTCGAGAATCGGCGTCTATTGGCCGCAGGTACCCCAATGACGTCGTCGGTTTCTCCCGAGGTCCCCGTCGTGGAGGCGTATTGGGCGCGAGCAGTGCCCCCGGCCGCGTTGATGCAAACCAGCGCAGTTGAACCCGAAGGGGGGGCGCGACCGGCCGATGCAGACACAACGACGGGGCAACTGGACATCGAGTTTGTCCCTGGCCTGGACCTGCGTTCCAACCCGGCTGCCATGGCAGCCGTCGAGCGTGCCGTCGCCCAATGGGAGTCGGTCCTCCTTGATCCCATTACCGTGACGATCGAGATCGATTTTGGACCCACGCCCTCGGGTGTGTTGGGATTCGCCATTCCAACCCAGGTCGTGGCTCCCTATGCCGAAGTTCGGGCGGCTCTGGTGGCCGACGGATTGCCTGAGTCGGACGACAGCATTCTGACGAGGTTGCCGGCAGTGGACGCACTCGAATTCGCGCTACCGGTTGGGACCCAGTTTGAAGGTAACGTCGCGCTTTCCAAAGCGAATGCCAAGTCGATCGGTTTACGCACCGAGGAATTGGATGATCAATTTGGTGCGGCCGACGGCGGGATTGTTATGAGTCAGTCGATCGGATTTGACTTCAATCGCGCGGATGGGATTGAGTCCAACCAAGTCGATTTTGAAACGGTGCTTGTCCATGAAATCGGACACATCCTGGGGTTCATTTCATCGACCGATCAGTTGCAAGGTGCGACACCGCCTGGCACGATCGCCCCCACGACGCTTGACCTGTTTCGTTTTCGCAGTTTGGAAGGCGTCGACAATCCTCGCACGCCCGCCGCATTCGAGAGCGTTCGACGAGAGCTTCGTCGGGCGACTCCAGCGGTAACCGACTTCATTATTCAGGATGGCTGGGATCTTCCTCGGGTCGAGTACCCGGTCGAAACGGGCGTGCGGTCCAACGTCGTCCCCGGCTCACTTCCCACGGATCCTTCTCCCGAGGACTTCGCGTTCCAGGCCAGTCATTGGCAGGACAGCGACCTGTTCGGTACCACGATCGGTGTGATGACACCAACCATTCCACCCCAAACGATCATCCCGATCTCCAACGTCGATCTACGGGCCTTGGACCTGATCGGATACGATATCCTCGCGCCGAATGTTGCGGTCGAAGTCCCCGAGCTCAACGATGATACCGTGAGCCTGGTTGGCGAGAACCAGGTCGTCATTGATGTCCTTGCCAACGATCGCACGGGTGACGTGCCGTTCCAACTCTCGACTTTTCAGATCGTCGAACCTCCGGTGGTCGGCCAAGTCGCTTTTGATGCCTCCAGTGGCTTGTTGGTCTATAGTGTTCCCGAAAGCTCGGGCGATGACCTCGATGCATTCACATACACGATCGCAAACGACCAAGGAATTGTTGGCAAGCCGGCGGTCGTATCCGTTAGCGTCAGCGGACTCGGGCAATCCCCCGTCGCTATCGACGACTTGGTGTTGACTCGACAGGATCAATCGGCCCTCTTCAATCCACTGGCCAACGATGTGGATGACGGCCAGCTCCGCCTTGCTGACTTGACGGTCGTCAGCGGCCCGACCTTCGGTTCTCTTACAGTTGAGAACGACCTCTTTCGATACACACCCGATGCGGGCTTCGAGGGTGCTGATTCCATTACCTACCGCATCCGTGACACCGATGGCTTCGAATCGGAAGCGGTGATTTCGATTACGGTGGGCTCCACGCTGATCCCACCAGTAATCCCTGGACCCACCCTCAGTCTGGCACAGCGTGCCGACGTGAACGGGGATGAACGCGTCACGGCATTGGACGCACTGCTAACGATCAACTATTTGAATGACTCGCCACTCAGCTCGAGTGCTGATGATTCGGCTGTGCAGCGACTAGATGTGTCGGGTGACGGTTTTGTGTCGGCCGTCGATGCACTCATGATCATCAACTTGCTGAATCAGCCGGAGGTCCACGGTGAGGCGACGCGGGATCTTGGACGCGACAGCAGCTCACGAGCAACAGCGTTGGACGACGCAGATCACCGCACGCGTTATGGCGAAGACGCAGGGCTCTTTTGAAGTCGTCGCGACCGAGACGCTATGCTCGGTTGATCTACATCTCGAAAATGCGTCTCGACCGTCGCGGTAACTCTTGCGGGCGGCTTCGGTGACTCGATCGCCCTAGAGAACCCACTGTCCGCCTAACACAAGCCCGTGAAACCAGAGGTTCTCTTCATCCGTCGGACCGCCTCGCTGGCTTGCTGCCTGTGCAACGCGATCCAGGAACCAACCTTGGTAACCAACATGAACCGCGATTCGGTCGGTGAGCCGCTGCTGCAGCATGACGTCGAAATCAGCGAGAAACGCAAAATGATCCGAATCCAAATCGAAAGTCGGGTCCGTCACACCATCAATGACCAAAGCGTCGGAATACGCTGGGCCGACCTGGCTGGTGCGGTTATTGAATAACCCAAGTTTCGTACCCACCTGAAACAGTGTTCGATGAACCGCAATGTCGAGTTCGATGCCGAACTGAGTTCCAAAGAGTCGATTTTCGGATTCCGCGAAAGCACGTTCGCTGACGACCGGCCCCACACCCGAGTCCAGAACATAGTCTTCGGTCAGCGAATCGGAGTATTCGAGGTACCGTATCCCCGCGATCCATCGCGTCCCCAGTACGGATGGGTCGCTCACGAGATTCGCTTCGAAGTTTCGTAGACTGGCATCGCTTTGGATTCGAGCATCCAAGTCCGGAGCCGGCGGGACGTCATTGAAGATGGCGTCGGATTCCCAGCTGTCCATGTACAAAAAAGAAAACTCTGCCGTCAGGTTGTCAAGCAAAAAGCTGCGGATGGATACGTTTGGCGCCACGGGAACTCCAAAGTCTATATCCTGGGAGACCACGGCGTTCCCCGTGCCAGGATCCAGGATCTCGCTTTCAAAGTCCGCCCCCGACGGTGTCATCCAAACACTGTCGATCCGTGCCTGAAAGAGTGACTGATATCGTTTTCTGCCCAGAACCGTTTCGATGTTTTCCGCGGAGACGCCAACATAATGCACTGGGACGTTCTGCCCCATCAGAATATTGGCGGGAATCACGGGTTGCTGGCCCCACGACGAATTGCTGAACAACTCGACTGCGGCGCCGCTGGCAACCGCAAGGCAGCATGCCGTCCTTAACGGCTTGGCAATCCAATGCATCATGGTTGGTGTGCCTGCGTTTCGTATTTAACTTGTCGGAGGGAACCCGATCCAACCGGACTGTCGGGTACAAATGTTGTGGACGCAATGTGGTCGAGGTTCGGAAGCGACTGCCGGATGCTTGGGTCTTTCCTCGACGCTTCCGCGACCAGTCGGGCACCTTCCAAGGTGTCCCCATGTCGAAGCTTAATCATCCCGATGTTGTGTTGCGCGGCCGCCGGACCGATGGCCCTCTCAAAGAGTCGTCGGGCCTCTTCGTACTGCTTCTGTTCACCCAGAACGACAGCGAGATTGACCGAGCATCGTTGATGGTTCGGTACGAATGTTAACCCCTGACGCAGCTTCGACTCCGCCTGTTGCAAATGACCCGTGGAATACAGGAAGTAGCCGTAGTCGCATAGAACGTCGGCATCTTCGGGTGTCTCTTTCAAGGCGGTCGCGTATTCACGCGACGCAGCGTCCGTCATAGAAGATCGGTCGTACAGCACGGCCAGTTTGTGGGACACATCCGGCTTGCTTGGATCCAATCGCCGTACTTGCTGGTACGCTCGGATGGCGTCACCATCCATGCCGCGTTGTTCGGCTAGCCGCGCGGTTTCCAAGGCAATCGCCAAGACCATGTCATCTGAATCGAAACGTTGCAGGGGTTCGGGTGCAGTACTTCCGGCGAGTTCTGCGATGGGGTCTTTGCCGACACTCTTCGCCAAAATCGAGGCGTCTCGCACTTTCTCAACATGCCTGACGCCGCGAAGCACGGATGTGCAGCCGGTGGCACTGGTGAGCAACACCAAAAGTGGCCAACACCAGGAGAGACTTCGCATTCGTCCAGTGAGGAAGGCCGGTGGCATGATACGCATGTTGGTTCGCCTAGAAGATCCCACCGCCGAAGCCGCCACCGAAGCCACCGCCGCCGAGGCCTCCGCCACCAAAGCCGCCCCCTCCTAAGCCTCCGCCACCAAGGCCTCCGCCACCGAAGCCACCCCGTCCAAGCCCGCCACGGTTTCCGTTGCCCTGACCGCCCAGAAACTGCTGGTTGAACACATTGGGTGCTTCGATTCCATGGACACCCACGGTTCTATCTTCGACGAACACCACCCAAGGCTCCGCATCGGTCGCACCGAACTCGGCCAGTTGGCGAATCATCTCGTTTCGACGCTCGATGTCTAGATTGCGGGTTCGGGCCATCGCATCGTCGTAGGCTTCGTCGCCCTCGAACGCGAACGCTGCATTCTCGATCGCGATCCAGCGAGGATGCTCATTAAAGCCCTGAGCGATCTGGTTCACGTGCTCGAGCCCGTTCGGCCCCAGGCGTGATCCACCGTCGAACCACTCGTTGCGCTCAATCATCCACCACTCGTCATGGGCGGCTGCATTGGTCAGTTCACGCCAATGGTTCACGTACGTTCCGTTCGGCGCCGCAATCGCATCGAGCGAGATTGGCTCAACGCAACGGTTCACATTCACGATTCCCGCCGTAGCCGGTGCATCCGAGCTTTGCGTCGGAAGGCAACTCGGATGACAGTCTGCCCGAAGTGCTGGCGAAGCACAGCCGGCGGCCGTGACCGTCGCCGCCAATCCAGCATGAAACACCAGTGGCTTCATCCACGTCGTGTAGCGTTTGGATGTCATTGCACCCCTCCTTCGACGAAGATCGGCAGCTCTTGTTCGGGCAATGGACGTCCGGACGAGTGTCCAGGCATCCCCAGCAAGTACTTTTGCTCGCTACGTCGGAACGCGTGCATCTTGTGAACGTCCGTTCGGACCGGCGATCGGTAGTCCTCTGGAACCGTTCCATAGATCGAACCTCTCAGATAGAAGTCCAGGTCATCCGGTTCGAAGACATCACTTCCCGGCAGAGCCGGTGTCATACCGGCAGGAAGCGGTGAAACCAGGTACGGAGTAACGACGACCACCAACTCTTGCTCCTGATAGCTTGTTTGATTCTGCGAAAAAAGGTTCCCCAGAACCGGAAGATCACCAAAGAAAGGCACGCGAGCGGATGAACTCACCAGCGAGTTGCGAATCAGGCCGGCGAGGGCGAGGGATTCCGTGTCGCGCAGCTCAACGGTGGACGTGACCGTTCGGGTGCTCAGGCTGGGTGGTTCACTGGGATCGTTGTCCCCACCAGTCCCATTGCCGATCCCATTCGCAATGCCTCCGCCACCGTTGCTAGTTTCCGAGATCGTCGCGATCAATTGCAAGCGGATACGATCGCCATCGGTGACCGTTGGCTGGACGCCAAGTTGAACGCCAAAGGGAATGAATCGAATGTTTTGATTGACTGCCGCAACCGTTGAAGTTGTCTCGAGAATTGGGAACTGTCCGCCAACCAAGAAGATCGCCTGCTGACCGCTGAGGGTCGTCAAATTAGGCTCGGCCAGTGATCTGGCGAGACCCAGTCGCTTGAGGGCGTCGAATTGAAGGAAGAACTGGTCCGACTGGAAGGTAAGGCTTCCCACTCCCGTCTCTTGTGAGAACGTGATGTCCCGGGTTGTATCGCTGTCATCGCCGAAGCGGGACTGAGTGATCAGGCTACGACCTGAGTCGCGGACGACTTCGGCGAGCGTGACTTTGAGCATTACTTGATGAACGCCCGCTATCTCAAGCATGTTAACGATTCGGTTGTTGATGTTGACACCATTGGCGCCCGTGACGTTATTTCCCTGAAAGATGTTGTCGAGTCCCCCGGCGTTGACGATCTCATCGATCGTGAATCCCGCGATGGACTCGGCTGTCGTGTTGGGCTGGACGCCCAAGGGTGCCAGATTGGGGTCCAAGCTGTTGTTCAATGCGGCTTCTTCCGCTTGGTCCTCATCGGGAAGACTCTGCGAAACAATGCGAACAATGTTGGTCGCGTCTTCGATGTCGTGAGCCTTGCCCCGCACGACGACCTGGGATCCGACATAGCTCAGGTCCACCACGCTGTCCGGAAACCCGCGGTTGATCTCGCGTTCCAGATTCTCAAGGATTCGCTCAAACTGCCGTGATTGTTCAGGGTCATCGGTCACGCGGACCAGGTAACTCAGCACCTCCTGGTCCCCCGTTTGCGGATCCTGGAACCAGAAGTTCACCGTCGTTGTCCCGACGGCGGTTCCCATCACGCTTACCTCATCTTCCGTGATGCTCAGCAGGGTGGCGACCTCCGGATCACCAACCTGCTCGCGGAAGGGCGGCACCCGAAATCTCAACACGGTGGGTCGACCCTGGACGAGATCGAGGGTTCGTTCCGGATCGATCCGCTCGATCAGGAAGCGACTTTCTTTGACCTCCGCCTCGTTCGTATCCACACTAGAGCCTTCCTCTGGATCCAAGGCTGTGCGGCGAAGGGACCTGGGTTGAGAGCGAACACCCTCGGTGGGTTGCCATACAGCGGCAGGCCTCATCTCGGGTTCAAGACCAAGACCGTCTTGCGCCCGACAGTCCCTCGCCAGACACACTAGGGCACAAGCCGACGCGATCGACAACATTCGGTTGGGTCGAAAGGGCGTCGGCATCATTCCCTCGTGTCATGAACAGAAGCATCAATTTTCCGACACGTCGGTGACCAATCCGATTGTCTGGCGTTTCCATCCCTAGAATCGGCAAACTCCTACAACGGTTTGAGTCAAATTGCAAGAACACGGCGTAATTGCCCGTAGGGTTCCCCCGGTGGCGGCTCCGTTTCGTGGTCCGCGCTCCTGCGTCGCTGGCCTCTCTAACACATGCTGAAAACGAAGCCTTCTTTTGCAATCGCATTGCATCTGCTAGCTTCCGTGGGGCGTCTCGGTTCGTGGTGACGATGCTGACCACATGGAAGCTGCGGGCCGGGCCGCCTTGATCTGCTCGCGTCTGGCCGTTTCTCGCCATCGCAAACCGAGTGCGGCAGACTCAACCGCAAGTGGCTCGCGACTCGACCGTTGCGTGGCGGTGGACGACAAACTGAGACAGTGGCGAGCCGGACGGATCCATTTGTGGGGTCTGGCTAGGGTTTGATCACAAGGCCCTGACCCGTCGAAAGGTGGATAATATGCACCGATTGCTGGTCGAAGAAATCGTGCATCGCTTTGTAGGCTCCAGGACACGTGGCAAAGCCATAGTCATCACAGACCAGCATGCCGCCTGGACGGAGACGCCGGTAGAAGAAGGACACGCTATCAAGCGTCGGCTGGTATAGATCCACATCGATGTGCACGAAGGCAAATTGGTGTTCCGCAACTTCCTCAAACCGATCCGGAACCCAACCTCGGTATAGTCGTACGCCATCCAAGCCAGCGAGATTCTCCCGGACCAGTTGCTCGCCCACGCTCAGGTCGCCGCGCTTCCAGCGAAATGCTTTTGCATGCTTAGAGATGTCCTGGGGCGTCGGCTCGGACAAACCCTCAAATGAATCAAAGGCGTGGTGTTCACCCTGTTCCCGAGCCTGACGAATGAAAAAGGAAGTGCGTCCTTGGAAGACACCGACTTCCGCTGTGTCACCTGTGATCCGTTCCAAGGATCGCACCAGCTCCCGGACGACATAGGTGCGCTCGCCCATTTGTTCATTGTGCGGCGATATCATTCGGTAGCTCCTCCAGAAGGTCTGATCTTCCAGCCAGAGCTTGAGGTCACCGCCGATGTAGCAGCCAAAAAACGACTTAGCGATCCACCTTCCGAAATGATAGCGCAGACGACGACGTTGGCCGCTATCACGGGAGAATATCATTGCCAGGCCACGACCGATTCTGCGAATATCCATCAAAGTCATGGACCTCCATGCGGTGAGTGAGATGGGGGGATCGACACAATGAGGGCGGCATAAAGTCCAAGTCGGATGCCGACGGACAAGACTTGCGTCCAGGCCGCGCCGACAAGTCCATATGTGGGAACCAACCACCAAGCTGTCAGCACCGTGGCAAAGAGGCTTAGCAGGTTGACGGGCAAAGGCAGCCAGAAGCGTCGCATCGCAACCACGGCCGTCCCGAGAATTTGGCAAGTGTATGTTGCGGCTCCCGCGATCGCTAAGACGACAAGTAGGGGCAGGTGTTCACGGCCTTCTGGTCCAAGCAGCCATCGCAACAAGACTGAGCCAAGGATCCACGCGACGAAAATGCTGACAACACCGACGAACAAACAGACAGAAGCCGCCTGAAGAACAAGACGGACATAGTTGTCGCCACGGCCTTCCGCAAAGTACTGCGAAAGACGCGGTAGGATCGATTGCGCGACGCTGGAACAGAACACATTCCCTATTGCGAACACGCCGAGCAGCGTCGCAAAGACACCAAGCGCTTCTGTTCCAACGAGAAGCTCTACGACATAGCGCGTCGCATGTTCACTGAGTAGCATCACATACACGGTGATCCCGAGGGGGAAGCCCGAGAAGAATATTGGGAGAGCCGGGAACCGACACCGGCCTTCACCTATCGGGGGAACGCCCGCGTGTCGGGGGGGCGCACCGGTTCGAAGCAGTTGGCGGGCGTGGCTCGCGTCGATGCTTAACGCACCGGCGGCGACCACAGCCAATCCGTTGAGGATGACGCTCGTTGACGCACCGGTGCCGAGCAAGGTCAGTGTCGTTGCGACGCTGAGCAGCCCGCGACCTGCCAGAGACCTGCCGACAAGATCCATTCGGTAAGCGCGTTGGAAGATCCCGTAGGTCAGTTCATTGAAAGAATCGACGGCAAGGAACAGGGAAGTGGAAAGTACCAGGACGCCAAGCTGGGAAGACGACGACAGGCTCGTGATGCGGTTTGCACAGGTGATTGCGGCCGCCATCAGGACGGCCGTACAGATGAAATAATCAGACGCTCGATACTCTTGAATGCTGTCTGTTGCCAAAACCTGTCTCAGATTCAGTCGGAACGACACAACCAAAGGAGTGACGATGGCAAACGCGAGGGCAAACTCGCCTGCCTCGGATGACCCCCTCACTCTTAGCAGTACGATTGGCAGCATCCAAAGCGCGGCCCCGTGCAAGAGGCGACCAAAGGCTGTCCAAGCAACGGCGCCAGTGAAGGCAGCGTGGTTTCTTCGTGCTTGCGGGAATGGGAACTTTGGAAGCATCTGACGATTTCACCATGTGTCCAACCGTGCCTAGTCCCGAAACGGGCGGGCAGAAACAACCATGGTTTCACGGAGACGAGCGCCGAACAGTCTACACAGACGGTCCGTCATGCGACTTCCCCATCGTTTTGTCATCTTCGGGGAGTCGATGTAGCGAATCGATTCGATTGAGAAGCCGGACCGACCCAACAACTCCCGAAACACGATGGGAGAAAACCAACAGGTGTGTTCCGGGTTTGCGTTGGGGTCATTGTCCAAGAAAAGGAGATTGCAAAGCAGGCGATTCAAACAGAACGCGTTCGGCGTGACCAGCAACAGAACGCCGTCTGGCCGGAGATGCTGATGGCAACGATCCAGGAAAAGACCGGGATTCGCCAGGTGTTCGATAAGATCGCCGGCGAAGATCACGTCAAATGTCTCATCCACGGAAAACGACTCTGCGTTCTGACAAAAGACGGTGTAGCCTTCGTTGGTGAGCGCCTCGATTTCGGGTTCTTGAATATCGATCCCGATCACACGATCAGCGTATCGACAGAGCAGATCGTGGACGAAAGGGTAGCTCGTATACCTCTTTTCCAGGCCGTGACCGACGCATCCAACGTCAAGTACAACCGCGTCTGCGACGTGGTCCGCGACGACTCCAAGAAGCGGGTGCGTCTTGAGGAGGCGATCGACCTTCCAATCGCTGTCCGCGTCTCCGGGGAGGGATCTTTCTTTGTTCACGTTGCGCGATCGGTTGTAACCGTGTGAGGGGACCCTCCGAGGCCAGACAGGGTTCTGTCTGTCAGTACTTCCTCCCATTTCCGGCGAATCGCCACATCCGAGAAGCGGCCCCGTGCCGAAACGCGGATTCGGTCGCGACTCGTCTTGAGAACGTCACGCGCTTCAAGCAAGGAAACAATCCCCTGCGCCATCGCGCGGGGATCTCGAACCGGGACAAGCAAGCCCGTTTCGCCTTCGACAATGATCTCGCTCGGGCCGTGTGGACAATTCGTGCTAACGGCAGGCAGGCCGAGGCATTGCGCCTCGATCAGTGCATTGGGAAGGCCTTCATGATCGCTACACATCACGAACAGATCGGCCCGATGCATCAACGCATAGGGATTGTTGCAAAAACCTAGGAGCTCGACGTTCTCCTGCAGATTCAGCCGGGTGATCTGGGCCCTCATTCGATCGCGTTCAGGGCCTTCTCCACAGATCCACAGGTGGGCATCCGTTGCCTGACGAACTCGCGCAAATGCTTCCAACATCACGTCGTAACGTTTCTGCCGGTCGAGCCGTCCAACCGCGACGAGAAGAGGGGCGTCCCCGTGGTAGGAGAATTCGCCAGGCTCCGCAGCAAGACGCTCGATTCTCTGAACGTCGGTGAGATTGCCAATGACGGCAATACGATTTTGTCGAACTGTACTGCAAGAAGCAAGCTCAGTCGCAAGTCCTTGGGAATTTGCGACCAAGAGATCCACACGACGATAGAGCCAGGCAGCGAGCAATCGACGGAGGTGTCCATCATGCATCCGAGCATTGCTTCCTGCCCGGGCGACCCACCGAGGGCGATGTCTCGCGAACCGCAGGGCCAGGCCTGAGATCAGATTCGTGGCCGTGATGTTGCTCAAAACGACCACGGGCATCTCTCGCTCAACGAGCCGCCGAAGTCTGCCCGCCGTCGACACGAAACTTCTGGCTCCCCGATATCCGAGATGATGAACACGCACATCATTCGGCAGTGGATACTCAATCTCAGGGCGCAGTAATGCCAACGAAGGCTCAAAGGACTCTCGGTCCAAGCAATGCAAGAGATTGCTGGTAAAGCGTTGGGCGCCACCGGTGCTGAGCGTGGTGCTGACAACCATCAGCGATACCTTCGGCCGCTTCATGGGTCGGCCCCTTTTGCACGGGATGGTTTTCTTGCAACCAGTAAATAATCGCAGGGGTAAATCGATCGAAAGCCCACCATGCGATCCAACACACCGGCGACGCGAACAAGCAGCAGATAATTCACCGCCCAGGCGGGCCAGAGCATTCCCGGTAGGCACGCAACGATGCTCATCCATGCGGCGCTAACGCCATGCATGAGAAAACACAGCAATCCGCCCGTCGGACGCACCACAGGGTGACTCAAACCCGCTCCTCGTGCGAGCGCAGCCAACCCGTATCGGGTGTAGCGGAAGTAGTCGTGGGGCGCTTCATGAATCACGGAAAGATGGGGAACCGTCAACAGCACGCGACCGCCCGGACGAAGAACGCGAGCCAGTTCCGCCATGGCGTCCCACGGGCGGGGAACATGCTCCAAAACCTGAGAACAAAGCACCGTATCAAATGATTCCGAGGCAACCTGAGGCATGCATTGAATGTCGCCCTGGATATCCAACGGTCCCGACCGATCTTCGATGTCGATGCTGACCACGGAGCCGCCACGATGCGCCAACAAGGCGCGATAGGGTGAACGGCCCGACCCCGCATCCAAACAACGGCCTGTCGCATATTCATCGATGGCCGCTTGCAGACGCTGGTGCAACCGATAGCGGGCCAATGACAGGGTGTGTGTCATGGCTCGCTCGGCCAGTACAGCCTCGAGGCGTTGCCGCCTCGCACGAAGCCACTGCAGAATGGGATTCGACGACCTCAATTTGCCGATCCTTCCTGCAAACCAGGTGCTTGCCGGATTGCCTCAACATAGTTGCGCGCCACCTGCTGCCAATCATGATTCTTCGCGGTCTCTCGCCCTGCTGCCGCAACCTCGTTTCGCCCCGCGTCCAGCGCGAGCCGCAGTTTGGCCGCCAGGTCCTGTGGGTCCTTGGGTCGACAGAGCCAACCATTCTGGGTGTGCCGGATGACATCCGGAATCCCATCCACGCGACTACCCACCACCGGTACGCCCGCTGCCATCGCTTCGACAACGACCGTGGGCATTCCTTCCGTCTCTCCGCGGCTGTCAATGATCGATGGAACCGCTGCGACTCGGCACGCGTGCAGCAATCCAACGATTTCACGGTGAGTCTGATTGCCAAGAAACTGGACGGACGCGACCAAGTCGAGTCGTTGGACTTCCGACCGCAGCTGCTCCTCGTCCGGGCCATAACCCGCAATCATGAGGCCGACATCAAGGCCTTGCTTCCGTAGTTCCCCGAGCGATTGAATCAGATAGATGACTCCCTTCTTTTCAACCAAGCGCCCAACGAACAGGATGAATCCATCGGGATAACTCGAGAGTTGGCGATGCTCGGCCGCGCCACCCTGGGTAAATCTCTTGCGATCGACGCCCATGGGCTGGAGAATCGCTTGCGACGAGAATCCGAGCAAGTCGTCGAGCGCGTCGCGGACGTGACTTCCATCCGCAAAGATCACATCTGCCCGTTTCACCACCGTTCGGGCGATGCGTGCACCGATGGCAACCCGCTGGAGCAAGTACACATCCCCCGCATGAACATGCAAAACAAGTCGGACATGTGGCACGCGGCGTAGTGTCCAGGCCGCAACCCATCCTTGCGGCACGAGCCAATGAGCGTTGACAACGTCGACGTGCTTGGTTTGGACCAGACGCTTCAAAGCCGCGGCCTGCCTGAGAAAGAACAGCGGGACCTGCAACTTTGCCAGCAGTGAACCTCGCACATTGTCACGCATTCCCCGCTGATTGGTAATCGCAAGACGCTGCATGGAGCGAGGCCAAAAATAGCTGAAACGCTTAACCTGAACCGCACCGCATGCAATTTCGTTGGGCGTTCCTTCCACGGGACGCTCGGGGGCGTCGGGCGCCAAGACGCTGACTTCGGCGTGCTTCGTCAGTGCCATCGCCAGGTCGAGCACGAATCGAGGGATCCCGTCGTCTTCGTGGTTGGGCAATGTGCTCGTCGTGATCAAGACGCGCATCGCTCCGATCCCTCATGTAAAACTCTCGATCGTGCCGGCGTCTGCAGGCATCGTTGGCGTTCCAGGTACAGCAATTCCTCCTGGATCCGCCTGCTACGTCCGATCTGATCGGCGACCAACGCCAAGACGCCAAACCCGATTCCCATGGCCGCATTGATACCGCCAAGGGTCAGCAGGGAGGTCCATGGCGACGTCCTTCCGTAGGACAACCACCAGCAGCCAACAAAGCCGACCAGCAAGACGCCCAGGATGAGAAAGCCAAAAGCGATCGAACCAAAGAACAACAGGGGTTTCCAATCGCGCAGGGCTCGCAAGATGATCGTGAGTGATCGAAATCCGTAACGCCAAAGGTTGGACGCCACCCGACTTTGCCCATGTTCCCGTTCACCGCGTACGATCAGGGGGACCTCTGTCATGGAAGTGCCCTTGGAGGCCAAGTCGATGAACGATTCCTGGGTATAGGTGAACGCACCAAACAGGTTCAAACGCAAGCCGGTCTCGCGCGAGTAGGCTCGGAAACCACAAGAGACATCGGTGAAGGGGGGCCCACCCGTGATCGCGCCGACCAATCGGCACATCATTCGGTTTCCCCAAATCTTGATGCGCGGCATGTCGGGGAACGCATGGGGATCGGCAAAGCGAGTGCAGGTGACGAAGCCGAAACCATCACGGAGGATGGGCGCAATCAGAGTGGGAATGTCCTCGGGTCGAAACTGGCCATCCGCATCCATGTTGACAATCAAATCGGCTCCATGCTGCAGGGCAGTTGCCAAGCCCGTTTGAAACGCCGCGCCGACGCCCCGATTGATCGAATGCTGGATGACCGCCGCACCCGCCTCGCGAGCCAAAGGAGTCGTTTCATCCGTCGAGCCATCGTCCACGACGACGACGTCTACCGAGGTGACTCCCGGCATGGAACGGGGGATGCGCCGGATGACCTCGCGAATCGTCGCGGACTCATTCAAAGCCGGCACGATCACCACCAGCTTGCAGCCCCTTTCGCCAGCTGGGGCCGCAGCCACTTCGCACGCGTCGGCGATGTCACCGGTAGCCTCCGAAAAATGGTTCACGGCACGCGATCCTCCTCCGAGTTCTTCTTCCGAAGTTCGGCGAGCTCCGCTTCAAAGATCTCCGGGATGTAGGAGCGTGGGTCGTTGATTGCGTATTGATAGTGCGCGATCGCGGCGTCCAGGTCGCCTCGGGCGGCGTCCATCTGGCCGAGCTCGCGGTGGGGTTGCCACAAGTAGGGCCCCAACTCGGACGCTTTCAGCAGGGAAGCCTCGGCTTCGTCGAAGCGGTCTTGATTCTTCAGAAGCTGGCCCAGTCGCAGATGAGCGATTTGGTCCTTGGGGCTGAGGCCCAGGCCCAAACGAAAGGATTCTTCCGCCTCATCGAACCGTTCAAGACGTTCCAACACGTCGGCGTAGGCGAACCGATAGAGTGCCGACTTCCCCGACAACTCGACGGCGCGACGCAGCTTGTGCAGGGCTTGTTCCGGTGCGTTCCGGTGTTTGATCAGCAGGCAACCGTAGTTGTAATGGAGTTGATCATTCTCGGGATCGATCTTCAGTCCGAATTGGTAGTGGTTCTCGGCTCGATCCAATTCGCCCTGCTCGCCGGCATAAATCGCCAAATTCATGTGGCCACGCGCGTTGTGCGGGCTCACTCGCACCACGTCGCTCCACATCGCGACCTGACTGTGATACACCTTGTTGCGTTCGCGCGTCGCCAGGATCAGTGGGATGGCCAACGCGATTGTCAAGGTGAGTGTGACCGACGCCGCGATGCGACTGTTGGATTCTTCACTCCGGCGATTCAGGCGGTTCAAACTCAGCTGGGTGAGGGCAAAGACCGCTAAGACAAGGCCGCAAACCAGAGTGCAGAGTGAGAGGTACACACGGTGTTCAAAGGCGAGGTGCAGCGGCACGATCGTCGAACTGGGCGCCAGGATGATGAAATACGTCAGGATCAAGAATGCAATCGTTGGTTTTCGCCGGAGCAAGGCAAAGCCGATGCCCAGGATTCCCAAGATCACGGAACCCTTGCCATAGATTTCAAAGCGATCCTTGGCAACCTGCCAGACATGGTCCAGGCAAAGATCCGTTGGCCAAAAAGTCAGTTTGAAATAGTGCAGCAGCACACCGGGTTGAGATCGAAGGTATTCCCAACTGGTCGCTCGGCGGCCTGCCGCATCGGGACGCTTCACATGGTAGGGGATCTTTCCGATGCCGATCACAAAGTAGGCGAGGGTCATGGCCAAGATCAGTCCGTGAACCCAGCCACGACGTTTCAACAGCTCGGACCAGTCCTTCGCCAGGAAAATTCGGTCGTACATGACCGCGACCGGCAAGATCATCAGACCCACTTCTTTGGTGCCGATCGAGAGTGCGGCTGAAAGAACCGACATCCCGTACCACGCGGATGATCCGCCTTGGGCACCCCGATGGAGTGCGTAGAGGCAGGCGACAAAAAACAGGCCCATCAGAGCCTCGAGTCGCTGGACGATGTACGTGACGCTTTCCGTTTGCAGGGGATGGACGACCCACAACAAGGCCACGCAGAACGCCAGCCAGGTGGCATGGTTTCGAATCGTTCGGGGGATGATGGAGAGCGCCAGCGTCCTCCGAATCAGGCCCATCAGCAGCAGGCCCGCCGCCAGATGGATGGCCAGGTTGATCGCGTGATACCCCCATAAGTCCAGGTCGTGGAGGGAGCGGTTCAACGCGAAGGTCCAACGCCCCACGTCGCGGCGACGAAGACCGCCGGGAATCTCCTCGGCCGTTGCCCGCCAGGTGGCGTCCAAGGACTTCAACGACTGATTGGTGACGATGCAAGGGAAATCATCGAAATGAAACACGCCCGCGAAGCTGTTTTCATAGGCCAAGAATCCAGCTAAGACCAATAACAGCGCAAACATCACCACGGTGCGTGATTGGACGGTTTCGTCTGTCGCCTCGCACACGGGAGTCTCCAATCCAGATGCGGACTCCGGTGGCCAGTCCACCGCCTGATGCGCGCTCAAGGCATCGACCTCACCAAGGCGGCCGCCTGACCCAAATCCAGACCAGCATCACGGTTCGCGTCCCTTACCGCTTGCCGATCGGATTCGCTCAAAGACTCAAGCGACGGCCACGCGTCCTGCAGCCGTGCGGAGTCGCTCCGGTGCAACGCGGGAGTCGCTTCAAAGAGTCGAAAGCCAACGATTCGGCCGGAAGCGTCCACGACGGCGACGTAGCCTACTGGATCAATGGGCGCGGTCGTCGCGGTGCCTGCGACCTGAATTCCGATGCTGCATCGCAATGGTTGCAAATCCTGGGGCGGCACACCCGTGTCATCGGGATCGTCGGTGTAGAGGTCCACCAGGGGTGTATCCCGCCAGGTGTCCGTCACGCCATCCGACAAAATCGTGAACGGCAGCAGCGGGTAGACAGCTGCACTCGAAGATGCGAACACACACACCATCGGGCGACTCGCCGCGATGGAAGTCGCGCGGGTTGTCATGCCATCTCGGCGGATCGAAAACGGTTCCGCCGACTGCGTGGCTGATAGAAACGAGAAGTGCCCCAGCAGAATCGGAATGCCACCTCCGTTGGAACTTACATCGTCGACCTCGTCCAGCGCATCGGGATCATGGGTCCGTCGCATCCGAACCAGAACAGAGTCACCCCCGGTGGACGCGGTGAAATCTGACCTCTGGTAGTCAGCGGACTCATCATGTTGGGCGTCCGTCCCATCGTAGGATCCGACCACGATGTCGCCGTGCCGTTCATTGCCGGTGTTCAGTTCAAAACCGTTGGGGCGATAGAGGTAGTTGGATCGATTCGCAAGGATACCGGCTGTTCCGAGGCTGCCATCGTCATAGGTCACGTTGCGGAATCCATCCCCCGTGGTCAGACCACTCGCTAACCCTGCACCAATCGTCGTATCGTTCTGAGAAACATCCAAATCATCATCAAAGTTCAAACGCAATAGGTCGCGTGCCGATTCGCGCATCTGTGTGCTGTGCTGAAGACCTTCCAACGCGGCTGCATCGACACCTGTTTGCATCTGGCGACGTGCGAGCAACACGAAGCCAAAGTCAAAGGTCAGGGCGAGGACGCCCCCGAGCGCGACCAGGATGAAAAAGACAAGGATGAGCGACTGGCCTCTCCGCGACTTCCGTTGCGTTAGGAAACGGCGGGAAAGCGGTGTGCCTGCCGTGTTCATTGAAACACCTCACGCCGATAGATCGCTTGAACAGAAATGACCTTGCGATACGGCCGTACCCCTTCCGAGCGAAACAGGGCTGCCTGACGACCCAGTCCATAACGACCGCTGTAGATTTGAGTATCGGCCGCTCCTAATTCGTTGCTCACCGCAAAGCTATACACAGAACTGGGGGATGCATCTGAGAGACCTGCGTCATCCGCCTCAACGATGGTTTGCCCCTGATTCCCGACCCGATTGACCAGGGTCGTGGACTGGGCCGGGAAGTTCATCCTCAGCGCCACCATCCCGGACACAAACGAAGTGGACGTGCTGGTCGCATCGACGGCGTATGGCCTTGCTCCATCCGGAGCCGTGATCTCTTCGATCGGAGCGACCCATTCGACGATGGTTTCGGTCCCATCGTTGGCGTAGTCCACCAGAGGAATCAAAACCGTCTGTTCACCGGTCTGGGCATTGTTCACGCGTGCCCCCGGATAGTGGGTGATGCCCAGACCGCTGTCGCGAACCATCAGGGGAACCATCAGCCGGTTGAGGAGTGGCAACTGATCGGCATACTGCCGAAAGTCGCCATTGAAAGGCGCTCCGGTCCACTCGCTGTCAGCGATGACTAAGTACTGCTCGTCGTATATTTGCTGCTTGAAGTCATCGTCATTCATGAGCAGCCCATTGTTGGCCGAGAAGTCAGCATCAAGGTCTCCCAACCCCAACTGCCCCGTTGCATTGAAGGGCATGCGGGAGATCTCTTGCGCGGTGACATCAACCGCTTGCTGCAAGGTGTTGGCTTGATAGAAGAACAGCCCAAAGCTGATCGTCGCTCCCAGGATGATCACGAGCAGCGGGATCAAGAATGCCATTTCGAGGAGGGCTTGACCGCTTCGATTTGGAGCCCGGTTCCAATAACAAAACCGGTTTGTCCCGCCGGGGTCTCCAGCACACCGGTGGTGCCCTTGGGAGCCAACGCGATGCGCCAAGGTCCGAGAGCACGATGGGTTCCAATCACCTTGTTCTCGTCGCAAAGAAAAGCAACGTCGATCTTGATTCGCATCCACATCGTGTGAATGGACCCACAAGGGCGAAGCAGAAGGGCCGAGCTGGGTGGGAGATTCTTTCGAAACATCCAACCGCAAAATCGGCTCCAGATCGAATCGGCCACCTGCAGGTTCTCGATGAGCACCTGTCCGGTTGCGGCATCGACCAGTCGTGTGTTCGCTTGGCTGAGTTTCTTTGGCATATCGTCTTTGGCAAAACATCATTGTGATCAGGCCGATGCCGTGATGGTGCAAACTGGCTTGGAGTCGATCACCCTTGATCCGCCTCCATCCGGGAGCGTGGGCGGCAGGTGAAGTCGCTCGTGAATGTCCCACCATGCTCCTTTTCATTGTCCACCGACTCCGAGTGTCATCTGGTCCATCATCCCAAAAGCCTCGTTGATCATGGGGCCCAGCAAGACAACGAAGATGCCTGGCAAGAATCCGATCACCATCGGGACGACCAACTTGGTTGGAACGGCCATTGCGATCGCCGAAGCGCGTTCGCGACGTCGGCGCCGAACTTCGACCGCCTGGACGCGCATGGTGGTGGCCATCCCTCCGCCGCTCTGTTCGGCCTGGATCAACGCCGAGATGAACGAGGAGAACATGGGCACCGACACACGCCGCATGAGCCTTCGCAAGGAATCGACTCGAGAACGACCCGCCAAGGCATCGCGTTGAAAGAGTCGAAAGTCTTGTACCAACGGACGGTCGGGCGGCTGGACGGAAAGGATCCTCTCCAAGGCCGCGTCAAAACCGATGCCCGCCTGGGCCAAGGTGTTGAGGAGGTCCAACAACAGCGGCAGGTCCTGCTGGACGGATTCAACCCGCCGCCGCCGGGCAGCACGAACCACCAGGGTCGGCAACAGGGAGAGGACGGCGACCAGAAACCACGGCAACGCCAGCGCGAACGGCACCATCACGTTGCCGACGCCGCCCGGGATGTTGGTCAGCATGTTGACGGTCCGTTCGGTCACACCTTGGCCGCGAAAGAACAGAACGAGACCCACCGCCGCGGCAACGGCCAGCAGCGTTGTCACGATGAACACGGCGACCGCGAACGGGCGACGATACCCGGCTCGATACAACCAAGCCGACAAGACATTCGGATCTGGGTCGCGATCCCGACCGTTGACGGGCTGTTCGTCGGCGCCCGATGGTTCGTCGGCGTTTAAACGTTCCCAAACGAGGGAACGGTGATTCAGCGACAGGGTGACCCAGACAAAAAACGCGATCACGAGCAACAGAATCACGTACACCATGTTTCAAACTCTCGGTCGGCTGATCTTGGAGACCATGGCAATTCCAACGCCCTGGAGTACCAGCGTGGCGGTCATCAATCCGACTCCGGTCGGGCTGAACAGGAACCGCTCGAATCGAGGAGGATCGCTTTGCCACATCATGGCAGCCATGAACCACGTGACGAGCAAGACCACGATGGTGGTGATGCGTCCCTGGGTGCTGAGCGCTCGAATCTGTCGACCAACGATCAGGCGGTCGCGGATGGTGTGCCCGATCGCGGCAAGCGTCTCACCGAGACTTCCGCCGGCTTCCCAATTGACGGACAAAGTGATTGCAAAGAGACGAAACGACTCCATCGGAACACGCTGACTCAGTTGATCGAAAACGTCCGGCGGCGAGTCCCCCAATCGCAGTCGGGCGACCATCTCATCCAGTTCGTTCTTGATGGGAGCCGGTGCAAACTCGGCAGCCTGAGCGAGCGCGGACTGCAAGGACGATCCGGCACCCACCGACGACACCAACACGTCGATGGCTTCGGCGAGTTGAGATTCCATACGGCCCTGACGCCATTCCAAGACCCACGCGTCGATCTCGGCGCCGACCAGGGCCAGGACCACTCCCACACCGCAAGCCAGCGGAATGGGACACTGCCAAAGGAAGACCATCGCCGCGACAACCGCCAAGGCCACCAAGATGGCAATCCACCAGTGCCTTCGCGCGAACGGTTTGGTGACGACGAACCGCTCTTCTTCTGCCCCCGCCTCCGCCACGAGGCGACTGCGGACTTGTTCCCGGCGCCGACTGTCGTACCAGTAGTATCCCAGACCCGCGGTCGCGGCCAGCAAGCCGGCGGGAAACAGGACCGCGTTCATGGCGCTGTGTCTCCGTACCCGTAGGCGTCAAACGCATTGGTCCCGAATAGATCCTGCTTCGGAATTTCGATGCCGCACTCGCCTAGCTCCTCCGCGATGCGTGGAACCACACCAGAAGCTCGGTGTTGCCCGACAATACGATCTCCATCGCGATCCGTTTGACGGAACGTATAGATGTCTTGCAGCTGCGGCGTCGTTTGTTCCAATCCGACGACTTCCGCGACGCGTTCCACGCGGCGGACGCCATCCTGGTAACGACGCACCTGGATCACGTAGTCCACTGCGGAAACCGTTTGTTCGCGGATCGCTCTGGAAGGCAATTCCGTGCCCGCCATCATGACCATCGTTTCCAATCGAGCGAACGCATCACGCGGGCTGTTGGCGTGGATGGTTGTCAAACTGCCATCGTGACCCGTGTTCATCGCCTGCAACATGTCGAGGGCCTCGGCGGCACGCACTTCGCCCATCACGATGCGATCGGGACGCATGCGTAGTGCGTTGATGACGAGATCACGCTGGGTGATACGGCCTTTGCCCTCCAGATTCTCCGCGCGGGTTTCCATACGGATCACATGACGCTGCTGCAACAGCAACTCGGCCGCGTCCTCAATGGTGATGATGCGTTCGTCGTCTGGAATGGCCTCCGCCACCGCTCCCAACAGAGTCGATTTACCGGAACCCGTTCCGCCGGAGATGATCACGTTCTTCCGATTGACCACCAACAGCTCAAAGAACTGCCGCATCGGTTCCGTGAACATGCCCAACTGCATGAGATCGGAACGCGTCAATCGGCGGCGTCCGAATCGCCGAATCGAAAGCGTGGGTCCATCAATCGTCACCGGCGGCAGGGTCGCATTGACACGGCTGCCATCGGGCAAACGCGCATCGACCATGGGGGATGATGTGTCGATGCGGCGCCCGACGCGCGACGCAATGCGCTGAATGATCCGAACCAGGTGTTCTTCGTCACGAAAACGGATATCCGTCGCCTCCAGTCGACCAAATCGTTCCACGAACACCTCGTCGAAACCGTTGACCATGATGTCGGTGACAGCCGGATCCCCCATCAAGACCGACAGGGGGCCCGATCCCAGCGTTTCTTCGATCAGGTCGCCCGACAGGCGGTTCCGTTCGTTTTCATTGAGGGGCAGATCCTCGTTATCAAGGACCTCAGCAACGAACTCGCCGACGAAATCTTCCAGCTCCTCGTCGGGTCGCACCAAGAGATCCTGCTCGTTCATCGCGTCGATGAGACGCTCGTGCAAATTCCCCTTGATCGCTTGGTATTCGACTTTGCGGCTGAGAACGCGCTTTGCCGGCGCGCCCCCACTGGCGGCCCCTCCCGTGCCGGAAGTCCCGTTCCGAACCTCGTCTTGGTTCTCCCGTCGCGAGCGCAACCGCTGCTGTGGCACCTTCAGCGATCGTCGCGCCAGTCTCGCCCTTGCATGGCCAGACGGTTGCGCCGGTTCGTTACTCATGCTCCTCGCTCCGGTGCGACAGGCGGTTCTATGGACCCGTTGGCATCAGATGCCGCCTTGACGTGGCCGTTGGACGATCCCGTCTTCAACTGCTCAATCGAATCGGCAAGTCCCCGAATGGCACGTGCCGTTTTGAAGAATCGATTGGCCGAGAGAACGAAGGGTTGGCCGATGTTAGCGGCTTGAATCACACGTCGATCGAATGGAATCACATGGTCAACGGGACGATCCAGGTAGGCTTCCACATCACTCAAGCCTGGACTGCCTGCTGACTTGGAAAAGCGATTGAGCAAAACGCGTTGACGGTCGATCGAGAAATCGACCTCATCGAGGAGTTCAAAGAATCCCTTCACGATCTGCATCGTCGGAACGACGTTCTCCAGAACCAGGTACACGAAATCGCAGAGGTCCAGGATCGCCATGTTCACCTGGTCAAACAACGGGAAGGTGTCGATCAGGACAAAGTCATAACGACGTCGGGCCAACAAAATGATACGGGACATGATCGCATCATCAATCTCAGCCGATTCCATGGCGCTCGCAGGTGCGGCTAACAACTGCAATCCCGATTCGTGCGAAACGGTGAGCTCGTGCAACAATCGTTCGTCCAATCGTTCACGCTGCTCCCACGCATCGACCAAGGTCGCCTCGGGTTGGACGTTGAGTTGTTGTGCGCAAACCCCCATCTGCAAAGAGCCGTCAATCAACAGTACGCGTCCGGGATGGCGCCGCCCCAGTTCCGTTGCCGTGTTCACCGATGCGGTGCTCTTGCCGACACCCCCTTTGTTGCTCATGAACGCCACGGTCAGGCCGATCTGAGCCGGGTCGGAGCGTCGCGATGAAAGGCGACGGGCGAGGAGCTGTTCCAGGTCACGACTGGAGATCGGCCGCCGAATGAAGTCCTCCACACCCAACCGCAAGGCTTGGATCATCAAGGCACTTTCGCCGCCGCCCGATGCAAGCCGGTCCATTTGCATCAATCCGACGATGATGCTCGACGGCGAACAAGCTGCCAGCTCTTCGATGAGCACATGGAGCGACTGGATGTCCGGACCGATTTCCAGCATTACGATCGCCGGTTGATAGGCTCGCGACGTTTCGATGACCTGATGAACTTCTTCGCGATACGTGACGATCGGCTTGATGGAACCAACCGACTGAAGCGCCTTGGTCAATTCCTCGTCTACCCGTTCATCTTGGCGGTAAACCAGCAAATGCGGGTTAGCGATGGGACACCTCTCGATGTGCAGACGACGACGCGATCATGGTTCTACCGGCCGACGAAACGCCATCACCTTCTTGCTGTCTCCGGAGATCGATTCACGTAAGACAACGTCCGTCATCGGGTCGGGATCGGACTGAAGAGGTGGAAGGCGGACGAACTCCAGCGGATCAGCAGGGCTTCCCGAATCGCTCCCACGGATGCGACCGGATCGAGCAATCGTGAACACGGGGGTCTTCACGGCGAGCGCCCGCGTCAGCGCGGCGACTTCGTCTGGATCGACTGCCAGCGTCACGCGGTCATGGCTTCGCTGGACAACCAGAGCTTCGGTCGCGATGACCGTATTGACAGCGCGGCCGGAAAGAGTGGGCGTGAGGCCTCCGACCAACTGAACATCCCCTCCGAGCCGTTGCTGCAAGTTGACGGGGGCAGAACCGATGATGTCAAACAGGTCGCCGCGGGAAAGGGCGGCGAGTCCATTGATCTGATCCGCAGACACAGTGACGGCCATCTTGTTGGGAGGGATCCCGCCGGCAATTCCAGGCGCCGCGTTCGGAGGGAGCAAGTTCGATTCCAGAACCGGCTGACCCGGGAGCAGGTCCGTTGCCACGACGCGACCCACAAAGTCGCTGCTGCTGGGGTCGGCCAAATCATCCGCCTCGATCCGAGAATAGGCGACGACTTCACGAATCACGCAGTCCAAGGGCAGGAGATCTGATTCGGAAAAAATATAGCCCGAGTCGATGTCGCGTCGCACGACACGACCGAGCAGTTGATCAACCGCGCCGATCCAATTCCCGGGAGCTGACTCGGGGCGAAAATAGTACTGCCGAGGTTCGCCGGTCTGCCGGTCTGTCAGGTCTTTCGCGGTGATTCGTTGGTACGCCTTGATCTCCACGGCCGAAGCCGGGAACGGAACCAGCCCCTCCAATTCGTCGGCTCGTTCAACCGTTTCCAGCTCTTGACCGGATCGAGCGACCGCGTGGATGGTCAAGTTGGAACCCAGAGCCTGAGTGAGCGGAACCACCTCCTCTGGATCGATCGCGATGGCGATCTGCTCTCCGCCGGAAGCCCTTCCTCGGGTACCGACGGATGGGAACTCCATCGCTCCCTGCGTGGTCATGGCTTTCCCATCGGTCAGCGCGACGATCGTTCCGCCCTGAACCAGGAGCCGAACGCCGTTGATGGGGATCGGCTTCTTTCCGAGCACCTTGATCCCGCCCATCAGCAAGCCATATTCAGATCCCGCTTCAGCCGATGCTTCCGGCACGCTCGCCATGAGGTCGAACTCGTCTCCCATTTTCAGCAACCGGAGCCCAGGCACCAGGCTGGCCTGCAGAAAGAAGCCCTGTTTTCCGACAGGGACTCCGGCCGCGAGTCCCGTTCGACTTCCCTCAGGAAGAAAATCCTTCTCGGAGAAAACAAACTCGGGCCGCTTGTCGCTAGCCAGAACGCGACCAATGATGCCACCGGCGGTCAGGACCCAGTCCGGGTTCGCCTCCACCGTCGCCCTGGGCAACCAAAAATAGCTGTCGTCTCCGATTTCTCGGTCGTAGATATCCTCGCGACGGACCTTTTCATAAGCCTTGAGGGACACCAAGGATTTTGGGACGGGAACCTTGCCCTCACGCGAAGGCTTTGCCGCCACCTTGGGCTCGGCTTGGAATAAACCGAAATAATTGGCCATGGCGTAGCCAGCGACCCCGAGTCCGCCCAATACTGCAAAGGCGATAGCCAGATTCGCCAGGGGGCTTCGACGCGGACTGCGTTTTCGGGATGGCATTCGAACGTGTCACAGATAAAGAGGGATGGGAAGGACGCAACCGCGCCAAGCGAATGCGGCTACTCATGGTGGAGGATTCCTCCCCATTGAGCTGATTCTAATCGCCTGCGTCGACCGTGAAGCCCTTTTCGCACCATCGACCCATGGCGTCCCCCGAGTGCTATCTTGACCAACGCTTCGGGCCGTTGCGCAATGTGAAAACGGGTCAGCTACCCAGCTTTGGAATGGCCATGAAATTCCTTGCCTCCTTGGTATGCCCTGAGCCTGACGGAGTCCTCATGGTTTCGCAGCCGGAGTGGCTCGAAAAAGGCCGCGGACGCGCCCTCGCGAAGCAAGGGCCGTCGCGCGACCATCAAATCACATCACTCAGCGACGAACGCATCGCCACCGTTTTCGCCGTTGGCAATCACGTTGTTAACCAGCGAAACCGTGCTGGTTGAACCCGTGATGTTGCCCCAGCTGACCGCACCATTTCCGGTGAGACCGGTCGAGGTATCTCCCGTCAGGCCGGCGAAGAAGCCCGTGGCAATCGGAATGTTGTCATCACTGTGAGCACCGGGCAACATACCCGCACCCACGGCATACTGGTCAGCGACCTTGTGGCCGAACATCGAAACGGCAGCCAATGAGATCATGGCCACAGCAGCGACGATGATGATGTACTCGACCAAACCTTGGCCGCGACGGTTCTTACGCAAGTGAAGCTTACGCATAGTGGTTTCTCCCCTTTGATGGAAAAAACGAGTAGAGAAAAATGGTTTAGCCGCCTGACCGTTTCCTCGCGTGGCAGCGGCCGTCCGAACCGCGCGAAGTCGAAATCGCCATGACGTGATTTCGAATTGTTTTGAGTAGGTTGTGCGTGCGAAGAGTCACGCGAAGGGAAGCCCCAATAAACGCAGGCGTCGGTCTTGTTATCAGGCAAACCCGTCGTGACCAAGCCATCGATCGGGTTGGTCGGACCGGTGACCAACGACCCCGTACACGACGGGACACTCCTGACGATCGTCCACCCCACTGAGTCAATGCCCTTGCAGGCAATCACCGATGGGGTCGAGGAGGAAGCACTACGCGATCGAGGAGGGTGGTCCTCTTGATTTCGTCACCTCATTCGAGGTCGCCGCCACAGCTGCTTCCATTCTGAGCGGTGCCCATACATTAAGCGACCGATCACAACTGAGATCAATGCCGAGCAGTAGCGCCCCACCGGGGGCAAGCAATGATTGGCACAGCAAGCATGTCTCGGAATCGTGACCGTCGTTTTGAAACGGCTTGCCAGAGCCTTGATCCACATCCTCACGACACTCTGCGGCGGCCGTGTCGTGATAATGGCATCCGTGAGCCCGAACGCTCTGAGGCTGTTCCGCGTTGTGCCCCGATGAGCATGACGATCCATCTTCACAATGAGCGCAATCCGCGTGGTGTATCCACGCGGGCACCCCCCCGAAGGCTATCAGGCCGCTGAGTGAGAAGGCAATCAGAAAGCGAATGGGCTGGTGCATTCAAGAGGGTGTTCGAGGAAGAGCTGCGTACTCACGCCGTACGATCGCTACGGTGTGGCAAAGAGTCAAGGATCCAATTCTCCTTTTTTGCAATTTCATTGCATTTAGAAGGGTGCATTGGTGTCGACACATCTTCATCCATCCTTCCTTGGCAAGGTCGAGCGAGGTGAGGCGAGGGTACGCTCGAGTTCTTCCGCGTTGAACAAGCGTGGACTTTCAGCCCGGTGCGGCGATCAAAGTCAGCCAACTTGGGACGT
>JBCDIU010000032.1:0-73468 GCA_038748615.1 Planctomycetota bacterium | reverse complement strand
TGATCGTTGTAACCGTGTAGCGCCCGTCATCTCGATTGATGAACACGTCCGCGGCATACCCGGGCGATTTGAAAACGACCATGACATCAAATTCACTGGTCTCGAATTCGGTCACGCGACCCCGCAGCGAGTGTTCCTGACGCAAGTGTTCCGCAATCATCAACTGGTTGATTCCCGCTGCGGAGTCTTCCTCCATCCAGTCGACGGGGAGCTGCCCGTCCTCATCCACGATCCGCTGCTCACTGGCGCCGAACCAAGTGGGGTGATTGAGCGTGATGCCGGTCAGTGAAAAGAACATCAAGGCGGTGAAGCCCAACATCGACAAATAGATGTGAAGCCACCGAATCGTCGCCGCCGACTTTCGATAGAGTGTCGATCGTTTACGAATCGATACACCGTTCATTCAGGGGCGAGCGGAACCAAGCTAAACGAGGCCTGGGAAATCTCGAGGTTCCCGCTCAACTCGGTCGACGCGATTGGCTGATCCGACCAGACAAAGGGATGTCGAATGATCTTATACGTCCCCTTCTCCCGTGCCGCTTCCAGGCACAGAAAGTATTTTCCGTTGGGCAGCCTCTTCCCGGCATTGTCGGTCCCGTCGAAGTGGGTTTGGTATTGGCCGGGGCCCCGCGTCGCACCTGAAATCCCATCGACCAGATCCGTCTTCTCAACAGACTTCCGAAGCCGATCATTTCGATACCAGCGGGTGAGATCACGATGCCAACGAGGCCCAGGCTGTTCGGTCATCCACCAGAGTACCCCGGTCTTTACGGGAAACCCGTCGTCATCTTCCAGCCAAACGGCAACGTAGGGTTTTCGATAGACGCGACCCCTGGGCCGGTTCAATTCAAAGGAGACGTGCAAGCCTGGGTCGCCCAGAGACGTGTTTTCATTTTTTTGCGTCGCATCGGCAAACAACGCCGAGCCACCAAGTCCACTCAGCAGCAGGCAGACCATCCAGCATTTGGTTCGATTCATAACGACGTCCACGATCTCAATAGGAAATCCCACAATCAGTTCTCTGGGGCGCGAAGGGACCGCCGGTGGCAGTCATTCGGCGGAGGTTCGTTCTCGATGGAAACGAATGTCGCTCGCTGGCGAAGATCACCCAGAGGAATGATCGCTTGCTTGCTGGCTTGGTCAACGCACATCGGGCACGCCAGCGAACTGCCGTGAACCCCAGGGACTCGATCTCAACACCGCATCGAATCAACGTGATCGTTGGGAAGAAAATATTCTTCCCCCCGATTGTAGCTACGCGGAACACGGATTGGAAACCGGCGTTGCCTATCGATCCGAGGTGGCAAGATTGGCGATGTGCATCCCAACCAAACGCGCCATGACAATCGCCATGTAGAGCTGGCCAATGATGGCCTCGAGTGCGGCCAGTGATCTTGCCGGACGACTCACGGGCACGACATCCCCGTATCCAAGCGTCGTTAGAGTGATATTACTGAAATACGTCAGTTCACCCAGTCGGATCTGATTCAACCCACCACGATCGCCCTCCAAATCGACGTTGAGGTGAAACGACCCCGGAGAGAGAATCTCCAGCATGGTGAATAAGACCGCGAACATCATGGCAATCAAGAGATAGATGGTGGCGGCACCAGCGATCCGGTCCAAGTCGACACGGCCAGATCGGAACACACTTCGGCTGACGGTCTCGGCCAAGATGCCAAAAACGAGCAGATAGCAAAAACATGTCGAGACCGCCAGGACATCGCTGGCGCGGTAGTCGGCGATCGACGCAAGAATGAACGCCATTGCCCCGACACTCAGCGCCGTCATGGCGCGACGATGCGAGTTGGACATCGCTCGAACGGCGGCTACAACGATGACCAGGAAAAGCAGGTTAAAGACCGTGCGTTGGACGACGCTATCGGCCGAAAGCAGACTTTGGCCCATCTGCATGCCAACAATCGCCGCCAGGAGCTCCCATTGGTGGCCGGAATGCGTTCTTGCCTCAACTGCCAATCGAATCATCTTGGAAAATTACACCCCGGCGTAACCCTGTTGACTCAGTGTAGATGAAACCGTACCGAAAGAGCGAGATTGACAAGGCCGATGCGACAGTGACGCCGAGTATCTGTCGCGGCGATCCTGCTTTGGATTGCGGCACTCTTCACGCCGATTCCGGCGCGCAAGAGGCACCAGCGAGAAAACGATTGGATGAACCCATCGGATGGATGAGACGGGCAGTTTAAAGGATCAAAGGGCTCTTCGCTTCCCGGGTTATCCTTCCGAGGCTGTCGGTCAGCGTTTTGGTCAGTCTGATTGGCGATCGGCACTCACATCGTAGGAAGCTGGCGTTCGATCAATACCCGGCGGATCAATCAAAAATGCGATGACGAACTAGAAGAACCAAGTCGCCCACAATAAGACGAAGTCCGCTTGTCGACCTCCGGCAGCCGTGATCGCGGCGTCAGATTCTAAATGGACGTAGGCCGCGGTGGCGTGAATCGACGAGACAGGTCGCCACTCGGCCGCGATGGAGAGGGTGTCTCCGATAAATCGTTCGTCCGAAGTGGTTCCGGCGATCGCGGGAACGCCCGGCGGAACGTAGATCGCATCGTTCGTGCTGTATCGCCAAAGAAAGTCCCATAAGACGACGAGTGTTACCTTCTCGGTGACTTCGAGCTGAGCGCTCAGGTTCAAGTCGTACAAGTTGGCCGGTGCGAACACGGCGGCTTCGCTGAAGTAGCTGTTGTTCGGGAACAGTGCGTTGAACGTGTTGAGCCGAGTGTCGTTCGGGTCGTCATCGCCGCTGATGACATCGAACTTGACCCCTAGCCGGGTTCGCATCGGCGCGTCGTCGAACGTGTAGCCGATGACGTTGGCGACCGTGTAGGCCAAGATGTCCTGTTCGCCCATGGTGCCGAACTGAATGAGTGGCTCGATGTTGTAGTCCCACCGATTGCCGAGGCCGAATAAGCCGAACGCGCGGAAACCAAACGAATGTCGCCGCTCGTCGCCGGCGACTGAATCAAATACAGCGTCGACATTGCGATAGCCAAGGTAGTACAGATCGAGACCGCCGTTGCCAGGAAGGAGCGAATCGGGACCAGCCTTCAACGTGTTGTAGGTGCCCCACAACAAACGATCCGAGCGGATTTCATCGCCAAAAGCGTCACCGCCAAAACGGACGTCGGAACCGAACAGCCACTGTGAGGCAAACGCTTCATTGTCGAATTGAAACCGAGCGGCATCGAAGCTGCGACGGATGTTGGGCCCGTTTCGTGTGGCAACCAGACGGCCCGAACCGAGCGAGAACGTTTGACGTCCGACAGTCGAGAATAATCGCCCTCGGTCGCCTTCAAGCATCGTGACTTCAGCGAGCAATTGCTGAAAATAGACCGGGTCTTCGTCGATCGGTGACGGATCGAAAGGAGAGCCAAACTGAAACGAACTGCCAATTTCAGTTCGAGTCATCAACCAATCCGTCGGACGAAATTCGAAGTCGAGGTAAAGACGTTGGAGCAGGTAGTCGTTGTCGGCGTCTTCGGCGAATCCGAACTCACGATTCCTCCACGATTCGAACTGCGCCCGAAACTCGCCGGAGACTTTCAAGACATTCGGGTCGATTGGCGACAGACGCTGTAGCAGTCCCGCGTCGGGTTCTTCGTTGATGCGTTCGCGAATCGGTCCCGTTTCGGGAATCGCGAACGTTGCCGGCTCGGGAACGACAACATCTTGTCCAAAACCGGAAGTCGTATAGCAAAAAAGGACAATGAACGTGATGTGCTTGTCCATGTTGGAAATCCATTTCCGAGAACGCCGATTTAGGACGTGAACAGTTCGTGCCAGTCGATGTAAATGAAGTATTCGCGAATCTCTTGATCTTGAACTACGAATACGTCGCCAATCGGTGGTCTGACATGGATTCGTCATTCCTCACGCGAGGTCAAATAGCATGATTTCGCTATCGGAACGAGATTCGACTTCGACTTTGATCGTATCGCTGACTGCTGCTGCATCGCCGACTTGAAGGTCACGGCCATCAAGCGACACCGAACCGCGAAGCACTTGAAGCCAAGCATGTCGGCCTTCAACAAGCGTCGCGACGACATGCTCGCCTTCTTCCATCTTGCTCAGGTAGACGCGAGTGTCGGTGTGGATCTTGATCGAATCTTCCGCCGCGTCGGGTGACGCCACCAATCGCAAAGCTGCTCGAAGCTGATCGTCGGGAAAACGCTTTTGCTCATAGCTCGGCTCGATGTCTCGCTCAGTTGGAATCAACCAGATTTGATAGAAGTGAACGGGGTCATCCGATGACGGATTGAACTCGCTGTGCTGAATCCCGGTACCTGCGGAGATGCGTTGAAACTCGCCCGGTGTCAGGATCTCGCCGTTACCCATCGAGTCCTTGTGTTCCAGTTGGCCTTCAAGCACGTAGGAGACGATTTCCATGTTGTCGTGTGCGTGCGTTCCGAAGCCTTGTCCCGGAGCGACTCGATCTTCATTCATCACGCGGAGACTTCGGAACCCCATGTGTTGTGGATCGCGATAGCTCGCAAAGGAGAATGTGTGATAGCTGTTCAGCCAACCGTGGTCCGCGTGGCCCCGGTCGTTTGCCCTTCGGATGGTGATCATTTCGATAGCCCAGTGGACTCCACCGTGAATGGAATGTTGTTCAAGGGTTGGATTCTCGGTCGTGGACGACCAAACCACGTCACTTTCCGCCATAGCCGTTGAAATGTGCCGCGGGTGACCATGCTGGACTCACAGCGGGTAGTTCTGGATCGAAATCAGCGAACTCTTCTGCGGCATAGGTCACCCGCCCATCGACCATGGTCAATAAGGATTCGATGCCTTGGATCGCTTGCTCTTCGACTGAAAAATAGTCGTCCGACAGAACGGTCAAGTCAGCAAATTGTCCGGGTGTGATGCGGCCTTTGATGCCGTCTTCGCCGCTGAACCATGCACTGCCTGTCGTATAGAGCTTCAGCGCCTCTTCGCGAGTTAAACAGTTTGACTTTGAATAAAGCATTGTGCCGCCGACGGTCTTCCCGGACACCATCCAGTACAGCGAAAGCCAAGGGTTGTAGCTCGACACTCGAGTCGCATCGGTACCGCCGCCTAGCGGCACGCCGCTGTCGAATAGTTTTCGCAGGGGCGGTGAGTGGCCGGTGATCTCCTCGCCATAGCGATCCAAGAAGTACTCGCCCGCGAACGCCATGCGGTTTTGGATTGCGACACCACCGCCGAGTTTCTTGATGCGTTCGATGCTTTCGGTCGAAATCGTTTCGGCATGATCAATTGCCCAGCGGCGACCGGCGAAGTCAATCTCAGTCCGGTCCAGTTCCTCGAACACATCCAACAATTGCCGTATTGATTCATCGTAGGTTGCATGTTGTCGGATCGGCCAGTTGTTCCGCAGCAACAAACGAGCGACCGGCAAGATCTGTCGTTTCATGTCCGACGCGAGCTCGGGACGCGGCGAAAGGAAATTCTCGAAATCGCCTGCAGCCCATACCAAGTATTCGCCACCGCCACGGACCGAGTATCCGTGCAAGGTTCGCATCGCACGGTTGTAATCGCGCTCGTTGGCTTGTAGCCAGCGGCGGAAGTCGAAGAACTCTTTACCTGGAGTCTGCGGGAACAGATACACGCTGACCCGCATCGGCATCTCACCTCGTCGAGCGAGCACTTCGGTGGCGATGTAGTTGTCTGGAAAGCTGTGCCCGCCACCCCCCGCATCGACGACGCTGGTCAATCCGAATCGGGCCAATTCGTGATACCAATGGCGCGTCGAGTTGACTTGATCGCTGACCGACATTGCCGGCAACGCACCGATTGTCTTGTAAAGAATCATCGCATTTGGTTCAGCGTACAATTCGGCGCCGCCGTCCTTGAACACATAGCGACTTTGTGGGTTGGGCGGCTGCGTGTCTTCGGTGACTCCGAGCGCCTCGCAACCCTTTTGATTCAAGAACCCGATGCTGTACAAAAACATCACGTAGACCGGCGTGTCTGGCGCGACTTCGTTCAGCTCGGCAACCGTTGGCAAGCGACGTTCATCGAACTGATACGGCGACCAACCGCCGATCACGCGCACCCACTGGCCCTTGGGTGTTCGAGCGGCTTGCTCGCGGATCATCTCCAAACCTTGCTTCAACGATTTCACTCCGTCCCAGCGAAGTTCCAGGTTATAAAACCGACCTCCGCGAACGGCGTGCAGATGTGAATCATTCAATCCGGGAATGACCGTTCGCCCGTCCAGGTCGATTACCTTCGTGGTCTCGCCGCGAAGTTCTTCGACGCTATGGCGATCTCCAACTCGTACAAATCGACCATCAGCGATTGCACATGCCTCCGCGCTGGGCTGCCTTTCCACGTTGGTGTAAATGTGGCCGCCAACCAAAATCGTATCGGCGGTAAAGATCTCTTCCGCTGCAAACGTGTCGTTCGGCTGACCCGTCAAGTTGGGTTCTTGGGAGGCTGCCGTATGTAAAGCCACAGTGGCGAGGACGAGCCAGGCGGCGAACCGGTGCGGTCGTTGCGTTTTCATGTTGCGTCGAATTTTGGACAAGCAAGGTCGGAATAGCTTCGTCAGATTCGGCCGTCAACTCGAGAGAATGCTTTGAGTCCGTGCAATTGTCGATGGACTGGACCGCCTTCAACTGAGTCGGCCAATTCCGATTGCCAATCAGCGAACAAGTCCGAATCGTCGAAGTCGCTCATGTGTTCTTCGCTTCTTGGAGTTTCGCGTAGCTGGTCATCAGATTGCGATAATTCGGTAAGTGATTCGACAGTAAGTTGCCGAGACCTTCCATGTCGTTGCGCCAATCGCGATGCAGCTCACACGCGACGCCGAACCAGTTCATCAACTGAGCTCCGGCCGCTTCCATCCGAGACCACGCGGCTTGCTGGACCGTATGGTTGAAAGTGCCCGACGCGTCGGTAACGACAAAGACGTCATAACCTGCTTCAATCGCCGACAAAGTCACGAAGCCGACGCAAACGTCCGTCACGACACCGGCGATGATGAGTTGTTTCCGCCCGGTAGCTTCGACAGCTCTCACGAAATCTTCATTATCCCAGGCGTTAATCTGTCCCGGACGGTGAATGAACGGAGCATCGGGGTGTCGTTCGACGATTTCAGGTACGATCGGACCGTTGGGGCCTTCGTCGAAGCTGGTTGTAATGACGGTCGGCAAGTCGAAGAATTTGCCAATGTCGGCCAGGGCGATCACGCTGTTCTTGAAGTCGTCCGGTGTGAAGTCCTGCACGAGTGAAATCAGTCCGGACTGATGATCAACGAGCAATAGAGCCGCTTGATCTTTGTTGAGTCGGTTGTATTTCTGTCCCATCGCGGTTGAGCCTCCGGTTGAAAAGACATCGGTATGATCGACGGCGTTTCCGTCGCCAAGATCTGCGACCTTAGGCAACTGTCTTTCGGAGCTATAGAACGATCTTGCTATTCACGCGATCCAAGAATCAAATCGACTCTCACCTCTTCTTGGGCGTGACGCCAATAATCCGTTTGAAGTGCCGTCCCATGTGCGATTGATCCGAGAAGCCACACCCGGAGGAGACGGCCGCCAGCGAATACTCCGCGTCTTTTCCGAGAGCATCTTTCACTCGGTCGATTGCTTGATCGTCTCCAGTCCTTCATATCGTACGAATGGATCAGCATTCATGTCGCGTCGCTCGGATCTGGAATGGCAGGCCCACCGGCCGTTTGTTGGTCTTCCATTCGAACTTGCCATCGTGGATGAACGATTGAATCCGCAGACTATAGCTCGTGGGGTGTTTGATCCGTTAACCTGCTCCGCCGCATCAAGTCTTGCGACTCCCATTCGAGTTGATACTTTGAAGCGATCGGGAAGTTCAGCCAACATGATCCGAGACGTTTTTGGCGTGAGAACTACGGCGATGACTGCAGCAGTTGACGCTGCCGGGGACTCAACCAACTCATTGCCCGCTGCTGGTCATCTGGCGCGGACGAATTGACTTTGGTCAACTGCATTGCGTTGATGCCGGGAAATTTCGCGATCTGTGGAATTCGACTGAGCTGCCGCTTCTGATCCGATGGCGAGGCGGTTCGATAGCTTCGATCAAGCTTGCCCCCCTTCAATCCCGCTAGGGACCCGCCGCCGGGTGTGTAGATCTTGTCGGCACATCGCACCTGTGCTGCTTGACTGGCAAGCGATTCGATGTTGATCGCGTTCTTGTTGTACTTCACCAGCGTGACTTCGCGACCGTCTAGCCAACCCGCTTCGGTTGCCACGACGCCGTCAATACCACCGAGCCTGTACTCGCCGGTCCAAAAACAGTGCATGGCAAATGCGGCGGTCTCATGAGACGTTTGGTCGTTGATCGCAACAAGCGTTTGCAGGTATTTGGGAATGGGTCGATTTCGTTTCTTCAACGTTTGGATCATTCGGTAGGCAACCGCGCCAACCGACCAAACACGCTCTTTACGCTCGACGATATCCGAGCCATGACCATCAAGGAAACGAATGACTTGATAGTTCCACGCGCGCTCGCCGAATCGATCCAACAACTGTTTGTCGGTGCCGCTGGAACGGTTGTTCAACACGACAACGGGAATGAACTCATCTTCAATCGCTTCGACAATCAATGGGTGCGAGAGCACTTCGCGACCAAATTTCTGGCATCCCGAACAACCGGGGACTTCCTGGAACAGCACCAACGCTGGTTTCCCTGTACTCTTGCTTTGGGCGAGTGCGGCGTCCAGGTCTCGATTCCAATTGACAAGCCCGACCTCAATGGGGTTGTTCAATCGATTGACTAATTTGTCTTGAGCCTGCGTTGATTCGGATGACCAAAGAATTAGGAATGCGAACGGAATGAGTGTCAAAGTGTTCTTGTTGAACATGTTTGCTCCCGTTTGATGGTTGTTGAGAAATGAGCGTTCGATAACGTTGGTCATTTGATTCTGACCGCGTCGAGGAGCAGCCGTACGGAACGGTCGATCGGTGACGGGCGTGTTCAGCGTCGATCGGTGATCTCCAATGAAACTCACGGCAAAGACCGCCGTGCTTCTGATTGATTAGTCTTTCCTTACTGATCCATGGGGACTTGGATGCTGCAACTAAGAATGTCCGTTGGAAGACAAATGAATCCGTTACTCGATCATGTGGATTCAAGGCGAACTTAAGTAAGCGCGGATGGTTCGTGCGACTGCTTGGTCTACTTGATCAGCCGAACCTTCGGATGATCGGCATACCATCCGAACCAGAATGCTCGGTGAGCTGGCATTCGTCGCAAGCGCTCGGTTCCGTCGGTGGCGATCAGAGCATCTTCGGTGAGCGTCCATTCCTTGCCGTCATCGGATTTGATGGGAGTGTTCGTGCCAGTGGATTGGAATGTCCTGCCATCTGAACGGTAGACTCGATTTGCGCCTGCGTTATCTGTCATGACGACGAACGGCAAGTCACCGATCTGGTCCTGAAAGATCGGATTCTGTATCAGGAACTCCGATGCAATCGCAATCGGCTCGGCACCGGATGGTCGAACAATCAGCACTTCATCTTTGTTGTTTAAGCGACCGTCCGTCTGGGGAACCGTGAACATCAGCTTGTCGGTTGCAAAATACTGTCGATAAGCGACTCCTTCGCCATAATCACGGCGATGCCCAGTATCTAAAGACAGTACATCAGTGTCGGGATGATCGGCTTTCCATTGCCCCCAGGTTGTCGTTACGACATGCCGCGAATTCAGTTGGATGCCTTGACCCACCAATTCACCGACGACTGGTTCGCCCTTGAGTGTCGACCACAGGGATTTCGTGGCATGGTCGTACATCAATTTGTTGGATCGGTATAGAAAGCCGCTTGTTCCCAGTTCGTAGTGTTGTCCATTCACTTCGGTGTCATAGACGATCATTGACCCACACAGCGTGCAGTAGACACCGTTGATGGATAGGTCACCGAGACGGTCTTTTACCATCTCGTGCCACGCCAAGATGCGTTTTGGGTACGCACGCGATTGTCCCGCCAGCGAAACGCCAAAGACAACATCCGAATCATCCAGGTACGATGCATCGTGGGCGGGAATGACCTTTGGGTTGCTCAGCGGAGGGATCCCATCCCGCTTCACTCCGCCCCATCGAATCTCATCGAGTCGAATCGTCGTCGGATGCTTGCTATCGAAGTATTCGGCGAACCGTGGATCAATACGGCGATACAAGTGCTTCTTGAAGAGGGCGTATTCGGGATGCAACTCCACGTCTTGGTTCCAAATCCATCTGTACCATTCGTCAAGGTTGCCTTGATCTTGTTGTCCGCTCCTTCGCCCCAGCCATTTGTGGATGGCGTCCCTGGTGGCCTTGTTGGGTGTGAAGCGAGCCGCTTCGATGAGCATTCCAGCATCACTCGTCTGCCAGTTGTCCAAAATCGTCTTGAACGACTCGAGGCGAGCTGACGAGTCGCGACCCGCCAACGCAAGAAAATTTTCAATCGGCACCCGGTCCTTCAACGAATCGGCCATGTTGTGATGCTCCGCCGGTCGCGGTTTCGCATTCTGCTGGGCAGCCGCAGGCGCAAGACTCGTTAGGAGCGCTAGTGAAAGCACCGAAACCCTTACCACAGAGAGCAACGAACAATCAGGCTTTGACGATGACTCATTTGATTCACCGCGTTGGATGGGCGGTGCGATCCACGGCCATCCGCTCGATACTGAATGATCTTTGCTTGAGCTCATGATTTACCTGGTCATGTCACTTGGATCACCCCGCCGCTCGAACGAGCGATCAGATTGGGAAATGCTAACGATCGGTGTTGGTTGCATCGGCATCGGTAGATTCAGATTTTTCAACGGCGACGCTTACCGGTAGTATTCCGTTCTCCTCAGAAGGATCCTTCGCGTTCGCCGGTAAGTCGAGCAGCGGAGTGCTGAGATACTTTTCACCGCGATCACGGAACAACACTACAATGGCTCCTTCATCGAGTTGGTCCGCCAATTCGAGCGCACCGTTCATGGCCGCACCGCTGCTCATGCCATCCAATACTTGTCAGGATGATCAGCAAGCATCTGTCCTGCGACTTCGATCGCTCCTCCAGTTCCCTTGGTTGGGTCCGTTTCGACCAGCTTTGCTCCAAATTCCTGGGCAACTTTCTGGCGCTTCTCACTCATCGCCGAGGACATCGCCAAGATAACTTCAGGACCTTTTGCGGCGCCAACCATCGCGAGTCCATTACCGGTATTGCCGCTGGTGGATCGCCGATGAGGCTGAGGGTGTTCTGCGAAAACTCTGACGTGCATCGGTGGGCATCCATTGGATTCTCGATTGAACTTTGGCTCGTGAGATCGTCCGCGGTCGCGGCGCGACAAGTCTCGGTGCCACTGAACGATTGATGATGAACGTCATGTGGCTGTTGACTCCGTGACGATGGAATGATGAAAGAAGATTTCTGTTTCCGGTGCGTCGGTTGATTTGGGTCAGGAGATATGGAGACCGCATTCTTGCTTTCGGCCGCGGAATCGAGTGTCCCGTTCGGTTGCGTCGTCAGCGTCGAGTGGGCGACTGGAATGAGCATCACCGACCGTCGCATAGCCTTGGGCGAATAATGGGTGCTGAGGAAGATCGTTGTCCTGCATGTAATAGAAAGTATCTCGATTGCTCCATTCCAGAATCGGATAGATGCGATAAAGATCGCCAGTTCGCTTTAGAGGCCGCAGTCGCTTCCGATAGTCAGTCTGGGATGACCGCAACCCAGAAATCCAACCTCGAACATTCAAATCCTCGAGTGCTCGATGCATCGGTTCGACTTTTCGGATGTGGTCATACAGATGCAAATCCTCGACGTTCTCGCTCTCCCACAGCCGACCGTGCCGTGATTCCATTTCGTCGGGTGTGATCGCAGACCGGTAAGTGTGCAGATTCAGACCCAGTCGTTCAGTGAGCGTTTCCGTGTACGCAAGAGTTTCCGGTGGCAGATAACCTGTGTCGACCCAAATTACTTTGATGTCGGGGCTGATCATCGTTGCTAGGTGCAACATGACGGAGGATTGGATTCCGAAGCTCGTCGAAACCGCCAAGGAGGCGCCAAATTCATCGACGGACCATTGAAGCAATTGATGTGCCGACAGACCGATGAATCTGTCTTCGAAGGACTCGGTCAGTGGATTGGTTAGGGTGGAAGGCATCGATTTGCTCCGTGCGATCAAGAACTTTCAATGAGACTCTCGGTTTGACGCGTTGTGCCGACACGGACTTACCCGTTGCCTCAAGAAATAGTTTTGGTGGTGTACTCAGTCGGACAGCGGCACGCGCGATGCCTTGACTTCGCTTTGACACGTCAACGCATCGAGGCAGAACTCCGCCAACCGGCTGAACCGGCGGATGAACGAACGTGAAGCCCATTTCTGAGCTACCAAGAGCGATGAGTCGACTGCTCGACGGAAGCGTCAGGAAAATTGCACGAAGTTGGGTAAGAAGCTTCGATTCCAAGGCGTCTCAAGAACGACGGTACGAATTCGCTCTCGTATGATCCCTTTGGAACGAACCAGTTTCGAGTTAGCCTCTAAATTGAACGCTGTTTCGCTTATGCGAGCATCCGACGGCAGCTGGGAAAGAGTCAACGTGAGCGAAATCGAACCGATCAACAAATCCGCGACGCGTCCCGTTCAGGTCTCAAGCGACCCATGGGTCATCCGACTCAAGGGCACACCCGAGGTGCGAGATGCGGCGCTCGATGAGCTGAGACGCTTGCTGGTTCGTGGATTAACGAAGCTAATGGCGTCGCGTTATAGTGGTGGTTATTCCGCAGAGGATGTCGTTCAAGATGCTCTGGTCAAAATCCTGGATTCGTTGGATCAGTTCGCCGGACGAAGTCGGTTTACGACCTGGGCGATGACGGTTGCGACTAGAATCGGAATTAGTGAAATGAGACGCAAACACTATCAGGATGTATCGATTGATGCTTTTGCGTCCGACGGGGCATCCTTTGAGGTGGCCGATGAGGATGATGTGACGATGTCGGCGGAGTTCGATCGACAGTTAATGGTCGCCAAGTTGCAGATGATGATCGAGCAAACACTGAGCGAAAAACAGAGATTTGCGATTCGAGCTTCTTTGGCTGGTCTCCCCGTTGAGGCGATCGCTGAGAAGTCAGGTAGCAATCGCAATTCGGTCTACAAGTTGGTTCACGACGCGCGATTGAAGCTTCGCACGGGGTTGGAGTCGGCAGGCATCTCCGCCGACGAACTAGCTGCGGCCTATGCGTAAGGGGAACGAAACATGAAGTTATCACCAGATGAAACGAAGGCGTTGCTGAGCTACGTTGCGACATCTCGACCAGACGAGATTGACTGTGATGGGTGTTTCGAACACCTTGCCGAGCTGGTTGAACACGAAGTCCTCGGCAATGAAATTCCCGAAGCGCTTGTCAACATCCAGCGACACATTGATCAGTGTCCATGCTGTTCCGATGAACACAATGCATTGCTGGAAGGCTTGCGTGCGATGGAGGAGGTGGAACCCAATGTCCGGACGACGAGCCAAGATGGAAAACTTGACTTTTGATCGGTGAATCCAGAATCAATGTCGGCTTCCATTGACCGAGCAAAAGCAATGGTACGGAAACCCCGTTCAGTCACTCGCTCCTCCTAGGCCAAGGAAGGCTTGGCGGTAATCAAGGGAGTCGAGACGATTGTTGAAATCGTCCAGAAGCGCATGCCGCACGCTACGCAGATCCACCCTTGACGAGCCAATGGGTCGGCTCAACTCTCGGCTGGAATGGCTCAAATGAGCGCGGTCCAAGACAGCGGTTCGGCCAGGACATCGATCGACTTCGAGAACAACGAATTGAGAGTTCGTCAGCAGGGTCGACTGCTTGGAATTCATCGAAGCGATGTCGACTCTCTTGAAGACCTGGGATTCGCTGTCAAACGCAAGCGAGTTCAGCGATTGATGCGAAGAATCGTTGCGCGCCGACGGGTTCGGTCACAGCGGCGTCCTGTAACGATCAAGAGCGGCTACCTAGGTGGACAACACCACTCTGCTCGGAAGGATCCTTTTCTGTTGACTCGAAGACAGCGGTGTTCGCCGTGAATCCATGACGGAGAACAGAAATATTTGCATCTGCGGGTAAGTCCGATGCGGGATCCGTCGTCTCATGGTCATCACGGGACAACATCGCGTCCTGCGAAATCTTCTAGCTCAAATCCAATACACGTCTCGAAAGGTAACTGACCCATGAAGATCACCAACAACCGTCGCCGCCTTGCCCTGGCCATGTTCGCGACCGCGATCACCGCCACGGCACTGACCGGAACCGCAGACGCTCAGCACAAGATGAGCGACCATTCCGTGTCGAGTATGAAAGACACCGATATGATGAACGTGAAAGTCGGATTGGATGGTTACTGTCCGGTGTGCGTGATCGAGGTGAAGCAGTGGGAGAAAGGAAACCCGGCGATTCAGTCAACCTTCGACGGCGTGACCTATTCGTTCCCAAACCAGGCAATCAAGGCCAAGTTTGATGCCAACCCACAAAAGTACGTGCCGGTGCTGGGCGGTGATTGCATCGTTTGCTTCGCGAAAACCGGAAAACGAATCCCAGGTTCCGTTCGTCACTCGGCTCTTTACAGCGGGCGTCTCTATCTATTTCCAAGCGATAGCGAAAAGCAGGCGTTCTTAGCCGAGCCTAATTCATTCAATGACGCTGACTTAGCGATCGACGGTGAGTGCGCTGTTTGTTTGGTCAACGCCGATAAGCACGTTCCAGGAACTGCCGAGCACACGGTGATTCACCATGGCCTGCGTTATCAGTTCCCATCGGCAAACGAAGCCATTGCCTTTCAGCAGTCGCCTGAGCAATTTGTAAGCAAAATAGATGCCCAGATCGAAGACATGATCGGAAAAATGGATGACGTGAAGTCAAACGGCATTCGCTTGGTGGGTCGCAGTGGCTGTGCAGCCTGCGAATTTGGTGTGACACCACTGGGTTCACCCGACACGCTTGGTTTAGCGGTGGTGCGACAAGATGGACGCGTCACGGTCGTCGAAGGTGCTCACGCGAACTATCCAGAGATCTACAAGAGCCGGTTTGACGGACAGCAACTCGCTGTCGAAGGGCACATTGTCAAGTCGCAAGGCAGGATCGACTGGCTCCAGCCGACTTCCTTGCAAGTCATCAACTAATCGAGACATCATCGAATGATGTTCAAGGGGGTCGCGTGATCTACTCCCCCGATCACGCGGCCCCTTTGTATTGATCGTCATCCAAGCCACACACATCCACACATCCACACATCCACTCAACAAGCAAGTGACTCCTTTATGTTTCGCACAATCACTTTCTTTCTAGTCTTTGCGGCCAGCCTAACCAACGTCAACGCTCAGGGTCGGTTGCAGGAGGCAGACATTGTTGTTTCCGCTTCCATTGAACGAATCCGATCCAACCAGACGGAGCTAGTCGTGACAGCGAAGATTGCTGACGGGCTGCACATCTACGGACAGGATCAGGCCAAGCCGTTCCTAGCGACCAAGATCAGTGTTGCAGAGACATCGGCAAGCATTACGGATGTCGGTGAACTCCGGCCAGATCGAGATCCGATCACGGTTATGCATCCGCAGCTGGGAACCGAACTGCAGGAGTACGAGGGCACGGTGACATGGCGGGCTGGCGTCGAGCTGGGCGATCCAACGGCGCAGGTGACCATCACCGGTAGTTTATTTGCTCAAGCGTGTGAAGCTCAGCGTTGTTTCGCGCCGCAGACCTACCCATTTACCGCGCATCTGGATCCCGAGACGCGTTTGTCGACCTTCGAAGATGTCCCTGGGAATTCTGACATCGTCGATGCCACCGATTCTTCGGGCGAAATATCTTTCGCAAAAAGCGAAGCGAGCGATCATTCGGGTAGTGGCAACTTGCAAGTCGGCGGCGCGACCAATCTCGCTAACAACAGTCAAACCGCCAGTCACAGCGAGGCCACGGATCAACCCATTGACGAGTTTTCGCTGGCTGCTCTTCGTGTCGAGCCGACGAGCCAAGCTCGGTCTGCGTTGACCGTGCTTCCACTGGCATTTGTCGCAGGCTTTCTGTTGAACTTCATGCCTTGCGTTTTACCGGTCGTGGGCTTGAAACTACTGTCATTCGTTCAGCAATCCAACTCGGATCGCAAACGAATTCTACTGATGAATGTCGCGTACACCGCGGGGCTTCTTTCGGTGATGATCGTTCTGGCAACGCTGGCTGTCTTTGCTGGATTGGGATGGGGGGAGCAATTCAGTAGTGCGGGCTTCACGGTAACGCTGTCGGCGATCGTCTTCGCATTTGGGCTTAGCTTCTTGGGCGTCTGGGAAATCCCGCTGCCGGGTTTTGTCGGTGCCTCGAGCGGACCATCCTCCAAGCAGGAAGGATACGCCGGAGCATTCAGCAAAGGGATTCTGAGTACGCTTCTGGCGACACCCTGTAGCGGACCGTTTCTGGGCGCCGCACTGGCTTGGGCCGTCACCCAACCGGCCCATCTGACCTACAGTGTGTTCGTGGCAGTTGGGATGGGGATGGCTAGTCCGTACTTGGTCGTGGGTATGTTTCCGTCAACGATTCGGTTCCTACCGAAACCAGGCAACTGGATGGTCACATTCAAACAGGTGATGGGCTTCATCATGTTGGCAACCGTCGTGTACCTCATGAGCTTCATGCCTGTCGCGTCTGTCGTCCCCACAGTGTTGTTGTTACTGGGCATCGGTTTGGCGGTATGGTTTGCCTCGCGCACACCCGCTTATCGCCCAACTTTGGATCAGGCCAAGGCGTGGTCTGCCGCGACGGCCATCATTGCGGTCACTGCTCTCGTTTCGTTTGGATGGCTACAAGATGTGATGCAGCAGCGATTCGAGCGAGCCGCATCTCGTTTGCTTGAAAGAAATTCCGAGGAGTTCAGCTTGGTCTCGTCCGGCCGTCCGCCGAGCGATCGTATCGAGTGGCAAGCGTATTCACCGGAGCTATTGGAGAATCTGGTCAGGGAAGGTCGACCGGTCTTCGTTGACTTTACCGCCGATTGGTGTCTGACTTGTAAAGCAAACGAAGCCTCTGCGATCGAAACAGATGCTGTCGCGATGGCCATCCGACACAGTGACGCCGTCGCGATTCGGGCCGACAAAACCGAACCCAATGCGGAGGTCGATGCATTGCTACGGCAACTCGGCAATTCAGCCGCATCGATACCGTTTTACGCCGTCTTCCCGGCCGGAGATCCCGGAAATCCGATTTTGTTGGATGGTGTGTTCGCTTCGCCGGACCCGTTTGTTGATGCACTCAACTCGGCCCGCGGATCGAGCGAGGAAAGACAGATCAGCAGCTAGATCGATTCGAATTGACGATCTGCAATCGAGTGTGCGGTCCCGTTGTGGGTTTCCAAGTGGATTCCGTCGGCGGGATCCTTCGCATGCGGAAGCGAATCCTGCGGCCGTTACCCGCCAGAGCCGTCGGTGTTGTGGTGCCAACGGTCATTCCATTGACATCGCTAATCTGATTGCCTTGGGAGACATAGAGATGGTCGTGCTCAATTGGGACCGGTCGGCGCCAACAGATAACGCTCCGTTAACGGGGCTCTCGTCTTGGAAACGATTGACCCGGATCATCAGGTCAACTCTGAAGATGCTCTCAGAGGGTGCTCTCAAGCCAAGACGAACCCCGCTTTTCAAGGTCCGCGAGGATCGAGTGGGCCGAGTTTTTTTAAGGACCTTCTCAGTCGTTTTCGTGCTATCGGGGGCCGTGATTCTGTCTGGATGTACGTTGAAGCCATCGTCCAGCTCCGGCCAGAGCGAAGTCTCCAGCGTATCGGGTTCAACAGCGAGTCTGCCCAGCTCGACATTGCCCGCGGCCATGCCTGATCCGTCGGAGATCGTCTTCAAAGACAGTGTCCAGTCGAACGTTCCGATACCCGAGGGTCTCGAAGGCTTGGTGTTCTTCGATACGCAAGGAAATCGCGTTTCGCTGCAGGGGTATCTTGGAGAAAAGAACGTCGTGTTGGTTTTCACGGAAGGATTTGCGGGCGGAATGCTTTGCCCGTTCTGCAAGACTCAAACCTCACGCCTTGTCGCAAACTATGACAAGTTCGCTGAACTGGATACGGAAGTCTTGGTCGTGTACCCGGGGGCTCGCGATCACCTGGATGAGTTCATCGAAGCGGCCACGTCAACTGAGAAGACGCAGGTTCAGCAGATCCCCTTTCCCCTTGTGTTGGACGAAGACCTTAGCGCCGTCAGCTACTTCAAAATCGCATCGAATCTTGCCCATCCATCCACTTTCATTATCGATAAACAGGGAAACGTTCGCTTGGCATACGTTGGCGTCGACATGACCCCCGATAGACCGTCGATCGCTTCGATGTTGGCGCTCCTTAGCTCGGTCGAAGAGCCATGATGGGATTAGCGACTAGCGGGACTCTGGATTTGGATGGCGAGGAACGGGCCGATGACATGGCTGACTTTGTATCCATTGCCCGACAGCATGGGTTGATCGGTGACGAACACGCCGATCTGATTGTATCGTTCGCCAACGAGCATGATGTCCATGCGTCCGATGCGGCGCTTCGGTTATCAATTCTTCAAACACATGAAGTAGAAGCCGTTGGGTTACTTTCCAATCCCAAGGGCCTTGCGCCGGGTTACGAGCTGACGGGATTGCTCGGCTGTGGCGCCGCGGGAATGGTCTTCCGCGCACGCCAGATCGCACTCGATCGAGACGTTGCTTTAAAGACGATCCATCCGCAAGTTCGGCAAGGAAAGGCGACAGCTGGTTTGCGTATCCAGCGAGAAGCACACGCCATCGCTCGACTACAACATCCGGGCATTGTTTCCGCGATCGATAGTGGCTTCTACCAGGGGCGGTTCTGTATCACGATGGAACTAGTCAAGGGTGAAACCTTGGTAGAGTTCATCGAGAAAAACAGCGCGATTCCGGAGCTGACTGCCTGGCAACTCGCTCGCCAAGTCGCTTACGCACTCGCTCATGCGTCGGACCATGGAATCGTCCACCGTGACATCAAGCCGGCCAACTTGTTGTTGTGCGATCCACCAACGGGTACCAGTCTTCCGTCAGGAGTCCCGCTGGTAAAGGTCGCTGATTTTGGTTTGGCATTTGATGATCATTCCAATCAAATCACTGCGACGGGCGTTTCGTTGGGAACGCCGGCCTACGTCGCGCCGGAGCAGCTGAGAGATACTCACGTCGACCAACGTGCGGACATCTATTCCCTTGGCGCGACGGTTTTCCACCTGCTGACGGGATTTCCGCCTTGCACCGGCCATTCGCCCATGCGGACGATCATGCGAAAGTCCATCGGCGACGAGAGTTGGCGAGATGAACTGGATCGTCGTGTTTCATCCGCGTCGCGTTCGCTGTTCTTGGAAATGACCGAGGCGGATTTGGACGCTCGAATATCAACCTACGAGGTACTGATCGAACGAATTGACCAATTGATTGCCGATCTAGATTCAGTCAGAGATCACCAATCGCATGATGCCAAGGCCACTCAATCGGTAGCCAGCGCCAGGTCTGCGTCAAGACGCCGATTGAAGCATGCCAGTGCGACGTCTGGACTTCGACCCAACTGGATGGGGACGATCCGTTACTGGATCGGTCGGAGATCTATCCTGATTTGGCTGTTCGGTGTGATCGCGATTTTGGCAACGGGCGGAGGACTCTTCTTCGTTCTTGGCAATTCAGATCCGGTTCCGGCAGGACAGCTTCATGGTGACCAGTGGGTCGTCGATGGATTTCCCGAACCGTTATTCAACGGCAGTAGTGTTCCGCTGTTCCGCCAGTCGGGGAGTTGGCTCGCCGGCTCCGCCGCCGATGGCAGTCGCGTCCTGGTCGGAAAGGAAGGAGCCAGGATGACGATTCCACTTAGAATCGACGGGTCGTCGAGAAGCAATGTTCGATTTCGGGTTGCTGTGAACCTATCGGCGAACGCCAGCGCTGAGTTGGCCGTTTTTTCGGAAGACGCAAACGAGCCGATCGCCCGTTTGCAGATCTCGCAATCCGAAGCACGGTTCGATTCACCGTTGACTTTGGGCAAAGGTCAACCAAATCAAATCCTCGAGCTGCCAACGGTCGGTGAGTCAGGATTCCAGCAGGTGTTGATTTACCGAGAAACGGGCAGGATGCGATTTACCGTTAACGGAGTATCCGTCGGCACGATTGGCCATGATTCGGCTGATCCAGTTTCCGTGCAACTGCGATCGAAGTCGGGCTTGGTCAACTTCGCGGACATGGACAAGGTCATGCTCACGCCAATCCTGGACTCGTCGAAACACGCCGCCAAGACATCCCTCCGAAACCAGAGGTAAGAAATTCGCCCATGGAGGCGTCACATGCTCAGACAAGTGTCCGAACGATCAATCAACCAAACCAGGAGAAAGAGCATGCCTGCTAAAACCGTCAATGATCAAACCTTCCAAACGGAAGTTCTCGATTCAACCAAGCCAGTTCTTGTCGACTTTTGGGCACCCTGGTGTGGCCCGTGTCGTATGATGGGACCCGTCGTTGATGAACTGGCGAGCGACCTGGGAGACGATGCTGTTGTCGTCAAAATCAACATTGACGAGTCAGCGGAAACGGCCGCGAAGTACGGGATTCAGTCGATCCCCACGTTCGCCGTGATTCGTGATGGAGAACTCAAGACACAACTCGGCGGCGTTCATTCGAAAGAGGTTCTGCATGACGCATTGGTCGCGTAACTGAATCGACGCTGTGCATCGGCTCGCGTCGTTGAATGTGCAAAAACTGCTCGCCGAAACCGCGAGCATCGACTGAAAATCGTGCAGCCTGGCTTCTCAAGAGTCGGGCTGCTTCGATGCGCTCCGATCACCGCGCAGTGAAAGATGTAAACTGGCCAACGTCGCAACAACCCGATCAGACTAAATCGCAAACACTGCTCTCGGCAAAGCATTCAAACAGACCACGCGTTCCCACGACACTTGCGATCCATTCCATTCAACGGAGAAACCAAAGATGAGCATGCGAAACGATGAAGTTCTTATGAAGCACCTTGTGGAGCAGGGCCTGAGTCAAGCGGAAATTGATGATGTTCTTCTTCAACTGGAACAGCACGACAAGAAAGCCATTCATGAGTCCGTTTTTGATTCGATTGAACAAGGAACGTTTGATCTGCAGGCGATCATCGATTCCGTCAAGAATGAACACAAATCGAGCACTGCGGGGTAAGAGATCTTGACCTGGGATCGTCCAAAGAACCGTCATCACTTACGCATTTCATTGGAGACGTTCTCATGACGAGGTCCTGGAAAATTCTTGCTTTTGTCGCTGCATCGTCCGCAGCAATTTATTGGTTCCCGAGTCTCAAGCAAGTCGATACCGCTCACGCGCAGACGATGCCCATTTCCGGGCAGCTCGATACCGCTGTATTCGCCGGAGGATGCTTCTGGTGCATGGAGTCGCCCTTCGAAAACCTCGACGGCGTGATCGCGGTCGACTCGGGCTACGCGGGTGGGGAACTCGAAAACCCGACCTATGAACAAGTTTCCCATACAGACACCGGACATGTGGAAGCCGTTCGGGTTTCCTTCGATCCGTCGAGAATCGCGTACGTTGATCTATTGGAGGTTTTCTGGCGTCAGATTGATCCCACGGATGACGGAGGCCAATTTGTCGACCGCGGAAGGTCTTATGTCTCAGCAATCTTTGTCAACAGTGAAGAACAGCGGGATGCCGCGGAAGCGTCTCGTCGCCGTTTAGTTGAATCCGAGCGTTTCGAATCAGAGATCGTTACTCCAGTGCGTGACGCAAAAACGTTCTACCTTGCGGAAGACTACCACCAGGACTTCTACAAGACGCACCCATTGAAATACAAGTACTACCGATTCCGCAGTGGTCGAGATCAGTTTCTTGATGAAGCTTGGGGAGACGATCGCGACTACACTCCCGCTGCACGCGGAGGGATTGAGTTCCAGAAGCCATCCCGCGAGGAGTTGAGGGCTCAGCTGACGGATCTTCAGTTTCGAGTGACCCAGGATGATGGAACGGAGCCGCCCTTTCGCAACGCTTACTGGCAAAACTCGAGCGATGGCATTTACGTCGATGTGGTCTCGGGCGAGCCTCTGTTTAGTTCGCGAGACAAATACAAGTCGGGTACCGGGTGGCCTTCGTTTACGAAGCCGATCGAAGCCGGCCGAGTCGTCGAGCGGGCTGACTACAAGCTGATCCTGCCTCGGACTGAAGTTCGTTCCAAAATCGGTGATTCTCACCTCGGGCACGTCTTTGACGATGGTCCGCAACCCACTGGACTTCGGTACTGCCTCAATTCGGCAGCGCTCCGGTTTGTCCCCGCCGATCAACTCGAAGCCGAGGGCTATGGGAAATACGCTCAACTGTTCTCTAGCGGCAACGACGCTCACAACGATGAACCGAGCGAATTGCTAGAACCCACAGTGGTGGTGACGAATTGATCCTGAAACGTCTCGGAGACAAATTTATTGGGCGTTCCATCAGCCGTCGCGGAAACCACCGGGTTGCTGAGTTGATCTCCGGCGTGATTCGGGCCTGATGAGGATCCGTCTCGCTCCAATTGGGACGTGCTCTCAGGAGGGAATGGCTCATCATCTAAAATCGCAAACCAATGGGTCGGTTTGAGTGCGGGCCCTCGCAGATTCTGTCCGTTGGTCCTTCGCAGACGAAAGTGATGGAGATTCGCTTTCAGACGTCGTCGCACTTCCAAACGACTTCATTGTCGCGTGCCACTTCCAAGATCTCCATCAGCGAGCAAGCCAAGCAGAAACAGCAACCTTGCTGATGACCCAATTGTCGAGAATCGAACTTGTCCGGGGAATCGATCCGATTCTCGTTTGACATCACCGCGTTACGCGAAATCGCGTGCCCCCACGGCATCTTGGTCGCGTCCGGTACCTTCGTAAGAAACCAGCGTTATGGCGCCATCAGAGACACACAAGAATGGCGTAGCGAAATTTCAATTCCTGCCTCCCATCATGTTCGAGTGGAGTCTTTTCCGATGGTAGCCGGCAGTCGATTTTTCGGTTTGAACCAATGCGACAGTCAGGAAGAAATCACCGAGATGTCGCGCCACCATCGATGCTCAGCGAATGCTTCGCAACGATGAGTGTGCCATGCATGACCACAGAAAGATCGATCAGCTCCAATGCTACCGGTGGTATGTTTTGAGTTGCCCCTCGGCAGGGACTTTCGTTTCTTCGCCTTGCTTCGTCCTCGGTCCAGTCTGTGGGCCAGAGCTCATGATCACACAGAAGATCAAATTTCGACGTGCGTGACGCCTGCAATCTCATCAAAGTGCCCGATTTTGAGCAGTTGATTGGATCCAGGTACTTGAGCGACGAACGCCGGATCGCAAACCGCGACGGCCGGAGCGGCGTAGAGCAGGTTCGCCGTCGCAACCCCCATGGCAGTGAGACCAGCTGTCAACGTCAAGAACCAGTGTTGCTGCCCCGTCGCCAATTGAATCATCTGTCGCTGTCGGTCCCGTGAGAGTTCTTGTTGTTCGCAATAGTGTCGAACGACGTCTTCGGTCTGCAGCGGGTTGGTCAGTGCGAGCATCTCGTCGTACGTGCAGCCATCGGTGCGGGTGCGCTGATGCGTTCGCATGGCCCTCAATGCGGTCTTGCGTCGCTGAAACTCCAGCTTTGCCCGGTAGTCCTCCAAAGCCTTGCGTCGCCGCCGCATGACACGACGCCCCATGGCCATCGGCGCGGCGAACATGGTGTGTACCAAACCAACAGCGCACCGTTTGGGGAGTCCTTGGATGTATTGGCGTCGATGTTCGGCCATCACCGCCTGCCGTACTTGAGAAACGGCCGCGTCTAGATCTTCGCGGCTCGTGAACAGAAGCTGATCGTCGACCTCAACGCAAAGAGGCTTCAGGTAGAACACATTCACGTCTTGTCGCCGGCCTGGGCGATCAAGGAACTCGTCTAGCCGCGTCTGCACGCAAGCGGGTACGCGATCAGTGATCGTGTCAAAATCCTTCTGTTGGGTCACGGAAACAAACAATCGTCCCTTGGGCAAGCGGATCGACGCTTCCTCGAGTTCGATCTCTCGCACTTGCGTGAACTGATCTCGGTGTTGCTGAACGACAGACGACCATCGCTTTGCTTCGGATGACCATGGATGATGCTCTCGTCGGATCGCCTGTGCCAATTCTCGGTTCGCGTTCTTTGGGGGGACCCAAACCGTGTCGCCGACCCAACGACAAAACGGCTTCAATTCCTGATCGAGCGTGAATGGACGTTGATCCTCCCTGATCGATGGTCGGACGGTCGCTTGCGGTGACACTCCTCGCTGTTCGGCAGTAGCTTCCATTATCGACGCGGTACTTGGATACGATGCGGCACGATTCACTTGGGTCCCCTTCGGAGGTGAGGATGGTGAGCACAGATCAACGATGATACTGGTTCACGCGCCGAGCTGTGACTCCATCGGCTCGATCCCGAGCCATTCGGGGCGCCGCTGGTTGACCCGCCTCCCGCTCCAAACCGGCGGAAGGACTAATGAATTCGAACTTCGATCACGTACTTCATCAGATCGTTGAACTCCTGACGATTCGCAAGTGATCGTGCCAAGTTGGCGGGCATCATGGAGACTTGTGAATCCATCACCTCTTCGATGTCGTCTTGCGAGATCACGATCGGGGTGGGTTGTGCGAGATTGCGAAGCACGAACTGGTCATCGTTTTCAGAAACCCTCAGGCCAGTTTGTATTTTTCCATCCGACGTCAAAACGCTGACCTGTGCAAAGTCTCGATCGATGCGTTTGGAGGGTTGTAGGACGGCTTCGACCAGTTCGGCGGGGCTCAACTTGGTCTGGAGTGCTTTGAGGTCGGGCCCCATTCGCGGCGCATTTCCTCCCGGATCATGGCAGGCAAAACAAGCTGCCGACGACTCATAGAACAACTTCTGACCTCGCTTCGCGTCGCCTTTCTCCATGGCCACCTGGGCCAATGTCGAAGCGCTGATGGCGAGCAACTCCGATTCGAGTTCCTCGTTGGAAAACTGCTCGACTGCTTGTTCGCTTTGATACTGAGGCTCCATCGGATGTTCGGCCAACAATCCCTCAGGCGTCCAAAACGTGGTCCTCGCGATTGACTCCTCTCGCACACGCTGCACCTCGTCCGCATGGACCATCGATCCCTTGTTGCCCCAAGTGTTGCGAACGAAGGTGAGAACGGCCGCCAGTTCGTCATTCTTCAGGAGAGATCGAAACGCAGTCATCGGAGGCACGCCTCGCGCCGGGTCATAAGACTTTCCATCGACGACCATCTTTCCCCACAAGCCATGCAAGGTCAGCTTGATCAACCGGTCCTTGTCACCGAGTACCCATGGGCTCGCAACCAACGGTGGATAAACGTTGGCGTTGCCTTTCCCGTGCGTAAGGTGGCAAGTCGCGCAGTGCGATTCTCGCTGGTAGATCTCGGATCCTAGTTTGTAGACGCGTCCTTCCTCGCGGCTGAAGTGCTCCGGTGCCTTGTACTTTACAAAGTGAGATGCCGGCGGGGCGACAAACTGATCCGCCTCGGTTGGATTGACGTTGAACCAAAAGTGCTTGACGGTCCTCGCCGCCATCACGGCATGCTCCACGGTTGACCCAAGTAGTTTCTCCAAGAGGGGTTCATTGCGGACGTGGTGCTGCTGATGCAGCCACAGGGCTTCTAACAGGTAGTGTGCTTCCAACTCGTCGTCGGGGTCGAAGTCTTTTGCCCACTCCTGTGCGGCCGCGATCACCGCATCGGAGTTCCGGCCGCTCAACTCAATTCGCGTTCGATGCCTGACCCCGTTAACGGGGTGTTTCAGATTTTCCAACAACATTTCAATCGGTTGACCATGAATCGCGACCGGCTCCTGCAAAGGTCGCCCTTCAACGGTCAATCGAAAAATGCGTCCGTGGGCGTGGTCCCGATTGGGGTCGCGAATATTGTGTTGCATGTGCCCGATAATGGCGTTGTGCCAATCCGAGACATATAAGGCACCGTCTTCGCCGACGATTGCGTCGGTCGGTCGAAAATTGCGATCGTCACTGTTGAGAAACTCGATCCCCGGCGTTCCCCACACCTCTCCCAACTTCCGCTGGCGATTGTCGCCGTCGCGATCCAGGTCGTACTGTTTGACGCCCAGGAAACCGATCGTATTGCAGATGAGGAAGTCCTGTTGGACTTCGTCGGGGAAGTGGTCCGATGACAAGATGGCGTTGGCCGCCACCGGACGAAATTCCTTGGCCAACAGCTGGTGCATCTTGAAACCGTTGGCTTCCGGACGAACCTGATACGAGCGACCGCCGGTGCCGTCGTTGGCGTAGCAATAACCCCAATAGTCGAAACTCGTACCGTGTGGGTTGGGTGAGTTGGCGGCGTGAGGAGTGATTGAAAACGTTCGCGGATCAAAGCGATACATCCCTGAGCCGCCGACATTTAGATTCTTCTTCCATGGTGTTTCGTGATTGTGCACCAGGAAAATACCACTCTGCCAGTAAATGCCACCGTCGGGTCCATAGACGAGGTTGTTCGCCGCGTGGTGCGTGTCGGAGGTGCCCAAACCCTGCAGGATGGGGAAGCGAACATCCGCTTTGTCATCACCATCGGTATCCTTCAAGTACAGCAAGTCGGGACCCGAGGTCACCAGCACGCCATCATTCCAGAACTCGAAACCTAGTGGATTGTGAACGTGGGCAAAGATCTTTCGTTGGTCCGCGACGCCATCCTGATCGGTATCCTCCAAGATCATGAGGCTGTCGTTCATCTGCTTCAGCGGCTCCCACTTGGGATATGTGTTCCAACTGGCAACCCACAGTCGGCCCTTGGTGTCGACCTGCATTTGCACCGGGTTGGCTAAGTCAGGAAACATCTGTTCGGATGCGAACACATTCAGTCGGTAACCCTCCGGTACGCGGATGCTCGCCCGACTTTCCTCTGGACTTCGATATCGAAGGGAGCCTTCCTTGTCCGCATTGGAACTCTTGCTGCCGCCTCCAATGTTGGAGACAACCTCGATGGGGGCGGGAACATTGCGATCGTCTGCCTCCAGCTGAACGCCATCGGCGGCAGCCCAAATGACCTCGTCTCGATTTGCCGTCATGACATCCAACATCCGCAGTTCGTGCTTGAGCACCTCGGCGTTGCTTTGCCCGTCGACGAATGTCAGCTTTGAACGGGATCCCCAGACGTCGTTACCATCGGTCGCATGATACCGATTGTGCCAATGCCAGTTTTTGTCTTGGACAGCTTGGTAGATCCATTGCGTATGCTCGTCTGCGGCCACGGTCTTCGCCAAGAGTTCTTCGACAATGATGGAGGCCAGCTCTCGGTAACCACGCTCGTTGAGATGAATTCCGTTGACCGTCAGTTTTTCGGCGCTCGATTCAAATCGTTGCTTTGTTGGTGTGAACAGATCAACAAACCATGCCCCTGAATCCTTGGCCGCGGCGCGGGTGGCATCGGTGTAGAGAGACAAATTCTCGTTTAGATCAGCTCCGTCGGGCAGCAATCGGTTGCCCGTATTCTGGTAGGCGATGGGACTGAACAAGACGAAACGGAGGTCGTCGCCCGCTACGGCGCGGCGATTGGAGTATCGCTCGACGAGCTTGATGAGTTCCTGGCGGTATGCGTCCACACCGGCAGGTCCCGAATGGGATTCATTGTAACCGTAGAACACGAATACAACATCCGGTTGGACATGATCGAGGTATTCTTCGTCGTTGGTGAATCCTTTGCTACGCGGTCGTTTGTTCACAATGTCGCCGGAGAAACTCATGTTCCGGAAACGAACTCGCATTCCTTTGAGATGACTCTGCAATGCGGTCTCGACCCACGGATCGTGCTGCATTCGATCAGCCAAACCGTTTCCAAAGATGGCAACGACATCACCGGATTCAAAGCGAAACGCTTGGGCGTGGGTGCTGGATTGGCAAAAGGGCAGCGCGCAGGCGCCAACTAGCAACACTCGAGAGAGGAAAGTCATGGGCGAGGTGCACCAAACGGGCGGGTGGCGGGAGGAAAGCCTAGCCAACGGCGCGTTGGTCGGGCGGAGGGCGATAAAGCATCGCGAACACTGACCCAGACGCCTCTCGTTTGCGAAACGGCGAGATGCCCAACGCAATGAGACCATCGATCGTTCAAAAGTCGCGATGATCACCAGTATAGCCACCAAAAGGCAGGGTCAACGCCCGTGGTCCCACCGTGGCCGAGTTTGTGAGGCCGGCCATGACATCAGCCGGCACCCGGCAACGCGCGAAATGATGCGACCATGCAACCCGGATGACCGCAGCGACCCACTTCATTCACTCAGCCGCCCGCGCGGCAGCAACGTGGTGCCGTCGACCTAACCCGCCGCGGCCGCGACGGGCATGGGAGCGGTCTGAGAGGCGCGGTTGCGATAGAGGAAATCGATGATGTTGCCCTCGTGCGGCTGAAGCCAATTGAGCCGATTGGTTGGCATCGGTCCGATGTTCAACCGATCGATCTCAATGCAGCGGCCGGCTTGCTCAATGAATTGCTCGTCGGCAGTGATGACGGTACCGACCAGCGTCGATCCTATTCGCGACAGCATTTGCGATTGTGGGCATTCAACGACGCTCACGAAGGGGAACATGTATTCCTTCGATGCGACGTCACGGTCAGGCGAGTCCGCGTGGACGACCATCGGCCGCAGGTAAGCACAGTGTTCGCGCTCGATCAATTTCTCGCCGAACTCGGCGGTCATGTCGGTCACACCGGACTCGGTGAGATCCTGCTGAACCATCGCGTAGGTTCCCGTGGCCATGGCCGGAACGGTGAACGCGGCCAGTTGAGCATCCGGATCCGAGGGCGTTGTCACATCCACCCCACCGATCCGCTCGGCAATCGCTTGGGAGATCTCGCGAGTGTGCCGGCTTGCCCAAATGCCACTGCAGTTGATGCACGAACGACCGGAGTTACTCAGGACACTCTCGACCATGACATCCAAGAACATTTCCCAATCGTCGACGACGTCGTCCCCAATCAAGATCTTCGAGAATCCGGGTCCGTGAGCCTGCACTCTTGGGTTGCCGGCATGCTGAGCGACGGTCTGGGCGCTGCCAAAGATCATGCTCCGTGGCGCCGTGGTCATGATCGCGCCGCCGGTATCGTGACCACCCGGATACAGCCCGAACGCTTCCGCGGGAACTCCGGCCTCCATGAACGCCGAGATCATCCGGTAAGGTGTCCACGGCTCCTGGGATCCAGGTTTGAGGACCAGACCCACCTGCAGCGCCACGGCGGGTAACCACAGAGTGTGCACACCCGGGGAATTGTTTGGCAGCACCGCGCCCAGAATTGGAGTTTGAGCCTGAAAACTGACGGTCACGTTGCGGCCTTCTTCGCCGTAACCGTTCGAAAAGATTGACAGGTCGAGGCCTCGTGTCAGGCAATCGAGGATCTGATCCATCCGCGAAAGCACAAAACTATTCTTGGCCATATTGGACCGGCACATGTGCTCGGGCAGGCCCGTGCTGGCGGACTGTTGATGGACAAAGTCGTCGACGCTTTGCATCGAATCGCCAACGGGCAACGAAGCATTTTCGAACAGATCGGCTGCCTTCTTTGACATTTCGATCAATTCCTGCGGTGGCACCGCTAACAATGCTTCGCGTGCTTTGTGTGCCTTTCGGAGATCGCGATTGACGATACCGCCTCCCACGGTGCCCACTTTGGCGATGGGTTCACCAGTGTCGAAATGGACGACGTCGTTGAATTCGAGTGACTCGTACGGTTTGCCCCAGCGGAGCGGACTGAGCGTGATCATGAAGTCGAAATCGGTAGGATGGGAAGGAAGGAATGACGAAGAAGGGTTTGACCGTTCCGTCGTCGTCGTCCGCTAATAGACGCCGACCGTGGTGGCGCTGGCAAGTTCATGAAATGGTCGTACACCACTGACTCCGTCCCATGGGTAGGTATCGAAGGGCATTTCTCGTTCGCCCTCATCACGTTCCATGAACCCGGGAACGAAGAATTCGTCGGTAAGCGTGTAGAGTTTCACCCGGCCGGTTTCACCATACGCAACCGTTTGGTTGTAGTCGTCGAACTGGACGACCTCGGTCACCGCACGCGGTTGGGGGGCGTAATAACTAATCTTGTAGCCATCGGCAGCACTCACCGGCTTGCTGCACGCCAAGCCCATGAGGGTGTTGCCGTAAGTCGGCGTCATGTAGACCCCGCCTTCGTCCGGCGAACCATCGAGCAACTCTTCGACGGCAAAGCGCGTCCATTGGGGGGTGAACTCGGTTCCGCCGGAGAAAATACCGGTAATGCCGACTTCTTTGAGGCTCGTGCCTTTTGCTTCGAGGGCCTCGGCGAGCGACTCCAACAGTTTCGGAGTCGCGAACATGCATTTGACGTCGTGACCGGCCGTCAGCACCGTCACCGCCTGATCGATGCAGTGATTCTTGTACTCCTCCAGGTGTTCCATCCAACCCTTTTTGATCAGTTTGACGACCCAACGCGGATCCAAATCGATGCAAAAGCAGATTCCATCTCGGTACTGGGCCAGGTGTTCCACCGCGAGACGAAGTCGCCGGGGGCCGCTGGGGCCGAGCATCAACCAGTTGGCACCTCGCGGGAAATATTCGTCCGGTAGCGTATCGCTGAATAGTTCGTAGTCCTTCCAGTGATCCTCGATCACGACGCGGCTTTTCGGAATGCCGGTCGTGCCACCCGTTTCGAAGACATACGTGGGCTTTCCAGCGTGCCCCTTGGGTACCCAGCGGCGAACCGGGCCCCCGCGCAGCCATTCATCTTCGAAATGTGGAAATTTCTTCAGGTCATTAAACGACTTCACATCCGTCAACGGATCGAATGATAGCTCCGACTTCTTTTCGAGCCAGAACGGGCTCCCGGTGTCATCGCTGAAATGCCAATGGACCATTTTCAGCGTGTGCTCGTTCAGTCGGTCCAGTGCAGCGTCCGCTTTGGACTGCACCTCGGAATCAACACCACTATCGACCAAACTCATTCGAAACACCTCAAGGGAAGACGTCGCAGGCCGCGCAGTGCGGCTTTGAATACCTCCCATTATGCACGCCCGCAAAGGTGTTGTGGGAGTACAAACGGGCTTGTGCTTGGCTTCGCCGCGTTGGTACGACCGGCTCGGAACGCGATCAAGGACTGATCCTCGATTCGCGTGACGCACAGATATCTATGCCACGGATGGAACCCGATATTCGGTCGGGCGCCGTCTCCTGTCTACCGAGAATGCTGCTCGATCATGACGCAATCGTCGCCGTCTTCACACGCGATCTTGTCCGATTGGACGACGTTTTCCCATGATCGGATTCAGGTTGGGGTCACCGCACGCGTGGCCCTCGCCGGGTTGGGGGCGTTACTCATCCTGGCAATGTCTCCGGTGTGCTGGGCACAGATGGGCGGTGGAATGGGCGGAGGTATGGGTGGTGCCGGCGGTGCGCAAGCACCCGCTGCCGTTGAGAAAGCCCGTTTTCGTGATCACATTCACACCCGTGCCGGAATGGCAATGCGCCGCGAACGAGGCGATGCAATCGTGGCATCGGTTCGTGTCCGTGGAAATCAGACCGTCGAGGTCAACACGATTGCGGCGGAGTTGCAGACGCGCAAAGGTCGCTTCTATGACGAGCAAACCGTTTTGGCCGACGTGCGACGCCTCTATGACATGGGATCCTTTGATCAGGTGACCTACGAGGTCGAGGAACTGCCGCCGACTATCGATCCACAAACCGGCCAACCATCCACCACGAAATCAATGATCGTCACGTTCCTGGTGCACGAGAACCCGATGGTAACGCGGGTCATTTTCCACGGAGCCCGCGCGCTGAATGTCCGCGAACTCAGTGGTCGGGTGGGCGTGACCACCGGCGATCCGCTCAGTCGGTTTTCGATCGACTCAGGTCGCCGACGGCTGATCGATTACTACCGGGGAGAGGGCTTCAACCAAGTCGCGATCGAGTCGTCCATCGGTTTGCCTGCCCAGGGTGACACGCCGGCCGATCCCAATGCGGTGATCTTTCGGATCAACGAAGGCCCGAAAGAACGTGTCCGATCAATCAGCATCGAAGGCAGCACGGTCGTCAGCGAATCACGCTTGAAAAAAATCATCCGAAGTCGCGGCCCCATGATCGGCGTTCTGTCGTACTTAGGCAACAAAGCCGACTTGACCAAGATCGATCAGGACGTCGATGTGCTTTCGTCGTACTACCACAACCTCGGATTCCTGACAGCGACCGTGGGGCGCCGCATTCAGTATGACGAAACGGGCAAATGGATCGACGTCACCTTCGTCATCAATGAAGGACCTCGTTTCAAAATTGGTGATGTTCAAGTTCTGGGCAATACGTTCGTCACCGAGCCGTCATTGCGTGCACGGATGAAGCTCAAAACCGGCGACATGTTCGATGGGACCTTGATGCGCAGCGATATTGGTGAAGTGGTCTACGGCTATGGCGAATTGGGATTCATCTACGCCGAAGTCAAACCCAAGACGATCATGCGTGACGAGAACGGTGTCGTTGATTTGATTTACCAAATCACCGAAGGCGATCGTTGGAAGATCGGTCAGATCAACGTCAACATCGCTGGTGAGCCTCACTTGATGAAAGAGACGACCATGTTGAATCTGGTCGACATGCGTGAGGGAGACTGGATCGATCGCCGCACGCTCGAATTGTCTCGACGTCGAATCGAACGGAGTCAGTTCTTGGAAACCAATCCAATGATCGCGGAAGCCCCCGATATCAAAGTGGTGCCTCGGGAGGATCGATACCGATGAGACGATTCATGGATGTGCCACATTGTCGGAGCTTGTGTTCCCGCCCATTTGTTACCGTGTCGCAAGTCTGCCGCATGTCGATCCAGTTCTTCACAACGTTGAAAATCCCATGCATCACGTGCGCGATGTTTGCATGGTTCGGTGCGATTTTGGATACGCCCGAGGCGCTCGGACAGGCACCGTCCGTCTATTCAGTGCCGACTCCGTCGGTGTACCAAAACCAGCCGGGTTACCAGGGTCAGTCGGTTTACCCGTCGCAACCTCTGCCGCCTCCGGCGACTTTGCCAAGCCCGTCCCCAAATCCCACGTTCAGCGGGCCCGTGCAGGGTGGCGCGGTGCCGCTTGGAAATGCACCCATCGGTACGGGGCTGCCAACGCTCAATGCGCCATCGGCGTTCCCACCGGCTGTGGTGACTTCGCCGGTACCCGCGCCCAACGTGCGTGTCGCCGACTTGCTCATTCAGGGATATCCGGCAAGGACGGGTCGGATCATGTTCGGCGGTGCCGTCAATAGCGATGCTGGTGTGACGGGACAGGTCACGATCGATGAACGCAACTTCGACATCACGCGTTGGCCCCGGTCCTTCCAGGATTTGATCAGCGGCACCGCATTCAAAGGTGCCGGCCAAACGTTTCGCTTGGAGGCCGTCCCGGGCGACCAGTTTCAGCGTTACACATTGTCTTTTGCCGACCCGAACTTGCTCGGTTATTTGCCCATTAGCATGTCGGTGTCTGGATTCTATTACGACCGTCGGTTTGACGACTGGGATGAAGGCCGCTTGGGCGGGCGCTTGAACTTCGGTTACCGCATCACGCCCGACCTTTCGATCAGCGCGGGCGTGACGGGACAGAGCGTGGATATCACCAACCCCAGTGTCACCACCGTTGATCAGCTCAACGAAGTCCTCGGCGAGAGCAGCTTGTTCAGCGGTGTGGCCTCATTGATTCATGACACACGAAACAGCCCGCTACAACCTAGCGAAGGCCATTACATCAAGGCGAGCGTTGAACAGGCATTTGGTGACTATGACTATTCGCGCTTTGAAGGTGAGTACCGCACGTACTTCTTGCTTCGCGAGCGCGCCGACGGATCGGGGAAACAAACGCTGCAGTTGAGCACGCGCATTGGTTTCAGCGGTGATGACACACCCATCTTCGAGAACTTCTTTGCCGGCGGTTACGCAACGATGCGAGGCTTTGATTTCCGAGGGGCCAACCCGATTGTTCGCACCGGTGTGGCGGACGTCGAAGTCGGCGGACGATTCCAGTGGCTCAATACTGTCGAGTACATGTTCCCGATCACGGCCGATGATGCATTTCGCGGCGTCGCGTTTGTTGACTTCGGTACCGTGGAAGAGGACATCGAGGTCGACGCCGACGATTTCCGCGTCGCACCCGGATTTGGTTTCCGCGTGGCGATTCCGATGCTAGGTCCGGCTCCTTTGGCGTTTGACTTCGCATTCCCCGTTGCCATGAGTGCGCTCGATGATGAACGCGTCTTCACGTTCTATATGAGCGCCGTTCGTTAGGACGCTTTCGCTAGGAACGGTGCCGTCGCGATGTTTCCTCCGCTGCACTGGGCCGAAAATATCGCGGCAAGACTTGCATGGCGTCGACCACTCGGCCGCGATCCATTTCGCATTGGGCAAGTTTGGCCACGCCCAGCGCCACCGGATCGGATGACGCCATCCACTCAAACCGGCTCGGATCGACATCGTTGAAGACAGATCGATCACCGGTCGCTAGAAATGGCGCGGCGCCATCATCGAGCCAAGCATGCCACCGTTCGCGGGTCATCAAGCTGGTTCCATCGGGAGGCGGTGCGTTGCGAGCATGATGATTCCATGTGGACAACGATCGGTTGAGGTGCATCTGGGCCGCAAAGACTTGACCGCGATACGCACTCAGCCCGACTCGCAAGTGGAGCGACGGATCCGCCTTGTCGAGTGCCAGCGTGGCGGCCATCGCCGCCATCGAGTCGACCACCACCACTGGTTTGCCAAACGCATAGGCAAGCGTCTTGGCTGAGGTGACGGCAATCCGTAGCCCAGTGAACGACCCAGGGCCGTCGGCCACGGCGACCAAGTCGGGCGATTGGAAATCGTCACGCGCCATAACTTCATCTAGCGCGATGCCCAAGCCCGCCGCCGCCGACGTGTCGGCAGGCAAACGGTGAGACGCCAACGAGTGGTCGGGCCGAGTCCACGCGATCGAACCACCGCGTGTGATGACTTCGATCGCCAAAAGGAATGGCCGCTGCGGTGGCGTCGATGTCATTTGGACAGTCGTGGTGATGGTCGGGCATCGGTACCGCAGGCGCAGTCCCGCCGGGAAGTGAGCGTTCCTGGGATTGTGCCCCATTTTTGGGAGGGAGTACACTTTGGAGGCACATTCCATTCATTTTCGGGCGAACGAGGGCCTCGTGAAACGAGCTCTAATCAGCGACATCCACGGCAATCTCGAGGCGCTCAACGCGGTTCTGGCAGACATCGAAACCCAGTCGGTTGATGACATCGTCTGCCTTGGTGACATCATTGGTTACGGTCCCAACCCGTGTGAATGCTTGGACCTGGTCATGCGACGGTGCAAGCAAGTGATCTTGGGGAATCACGACCAAGCGGCGCTGTTTGATCCCGATGGATTCAACCCGATGGCACTGCGGGCGATTTATTGGACGCGGGATCAATTGGACGCCGGCCCTAGCAATCAGGCCCAGAATGCTCGCTGGGATTTCCTGGGCGAATTACCGAGGTTCTTTGACGACGGTGATTTCAAGTACGTCCATGCTTCGCCGCGGGATCCGACCAATGAATATGTGTTCCCGGAATACATCTATGACAAACGGAAGATGGAAATTCTGTTTGGAAAAATCACCCGAGTTTGCTTCATGGGCCATACGCATCTACCCGGCGTGTTCACCACCGAGTGTGAGTTCATTTCGCCGGCAACCTGTGATCATCACTACGACCTCGGAACGGCCAAGGTAATGATCAATGTCGGTAGCGTTGGCCAGCCACGCGATGAAAACAACCAGTCGTGCTACGTCGTGTTGGACACGGATCGTGGCACCATTGACTATCGGCGCGTCGAATACGATTTCGAGGCGACGGCTCAAAAAATCTACAACCAACCCGATTTGGATGACGCGCTTGGCGACCGCCTCAAACGAGGCCATTGAGATCCATTTCGGTCGGCGTCGTCCGCCCGCGAAACCCAGCCTGACGGTGTGGACGCGTTCCATTCTCTGACCACTTCCTCTGACCAGCATTGCCCGTTGACACGAACCGCGATTGTTAGCGACATCCACGGCAATCTGGCAGCGCTGCAGGCAGTGTTGGCGGACATTCAAACGCAGTCGGCCGATCGGATCATTTGCTTGGGGGATGTGGTGGGGTACGGGCCGGAGCCATGCGCTTGTTTAGACGAGGTGATGAAGTTCGAGTTTTGCGTCTTGGGAAACCATGACAGCAGCTCGCTCTTTGATCCCGAAGGCTTCAACGCTGCCGCGGAACAAGCGATCTTTTGGACGCGGTCCAAACTCGAAGCGGTTGGTGATGATCCGGAATCCAGTCGTCGGCGCATCGAGTACTTGTGTCAGTTGCCGCGGACCGTTCGCGAGGACCAGTATCTATTCGTGCACGGCTCGCCTCGTGGTCCAACGAATGAATACGTCTTTCCGGAGGACGCTCAAAACAGCAAGAAGATGGAGAAACTGTTCACGCTGGTTCCCCGCGTTTGTTTCCAAGGCCACACCCACGTTCCTGGCGTCTTCTCGTCGGACAACCGATTCATCCGATCGGCGGATACCGGGGAAGCCTACGCATTGCGCGAGTCGAATCGGAAGTGGATGGTCAATGTCGGTAGTGTCGGACAGCCGCGCGACGGTGATCCGAGAAGCTGCTACGTGATCGTCGAAGAGGACACCGTGGCGTTTCGGCGCGTCGAGTATGACATCGAGGCGACCGTAGCGGCGATCGAAGCGGAAACGGAACTCGATAACTTCTTGGGATACCGGCTCCGCGAAGGTCGATGAGCGCCGCGGAGCAAATCATGGGCGATCGGTGTGCCGTTTGCTAGGTTGGCAGGGGTCTACCCATATTTTGTCATTGTGACATGCCGTTCCTGATTTGATTGAGTCGTCGTGGCCGAAGATCTATACGAAACCCTGGGCGTCAATCGCGGGGCTGATAAGTCCGAGTTGCAAAAGGCTTATCGCAAGCTCGCCCGCAAATATCATCCGGATATGAACCCGGACAATCCGGCGGCGCAATCAAAATTCAAACGTATCCAAGAGGCATACGATGTCTTGAGCGACGCCGAGAAGCGGGCCGCGTATGACCAATACGGCAGCGACTTTGAAAAGATTCGCGGCGGCGGTTTTCATCCCGGTGCCGCCGGAGCGGGTGGTCCTAGTTTTGATGGACTGGATCTCGAACAAATTTTTGGTGCTGCCGGTCGTCGCGGCGGTGGCGGATTTGAGAATGGATTCAACGATTTCTTCGAGCAGATCCTCGGGGGCGGGGGGCGATCGGGCGGCGGCGGTCGACGAAGCAGGCCGGCGGCACGTGGTGGCAACATTCGCCACGAGTTGTCGATTCCATTTTCCAAGGCCGTGCTCGGAGGACCGGTGGAATTCTACATCGGCCGAGGTGGGTCGCAGGATAAGTTGGCGGTCACCGTCCCAGCCGGCGTGGATGACGGCACGAAGATTCGGTTGCGCGAACAGGGCCAACCCGGCGAGGGCGGTTCGGGTGACCTCATCTTGGTTATCCGTGTCGACGACCACGCGCACTACAAGCGGCACGGGAACCAGCTTGAATTGAAGTTGCCGATCACGCTGGCCGAAGCGGCTCTTGGCGCCAAAGTGGATGTCCCAACGCCGCGTGGAACCATCACGTTGTCGGTGCCGGCCAATAGCAGTTCCGGAAAGCGTCTGCGACTCAAAGGTCAAGGCGTTGCACCCAAGAACGGTCCCGCAGGAGACCTCGTCGTTGAGTTGCAAATCAGGCTTCCCGAAACGCTGGACGAGTCATCAATGGATCTGATTCGGGAATTCGATCAAGCCAATCCAATGGACCCACGCACAGGTCTCGGATTCTGACGCCCGGACAGTCACATCGACATGGAGGGAGTCCGCCTCGGCAAAACCGGATTGATCGTCACACGTTGCACTTGGGCGTCACTGTTTCAAGTTGTCGGTTCGGCCGTGTGATCCACGAGCATTCAATCAATCCCAGAGTTCAGCAGTCGTCGCCGCGAGCGACGTACCTTGTCGTTGACGCTGTATTCACCTGGGTATGATCTGATGTTGCCTTGCTCCCCTCCACCAGTCTCCGCCGGCGATGATCTCTCGCTCAACGAAAGCATGCCACTGACCAACGAACTGCTGCGAACCCAGCTATTCGTTGAAGAGTCCACGGAGCAAACGCAGTGCCGGCAGACCGACGGGTTCATGTCCGCTCAACCAACCCAGGAGGGTTGTCTCGTCCAGATCTACCCGCCCGATGTCGTCGACGGAATGCTGATGCTCGAAGGAGTCCTCGTTGCCGGTCGAGATTTGCAAGCCGACTTGGTGCTCGACGATAGCGGCGTGTCGCGACAACATTGCCAGTTCACATGCAAGGCGGACCGTTTCGAGCTTCAGGACCTCGGCAGCACCAATGGAACTCGCGTGAACGGCGCCACCATTGAACATCACACGCTCGCATCGGGTGACATCATCCAGATCGGGGGCTTCATGTTCAAGTTCCTATCGGCGGGCAGCGTCGAGTCGCAATACCATGAGACCGTGTACTCTTTGATGACAACCGACGCTCTAACGGGCGCGATGAACAAGCGGTACTTGCTTGAGACGATGCAGCGAGAGATCGCTCGTTGTCTGAGGCACCATCGGAGTCTGTCGGTGGTGATGTTGGATATCGATCACTTCAAATCGGTCAACGACACGCATGGCCACTTGGTTGGCGACGATGTCTTGCGCGAGTTCGCCAGCCGAATTCATGACGTTTGCCGCGAGGACGACATTTTTGGTCGTTATGGCGGTGAGGAGTTCTGCCTATTGCTAAGTGAAACGGAAACGGACCTTGCGCGGGACAAGGCTGAGCATTGCCGCGAGGCGATCGCGGCAGTGCCTTTCGAGACGACAGTCGGTCCGCTGCCAATCACGGCAAGCTTCGGCGTTGCGGCGATGGCCGCCGAGAAAATCACCCATCTGCCATCGATAGCGCGCGTTGAGAGTCTCTTGGCGGACGCCGATGAGCGTCTCTACGAGGCCAAGCGAGCCGGTCGAAATCGGGTCATGGCGTGAGGAACGTTGGCTGATTCCAGCCACTTCCGTTAACGTATCAGCGGGGGAAGGCTGCGTTTCTGTTCGTCGTCGCGCGTCCGCGCCGCCTCCGGTATGTCTTGCCGAGATGGATTCGAACGATCATGAGTCGCCGGCCTGTCGTTCTGATCACCGGCGCGTCCGTCGGCTTGGGGCTTTCCATTGCCAAGCAACTTCGAGCGATCGACCAGTACCAACTGGTCCTGACGGCGAGGCCCTCGTCGCTTGATCGATTTCACGAGGAAGGGTTTGGCAGCCAAGCGACGATTTGGCTACGCGCGTTGGATGTCACCGATGCCGAGCAGCGCCGGGATCTGGTCTTGGAGATTGATCGGGAGTTGGGTGGCGTGGATGTGCTCATCAACAATGCCGGCGTCGCGTATCGGTCCTGCGTCGAGCATGTGACTGAACCTGAACGACTACACCAAATGAACATCAATTTCCGTTCCCCGATTGAACTGGCACGTGGTGTGTTGCCAGGGATGCGGGACCGCCGACAGGGAAAGATCATCAACATCTCATCGGTCGGCGGTATGATGGCGATGCCGACGATGTCGGTGTATTCGGCGTCCAAGTTTGCGTTGGAGGGAGCTAGCGAGGCGTTGTACTACGAAGTGCGGCCTTGGAACGTCTCGGTCACGTTGATCCAGCCAGGTTTCATGCGTTCCGACGCGTTCGAGAAAGTACCATTTACCAAGATGAGCGCGGCGGCATCCAAGGACGTCGACGATCCTTACCACCCTCATTACTTTCACATGGATCGATTCATTGCCAAGAACATGCGAAGGGCGCTGGCCACACCTGAATCCGTCGCCGCCAAAGTCGTTCGTGTGGTGCAATCCAAGCGTCCGCCGTTGAGAGTGTATGGCAGTTTGGATGCGGTTGCGTTCTCGATGCTGCGTCGTTTCATGCCACGTCGCTTCTACAATTGGATTCTCTATCGAAACTTGCCGAACATACGCCAATGGGGACCGACACCATGACGGCCCGGGAGCCATCGACTCATGCGACTTCAGCCAGCATCCTTTCGAGACATTCAAACGCCAACGGGTCGGATGCGGACGCACTGGTTTGCGCCCGATTGTGACCGTGCCGTCCCGGCGGTGATGCTGTACTCGGAGATTTATCAGATGACCGGTCCGATTGCTCGGACCGCGGCGATGTTGGCCGGTCACGGGTACCTGGTCGCGGTACCCGAGGTTTATCACGAATATGCCGACCCAGGTGAGGCATTTGCATACGATGCAGACGGAACCGAGCGAGGGAATCGATTGAAGATCACCAAACCGGTCTCCGCATTCGATGATGATTCCAATTCGTTGGTGGAAACGCTCATGACCGACGATCAGTGCAGCGGCGAAATCGCCTCGTTGGGGATTTGTCTGGGCGGGCACCTTGCGTTTCGAGCCGCAATGAATCCGAGAGTTGCCGCCGGGATCTGCTTGTACGCCACCGACATTCACAAACGCAGCTTGGGTGCCGGCATGAGCGACGACACGTTGGACCGGATCAGCGAACTGCGTGCGGAAATGCTGATGATCTGGGGTCGGCAGGATCCCCACATTCCGTCGGAGGGACGTCGCCTAATCTATGAGGCGATGGAATCCGCGAAGGTGCCGTTTACGTGGCATGAGTTCAATGGCGAGCATGCGTTCTTGCGAGATGAGGGGCATCGGTACGACCCCGCCCATGCACACCTCGTCTATACGATGATGCTCCACCACCTGCGTCGCACGGTTGGCTGACTCAGATCGTGGCAACCGGCATGGCAGGTGTGATCGCACCGCCGACGGTTGGAGCCACCATCGCAGCAAGTCGTGACTCGGGTAGCTGATGTTTACAACCGAAGAACCCGCGACGTCGGATCACGCTGGCCACCTCCGCCGGGACGTGTTCGGTCCACGTCGGGTCGCCTGCCTCGATCATGCGAAGCACATTGCGCGAGAACGTCGCCAAGTGATCCGGGTTGTAGTTGTGCAGTTGTTCGATGCACCCTTTTTCGACGAGATACTCATAGAGCTTGCGAAGATCCGGTGCGACGTCGAGGTTATCGACGGTGGTTAGTTCGCCTGTTGATTGATCGCGCAGAGGATAGACGTAGAGCTTGAGGTCGTTCTTGAACATGCGACCGAACGATTCCAGAATGCCTCCGTCAAGTTCGGTGTAGTACTTTTCATCGAACAACTCGTGGAGGCTTCCGGCGCCCATCGTGATCGCGATGCGGTTCTTGGTGTACTGAGACAGGTACGCGGCGAGGCGATAATACTCGAAGTAGTCGGAGATCAAGACGGTCAAGCCGCATGCCGCCAGCGTGTCAACTCGAGCGAGAAAGTCCTGAAGGTCAATGTCGCCGTTGGCCCGCATGGATCGCAAGTTTCGCATCGTGATTTCCGCGAGCGTGACCACCTGTTGCTCATCGACATCCTGCTCATTACAGAAACTCTCTTGAGCGGCGTTGATCATGTCCATGTTGACATGCGTGACGGGGCGAAAGCTACCGCGTTCGACCAAAATGGGTTTCTTGTAGAGGACCTCGGCGGGTTGCAAGACCTCTCCGTTGGCCGAGAACATCGCCGCGTTGCTCAGTCCGAGCTGGACCAGCCGAAGGCTCATCACGCGATTATCGACGTGACGGAACGCGATGCCTGAGAATTCGATCATGTCGATCTCGATTCGCCGCGTGTTCAGATTGTCCAGTAAGGACTCGACCAATTGGTCCGGCTCGTGATTGAGGAAAAACGCACCGTAGAGCAGGTTCACGCCCACGATTCCGAGCGCTTCTTGCTGGGCGGCGTTTTCGTTGTCCAGCATCCGTACGTGCAGGATGATCTGACTTTCCTCATCGCGCGGATAGGCTTGGAAACGGATACCCATCCAGCCGTGGCACTCGTTGGTGCCCTGGTAGTTTCGTGCTGAGACCGTGTCGGCAAACGCGAAAAACGCTGTTGAGTCGCCTCGCTCTTCCCGAAGCCGTTCGATGTTGAGTTCCTGCTCGCGAGTCAGCATGTCTTCGAGCCGCTGGCGACAGACATAGCGAGGACAGTCTCCGTAGATCGCGTCACTAACGGCCATGTCGTAGGCGGACATGCTCTTGGCGATCGTTCCTGCTGCGGCGCCGACCCGAAAGAACCACCGCACCACCTCTTGGCCGGCACCGATTTCGGCGAACGAGCCGTAGCGGCGCGGATCCAAATTGATATTGAGCGCTTTGCGTTCGGTGGATGGTCGTTCGTGCGACATGATGAGGCCCCCAGGCGATTGAATTAGCGTGCATCGACATCATCACATGGGATAGGAATGGGCGCGACGCAACCGCCGCGTCACGCTGGATCCAGAGAAAACCATCCGAATCGTGAGGAGCAGGAATAGACATCCCAGGCTGCATGACCGTTGCGACCGGCAATTGGCGATCATGAGACTTCGCCGGCCTAACCGCGCGGAATTCCGACGCGAACGATGCCGGCGGGCAGGCCGCGGTGACTCGCAAGCCACCATGCCGAGGCACGAGCGGGCCTTCGGGAAGTGGTTAGGGGCGGGCTCGAACCGCCGACACCGGCCTTTTCAGGGCCGTGCTCTACCAACTGAGCTACCTAACCGTCAGATACGAGCAACCGTACCTTGTGGGCCGGATTTCGACTCACCAGGGAGGGGAAGGTACGTTATCATGGGTGCTGGCGTCAATCGGCCCCGATCGGCCGGCCGGTCGTGCCCGTCTTTTCCAGCTCCCCACCATCCACGCGAATCATGGCCATCGTTTCGCCTAGCGAATCGTCTGAAGACGCTGCCGTAGCTGGCGATCAGCGCGTCGATGCGGCACCGGCGGATCGGCCGCTGACCCGGTTGCAGGAGGAGCGACGGCAGCAGCGGGAAAAGCTCAGCACGAGTCGTTTCGATGTGGTGACCTCGTTCTTCATGTCGCTGATCCTTTTCATCGGCACGTTCACGTTGATGTTGTTCATCGTTTGGCTGACGCTACGTGTGCCCGACCGCGTCAAACCGTTTCCAGTGATCGAAGAGAATCCGGCCGGGCGCGATGACAACGCGGAGGGATTTGAGCGGGATTTTGAGCCGCCCGGGGCCGAGGAGGTCGAGGAGTTGATGGAACCGACGCTTGCCGACACGATCGAGGCCGTCACGGATGCGGTCAGCAGCGTGGCAGCTTCGTTGGATACGATGAATACCAACGCGACGGCCAGCACGGCGGGAACCGGTCAGGGCGATAGCCGACCACCCGGACCGGAGGGGGAAGGTGAGGACATCATTCCTCGTTCCGAGCGTTGGCAGCTTACCTTTAGCGCTAAGGGCATGAAGCAGTACGCCCAGCAACTCGACTTTTACAAAATCGAACTCGGGGCGGTCGGTGGCTCGATTCAGGGTGTCGACTATGCCAACAACCTATCCGCGTCACCCAAGTCGCGGCGCGTCACCAACACCGACGACGAGGACCGTTTGTATTTCATGTGGACCACGCCGAGTCCACTGAGACGCTTTGACGAGTCGCTGTTGACCCAAGCCGGCGTTTCGTACTCAGGACGAGTGACGATGAAGTTCATTCCCAGCAACCTGGAAAATGAACTCGCCTTCATTGAGTTGGAGTATGCCAAGTCCAAGGGCAAAAACAGCGTGACTCTGATCGCCAAGACGATCTTCGAGAGTAAAGCATCCGGGGGCGGATACAAGTTTGAAGTCATCGACCAAAGATATCGAAAGAAATGATCTTCCGCTGAGGCGGATTTTCCAAACACACACACCATCTAAATCTGACAGGACCGAGTTTTGTTGTTGCTTGCCGAGACCTCTCTTTACGGTCTAATTTCGAATTCGACGTATTTTGCTCTCGCCGCCGTTGCGCTCTGGGGTCTTTATCAAATCGTCATTGTCTGGACCCGCGTGGGTCAGAAACGATTCAAGACCGAGGATGAGCAGGACTCGTTCATGGACGACATTGTGCAAATGCTCCAGGCCAGCGACTTTGAAGGCGTCACCGAATACTGTGACGGCGACTCGCGAGCGATTCCGCAAATGGTCGATATGGCGGTGACGCATCGAGGCGAGGGATTCAAGCGGGCGCGTCAAATCATGATGGACCGATTTCAGCGGGATGTCCTCTCCGATATCGAATACCGACTGTCTTGGGTCAGCACAGTGATCAAAAGTGCGCCGATGATCGGACTCTTCGGAACGGTCTTTGGCATGATGGGAGCCTTCAAGACGTTGGCGACCGCGGAGACGGTCGAGCCATCGGCACTTGCCGGTGACATTCAGGTTGCCCTCGTCACCACGGCATCGGGTTTGGCGATCGCAATCCCGCTGATGCTGTTGGTCGCCAACGTGAACATTCGAATTGCCAAGATGGAAGATCTCGTTGGTTCGGGACTGACTCGGTTCTTTGAAGCCTTCAAATCTGGGCTCAGCGGCGAATCCGTCGCTGCGAAGCCGCAACGGAATGCCTCCGCGTCAGCGGGATCGGAAACTTACGCCGAGGTTGTTTCGTAGACGACTCCATGGCCTGACTTGGTCACGCCACGCGGTTGTTGGCTTTTTGGTTTTCTTTTCTTGACGTTACTTTGCCCCGCCATGTCCACCATCGTTGACGAATTGGACGACGACCTCGACGACGACTTGGCGATGCCCAAGGCCCAGCGTCTCGATGAGGAGATGGACATCACGCCCATGATCGACATCACGTTTCTGTTGCTGATCTTCTTCGTCGTGGCCTCCAAGATGGATCCCACGCAAACCGGCGCCATTCCCGAAGCGACCAATGGCATGGCCATCTCCGCGAAAGATTCGGCGGTCATTTTCATTGATCCTGCCGGTGCAGACAAAACGGTTCTTTCGCGCCGCGACGGCAGCACATTCAGCGATGACGAAGAAACCCAGATCAGCGAAATCGTCGAATACATTTCCGGAGAGCTGGAAAAAGAGATCGGCGAGAACAAAGAGCAGGTCATGTTGTTAGGTGATGCCGAGGTCAAAATTTCCCAGGTCACTCGCGTTCAAAAGATCATTGGCGATGCATTCCCCGACTTGCAGTTCACGTACATCGCTGTCAAGGAGCAATAGTCAAGCTCATGTCGCTCCACGTTGAATGTCCCTCGTGCGGTGAGTCTCGCATGGTCAATGCTAGGTTGGCCGGCCGTACGATTCGGTGCCCAGGCTGTGACGCGTCCCTGAACGTTCCCGAGATGGCCGCTGTGGTCAACGAGGACGCGACCGTTGATGTGGCCGACGATTCCAATGGCGAGGCCGACGCCGCCTTTCATGCATCCGCGACCGAAGCATTGTCGGCCGCACTGAATCGAGGTGCCGCCGCTCGTACCTCGACCGCGAGTGCTGCCACGTCGACGGCGAACTCTGCAGAATCCGCATCGGCCACGAACTCGAGCACGGCGGTCATCGATGATGACGATGATGACCTGGGTGTTCCGCCTCGGAAGAAACGAGACGACGGTGAACTGGACATGACGCCAATGGTCGACGTGACTTTTTTGCTGCTGATCTTCTTCATGGTGACCGCGAGTTTCAGCTTGCAGAAATCAATCCAGATGCCCAAGCAAACCAGTGACCTGCCCAGTACGTCGTCGGAGCCCGAGGAGACCGATGAGCTCGATCCCGTTGAATTGGAGATCGACGACAATGGCGGATTCCTGGTCTTGGCTGCTGATTGGGAACGTGAAACGCCGGGGAAGCAGAATTTGATCACGGCGCTCAAAGAAGCCATCGGTGATAACAAAGACGGCATGCAACTGAATATCAAAGTGCATGAAAATGCCAAGCTGCAGTTTCTTGTCGATGGCATGGACGCCGGTACCATCGCGGGGTTTGCCGAACTCCAAGTCGCTGAGGTGGACGGTTTCGATTAGGTCCGCGATGAGAGCGGCGACGATACCCAGCTGGGTACATGTTCAGCCGGCCGGTTCCATGGCAACGATTTCACGCAGGCGGCTTTGACGAGCGGCCGTCCGTCGCGGAGGGAACACCGTCAGTGTCGTGTCCCGAAGCGCCCAACCAAGATTCATCACATTTCCTCCTGTTCTTTTTTGACTAGATGCTAGCCAACGAACTGATCGATCGCCTCGAACAACGCGGATTGCTCGATCAAGAGATTATCGAAGCGTTGCGAGAGCAACTCGCCCAAACCGGTGGCCGAGTGAAGCCGGAAGCGGTTGCCAAGTTACTGGTCGACAACGGTCAACTAACCCGGTACCAAGCCACCGAGTTGATTGGCGAGATTCGCAGCGCCGGTGACGACCCATTCTCCGAAGAGGTGACGGAGGTCGAAGAGGACTTGACCGCGATCGGTGACGTCGCCGAGGTCGTCGAGGAAGAAATCGAGATTGTCGAAGCGGAACCGGTGATGGCGATGCCCATGGAGGAAGCGGTTCCGGTCCAGGAGACCAACGACTTGGCTGCCGGCATGCCGGTCGATTCGGATGCACGCCCCAAACCACGATCATCCAGTCGCGTGAAGCGCCCGGAGGAAAAATCCACGTGGGACTCGTTCAAGATCTACGGGTACCTGGGCATCATCGGGTTCCTCGTTTTATCTGCCGTGGGTTTGTGGTTCATCCTGTCCAAGGGCAACGCGGATGAAATGATCGATAACGCCAACACGCTCTACAACACACAGAGTTATCAGCCGGCCCAAGACGCTTATCTCGCGTTCCTTGATATGTTCGGCGAGTCAAGCCAATACTCATCTCTGGCACGTACTCGGATCACGATGTCGGAGCTCTATCGCGGTGAGGCCATGCGGGATCCGACGGCCGCCTTGGACATGGCCAAGGAAAAACTACCGGGCCTCATCGAAGAAGAGGGTCTCAACGAAGAGCGGGGTAATCTCGCGGCGCTGTTGGTGGACATTGCCGACAACATCGCCAACGCCGCGTCCGAAGCAACCGAGACGACCGAGAAGCAGCGGTTGTTGGATCGTTTGGATGAGCAGCAGACCCTCATCGATAATCCAAACTACATGTTATCGTCGATGAAGAAGACCCTGTCAGCACAGCTCACGGCAATCACGGAGACTCGTAATCGCGTCCAGCGGGACATTCAGAGAAACATTCGGCTCGACGAAACCGAGGCGGCGATGACGAAAGCGTTATCGTCCAAGGATACCAAAGAGGCCTATGATCTGCGCCAAACGCTCTTGCGAGATTTTCCGGAACTGAGGAGTGACCCGCGGCTTGCCAAACTGATTCAAGAAGCCAGCGGCATTCAGGAAACGCTTGTGTCGGTGTCGACCAATCTGCCGGACATGTCCACCGAACCGGTTGATACCGGTGATCTCCGGTCCATCGTGTTGACCAGCTTGCGAGGTGAGCCGATTCCGGGTTTGCAGGGCGAAAACTACTTCCTGCGCGCCGGAGGATCCGTGTTGGCGTTCGCCGTTCACGATGGCCGATTGTTGTGGCGCAAGTTCACCGGATTTGGGCAAGATCACACGCCCCTGCGGATTGATGGTGGCGCGTCGGTGTTGTTGAGCAACTTGGATGATAATGAGGTTCAACACTTTCGCGGTGACGATGGAGAATTGCTGTGGCGGACGGAGATCGAGGAACCGTTTGCCGAGCCAGTCGCCGGTCGCAACATGATTTTAGTGACGGCGGCATCGGGCCGGATTCTCTCACTCGATACCGATTCAGGTGATGCCAATTGGGCGACGCAGCTGCCCCAGACCGCGACGGTTGCACCCGGGCTGGATGAAAAACTTGGCAAGCTCTATCTGCCGGGTGATCACAGCAATCTCTATGTCCTCGGCGCCCGGGACGGAAAATGTGTCGAGAGTTTTTATGTCGGTCATGCCGAGGGAACCATTGCCGTTCCGCCGGTCTCGCTGCTGGGTCACGTCTTTGTCGTTGAGAATGCGGGCAGCGACTATGCCCAGGTTCATGTTCTGAAGGTGGACGACCAGGGTCAAAATCTGGAACCTGCTCAGCTTCCTTTCCGGTTGACGGGCAATGTGATCGTCCCACCAGTGATTCAAAATCGCCGCGTCATCTTTTTGACGGACCGCGGTCAGGTTGCCGTTTACGATATCGAACCGACTGCCGATCGAGATCAGGTTTCGCTGATCGCTCAACAAGCCGCTTCATATGATGCGCCGACGATGACACGCATGGCCGTCGGACGGGCCCAGATGTGGATCACGGGGACCCGCATCGGTCGATTTGAGTTGCAGATCAACACCGGGCGCGTTGTCTACGATTGGGGCAAGCACGAGGGCGACACGTTCATCGGACAACCGCTCGCCTTGGAAGACGTGTTGGTGCACGCACGGGTCTTGCGTGGGACGTCCTCCATTCGCGTGACGGCGGCCGAGCCAAAAACAGGGACGACATTGTGGTCGACCGATGTGGGGACGCCTGTGTCAATGATCACGCCGTCACCATCGGGAGGGTTTCATGCCGTCACCAGCCAGGCGGCCATGTTTGCACTGGATGCGGAGTCGCTGAAGTCGGGGTCGACGAAGTCACCGATCGAGAATCCAGGCGAGACCGGTATCGCGATGCGTTTCGAGGATCCGGTCCGCATCGATGAGACGCGACGAGTCTTATTGAACGAGGCAACCAAAGGTCAGGCGTTGATCTACGATCCATCGCGGCGCAGTGAAAAACTACGCAAGGTGACGTTGCAGTTAACGCAAGCCAAACCGGCTGGCCATTCATTGATCGCCGGTGGTGGACTACTCGTGCCGCTGGATTCGGGTCGCATCGTCTTAATGAATTGGCAGACCGGGGCCAGTCTGGGTTCCCCATTCCAGCCGCCCAGTGATCCGACCGACCGAGTCACGTGGACTCAGCCGGTTCTCGTCGACGATGATGCCGATCAAGTCGTCATTGGGGATTCACGATCGAATCTATTTCGTCTTCGAATCGGGGAACAGATTCGTCAGCTGGCGTCGGTGCAGTTGGATCAACCATTGCTTGGTCCGGCATTGGCAATGGGCGGGATGTATGTGGCCACCACCGCTGGCCCGTCGGCGGATACGTTGATCGGATTTCAACAAAGCGACCTATCGACGTCGTTCAATACGCTTGTCAATGGTCGTGTGCTTTGGGGGCCCGTGCGTGCCGACGGACCGTCTGGTGGTCCCGCCGACGCGACGGCGCTATTGATCACCGACGACCAGACGCTTCGGGCGTATGACAGTTCCGGAACGCAGAAATTCGAAGTGTCGCTGGCCACGCTGGGCCCACGACCAGGCGTGCCACTCGACCGCGTCGTGACCGTTGGGACGCGTTGGCTGATCACGGGCCGCGACGGATGGTTGATGGTATTGGACTCGGAGACGGGCGAGGTGGTAGGGGTTGATCATTTGAATCAACCACTCTCCGCCGAACCATTGGTTGTGGGTAGTCGATTGCTGGTGCCCGGTAGCGAAGGCGTCATTTACATCACTTCGATTCCCAGTGACGCGTGATTGATGATGGGCCGATTTCATTTCGTTTATCGATGCATCTTGATCTCAGCTTGGGGTTGGCTCGCGGCGGGCGTGAGCGTCGCGGAGTCCATCAACTACGCGCCCAAGGGTGACCCGCCCGACGCCGGGCTCGAATTGCTGCAGGAGGATCCCCATGACCTGATTTACTTCACCGAAGAGTCAGGTGGAGGATGGGTCAAGACCGACCTCTTGGATCTTCCCGGGCGCAAGATGCCGATCAATCCCACGGGGACTTTTCGGTTTCCGATCAAGGGAATTACAGGCAATGAGTTCGTCGCGAAGTGGCGCGACATTGAGTCCATCGATTTTTGGGAGACACGGCTTGAACGGGAGACAGCCCAGCGGATCGCCGCCGGCGATTTTGTGGGGGCCTATCCGTTTCTGTCGATTCTGATCCGGGACTATCCTCGGCGGCCGGGCTTGCGAAAACTACGAACCGAGTTCCTTTGGCGGGACGCAATCCGCAGGGCCAAAGCTGGAGAGATCGGTGCATCGCTGGCCATGCTCGAGGAACTTCGTCGATACGCACCGGAGTACCAACCGTCGACCGTGATGCGGGCCCTCAGTGGCATCAGTGATCAGCTGTTGAAACAGCTTGTCGACGACTCCGAGTTTGCGTTGGGGCAACAGTTGCTGGCGCGTTTGGAGAAGGACTACGTCGGACAGAACGTGGAATCCATTACCAAGTGGAAAGCCGAGTACCTGCGGATGGCGCAGGAAAAACAGAACCTGGCCGTGGCCGCTTTCCGAGAGAAAGACTTTTGGAACGCGAGGAAGTACGCCCGCGAAAGTCTGTTCTTGAAGCCGGATGTTCCCAATGGAAAGAAACTGGTTCAGCGGATCGACGAGGTCTATCCGTTGGTGAACGTGGGTGTCCTGCAGACCGCAACGGTGTTTGATCCGACCCGTTTGGATAATTGGGCGGCACGCCGGGCCGGACGTTTGTTGTACCGGGTCTTATTCGAAGTTCAGGGCGCCGGTCCCGAGGGCGGTGAATATGAGTTCTTGTTCGGGGATGTCGAACAGAGTCCCGATCGTCAACAGTTCACGATGTTCCTACAGCCGGAGAAGTTATCCCCGCCACTGAACGAGGTGCGCGGCGAGTTTCTGGCCGACGCGGTTGGCATGCGAGCCATCGAGAGTTCGCCGTGGTATTTTTCACCCTGGGCCGCAGCGGTGCAGGCGATCGGCATGGAAGGGCCCAAGCAGATCGATTGTCTGCTGCGCCGCCCTAACGTCTTGCCCTCGGCGTTGCTCCAAATCACCGTCGACGGAAGCTGGTTCGGCGGCAAGCCCGATTCGCCGACCGGCGATTACCGACGAGGAGAATCCGACGGCGACATCACCCGTTATGCGCTCGTCGGGGAGCCGCGGACGAAGTCACAACCCCGCGAGATTGTCGAGATACGCTCCGAGTCCGCTACCGAAGGCGTCTCCCGCCTGCTGCAAGGCGACGTGGATATTCTGGACCAACTGTTTCCCGCCGACGCGGTGCGACTCAGTAAGAATCGCCAGATCAAAGTCGCCACGTATCCTCTTCCGAGCGTTCACATGCTCGTGCCCTGTGGCGAGCATCCTTATGTGAGCGATCGAACGTTTCGGCGCGCGCTCGCCTACGGAACGAATCGACAAGACATCTTGCAGGGTGAGCTGCTGGAGAGCTTGGATGTGCCCGGATGCCGCGTTCTGTCAGGACCGTTTCCCGCGGGACTGGAGGACAATGACCCCCTGGGTTACGCGTATGACCAGAACATCTTGCCGCGCCCCTACGAGCCTCGATTGGCGAAATTGCTGATGACGATGACTCAGAAGCAATTCGAGGCGGAAGCATCCAAGAAGAAAACCGAACCCATCGCCCTAACACCCATTCGGTTGTCTTATCCACCGGAAAACCTTTCACGCATCGCCTGCGAAGCGATTCGTTCGCAGTGGGAGTTATTGGGATTGGAAGTTGAGTTGGTCGAATTGCCGGTCGGGCGAGCTTTTCCCGATGACGGGACGGCCGACATCGCCTACGTGGCGGCCGCGGTTTGGGAACCCATCATTGATGCTCGTCGCGTTTTGGGGCCAGAAGGCATGGCGGGCAGTACCGATCAGTTGGTTGGACTCGGACTGCGGCGTTTGGAGGAATCCAAGAATTGGAAGGACGCTCGGGATCGCTTGTTGGACCTCCATGCAATTGCCCACAGCGAATTGCCGGTGTTGCCGCTTTGGCAGCTTGTGGACTCGTATGCATACAACCGCAACCTGCTTGGTGTCGGATCCGACATCGTGTCGCTTTATCAGAACGCGGAGAAGTGGCGGCTGAGTCAATGAGAATTTTTCAGACCATGGCTTGGTTGCTATTGACGTGCCCGATCCTCGTTTGGGGCCAATCGACGGTCGTTTCGTCGGAGGGATCGACGACACGATCGGCAGAAGTGGACCCATCCGGCGCGATCGATGCTGCGGAACCGCCCGGTGATGCGCCGGTGGAAATGCCATTTGATTATTCGCCTTATCGCGTTTTGATTTGGGTCGCATCGGATACACCGCACATCAGCGCTGATTCGGTGCGCGAACAGTTGGTGGATCACCTTGCTCGTGATTTTCATGCCGTCTGGCGGACGACAATCCGCGACGCACCGCCAGCCGTCCGAACGGCCGCCATGCGAGACTTATCGAAGATCAGTTTTAACTTGATCGCCGCGGCGGATCCTGTTTTGGCGGTCAAACGCGACCATGGTGACGTGGTCAAAATGAAATTCGCCAATGACGTCAGCCGATACGTGGATCGCATTTACGCAACCCAGGGTCGCATCAACGAAGTACGGTCCCGGATCGAGCCCGTTGGCGAATCAACGAAACGCTTTGATTGGATTTCAAAGTTGGTTCCGACCGACGGTGATGCGCTGGCGTTGGAGTCAATGTGGTCCCAGGACGACATCGAAGCCGTCTTGGTATCGCGGGGCATGGCGGAGACGCTCGGTGGTCAGCGAATTGGCGATTCGAAGGAGAAGGTACCCACCGCCAAGATCATTGTGCCTCCGATCGATGGGCAAGTGAGCGATGCCATGGACCAGTACGACAAGATTTTTGTCGTCGCGATCCAGAACCACGGCTTTCCTGGGCGTGTTCAGGTAATCGAACTAGACACCTTGATGCGCAATTTTGGGAGTCTTGTCGACCTGGAGATCACATCCACGGATCGAATCACTGATCTAATTGGGAGTGGACTTCGAAAGGCCTTTCGACCCGTCGTGCGCATCGACAACGCTGGCACAAAATCGGCCAGCGGTTTGATTCGCGCCGGTGGCCTTATTTTGGATGAAGGGTCACCCGGATGGGTTCAGGTTGGTGATGTGCTCGAGCCGATGATTCGCAAGAACGATCGCAACGGCAATCCGATCAGCATCGGTCCTCTCGATTGGGCCTACTTGAACACCGTCGAACAGGACGGCAGCAAAGTCGAAATGAGCTTCTACGCGGGTCGGTTGGGCGGTTTGCAAGGACGTTCCAATAATCGCACGTTCCGAGTCGGGCTCAAAGTGCAGCCGCAACTAGACGAATCGATGATTCGGCTGCATGCCCAGAAAGATACCAGTCAGCCGCTCATTGGATATGAAATCTACGACAAAGAACTCGACAGCACAGCGATGACCTTTGTCGGTCGCACCGACTGGAATGGCCGACTGATTGTCGAGCCGATCGACCGTCCATTGCGACTTCTGTACGTGAAGAACGGTGGTGCCGTTTTGGCCCGGCTACCAATCGTGCCCGGACATCTTGATATGGCTGTTGCGGATCTCGCCGGGGATGACATGCGACTTCAAGCGGAAGCCTACATTCGTGGTGTGCAGAATTCGATCATTGACTTGGTTGCGCTGAGGGAGCTCTTCAAGGCCCGAATCATGTTGCGACTCAAACGAGGCAGTTCTGGTGATCTTGAATCGGCGGAGGAACTCTTGGAAGCGCTGCGCCGACAGCCTTCCAATGAAATGATCGCCAATGACATGGGGAAGCGCAGCACGATCTTTCTCAAGGCGATCGGACGCAACGCCAACCAACGAAAGAAGGTCGACAACATGTTCAGCAAAACCAGAGAGATGCTGACCAAGCACATTAATCCGAAACTGGTTAACGATTTGGAGGCGGCCTTCATCCAGGCCAAAGAGAACGGCGGCAAACTCCCCCCAGGCGATGACGATGGTTGATGTTTCGATGCGCATCGTCGCGGTACATGTGGGTCGGATCCGTCAGTTCGATACAGGTGACGATGCGGCGAAACCATGGTCGTCGGCCATCATCAAGTCCAATGTCGGTGGCTCCGTCGCGCTGACGGCCCTGGGACTGGAGGGTGATCAACAGGCGGATCGGAAGCATCACGGCGGTGTGGACAAAGCGGTGTTGACCTATCCGCAATGCCATCTCGAGGCATGGCCCAGCGAGTTTCCATCGGTACCTTGGGCGCCGGGTTCGTTTGGCGAAAATTGGACTCTCGGCGGCGTGGACGAAACGGATGTCTGCATCGGGGATGTCTTTGAGCGTGAGTCGGCCCATGGAGAGATTTGCGCGGTTCAGGTATCGCAGCCGCGCGAGCCGTGCTGGAAACTATCGCGACGTTGGGGACTGCCCAAGCTAGCGGTGCGGGTGGCGCAGACGCGGCGGACGGGTTGGTACTGCCGGGTCCTCCGTCCTGGTGTGATCGCCGAAGGTGAGTCATGGCGTTTGGTCGACCGACCGCATCCGCAATGGAGCATTGCCGCGGCCAATGAAGTGATGTTCGCCAAACCCCAGGATCCAGACGAATCGGCTCGGTTGGCGCAGTGCGATGCACTTTCGGACGCGTGGAAATCAACGCTGCGGCGCCGTTGATGTCGTCGGAATACATCGTGTTGGGTCTGCCGAGGCTCGGCGATTGCCGCGCGTTGCGTCATGCGACTCCCCCACGTGGTCGATCGATTCATCGCGCTCTACACTGCGCGATGCGGAGTGGTCGTCTTCCACGGCCGTTCGCTTGTTCCTGTCCATGATTCCAATCGACTCCCCCTCGAACCGCCATCGAATTCGGCGATCGCGACCACCATGGCTCTGATCATACTGCGATTCGTTTTCTTGCTTTGCGCCGGCGGGGTCTCCGCCATCATCAACACGTCGTTGCCAAGCGAAACAGCGGCTTCGGTCCCCTGGTTGACGTTCGCGGCGATCATGGGACTGGCCATTGCCGTGGTGATCTTCGATATCTACGTACCGCGAAAGCGAATCGATACGGTGACGGCCGTGTATTTCGGCGTGCTGATTGGCGTCTTGCTGACCTACATCTTGACGATCGCGGCGGCACCGTTGCTGGAACAGATGGTCAATGGTCGCGCGATGCAGTTGGTCCTTGGGTTGGTGCTGTGTTACTTGTGCACGTCCGTGTTGCTGCAAACCAAGGATGACTTCCGATTTTTGATTCCCTACGTCGAGTTCGTGCGGGAGGTGAAGGGGTTCAAGCCACTCGTATTGGACACCAGCGTGGTCATCGACGGTCGCATCGCCGACCTGGTATCCACAGGGGTATTTGATAATCAGTTGATCATGCCGCGGTTCGCGTTATCGGAGTTGCAGGCGATCGCCGACAGCAGCGACAAACTGCGTCGCACCCGCGGTCGACGTGGCCTTGACGTTCTGAATCGCTTGCGTGCCGACGAGAATGTGGACTTGCAGATATTTGACCGGGAGTTACCTGAACTGGCCGGCCAAACGGTGGACCTGAAACTCGTCTTGCTGGCAAAGCATCTCGACGGCAAAGTGGTGACGGGCGACTACAATCTCAACAAAGTGGCCAAGGTCCAGAGTGTTCCGGTCATCAACCTCAATGAGATCAGCAATTCATTACGCCCGGTCTATTTGCCCGATGAAACGTTTCGATTGCGGGTCATCAAACCTGGTGAAGGTGCGGAGCAGGGTGTCGGGTATCTCGACGATGGTACGATGGTGGTGGTGGAGGGCGGACGTCAGAAAATTGGCCAAGAATTGAATGTTCGCGTGACGAGCACGCTTCAAACGAATGCCGGCAAAATGATTTTTGCGAAAGTGGATGGACACGCTTAGCCATGGCGAAGAAAAAATCAGCAAGTTCATTTGAGTACGTTGAGCCGATAGGCGATCGAGTTCTGGTGCGCAAGGATGAGCCCAAACGAGAAACACGCGGCGGCATAGCACTGCCCGATGCGGCGGAGATCCCCACGATCACGGGCCGTATCGTGACCATCAGTGCCGTTGTCGAAAATGATGATGAGCTTCCGCTTCGCCAATACGACAAGATCTTGTTCCATCCCAAGAACGCGGTGCCCGTTGATTTGGAACATGACAATCAATTGTTCGTGGTCCCCGTCGACGACGTGGTCGCGGTCTTTCGGCGACAATCGCCAGACGATTGAAAGACAATCCTCATCGCATTTTGGCGTAAAGCCGCTCTTCGCCATCGCCACAACTTGTCGGCGCGTGTACCCTAGTTCGCTCGAATTTTTTCATTCGCACGCGACGTCTCGGGGATGATCGACGGCGGCGTGTGCACTCCTTGCAGGACCGTGACGGCATGGACTGGATCGCCGATGACCAACTCGAATCTTTGGGATTGTTGTTGGGCGAAGCGGTCGAGTTGTTGGTCGATTCGCACGCGGCGGAGTTTGACAAACGGGCCGCCATGTTGCAGGTCCAGACGCCGACGTTGACGCAAAATGCTGGCGAGACCGCAATCGGCTCGGGTGTGCGATTCGAGTTTCAGGTTCAGGGAAACCGACAACGGGTTCAGAGTGCCCTGATCGAGATCACGCCGGCGGTGGATGGCGATGATGCCGGCGCTCCGGTGTCTGGTTTGGTGGCCACTTGCTCGTGCGGCTGTGTCGCGTTTCATCGTGACAATCGCTGCCCGCACACGCTGGCGGCATCTTGGTGGCTGCAGGAACAGATCGCGCGACGGCGTGGCAATGGTGAACTGATTGAGTTCCTAGGTGGATTGAAAGCCGACGCGCTGGCGGCCGGTCGGCAGTTCGTCGATGAGCTGCTGCGTCGCTCGAAACAGGCCCGATCGACCAAGGCGACCGCCGAACCCTCCCGGTTGCAGTGGCGGATCCGCGTGTCGCCAGGGGCATCGGGGTCCGAGATCAGCATCACACCCTTTGAGCAAAAACTTCGTAAAGGCGGTAAAGGTTGGACGAAGGGTCGCGAGGTTCGCAGCTTTGATTTGCTCGATCAAAAGATGTTGGACAATCACGTTGATGCGCGTGTCGCGTCTCTGACATCGATTCCGACACACGGGGTGATCGATGATCACTACGGCGTATTTGAAGCCTTGCGCATGTTGGCGGGCCACGAACGGATTGCCTGGGATGATTCGTCTGCCACGCCGATTGATTTGTATGCCAGCCAGCTCAGCCTCAGACTCGAGCCGGTGGAAATTGAGTCCAACGCGAAACCGGCTGCCCCGCCACCGCGCAGTCAATCCTCTTCGGCGGACACGGTCTCACCGGATCATGCCGATTCGTCTCCCTTGGCTGTGGCCGATCCAATGACCGACGCACCGCCCGATGCGGAGGCGATCGAGGTTCGCTTTCAACCGAAGTTGAGCGTCGACGGCATCGATGTTGACGCGCACGAATGCGATGTTGTCTTTGGAAACGCCAGCCCGATCGATCCGATGATCGTTCTTGCCGATTCGGGCATGGACCGAGTCATCGTTTGCACGCTGCCAGATCAGCAAGCGGTGGAACTGGTGCAATTCCTGCTGCACAGTGACTACCGTGACATGCTGCTCGATGAAACGGCAGCAACCAAACTGGCCTTATCAGCCGGTCGGATTGATTCGTTGGTCCACGTGGAGCTACCGCCGCAGTTGGCCGGACCGATTCTGACGGCCGATACGGAGCAGGTCTTGCAACTTCGCCCGCGACCCGGTGCGGGTCTTCGGATTGCCCTCCGCATCCATGAATCACGATTCCGTGATGATCCGGTGCCGGGGCAACCGCCTGAACTGATCCCGTGCCTTTCCGAGGCCGGACCGGTGCGACTGCGCCGCGACCTGGAGTTGGAATCGGCCATGGCCCAGCAAACCATCGATCGGTTTGAACTGGACCGTCTATCGGGTGACGGGACGTTGCAATGGGTCGCCGAATCGGATCATGCCGCATTGGACTTTCTGGGTCGACTGCACGCTGCCGGTGAGCAGGCGCCGCGCCTCGTTTGGCCTGAAGGGGAAACGTTTCGCGTCCGCGGCGAGATCACGCCGAAGTCGTTGCGGGTCAAAATTGACGATTCTCCGGATTGGTTTGGCCTGTCAGGCACCGTGACCATCGACGGTGTTGCGGTGCCGCTGCAGGATCTGCTGACGGCGGTTCGTGACGATCGTGATTTGGTTCGCGTGGGCGATCGACGATTCGCGAAGATCAGTGACTCGTTTCGCAAACGTTTGACCCAATTGGGTGATACGTTGGTAGCGGAGAAGGGGCAGCTGCGGCTGGCGGGCGCGGCGGTGCCGATTGCTCGTGAGCTGCTCGGGGACGATGTGGAACTGGAGGCGACCGCCGCATGGCATCAGGCAATCGAACGGCTCGACGCGTTGGCCCAGTGGAATCCGGACCGCCCCGATGGACTGGATGCTCAGCTACGTGATTACCAGCTCGATGGTTATCGCTGGTTGTCACGATTGAGTCGCTGGGGTGTCGGGGGCGTCCTGGCTGACGACATGGGATTGGGCAAGACCGTGCAAACGCTCGGGGCGTTGGTGGATCGTGCGTCCGATGGTCCCGCCTTGGTCGTGGCGCCAACCAGCGTCGGAGATAACTGGGTTCGAGAGGCCGAACGTTTTGCACCCAGTCTACGACCCCTGCTCTACCGAGACCAGAATCGGGACGCGGTTGTTCGGGACGCGGGGCCCGGCGACGTTCTGATTGTGAGCTATCAGCTCCTGCAACGAGACGCAAAGCGATTCGCGACCAGGCAGTGGCACACGTTGGTGTTGGATGAAGCCCAATTCATTAAGAACTCGCAGACCAAGACGTCGCAAGCGATTCGGACGCTGCAGGCTGATTGGCGGTTGGGACTATCGGGAACGCCCCTGGAGAATCATCTCGGGGAGCTCTGGAGTCTGTTTCGAACGCTCAGTCCGGGACTCTTAGGGTCGTGGCAACGTTTTCGCAGTCGATTCGCCGAGCCCATCGAGCGCCGCAATGATGCGGATCGTCGGGAGGCATTGGCGAGGTTGGTTCGGCCATTTGTCTTGCGGCGCACGAAGCAGAACGTGTTGAAAGAACTACCACCGCGCACCGAGATCACCCTGCGTGCTGAGCTGACCGAGGCGGAGCGAACACTGTACGAGGATGCTCGGCTCGCGGCGCTGGCCGAACTATCGACGGATCCGGCGGTGGCGGGAACAGATCGTCCGAACGAAGGAAGGCGGCGAATTCAAACGCTCGCTTGGCTGACACGATTGCGGCAGTTGGCGTGTCACCCGGCGCTCGTGGAAGCGACCTGGAAGGGGACGTCGGCGAAGTTGCAGTTGTTGCTGTCGCTCGTCGATGAGCTTCGTGACGGTGGGCACCGTGCGCTGGTGTTCAGTCAGTTCGTCAAACACTTGACGGTGGTTCGTCAAGCACTCGATGAACGCGGAATCTCGTATCAGTATCTTGATGGCGCGACGCCATCGCCGGAGCGTCAACGGCGCGTCGACGCGTTTCAGGACGGCGACGGCGACTTGTTCTTGATCTCGCTGAAAGCCGGCGGGACGGGTCTCAACTTAACGGCTGCCGACTACGTCCTTCATCTCGATCCGTGGTGGAATCCGGCCGTCGAGGATCAAGCCACCGACCGCGCCCATCGGATCGGACAGGAACGTGCTGTCACGGTTTATCGCTTGGTCGCCGAGAAAACGATCGAAGAACAAATCTTGCAACTCCACGCCGACAAACGAGAACTCGTTGCGGGAGTGTTGGATGGAACCGACGCGGCGGGGCGATTGGGAACCCAGGATTTGATCGAGCTGATCAAAGCCGAACTCGTCTAACGAACGATGTACGCCGGGACAATCAGCTTGTGGTGATTCGGGTATCGGCTGGCCGTGAACGGGTCCGGGTTCCAAGACGGACGCAGTGTCGGGTTCCCCGACCAACGAGCCGCCTCCAGACGTGCGACGCGTTCAGCGTAGGCTTTCATGGCCCGAGTTTGGCGGATTTGCATCGCGGCCGCATGTCGTCGAGCTTCTAGCGATCCGCTTGTGGCCACCAATCCGCGATCTGATGGGCTTGCGATGCCTAGAACCGCTCTGGCGTCCGCTGCCGCATCTCGCTGCGGTCGTCGCGCGGTCGTGCCGAGGATCCCGTCGATGTCCTTCCGGTCAAACCGGTTTCGCGCCTCTTGCGAGGACGACGGAGGACTAGCAAACAGATCTTGGATTCCTTGGCCGTTCGCTATCTTCGCATCCATCCCGACCATGGCGATGAATCCGACAAGGCATGTAATGAGCATCTTCATGACGTGGACCGCAGCGCGCTAGCATTGTTTCGAATGGAAAGATCTTGGTGGGAAGATCGGCAGATTTGGGTGAGTTCGTCACGAGCGGCATCCATTTGACGACTGTGTCGGCGAAACCCGTTGTTTGCCGCAGGAACGATACACCGTATCGGAATACAGAAGCACCTCGATCGAATATGACGATTAGGGGGATCTCGCCGTCCATGGGGTCCCGGTAGGGATTCGAATCGGCGCCCGTTCCTGATGTGGGGCCGTGCAATCCTTTCGGAGTTTGTTACTCTGATGAACAGTGGCGACGGCGTGTTGAGCGCCTTCAAACTCCCATCCCCCCATTTCCCCGCCGATCCAATGACGAAGAAATCCCTTCAACTTGTTTTCGCTGCCGCTTTGTTCTCGACCACGCTGGGATGCCCACCGCCGGCTCCCGAAGAGGCACCCGATGTCGATACCGGTGTGGAAGTCACGATGCCCGATGACAACATGACCGCGACCACCGAAATGCCTTCGGACAACATGACCGCGACCACGGAAACGCCATAGCTAGTGGCTGAGATCAGGAACGTCTGCGATGATCCTGGTCGATGACCTTTCTCTTGATCGGCTCGAACGATTTGCCAGGGCGATGGTGTTCGAGCCGTTTGGAAATCTTGGCGTCGCCGCGCCGCCCATCGTGTTTGGTCTGACCGGGACTCTCGGTGTCGGGAAGACACGTCTGACACAGGCGATTGCGGGTGCCGCTGGTGTGGACCCAACTGACGTGACCAGTCCGACGTTCACGTTGCTTCAGTCACACGTAAGCAAATCATCCATCGGTCCCAGGATGATTCACCATCTCGATGCTTATCGGCTCCGTGATGCCGACGAGTTCTGGGAACTCGGCGTGGACGAACTTTGGCAGCGGCCAAGCACATGGACGATCGTGGAATGGGCCGATCGCGTCGAGGACGAGATGCCTCCATTCACGATTTGGGCCGAACTGGATGTCATGGGCCAAGATACGGCGGGTGCCACGGAGACCGCGGAGGACACAGCACTGCGTCAGCTGAGGCTGTCCTGTGACGAATCGCAGCGAATCGATTGGTTGAGACGCTGCGTGGCTCGATTCGACTCCATTGACGATGGTCGTAGCTGACGCGGCGTTCTCTCAGGCGATGGGCAGTCTAGATCGTAGGCTCGGAACTTCGCAGCAGTAGGGAAACTGCTCAACTCGTTTTGGCAAATGGAAGCAGACGCTTCCGGTGTTCACCGAACAATCGCCCATGGCGTCGTAGCATTCGCGATCGTTCTCAAACCCCATCTCGGTCCATTGCCCTTCGATGTACCCGATCGCGGCTTCGATCGTTTTCGGTTTGCTGAGTGTCCGCGGACCAATCAATCCCGCAAGTCGATCAACGTGCAGACGAAGGTTGGCTTCGATCGTGTCTCGGTCGATTGGCATCGCTTGAGAGGCTTAAACGCGGAGTTGCGGAGGAGCGGAGAATCGCGGAGGCAAGTCCGCTAATCAGAGACTCGTGGGCCGCGATAGTTGTTCACGATTCGATGCAAACCATCGACGAGTTTTGCTTCATGGAAATTGAGAAGCAGACCAACACTCAGGTTCATCAGTCGGAGATGCGAAAGAGTTTGTGCCTTATCAATCGGATGGATTGCCGACTTCGCTTTCAATTCGACGACGATCCGTTCTTCGACAAGCAAGTCAGCGCGAAACGCACATGGGTCATGAAGATCGTCATAGTCAAGGGCCACTCGCTTCTCTTCGACAACAGGGAATCCACGTTTACGGAGCTCATACGCGAGGCATCGACGATAGACCGACTCCAATAGACCAGGGCCGAGCCTGCAATGCACTTCGATCGCCGCACCGATGATCGCATCAGTCAATTCGTTCTCAGTCATCCGTCCAACCAACTAAAGAGTTCATTCCGCTCCAACTCCATCCTCCGCGATGCTCCGCTCCTCCGCCACTCCGCGTTTAAACCTCCTAGCAAACAGTTTCTAGCGTTGTTAATGGCAGCACCGAAAGATCACGGCTCGCATCGCCGGTCCGTTGCCGGCCGAAAAGACACCGGACTTCGATGGCTTCGCACCCAACCACAACTTGATACTCGAACGAGCCGTCGCTTTGCCAACCCCGGCCGGCAATGCCAAGACCCACCAACGCAGCCGCTTTGCAAACCGCTTCGTGAAGAACTCAACATCGCCACCGGCTTCGATGAACGACTGAGCAACCATGCACGTGTGCTCGGTATCGTCCGAGATCATTCCGCGCCCGAAAACGAACCGTTGACGATCCGGCGGCCCAAGCAACCGCGGTGCCCGCTGCGCCGAAACTCCTTCGTAGGGCAAACCGAGTGCGTCCCCGACGGCGGTCCCCAAGATACAGCCGATGATCGCGTCGCGGTTCATTTAATCTGTTCTAACAAGGCTTGTTGAGGATTGCCCAACTCGATTAACCATTCACCGCCTGAAGTCATTCGAGGGTCGGAAAGTCGATGCACTGCGCCGGAACATGATCGGTGAGCCAGACTTCGTTGGATGTGACGTAGAACACGTATCCCTCCTTCGCCATGTCTTTGGATCGGATTCGCAGCAAGACAGGTTTGCCTCGTCGACTGCCGACCGTCTCGGCTGTCTCACGGTCCCAGTGAAGATGAACATGATGACGCTTCATCTTCTTCAACCCCTCGCGCCGAATCGCGTCAACGGCGGTCGTTGGAGTGCCGTGCAATAGAAACTCAGGTGGGTCAGAAGGTTGATATCCGAGCTCCACGGCCACGGAATGCCCCTGTCTTGCTCGGATTTCCAAGCCATCGTCGCTGATCACAAATCTCTTCTTATCGTTGTTGGCAACAACTTCCTGCAACTCAGCTCTCGAAATCGGTTTACCTATATCACTCATCGCTTTGATAAGGTCGTCAATCGATGTCCAGCCCGCAGGATTCAGCGTGATACCAATCTTCTCTGGCTGGTGCCGTAACACAAGGCTGAGGAATTTGCTCGTCCTGCGGAGGCGTTCTTTGTTTAAGTTCATTTCTCGAATTGCCTATTTCTGTATTTCGTTGCTGAAAGCCATATCGGCTCCCGCTTGTTTCATTTCGTTTATGGAACGCTCAACGTCACCGGTCCGAAGATCGACTCCGCGACAGCCATCGACGACCAGCGTGACCCGAAAGCCCTCGGCAATCGCATCCATCACAGTCGCGCGGACGCAGTAATCGGTAGCTAGGCCCATGGCGAATAGATGCTCGATGCCGCTCTGCCTCAGATATTCACGAAGACCGCTTGAGTGGCGATGCCCGTTATCAAAGAACCCGCTGTAGCTATCGATCTGCTTGTTGGTTCCTTTCCGGAAAATCTGAGTGATCTCGGCTTGGCTCAATCCGGCAACGAATGCGGCTCCATGTGAATCCTGGACGCAGTGATCAGGCCAGACGGTTTGAGTTAAACCATCGAGCAAGAACTGATCCCCAACTGCGAGTTCCGGGTGCTGGCTGGCGAAGCTCTGGTGATCGCCTGGATGCCAGTCTTGTGTCGCGATCACATGTTTGAAGCAAGGAATCAATCGGTTTGCCACGTCGATCACAGACAAACCATCGCTAACGGAAAGGGCACCTCCTTCGACAAAGTCGTTCTGTAAATCGATCAGCAGCAACGCCCGATACGTCTTCTGGGTAACAGCATTAGATTTCAAAGTTGACTCCCCGTTTAGCCATCTCGCGATAGCGTCTTTGGTTAAACCGATAGAGTCGCGCTGCACGATGCGCCACATCCGTTTCGACTTCGTCGAGTTCGTGAAGCACATCCATGCGTAGAATCTTCTTCCGAAAGTTTCGTTTATCGATCTCCCGATCCAAAACGATCTCATAGAGTTTTTGAAGCTGAGTCAACGTGAACTTCTTTGGCAGCAGCTCAAACCCGATGGGTTCATAACGCACCTTTCCCTGGAGCCGCTGGTGAGCCGCCCGCAAGATGCGATCGTGATCAAACGCCAGCTTGGGAAGGTCGTGCAAACCAAACCACGCGGCATCGCGTGCATCGGTTGCCGCCATGACGCGATGGTCCGATAGCCGCACAAGTGCGTACCATGCGACCGTGACCACTCGCTCTCGTGGATCACGCTTAACATCGCCGTAGGTATAAAGCTGTTCCAGAAACACCTTTTCAAGACCGGTCTCTTCCTGCAACTCCCGCCGGGCTGCATTCTCAAGAGACTCATCAACTCGTACAAAGCCACCCGGCAACGCCCATTTGCCACGAAAAGGTGCCAAGTCACGCTGGATCAACATGACTTTTAGATCCGTGTCATCCAGTCCGAAAACGACACAATCGACTGTCAACGCTGCGCGAGGAAAATCATACGCGTAAGTCATAGCTTGACCTTTGCAGCATTGGCTTGCCTCGCGTCATTCACCATCTTTAGCTTCAGATCGTGGAGTTGCTGTTCGAGCCCAACGCGGTGTCGATGCGGGTTGTCGAATCGCTTCACTGTTTCATCGAACTGCTCCAGTTGCCGAAAAGCTCGCTCGCGGATCTGCGTTATCTCCGGTTGATCGAAAACGATCCGTCCATTTCGCATGACTGGCACCAATAGATGCTCGCAAGTCATCTGGTCGCTAATCTCCGTTCGATGGGTCGCATCGTCCATACTGACGATCACACTCGGATTTACCGGAGCAAGATGCTCGCTGAAGATCATGTCTGCGCTCGCTTTGCCATCCGGTGCGAAGTACCGACGGACTTGTTGCACTCCTGGCGTGGATGTTTTGATCAACTGCTCGGAGACTTTGATTTTTGGCTCCCACTGGTTCGCCGCATTCTTGATCGCACCCAGCTTGTAGACTCCGCCGAGTGCAGGCTGGTCGTATGCGGTGACGAGTTTGGTACCGACACCCCAGACGCTGATCGCCGCTCCTTGCCTCTTCAAGCTTTGCACCAAATGCTCGTCGAGATCATTGCTGGCAACGATCGACGCGTCTTGGAACCCCGCCGAGTCAAGCAGCTCTCGAGCTTCTTTGCTCAGCCACTCCAAGTCGCCCGAGTCCAAGCGGATCCCCACCATTCGATGACCTTGCTCACGAAGCCGAAGTCCGGCCTCAATGGCATGTCGCACTCCTTGCAGAGTGTCGTAAGTGTCGACCAAAAAGACGCAGTTGTTGGGCATCGCCTGCGCGTAAGCAGCGAATGCTTCCGGTTCGCTATCGAACGACATCACCCAGCTATGTGCGTGCGTGCCTTTCACGGGGATTCCGAAACGCTTTCCCGCTAAAACATTCGAAGTCGCGGCACATCCACCGATGAACGCTGCGCGGCTTGCCGCAAGAGCACCATCGACACCTTGCGATCGGCGAAGTCCAAATTCCAGAACGGGATCCCCTTGAGCCGCCGCAACGACACGCGATGCCTTGGTGGCGATCAGGGTCTGGAAATTGATCATGTTCAGTAATACCGTTTCCAACAACTGGCATTGGATGATCGGCCCGCGCACGCGAAGCAACGGTTCATGCGGAAAGACAACCGTTCCTTCAAGGATCGCATCAACGTCGATTGAGAGCTTCAAATCTGCCAGGTAACGCAGGAACCCAGCTTCAAAAAGCGGTTGTCCGTCATTGCCCGGAATGGTCTCCAGATAGCCGGTGTCACCTGTATCGAAACGAAAAGAACGCAGGAACTCGAGTACCGACTGAAGCCCAGCGCAAATCGCATAACCACAGTTGAACGGGCATTTGCGGAAAAATAGGTGAAATACAGCCTCTTGCTCGGCTTTACGGTCCGCCCAGTACCCATTCGCCATCGTCAGCTGATACAGATCCGTCAACAACGACAACGATTCGAAACGATCACTCATCGACCTCTCCTTTGTTAGTGTTTATATTACACTAAGTGGCCGGGGCGTCAAGATTATCAATCTGACGTGAACGCCACAACAGGAGTGCGATCGTTCGAGATGCAAAAAGGACGCCCGGCCAAACGAACGTCAGCCGGGCGTCCACTACGTCAAATCACAGCAAGTTGACGACGCGCTCGGCGAGTCCCTTCTCGCCGAGGACGATGTTCATGTTGCCGCTGATGGCGATCGTTTGCAGGACCTCCAGTTCTCGCAATCGCATCAGCGTTGGGTTGTCGGCCAGCAGCTTCGCCGTGTTGGCTTGGCTTCGGATGGCCGCCGTTTCTTCGCGACGTGCAATCAAGTTGGCCTCGGCCGCTTTCTTGGCTTCGGTCACCTTGTTCATCAGGTCCTTCATGTCGCCCGGCAGGATCACGTCTCGGATGCCAACCGAACTGACTTCCAGACCCAACTGGCTGGCTCGGTCGCGGACGTTCGTCTCGAGTTCTTCGATCAGATCGTCCTTGCCCGCCAGGAACGCATCGAGGTCACGAGCGCCCACCGTGCTCCGCAACGCCAGCTGCGTTTCGCGGTACAGCGATTGACGAACATCCGTCGACGCCGAAACGGCTCGTCGAGCATCCTTAATGACGTACGTGATGATTGCGTTCATTCGCAGCGTCACCTTGTCGGCCGTCATGATCTCTTGGCCACTCACGTCGACTTGCGACTCACGCATGTCGAGTTCCACCACGCGAGCGTCTGCAGCATCCTTCCAAAATGCGAACAAACCCGGTGCCAGTTCGCCAGCGAACCGACCGTCGAGGAACAAGACACCAACGTGATCGCGTTCGATCTTGCAAACGTCCAGCAAACGCACAGCGTCGCCGCCGCGAACGATCGCTGGCAAGTCCTTGTGTTCCAGACGAGCGTTTTCGATCGTCACCGTTTCGACGCGAACGTCACGAACTCCGGTCCAGTAAACGTACAATCCCGGACCAAGCACGCGAGTGAAACGACCATCGATCCAGACGAGTGCCCGCTCCTGGTCCTTCAAGTCAACGATTTCGGCCTTGCCTTCCAAGACGCCCGACTTGACGATCACGTCGAGTTGCTCGTCGGCCAGTTCCGGATCTCGCTTGCTAACGACGCGCACGCGAGTCTTGCCGAAACGAGTGAAGATCCATCGCTTGCCCGGGTTGATCAAGCCGACGAACTCGCCGTCACGGAACTTCAGGCCGACTTCGTAGCTTCGGATGCGAATCTTCTTAAACATGGCAATGTCTATGGTGTTGAACGGAGCGGATTAGTCTAGGAATCTGTATGTCAGGACTCCTCGCGTCGTCCACTAACGATTTGGCTTCCAGCTAATTGGCGAAGACGCTGACAAGGAGGCTTTTGGGCAAACGATTGTTCGCCAGAATCACACAGGACGTTCGCGGAGATTCACCTTGGACAATCGATTGTGAATCGTCGTCACCGAGCGCGATCGAGCGGTGCAGTGGTGGCCGAAGACCGCACGTGCGCCGCAACAATCGTTCTCGATGTTTCCGATTCACACCCCGAGAGTCCGCTGGCAAATCTGCAAGGCAACATTCTGTGCTGCCGATGATGGGGCGGAGCTTTCGCTCTTTCGCCATCATCGACCGATTCAGCGAGGCAACCGAATGCCCGCCAGCTTCTTGGTGAACGCTTTCGCGCCCAGTCGCGTTGGTTTGCAGCCAACTTTTTGCGTGACGGGATTCGAACCCGTGACCGTCAGTTCTCTAGACTGATGCTCTACCCGCTGAGCTACTTCGTCCGATGTTCGCTTTAGAACCCGTAACACGGAACGTAGATCTCCGATCGCGATGAGCGAGGAAACCACGCCGCCGGAACTCCCATCGGCCGATCGCAACCGAACAGACACTATTCACATGCCGGGGTTCGCCGTGCCCGATGCGCACGGAAAACGCCCGCGACAGAGATCTCCGTCACGGGCGTTTCGATATTTAGCCTGTCGTCCTACAGTTCAACGGCTTCGACCTCGCGGACGAAACGGTTGGAGTCGGACTCTAGGAAATTACTGACGACGTTGAAGACCGCGTCGCTGAAGCCTCCGATGTTCAGGATGTCCTGGCGCCCACCGTTGCCATCAGGCTCAGGAGCTTGCGTGTTGCCGTATGGGGCGATGTCGATGCAGACTAGCTTCGGATCGGCGATGCCGTGTCCGCGCTGAATCTTCTTGAACTTCTCCCATTCGGTCATGACGCCAGTCGAACCGCCTCGGCCGTATCCGTAGACACGTCCGGAGTTGATCCAGCTTTCGTTGTCGCTGACCAGGACGATTCCAGCAAACGTACGCTTTGCGTAATGCTTATTGGCCTCGACCAAAGGCAACGACACATCCGTTCCGCCACCACCGTACTTCGACAGCCGTGCCGACAGGCTCAGGATCGAATCGCTTGGATCGATCTTCGCCGTGTAGGCGTGCGTATCGAACGGAATGACGACGCTGTCCGGGTTACGACGCAGGATCGCTGCGGCGAACAACGCGGCGACATCAACGCAACGCATCTTCGACGCGCGGCCTCGACCTTGCCATCCTGTCACCGAGCATCCCATCGATCCAGACGTGTCCAAACCGATGATGACCGGCGCCGGCAACTGCGGGATGTTTCCACATGCGATCTCCGCCGCGTCATGCAACGCCGACTTGATCTTGTGTGGAACTTCGTCCGCAGCGTTCAGATACGCTGCCAAGAACTGGTATGGGAACTGACGTGAACGTCGAATCGCCTCTGGATCCGCGATGCGGCCGGCGACGTAGTCGATCATCGTGTTGTCAGGCTTGTTACCGTTCTTGAAAATGCCGTGACGCTGGCAGGTGTTGAGGTTCATGCGCAGTGCCTGCGGTCCCATCTGGCGGGCAATTGCCTTCCAGACGATCGGACCCTTGGCCGAGTCGGCCAGAAAATCCCAACGAACTTGCAAGTCGCCCGCGATCAACGCCTGAGCCTCTTCGGTCTCCGCAGCACGGAACGCCTTCAGCGACTGAACCTCGGCCGGCAAGTCTGCTTCCGTCGCCGGAGCCCACTTGTCGACTTCCTTGTCAGTCAGCCAACCGAACAACGCTCGGCGAGCGTCATCCTTCGGCGTCGGGCGTGCCATTCGCAGGACGTCGCGCAGGCTCGGATCGTTACCAATCGAGCTTGACAGCAACTTACCCATCGAAGCCTCGTTCAGCCAACGCTGGAACGCACGCTGAAGCGAAGATGACAGACCGCGTCTTCGAACATTACCGCGACCGAACTGGCCCGAGCGAACCATTTGGAACACCGTGCGCAGAACGCGACCGTTGTCAGCAACTCGGTCAAAGACCTTGTGCATCAGCGCCGTGTCGCGAGTCGACAGCGTGACCAGCAATGCCGCCGGCATGTCCTTCATGTAAGCACGCTCACGTGAGTAGACCGCCAGCTTTGCCAGGAACTCGTTATCGTCGACTTCGTCGATCTGCTTTCGCAGTTGGTCAAGTTGATCCGAAGCTGTCGCGTAAAACACGTTTCCGAACGTACCGGTAGCCGCAAGCTGCGCGAGCGCATGCTTTGCCGGGAACTTGTACGCCGGACCGCCAGCTTCGTTGACGACCGTGGCGCGTGGTAGAACGCTAGTGATGCTCGAGAACAAAGACCTATTTGCCATGACAGCCTCCTACGTTTCGCAGGTGACACACCTACTGGGACAGTCGTGACCGGAAGACCAGGCACGACGAATTAAAAAATCCCGACGAAGTTTGGTTCAGAGTTGGCTCCCAAAGAGCCGCATCGCCGTGTCGTTTTCAGCCGAGGGTATGGCTGGTCAAAGCGGCGATGGAGGGAATCGAACTCTCATGTACTCCGATCCGACAGTCGGGATGACCGTTGTGGGACGGAGTTCGGCTTCTCACCCGAAGGCGATCGGAACGCTCATCCCACGATTTGTTTCAAACACTCGACGAAGTGTTGGCGCAGAGATCCCGTCCGTATCAGGAATCAGCGGACGGGGCGGGATTTGAACCCGCAAGACCTTTCGGTCAATTTCCATGTACTTCACTCCGGCAGTCGAATGTGTTCGTTTGTTGGTTGTGATGCAGTTCGGAAAGCAAACGCGATCGACGAAGTTGTGACCAGAGGCTTTACGGTGCTCTGCCACTGAGCTACGGCCCTGCTTTGTGCAAACAGTTGGGCCGGTGGGATTCGAACCCACCACACCCGGGTAATGAACCATGTACTCCGCATCGGCAGTCAATCGTGTGCGATTGTTATTTCCGTTTCTTCTTCAAACTTCTTTGCAAACGCTTCCACACCTTGCGGCCCGTTTTCGGGTCGAGCCGAACGAGTTGGTGCTTACGGATGTCGAAGATCCTGGTATCACCTTTTGTTTGCTTGACGTAAACAAACGGCAGGCAAACGGCGACGACCTTGCTGGGGTGACCAGCGTCGCGTGATTTGTAGACCGAGCGAACCGGTTCGTCGGCTGCGAGTGTGACGCTTGAGCAATCCCACAAGTACGAAGGAAGTTCGTAGATCTCGCTCAAAGCGGTGACGTAGTCTCCTTGTTGGATGTCTTCTCCAGCGACGCGTGTTGCCACGTTGGTCGCCTGTTTGATTTCGGTTGTAGTTTCCATCGTTTCATATCGCTTGATAAAAGTAAGTTCTGACTGTGCAAAGATTCTTCGGAGGACGCTCGATTACTCGGCGCCCGTGTTGGTAATGACGAAAAATGGAAGTTGCACAAGCATGGTTACTCTCACGAGCAATACGAAAATGAAAAACGGCTGACGAAGTGGTGTGTCAGAGATAAGCTCTCCCGATTGAGCTACGATTCGGCAAGGCCAAACCGACGGGACTCGAACCCGCATCCTTCGATTAAAAGTCGATGTACTCCAACTCGGCAGTCAGTCGTGGTTTGGTGGCGACGAGGTGATGATTAGACACATTTCCGGAAGGGAATCGAACCCTCGAACCGCTACGCGGTTTCCAAAGCCATTGGCCGGAGCCGATGTAGTCCGAATCGGCAGTCGCCGTGTTCTGTAAAAGCTCGACGAAGTGGTCGTCGAGATTGCCGCTCTTACCAACCGCTTTCACGGTTGGCAGTGGGCACACACGGTGGCATCTACAAGAGATACAACCGTGCTCACTACCTTCGGTCGCCCGAAGATCGCTACCTTAGGACCGTCATAGTTACGATGTAATCCCAACAGGCAGTCGAGCTTTGTATTGCGACCTCCAACGAGGTGATAATTCAGATACCGGTTCTCTTTAGCAAAAAGATGTAACCCGAATCGACAGTTGGTGGTCAGAAACGCTGGTGGGAATCGAACCCACTTCGACCGGGTTGCAGCCGGGTGCCTGGCCATCTGGCTCCAGCGTTTTACGAAGTTTGAAGAGTGAAGGGTGAAGGGTGAAGGGTGAAGTTTGAAATTATCTTCGATAAACTGCTGCTATGAAGAGCGATCTACCTGACCGAACGTTCGCGTTTGCGGAACGAATTGTGAAACTTTGCTTTGTGCTGGAACAGAATGGACGCGTACCAGCCACGCTTGCGAACCAGTTGCTACGATCGGGTACCTCCATCGGTGCAAACGTCGAGGAAGGCCAAGCGAGCCAAAGCAAAGCTGACTTTTCGAGCAAGTATTCAATCGCCTGCAAAGAAGCTCGCGAAACCCACTACTGGCTGCGCCTTCTTGCTTCAACCGAACTTGTTCCTGCCGATCGTCTCATGCCTCTGACGGACGAAGCAAATGAACTGATCGCGATCCTCACGACAATCATCAAAAAGTCTCGTTCCTGATTTCGCACTTCTAACTTCACTCTTCAAACTTCTTCAGTGCTCTCGCCAGGAATCGAACCTGGTCTTCGACCTTCGCAGAGTCGCGTGCGTTCCGGCACACTCCGAGAACATGATTGGCTTATAAAGGAGCCGAGTACCTCGCCAGGGAGTCGAACCCCGTCTAACGGTTTCGAAGACCGTCGTGCTGTCCATCACACTCGCAAGGCATGTTTCTTTCGTTGCGGCTTGGCCGCGACTTGATGTTCGTCTCGATAGACAATCATTCCGGGCTGTCGGGTTCGCACTTTACTCACGAAAACTCCCTCGTCTTCCAGCAGGCAGGCCAGTTCCCAGAGGCGACTGACGACCGGCTGTGAGTCTGAGCGAAACCAAAATTGGCATCTCCAATCTGCTTCGTCCAACTTGGGAACGGTTAGGTTGTGGTTGAACCAAGTGAGTACTTCGCGAAGCCTCTCGCGTGTCGAGTCGGGCAACGTTGTACGGTCTTCGACACGGCCGGCAGCCACAAAGATGCCTGCAGGGCGACCGGTGTCCGAGCAGCGCAACTGGGTTTGAAATCGAATGTAGGTTTCCATCGGTCATCAAGTTGTCTCGGTGTGTTTTCAGGTTGGTTCAAGAGCCGACGACTGGATTTGCACCAGCATTAGCGAGCCCCAAAAAAGCAACACTGCCAAGAGCGGTGCCTTTCTCAGTCGAGCCACGTCGGCAAATCTTTAGGGTGACCGAAGGGATTTGAACCCTTACCTCTTGCTTCACAGGCAAGTGTGCACGAACCGAGTACACCACGGACACCGTATGAAACGGCTCGCCACCGTGGTGGAGAGCCGCGGGTTAATCGATGAACGCGACGTGTCGCATTGCAATCGATTCGTTTTCTGTGTTCATCATGACTTAGTGCCATCCGTTCAAGATGATCGTCGTGTGATCTGGATGACGCACTCGTCCACGAACGAACACACTTGGGTTTCGTCGTTGAGCCACCCAATGCAGATGACGAAGTTCAGGGCGACGACTAATCATTTGTCGACGTTGCATCTCGGTCACGCCGCCGGGATATTGGTTGCTGACGTAAACCAGTTGTCCTCCCTGCCGAACGACCTCTTCGCACATGTGTGGCTTTCCGCCGCCACGTGCGATTGGTTCGTTTCGCAATACCAGTCGCTCATCGACAAAGCTCGGGTTTTCGACGGGAACGAAGAACCATTCACCTTGACGGATGAACGCTTCATTGCGTCGACGATTTCGCTTTCGCGGCTTCACACCGAGACGGTTTTCGAGTGCTCGCACCGCAGTTGGCTTGAGCGCGTCGAACGCTGTCTTGACCGAAGAAACCGAAGCTCGCTCCGGAACGGCCGCGACGAACCAGTGACGTTCATCGTGTCCGCACAGGAACTTGTGCTTTCCGTCGTCTTGACGCGACATCAACAGCAAGTGTCGCATTGAGGGCTGAACGTCGATGACTTGCGTTTCAGCGACCAACTTGGGCTGAATTGCAAGATCGAAGAATTCGCCCTCGGCGTCGTTGCCGATGTCGATCGAGACTTCGGGTGGCGTTCCCCAGCGTCTGGCGATCGGAGGGTGGACTTTTGCTCGAGCACCAATCCGCGTGAATTGACGCTCGATACTCTGCATGCTCATGACAATGCCTTTCAAAAGTGTCAAACAAGCGGAATGATGCCGGCAGCCAACGTGACCGCGTAATTCGGCAGTAGCCCGACCAGGAATCGAACCCGGAACTTCTGGTTAGAAGCCAGAGATGATTTCCGTTTCACCATCGAGCCGTTTTTTAACAAGCGGAAGGAGAGGGAGTCGAACCCTCAAGGCACCATCAAGATGCTCGCCCGGCTAGCAACCGGA
>JBCDIU010000031.1:0-75942 GCA_038748615.1 Planctomycetota bacterium | reverse complement strand
GAAACGTTGACAATCGATCCTCCGCCGTCGGCCCGGAGCAACTCTTCGCAAGCACGCGTGACAAAGAAGGGACCTTTGGTGTTGACGGCCAAAATCTGATCCCACATCGATTCGGTCATGCCGCGTAGATCAGCGTGCTCGACAAAGTGAGTTGTTCCGGCGCAGTTCACCAGAACGTCCAACCTTCCGAAGTGCCGCTTCGTCGATTCCGCCATTTCAACCGTTGCCGTGTCATCGCTGACATCGCACTGGACCTGTACCGCTGAGACCGAAACCGATTCGCAACGGCGAACGGTCTCCGTTGCGTCGTCCTCGTCTGGACCCAGAAAGTTGACCACGAGATTGTAGCCTGCTTCCGCGAAACGAATCGCACAAGCACGTCCAACACCCGTCGCCGCGCCGGTGACCAATGCCACTTTATCGGACGCGGGCATCAGGGCTTCTCCAATAGCATGGCGATGCCTTGACCCACACCGATGCACATCGTGCAAAGTGCGTACTTGGATTCGACTTGTCGAAGCTGCCGGGTTGCCGTTAGAACGAGCCTTGCGCCGCTCATCCCCAGTGGGTGGCCGATCGCGATGGCTCCACCATTGGGATTCACGTGATCCGCGTTGTCATCGATGCCGAGTTCTCTTAGAACCGCGAGACTCTGCGATGCAAACGCTTCGTTGAGTTCAATGACTCCGATTTTTTCGAGTGAGACGCCCGTCTTCTCTAGCAAACGCTTCGTTGCGGGTGCGGGACCGATGCCCATGATCCGAGGTGGTAGTCCCACGACGGTGGTCGCAACGACGCGAGCCAGTGGTTTCAAGCCGTACTTTGTCACCGCCGCATCGGAGGCGATGGACATGGCACAGGCACCATCATTGATCCCTGAAGAGTTTCCCGCAGTCAGCGTTCCGTTCGACTTGACGTAGGGTTTCAGCTTTTGAAGACCTTCGATCGTGCTGCCTGCTCGCGGATGCTCGTCCTTGTCGACAACGAGCGGATCACCACGCTTGACCGGGATGGTGACAGGGATGATCTCATCACTGAAGAAGCCGCGCTGCGTCGCCGCCTCGGTTCGCAACTGGCTGCGTAGTGCAAAGGCGTCCTGATCTTCACGGCTGACGTTGAAGTCTTCGGCGACATTCTCACCTGTTTCCGGCATCGTTTCGCAACCAAAGTCCGAGCGCATTCTCGGGTGCACGAAACGCCAACCCATCGTCGTGTCTTCCAGCGTGACATTTCTGCCGAAAGGCGTCACCGACTTGGGGACTACAAAAGGAGCTCGAGACATCGATTCCACGCCGCCGACAATGCACAGGTCGGCTTCGCCGGATCGAATTGATCGTGCCGCGATGGAGACGGCATCCATTCCGGAAGCACACAAACGGTTCGCGGTGATCGCCGGCACGCTGTCGGGTAACTTCGAGAGCAGACCTGCCATGCGAGCGACGTTACGGTTGTCTTCACCGGCTTGGTTGGCACAACCCACAATCAGATCATCCGTCGAGCTCCAGTCCACTGAATCACTTCGATCCATCAACGCATTGATCACCGTGACCATCAAGTCATCGGGACGCACCGAGGCGAGCGAGCCACCGTATCGACCGACCGGCGTCCGGATTCCGTCGCAGATCCAGGCGCTTGTCATACCGATTGCTCCTGAGCGTGGGCCAGCGCGGTGCGCCGCTCCAGATCACGCAGCGTGCTCAGTTCCGTCTCGGTTGGCGGATCTGTTTCACTCATGTCGTCCGCAAACTTGACATCCCATCCGGTCGCGTCGCGGACCTGGTCTTGCGTGACACCTGGATGCACCTGAGCCACGATCAACTCTCTGGACACCGGACCAGGTCGTAGCACGCCTAGGTCGGTAATCACCGCACTTGGGCCACCGCGAGTCAACCCCGCACGCTCCCGAGAGTCACCTCCCTCCAGGTAGCCTGCAGAAGTGATGAAGTCGACTTTCTCGACCAGCTTGCGTTTGTCATGACCGATGATGATCAGCGTTTCGCCAGCGAGCGCCGCGATCTCCGGCGCTCCACCCGCACCGGGCAGCCGCACTTTTGGATCGCCATAGTCGCCGATCACGGTGGAGTTCAGGTTGGCAAATCGATCCACTTGAGCCGCACCCAAGAATCCGACTTCGACGCGCCCGCCTTGCAACCAGTAAGCAAAGATCTCCGGCGTGGATACCACCGTATCCGCCGTCGTCGCCAACTCGCCGTCGCCAATCGACAAAGGCAACACACTGGGCCGCGTTCCAATCGTTCCACTCTCATAAATCAACACGACATTCGGTGCGTGGGTAAGCCGGGCGAGGTTGGCCGCCTTGGACGGAATCCCAATTCCAACAAAACAAACGGCCCCATCGCGAAGCAAACGTGATGCGACGATGGTCATCATTTCTGACGGAGTAGCTTCGTGTGTTGACATCGATCAAGTACTCACAGCGGAGTCAGGAGAAAGCATCACGTTCATCGACATCCACTCGTTGAAGGTGTCTCGGGATCGAGAGATCGCGTCCCACTCCTTGTAAAATTCATTGTCTCGTTCATAGAAGCCGTGGGCATAGGACGGCGACGCTCCTTGAGGGACGTGGCATACAGCCGTGACCACCCACGAAGGCAAGACGCATGCGTTGGGCGGTGCGTTCAAGTCATCGACGATCTCTTCCACCGTCACGATGACACGCTTTGCGGCCAAGGCACACTCTTTTTGGACACCCACGATTCCCCATAGGTGAACGTTACCTTGCCTATCCGCTCGCTGAGCGTGGATGATCGCGACGTCCGGTCGAATCGACGGCACCGTTGCCAACTTTTCACACGTATAAGGGCAGTCGATGAAAAGAATACTGGGATTGTGATTGGCCAGGTCCGACCCAATGAAACCGCGAAGCATTCCAAACGGAAGCCCCGCGGCACCGGCAGTGTAAGACGCGGTCATGGCCGCGTGGCTTCGCTCATCGATCTCGATCGCACTCGGGTACTGGTTCTCCACTGCATCCCGCAATCGATGCAGCGAGCCAACACCCGGATTACCACCCCAAGAAAAAATCAACTTGCTTGCGCATCCCATCCCGATCATTTGATCGTAGATCAAATCGGGCGTCATGCGCACCAAAGTCAGATCGCGCCGTCGCTGACGAATGATCTCGTGTCCCGCCTCGAACGGGATCAAGTGCGTGAATCCCTCCAGCGCTACACTGTCTCCATCCTGAACATGACAGCGAATCGCCTCGTTGAGGGGAATCAGTTTTGCCATGGGCTATTGAAGGCGGAAGGTTCAATCGAAGGAAGATCTACAAACGATAACGCGACGCCGCAAAAGCCGGTGCTGTTGCCGCATCATCGGCAGTGAGTGCCGTGCCGCTTTCCAGCTAGACGCAGTCGGGCATGGATGCGCCAGAACATCGCCTCACTGACGAAACCACGTTGGCGAGACAAATGAAAACCTTCGTGTCGAACTGGACTGCACGAAAAGGTGGTTCTACGAACCGGGAATCAACGTCTCGCGTTTGACAATGCTAACGAATGTGCGATATTAAGTCAATCTGTGCGATTATCGCACATCGGGAGTTCAAGCTCCTTTTGCGACGGCGCGTCACCCGGCACCCGCCGGTCTGTCCGCCTGACGATGTCCTCGTTGATTCCCCGTTTTGGAATACCATGGTTACCACACAAGAGTCCCTGCTGTTTCGCAGCGGTGACCCCAACTTCATGACATCGCTTGTACGGGGTTTGGAGGTGCTCAGGTCGTTCTCCAATGGCGACGGCCAGCTGACGGCGGGGCAAATCTGCCAACGAACCGAACTATCTCGCGCGGTCGTCCGCCGTTGCCTCTACACGCTCGCCGAAGCCGGTTACGTCCGTCGCGAGGGCGAGCGTTTCCAATTGGAGGTCAAGGTTTTATCGCTTGCGCAGCCGTATTACTCCGCGGCGAATTCCTTGCCCACAATCGCTCAACCGTTTTTGGAAACGTTGAGCCAAGAGATCCAAGAATCATGTTCGCTGGCAGTCCTGGATGGCGACGAAGTCGTTTACGTTGCCCGAGCGGCGACCCAGCGGATCATGACCGTTTCTTTGGGCATTGGTAGTCGTCTTCCCAGTAACTACACGTCGCTCGGCCGGGCATTGCTGAGCGCGCTGTCGAGAAGCGAGCTGGAGCATTACCTGCAGAGCAACCCACTCGAGCGGCACACTCCCAAGTCGATCGTTCACAAGCGAGAATGGATCAAGGCGATCGAGTCCATATCGGAATCAGGATACGCCATCGTCGATCAAGAGCTGGAGATTGGACTCCGATCCATCGCGGTCCCCATTCGGGCGGAGAACTCGACTGTGGTCGCCGCGATGAACGTGGGAGTCAATGCAAACAGGGTCAGCAATGCCCAATTGCGTTCAAGAATTCTACCGCCACTTCAGCGCACCGTCGCCAGATTATCTGACCGGCTCCAACAGATCCCAGGATCGGCTCGCTGACCAGGTGCGAGCAAGCAATGTGTTATGGAAATACAATACTGGGAACGATCCGAAGATGAATCATTCAATCGATTGAACCGTCCCACATCCAAACGGTGAGAACATGAGGCAGATTCGTAGCATGCGTATCGTGCTGGCAGCCTTGTTCGCTTCAACGTGCTCGTTGCTGGCCGCTGACTCGCCACAAACGCCACCCAACATCCTTTGGATCGTGGGGGAGAACTTCGATCTCGATTTTGGGTGCTATGGTGCCGCCAATGTGGCCACGCCCCATGTGGATCGCTTGGCGAGGCAGGGTGCGCGATACACGAATGTCTTTTCGACATCGCCTGTCTGTGCTCCCAGTCGGTCAGCATTCATGACAGGCATGTATCAGACCACCACCGACACGCACCACATGCGGTCGCATCGAGATGATGGATTCCGACTCAGCGCCGGTGTTCGACCGATAACTCATCGATTACACGATGCCGGCTACTTTACCGCCAACATCAAGTCGATTGGCGATCGCGAAGTCGGTACCGGGAAGCTAGATCTCAATTTCACCAACGAAGGAAAGCTGTATCGCTCCGATGATTGGTCCTTACTGAAGTCGAACCAGCCATTCTTCGCTCAAATCAACATGCCGGAAGCAGAGTACGACATCTATGACCGCCAGTCCGCTGAGAAACCTCGCGTGAAGTGGGTCGGAGAAGATTGGCATCCCAAGATCGCAACGCCGGAGAATGTTTCACCGCCACCCTATTATCCCGATCACCTAGTGACACGTCAGGAGTGGGCGCGGTATCTCAATTCCGTCTCCGGTACCGATGTGCGAATCGGTTGGATCCTGGAACAGCTGGAGTCCGACGGCCTTGCTGAGAACACGATTATCGTTTTCTTTGCCGACAACGGACGTCTCGAAGTTCGAGGCATTCACTGGTGTTGGGACTCAGGATTGCGCGTTCCCATGATCATTCGTTGGCCGCGTGACTACCCGCCACCGCCACAGATCACTCCCGGCGTCGTGCGTGAGGAACTGATCAGTTTGATCGACTTGACGGCGACCACGTTGTGGTTTGCCGGCATCGATCCAGTACCACTGATGCAGGGGCGTCGATTCTTGGGACCAGGATTATCTGCGGAACGGCAATACGTCTTCAGCGCACGTGACCGGATCGATGAAACCGAAATTCGCTTGCGAAGTGTTCGCGGTCAACGATTCCATTACATTCGCAACTTCACGCCGGGTGCCGGGTTCACCTCGCTCAATCGATACAAGGAAAAGTGTTTTCTGGTGAAGCCGTTGATGCGTGATCTATTCGCTAGCGGCCAGTTAACGGGTCCGCCAGCCGAATTGATGAAGCCGTTCGCCGATGAGATGTTGTATGACACGCTTGCGGATCCTTATGAGATTCACAACTTGGCGGCGTCCGACGACGCGGATGCTCAAACGGCCCTCATCCAAATGAGATCGGCTCTCGATACCTGGATGGTCGAGACGCGTGACCGTGGCGAACAACCGGAGCCCCGTGAGGTCGTGGCGCCCTTCGAAGAGGAAATGCACGAATGGTTTGGCACACCGGCATGGTATGACCGAAACGGTCGGCCGGACCCAAACTAACGACGCGGTACCGCTAGGGAATTCAGTTTCGTTGGCAGCGGCAGTGTACCAGCCTGGGACATTCAGTCCGATGCGCTCTCTGCCGAGATCACGGCGTGAGCGGCTCGGTCACCCACGGAGAAGTAGCCGAGCGGCGTTGCGTCGGAATCGGCGATCATCCAGACGGCACCGGGGCGAGTCCGAAATGGTTTACTCCACCCGGCCTCGAGAGTCCCGTAGGGTTTTGGTTTGCCCTTCCGATCCATCCAGAACACTTTCACCGGGTGTCCGGTTTGGTTGGAGAAGACAACATCGAACGGATCACCATCCGGCTTGGACGCCGGCGCTACATTCCGATTGATTGAGTTCCATGCAAGTTTGGGCAACGAGGCGACACTGGCGCGCTCATATTCTGCAAAGTGCTGAGGCAATTGAGCTCTCATCGCGTCGCGCGTGTCGGCGTACTCGGGCTTCGAGGCCAAATTACTCCATTCGTACGGATCATCTTTGATGTCGTACAGTTCATCATCTCCGTTGTCGTAAGCAATGTAGCGATAGCGTGGACCGCTGAGGGCAACGTTGCCAGGGCGGCCAAGGAACGTCATGGACACGTTTGGCCAATGCGCATCCGCGTCGGCCAGCAGCGGAACCAAACTCGAACCGTCATTGGATGCCAGGTGAGGTAGTCCAGTCAGTTCCGTCAACGTCGCGAAGAGACTTAGCAGATTGACTGGCGCGTCGCATCGGGTTCCGGCGACCGTTCCTTCCTGTAATCCAGGGGTATCTCTGGGTACACGAATCATGAGTGGGACGCGCGTGCAGACGCGCCATCCGGTGTACTTCTGCCAATGTTGTTTCTCGCCCAGATGCCAGCCGTGATCGCTCCAGAGAACGACGATGGTGTTGTTTCGATTTGGGCCATCCTCGAGAGCCTTGATCACTCGGCCCAACATGGTGTCCGCAAAATAAATCGATGCGAGATATCCCTGGATACCCTGTTTCCACTGTCCATGTTCTTGGATGTGTTCAAAGTATCGATTCGGTCCGCGTTGCTTTCCCGCCGGCGGCAGATCACGAAGGTCACCCTCGAGATAGCCAGGTGGTAACTGAATCTCGTCCAGCGGGAATGGTTCAAAATACTGCTTCGGAACAAACCAAGGCTCGTGCGGCCGATAGAGACCGCATGCCAGAAAGAAGGGCTTGTCATGTGTTTTGGAAAGCTGCTCGCCGATCCACTTGGATACCAACCAGTCGCCGCCAAACTGCTCGTCGGAGACATCGAGTGCCGCCCAGTCCGTTTCGACATACTGCCAGGGCCCTCCGCGTGGCAGGTTCACGGGTCGCTGTGCCGGATAGAACGTGCGCGGGAAAGGATCTTCGGTTTCTTTGGGTGGATAGTACTGGTCCCACGATGGAGCATCGATGAAGTAGTGCAGCAGTTTTCCGGAGCCGGCGGACCAGTAGCCATGCCTTGAAAAATATCGCGGCAGCAACTCGGCGTCGGGCATCCGTTCGCGCATCTTCTGGCGATTGTCATACAGCCCGGAAACATGGGGCGAGATTCCGGTCATGATCGCGCCTCGAGAGGGATTGCATGCCGGGGCCGGACAATGAGCGTTCGTGAACAGCACTCCGCTATCGGCCAAACGGTCAAAGTTGGGTGTTTCGGCCTGGGGGTGTCCACCAAGGCAACCGATCCAGTCGTTGAGATCGTCGACGGAGATGAACAGCACATTGGGTTTTTCGTCGGCGCCGATCAATCCCACCGATAGTGTCACAATGGCGAGAGTCAGGATCGTTCGAAGCATGACTTTCAAATCTCCCTGGAGAATCTCCAAACGAAGGTTCACCTCCATCACTCTCCGCACCGGAAGCTGGAAGAAAACGTCATCGCCGAAGCAGCGAATGCTAACTTGGCAGCCTCGACGAAACTAGGCACTGTTGATCCGCTGGTGCGCAATCGTCCACAGCGGTGGAGAAGCCTCGCGCGCATGGCGCGCCGAAGGCTATCTTTCCATCGCCGTCAACCAACCAAGCCCGACCAGGAACTGATCCATCTCCATGATCGTCTTGGCTCGATATTCGTTACGATTGAAGAATCCGTGGCCTTGGCCTTCATAGGTAATCAGCGTGCAGGTGTTTCCCGCTTCTTTCGAGTCCTGCATGTAGAACTCGGCGCCGCGAAGCAGCCCGTCTTCAGTTCCAAAGAACATGATCATGGGTGGTTGCTTGGTAGAGGCAAATTTGAGTGGTGATACACTGTCCATTGAAGTCCGTGCACGGCTTTCAGCGACCGCAATGCGTCGGAGTTCTTCCTTGGTCATCCTCGGGTCCGACGCAATCGCAAGTGCCGGATTGAAGAGCACCATCGCATTGGGTTTGGCGGACACGGCAAGATCATCCGAATCCGCGTTCACACCATCGACGACGGAGGTGCACGCCGCGAGGTGTCCACCGGCTGATCCGCCACCGGATGCAATGCGATCGGGATCGATTCCCAAGTCGGCCGCGTTGGCGCGCACCCAACGCATCGCCGATTTGGCATCTTCGACGCAATCTTCCACCTTGACGGGGTAACGTGAGGACACTCGGTACTCCACCGTGATCCCCACCATGCCCCGCTGGGCCAAGTGCTTACATTGTGGCTCGAATTGATTGGGCGACCCGGAACGCCAGCCTCCGCCAAAGAAGAAGACGACCGCTGGCTTCGCAGCACCGGCACTTCGACCAAAGACGTAGAGCGGTAGCTCGGCGCCACCCACCTGTTTGTAGATGTATCGTTCTCCACCCTCGGGCGCCGCAACCTTGGGCTGGTCGTCACCCCGCGTGGCATCTGTGCCGCGTTTCTGTTTTAGATACGCTTGGGCTTCATCCATTGTCAGGATACCGTCCTGATCTGTATCCGCCTCCGGATATCGTTTCAAACCCTGTTGCAACCGAGCGTTCGTCTCGGAGGTTTGTGCGTCCACCGGTTGGGACAATATCAGCCAGCTGAACGCGGTGAACAAGCAAAGAACTTGACGCGACATCGTGAATCTCCGTAGCGAGAAGGGGCGACCGGTCGACGACGATTCGTCAGTACGCGGTCGCATCATGGACAAACTGGATCATTCCTGTGGTTGACTCTCGGTCGATTGGGCACCGGAAGCGTCGCGGCCGACGCCGAGTCCCGATTGAACGAATGCCAAGATCTGTGACACTTCTTGGTCGACATCACCGCAAACTCCATCGACTCGCCAGCGGACCTTGACCGATCGAAAGATCCCGGTGAGATACCGTGCGGCGACCGTGGCATCGACATCCGTCTGAAAAGCCCCTTGCTGTTGGCCCTGTTCAATCGCCTCCGCAAGGGGCTTCAGCATCTGCTTCAATCCACGGACGTGAGCGCTCATCAACGAATTACGACCGAGCGCCGCTTCGTCAGGTTTCTCCAACACGCCGTGGTACTCGGTGACGGCTTGCAAGAAATCGAACAGTTCACCGGGGTCCGCGAGAATGTGCCTCAACATGCATTCCACGTTGTCAATGGCGGGTCGATCGACTTGCAACTCACTTGATAGTCGCTCGGTGACGAGGGCCGAGGCGGCGATGCTGGCCTGCAAGAACAAGTCTTCCTTGTCTTGGAAATAGTTGTAGACCGATGCTTTGGAGTATCCCGCCGACCGCGCCACGTCTTCCAGTCGCGTTCGATGAAATCCATTCTCCGCGAACACTTTGTAAGCGGCGTCGAGAAGAAGCGTCCGTTTCAACCGTTTTCCGGCTTCCGCCGGTGGAGAGATGGACATTGTGTGCTCCGAAACCCTCGAATGAATCGATGGAATCCGCCGGGTGACCATCGGTTCAACAAACTGACTCGTTGGTCATAATTGTACGCGGGCAGCTTGGTCCGATCAAGCCACTGCCGCGGTGAGTTGCAATCGATCTGGCCAGCACACTGTGAAAAACGATGCCGAGAAAAACTATGCCGGGATCAGAATCTATGCCAAGATATCGGTCAGGAATTCATCAGGCGGAGGACTCTCAACTCGCAGGACCAAGGATGAAATCATCGATTTTGGTGGTCGCGTTTTTCGTCACGGCATCGACGTCGCGACTGCCGGCAGCCGACTCGCACTGGAATCAGTTCCGAGGCCCTGAGGGAGATGGTGTCTCCTCGGCCAGCCGGCTTCCCATCCAATTTGACGAATTCAAGAACGTGCGATGGAAGACGGCCATCGCCGGTTCGGGATGGTCGTCACCGGTGATCTGGGACAACGAGATCTGGCTCACAACGGGAGACCTTCAAACGGGTCAGTTGAGGGCGCTTTGTGTCGATGCCCAGACGGGAACCATCACCAAGGACATTAAAGTCTTTGAGATGCTCGACCGGGTCGTCGACCCTGCCTACGAGGCCGACTCACCGCATTTGAATAGCCCGGCGACGCCGACACCCGTCGTTGATGACGACTACATCTATGTCAGCTATGGGTCGCAAGGGATTGCGTGTTTGGATCGTGAGACGGGTCAACGGCGATGGGAGCGCCGAGACCTTCGGATCTACCAGCCGGTTCGACAGGGATCCTCGCCCGTCGTCGACAGGCAGAATCTCTACTTGGCTTTTGATGGAAACGATCAGCAATTCTTCATCGCGCTGGACAAGCGAACGGGTCGCACGCGGTGGCGTGCCGATCGGAACGTTCAGACAGCCTTGGACGCCAAATTGCAGCGCACCAGCAAGCCAGGAGACAACAAGAAATCATTTGCAACGGCGCAACTGATCACGGTTCAAGGCCAACGGCAGTTGATTGCACCGGCCGGAGAAGCCACGATCGCATACGATCCCGATTCGGGCGATGAGATCTGGCGAGTGATGCATCCGGGCGGTTTCAACGTTGCCGCCAGACCCATCCATGCCAATGGTTTGGTGTATGTATTTACCAGCGGAATATCTCAAGCTTTATTGGCCATTGATCCCAGCGGCCGCGGTGACGTGACGGACACCCACGTTGCATGGTCACTGCCGCGAAGCTCGCCGAATATTCCTTCGCCCATCGTTGTCGGTAAGCGCTTGTTCATGGTGACCGATAAGGGGGGGATTGTTCGCTGCCTAGATGCCACAACCGGAGACGAGATTTGGCGGGAACGGCTCGGCGGAAATCACTGGGCATCGCCATTGTTCAATCAGCGTCGGCTCTATTTCTGCGGTAAGAACGGTGAGGTGGTCGTGTTGCCGGCCACGATGGAATCACCTGAACCTGAGGCTCGAAACCAACTTGATGCTAGTTTCATCGCGTCCCCCGCCGTGGCGGGCTCGTCGCTGATCCTTCGGTCGCGAACCCATTTGTATTGCATTGCCGACGGATACCGACGGAGTGAGGAAGCGATCGCCGACGAGTCCCGTCCAAAGGCGCACCTCGTCGCTGATCAATCATCGGCCGAAATGAATGCATCCAAAGAAATCGACTGGGACGCTATCTACGAAAAGGCTCTTCAATCCAATCCTGCCATCGGTAGAAAGGTCGATGCGGGTGATGCGACCAAAGCACAAGTGATCGAATACCTCCAACGGATGCGCAGCGAGACCGGCAAAGGAATGTCGTCGAAGTCAAAGAAACAACCCAAACCTGGAGCCACAAAGGGTAACGTCAACTTCTATGCGATCGTGATCGGCAGACTGATGTCGAAGGACATTGAACTTGGCGAACTCGAATTGAACATCGATTTCGTGCTGTCGAGTGCCAACTGGGCAAAGGAGCGGTTGGTCGGCAAACGCGTCCGGTTGGTCGGAGTCGCGGGTCCATTTCTCGATAACCTGCTAGAAATCAAGCGCGGCGAGACGGTGAAGGTGCGAACCGGGAGTTACGACGCGGATGCGAACACCCTTGGATTCGGTTACAAGTTTCAGGTGCTGGAGAGAACACCGCCATTCCAACCCAGTGATTTTGGTGTGCCGCCAGACGAGTTTCGAGGTTTTCAGGGTGAACTGGGGGGCAAAGTCGTCGAAGCTCTCGGTTACGAAGTGTTGTTAGAAGTCTCCGAGAGCAAATCGGCCCATAACAGCCAAGCGTTGGATGCCACGGCCATCCATGGCAAACGAATTCGCATTGATGGCTTCTACATCCATCACCAGGAAATGTTCGCTGATCTACACGCCGGTGACTTCATCCGAGTGAGCGTCGCCCATCGTCAACGCGATCGCGACGCGGTGTCGGTCACCAATGTCCTTCGCAAGTCGGATCCGTAAGTCCGAAAAGTATCATGTTGAAGTTCACCATGATCGCGCTGATGGTTTGGATCGTCTCGACGGGGCCCCACGCGTTGGCGGAACCGATCATGCCAGCGTCACAACGTTTCGTCACTCGTGAAACTGCGGATGTACCGGACTTCCAGCGGCACGTGATTCCCCTGCTGGGAAAGCTCGGCTGCAACTCGGCGGCGTGTCACGGTTCATTTCAAGGACAAGGTGGCTTTCGATTGTCGTTGTTCGGCTTCGATTTCTCAGCCGACCATCTGGCACTTCATGCCCGATCATTGGACCACTCGGATCAACGTGTCAACCTCGATGTTCCTCCGCAAAGCCTTATCGTTTCCAAGCCGACCGAGCAAGCCGATCATGAAGGCGGCCAGCTCTTTGAGCCGGGTTCGTGGCACCACCATTTACTCCTTCGATGGATCGAGTCGGGCGGTCTTGGGACGAAACCAGCTGACCCAGGCCCAGCTCCGGAAAGTGAGTCCGCGTACGGCCATTCGGTCGGCGCCACGCATCAAGTCCTCATCGACCTTCACTACGAACCAACCGAAATTCAGTTTGAGGCGCCCGGTGATGGACGCTCGCTAAGGATCGTTGCCCAGTGGGACGACGGCACCTATGAGGACGTCACGTGCCTGACACGATTTCGCTCCAACGACGATAGTGTGGTACGCGTTGACGCCGATGGTGTTGCAACCGCCGTCGGTCCGGGAGATACCCACATCATCGCCTTCTATGATAACGGCGTTGCAGCAATTCCCGTGGTGCATCCTTACGGCACGCCGGACGAATGGCACATCGAATCGAATCCCCAGGGCGTTGACCGTTTTGTCAACGCCAAGCTGCGGCAAGTGGGACTCGTTCCGTCGAAACCGTGTACCGACGCTGAGTTTCTTCGCCGTGTCAGCATTGATATGACCGGCACACTTCCGACACCAGAGGAAGTAACCCTTTTTCTGCAAGACGCGTCGGAAGACAAACGGAATCGGAAAGTCGACGAACTCTTACAACGATCGACCTATGCCGCTTGGTGGGCGAACAAACTCTGTGACTTCACCGGATGCAATCCAAAGTCGATTAGCAGTTTGCTAGAAGTCGCCCGGGAAGAGGGGTACGTCAAAGCGTCCCAGTGGTACGACTGGATTTACGACCGAGTGGCACGTAACGAACCGTACGATCGGCTCGCAGCAGGAATGATGTTGACTGATCTGGCGGGACAGGATGATGGAATGCCACTGTTCTGGAAGCGTCAGAGCCTACAGGAACCCAAAGACACCGCGATGTCCGTCGCCCATGCCTTCCTAGGCATTCAGTTGCAGTGCGCCGATTGCCACAAACATCCCTTTGATCGATGGAGCCAATCGGACTTCAACCAGTTCGCTCAATTCTTTGACTCGATTACAAAATCCAAACGCCGTGCGGAGGTCTCCGACCACATGGAACTTCGCCTGCTCCGCAGTGAACGCATTCAACTTCAACCCGGTGACGATCCGCGCCGGCCCATCATGGAATGGATGCGAATGCCCGACAATCCTTGGTTTGCCCGAGCCTTTGTCAATCGTGTCTGGGCGAGCTACTTTCATCGCGGAATCGTTGACCCGCCAGATCAGTTCACGCCCGCCAATCCTCCCAGCAATCCACCACTTCTCGATTGGCTAGCCGGAGGATTCATCGACAGCGGCTACGATATGAAGTGGCTTCATCGGCAGATTGCCACCAGTGACGCCTATCAACGCAGCTGGCGGCCAAATGCCACCAATCGGAACGACCGCCGAAACTTCAGTCGAAGCATTCCCCGTCGCGTTCCAGCCGAGGTCGTCTATGACGCGATGAAGCAAGCAACGGCAGCGACGGAAGATCAATCGGAAGTTCGCGCCGATCTGCGCCGACGTGCGATTGGACATCTCTCCATGAGGATGGCGGGGACGCACGCAATGAAAGTCTTCGGGAAACCTGATCGTTCGATCAATTGTGACTGTGAACGCGTCAACGAACCGACACTGCTGCAAGCCATTTTCACTCAGAATGACCCGCTCGTTCGGATGCGAATCGCCGATAGCGGCTGGTTGTTCGAGGTCGAGCGTTTGGAAGACGGTGACGTGAGTCTGAACCCGAACAGGCTGGCACGGCAGGTCTGGTTACGGACCGTCGGCCGTCATCCCCGAACGAGCGAACTGGATCGCGCCACGGCGCACCTTGCATCGACGAGTTCGATCACGGAGGGGCTGGCTGATCTCATGTGGGCGATGCTCAATACTAAAGAGTTCTTGTTGAATCATTAGTTCCATGACACATCGACTCACTCGCCGACATCACCTGACGATCGGAACCTTCGGCACAGCGCTGACGCTATCGCGATACCTGCGGCTTCATGCGGCTGATTCACTGCGATCGAAAGAACGGTCCGGTGTCTTTATTTTCCTGGAAGGAGCCCCGTCGCATCAGGATACGTTTGATCTCAAGCCCAACGCACCCTCGCAAATCCGCGGTGAATTCAAACCAACGCGAACCAATGTTCCCGGAGTCGATATCTGTGAGCACTTGCCAATGTTGGCCCGACGCGCCGACAAGTACGCGATCATTCGCGGCATCACACACAACGTGGCCGACCATGGGCTTGCCAAAAAGTACTTACTAACGGGTAACAAGGCCTCACAGACGGTCAATTACCCGGAGTACGGAAGCGTCATCAGTCGCGAGTTTCGCACCCCGCCAGACCTTCCCGCGTATGTGTCGATCGACGAGTCGTTCGTCGGTCCAGGATACCTAGGATCACGTTATAGCCCGTTGACGGCCAACAAACCCAAACACGGGGTCCCGTACTCGGTGCGTGGTGTCTCATTGAACGATGGATTGACGGTGGCGAAGTACCAGTCGCAAAAAGAACTCTTGGACGATCTAGATATCGCCTTTCGCGGCTACGAAGAACTCGACGATCCGGTACGCGGCATGGATCGTTTTCAGGAGCAGGCCTACGACATCATCAGTGCTCCCGGCACACGGCACGCGTTTGATCTGTCCAGGGAAAGTGAATCGGAGATCGAACGATTCGGGAAGCACGAGTTCGGGCAATCCCTCTTGTTGACCGCTCGACTCATTGAGGCCGGAGTCCAATTCGTCACGGTGCGCCTGCGTCCAGCGGAGTTCGACTTTGACACACACTCGGATAATTTTTCGCGGCTTCGCACGTTATTACCGCCACTGGATCGCGCGCTGGCCGCTTTCTTGGATCGTCTGGATGAACGAGGTTGGTTGTCGTCGACCGCTGTCATGGCGGCCGGCGAGTTTGGCCGCACACCGAAGATCAATAAGCAGGGCGGACGCGATCATTGGGCCCGAGCGATGTGTGCCGTGATGGCGGGTGGGAAGATCCAACCGGGGCAGGTGATCGGAGAAACCGACGCGACGGCGGCCGAGCCGGCCAGCACCGGTTTTTCGCCAGACGATCTGGCCGCATCCTTCTATGCCAACCTGGGTGTGTCGCCGAAAACTGAATTTCAGTCCGACGTTGGCCGACCGATCACGCTGGTGCGAGACGGAACACCGATTGGCAACTTGTTCTGAAAGGCATTCCAGCGACATGGTCGACACATCGGCTGGGTCCGTATCCATCTTTAAATGAACGTCGACGAATCACTCCGCTGGATCTTGGTGGCCGGGCTGGTCACGATATTGCCGGTGGCCATCTATTACCGTCTTCGTTCTCAAGCATCGGGTGAACGGCTCAACCGCCGACCCGAAGGCTGGTTCTTCCTGCTCACCATTCGCCCGATCGGGCTAGTCTACGCTTTGGCCGTGATGGCCTTCTCAATCGATCCATCTTGGATGTCTTGGTGCCAGTTCCGGATTCCGGCTCTGCTCCGGTGGTGCGGGGTGCCATTTTTTTTCGTCGCCTTGGCACTCTTGGTTGGTGTATTTCGAACCCTTGGCGACAACCTCACTGATACCGTCGTCACCCGCCAGCAACACGAACTCGTTACACGCGGACCCTATCGTTTCATACGCCATCCCTTGTATACCGGGACTCTCCTCTCAGCGATCGGCGTGGGACTGATCACGGCGAATGGGTTGGTTGCATCATCGGGAATCATTGCCTTTGGGCTCCTGTTGCTTCGCTCAAGGAAAGAAGAACGATTCCTCGTCGAACGCTTTGGCGAACGCTACGTGAACTATCGCAACCGGACTGGGGCTGTTTTTCCAAGTCTCGGACAGTTTCGCGTTGACTCCAAACGGGTCGACGATTTTGACTAGCGGTATACCAGGTGAGTTCAAAGATGTTGGGTCCATGTGACGTCGTATACGAAGACGTTCATCACCGTCGTAGAAATCACCTTCTTACGGATCGAAACCACGGTCACGAGCCTAGGATTTCGTGGAGGATTTCACCGTGAACATCGGTCAAACGAAATCGTCGCCCTTGGTATTTGTACGTCAGCCGTTCGTGATCGATTCCCATCAGGTGCAGGATCGTGGCATTGAAATCATGCACGTGAACGGGATTCTCGACGACGTTGTATCCAAATTCGTCCGTCGCTCCGTAGGTGATTCCGGGTCGAACACCACCGCCGGCGATCCACGTCGTAAAACACCGCGGATGGTGATCGCGGCCGTAGCTGGTTGGCGTCAAGACGCCCTGCGTGTAGGAAGTGCGTCCGAACTCGCCTCCCCAGATGACGAGGGTGTCGTCCAACATTCCAAGCTGCTTCAGATCCTTCACCAACGCTGCGGAAGGTTGGTCCGTTTCTTGGCATTGACCTTTGATTTGAGTTGGCAGTCGGGCGTGCTGATCCCAACCCTGATGGTAAAGCTGAATGAAACGGACATCTCGCTGCGCCAGTCTTCGAGCCAACAAGCAATTGGCCGCAAACGTTCCCGGCTGCTTGGCCGATTCGCCATATAACTCGAAAGTGGAATCGGGTTCGTCTGCAAAATTAGCGGCCTCTGGAACGCTCGATTGCATGCGAAAGGCCATTTCATATTGTGCAATGCGTGATTCAATCTCAGGATCCAACTCGTTGGCAAACTGATGCCGATTGAGTGACTGCATCACATCAAGTTGAGCGCGACGGCGATGGTTGGGAATGCCGCTTGGATTCGATAAGTACAGAACTGGGTCATCTCCGCTGCGAAACGGGACCCCCTGATACTTCGAATCCAAAAACCCATTCCCCCAGAGTCGCGCATACAGCGGTTGCCCACCCTGCCCGGAAGACACCAGGACGATGAACGCCGGAAGATCCTGATTCTCACTGCCCAGTCCGTAGGAGAGCCATGCTCCCAGTGACGGTCGACCCGCGATTTGAGAACCGGTTTGAAACATCGTGATCGCCGGGTCGTGGTTGATCGCCTCGGTATGCATGGATTGGATGAAACACACGTCATCGACGATGTCGCGATGGTAAGGCAGTAGCTCGCTGAGCCAAGCACCTGATTGCCCGTGCTGGGCGAACTGGAAATGGGATCCGGCCAGTGGTAGGGACGATTGATGCGCAGACATCCCTGTCAACCGTTGTTCGCCCCGCACCGAGGGTGGGATCTCTTGTCCGTTACGTCGATTCAGCAGAGGCTTGTAATCGAACAGATCTTGTTGCGCCGGACCGCCCGATTGAAATAGATAAATGATCCGTTTGGCACGAGCGCGGTGATGCAAGCCATCGGCGAGTGGTGACGTTCCCGCAGCCGCACTCGATGCATTCAATAGACCAGTCAGGGCCGCGGCGCCAACGCAACTCGACGCATTTCGGAATAGTCGACGGCGATTGAATTGTGCCGAAAGTGAATTCATCTTTATCGCTTCCAGATCGTTGCGTCGAGATTCAGGATGACTTGGCATACATTCGTCAAGGCTGCGAGCTCAGCGTTCGCCTCACCACCTGAGACAGTCGTATCACCCAACGCCAGCAACTCGGCCGCCGCGGCGGGGTCGGCTTGATAGAACTGCCGTTCGTCTTCGAACAACTGCGTCAAGACCTGATACTCGCTCACGTCAGGCTGACGGCCAGTCAATCGCAGCATGGCCTCATCAATCGGATCGGCGTTCTTCCGTTCCATGAGGTCCGTCGCCAACACACGTGCTGCTTCGATAAATTGAACATCGTTGAGTAAGACGAGTGCCTGGAGCGGCGTGTTGGTGCGCGACCGTTTGACCGAGCAAACCTCTCGCGTCGTCGTATCGAATGCCATCATGTTGGGAAGTGGAGCGGTGCGCTTCCAAACCGAATAGAGCGATCGACGATGGAGCGATTCTCCCACCGACTGAACGTAGGACGGTGACATGACGTTGGCTTCCTTCCATAGATCTTGCCCCGGCTGGTACGGGGAAACCGGCGGTCCACCCATTTCTGGATTCAGCAGACCAGATGCGGCAAGCGCTAGATCGCGAATCTGCTCCGCTGACAAACGGTGGGAGGGGCCGCGAGCAAGCCAGCGATTGGTTGGGTCCATTTGCTGCATGGCACTGGTCGTACGGGAGTCTTGCCGGTAGGTCGCCGACAACACGATGGACTTGCAAAGTCGCTTGACGTCCCAGCCATGACGGACGAAATCGCGTGACAGCCAATCCAACAACCGAGGGTGGGACGGCAGCTCACCTTGCGAGCCAAAGTTCTCCGGCGTCCCAACCAGGGGATTCGTGAAGAAGTTGGCCCAGAACCGATTCACGGCGACGCGCGCCGTCAGCGGATGCTCCGGGTGCGTGACCCATCGCGCGAGTCCCAAACGATCATTGGGTGCACCCTCTGGCACTGACACCGAGATGCCGCTAAGGGTTCGGCGCGTCACCCGTGTCGAATCATTCCTGGGGGCATCGTATTGGCCGCGAGCAAGCACATGGGAAGGACGCGGCGTCAACGTTTCCTGCATCACAGGGATTTCCTGGATCGACTCCTCGATCATCACGAAGGCTTTCCGAGCGCTCGTCAATGCTGAGAAACTCTCTCTCGCTGAGGGGTCAATCGCTGAGATGAACGTCTCCGCGTTGCGCGGGATTGGTCGACCCGTGGCAAGGCTTCGAAGTTCAGGTCGGGTAAGACATCGCTCAAACACGCGAACGTCATCGATCAATCCGCCCGCCAAGCCTCGAGAGCGAAACCGCTGACCGATAACGAAATCGCCACCATGGTCGACTTGGACGTTGCAGCTTTTCTTGAGAGCATCCCGCAACGTAACCGTCCGGAGTTCCTCGCCGTTGAGGTGCAGTTTCAGACCCGCAGCCGTCGATGAACCATCGTACGTGGCGGCAATCTGGTGCCACGTGTCGACGGGAATGGGATCCAACGTCCGGACACTCATGCCATTGCCGGGCCAAACTCGAGCCAGGCGCGATTCCAGATGACCGTTCTCGATGGTCAGATCCCATCCGTTGTAGCCGCAGTCGGTCCCGCGCGTGTGATGCGTGATGAGACTTCGCTGCCCGCTGCGCTTGGTCTCGCGTACCGTCACGACCACACTGAAAGGCATCCACCGATCAAAAGGGGTGACACCAGTTGTCGTCACACCACGTTCACCATCCAGTTTCAATGCGCGGCGAGTGAGCACGTCACGCGGACCTTGTAATTCAGATTCAGTGGGCTGATCATCGGCCTGGTTCGGATCGATTCTCGCAACCGCGCAGTCATGGACTTCGACCAACTCTGGCATGGGCGCCGACGATCGGTCCGATTGGGTTGGACGGTAGATCGTCTTGAATGAATCTCGAAAGTCCGCGTCGAACGCGATGGCAATCCGCTGATCGGACAATGCCGACATCGTTTCATCTGAGGGATTCCACGAATCGAACCGTTGACGCGCCCGGCCAACTTCGAGAGCGTAATCGCGCTCGGCTGCCTGCATTCGCCGCCGCGCCTCACGGAGGTGCCGCTCCTGTTTTGGGGTGGGTAGCAACATCGATGGGCAAGGAACCTTGGCCGTGCGATCGTAGACCCCGGTCTCATCGATTGAATTGAAATACGCCGCCAGCGAGTAGTAGTCTCGCATCGGGATCGGGTCGTACTTGTGGTCGTGACATCGACAACATTCCAGTGTCAGTCCCAAGACGGCCGTTCCAAATGTGTGCACTCGATCAGCGACGTTTTCCAATCGCCACTCTTCGAACACGGCACCTCCTTCGTTGTTCAATCGATGAATGCGGTTGAACGCGGTGGCAAGACGTTGTTGACGGGTGGGTTGGTCCAGCAAATCGCCGGCAATTTGCCAGGTGAGGAACTGATCGTAGGGAAGGTTCGCGTTGAATGAATCGACGACCCAGTCTCGATAGGGCCACTGGGTATTGAGCTTATCCGACTGATAACCGTACGAGTCGGCATATCGAGCTGCATCCAACCAGGCGACGGCCATGTGCTCGCCATAAGCGCTCGATCCCAGCAAACGATCGACCGCATGCTCATGGGCGAGCTCGTTCGCTTCGGCAACCTCGACTTGGAACTCGAGGATCTGCTCGGTCGTCGGTGGCAGACCCGTCAGATCGAGTGTGACACGTCGGAGCCATCGCAACGGATCGGCCGGGGCCGATGGCCGCAATCCTTTCTCCCGCATTTTCGCGAACACGAAGTGATCCAGGGTCTGCCGGCTCCAGTTGGGTCTCGGTCCATCCGGCACATCGACGAAGGTAGGTAACCGTTCAAAGGCCCAATGACCCGCGTAAGGCGAACCCTGATCGATCCACCGAGCAAGCATCTGCTTCTCCGCATCGGTCAACCTCAAATGGCTTTCCGGGGGTGGCATCCGAAGATCGGTCTCTTCCGCGTGAATTCTCGAGAGCACCTCTCCGGACTCGAGATAGCCAATCGCCTCTTCATGAACGTCCAGTCGCAGTCCCGCTTCACGAGTCGCGTGATCGGGTCCGTGGCAAAAGAAACACTTGTCTGAAAGAATCGGACGAATGTCTCGATTGAAGTCGACTATCTCGTCATCGGCGTCCGCCGAGTGCACCTGCGCGATCACCAAGATTATGACAATGAATCGAAAACCCATTGGGTGACATCACCTGCGAAAGATAGCAAAGGGAACGTTGCCACCGCGTGACGATGTTCCTACGGCTGAGTTGATCTCTATCGATTTTGGTTCGAGGATGCCGTAACGTCTTGGACGCCCGAATCAATTCCGTGTAAAATCCCACCATGAACAGTACCGATTGGGTCATCTGACGCAATAAAGTCGAGCATGAAGTCGAGCTTATCGGCGCCGACACCGAACCGACCCCAAAACGTTGGCCAATCAATGAATCATCAAGCTGCCAAGACACGCTTTTTCGATCGCGTGGACGGCCTCGAGCAAATACTGGCATTGTTCGATGCGATTCCGGAGCTGTCCTTCTTCATCAAGGACCGTCGCGGCCGCTTCATGGCGTTGAACCAGCGCGGCTGCGAGTACTGCGGCGTTCTGGAAGAATCCGATGCGATCGGAAAGACGGACCATGCCTTCTTCCCGAAGTCCCGTGCTGATGAGTACCGCGCTGATGACTTGCGGGTCCTTCAGACCGGCGAGCCCATTTTGAATCGCATGGAAAGTGCGCCTGAGGATGCGGGATCCCCAAGGCTGGTCATGACGAGCAAGATTCCGCTGCGTGACCGGCGACGGCGCATGATCGGTGTCGCAGGGTTTTCCCGACAAGTCGAACGGACCCAGGCCACATCCGATACGGCAAGTGCGTTCTCGCGCGTCACCGAGATGATGCATCAACGATTCGCGGAACAACTTTCGACGGCCGAGTTGGCCGAAATGGCAGGACTCTCACCGAGTCACTTCGAACGTCGTTTCCGACGGGCGCTTGGTTCATCGCCACGCCAGTATCTGATGCGAATTCGAATCGAACACGCGACAACGCATTTGCGACAGTCGGATCGAACGATCACCCAGATCGCCAATGCTTGCGGATTCTACGATCATGCCCATTTCAGCCGCGCATTTCGCAAACGGATGGGCGTTGCACCGAGTGAGTATCGACGTCGGCACTCCGGCACCGCTTCCGACGCTAGATGAGACTTGAACTTCGAAATCGCTGGATCACGCAGAAGAGGACCGAAACGGAATGAACGCCTCTATCACCCGCGAGAACGCGACCAGACGACCCCAAAGCCACATCTTATGTAGTGGAAACCGTGGTAACGAGCAGAACGTGTCCGTCTTTCCCCCTCAAGCCACCGTGTCGCAGGCGGCATGATTGCGTCATCCGTCATAGCTGGACGGTAACCAAGTATCGAAGTCAACTCAATCAAAACGTTCAGGCGACCCGTTACCCAACATCGTCACCACCCATCGACCTACCCGAAAACATCGGTCGTAGCGGATGAATGACCTAATCAACTGGATGATGAACGGTCTGAACGATTTTCGCGTGCTCTGGGGCCATTCCAAACCACATCGGCTGGCTTGACATTGGTCTGATGGAACGAAGGTTCACAACACGCAAGGATCTCGTTAGCCCTTGCACCATTGAAACTCACTGTTATCGCGGATCAAGTCATGGTGTTTTGGAATTCGAACTCGTCGGTCGCCACGGAGAGCCCCAGTGAAGAGCTGATTGCCCTTGAGAATCAACTCAATCAACTAAGAGAGTCCAAGATGGATACGCAACATATTCTGGAGTCTTTGGAGCGATCGCAAGCGGTCATTGAGTTTGAACCTGATGGCACGATCATCCGAGCGAACGACAATTTTCTGAAGACCGTCGGATACTCGTCGTCTGAAATCGTCGGACAACACCACCGAATGTTTGTCGACCCTGTCTACGCGAGCAGTGCTGCCTATCGTGACTTCTGGAACTCACTCCAATCAGGGGAATTCAAGAGCGCTGAATTCAAACGATTCGCTAATGGGAATCGTGTGGTGTGGATTCAGGCGACCTACAATCCGGTGCTCGATGAACACGGTCGCGTCGTCAAAGTGATCAAATTTGCAACCGACATTACTCGCCAAAAAGAGTCATCTCGCGAGATCCAGGACCGATCCCAAGCCGTGATCGAATTCCTGCCCGATGGCACCATCTTGGAAGCCAATGATCTATTCTTGGCTACGGTGGGATACACACTCGACCAGATTCAGGGCCAACATCACCGCATGTTCATGAACGACGTGGACAAGGCCAGCGAAGAGTACCGCACGTTTTGGTCCCGATTGGCAAGCGGCACTTTCATTCAGGGTGAGTTCCGCCGCGTGAACAAGAATGGCGACGAGATTTGGCTGCAAGGCGCCTACAATCCGATCCTCGACATGAAGGGCAACGTGGAACGAGTCGTCAAGAGTGTCAGCGATATCACGGATCGCAAGCGAGGCGAGGAACAATCTCGGGAAGTCGGCAAGATGATCGCCGAAAGTGTCAGCGAGATGTCCAACGCGATTGGCGAGATCTCGGAGCGAATCTCTCGCACAGCAAGTCTGGCCAAGGACGCGGAATCCAATGCCGGCAATGCGACGCAAGAAGTCGAGAAGCTGGCCGACTGCAGCGAATCAATCAACAAAGTCGTCGACCTCATTCAAGATCTCGCCGACCAAACCAACCTATTGGCTCTCAACGCCACCATCGAAGCCGCTCGAGCCGGTGAGGCAGGACGAGGTTTCTCCGTCGTTGCGTCTGAAGTAAAGGAACTGGCAAGTCAAACAGGTTTGGCCACCAACAACATTCGCGATAGTGTGAAAGCCATCCAGTCCAACATCCAAGCGGTCGTCTCCACCATCCAAATCATCAGCGGCGGCGTGTCGGAGGTCAGCAACAACACGGATAGCATTGCCAGCTCGGTCGAGGAGCAATCGATTGTGATGTCGGGGCTGAGTTCCAACGCGGAACAACTCCGAACGATAGGCTAATCTCGCGAAGCTTTCGTCGAGTGGTGCTGTCCAGCTAAGCGACGAGCCATCAAGAACTGGCTTCCTATTTCCCTCTCTCGAGATCTCTCCCGGCTATTTCCGCTTGGCGGAGGCGGGAGAGAAGAATCGAAAGGACCGTGATGGATTGCTCATTCCCAAGTACCGTCAAGCAGATTCGATCGTCGAATCAAGCCGCGTCGTAGTAGCCGGGTTCGTCTTTCTTATCGCCATCGAAATCACCCACGACTGGTTGGGAATCGGGTGAGTCTCGCGGAATCTGAATCCGTTGATCGTTGCCAGTCAGTCGACGATCACCATCGGTATCGATGATCCACTCATCCCCGCGGACGACGCCGATCTCGTCGATACCATCACCGTCGAAGTCACCAACGATCGGCTCATCGCCTGGTTGGCCAAAGGTCACCGGCTGATCGTGCCGTGTCCAGCGGCCGTCGCCATCTTCATCAAGCAACCACTGACCCGATCGGAAGACACCGATCTGGTCGATGCCAACGCCCTTCCAATCGCCGGCCAACGGCACATCGACTTGCTCGCCGTACTGAAACACGTGGTCCACCGCGTCGGCGAGCCATTGGCCATCGCGTCCGCGAGCCAGTACACGTTGACGACGCTCGTCCTCGGCAGACTCCCGCGCTACCAGCTCCTCGCGTGTGAGATTCCGACGTCGGTAGTTGGCCGGATCGGCAAGTCCTGGATCCCGACGAATCCGACGTTCATCGTCTTCCCAGCGACGGCCGAAGATTCCGATGTCATCCTTTCCATCCCCATCCCAGTCTCCGACAACGGGTCGATCGAGCTCGGTGCCCAGTCGAATCCATAGGTCACCACGATCCCAGACGCCGTTCCCATTGAGATCAACGAACCACTGGCCACCGATAAAGAGCACGGCTTCGTCGACACCGTTGCCGTCGAAGTCGCCGGTCAATGCCACCGCATCGCGATGACCGAGCTGAATCGATTCGTCGTCACTCATCGTTTCGATCTTCGCGTGCAACGAGTCGATCGGTGACTTCGGACGCGGCGCGACATCATGCGTCGATGTTCCCCAACTCCAACGCCCGTGACTCAGGTCGATCGCCAGCAGCTCGACCGGCAGGCCCTCAATCGAAGTCGACTCGGAGTTCCCGTTCTCACCAGACCGGTATGCCACCACGCGGACGCGGACGTCTTTTCCGACCAATCCGGCCACCGCATCATCGCCCAACATTTTCTCACCCCGCGGGAATCCACCATTGATCACGCTGAGGTGCCAGCTAACGGCCCATTCATCGATCGCGATCGATGGAGGCAAAATGTCGATCGGCTGACCAAATGCGACAACACGTTCCGTCGTGATGAACGTGTCGATCGGTACTTGGGCGTTGCGCTGCGGTTCATCCGTGGGTGATTCAGGTGGTGGCAATACCGGTGGATCAATCTGAATCTCGCTGAAATTATTGTTCGCGATTCTCTGACCCGGCGATACAAATAGATTCAAAATGGCATCAAAGTTCGGATCGGTTTCGGCATTCAATGACAAACGTTGTATGGTCGTTGCCAAGTCATTGCTGGTCGCCAGATCGGCCTCATTGGCGGCCAACGCGTTCTCGTCGCCGGGTGTATCCAGTGAGTCGATGTAGTCGTCGGGCTGAACTTGATACACGGCATACGTCGCACCAGGACGAAGTCCCGTGAACTCGTAATAGCCATTGCTATCGGTGATTGTTGTAATGGCACCCGCTGGATAGATGCCCGGGAGCGCCGAATCGACTGCATCGACGGGGAGTCCAAGGACATTCCGCAATTCGAGCGTCACACCACCGAGTCGGTCGTCGTCACCGGTCAACTGACCGTCGCGAAACGAACGCAAGTCGACGGGGTCCGGCGGTGTCTCCAGTGGAAGTGCCTCGCCATCTTGAAAGACGAAGCCTGAAATGGCCGCAGGGGGCAGCTCTGGAAAATCATAGTCCACGGCATCCGTGCCAGCGGGCAGGTCGATGTTCCCCAACACGTCCGTCGAGATCACATCCCCACCGACCGATCCAACGATTTGTCCACCATGAAAGTAGCCGTTCGGTTGGGATTCCCGGATCTCGTACTGACCAGGTCGAAGCTCATCAAACACGTAACGTCCATCGGAGTTCGTCTGAGTCGTGGCAATAACGATGTTGTCTTGAACCAGTTCGATCACCACGTTGGGTAGTCCCGGCTCGCCCTCATCGACACGGTTGTTGCGTTGCGAATCATTCCAGACCAGACCCTCGATCGACGAAGGCGGTATCTCACAGAAGTCATACTGCGTCAACGACTCGCCCGGTCCGAGCGAAATCGCGGAGATCAGGTCCTCGACCGAGTCGTCACCCCCACCGCTGCCGGCGACCTGACCACCGTGGAAGTAACCGTCCGGCTGCAGTTCACGAACGGTGTAGGTTCCCGGTTGGAGATTACGAAACGAGTACGAGCCATCATCGGACGTGGTGGTTGTTCGGATCCGATCTCCCGCTTCGTTGTACAACTCAATGATCACGCCACCCAAACCTGGTTCGTCCGGCTCACGCACGCAGTCACCGTCGCGATCGACGTAGACCTGACCCAAGATCTCCGAGGGCAGTAGCTCACAGAAGTTATAATCCACCAGCATCTCGCCCCAGCCGATGGGAATCTGAGAGATCACATCCGCAACAAGCGCATTGCCACCGTTGCTGCCAGCCACTTGCCCACCGTGGAAATAGCCGGACGGTTGGGTCTCAACCACGGTGTAGTTCCCCGCAGGCAAGTTGGTAAATGAATACGTGCCATCGGCGGCGGTTCGTGTTGACGCGACGAAGTTTCCACGGTCGTCAAACAACTCGATCAAGACACCCTCGATCCCATCTTCGTCGCTGTCTTGAAAGCAGTCGGCGTCGCGATCGACGTGGACCACGCCGCTAATCACCGCCGGTGGTCGCTCGCAAAAATCGTTCGCGACGGCCGCACCACCCGATGACAACGAGATTTGCTCAATACGACTTGGTCCCGTGGCGATGCCACCGCCGGTTCCTGGTGTCGCGCCACCTTCGAAGTAGCCGTCCGGCTGTAATTGCACGACCGTATATTGACCCGGAACCAAATCGATGAATTGGTACTCACCGTTGGTATTGGTCTGTGTTCGTGCCACTTCGTTGCCAGACTGATCCTGCAGGATGATCACAACACCCGCCAACCAAGCCTCGTCCTCATCCCGAATGCAGTCCTCATCGAGATCCACATGCACGCGTCCAGACAGCGATGCCAATTGTCGTTCGCCGAAGTCATAATCGACGCCGTGCAAACCTTGTCGAAGGTCAATGGAAACCAAGGAGTCGCCGTCCGCCCCCAGAGCGCCCACGGTCGCCCCAGCAATGCGTCCGACAGCATCACCTCCGTCGACGAACCCAGCCGGCTGCGTTTCGACAATCCGATACACATCCGCGGTAAGACCATCGAACTCGTAGAATCCGTCAACATCCGTAAAGGTCGTCGCGACCACATCACCTGTTGAATCAATCAGCTGCAACGTCGTGTTGGAGATGCCTTCCTCACCGAACTGCCTGACGCCATCATCGTTTCGGTCGTGATAAACGTGACCCGATAAAGAAGCCGGTGCGACCTCACAGAAGTTGTAGTCGGTGCCGACACCTCCCGGCGGAAGCGAGACTTCGCTGATTCGACCTCCGTCGACCGACTGTCCGATGCCGACCAGGAGTCCCGATGACAACGTCAACATGCCGCCGACGTAGGAGCCGCCGTCAATGAGACCCTCTGGCGTGATCTCGACGATGTCGTAGGTTCCCGCCACCAAGTCTTCAAACTGATAACGACCATCCGCATCGGTCGTGGTCGTCGACACGACCTTTGCTTCGTCGTCGATCAGAGCCACGGACACACCCGCGAGCGGCGTGTTTCCGGTGGCATCGTGATCGCCACTGCAGTCTTGACCGGGTGCGGTTAGGTAGACGAATCCAGCAATCGAACCTAGCGGTAACTCGCCAAAGTTGTACTGAATACCATCGTCACCTCCGGCCAACTGGACGCCAATGATCTCGTCACCGGGATTGATCGCGGTACCAACGACGCGTCCATCAATCGTACCCGCCGAATCACGTCCATCGGCCAGATCAACCGGTTGAGCCACTTCGACGACCCGGTACTCACCGGGCATCAGGCCATCGAAGGAGTAGGAACCATCCACGAGCGTGGTGGTCGTCCGTGTCGACTGCGGTGCAATCGTGTCAATTGGCTCCAAACGTATCGGTACACCGGCCAACCCAATCTCGCCGGGATCCTTGGTGCCACTGTCGTTGTCATCGCGATAAACGAAGCCCGAAATCGAGGCTGGAATCGGCGTCTGCACGGTCGATGCGAGCACAGCGGCGGACCGGTTGGGACGGCTATCGATACTCGGTCCATCATCGGGCGGAAGATCAAGATCGACCGCCGACCAAGGATCCGCAAAGTCGTTGACGAAACGCCCGTCGACCCTCGCCGTGTAATAATTGGGCGCTTCGAATTGGGCTTCCAGAATCGAGTCTTGGAATTCCTGTCCGGAAGTGATGACATCCAATGCTGCGTTGAATTCCGCCAAGTCATCGCTATTGCGCAGCACTTCATCTACATCAATGGTGAACTCTAGTCGATCACCCGCTTCAAAACCACGAAAGTCGAGAATCAGTTCTTGCCCACCATCCGCCACTGTCGCGGTGACGTCGGCCACCGAACCATCGGTTGTTTGCAAATCGTGAACCTCGAAACCATGAGCACCATTTTTCCCACGTCCACCGACCAAGGTGTCGAACATGGGATCACCAATGCTCAAACCGTCGTCATACTTGTCGGTACGAATCCGCAACTGGTCCAACTGCGTCCCCGGCGCACCGCCGGTGAACGACAACAAGAATCGATCACCGCGTGAATCGCTGCCGACATCCTGGTCAGACTCCAGGTAGTCCGTCTCAATGTAGACCAGACCGACATGAATCGGGTCGGCGACCATGAGTCGCCGCGTCTCCAATGATTCTAATTTCATCGATCGACCGCGATGATTCGCCACCGACGCCACCCTCTTGCGCGCAGCCCGGACCGGTTCTTTGGACGCGGAACTCGAACGTCGTCGTAATCGTTTCCAAATCACGCGTGGCACCCCCCAGTGCCGCTGCGGCCGTCGAGCCGCTGCTTCGGTTGGATCTTCAAAGTCATGAACCGCTGGCACCACGCAACCGCGCGCGTCAACGTGGACTTGTCTCCGGTGCGTCGGTTTCGTTATCTCTTCCCCGCGCAATTTTGCTGGCAGCACCGCTCAATGCAGTCAAATCCCAACGGCGAATCGTGGCATCAAATCCACCCGAAAAGAGCGTGGGACCAACGGCGGCCAAGGTTGCGACACTGCCAACATGACCCGACAACGTCTCGATCACTTTGGCCTTGGTCACGGAATCGGATAAACGGATGACATACAGCCGATCATCGCTGCCGGCGGCGACCGCATGATCGCGGTCGATGAGCACGACGGAGAAGAGCCGTCCACTCGTCACGGTGAGCCGCGATGTCAGCTGAAGGGACACGGTATCCCGCTCCACCAGAGTGCCGTCTTCAGAGACGGACACGAGGCCACTGGATTCCGGTCGAAACACCATCGAACGAATGCGTCCTTGATGAAACGATCGGTCAGTCGCCGACTTTGCCTTTTGCTCTACACCTGTTGTCGGATCGAACAAATGAACGTGCCCATCGCGGCCCGCGACCGCCAATAATCCGTCTCGATGACGGTAACGACAGCAACGCAGATCGTTGCAGTCGCATCGCAGTCTCGGTGTCGATGCCGCCGTTCGGCTAATCAAGAACACCTCGCGATCGAACCCGACGGCCGCCATCTGCTGAATCGTCGGATGAAATTGGACGCACGCAAGTGCCGGAGCCGAACCAATCTCTTGCATGACCCGAAAGTTGCGACGCCGATCCCAAACAATGAGACGGCCGTCGTTGCCGGCGGACACCAACCGATCCCCTTCCGAGTCGAATGCCAGGGTTCGGATCAAATCCGTATGTCCCGTTCCGGGCACGCTGACCACTTCCGAGCCGATTCGCTGGTCATCCATGCGGTCTTGCCGACCGTTGCCCAGTGTATGGAGCAGCCGCATCGTCTCGACGTTCAGGATACGAATGACATGATCATCTCCGGCAACGGCGAGCAACTGGCCACGAGGATCGGCGGCCATTGCAGTGACGACGACGCGTCGGACCGCCTCATCAATGGGGGCCAATGTCGTCACTCGAGATGCAAATGGCTGGTGATGACCCGCCAATGGTTGATTCTCACTCGGGAATTCCTGACCGATGAGCTCAATAGCACGATCGACAGGAGGATCCGCGACGGCGCAGTCTTGTCCCAGACCTCCCGAAACGGCCCAAGCCGTCACGGCCGATCCAAGCCACGCGCGTCGTGTCCATGCGTCCATGGTGATTCCCCTCCCTGGGCATCCGGGCGGCGTCGAAGCGGAACACTCAACGCACACTGCCGCTTGAAATCGGCTAATTCAGCGGTCAGTCTGTAGCGAAAATGCGTTCTGACCTCCCGTCATTCGCAAATAGGCAACTGACAACGGCATCATCGCAAGGGGCGTGGTGAGAATCTGACCCACATAGAATCCCAACGACCCAATTGTCGTGATCACGACATACACCACGACCAAGGCGGCGCTCAAACGCCGAAACCGCCATGTCAGGCTGGTCGACCATCGGACGGCATGCCACAGATCAGCTCGACCGTCCACAATGAACCACACGGCAGGCCATAGCCACCACTGCAAAATGCCGGCGACCACCATCAAGACGCCGCCAGAAATCATGGTGCCGATCAGGACCGCCCGCTCGGCTTGCCAGATCATCGCGGCAATCACCATCGTCGCCACACTCAGCAATAGGACAGCACCCAAAACAGACGCAACAATGCCGAACAGCAGAGCAAGTCGCATCAACGCGCCCGGTGAAACCGATAACCGCCACGCCCGCGATGACGCCGCACCCGCCGTCCCACGGGCGACCCCCAACGTCGCCCTTGCCATGACCGTGACACTGTAGGCCGTCACAATGATCGAAATACCGATGAACAACACGGTCGCCAACAGAACAGCCATCAATCCGGTGGCATCACCATTCCATCGCCGCCACAGAGAAGACAGCCAAGCTCCCGGAACGGCCACCAAACTGAACCAAACCAGACTCGTGCATAGTGAAAGCCCGAGCAGTGAACCCAACCATCGACGAAACAACACCATCGAGGGAGGAAAGACTTCATCCACCGTCGGACGTCTTGCCGCATCGGATACCCGACGATGTGGTGGCGTTTGATTCAGCGTGGCCACGCCGACAACGTCGCTGGTCCATTCAACATCAATCGACCTTCGACACGCACCACACACTCCGACCAAAGGACCTTCGACGTCGACAAACTCAACGATCGCGTCACATTCTGGGCACAACTGTCGAACCGACCTCATGGCGCGTCGGGGACACCATCACTGGGAGAGGATGGATCCGCGACGGACTCTTCCCCTGCTTGCGTATCGACAACCAAGGATTCCCATGGATTGTTCCATTGACCACACGCGGCGAGATAATCCGAGCATGCTTGGCACGTTTCGCTTTGCCGGCCGATCCACGCAGTGGCCTCGTCAACAAGCTGACATTCCTCATCGAGCGTCAGCTTTCCCGTCATCAACATGCTGCGCAGAAACACAAAGTAGGTGTCCAAGACGTCGCAGCGGCAGTAGTCACTAATCGCCTTGAGATCACCCGCCTGATAGTAAGCCTGGACTTGGTCACCTCGCAGCCCTGCTTTACCAGGTTTGCCAAGCATCTGCGCGGCCAAGTTCAATCCACCATTGAATCGTGCGGCACCGAAATTGGTCAATAACTCTTGCAGATCAAGATGGGCGTGCGTGGAAAATCGATTTCGCGGCGATTGATAGCCAGACCCTTTGAACCACCGTGGAATCGGAATACCAAACCGGAACGCGGACAGTTCCATGAGCGGGATATCAAAACTGCGACCGTTGAACGTTACCCACTGCGGCTCTTGATACGCTTCCCAGCCCTGCCAAAAGTGCTTCGTTATCACGTGCGGTCGATAGTTCGGTTCGTCCAACGACACGATGTCGAGCAAACGAAATGCTGAATCAACCTTGGCGATGACCACGGCGATGGGCACCATGAACGTATGGGGAATGAATGTCGAACCCGTTTGCTCAAGTCGCTCTGCCTGGTACCTCGAGACGGCCTCCTCCGCCGACAGCTCATCCTCTGGATAACGCACCTTGGAGATCAGATCCCCATCGGCCACACTCTCAACATCAAAAACCAGATACGAGACCGAATCACTCATTCGACGTCCCGGAATTCGCCCGATGTGGACTCCGCCAGCAAACGCAAAAACTCCTTCGTGTGTCCGGAGACACCCACTCCGATCGTGTTGAATCGAAGGTGACGGTATCGATTGCGCTGGGCAACGTCGGCGATGATCGCGCCCGGCATCTTTCGTTTTCCCTCCGTCGGCTGACCATCGGTCAATAAGAACACCACCTCAAGTTGCGGATCGAAGTCCATCGCTTCCAAGCACGCTCCATGTGTGTTGGTGCGGGAACCGGCCCGAAGTTGTTCGATGAACATCGTGGCCTCGCGTTTATTTTCGTCGGAGGCCCATTGCAATTCGCTCCGCCAAGGAATGACGGTCGTATCGAAGACCAAAATGGAAAATTCCGCGTCCTCCGCCAATCCAATAATGGCTCGAATCAGTTCGGTCTTGGCGCTCTCAAGTCGCGTGCTGAAGCCACTGGCTTGATTCATGCTGCCGCTGCGATCGATGACGAAGAGCAATCGCTTTGCATTGAGATCGATTCCGTAGTATTGACTTGAGGGAATCAGTCTTTGGCGCCGATGGGTCGACGACGCGGACTGAGCATCGACCACGTCGACCAGCTTCATGGGGGTCAAAGGCTCGGAAACCGCATCGGATTCGGATGAGATCGTGGTTTCGTCGAGCTGGACCGCCTCATCAGGGATGACCAATTTGTCTCGGCCGGAGGGTCCATCGGGCCGTCGAGCTGGCACATCCACATCGGAAAGTTGAACACGAATCTCGTGTGCCAATTGACCTCCGAGTTTGGTCTCCAGCTCACGTAACAATTCCGTGGCGCGGGGCCCGCCGATGCGTGCTAATGCTCGGACGAGTGAAAAGCGATACCCATAATCGGTGCGAAAGACGGCACGCGACACTTGATCGGCGATGGCGTCGACACCCTGTTCATCGCCTCGATGACCCATGACGTCGATCGCAATTTGCGAACAGCGCTCGTTTTCGTGCCCGGCCGCTCGTGATAAGAATTCGCCGGCGATCTCCGTCGGTGCATCACCAATCAATCGCCACCAAACCGTGATGCTTTCGGGCACATCGTCGTCCACTTTGATGGAGGCCAACATGACATCACCCGACTCCACCAAGACCTTCAGCGTCGCAGGAGACTGGTCCGGCGCCGTTTGGAGTCTTTGCAACGTTTCTAGTCGGACTCGATCGCTACGACCCTGGAGGATTCGCTTCAAACGCCGCTGCTGGGCATTCAGTTGCAACTCATCGGACGACGCGATCTGAATCCCACCGTTCAACCCGAGACCCACGATCGCGCCGATCAGCAAAGCCAACGTGCGAAGCTGGGTAGCGCGATTCCTCATCTCTCGACCCCTCCGCTTGGCGAGCAAAACCCCGATTGTCGTTGAAGAAGCATGCCGAAATCAAGTGTTGCCAACATGATCGCCGCATTCGAGCCGAATACGAACAGAACCATCGGCGCCAAAGTGAGACGATCTCCGAACCCGTTTCATCTCAACCAAAAAGATGAAAAGGGGGCAAGATTTCACTTTGAATTGAATGTCAGAATCGGATCGAGCATCTGGTCGGACTGCCGAAGCGCATTGCGAACGCGTTGCTGAAGCAGCATCGTCGGCGCGTCATCGCCGTGATTCCGAACCAACTCTTCGAGCATCTCCATCGATTTGCCGGTATCCAACGACTCAAACGACTGAAGGGCTGCCTCGTAACCGGCAACCAAGTGGTCCCGCCGATCGCCCCCGTCGAGACACAACTCGTAGATGTGGACGGTGTCGTCAACGCCAAAGGGTCGGACCTCGGCCAATCTTCGCGTCGACACATTGAGTGGATCATCCCAGTTTGATCCTTGATCTGTCTTAGCCCGCATCGACTTCAGCGTCGATTCGGTAATGAGCGCCTCGACGCCCATCTTCCGCGTGATCCCTTGAATGCGGCTCGCCATATTGACGGTATTGCCGAGGGGACCGTACTTGAACTTGACCTTGGAGCCTGTGTTCCCAACACGCGCCGCCCCGGTATTGATCCCAATGCCGACGCCGAACTGATCGGGTGTAATATCAAGCCATGCCTCGCGTAGCGGTTCGATCTGCCTCAACATCGCGCAGGCGGAGCGGCACGCGCGAATCGCATGATCAGGTTGATTCCCGGGTGCTCCCCACATCGCCATCAATTCATCACCGACATAATCCACCAGGACGCCGTCGGTTTCCATCACGCACTGGCTTAATCGTGTCAATACATCATTGATCCACTCAAACGTGCGTTGGGGTCCAACTCGCTCGCAGATGCGGCTGAATCCGCGAATATCGCAGAACAGCACCGAGACCTCCGCGTCACGACCAGACAACAAGTCCTCGTTGTGTTCTAGATGCTCCGTCACCGTCGGTGAGAAAAACTGCGTCATTGCGGCGCGGATTGCTTCCTGTTTCTGCCGGGCCAATCCCGCAGACACCGCACCCGCCATGATCTCGAGCAGCGTCGCCTCTAAGTCACTGATGGACGTATCTGCCCGATCCACGTCGAGCTTCCGATCACCATAGAGTGTACCAATGATATCCCCAGATTCGCCCCGGATCGGCGTCGCGACGGCGCGATCGAGTGTCAACATCGACGGACCGGCCGTGTAGTTGCACACATTGGGGTCAAACAACACCGTCTGATTCGTTTGCAACATGCGTTGTAACAAACTGTTGCACCCGACGGGCAACATCTCACCGGAACTCACATTGATCGACGTATCCGCCGTCGCCTGCGACGCCACGAACTTCGATCGCACGACCCACTGATTCCCGTCTCGTAACAACACGTAGGCCCGATCGAGTGCCACCATCCCGGCGGCGCTTCGAACCGCCGCATCAAAAAACTCACCACTGCCGGCTGACTTCTGCACGACCGCCAGTGCCTGACGAACCAAGTCCACCGCGGCAATGCCCTGTCCCTGGTCATTCTGACCGCCAAAGAACTGATTAAAACTTCGCGGCGACGGCATCGCCATCGTGGCGGTCAAGTCCTCAGGCAGCAATCGAAAACTCGAGTCGTCGATCGCGTCATCATTGGCCGCATCCTCTGGCACCAACGAAAGTTTCAACGTCAATGAGTCCGGCAGGGTGACAATCAACTCCGCCGGCGCATCCATCCGCTGACCAGGTCCCAGCGGTGTTCCGTCATAGCCAACGTGAAACGTCAGCCGAGGATGAATATTCTGTACCTCGAGATTACCAGTCTCGTTGCTGTCGACCTGCAACGCCAAACGAGGAATCGTCAAATCAGGAATGGGCGCGATCGGCAAACGAAAGTGATCACCATGGTCCCGAACGGTCCATACCGACGCATCATCCTCGTCGCGCCGTTGACGGCCCAATTCCAGCGGCATCGGGCAGGTGCCCGTCCACACTTGCTGGCTGTTCCTCCAAATCGTGATCTCGACGGATGAACCCATGGACGAAAGATCGACCCCGAGAGACGGAAACAGGTGGGAATGGGATGACCTGCATCGTAACCAACGCGCCCAGCACAAGCACCCCTGAGAATCGGAAAAGCCGCCCTCCTAGGTAGGTCGCAAGCCGTCAAAATGCGTGCTACCGGAACTTCAACAACGCATACTTACGTTTGCCTCGGCGAAGGACCAGGACTTGCCGACCTTCCAGATGCTCCCGGGTCAGGCGCGCTTGCTGGTCCGTCACACGCCCATTGTTGACCGAAATGCTGTTCTCTTTAATCGCTCGTCTCGCTTCACCTCCGCTACCACATAGCCCCGACGCTTGCAGTGCCGTGATGATCCACAATCCCTCTCCGTCGAGCTCGCTCGCCGGGAGGTCGGCCGATGGCACGTCGGCAAAGATTTCGATCAAGTCGGACTCGCTGGTATCACCGATCTCACCACCAAAAAGGATCTGTGTGGCGCGCTCGGCCGATGCGAGTCCCTCGTCACCGTGGACCAATTGGGTCATCCACTGTGCCATCCGTTTCTGCGCCGCACGCCGTCCAGGGTCATTGGTCGTCTGCTGATCCAGTTCGACGTACTCGTCGCGCGAAATCTCCGTCAAATAGGCCAGACATCTCATGATGTCGGCGTCGTCAACATTGATCCAGTACTGATAAAACGCGTACGGACTCGTGCGCTCCGGATCCAACCAAACCGCTCCCGACTCAGTCTTGCCCATCTTGCGACCATCACTGGTCGTTAGCAAAGGTGCCGTGACTCCATACAGTTGATGACCGGACATACGGCGACCCAAATCGATCCCGGCAGTGATGTTGCCCCATTGGTCGCTACCGCCGGCTTGGATCCGACAGCCGTACCTATCTGCCAATTGCACAAAATCATAAGCCTGCAACAGCATGTAGCTAAACTCCGTGTAACTCAGACCCGATTCGCTGTTGAGTCGACTGCGAACAGACTCCTTTCCCATCATCGCGCCGACGGGAAAGTTCTTGCCGACGTCTCGAAGAAACTCCAGGTAACCGTAACCCTTCATCCAGTCGACGTTGTTGAGTAGGAGCGCACCGTGTTCTCCATCGAAGTCCAAGAACCGTCGCATCTGCGCCGCAACACCATCTACATTGGCTTGCAATTGTTCGGTGGACAATAAATTTCGTTCTTCGCTCTTGCCACTGGGATCCCCAATCATCCCGGTGGCGCCTCCAACCAGCGCGATCGGACGATGGCCGTACGCCTGGAAACGTCGCAACAGCATCAGTTGCATCATGCTCCCAACGTGCAGACTCGATGCCGTAGGATCAAACCCGATGTAGACCGTCTGAGGTGCTTCATTCAGGCATTCAACCAGACCCGCTGCGTCGGTCATCTGGCTCAGCAGACCCCGCCAGGTGAGTTCATCAATGAGCGGGTTGGTGGCGTTGTTGGTCATGCAAATTCGCTTCGGCACTCGTGCAATAGAGCCTCCGCGAGGCGAAGGTCTTCGGGATACGTGATTTTCAAGTTGTCTGCCGAGCCGGGAACGACCGAGACGTCGCGTCCCAATCGCTCGACCAATTCAGCGTCGTCGGTCGCCGCCCGACCTCGGTCGTGCGCGTAAGCTTGACGGATCAATTCCAGCGAAAACACCTGGGGCGTTAACGCCGTGAACATGTCGCGGCGACTGACAGTTTGACTTCCCTCGCCGGCGACTCGCTTGAGAGTTCCCGAGACCGGCGCCGCCAAGATTGCTGCGCCACACTGCATTGCTTTCGCGAAGACCGCATCCAATTCTCGTTGACGCACCAACGGTCTCGCCGCATCGTGGATGGCCACCAGATCCGTCACATCCCCCTCGACAATGCTCGCGAGTGCCTGTCGGACACTATCGGTTCGCCGAGCCCCTCCTCGCACCATGATCACGGGGCAACTCGTCGGTTGCCGATCGAGCTGCTGGGCAAACATGCTCCGATCTTGCTCTGAGACGGCCAAGATGACTCGGCGGACGTCCTGACGACACGCGAATCGTTCCACGGCGTGACGCCAAAGAGGCTGATCGTCGAAAAGCTCAAAGAGCTTGTTGGTGTTCTGTCCAAATCTGGATCCAGTGCCCGCCGCTGGAAGCACCACCGTGACACTTGGCGAAGTCGACATCAAACACGTGCGGCGTCGCACTGCAACGACAACCACGCCGCATTTTCTTGGCTGCTCTTCACGCACTGCTCGATGAACCACATGCCTTCGACACCGTCGTAGACATTCGGATAGAGCGTATCGCGGCGTTCAACTGCCTCACCCTCGGATCGCTTGGCCATGGCATCAAATGCCGCCGCGTAGACATTGGCGAACGCCTCGAAGAATGCTTCCGGGTGGCCCGCCGGCAACCGGCATGCGGCCGCTCCGGATCCCGTCATGAACGCCGCATTGGGATCGCGCGTGTAGATCTGATGGGCCTTCCCGTTTTGCCGAACGATCATCTCGTTGGGGTTCTCCTGACGCCAGCGCAACGAACCTTTGGTTCCATCAATCTCGATCTCGAGATCATTCTCGCGACCGTGGCTGATTTGAGACGCCGTCACTGTCCCCAGTGCACCGTTCTGGTATCGAATGACCGCCGTGCCGTAGTCATCGAGTCGACGGCCCTCGACGAAGGACTTCAGATGACAGCTCACCGAATCGGGAAGAGCCCCCGTCATGAAACGGCCTAAGTTATACGCGTGGGTGGCAATGTCACCGAACGCTCCCGCCACACCGCTCTTGGATGGATCCGTTCTCCACGCAGCCTGTTTCTGTTCTTCGGCTTCGAGTTTGGTGCGCAACCAGCCCTGGATGTACTGGCTGCGGATCGCGTTAACCTCGCCAAGTTCACCACCCAAAATCATTTCGCGAGCCTGGCGAACCAGGGGATAGCCGGTGTAGTTGTGGGTCAGTGCAAAAACGACATCGGTGCCTTCGACCGTGGCTTGCAACTGCTTGGCTTGTTCCAAATCAAACGTCATGGGTTTGTCACAAACGACATTGAACCCGGCTTCGACGGCCGCGCGCGCAATCTCGTAGTGGGTGTGGTTCGGTGTCGTCACGGAAACAAAATCGATGCGTTCGTCGTCAGGCAGTTTTGACTCCGCGTCGATCATGGCTTCGTAGCTGCCGTAGGCACGCGACGAATCGACGCCATATCCGGGGGCCGATTCCTTGCTCCGCTCTGGGTTGCTTGAAAACGCGCCGGCGACCAATTCGCTTCGGTTGTCCAGCCCGGCGGCGACCGTGTGAACACGCCCAATGAACGACCCGATGCCACCGCCGACAATGCCCATGCGAAGTTTCCGATTCAAGGGAGCGTTGAGCGTCATGGGATTGGGGCCTATCGAGACAAGCTGGTGGATGAGCGAATGGGAACCGGATTGCAATCGTAAAGAAGCCGCGACGCGCTTACAATCATGGCAGCGTGTCCTAGCTTTTCCTTATGACCCCGAGCACCCGCCATGAATGGACCCCATTTGCCGACGATCCCATCCACCGCCAATGAGGACGTTGACCGGGGCGCGGCGCGATGCTGCTCATGGCGGCCAAGCGATTCATTCGGCGGAGGACTTCTCGCGATTTGTGGCGTCGTCACGCTGATCAGCCTCTCAGCGGCAGCCTATTTCGCCGGCCAAGCGTCTTCGGCGACAAGTGATTCATTGAACTGGCGCGACCTGCCCATCGCCAACGCGACTGCCGCGATCCGCGATGACGACTATTCCATGGCGACGGGGCTGATCAGTGACCTCACCGAAGGTTTATTTGTCCTCGACCATAATTCAGGCCTGCTGCAGTGCACCGTCATGTACCCACGAATGGGTCAGTTCATGGCGTCGTTCTCGATCAATGTTTCCGACGCACTCGGGGGTGCCGCCAAAGGTGGCAGCTACATGATGGTGACCGGGACCGCTGATTTTCCTCGAAGCAGCAGTCGACCCGTCGGAGCGTCGGTGATTTACGTGCTCGATACCGGCACGGGGAACTACGCCTGCTACGGAATTCCATTCAACCGCGTCGAAATGAATGCGAATCGGCCTCAACAGGGCCCCCTGGTGCTGATCGCCACCGGAGCCGCTAACCCGATCATCGATCGAGACGATCTGCGCTGATCTTCCTGCGATAACGCAGGTGACACCGGACCTATGCGAACTTTTGAGGTTTTTGCGATTCGGCTGTCCGTTCCGCAGGACGTTTCCTCCTTTGATTGACAGGGCGGACGATTGAGTCGCCCACCACATCCAACTGTCAGCCAAATCGGAGAAATCCCATGTCCCGCATCGTTCGTCAAATCGCCCTCGCATCAGTCGCTTTCGCCGGATTCTCGATGATCGGCAGCTCGAATGCCAACGCCGACTACTTCGGCGTACACGTCTCCGGACACCCCGTCGTGACACCATCGGTTTCCGTGGGTGTCTCCCCGATTTACCACGGACCCAGCTACACTTCCGTGCCGACGATTGTGCATCGTAGTTACTCGGTGCCGACCGTCCGCCACAGTTGGACGACCGTTCCTGTCCCGGCACCTCCGGTCGTTGTCACGCCACCTCGATACGTCGCACCCCGCGTTCGTGTCACCCGACGGATCGGATTTTGGTACTGAGCCCGAGCGAGAATGATCACTCGGCCAGAAACCGAGAATGGCCCGTCAATCAAACTTCCGACAGGCCCAGGTATTCCCGCACGAGCGGTCGTTTCAGATAACCCATGGCCCAGATCATGCATCCAATCTTGACGACCGCCCAGGCGAGCCACATGACCACGCCGAACACCGACGCGATGACCATCATCTGACCCATCGTGCTGTTCCCACCAGTTTGTTCCGCCATCGATTCGCCAAATCGTTCCATCACCGGCATCATCTGAAGCTGCGTGATCAAATAAAGGATCCCGCGTCCTAGTTCCGCAACGACGGTCAATCCCATTACCCGTCGAAGCCAAGAAACAACCCACGACCGGCGAGTGAAGATGCCGACGCCGCCCACGACAAATCCAACGCTCATCAAGAGCATGGTCACTTGAGCGATCAACATGGGAACCAGGTACTGACGCATGACCTTTTGCGACTCTTGTTGCATGGTCACCTGAGCGTCGGACATTGAATCCGACGCCGAAGCCACCGCAGCGGCGATCTCTGCGCTAAAGATCAACTGAATGAGGTTGACGGCTCCCACCAGCAAGCCGCCAAGACCAGCCAGCAAACAGAGCACGCCGATCACCGTGAGTCCGAGCGGACGTACACGACTGGATGGTGCCGCGGCATCCGGCGGTAACGATTCGTAGGGATTGGACATCTTCGCGCAAAATCATCGAGGGTTTCATGGCAGCGAAACAAACGCTTCTTGAATCGCCGCGACAGAATGGTTTCGACGACGTAGTTCAAATGCCAACACGACCGACCGATTCATCAACACCACCATCCCATATCCTGCCAGGATGAATGAGGTTGGAAAGCAGTAGCACGTCGGTAGCGTTAGCATACCGGCCCATAACATGCCGATGGCAAGCGGGCGTGACCGAAAGCGGGTCAGATCAAGACCCATCCAAACGGTCATGACACCGATTCCGGCAATCAACACCGCGAGAACAACCCCGACAACGAGCATCCAGAACTCCACATTGGAGGGCATTGCCGGTGTTGGAGTGCCTCCACCAGCGGGTGCGGACTGCGTTTCGAAAAGGACCGAAGGCAGAAAGGTCGCATAGAAACCAATGGCGATTGCCATCAGCACATCCGACACTCCCTGGACCACCATCAGCACACCGAGAATCTGCACGTGGCTGGTCAAGCCACGCTCCATTCCAACGGGTAGCACAATGTCGCAATCATCCGTCGCGCCAGTCGAGGATAGTGACTGACTCCGATAGGGATTCGCCGCGCCTTCGAAATCAACGGTCATGGCACGGCCTCTTAACCCGCATTCGATTTAACCCGCATACGATCCTTGATGCATCTGTAGATGCACCATGGCTTGATAACGTCCTCCGCCGCGAGCTGCGAGCTGCTCGTGAGTACCCTCCTCGACAACTCGGCCGTCTTCCATCACCACAATCTTGTCAGCGTGCATGATCGTGCTGAGTCGGTGAGCAATCACGAAAGCGGTTCGATCCTGCAATAAGTCCCGAAAACTCTGCTGAATCAGTTGTTCACTCTCGCTGTCAAGATTACTGGTCGCCTCATCAAGAATCAGAATCTGTGGGTCTGCCAGAATCGCTCGAGCGATTGCCAGCCGTTGCCGTTGTCCACCAGACAACTTGACGCCGCGTTCCCCAATCAGAGTGTCATATCCATCCGCCATGCGCTCAATGAACTCATCCGCCGCGGCCGCCTTCGCGGCACCAATAACCTCGGTTCGCGTCGCACGACGCCGCGCGTAGGCGATGTTCTCGTGAATGGATCCGTCAAACAAGAACACATCTTGTTCCACAATTCCCAGTAATGATCGATAGCTGGATAGTTCCACGTCTCGAAGATCGCGTCCATCCAAACAGATCGAACCAGCGTCGGGATCATAGAACCGCGCAATCAGATTCGTCAGTGTCGTCTTACCGGCGCCACTGCGACCAACCAACGCGACCGTTTGCCCGGATTGGACCTCCAGCGACACATCATGCAACACCGTGGTCTCGGTCTCTGGATATCGGAACGACACATGACGAATGGAAATGTCACCACCCTCCATCGTTGCTCCGCGACGAACCGTGGGTAACGTCACTGCCTCGGGTCGAGACGGTAGCTCCTCCTCCACCTCCAACACGTCCAGGATGCGATCCAAGCCAGCCAGATTATTCTGGAAGGTGACAGCACTTCCCGCGATCGTCGCCAACGGATCCAACAGCATCGTCAGGTAGACCAAGAACATCATCAAGTCACCCAGCGTCAGATCTCCCTGAATGATTTGATAGCCGCCATAAAGCAACAAAGTCGTCGACGCCAGAGGAATCAGTACTTCCCAAATGACTTCAATGATGCGAGTCCACCACCAAGTGAATAACTGTTGGCGCACAAGAAAGTCACCCTCACGTACAAATCGCGACGACTCGCTACGGGCGCGAGAGAATGTCCGGACAACACGGATGCCCCCAAACGTTTCCGTCGCATTGCTATCGATTCGTTGTCGCTGTTTCCTTAAATCGCGATACAACGGACGGATACGATTGATATACGTTCGATGCGTGATCCAAACCGTCGGAAGCAGAGCGAGTCCACCGAGCATTAATTTCCAGTCGACCAGCATGAGGATGATCAAGCTGCCAAGAAATTGGACGATCGCCCGCCAAGGGTTGTACAACATGCTGAAAATGAGCTCGGCAACGCCTCCGGCGTCCTCTCGAATCAGACTCGCGACACCACCACTCTTCATCGCATAAACGTGGTGCAGCGGTAGTCGCACCGCATGGTCAAATACCTCGCGGCGCACCGCTACCTGAGTGCGATTGACCGACTTCGTCGCCAACCATCGCGCCCCCAAACTCACCACCGTGGCGATCATCGTGACCACGACCACCACACCGGCGATTCCGATCAACGTCGGCATCGGGGATCCTTGGACGGTCGCCGACAGCATGGACCAGCCCGGGAACCCAAACACCCATTCCGGCAGTGGTTTGGGAGGCTGCGTCAACACCGAATCAATCGCCAACTTCGTCCCGACCGGGGGAATCAATCGTAGCGAGATCCCAACCGTCAGCAGCGCCAGCGCCGTCAAGATCGTGGTACGACTCCCCGAGGTCAGCTTCCAGAACGCCACGAATAGCTCACCGAAGGAACGGTCGCGGAGTCCAATCTTTTTGCGACTGCGTTCTGCAAGCTCTCCGCTGGAGCCGACCTGTTGAGCATCGCCGGATCGTTCGGCCGCGTCCTGTTTCGACGCATGGTGATCCGCGGAAGCACGCGACGACGGCGCGCGTCGACGAACCTCGTCTCGGTACTCTTGAAATCGGCGGCGACTTGGCAGGATCGGCATGGGACCGTCGGTCACGGGAACTGGAGTCGGACCATCGAGTTCGTTTCCGACTCGACCTGGATCCAACGAAGGAACGGGCAATCATTGAGCCACGTCAACATTACGCCACACGGCGTCCGTACACCCACCACTCGACGGCCAAAACCGCCAACACCAACATCAACAGCCAACGCCAATACTCGCGGCGGATCGACATCCCCGCGTCAGCGGCGGCCACCGTCTCATAGCCGAGCTCCACGTCGCGTCGCGTTGCCAGCGTGCTCTCGCGAATATCAAATAAGTTCACGACAAACTGATCCACCAAGCGATCACCAACCGTGCTCATCAACTGATAGTTACCAGGCGGATCCGTCTGCGTCACCTCCACGATACCTCCGGTGCCGACAGGTAACCGGACCACATCGGACGGCGCCGCACTCGAATCGCGACGCGTCAGATCGACCGCATCAACCGCATTGTCGACTCGGACCAAGACCGTCTCACCGGGTGGGTGTGATGGTGCTCCTGACGATGACGCCGCGCCGGCCAGCTGCCTCAAGACATTCAAGAGGAACACCGGCCAAGATCGCTCGGCGTACCAATTCGTATTGGCCTGGACCTCGCCACCAGAATCCTCGCTGACAAGTTCGAACCCGAGTACAAGATCTTGATAACCTCGGCGCGATCCGATCGCCAAAACGGGCCCGATGTCGGCTTCGGCCAACACGACGCTTCCGGTCGGAGGCGTGATCGCCCGGCCGGAAAAGATGAGCAACGAGTAGAGCTCCAAATACCGCATCACAGGGTGCGTTCGGTTCAGATCAATCAACGTCAGGGAACTACGATCACCGGCCCACCGCCAGGTTGACGCCTCATCCTGAACGGATGATTCCGGTGGTGGCAAAGTGCCAATGAAGAACGTATTGGTCGACGGCATCGTTGACGGAACACATCGGTCATAGATCACTAAATCATCCGAGCCCGCAATCGCTCGCTTGGAATACGCTTCACTCTTCAAATAGTCCGGGGAAACCACCTCGACACTCGCGATCGACTGCAACTTCTCGGTCGACAGTCCAATCTCCAGTGGCTGGTTTCCGGGCGTGACCACGAGAACGCCGGCCAGGCCCGCCGGTGTCAACGCCGCATACGCGGTGTTGTCCAGCGCGAGATCATCAGTGGCCTCCAGCCGTAGTTCCAAGCGAACCGCGTTCTCCGCCGTAATTTTGAATGACAATCCGGTCTGGTCCTCGGGTTCCAAGTCCACCGCCGCCGCATCGATCAGTTCATCATCGAGCATCAACGACACATCACTGGCGGCCGATTGCGTGCCCGCGTTGAGCACCGTTGCGAAGACGTCGACTTGGCTAGAATCCTGAACGTCGCGTTCGGCAGAAAAATTCACGATGGCCAAGTTTCGCGCCCGATCGGATCCAATCGCGCGATACGTGGGCTGCAAGTTGCCGAGGTTGAACTCCGTCACGTCTTGAAAATTACCGTCGCTCAATAGCACAAGTTCCGCTGGTTGCGCATCGGCGACTTGAACATCGACGCTACCTTCCTCACTAGTTCGTTTCGGATTCGCCAGTCCGTCGGCCGCATTCAAGGCACCGAGCACGTCGGTCGGCCGATTGGTCACTTGGCATCGGGAAAGTGCATCCCGCAAGCGGTTGCGGTCGGACGTGAACGCTTGCATGACCTCCGCACGGTCGCTGAAGGTGACCAGCATGGCTGACTCTTGATCCGTCATCGAATCAATCCGGGCAAGCACTTGCGATTTCGCCTCTTCGAAACGGCTCCGTTCTGGTCGATCACGACTCACGAGAGCCTGCATGCTGGCCGACGAATCGAGCAGGAACACGATCCGGCCCAACGAACTCACATCGGTGGCAACACCGGGTCGCAACAAGGCCATTGCGACCAGCGTCACGGCGAGCAACTGAAGAAATAACAGAACGCTGTTGCGCAATCGCTGCAGCAGACTATTGACATGCAAATCTTCGATCGTGCGGCTCCAAAGATAGGTGCTGGGAACCTCCACCACTTCTCGTCGGAGTTTTAGGAAGTACATGGCGATGATGCCGATGGGAACCATCCCGAGGACCACCCAGGGCCACCACCCAACCAATGCGGGCAACCAACTCATCGCACGACCCCGCGCGATCTCAGATATCCCGTGATGGTCGTTTCAATGGGCGTGTCCGTTGGCACCATCGCGTGAACGATGGAACGTTTCGCGCAATACTGGCGGGCCTCGGCCAAGAAGGCATTCAGTGTGGACTGATACCGATCCAGCACAAACTGATTGATCGTGATTTCGGCGGCATCGCCATCTTCTACATCGATCAAACGCCGATCACCACGCAAGGGCGGATCGAGCTCTTCACGCGAGAGCACCTGCAAGACATACACGTCCATTCGTCGTCCAACCAACATTCTCAGCGCCGATTCATATCCGGACTTATCCATCAAGTCCGTCAACAGCACGACGACACCGCTGGTGACACCTCGCAAGACAAAGTCCCGTACGCCATCAGCAAGACTCTCCGATGAACGATCGGAAGCGTCATCCGGGGACACCGGAGTCTGCGGCTGAATCGCGTCCAAATGTGCGAGCAACTTCCACATCGCATTGCGGGACCGGACGACCGGTGCACCGCGTCCCGCCTTACCAAGTGCCTGAACACAAACCCGATCGCCACGACATAAGCCAACGTAGCCCAATGCGGCGGCCAACTGCTTCGCCACCCGCAACTTGCTGGGCGTTCCGAACTGCATCGATGCGCTTCGATCAATCAACGCATAGAAGTGTAGGTCTTCCTCTTCCTGGAACAGTTTGAGGAACAACTGATCCAACCGTGCGTAAAGGTTCCAGTCGATTAGACGTAAATCATCACCCGGTACGTAATTTCGAAAATCCGCGAACTCGACACTTTGACCTTTCCGGCGACTAATCCGTTCGCCCTTCATTCGTCCTTTAAAGATCTTGCGAGAAACCAACTCCAGACGTTCCAGGCGCTGCAGCATCGATGGCGTCAGCAGCGCACCATCATCGGTTGGTGCGGAGCCTTCCAAGGTTGGCGGTTTTGATGACTCCAAGGTTGCCATGAGTGGGCGTTTCCAAAATCGTTACGTACCAACGGTGCTGAGCCCGTGATGACGTTCACGGGTCAATCACACCCTTGACCATCGATGTTGCAGTCTAGCATGAACCGGGACTGGGTTGATCTTGTATCCGAACCGCCGACTGACCGGTACTCGACCACTCAACGCATACTTGCCGTCTAAAGGCACGGGTAAGATTCTCATCGGTCAGCGCCTCCTGACGATTCCCGTCAACCATGATTCGACCTCGATCAAGCAAAACAACATGGTCGATCGTCGGCAGAATCTCATCGAGATGATGGGTCACCCAAAAAACGGTCACGGACGTGCTTTCGATCCAATCTGCCAGAGACATCAACAAGTCGTGGCGGGCGACCATGTCCAGTCCCGTCGTCGGCTCATCGAGAACTAAAACCGACGGATTGAGAATCAGCGCCCGAGCAATCATCACGCGGCGTCGCTGTCCCGTCGACATGGTCTCGAGGCGTTGTTCGATCCGATCGGCCATTCCGACCTCGGTCAATCGATCAATAACGGCCTGCCGGACATCGCCTCGCAACACACCATGCTCTAGGTGAGGACTGAAATGTGCCAGCTGGACCCCGGTAAGACCGGTTGCGACCGCTTGTGACGCAGTCATTCGTCCGGTTCGATCCAACGAAAATGACTGATCAAGGGCTTGCGAGACCACGCCAATCTGCTTCCGGAGTTCCGCCAGTTCCCACCGTGACTGCCCCAGGACTTCGACGGTACCCACTTGGCCATGGTTATCGACCGACGGATAGATCTCCCGAGTGAGAATTCGCAACAGTGTGGTCTTGCCACACCCGTTGGGGCCGAGGACCGCGCAGTGTTGACCGGCCATGACCGTCAGACTCATCGAGTCCAAAATCGTGACACGCTCGCGGATGAACGAAACGTTTTGCAACCGCAGTACCGGTAATTCAGCACTAGCCGACGGAGCGTGGACTCGACTCGTCATGGGTATCTCAGTGTGATTGATCCAACGTCGCCAACCTGCCATGTTCCTCGGCATCATCGATATCCATTGCCGCCAAGTCCGACAAGTCGGCGGGCTCGCTTCGACACCGACTTTCTACCGGTCAACGACCATTCATGCTGACCTCCTGCACCCCGTCGGAAATTGCCTGCTTGGTAGCCGGAGCCTTAGGAATCGGAATCTCCAAATCGGGTTTTCCCGGTATCAGCATGTTGCACGTGGTGCTTTATGCCATGGTGTTCGGCGCACGCGAATCCACGGGCGTTTTGCTTCCCATGTTGGTCATCGGCGACCTCGGAGCCATTGCTTTCTTTGGTCGAAAAGCCGACTGGACCCATGTTCGGCGATTGTTACCACCCACCCTGATCGGCATCCTCGTCGGATGGGCGTTGATGGGACGCTTGGACGAATCACGGTTTCAGATCCTCGTGGGCGTCATCATTCTTTCTCTCGCAACCATGCAGCTGGTTCGCCTGGTCCGGCCGGGATGGTTCGATCAGGTGCCTCACCAGATCTGGTTCGCACTGACACTCGGTTTCCTGGCCGGCATCACGACAATGCTAGCCAACGCGGCCGGCCCGGTCGTCGCGTTGTATCTCATTGCCGTCTCGCTCCCCAAGTGGGAACTCATCGGCACCAGTGCCTGGTTGTTTCTGGTTCTGAACGTCACCAAATTGCCGTTGAGCTACGAGCTCGGCTTGATCACACCATCCTCGTTGATGGTTGCTGCTGCAATCGGACCGGTGATCCCGGTGGGAATCTTGGGCGGTCGATTCCTGGTTCGGCGCGTTCCGCAGTTTTGGTTCAATGTCATCTTGTTGGCCTTCACCGCCATCGCCGCCATTCGCCTGATCATGTAGCAGGCATCGACACAGCTAACGTAGGAATTCGAAACATGGAGTACAAAGTCGAACTCGCTGACCTTCATTCGCGTCGCGATCGTGTCGCCTTTCAACAACTGCTGACCGAATACGCCGCCGATCCCGCCATCAATGGCCCAGGTCTGACTCGAACTGTCGTTGATCGAGTGGCGACGGATCTGCCCAAACAATCCAACTCGATCGTCTTTTTGGTCAGTGATCGGCTGGGCAATGCGGTCGGGATGGCAACCTGCTTTCAGACTTACTCCACATTTGCCGCGGCACCCGTCATCAACATCCACGACGTGATGGTGACGTCACCACGCCGGGGTCGTGGCATCGGACAGCAGTTGATTAGGCACATTCTAACCGCCGCTGCCGACGACGGCTGTGCCAAGGTGACCTTGGAGGTCTATCGGAACAATCACGCCGCACTGAGCCTCTACCAAAGCATGGGATTCCAAGTACCCGATGCGGGGCGAGACTTGGGTGAAACGCTCTTTCTAAGCTGCCGGCTGACCACCAGCAGTTCGTGACCCTGTCTCACTTGTCATTCAAACGTCTAGAACATGGTCGGCAGTCCAACGAAACCACCAGGATAGTAGTTCAGTTGGAATTGAAGTTCCCAATCGAACAGACTGTCATCTTCGTTTCTAAGCGGAACGCCGACGCCGGTTGCCATCGTTAAGCCATCACCCCACTGCGATACGACACCTACGTTGGCGTTGAGCACATCCAGCCGATTTGCCAGATTACCTACTCGCAACGGCGATTCATCACGGAACGTATCGGTGTCTTCATCGTAGATCTGAGCTTGGAGGAACTCCTCGTTGCCTGGACCCACCGGTAACCCTGAGTTGAAGTTGACGTTTGGTGCCAAGCTATTGAATTCGGCAACGTCAGCATCATTGAGCGTCGTCATGTAGTGAAGCTCGCCCAACAGGGCAACCCGGCGAAGCATCGACGTACGATGTCGAGACTGGTAGATCCAATGTCCGATCGACATGTCCAAGTTGAGAAGCGTTTGCTCTCGGATGTCTTGTTCGCTAATCGCCGACGTGTACGTATTGAAGTTGGTTCCATCAATGACGAGCGAACCGTTGCTCGTCGTACCGTCGATGTAACCGGTTCCCCCGACGGCATCCAGGAAGCTCTCCTGGTAACTAACCGAGTTCGTCCCGATGGGGACATCCAAGCTCAAGAAACCGTTGAAAAACGCATCGCAGCCCAGATTCTTCGCGATCGCCAAGAAGGGCGTCAAAGAAACCGTATTCAGGTCCGTTTCGAAATCCCGAAGTCGGAACAGCGTGATGTACGGCCGATCCGGGAGAACTTGGTTGTAGTCAGCGACATTATTGGGGTCGCCGCCGGGATCGAGACCAAAGACCTGAACGTCATCATTGGGGTCAGTATTGAGTCCGTCAAACACCGTGGCACCCGATGTTGGCGATGTGGGAAGTCGTGTTCCCAAACCACTGGAGATGACTGTGTCCTTGGTGCGAACGAGCATGAACTTGCTGATCAACGAAATGTCGCGAAACTCCACATTCTCGATCGCCGTCGTACCGGACGGATCCGAGAATCCAAAGATGGTCCCTGATTCGACTAGCGGTGACGTGGCTGACAGATCCTGTCGGGAGTCCAACGAGGCGACAAACGGAAGTCGAAATTCCAGCGACACGTTCTCACTTAGACGCCTTTCGAAACCGAATTCGAACAGGTGGGTGTCATAGTCGGTCGTCGTTCCGCGAACCACATCCTGGTTAACCAAACTGACCGTATTGAAGTCGACACGAATCTTGTCGCCGGTGGCCCTCAATTCCTGCTGAGTCGCGGCATCGTCAAAGAAGTGATAGCGGAACGTGACGCGATCACGCGCAATGGCACTGTTGTTGTCACTCACTTTGCTATTCGTGACAACCGATCCACCACTACCAAAGGACGGATTCCCGTCACCGGCAAAGTTGTACTCGAACGAGTTGTTTCGACCGCCTCCCAGGAAGTCACCCATCATGTTGGGAGTGTCTGCCATCGCAAGTGCGCCGGCCGTTCCGGCCGTTCGTGACAATCCCGATCGCAGATTGAAGTTCGATGGCGGAACTTCGGTGACGGGGGACGAAAAGTTGACACTCGGATCCGCAACGTCATCGGCCACCGGAGTTTCATTCAGCTCCGGAGTCGGCTCCGGTGCGTCGGTCGGCTCGGACGCATCATCCTTCAACAACTCTGCCATCGGCCCCTTCGCGGTCGGGGCGGACTCAATCATGGCTGGCGGAGCGGGTGCGCAAGGGTCAACGAAACAGGGAACCGGACACGCCTCGACGATCGGGGCGGGTTGGCAGGCGTCTTGCCCATTCGCCCAAGGCACATCAACAGCGACTGTCCCTGCGGGGACTGCAATCAAACAAAACAACCAGCGGCGAAGTTGGCGGCGACGCTGCCGCGTCGAAATTCGTTCGGTCAGGGACATCGACAAAGCTTTCCGAAATGAAAAATCCATCTAGACACACACCATCCGTCGGTGAGCGGCGCCGAAGCACCCCCCGCCAACAGTAGCGATCGACTCACAAAAACGACTTGTCAACTCGTTCAGGACCAAATCATGTCGATTCGTCGCTCGAGCGGGCGTACGGCATTACTTGTGGCAGTCCCTCGCCTTCTACTGCGTATCTGGATCAGCGAAACTCTACGGACTATCCGAACGATAGGGCGTCCCGAGGCGTCCATTGGTCCATCTTCCTCCGCCGTACCCCCATTTCCGACATGAACACAGGCTCCTTCGATCCGAACCTGTTGAATCAATCTGTTGTCGCCGTTCCTCCGTTGGCGCGCGATGCGGACTTTCAGATCGACGCGGACCAGAACGATGCCATTGTTCGGCACATCGAATCTGGGGGCGTCCGATCGCTGCTCTATGGCGGCAACGCTGTGCTCTATCACACCAGCTTGGATGACCTCAACACACTATGTGGCGTCATCTCAGACGCTGCGGGACCCGAAACGACAGTCGTGCCATCGATTGGTCCATCGCTGGGCGCCGCACTGGATCAGGCCGAGGTGATCAATCACTTTGACTTTGGGACCGTGATGTTGCTTCCATCACGAGACATTGTTGATTCGGCAGGAATTGCCAGCGGCGTACGGATCCTATCCGAACAGCTTCAACGACCCATCGTTCTGTATTTGAAATATGACCGTTGGATGGATCCTCGGGACATTGCCGTCTTGGAACGGGACGGTTTGATTTCTTGGATTAAGTATGCCGTCGTCCGACAAGATCCGTCCCAAGACGAATACCTGCGCGAAGTCACCGACGTGTTTCCAAAATCGCGGATTGTCAGCGGTATCGGTGAACAACCTGCAATTGTTCACTTGAGGGATTTCGGTCTTACAGGATTTACCAGTGGCTGCGTGTGTGTCACGCCTCAACAGAGCATGGACATGTTGGGCAGCATCCAAGCGGGTGATTTCGAACACGCCGAGACGATACGCCAGTTCTTCCAGCCGCTGGAGAATTTACGGGACACGATCCACCCCATTCGAGTCCTGCACCACGCGGTAGCGGCCGCGGGCATCGCGGACACTGGCCCGATTCAGCCCATGCTTTCAGGCGTCGATGACGAAACCAAACAGAAGATCGACGCAGCGCTCCATCAGATGGGTGTCCTTGCCTAACCCCCATTCGCAACGGTGCAGGCGACAACGTCGGCGAAAGGCAATCCATCCCGTGTACAACACTTCCAACCGATCATGACGAATTGTGTTCGGTCAAGAGCGACTTCGCTTGTTCGCAAAGCTGTCGAGCTATATCCATGGTCTCAGCTTCAGCAATCATCCGCACGATCGGTTCGGTATTGCTTCCACGAACCAACAACCACCGATCCGGCCACTGCAAACGCAGACCATCTCGACGATCGACTTTCGCTTCCCTGAAATGATCCGCGATTTGGTCCAACAGTGACGATAGTGGCAGATCACCGAGTCCAACTTTGTCCTTGTAAATGTGAAACCGAGGCAATTCATCAGCTAGCGCGCTGAGCGACTTCCCGGTCGACGCCATCAAATCCAAGACTTGACTCATGCCAACAAAACTATCCCGAACATAACCGACACGGGGATCAATCGGTCCGCCATTTCCTTCACCTCCGTAAACGGCGCGCCGGTCGATCATCGCATCGCAAACATTTGCTTCGCCAACCGCCGTTCGAATGGTCTCCACACCATACTCGGACGCAATCGCCTGGCTCATGGAACTCGTTGCCCCGTTGATCACGATGGGACCACCGGTCAAACCCACCTGCATGGCCCTTCGCACGCAAAGCGCCAACGTCATCTCCTCCCCGATATAGCGTCCCTGCTCATCAATCAACGCCAATCGGTCGGCATCCGGATCTTGGCAAAATCCGACATCTCGTTGCGAGCGTCCGACCCGCTCGGCGACCTCGACCAAATTGTCGGCAGTGGGTTCAGGAACATGATCAAATCGACCCGTGGGTTCTTCCCCAATGATCTCGACATCGCACCCGAGATGATCGAGCAATCGACGGCCGAGTTTCCCTCCGGCGCCATGGTTGCTATCGAGCAAAACTCGGAAGTTTCGACGGCGAATGGCATCCAGATCCACCGTGGATGCAACCCAATCCAAATGAACTTGATGGGGATCAGGATCAACCGAAATGCTGCCCAATTGATCGGTGGACACATAACTCGAGACGCCCTCAAAGTAGCCATCGCGAATCTGCCTACCTGAAACGGCATTCGAAACCCGTCCATCGGCACCAAAGAGTTTGATGCCGTTGTAAGCCGGTGGATTATGGCTTGCAGAAATCTGAATCCCACCGGCCGCATTGCGGGCGCGAACGAGAACACCAATCGTCGGCGTCGCCGCCGGTCCAGCGTCAATCACATCTCGTCCGCTCGCCTGCAACGACGACACAATCGCCGATGCCAACATTGGACCACTTTCACGACCGTCGCGACCCACCACGACCGTCCCGTCGGGAATCGCCGCAGCGAAGGACGCGGCAAATCGCATGGCGACCTCCGGCGTGAGCGTGTCGCCAACGATCCCTCGTAAGCCACTGACGCTGATGATCAATTGGTCCATGACGGTCAAATGAACGGGTATTGGATGATGTGGTCGGCAGACTGTAACTCAATTGCCACGCCATCGTCAGACGTCGTTGACGACTTGGCGAGCCACGGCCACCACGAATAGACTGAGTTGCCCAAGGGGATAGCCCGCTTAGGCTGCTCCGATCCACTCGCTCCCGTTTTCTCATCGCTCATGCTGACGCAAATCCGTGGTTGCCGCATTATCGATCCGGCTGCGCGGGAAGCCGATTCGACCGGTGACCTTTGGATCCGCGACGAACATCTTCAAGATGCTCCCATCGGTGATGAACAACCCGATCGGATCATCGATGCCCAAGACTGCGTCGCGATGGCGGGCGGGATCGATTTGCACACTCACATCGGCGGGGGCAAGCTGACACTCGCTCGTCTGTTACTCGGGGATCAGATGCCACCTTGGCGCGGTGCCCGACCACACACGAGCGAAGATCCGGCCGAAAGCGAGTTTTTGCCATCGGCATCTGTCACGGCCCAGCGATATCTCGACATGGGCTACACCACCTGTTTCGAACCGGCAATGATCCCATGCAATGCTCGGTCCGCCCATGCCGAAATGGCGGACGTGCGAGGCATCGATACTGGGGGATATTGTCTTCTTGGAAATGATGATGTGCTGCTGAGCCTCATCGCCGACGGAGCCGAACAAGCGATCATTAATCAGTATGTTGCTTGGATGGTTGCCGCGACACGGTCGATCGCCGTCAAGGTGGTCAATCCCGGTGGCATTCATGCCTTCAAGTACAACGCGCGCGCATTCGACGTCGACACACCTCATCCCCGTTTTTCCATCACCCCTGGGCAGATCGTCCGCACTTTGTGTCGCGCGGTTCACGAAATCGGTCTGGTCCATCCGCTGCACGTCCATTGCAGCAATCTTGGCGTTCCGGGCAACATTGAATCGACACTGGCAACGATTCGAGCCGCCGACGGCTATCCGATCCACCTGACTCACGTGCAGTTCCATTGTTATGGTTCCGATGGACCGCATCGTATTTCGTCAGCGGCGGAGGCGCTGGTCTCTGCAATGAATCAGCATCGTCATGTCACGGTGGACATCGGCCAGGTTCAATTTGGTCGTACGGTCACGATCAGCGCCGACGCCATGCACCAAATGGAGAACTCGGCCTTTGCCAAACCTCGCAAGTCCATCCTCGTGGACATTGAATGCGAAGCCGGCTGCGGCGTCGTTCCATTTCGATATAAACAGACCCAGTTGGTTCATTGCCTGCAATGGGCCATCGGTCTGGAATTGTTGTTGATGATCGATGATCCATCGAGAGTCTTCCTGACGACCGACCATCCCAATGGTGGCCCATTCACCGCTTACCCTCACCTCATTCGATTGCTAACGGATCGTTCGTTTCGCGAGACAGCCATCGCGGAAATTCATCCGGACGCTGCTGCCTCATCGAGTCTCGTCGGAATCCAGCGAGAATACACACTGCCAGAAATCGCCACGATGACACGCCTGGCACCCGCCCGCATCTTGGGTCTTACCGACCGCGGTCATTTACAACCCGGGGGAGTTGCTGATGTGGCGTTGTACACCCAGCAAGCCGATCACGATCGAATGTTTGCACACCCACGAATGGTACTGAAGCGTGGGTCCTCGGTTCGAGACCACCAAACGAGCCGCAACGCGGTCGCAGCTGCGGACCAAACGTTGACCGCCGCCGTCGATTTCGATCCATCACGACTGCCCGACTTCCGTGCTCGTTACTCGAGACATGGTTCGTTCGAGATGGATCGATTATGGATCGGTGACCAAGAAATGAGTGTCATTGGATCGGAAGTCAACGCATTTCCGATGGCAGGGCGATCATGACGGGGGACTTTAACCTGGACGGCGTCCCGATTCGCGATACTTTCGCGGAGGCCTTTGACATGAAGGCCACGAGGTTGATCATCACCGCTGCTGATCAACGCTGGTGCCATGATGCGGCCATGGCTATGGTCGGGTTCTGAACCAGCGTGATCGCATGTGGTGTGGAAATCGCGATTGAACGTGTTCTGCACGAGAGCGAAACACCCGATCAACGACCCGGAATCGCCATTCTGGCTTTTGCCGTCAGCGGCCGTGAACTGGAAAAACAGATTCCACGTCGAGCTGGGCAATGTATTCTCACATGTCCCACCGCATCGATCTATGGCGGCATGATGCGGGATGGGATCAACGCCGGTCGATCGTCGATTCCCAAACGGGTTCCACTGGGTAAGTCTCTACGTTTCTTTGGTGATGGGTATCAAATCAGTAAATCCATCACCATTGTTGATGAGGCAGGGCGTGATCAAGTTCGGCGTTATTGGCGCATACCGGTCATGGACGGCGAGTTTGTTTGCGAGCACGATGTCGGACGAGTTGATGCGATCGGCGGTGGCAACTTCATTCTGTTCGGCCGCTGTTTATCCAGCGTGACCAACGCCTGTCGAGCCGCCGTCGATGCGATGTCACCACTACCTGGCATCATTACACCCTTTCCGGGCGGCGCCACGCGAAGTGGTTCCAAAGTCGGATCCAAATATCCATCCGTCTTTGCATCGACGAATGACCGGTTTTGCCCAAGCTTGCGTGGTCAAACCGACTCTCTGCTACCCGATGACGCCGCCGTTGCGATCGAAGTTGTCCTCGACGGGCTCACCAAGGACGAGATTCGGTCCGCCATGAATGCCGGCATCCGCGCCGCTTGCAAAGCCGAATCGGATTCCGGTCGCAAACTGATCGGCATCACGGCCGGGAACTATGGTGGCCAACTCGGTCGCCATCACTTTCATCTCCGAGACGTCCTGAAGGACGGCCCATGAATCGTCGCATCGAAATGACTCTCCGTCAGTCGATCGATCAATCGGTTGATGCGACACCCTGCCGAGCGGACCGATGGGCAACGCAGTCGATTGATGATATTCGCCGAACTCAATGGTTCGTTGATGGTCGACCCGATGAGATCGGACACTGGTTCCACGTGGACAGTTACGACGATGCCCGCCAATCCAATCGAATTGATTGGATTGGCGACTTCCAGAATGTCCATCGAATCGGACACCAACACCGACTTGGTCAATGGACCATCGAAGGTCATGCAGGCAACGAAGTTGGATCATGCATGACAGCCGGGCGCATTGATGTGATGGGCAACGCCGGCGACCGAGCGGGTAGTAGCAGTGGTTCGCGAGGCAGCGGCATGAATGGTGGGATCCTGACGATTCACGGAAACGCGGGAATGCTAGCCGGCCATCGAATGCGCCGGGGCGAACTGAGAGTCGGCGGATGCGCCGGCGAGGGCCTGGGCTCGCTCATGATCGCTGGGACCATCCAGTGCGCCGGATCCGTTGGCCAAAATCTCGGCGTGGGCATGCGACGTGGAACCATCATCCTATCGCAACGGCCACGGTTGCCTGAAAAACGCTTTACCAACCCCGCTCCGCTGCAAACCCCGTTTCAAACGATTCTAGCGAGGCAACGCGGCGTGCTCACCCAATCCATTCGATCGATGCTCCATCAAGACCTTTATCAAGTTCGGGGCGATCGTTCGATGCAAGGTCAGGGCGAGGTTTGGTTCCCCGCGCCTTCTGATCCTGCCGGGTGAGTCACGGCGTCTTCCTGCAAACCAACCATCTCCAAGAGTCGCAGTGCGTTCGTCGTCGGCGAGACACCCTCTCGCATCTTGTAATCAAATGTCATTCGATCGTTTCCGCTTGCATCAGGCGTGATCGTTTCGCGGAAGTGAACCGTTGTGGCCATGGTGACCAAATCCGCATCATTGGCCAGCTCAAGGTCATGCGTTGTGATGGCTCCAATCGCGCCAAACTGAACCAGGTGCCGAAGAACGCGTGCGACCGCAATGAGACGCTCACGGCTGTTGGTGCCCTGCAAGATTTCGTCCAGCAAGAACAACATCGTGCGGTCGGTCCCACCGGACTCTCGGTCACTTGCCAACGATTGCGCGTGCTGGACGACGTCCGCCAATCGATTCAGCTCCGCCATGTAATACGAAACACCCTCCGATAAATCGTCACTGACTCGTACGCTCGTCGACATCTCCAACGCCGGCAGCCTCATCGATTTCGCGCACACCGGGCCACCCGCCGTTGCCAGTGCGACGTTGAGACCCACACTGCGGAGCATCGTTGACTTGCCAGACATGTTGCTGCCGGTAACCAACAATAATGTGCCCTGAGGTCCGATGACCACATCGTTGCGAACACGAATGTCGTCACCAAGCAGCGGGTGGCCCAACTCCATCGCCCGAATCTCAGGAGAATCACTTTCCTCGGCCCAATCCGGCGAAGCCCAATCGGACTGTTCATCGCAGAAGGTACCCACGCTAAAAATCGCTTCGAGCTCACCAAGCGATTCGAACCATCCGGCGACGTCGGCGCCAAACTCATCTTTCCAAGCCTCGAGCCGTCGCAGGACTCGTACATCCCACAAACCCAATGCTTGCAGCGGCAAGTAAATAAAGAATGTTCCCGCGGATTGTTTCAAACTGCCTGCTTTGGCGATGCCGGAAAGTGCATTCATGCCCGTCATCGCGGACCGCGGACCCTCTAACAAACAACTCCGCCATCGTTGTACCAAACCGACCCTATCATCACTGGCGTCCGGCATCCCATCATCCATGGGAAGTTGCCGCACCGCGCCAAATAATTCAGCTAGTTCGCTCACCTGTCGTCGCGACGACATCGCGACCGTGAAGATTCTCGCTGCCGGAGCCAACACGACGGCCGCGAGGATGAGGTTGAAGACCGCCAGTCCGATCAGCGAATACAACAACATCCAAACCGCCGATTCAAAGCTTGTCGTCAGCGAACCGACGACCACAGCTGCCAACATGGCGATCGCCACCCAACCAGAAACGGAGGACCAATTCACGAGCCATCGGCGACCTTCCAACCAATTGGGTTCCCGGGACCAACCAACAAATGCATCTGGATTTCCCGTGGAAGCCCCCACATCACGCGCCAACGTATGGAACCGTAGTCGCGACTCCCGCTGCGTCGCCAACTGTTTGGCAACGGCATGTCGCTGTCGACTTGTGATTACATCGGCGGGATCGCATAGCCATGATGCGAGCGTGGTCATTCCGGGATGCGTTCCAGCCATGCTCACCAACTGGAACAAGGACGATTCCCCCATCAAATCCAAATCACCCGAAAGGGCAGCCTGACGCGGTGATAACGCGATCTCAGCGGAGGCTTTTCCCAAACGATCCGATCCGAGGGATGGCCAATTTCGGTCCAGGCGATCCAACAGCCTCCGCAGTGTCTTGGCTTGATTTCGCAAATCGATTAGTCGCTGGCGATAGGACTCATTCCAAACCACAACGACCAAGAATGAAATCAAACAAATCACCGCGGTGGCGACCCAAATCGGGTGCCTCGTGGTCGCAGAGAATCCCACTGCCAGAACCAGCCCACCGAACAAACCTAGCCGGATATGGGAAAACCGCGCGTCAATCCGATTCAAATTGGCGACGTCGGTTTCGATAACGTCGAGTTTGACTTGATAGTCAGCGCGAGCGTCGCGCGGCTGTGCCTCCGTGGTAGTCGACATCCGTATCAGGCTGCATCCATTTCGAGGGGTGACAAGGCCGGCGGCCGGGTTGGTCCATCAATGACCTTCAACGCGATGCGATCCTGCAAATTGGGACGAAAGATCGTCAACAATACCAACGGCAAGAACCACGCCATGTACAAGCCGCCACCGTAGCCGTGCCAAAACTGTGCCGCGATCATGACCACCGCCGATGAGCTCGTCAGGACGCCCAAGTGTTTCTGCGCAGGCCACACGGCGACGAAACAACTCAGGATGACAAACGCCACGATGACGGGCAATCGCCACATTGGATGCCAACCCAATTCCCAAACACCGCGGGGATCCTGGGTGGGTCGAAACAGTCCAAACATTTGTCGCAGTTGCTCAACAAACGACTGGTCTCCGGTAAATGCCAGCAGCGCCATCAGGATTGTCAAAATCGAGACCACGCCGACCGCAAACCGTCGCAACCCACGCTGCCAATAAAAGCTAAACCACAACGGCAACAAGAACAGCGGATAGTACACCAATCCGGCGGCGGCACCGACGAAGAGCCCCGCCATCATCGGTCGCCGATAGAACAGCACGCCCCAAAGCAACAAGGCCGCCGGGACGACGTGATCGACACGCCCGGTCATCTGAGCTGTATAGGGCATCAACAGGTACAGCATCGCGCAACCGGCTCCCGCACGGAGGTTCCCGAAGTGACGATTGCCAATCATCAGGACGCCGATCAACATTGCCGTTTGCGCGGCGATGGCAATGACCTTGGCAATGACGGCTCGTCGCTGCTCACTGGGAAGCAAATCAACACCCGAACGAAGTTCCGCTCCCGGAACACTTGAAAGCGCCGGTCGAGTCGGTATCGCCGGCAACATGTTGATCAGGGCGTAGCCCGGCCCCAGCTTTGGTCCCTGCTCTTGTTGGATCTCGGGCGTGCTGGCGACCACATTGGCCATCATGAAGATGAACAGCGAGATCCCGATGAAATTCAACCCTCCGGTGGTTAAGTTTGGGTCCAGCAACGGCCGACGGACCATCAGTGGATCCAATAGCATCCGCACCAACAGCATGGCTTCGACTAAAAACAGCCATATGAATCCGCTGCGCCGTAAACCAACCGCGGATTCCATCCCTTCACGCTGACTCGATGACAAACCTGCGGATTCTTGATCGGCTTCCGCGGGCGCCGTCGCAGCAAAGTCTCGTGTGATTCGTGTCTGACGTTTGTAACCTTCGTTGACCATCAGCATGCCGGGCGCGAGCAGAATCAGCAGGACGATGTCGAGATTACGAACGCTCCAAAAACGACGAAAAATGAAGAACAACCCAACCGTCAAAAACGACGACATGTAGACCCAGGTCGTCGGGTCGGGGCGTCGATAGTAAATCAGGAACTCGCTCATATTCACTCTCTAAAACGCCATCGAGCTACGGATGACGTTTCTTCACCTGCGAGACGCAAGACTCCAATCGGCCTTGACGCCTGATCCAATCACGCGGTGCGGCTTAGCTAACGGCCGTGCCCATCTCAATTTCGTAGCCAGCTCGATAGGGTCGTGCCAACATCGCATTGGCTTGATCATCACCAATGATTTGTTCATTGGCATCATCCCACTTCAACTCGCGACCCAGCCGCGCCGAGATACCTGCCAAGTGGCATACATTCAACATCTGCATGTGCGTGTGCACGTCCGAAATCGGTTCTTTACCCTCCCGGCTACAGTGCAGGAAATTGGCCCAATGAGCTTTCCGCTCGTTCTCTTCCATCGGCAGGCCCTTGTAGACCTTTGAAATGGCATCGTCGGGCAATGGATTGTCCTGTAACGCCTCCACCGGCGCACCGACCAGTCGTCGACGATTGACGAAAATACGACCACGTTCACCCTCAATCAACACGCCGTTGTCCGTATCGTTGCGGATGGTCATTTCCGTTCCGCCCGGATACATCACTTGGAACTGGAAACTCGTTGCCGTGTTGTAACGATCGTTCTGAGTCGCGATCCCGTCGACATATTCCACGGGGTGCTCCGCCGAACCACCAATCGAGATGGGACCCTCGGTTTGCCCATTCAACTTCAGCGCCCAGTTACAGATGTCGACATGGTGTGCTCCCCAGTCGGTCAGTTTCCCGCCGGAGTATTCGTACCACCAGCGGAATTCGTAGTGGCAATTCGATGAGCCTCGCTTACCACCCTCTTTGAATCGGTACTCCGTCGCCGGAACCGGACCTTGCCAAAGATCCCAGTCCAAGCCGGCTGGCACGTCCGCGACTGGAATGGCGCCACTGGCGGGTGCACCTCCGATGGCGGCCTGAACCTTTCGAATCTTGCCCAAACGTCCTTCATTGACGATGGCCATCGCCTTGACGAACAAGTGGAACGTGCTGCGCTGCTGCGTACCCACTTGGACGATTCGTCCGGTCTCTTTTTGAACACGGCGAATCAGTTTGCCCTCATCGACGGTCAGCGTCAGCGGCTTCTCACAGTAAACGTCTTTACCCGCCAGCATTGCTTCGATCAGCGGTTTCGTGTGCCAGTGGTCCGGTGTGGCAATATGAACAATGTCAATGTCATCGCGTTCCAAAACGCGGCGATAGTCCTTGTACGTGTCGGCTTTGCCTGAACTAAGCTGGTCATTGGCTTCGGCAGCGCGATTTTCATCGGCGTCTGCGATCGCGACCAGGTCGATCCATTGGCTTGCGGCTCTCAGGTTCCCTCGGCCCATTCCGCCCGCGCCAATCAGTCCGATCGCTTGACGATCGTTCTTGCTCTTCGTGTCATCCGCCAGTGTTCGCGGAGTCCACGAGAAATACGGAGTCGCAAGCGCGGCGCCGGCTGCGACCTGCATGATCTGACGGCGATTCGGAGTCGGTAACGATCTCACCGGTGAGACTGGTTGGTTCATGGATCTACTGGTCAAAAAGGGGGGTGGGGTTAAGGGATGGGGAATTTGACACCCGTTGAACGCGGTATCGGCGAGGATCCAGGGTGATCGATCGGGCCGAATACGGTACACATCGAGCTCGACATCGCTCCGCAGTATACTATGAACGTGCCGAAAACACGCCCCAGGGTGATTTTGAACCTCTTTGTCCCTCTCACATGCGTTTGTGATGTATCTCCGAATGGCCCGTCGTTTCCTCGTGGAGACCGACAAACGATTGCTTGCCAAAGCCGTCTGGATGCTTGGCGTTAAGGGTTTGAGGAGCGTCCATCGTCACAAGCGACGACTCAAAAAGGGTGAGTTTTTCCCACCATTTCTGTACCTGTCCGTCATCAATAGCTGCAATTTGCGATGCCAGGGATGCTGGGTCGATGTGGCTGCCAAGCAGAACCGAATCGAGCTCGATGCGCTCGACCGAACGATCTCGCAAGCCAAAGCCATGGGAAATAGCTTCTTCGGCATTCTCGGCGGAGAGCCGTTCATGCACAAAGATCTACCGAAGCTATTCGAAAATCATCCTGACGCTTACTTCCAAGTCTTCACCAATGGGCACTTCATTACCGACGATGTTGCCAAACGATTAAGGGATGCTGGAAACGTCACGCCCTTGGTCAGCGTGGAAGGCTCCGAAATCATCAGCGATGATCGCCGGGGTCGACGAGGGGTCCTCAATCGAACAATGGCGGGCCTCGAATCTGCGCTCAGGAACCGGCTACTCACCGGTGTCTGCACCAGTGTCTGCAAGACCAATCTTGACGACCTCGTTCAAGATGCCTGGGTCGATCGTCTGATTGAGATGGGTGTGATGTATTGTTGGTTCCATATCTACCGGCCCGTCGGCCCGGAACCGAATCCACAATTGGCTTTGTCCAGCGAAGAACAACGCCGCGTCCGGCAGTTCGTCGTCGATACGCGTGTGAACAAACCCATCGTGGTCATCGATGCCTATCATGACGACGCGGGCAACGCGCTGTGTCCGGCGGCGACCGGGTTCACCCATCATGTTGGACCGTGGGGCGACATCGAGCCGTGTCCCGTCATTCAACTGGCCACCGATTCCATTCACGATGAGAAGCCGCTCGCCGAAACATTCAACGAATCGGAGTTCTTAAAGGACTTCCGGGAGCTAACTGCACAACACACGCGGGGCTGCGTGATCATGGAACGCCCCGACTTACTTGTTGAGCTAGCCAACAAACATGGCGCTCGAGACACAACCGCGCGGGGTGGGGTGATCGACGAACTGCATCGGGTCACGCCTCGGCGTAGTCAATTCCAGCCTGGTGACGAAATCCCCGAACGTAGTTTCGTCTATCGTTGGGCAAAAAAGTATGCCTTCAACGACTTCGGCACTTATTCCAAGCACTTTGATCAACAACAGTACGTGGATCCCGACACGCTGCCGAAGCAATCGCTACCCGTGGTTGAACTGGTCGAGCACTAGACGCCGCGATTGGTTTCTTATTTGGAACTGGTCGGACAACGCGTCGGCACGTCCGACGTTCACGCGACATACTACGGGTGTTGTGAACCAATCAGCATCTGCACGGCGGCGGTGATCTCGGATTGTCTCATCAAGGATTCGCCTACCAAGATTCCTTTGACACCACCGGCACCCAACTTGATCACGTCGTCGATGGTTCGGATTCCGCTTTCACCGACGATCAACCGATCATTCGGAATCTGTTTCGCCAGGTTCAGCGTGTGATTCAGATCCGTCTGGAATGTTCGAAGATCTCGGTTGTTGATCCCGACCAGCTTCGTTGACGTCGCCAGTACCGCCGGCAGGTTCGTTGGCTCAAACAACTCGATCAGCGTCTGCATGCCGAGCTCTCTCGTCTGTCGCTCCAGTTGGATCAATTCGATTGGAGAAAGGCATTCAGCGATGAGTAGCACTGCATCGGCACCCGCCGCCCGAGCTTGCAGGATTTGATACTCATCGACAATGAAGTCTTTGCGAAGGATCGGTAGATCAACCGCCGCGCGGACCAATCGCAAATCATCTAATGAACCTCGAAAGAATGGTTCATCCGTCAGGACGCTGATGCACGCGGCACCCCCAGCAGCGTAGGCCCTTGCAATTGCCGGTGGATCAAAATCAGAACGAATCAATCCGGCCGACGGACTGGCCCGTTTGACTTCGGCAATCAATCGCACATCATTCGTGGCCGACAGCGCACCCACAAAATCGCGACAGGGCGGCATACCATCAATCTGACGCCGCAACGCGTCGATTGGTTCTCGTTGTCGATCTTCCGCGATCGTCTGACGCGTCTTGACCAGGATCTCGTCGAGGATCGTCATCAGTGTTTGAAGTGTCGGCGACCGGTCAAGATCATGGGAATATCATTCTCGTCACAGGCGGCAATGACTTCCTCATCGCGGCGCGATCCGCCTGGCTGAATGATGGCTACGATTCCAGCCTCGGCCGCCGCGTCAATCGAGTCGGGAAACGGGAAGAAGGCGTCGGACGCCAAGACGGCTCCGTCGCAGCGATCACCCGCTTTCTTGATCGATATTTCGACGCTATCGACTCGACTCATCTGCCCCGCGCCCACGCCGATCAATGACGTATCCTTCACAATGACGATCGCGTTTGATTTGACATGACGAACCATCTCCCAGCCAAACGAGACATCGTCCCAAACGTCGTCGTCCACATCCACATCCGTGGCAGTTTGCCACTGAAGGGGCGAACTGGACATCCGGTCGGCATCCTGCACCAACATACCGCCGCTGATAAAACGACGCGAAACCTCGTGACCAGGTTCTTCCAGCCGACCCACCTGCATCAAACGAACATTCTCTCGCCAACGCGGTTTCGTCGTTAGCAAGCCAACCGCACCTGCTTCAAAGTCGGGAGCCACGATCGCTTCAATGAACAGACCCGGCTGGCAAAGCAGTTCGGCCGTTGCCATGTCAACGGTCCGATTGAATCCGACCACACTGCCAAACGCTGACAGAGGGTCACCCGCCATTGCCTTTTCGGCGGCGTCCGCCAACGTGTCGGCAATCGCTGCACCGCATGGGTTGTTGTGTTTGATGACCGAAGCGGCTGGTTGGGCAAAACCACGAACGATTTCTAGCGCCGCATCAAGATCCAGGTAGTTGTTGTAAGACAGTTCCTTGCCACTCAGTTGACGTGCCGAGACAAGATTTGCCGATCGATCCGTCGGATTCGCATAAAGCGCGGCTCGTTGATGAGGATTCTCACCGTATCGCAGCTGATTCTTTCGACGCAAACTTAAGTGCATCGATGTGGGAAACTCACCACTGATAGAATCGCCCATCAAGAAGTCGGCGATGGCGCGATCGTAGCCAGCCGTGTGATCAAAGGCTTCGGCAGCCAATTGTCGTCGCAGCGTGCCGGTACATCCTCCCAAAGTCTCCAACTGCTCAAGGACCTCGCCATACTGTTCTGGACTCGTCGCGACGACGACATCATTCTGATTCTTGGCGGCGGCGCGGACCAAACTCGGTCCGCCAATGTCGATTTGCTCGATGCACTCTTCACGTGAGACCCCCGGCCGCGCCGCAGTGGCCGCGAAGGGATAAAGATTCACGACCACCAGATCAAACGGTTCAATGTCATGATCGGCGATTGCGTCAAGATGGTCCTCTCGGTCGCGGCGAGCCAGGATACCGCCAAAAATTCGCGGGTGCAGCGTTTTGACCCGGCCATCGAGCATTTCGGGGAACCCGGTGTAATCCGATACGTCCTCCACATCGACACCCGACTCGATCAGATGTCGTCTTGTTCCACCGGTGCTATAAATCCTTACACCGGCCGCTCGGAGTCCTGCCGCAAAGTCGGACAATCCCATTTTGTCACTGACGCTGATCAACGCATTGCGAACGGGAACAACATCACTCACGAGACTGCGACTTCGAATAAATGGGTTCGGATGGACACCTCGGTGATGTCCGTCGCCGGTATGTTCGTGACCGACCTACACTTGGTCAAGGATGCACCCTGCCGAGTCATCACGATTGTGTGATATTGCTCGCGTGCGGCTTTCAAACCCGTACCGGGATCCCACCGGCCTTCATGACGGATTTGGTTTCGGCGATCGAGTAGGTACCGAAGTGAAAGATGCTCGCTGCCAAAACGGCATCCGCTTGCCCATCTCGAATCGCTTCGACGAGATGCTGCGGGTGACCCGCACCACCACTGGCGACCACCGGAATCGATACTGACTCGCTGACCGCTTTGGTAATTTCGATGTCATAACCATCACAGGTTCCGTCGGCATCCATGCTTGTCAACACAATTTCGCCGGCTCCCATCGATTCAACCCGCTGTGCCCACTGAACGACTTCGATACCAGCCGGCTTGCGACCGCCGTTGATATGAACCTCCCAAAACTCGCGACCATTTCGTTGAACTCGTTTGGGATCCATGTTCACCACGATGCATTGCCGGCCAAACCGATCTGCCGCAGCAGCGACAAACTCTGGATTCGTCACCGCCGCCGAATTGATGGACACCTTGTCGCTACCGGCCGACAAGAGTGCTCGGACATCCTCGATCGTTCGGACTCCGCCACCTACGGTTAACGGCATGAAGACCTGCTCGGCAGTTCTCCGAACCACGTCCAATAAGATACCCCGTTCTTCATGACTGGCTGTGATGTCCAGGAACACCAGTTCATCGGCACCTTCAGCCTCGTATCGACGCGCGACTTCAACCGGATCACCGGCATCTCGAAGGTTCACAAAGTTCGTCCCTTTGACGACTCGTCCACCATGGACGTCTAAACAAGGGATGACTCGAGCGGCCAACATGGTGAGTGAATTGTCGACTTAGGGCGGAGGGAGGAAGGAATCGAGGTTCACGTTCTCATCAAACGAAATCGAACGTCTTGGATTCTCGCCTGAGGATGATCGGCTGCCAATCGGTCCAGAATACGACGCTTCATGAACGTCAATTCTTGGATCGTCACGCTATCTACCGCGTAAATCTGCAGTGTGCCGCGACGCAGTTTGCCGATGTGCAGGTCGTCTCCCAGAACGCCACCAACCGCCGTCGCAACGCTTTGTCTGAATCCTTCATCCGTCGCAACACTCGCGTAACCTCGACGCGACATCAACTGAGAGACGATCGTGCCAATTTTCCGCTCGGACATGATTTGCCTAACTATCGGTCACGAGCCATCGGCATGATCACGTAAGCGTAACCGTCGTCCGTCACCAACAAGGCCGGTGACTTGCTCGATTCGATCTCCATCACGAAGACGGATTCACCATCCATTACCTTGCAAAAATCCGCCAAATAACGGTGATCCATGGTCAATGTCATCGATTCCCCGTCATACGCAATGGGCAAATGAATCTGCGATTCACCCAGATCCGCCGTTTTGGCCTCGAGAGTCAATGTCCCGTCGGCAAACGTGAAATCGACACCTCGACTATCAATGTCCGTCACGATAGCCGCTTGACGCAAAGCCGCGAACAGCGGACCCACCGTGATATCAATCTGTTGAGCATTTTCACGTTGTGGCAGTACCTGCCGCCAATTCGGGTAACGCCCCTCCACTAGTCGACTGACAATGACCGCCTGCGGCGTTCGAATCACCAAATCATTGCCTCGTGACGCCACATCCACTTGGGCATCCAGGTCCGATAACGCACGTTCGATCAAACCAATCGCCCGCGTCGGCACGATCGTCGTCATGCCCTGAGTTTGGTGGTCACCAACCGGATCTCCGGAACCTTCCATACGGGCCAAACGTCGGCCGTCAGTTCCCACCGCGATCACCGATGTGCCCTCCATCTCCAACAGCACCCCCCCCAACGCATACCGGCTGCTCTCCGAATCGGTGGCAAATACCGTCCGACGCAACATCTCCCGAAACATCCGCCCGCTGATCTGATGATACTTCTCCTCGTCAAACTCCCTCACCGCTGGGAACTCATCAGGATCGGCCCCTGGCAATCGAAACTGACTACGGCTTCCTTGGATGCGAATTCCCGAATCGTCGGTCTCAATGGTCAGAGTCTCATCGTTGGATTCCCGCAGAATCATCCCTGTTTTTTGGACCGGCAACAGCGCCGTTCCCTCCGTCGCGATGTCGATGCCTTCGCTAACCTCCAATCGCACCCCCACTTCCTGATCGGTCGCCGTCAGCGTCAGCTTGCCGCCCGCAGCCGTGATCTTCACGTTCTGCAAAATTTCCTTCGGCGATCGCGCCGGTGCAATCGAAGCTGCCAAAGCAAACGCGTTGGCGAGACTATCTCGTTGGCAAGTAATGTTCATGGGCGAAAAGACGATCGTCGCAACGGCAGGAAAGTTGATTCTTTCTGACGCGTCGTTGTAGCAACGCAAACGATCCCATGCGACCCACCAAACGCGGTTCATTGACGAAGTGACGCTGGTCCTTGGTGAGAACGACTAAAGTGAATTAATTCCTTTTACCGTCGTCGTCTTAATATGATCGTATCGATGGTCAGTTTGACGCCATCGGTCAGTCGATTTCATCGAAAAACACGGTGCCGATCGATGATCGACCCGTTGTGGATAAGCTGTGGCTCCTCTGTCGAAACTTTGTCCATCCGTGGCCGAAAAGAGAACGATCATCGACATGGAAGTCCGATTTGCTAGCAAACAAGCGACGATCATCGACAAATTTCAGACCGTCAACCAACAAGTTTTCCACAGGCGGATGAAGGGAAAAGTGCCGTGACAAAACCATCCAGCCCGTCGACGGACGAACCCGCAGACAACCGCTCACCGGAGGCTCTACGAGTCGTCTGGACCACCGTTGGTAACCACGAAGATGGATCTCGATTGGCCAGAGAACTAATTCGACAGCGACTCGCAGCATGTGTTCAAGTGGATCCGATCATGACGAGCATTTATCGCTGGAACCAAGACATCGAGCAATCCTCGGAACACCGCGTGGTGATCAAAACGACATTGAGTCGGCTTCCAGAGTTATCCGAATTCCTGGAACGAGATCATCCATACGAGGTTCCTCAGATCATCGTACTGCCTGTCGAAGCCGTCTCGGAGGGATATGAACGATGGATCATTGAATCTTTGCGGCCCGAGTCGAATTGAGCCCGACGAACCATGACGACATTGACCTCGATCGAAAGCGAGCCGAGTTCACAGCTCATCGATACACGAATTCGATAGTGCTCCAATCCCCTCGACTAGAACGGTGCATTGGTCACCGGCCGTCAAGAAGCGAGGTGGCATTCGAGCGATCCCGACTCCAGGCGGTGTTCCGGTAAAAATCAGGTCACCGGGATGAAGTGTCATGAATCGAGACAGATGGCCGATCAATGGCCCGATTCCAAATATCAACTGAGCCGTTGTGCTGTCCTGAACGATCTCATCATTCAATCGCATTCGAACGCGTACGTTGCTCGAGTCGACCATTTCGTCCGAAGTCACCACGCAAGGGCCGATCGGCGCAAACGAGTCGAAAGACTTTGCGAGCAGCCATTGGCCACCAGGTCGTCCCTTTTGCCAGTCCCTAGCCGATACATCGTGACCAGCGGTATACCCAAACACGTATTCCAGGGCATCCTCCGAGCTCACATGTCGAGCCTGCCGACCGACGACAACGACGAGTTCGGCTTCATAGTCGACACGTTCACTGATTGACGGCAAAACGATTGGCTCGCCATGGCCGATCAGTGAGGTATTGAACTTGCTAAAGACGATCGGCTCGCTCGGCGGCGTTGACCCGGTCTCAATAGCGTGGTCGAGATAGTTCAGACCGATACAGAGAACTTTTTGGGGCGCATCAATCGGTGGCAGCAATCGATCAGGACAAGCAATCCAAGAATCGTCGTGGATCTCCGGCAACGATTGCATCAAACGCGGATAATCACGAATCCAAGTCTGATTGAGCTCCCACTTTGTTGCGTCTTCTTCTCCGAGGAGCGTCGTCAGCGGACACAGCATCGGCGATTCATTCGAATCCGACGCCGACGAAAAGTTTTTCGCCAGCGCCAAACGTGGACGATTGGATGAATCAATGAATCGGCAAAATGCGGGCATCGTGGTGACCAATGATCAGTGTGTCGAGATTTGATAGCAAAACAGGGAGGCGACCAAAACATGCTCAGGAGGAAGATCAAATCTTGTCATGGCAGACCATCGCAGGCATACTCCGCCCCGATGGCCAAACGACAGTCATTATCCGTTGTCGAATGATCGATGCCCGACGTGCATCCTATGAATCAATTGTCGATCAATCAGTTATCTACGCTTCGGTGGGAATTCCAAGCCGACGCAGCCGCGTATGCCGCCCGAGGGTTGGACGGGATTGGATTGTATCGACCGAAGATTGACGATACCGGCTTGACCAGATCCATCGATCTGTTGCTGTCGCATAATCTGCGCGCGACGTCTCTTAGTTGGGCGGGCGGATTTACAGGCAGTGACGGTCGCGGTTTCGAGGATGCCGTGGGTGACGCGATGGCAGCAATCGCGGATGCGGCCAACCTACAAGCGGAGACATTAGTCGTCTTGGCGGGTGGACGAAATAACCACATCCGTCGACATGCGAGGCGCACACTTTGCGAAGCACTCTCACGGATTTCTATCGTGGCAGAGGAATTTGGCGTGCAGTTCGCACTCGAGCCGATTCACCCGGGATGCGGCGAGGAGTGGTCATTCGTCAACGATATCGAGTCCACTTTGGCAGTCATCGATGAAGTGGGCAGCCCCATGTTGGGGATGGTGCTGGATACCTACCACGTCGGCATGGATGCGAGCGTTCTGAGTCTGTTGCCACGAATTGCCGAGAAGCTACAACTGCTTCAGCTTGGAGACGGGCGCCACAGCCCGATGGGCGAGATGAATCGTTGTTTGCTCGGTGAGGGTTGTGTTTCCAACGAAGCCATCGTCACGACACTTCTCGAACATGGATATACCGGTCCGATCGAAGCCGAAGTGATTGGCGAGGATGTGGAGACACTTTGCTATGAACATGTGTTGGACCACACGACAACCTACCTTCATCGCATCGCTCGTTAAGCAAACCGGCGGTTCATTTCGGTGGCGTCGTTGCGATCCGACAATGCTTCAAAATCTCATCCGCGTCGGCTCGGTATCCAACATAAAACGGTCCGAACTCCGCATACTTAGCACTCGCCTCGTCAAAGCGCATCTTGTAGACGATTTCTTTCAAGTACTGCGGATTGCGGCCCCAAAGCGTGACCATCCACTCCCAATCGTCCAGACCGACACCAACGGAGATCAACTGACTGACTTTGCCCGCGAATGCAATGCCGCTTTGTGCATGTTCCGCCATCAGTTGGTTACGAATGCTATACGGTTCACGGAACCAGTTCGCACCCGGCACGCGCGACTTATTCATCGGATAAAAACAAGCCGACGGCCAATCGGGAAACTCGGGTTGCAATCGATTGCGATTCATCATCGGCAGTCGTCGCTCATAGGCGTTCATTTTGGCCACCATCTCTGGTGAGCCGTCTTCACCGCCCTCCCTCAACAATCGATCACGATACTCCTCCACCGACGGCACGTATTCGCTGATTTCACTCATCGAAATGAACGACCACGACGGTTCAATCCATCGACCTAACGGCGCCGCGATGATGCTTTGGTGAATGCCTTCGACTTTGGCAGGATGAGGGTCCATCGCAAAAACAGCGAAGTCGCATTCGTGACCGCTGATCCAATAGGATGCTAAACGCTCCGGCTGTTGGTCATCACTGGGATGCAATGCGGCGACGAACTGCTCACGCTGGTGCGGCGTCATCGCTTCGTCGAGGTCCCGACGGAATCGGTAGAAGTAGTGCCCGCAATGCCAGCCCTCCTCCGGAATCACCGTGGGATCGGGCAAGGCGGCCGGTCTGCCGTGCGTTGGTCGACCCGGTGCGGAGGGATGATCTTTAGCAGTCGGAGTGGTGGCGTCTGCGCTCATGGGTCGAACAATCGAACTTAGTCAAAAGAGTGGTCAGCCGACGAAAGGACCATCGATCAGTGCCTTTTTCAAGCTAATCGATCATCCGTTTCTCAAATGCCCTCTCAACTTGATCGATTGAATGAAAACCCGCAACGGATGAACGATCGGAGCTCTTTGATCACCGGTGGCTCAGCGAAGCGTCCACTGCAGGAATCGATCGCGATACCCGGTTTGGCGTGTCCAATGCCGTCGCCCGCTACCGCCAAAAAATCCGTAAGAATAGGGTGTTTTCCAGGAACGTTCGATCGTTGCCCCCGGGATCAGCGGTCGCGATGGCGGTTTCACCCAATGCGTCCCCATGCCGATGCGCCCAGGACCGCGGGCACTGGGATCGTTTTCAACTCCAGGTGCATCGAGATGCCGTTTTAGGTGTGATTCGACATGGTGCAAACGGTTGGATGTCGTCGATGACCGAGCTGCTGACGAACCAACGGGAGGTTCGGGCCAGGTTGTTTCGTGATCCAGTGGCATCGGGTGCTGGGTTACTTGATGACTGCCAATGGAGTGTGGTTGGATGATCACGTGCGGTGGTGGTGTCCATGGACCGTAATCCAACGGTTCGTTGATACGACCCGAGTACATCGTTGGACCGTGCGGCATCGACTCCATTGGAGCCTGATCATAAGCCCTAGTTTGGCCGTCGGCGGTTGAACAGACAACGAGGGAACTCAAGACGCAGCAACGGATCACGACCCAAGATCTGCTGCGCCGTGTCAGGTTCGAAGTCATGAGAGATTCCTAGAACGGTTCTTTAATACTTTTGCTCTATCGAATGGATCGTCGACGAAGCAACAGCAATTCTGAAGAACCTCCCGCAACGTCCTCGAGTCTCCATCGCAATCGAGCCGGCAGCCCCCGTATGGGAGGATCGACCCGTACGCGACGATCGGCCAGTTCGAACGCCCAGAAGGTCTTTCAGTCTGGCAGCCACGAAGATGTTGTTGGTAAACCCGCGACTGCGCGGTGAGGCAATTTTTTGATCCCGAAACGCCCAGCTCCGCCGGGATCTTCCTTCCAGAACTGGCTCCATTGACGGGACAAAATGAAACCGTTTCTCCACATTGTGAAAGTGGCTCTCCGTCGTCGCGTTGCCGTCATTGGAGTGATCGTTACCACGTTGATCATCGCCGCTTTGTGGGGTGCCAATATCACGGTGCTCTACCCGATGGTGGAGATCGTTTTCAAGCCAAAGGAGCTCGGAAACGACTTTCCCGGGTACGTCCAGGTCGAGCTGGATAGAGCGACCGAGACCATCGCGAGTCTTGACGAACAGTTAGCGCAGCTGGAGGGAAAACAGGATGCGGTTTCCGTCTATCAGACCCAGTTCCTAACCACATCACGCGAGACTTGGCAGAACTCCGCCACGACGCTGAGACGCGTTCAGCCCTGGGTCGATCAGTACATGCCGCGGGGTGCTTACCCGACACTGCTATTGATCGTGGCCGTTCTAATCGGCGGGACATCGATCAAACTAGTCGCCCTGACGACCAATCTGCTGTTGGTGCAGTACATCTCCAGCAAGACTGTGCAAGACATGCGAGAAGCATTTTTTCGCAAAGCCCTTCACCTGGATCTCGATCACTTCGGCGAGCATGGCTCCGCCAACCTGACAAGCCGACTCACCAACGATGTCGCCCACATTGGCAATGGACTCACCACGCTACTCGGGCGAACGCTTCGCGAACCGCTGAAGATGATCGTTTGCTTGGTGCTCGCAGCCTGGGTCTGTCCGCGTTTGCTTCTGCTCGTGATGGTGGTTTCGCCGGTGCTCGCACTGACCATGCAACGACTCAGCCGCGCGATCCGTCGAGCCAGTCGCCGCGCCATGGAAGAAATGAGCCAACTCTACGGGATGCTCAATGATGCCTTCGGCGGGATTCGAGTCGTCAAATCATTCAACACGCAAGCAAAGGAACGAGCCCGATTCCACGTTCGCGCCGAGGCGTTCTTTCGACGATCAATGAAAGTGTCTCTTTACAACACGTTCGCTCGCAGTACCAGCGAGTTCATGGGAATGTCCGTCGTTGCAATCGCCATACTTGCGGGCGGGTACTTGGTAATCAATCAACAAACACATCTGCTCGGACTTCGCATGTCCGATCGCCCACTGCAGGTGGGTCAGGTGTTGATGTTCTTTGCATTCTTGATCGGGGCAACGGATCCGGCACGAAAACTATCCGACGTCTGGGCCACACTCCAACGTGGTATCGCGGCATCGTCACGGGTCATGGAGATCATTCAGCTCGAGACGCGCGTTAACGAGCCTCGGCAACCAAGAACCATCCCGCGACCGCACGGTGCGATGACGTTCGATAATGTTCACTTTCAGTATCCATCAGGTCCGATGGTGCTACGCGGCATCGACCTGCAGGTGGCCCACGGTGAAACCATCGCGCTGGTGGGCCCGAATGGTTGCGGAAAGAGCACGCTCATCAGTCTACTTTGCCGATTCGATGACCCGTCCAACGGTGAAGTTCGATTGGATGACGTACCGATCGATCAGCTCAGCATTCGTGGGTTGCGTCGGCGACTTGCACTGGTGACACAGCGCACGGTGCTGTTTGACGACACGATCGAGAACAACATTCGGTACGGCTCGCCCTCAGCGGACACGGACGCCGTCGTGGAGGCGGCCAAGATGGCGTTTGCTGACGAGTTCATCCGGCGGAAAACGCCCGACGGTTATCAGACACTCTTGGGTGCCGGTGGCGTCCAACTGTCTGGAGGACAGATGCAGCGATTGGCACTGGCGCGTGCTTTCCTACGTGACCCCGACATATTGATTTTGGATGAGGCGACCAGTGCCATCGATATTGAAAGCGAACAACTGATCCACGAGGCGCTCGAAAAGTTCCTCGTCGGTCGAACGGGCATCATGATCACGCACCGGAGCAGTTCTCTCGCGATGGCCGACCGCGTGGCGGTCCTGGATCGAGGGCGGGTCTCGGATGTGGGCCGCCACGACGATCTGCTTGCCACGAACCAATTCTACCGAAATCTATGTCAGTCGGATTTTGCCGAAGCCGCCTAAGCCGAGGTGTGGTGGAAGCATTGGTTGGAACAAGAATGGCATCGCAAACAACCGGAACCACCGTCGCGTTTTTCAGTGTCTTGTCCAGCCGTTTCCCCTTGAATGCGTGGCGATCGAAAGCTACTCTTTGCGACCCGATGGAGGGTACCGGCGGTTCAAAGTGAATCCGTGCCCACTACCGCACCAATCCCCTGTAGCTCAGTTGGTAGAGCAGGCGGCTGTTAACCGCCTTGTCGCAGGTTCGAGTCCTGCCGGGGGAGCTTTTTGAAAAACTACGGAACTACCGACCGTACAGTTGACGCCCGGAAGCCGAGATCAGGCCGCCGGGCGTTTTTTCGTTTGGCCCCAGTTTTCTGGGCCTTGCGGCACGTTCTCTTGGCCGACGAAGTCTCGCGCCTCAGGGTTCTTATCTCTCGAAAACAAGCGTGAATCCCAAGATCTCGTTTGAATCCTGTGAGATATCGCCAAAACATCTCACCATCTCTGTTTTACAGCCCCCGGTAGGTTAACACCCGATCTCTCTTG
>JBCDIU010000030.1:0-76537 GCA_038748615.1 Planctomycetota bacterium | reverse complement strand
TTGAACGATTGATCGGATGGCTGAAGGAGTCACGTCGCGTGGCGACCAGGTACGACAAACTGACATGCTCGTACTTGGCCTTCGTTCAACTCGCCGCCATGCGACGGGCCATCAAACTGCTTTGATAAACAGTGCCTAGCTCGATCAGTGGCCTGGATGATGAAATTTGGTCGAGACGCAATGAAGTAGGCAGCGAGGTCCAGCTCCAATACTCCGGCGATCATTCCAAAACGTCACTCCATCTTGATCAAGGCGCACGACTCAAAATTTCCGACCGCCTTGAGCTAATTCGATCCCGATGTCACCGCGGGCTCGTTGGGCAATTGAGAAACGCTGATGCATACTGGGCCGTGTTTCTCTGTCCCTGCAGCAACGAGTGACCAAACCGTGTCGGGAATCTATGTGAATCGATGGCGGCATTGCGGCACCGCCATCATGTTGGCCCACGCCGTCATCACGTTCAGTGCGATCAAGGTTCGCGGAGACGACCCGTATCGCGACACTCGCACCCTCAACGTACGCATTGCGCCCCATTGGATCGATTCCAACCGGCTCGAGTTCCTCAGGGAAACCTCATCGGGCGTGGTGCAAACGGTTCGCGTTGACGCGGCAACCGGTGAAATGACGATTGTCGCCTCCGGCGGCACCTCCAACGAACGACCGACGAACGTCGATTTCAAGGGTGGCTCCACACCGCGATCCACTCCTAGCCAGGACGCGTCCAACATTCGCGTGATCAACAAGACGCCGGAAGCAATTGAATTGCTTTGGGTGGACCAGCGTGGCCGACGGCATCGATACCGACGAATCGAACCGGGTGGGTCCCATCGACAATCCACCTATGCGGGCCACGTCTGGGAAGCCGTTGATGACAATGATCTTTTCTATGGCAGCGTGATTGCCGGCCATTCCGAGATGACGGCGGTGATACGAAGGACATTCGAGCGACCAACAAGAATCTCCGCTGGTCCAGATTCGTCCGACGTCAATCCCGATGACAATTCGTTGCACCTTAGTGTTCGCATCTCGGGAAACGACCTGCAACTGCGGTCATCGGAATCATCGGATTGGGAGACAATCGATAGAATCACCGATGCGGACTCCATGGAGACGTCCTGGCACCGTCCCAGCCTGTCGGCCGACGGGCTGGTGCTGGCCGTTTGGAAGCGAACACCGGGCGACGATCGACCGGTGTACACGATCGAATCCTCGCCCGAACGAGGCGGCCGCGCCGTCCTCAATCAACAACCCTATCGACTACCCGGCGATCGGATGGACCACTTTGAGCTGGTCGTCTTCGAAACACGAACCAAATCTCGAATTGACATCGACATGCCGCTGATTGACTTCGGACGGCCAAGAATTCGATGGCGTGCCGGGCACGAATTGCTGATCGAAAAGGTGGATCGAGGACACCAGCGATTTCGACTCTTCGCGATCGATCCGCTGACCCAGTCGATCCGCACACCAATCGATGAACAAACCGATACGTTCATTTGGACCGTTCACGGACCGCCCGTGAAGCCCGTCACCTACCTAGAGTCCAATGACCACGTCATCCATGCCAGCGAGCAAAGTGGTTATCGACATCTCCGTTGTATCGATCTGTCCGGAGAGTTACCCCAACGATCAATCACAGAAGGGGACTTCTTGGTTCGAGAGATCATTCACATTGATGAAGAATCCGGTCTCATCGACCTCGTTGTTGGTGAGTTGGACGACGACCAAGATCCTTATCATCGTCACTTGATTCGGGTCTCGATGGATGACGGCAGCATCACGCGTTTGACGACGGGAGACGGTGATCATGAGTACGCATTCTCACCCGATAGGCGGTATGTGGTGGTCAACCATAGCCGTGTCGACTCACCTCCGGTGCATGAACTGCGTCGCTGCGATGACGGTTCACTGATCGCCACGCTGTGCAAAGCGACTCGGGTCAGCGCGGCCCAGGATTTGCCGCCACTGCCAACACGTTTCCACGCCAAAGGACGTGATGGATTGACGGATATCTGGGGATTCATCTGCTTTCCCGATGACACACACCTCGGCGGCGCCACCAAATACCCCGTCATCGAATGGATCTACGCAGGCCCGCACGACGCCCACGTGCCCAAACGCTACCGGTCATCCCCTTGGATGTCGGAGTGGACGGAGTTGGGATTCATCGTCGTTCGAATCGATGGAATGGGAACCGCGAATCGCTCCAAGGCATTCCACGATGTGTGTTGGCACAATCTCAAAGATGCCGGCTTCCCGGATCGGATTGCATGGATGAAGGCTGCCGCCAAACGGTATCCGTCGATGGATCTCGACCGCGTCGGCATCTTTGGCACGTCGGCGGGCGGTCAGAACGCGTGTGGTGCGTTGCTCTTCCACGGAGATTTTTACAAGGCGGCCGTCGCGTCGTGCGGCTGTCATGACAATCGAATGGACAAGGCAAGTTGGAACGAACAATGGATGGGCACACCCGTTGGACCTCATTACAGCGATTCCAGCAACATCGACCATGCCGCCAACTTGGAAGGTCACCTCATGCTCATTCTTGGCGAGCTCGATACAAACGTGCCGCCGGAATCCACTCTCAGGCTGGTGGATGCGTTGATTGAAGCAGACAAGGACTTTGACTTCCTGATGATCCCGGGCATGGGACACAGCGATGGGGGACCGTACGGGCGTCGACGCATGCGAGACTTTTTCAGCCGTCATCTTCAGCCGAATCCGCATCCACGTGATGGGCCGACCTCCAAGCCGAAAGCTGTCACGGCGGAGCAGCTGGAGTCCATGAAACCGATTCCTGCCTGGCAGCGCAATGCGGCGCTTTACAGGGCGGATCGTGACCGGCTGCTGCGACAATTCCCGATTCGCATCATGCCCGAACGATTGACGCAGTGGCAACGTTTTGATGACCGTTGGCGGATCGCCATTGAGACTGGCCGAGCCACCCATCCGCCAATCGCCGAATTGGAGGCAATCGATGAACTTGTCGCTCAACTGGACGAAGATCGACAGCAACTCCGTGCCGATGCCGGTTTAGGAGCTGCGTTTCGCCAAACGCATCCGTTTACCGAAGAACTGATGCAGCTCATCGACCTACGACAACGGGGGCGTCCCCTCAATGCTCCTAGACTTGCCAAACAGTTGGCCGCGCTGGAACAGGAACTTCCAGCTCCAAATGAAACGAACGAGGTCTCGGAAGGGCAGGGCGGCAACGATGAGCCGCAACTCAAGGTTGCCGAGGAATTGGCAACTCAGTTCGCCGCCTGGAGACGATTTCACGCCGACTACAACCCGGAGTTTGATTGGTGGGTCGGCGATTCCGCCAAGCAGATCGAGTCGCGGCTGAAGGCTTGGCGTCCCGATCCGATAGCGTCCGCAAGCGTCGACACCGCCCCGGACCCGGACGCCGAGACGATGCTCGATGCGAACTACCCTCAATCTGTTATCGAAACTCCACCATCGATCACCGTGATGCCGGCGATCATGGAACGATTCATGTCCGACCTGAGGTCATTGAAGTCCGGTGACGAGGCGGACGAGACGACGACATCGGTGAACCAAGCCAACGATCGATCGAAGTTTTTGCTCGATTGGTCCGAAGCAGTAAGGAAGCTTCGACTGGACGACAGGCCGTTCTCAGATTGGTGCCGATCTGACCAGGTCGACTACCACCGGTTGCGCAATGACATTGCATATCGCCTCGAAGTGATCCAAGACGAGCAAACACCCAAGCCCATTTCAAAATCTGCGGCCGATCATGGCATTGAGGGTACGGTGGCAGGTCGCCCGCGTTTAATGCTCGAACTGCGCCGCGAACAGATCCATCACACACCCGAACAGTTGATCGAGTTGGCCGAGCAAGAGTATGAGGTGTGCCGCGAAGACATGATCGCAACGGCCAACGAAATGGGATTTGGCGATGATTGGCAGGCAGCCGTCGAACACATCAAAACACTGCATGTTCCCGCTGGCAAACAGCCGGAGCTGATTCACTCAACGGCAGCGGACTCCGTCGCCTGGCTACGACAGCGTGACCTCTTGACGATCGATCGACTTGCCGAAACGAGCTGGCGGATGCAGATGATGACACCGCAACGACAACGAGTGAACCCATTCTTCACTGGCGGCGAAGTCATCAGCGTCTCATTTCCCACTCGTCAAATGTCCGGTGATGAAAAACGTCAGAGTTTGCGGGGTAACAATCAACCATTTGCCCGGGCGACGGTCCACCATGAGCTGATCCCAGGTCACCACCTACAACTATTTCAAACATCCAGGCACCAAACGCACCGGAGGCAGTTCGGCACCCCGTTTTGGCTGGAAGGCTGGGCCGTCTACTGGGAGTTCGTGCTTGAAAACAATGGCTTCGCTCGAACACCGGAGGAGCGCATGGGATTCCTTGTCTGGCGTGCCCATCGATACGCCAGGATTCTATTCTCACTCCGATTCCATCTGGGCCAGCTGGCGCCGGATCAATGCGTTGACTTCCTGGTCGCCAATGTCGGATTTGACCGCCGCAACGCGGAAGCGGAGGTCCGCCGCAGTGTCGGTCCCGACTACCCGCCGCTTTATCAAGCCGCGTACATGCTCGGCGCCATGCAACTTCGGCAGTTGGCGGCCAGGTGGTCCAAGGAGCAGTTGGGCTCGCCAAAGGAGTTCCACGATGCGGTCATGCGATCCGGCCCGATGCCCATTGCGTCGCTAAGAGCTTTGCTCTGGGACGAATCCTTGACACGTGACCAAGCCCCCTCGTGGCAGTTCGCGGAACTGACATCCAAATCCGACAAGAGTGATGAACCATAGCCAACCAGCCGAGATTGGCATCGACCCGTCTCAATTCATCCTCCCTCGAGAGGGTGGATTCGGTTTCGATGACTTGCGAAGACACCCACGCCTGTTAGTGCTGCGTCAACTCTAAAAAGTGGGGTAGGCATTCTGTCTGCCATCGGGAACGGACGCGGCAAATCACAGGCTGGAAGCCGATGCGACGACGTCGCGCCAAACCTAAAACTAAGCTGTGACGCTGCAATAGGAGGGTGACGTGAGATGACATGACACCCATCATCCGCTTGCCGATATCATTAAAAGCATGGCGCGTTCTGGAGTCTCCTTCTGGATTCTCCTTCTGGATCACCGAGGTCATGATGAAGTCCATGAAAGCGAGTTGGTTTGATGCCGTCACATCCTTCTTCACGGCCTGCATTTTGATGCTTGCGGGACTGGTCTTCGTGCTGGGGGTGATTTGGCTGACCGGTGACGATCCGGCGACGGAACTCGAGCCTGGACCCGTCATTCGCATGGTGTCTCAGTCAGGCGGACCACGTGTTCCCGCGGAGTTTGACACGCCCACCGAACACGAGACGCGCGACTTGATTCCCAAGAACGTCGAATCGACGCTGCAGGCGGTCACCAATCTCGCCGGCACGGTGGCGTCAACAATGGCAGCTCACCGTTCGCAACTGGCCAATGGCAACGACCGACAAGCTGGCCCAGATACGCCCGCGGAAGGCGACGGTGCCGAACTCGTTCCTCCGCACGAACGTTGGAGCATCATCTTGGAGGCGAGAAACCAATCCGAGTATGCGTCGCAACTGGATCATTTCGGCATCGAGCTCGGTGTGATCGGCAAGGTGCAAGGCGTCGACGTCGTTGGCCAGCTCACGTCGGCTCGTCCGCGTCATCGTCGGGTGCCCAGTGAATCGGAAACACGACTCTACTTCATGTGGACCGACCAGCGTGATTTGCAAACGTTCGAGCAACGATTGCTTCGCAAGGCAAATGTTGCCACGGAAGGCCGCACCGTATTGCGTTTCGTTCCGAATGATCTGGAACAGGAACTCCGACGCCTGGAGACCCAGTACGCAAACGATCACGGCATTCTGTCGATCAAACGCATCCGGCAAACCACCTTCCAATCGGTCCTTCGCGGTGCCGACTATCAATTCATCGTCGTCGATCAACAGTACGTTGATTAGACGTATTCGTTAGCAGTGCCGATCCGGCGAAATTCCGATCAAGTTCGAACGAAGTCAACCGTCCACCGAGCGATCCACGCATGCCTGTTCTTTCGCTGAGGACTGAGATTGACGCTCCGTTGGAGACCGTATTTGATCTGTCACGCAGCATTGACTTGCACATCGAATCGACCTCTCAAACCAATGAGAAAGCCGTGGCGGGTCGAACATCGGGGCTAATTGAACTTGGCGAGACGGTCACCTGGGAGGCAACTCATTTCTGGGTACGGCAGCGATTGACGGTTCGCATCAGCCAGTTCGATCGCCCCCATCACTTTCGAGACTCGATGGTGAAGGGCGCCTTTTCGCGGTTCGATCACGACCACCATTTTGCCCCCAGCGATGTCGGCACGATCATGACCGACGTGTTTGATTTCACGTCGCCACTTGGCCTCCTTGGCCGAATCGCTGACGCGCTCTTCGTGACCCGGCACATGCGAACGCTCTTGTTGACACGCAACAAGCTGATCAAATCCATCGCGGAATCGGGCAATGCGACGCGTTTCACCGAGACCGTCTAAATCAACCATGGATCCGGGTGACTCCAGATCGTCCCGCGTCGACGAATTCGTGTCCTATCGTGAAACTTCCGTCGGTTTTCTGTCCGACCGCTTCATGGTGATTCTCGATCATGTCGCGGTCGATCACCAACCATTTGGTGCCGCAAGTGGGCGGACGACCGTTTAGGTTGCTCGCCAGTGAAGCACGGAGAATCTGCATCCAATCAACGCTGCGTGAACAACGAGACGTCACCAGTCGCTTCGATCCAGGGCTGGACAATCAGGTAGTCGCGTTCCGTGTCGTCAGAAACCCTGCCTCGGAGTGAGCAACACTCCCGCTGCGACGAGACTGCATTATTCCGCCGCGTTCACAAACACAAACGAAGAGACAAAAAGTGATCCGGTGAAATCTGCCATTGCTCTGCCAAGAACTGCATCGACTCCCATCTCTTCGCATGATTGGGAGATTCGTACGAAGGTTCGTCCTCAGGCAGGTTCTCCAAAAAGCTTTGCTTCATGAGCAGCGCCCGAATCTTTTGTGTTCGTACGCGTCCCGCACGCTCGCAAGTGAGCGCAATTAAGAACTGTTCCTCCGTCACATCGGCGCCCACGGCATGTTTCATGTGCCCTTCGGCAAATCGCTCGCTGACTTCATTGAGCACCGCGTTCAGGTAATACCAACGATCTTCAGCCTTGATGGGAATGAGTGGATTCTCAGGAGTCGTTCCTTTGGCTAGTTTGACCAGTTCGGACGCTGCCGCCCGATTCAAGAAGATGTCCTCAACATCCATCTCGAGAATCGTACGAATTTGGAGTGTCCCCTGATCGATGTACGTCAGCGATACGTTGAGGCGATCAAGGAATTCTCGCTGCTGCCATTGCGCGACAGATCTTCGTCCAGCTAGAGCGGAGGCGACTCCGGCCGCGACGGCAATCCACAACAATTCCGGCCAGTTGTCGGCCAGATAACTCATCAGTGAATCGATTAGTTCCTGCATCACTCAACCCACATGAAATCGACGATTCGATATATCGAAGGACTACCGTATTAGAACGCAATGCAGCATAGGAGATTCGCCTGGATCACTTCACCCAATTCATTCCCGGTTCGTCATTTCGCAGGCGATGCCTCCATTCTCTCGTCAACGCTCATCCGACGCATGCCGTCAAGCAATCACCACGTCCCGCAGATTCCCAACATGATCCGGACAAGCCCACATTGGAAGCTGACGATTTTGGTGACTGTTGTGTGGACGGTGATCGGCTCATTGGGTTGCAGCCGGACGGCCCCATCGGTCGCAAACGGCGCTCCGACGGTTTCGTGGCAGCATCTTCAAACGGAGAATTAGAGATACGAGTTACAAGACGCGACGCGGATTGTGAACTATTCGTTCGGAACCAATGGCGGTGTTCTTTATATCCCATGACAACCCTATGAGCCGTTACGGCTAGGGACGGATCCAACGAAGGTTGTCTTAGACTGATTCGGTGAACCGCATGTGGATCGCAGACACATTTGATCTTCGTGCGTTCACGCGGCGTACGCTGAATCGCTGAAGGTGAGTCCTTCCTGTTTGGCCCACCGCTGTAGCATCCTCTTTGGCAAGCCGACGGGCTCGGCGTTGCATTTTCCCTTGGCCTGCCAGATCATCCGGGAACCGGGCAGCACTTCAATCGTGAGTGTCCGCCGTCGCTTTCTGCTTTGCTCCATTTTCATCGACCAGATCGATGTCTTGCGACGGGCACAATCATGGATGTACGTCGCAACGCAGTGCTTCATGATGGAACCTTCGACGCGCAGTTCGCCGTCTGAAAGCAGTTCGTCAATCGTCCATAGAACATCGCCCAACATCAGCCGGAATGGCGCAATATTGGTCCGAGTCCATGGGGAGGCTGGACGACAAATCGGAGGTAGGCTCTCGTGGAGGTCCGTTGACCAGTTGGTCATGTGCCGCCGCAGCGAAGTCAAGGATCGGCCTCGAAGCGAGAAATCGGGTTGCAGTGGTTCTTCACCGGCTCCCGGACCCCAGCTCGTTTCGGCAGGTTCGAATCGCTGCTGATTGACGAAATGAACGATGGCTTCGATCTCCGCCCGTGAGATGGGGTCGTTGTTGACCAGAAACCGAATGACGCTCTCCCAGAACATTTCATGTTCGGTCAGACCCATCAGCGCAGGAGACATTGTCAAGATTCGGGCAAGTCGGCTGTCTCCACCCAGCGACCGCACATGCGCCCAACGATATGCGCGGATTGGATTAAGATCGTGGGGCGCGTGCACGAACCAATGGGCGGCACGCTTGGTCATGCGTGCCCCGTGAGGCAACGGAAACCGAAATCGCCGCATGCTCTGTCCCGCCGCAAGATGCATATAGAGATCAATCTTCCATGGAGCGTCGTCCACATCGCACCATACCGGTGTCATGAATGTTGGTACCGGATACCGATCGAACACGTGGCTTACCAAAGATCGGAGCTGCATGAACGGGCTGTCGTCGGGCGCAACCCACGACTCAGGCGGGCGGAGCCAACGGTTTCGGCGTTTGGCCATGCGCACACAGGCTCGAATAACGCTTTCCTTTTCGTCCGGATTTGTGCGACCTCGGGCAGTCGTTGGTGACAGCAAACACGACGACGCACGGATCGCCGTGACCACACGCCAGTACGGCTGAGAGGCATGACTGAATGGAGGAGCCGCGCGGCGGATCAACCCGTCGAGAGTCCGCTTGGCGCACGACTTCCGGTCGTGGGGAGACATGGCAACACTTTTGGCAAATGAAGTGAGCTGAACGGTGACATCGCATTCACCAAACGCTCGGGCCGAGCAAGCAAAGGAAAGCTCCGTCGATTCTTGCCAGTCAAAACCCGAATGTTGCCTTGTGCATGGTGTAAGTCCCTAATGTGTGCGTTGGAGAGTGAGTTGACACAAAAGGGTTCGGGCTGGTTCGGTGTGGTGCCCACCACATTGAAACGCCCCAAGTCTCTAGTGCATCGAATAAGGGAAGCACCTGCTTGGTATCGGGATGCACCAGAACAGCGGCGACCACTTGATGGTATTACTGCTCTTTGCCGTTTTTGTTGCGGACCAACCAACGAGTACAGGAGATTTTGACACTGCAGAAGTGGCCCGAACCGGCGATCGCCAACAGATAGTGATTGCCGTCGAAGAGCGACTTCGTAAGCTTGTCACCGCGTTGCACTTCCCAAAACAAATCGACGTGCTACTACTGCCCCGTTCCAGCTTTGAGTCCCGCTCGCCGGGAATCGCTGCAACGTGAGCGACGTCGTTGCCAGATGTGAAGTGTCCGAAAACGCCTCGCCGAACGCAGACGCTGGCTGCCCTTTCTCACTCAATCTGAATCGTCGCTCGCGTGGGTTCCTGACTCACGCGCCGAATGAGCCCATCTTTATGTGATTCCGGTTGCCCTCAACATGCCCCCTGTCCAGGTGGTTAATGGATACAATTTTGGTGGGTTGTAACTCACGCCTCAGCTACCAAAGACGATTCAATGATCCGTTTTCGAACTATCCGTCTCATGGCGGTGTGCCTTTTGGTCTCCCGGACTTTCTGTACGGCCGCACGCGGGGAGAACGCTGCAGAAGTCGACGCCGAAGCATGCGTTGCGCTGATTGAACGAGCTTGCGATGCCGAGCTCACCACGATCCGTACGGTGATTGATGAAGACTTGGTCTCGGCAACCATCTCACCGGATGGTCAACGGGTTGGCGCGTTGACTCTGTCGGGTTTTGAAGAAAGTGACATGCAAGGCGAAACAACGCGATCGATCGAGCTCGATGTAACGCGTCCCGCTGAAGTTCGATTCGTCGATACGGACCGGGTGATGATTTGGGAACCAAGCCGGTTTCGAGTTGCGAACTTAGACACGGGTGAGATCGTCATGACAGTGGAGCCGAAGCCCGAAGACAAGCGGTTTGTTGGTTGGGGCCCCTCCTCGGACGGAACGAGAGCATTGATTGTTGCAGCAAACGGCAATCAATACATTCTCGGACTCAATGACTCCCAAGGTTCCATCGAGATGCCCCTTGATGCGATCAGCATCGATCGTTCGAGCCAGGCGATTTCGAACGATGGGAAGCGAGTCATGACAGCACTGCGACAGGGCGAGGTCTCGCTCTCGAACCAAGACCTTGAGCCACCAAATCACATCGGCACATTTCGAGACAAGGACTTCGTACCAGGACGAACCAAAACCGCTCTTGGCAACCGTTTTCTCTGCCTCGCTAACGTCGACACCTTCAACATCCTTTCCATCCCCGGCGTGTCGACACCGGCTTCGTCGCTGCTCCTGAGCGGTGACTTCGTTTGCCTTTTCCTGCAGTCCGGAGACCTGTTGGGCAATGAACGGTTCTATGGTGCGTTTCGGTCTACGTTCAGCAGCAAGATCCACGTCGTGGCATTCGATGCGGATGGGGCCAAGCGATTCGCATCGTGGTCGATTCCGGAACCCGACCCTCACCGAATCGTTTGGAGTGACACGGGAGAGATCATGTGCAGCGTCAGCGAATCCGGCTTTCGCATCTATCGAACGCCCGCGTACAACATGGGTTACCTAGAGCCTGAACTTCAGAAATTGGCGAGCCGGCTGTTTGAGGCCGGGGATTTTGACAAGTTAGAAGAGATCGATTCAAAACTGACGATCCAGACGACTGAGTTGCCGGGATCGTTCGAAAGGTGGCGCAGCGTCCTCTCCTCGCGGGCACTCGCTGAGATCGAGGAGATCGGGGCAAAGCATGATTGGCTTGATCGTTGGTTGACTGCATATCCACACAGTCGAATGGCCCGACTCATCGCATCGACTTGGTACGCGACCAAGGGTTGGGAGATTCGCGGAACCGGAGTCGTTCAGGAAATATCCCGAGATCGGCTCGATCAGTTCGAAACCTGCCTTTTGGACGCTCAAAGCGTCCTGGGCTACGTCGACAGCGATGATTGCGCGCCAGTCACCCTGGATCTAGCGTTGGAGATTTCAAAAGGACTTGGGACGAAGGACTGGGAGCGTGAGCGTCTCATTGAGATCGCTTGCAACCGTTTTCCGTGGCATATTTCGAATCACAAGAAGATCCTGGAAATGTCACTTCCGCGCTGGGGAGGCAGTGTGGAACTTGTCAAGGACCATATCGATCGCGTGGTTGAACTCCAAGAACCGTCCGATGCGGACGGAAGGTATGCGTCTTTGGTCCTAAGTCTTCTTCCATATTTCGATAGCCAGGTTTTTTTCGATTTATTCGAAGTCGATCTGGACCGTCTCGTCAATGGTGCAGCCGGTCTCAACATTTCTGGCAGTATCCTGCTGGGTGCGTATCGCAATCTGATCGTCCACCTCTCACAAGCCAAGCGATGGAAAGATCTACATCGGGTTGTTCGGAATTACAACGATTGCACTCCCTTCATGGACCAGTCTTATCGATTGAAGGGTACAGCTGCGATTCTGCGTTCGCAGCTGACGAATTTGCCTGATATCGGAAAGTCGGACACCAAGCTTCATCTTTTGCAAGCTGAGAGGTCTCTGATGCGACGAATTCAACCAAGCAACAACTGAGCATTGATCCGCGTCCCAATCGGAAGGCCTCCATCTAGGCCTTGAGGACTTCTTCAACTTCGGTTTGACACGATGTCGCCAGCTTGCAGCCGATTTCGGTGGCCAATAACTGGTCCAAAATTTCCTCGGATGGGAGCTCCAAATGAACCTGTCCGTTGTCGACTTTGACCGGGAACGTCTGGATGCTGTAATCCTCACCCTGCAGTGACTGACCGTCTTCCAGCGAAAACGTCTTCTTGTGCAATGGGCACGCAACCTTCGGCGCTCCCGCCGCGTCACCGATCATGCCACGAGACAAAATGAATGCTTTTCGGTGCGGGCACATGTTCTGGGTGGCGTACCATTGACCGCGGGAAGCAAAATTGAAGACGGCAATCTGCGATTTGCCGTACTTGATCGTTGATCCGCCATCGATCGGAAAATCGTCGACCATGCCGACTTCCACCCATCGCTTTTCGTCCAGCTGTTTCGACTGTTTGTTCTTGATTTCGTCACGACGCTTTTGCATCGATTCGAACTGCTGGAGCGAGATCACTTCGCTTGGCCAGTCACCCGGCCGGCACTGACCTCGCTCACTGACAATCTCGATGGTCGGTTCGGTTTCATCCGTATTGACGAACTGTCGGAACCATTTTCGCTTGGCCGGGTCCTCAACCGTCGTCTTCCATTCGCACTGATAGGTATCGACCAAGTGCTGCATCATTCGCTCCAGCTCATCGGCGATCCCCAAGCGATCGTCCACCACCACTTCGCGAATGTGATCGATGCCACCCTCCAACTTCTCACACCAAACCGAGGTTCGCGTCAGCTTCTCCGCTGACATGATGTAATAGACAAAGAATCGATCGATGTAACGGATGGCGGTATCCGCATCGACGTCCGCCGCCAACAGATCGGCGTGCCGCGGTGTCGCGCCGCCGTTACCACAAACATAGACATTGTATCCATTCTCGGTCGCGATCAGCCCGACATCTTTGGACTGCGCTTCGGCGCATTCGCGTGTGCAGCCGCTTACGGCCATCTTCACTTTATGCGGTGCCCGGATGCCCTTGTAACGTTCTTCCACACGAATCGCAAAACCGACGGAATCCTGAACACCGTAGCGACACCATGTGGAACCAACGCAGCTCTTCACCGTTCGCAATGCCTTACCGTAGGCATGTCCGCTTTCAAAACCCGCCGCAATGAGCTCTTCCCAAATGTCGGGCAGATCTTGCAGCTTGGCACCAAACAGGTCGACGCGTTGCCCACCCGTGATCTTGCTGTAAAGACCGTACTTTTTGGCCACTTCCCCCAATGCGATAAGCTTGTCGGGTGTGATTTCGCCGCCTGGTACCCGTGGGATCACACTGTAGGTCCCGTTGCGCTGCGTGTTGGCGAGGAAGCGATCGTTACTGTCTTGTAGGGTTTGATGTTGAGGTTGGAGAATGTAATCATTCCAAAGCCCCGCCAGAATCGACGTTATCGCCGGCTTGCAGACCTCGCAGCCATGGCCACGTCCACATTCGTCAAGCACTTCGCGAAAGCTCGTCAGCTGTTTGGTTTTGATGATCGCGAAGAGCTCTGTTCGCGAATAATCAAAGTGCTCGCATAGATGATTCCGTACTTCCTTGCCGAGCGATTTCATCTCGGCCTGAAATAAGTCGGTGACCAAGGGCATGCAACCGCCACATCCGCTGCCCGCTTTCGTACATGCCTTGACCGCGCCGGGTGAATCCAGGTCGCGCTCGCGGATCGCCTCACAAATATCCCCCTTGGTGACATTGTTGCAGGAGCAAATCTGGGCGGAGTCGGGCATGGAATCGACACCTCCTAAGGCGGCCGCAGCACCATCGGAGCTACCGACGATCAATTCATGTGGGTCACAAGGCAGGTCGTCGTTGCCTTTGGCCATGATCGACAGGGTTCCATAGTCGGCCGCGTCGCCGACCATGATGCCACCCAGCAGTTTCTTGCCATCCAAGCTGACAAGTAGTTTCTTATAGACTCCGGCAAAGGGATCTTCAAACGTGAGGCTATTGGCCACGTCTTTGCCGGCTTCGTAGTCGCCGAAGCTCGCCACATCCACACCCATCAGCTTCAGCTTCGTCGACAGATCACTGCCATCGAATTTCCGTTGACCTTCGAACAGATTTTCCGCCGCAATCTCAGCCATGTCCCAGCCGGGAGCGATCAATCCATAAACCATGCCCTTGTGGACCGCGCACTCCCCGATCGCCAAGATGTCCGGGTCGCTGGTTTGCAAGTGATCGTCGACCAAGATCCCGCCGCGCTCGCCCATTTCCAAACCGGATTGGCGAGCCAATTCATCGCGAGGTCGGATGCCGGCGGAAACGATGATCATGTCCACGTCAAGCGATTCGCCGTCGGTGAATTCCATTCGTTGGACCGAACCATCCCCATGGATTGTCTTGGTGGCCTTGTTCAAGTGGACTTGGACGCCGAGTTCTTCGATCTTCTTCACCAAAATGCCTGAGCCGGCATCATCAACCTGTCTCGGCATCAGGCGTGGTGCGAACTCGATCACATGCGTGTCCAAGTCCAAATCATAAGCGGCCTTGGCGGCTTCCAATCCCAATAGGCCACCGCCGATCACGGCGCAAGTCTTCGCCTGCTTGGAATAAGCGATGATCTCTTCCAAGTCTTCGATCGTTCGATAGACAAACACACCTTGCTTGTCGACGCCGGGGATGGGTGGAACAAAGGGATATGATCCGGTCGCCAGAACCACTTTATCGTAGGCAACTTCCACACCCTTGGCCGAGCGCACGACCTTTTGCTCTCGATCAATTTCGGTCGCTTTGTCACCGACGTGAATGTCGATGCCTGACTTTTCGTACCAATCGGCATCCGTCATCATCAATTGATCGGGATCGCGATGGTCGAAGAACTTGGTCAATCCGACTCGGTCGTAGGCGGTGCGAGGTTCCTCGCAAAATGTGATCAGCCGGTAGTGCTTGGTTTCATCGAGTGCGACGACTCGCTCGCAGAATCGCAAGCCGACCATGCCGTTGCCGATGACAACGATCTTCTCTTGGTTGTAGGTGATCATGGAGGTGCAAGACGACCGAATTGGTACTAGATATTGTGAATCGACTCGAGCAATTACATACGGAAACAACGTTCATTGCCGACTGTCCGCTGCCGTACGCTCAAGACCTCAAATTGCATCCATTGGCAGTGAACGAAGGGACTTGCGGAAGGCATGCCCTTGAAGACGAGCTGGAGAACACCGCCATAAAGGATAGGTTTGCGACTGTAAACGACATTAGAGGTAACTGCAAGAACCAAATGCGCCCGGTCCAACGGCACGGCCACAAGCATTGTCGATCAACGCGTAGGCGTTCTTTCCCTGCGGGCCAACATCCGGCAGTCCTAGCAAATGACGCCCGATTTCGGCAGACAATTTGCGTGCCGATTCACGATGGAAATCGTGCTCGGTTCGCAACGTAACGTTGGTGCGGATGATCACGGCTCGCGGGAACTCCCACCTTAAAACGTCAATCCAGGATCAATCGCTACAGTTCATGGCAAGGTGAGATCAGGAACCAGTGATTCTGAAAGTCTGTGATCCGACCGGTTACCAGTTTCGTGATCGTGTCGAAGACGCGAGATCACATTGGCACGGCACTGATCCATGCGGAACTGGACACCGAAAAGGAACTGACGCCGCAGGACGACCGCAAATGGATTGTTATGCTTCACATACAGAGTTTGGAAACGCCGCAGATGTCGATCGACCGACTTTGTTGCAGAAGCCCGCAGACGATGCGATGTGCGATGCAGGCGTCGTCAACCATTCATGCGCGAGTCCAAGTTCCGCCTGACAGATCAAGGGTGAATTCGACTTCGTTGTCGACGTGGTCCTCGCCTTCTATTGTTTGCCGACAGACCTTCCCATCCGAGATCACCAGCGTCCCATCCTCGTCCAAGCGAGCATTGTGATCGTAAATCCAACCCGGATTGTCTCCGGTCGACGCCAGTTCTTCGATCGTCCACGAATGACAATCCAGTCGATAAATCGGCGTGAATCCAAATCGCCTTGATCCCTGATAGCCCAACCCACCAACGATGTAGATCGCGCCACCAAAGTACGTTGCGGTATGAAAGTCGCTTGGGGGGAACACGTCTTTGGGGTATCCCATGATTTGAAACCGCCCGCCATGTTCATGGACGAGGACATCGTTGTAGATGCAGAAATCCGGATCATAGAAGTCTTCGTGTTCGCCGCCAATTTGCACGAATCGACCATCGGGTAGCTCCGTCAGCGACACACCGAATCGGCTGTAGCACCAAGTGAGTCTGGACACGTGAATTTCGTCACCAAACTGCGCCCTGGCGCTGTAAGCCGAGATTCCAGCGCGCACCATCTCATGCCAAAAGGGAACTTCCATGATCTCCGGGTTGGATCTCCCATACCGAGGGCGGCAACCAGCGTTGTACTCCGTCGCGGTGACCTTCAATTGCGTTCCGCCGTCCAGCCCAAGGACTTCCCGTTTCAGTTCGTCGTTGATCTCCGCCAGACGCTCTCCAGCTTCCATTAGCAATCGCATCGCTACTTTCGTGGAGGCCATCGACATCGCACTGTCCCCATAATTGTTTTTCCGCTTTGGGTTTGCGCCGCCTTCAAGCAATGCCCGAACACAGTCCGCATTGCCCGCTTGCGCAGCCAGCATCAACGCCGTACTCCCAACATCGTCCGCTGCATCAGCGTCAGCCCCGACCTGCAGAAGCCACAGCAGCATCTCGGAGTTGCCTCGTTCCGCACAGATACCCAAGGCGTCCGGGCCCATTCGTTCCCGGTCACGAAGATCAGCTCCGGAGGCTAGAACCCGTTTCGCCTTCTCAATGTCCCCGACCAAGCAAGCCAACAGCCACGGCGTTCGCTCCCATCGATCGCGATCATGAACTCGTGGGCTGTCTTCGAAGAGATGCTGCTCAACCTCATCCATCGTTCCTAGTGCGACCGCTTTCATCAGCCTCGTCCAGCCGAGCGGTGATGGATCGGCGCCGGCTGTCAGCAAGGCTTGAACAGCATCGAATCGACCGAGACGTGACGACACACTCAGCGGTGACTCCCCGTACCTGCTTTCAGAGTCTGGATCGGCTCCTAGTTCCGTCAACAGCTCGATCATTGGCACCAGACGCTCATCGTCGCATAGCGCGTACACGACGTTGATGAGAACGGTGTATCCGTTCTCGGAAACAAAGCGTGCATTCGCGCCAGCTTCCGCAAGAAGCCGAACCTTCTCCTGACTGCCCGAGCAAGCCGCCAGTCCAAGTGGTCGCTTCTTCGCTTGGTCGACGGTGGCGTTGACATCGGCTCCGGCTTCAATGAGCAAACGAACCATCGCCACGTCAGTGTCAGAACTTGTTGCGGCATACGCCAGTGGCGTCCAATCATGGCCGTCTCGCGCGTCAACGCTTCTTCCCTGACTGAGCGCGTTGCAAACGGATTCGATGTCGCCGACCCGAGCGAATTCATGAAGATCCAATGCTTGCGTCTCCCGGCTTTCTCAAACGCGTTACGTTGCCCCCTGCGCGTCCGTCGACTCACGTGATTCCCCGGCACGTGTCCTCGGGGCATACTCTTTCGAGCGTCTCGAATTGGACACGCTGCATGGCCGTAGGTTCGGCTTGCTGAATCGTGATCCCAAACCGATCGACGATCCACTGAAAGCAAGTGGTCTCATTGGAGCGTTTGGCCAGCCGAACCCAGCGAGTCGACGCCGTGAATCGCGCCAATTGGTTCCCGGAACTTCGTCACAACACAGGTGATGCAGTGCCCACCCCGGTTGTGGCGATGCACCCGACGTGGTGTCCAAACATCGCTTGCCGACGGAGTTGCCTGCTCTTTTCAGTACACGTCGCGCGCGTAGCGTTTTTCAGCCTTGAGTTGTGCGACATACGCGGCCGCGTCGTCCTGCGTCATGTCTCCGTGGGTCGCCACCACTTGATGCAGGGCATCGTCGACGTCTTTCGCCATCTTGGAGGCGTCACCGCAAACATAGAAATGCCCATCCTTTTGCAGCCACTCGAAGAGCTCCGCGCCTTCCTCCAACATCAGATGCTGCACGTAGAGTTTTTCGGCTTGGTCCCTCGAGAATGCCAGGCTGAGCTTGTTCAACACGCCGGTCGCATGAAGCTCACTCAATTGATCTTGGTACAGGAAGTCCAACTCGCGATACGGGTTGCCGAAGAATAACCAGTTGTCGCCCTCCGCATTGGTTGCCTGGCGATCTTCCAAGAAGGCGCGAAACGGGGCGATGCCCGTACCGGGTCCCACCATGATCATGGGAGAAGCTGGATTCTCAGGTGGTCGAAACGCCTTGTTCTCGTGGACGAAGACACGTGGCTTGGCCAGGCTGGTTCGATCCGAAAAATAGGTCGAACAAACTCCTTTTCGAACGCGATCCTTGGAGTCGTATTTCACGGCACCCACCGTCAGGTGGACCTCATCGGGATGCGCTTTTGGCGATGAGGCGATTGAGTAAAGCCTGGGTGCCAAAGGTTTGAGCAGACCCAAGAATTCGTCTGGGGCGGCAAAATGGAACGAGTGGTCTTTCACCAGATCGTAGATTTCCAGGCCCCAAAGGAAGTCGGACAGTTCACTCTTCTTGTCGTCAGCAAGGAATGCTTTGAGCTCTCCGCTATCTGATTTTTCAGCGAGTGCTTTGAACACTGGCGGAGTGACATTTCGAATTTCGTAATCCTCCAAAAACGCTTGCCGGAGGGTCTTGTCCCCAATGGTGGCCTCGGCGGAGAAGCCGAGCACGTCGATCAAGTCATCCACTAACTCCGGATCGTTAACCGGGAAGACGCCCAGTGCGTCTCCCGCCTGATAATTGACGCCCGAGTCCTTCAGACATATTTCCACGTGAGTTGTTTCGCGTGCACTGGAAGGATCATTCAGATTATGGAGCCGAAGAATGTCCGCCGAGTGCGGGTTCTTCTTCGTTACTCCCTCCTCTTGGTCGTCCTCGACTTGGACCGATGCCGAGCCGAAGACTTTCAGCATTTCGCTGGTCCAAGTGGCGTAGTCGTCGTCGTAGTCCACATCCAAGTCGACGCGTTCCAGAATGGGCCTTGCGCCTAATTCCTTGAATCGATTGTCAAAATCAACACCCGCCTGACAGAAATCCGGGTAGGCCGAATCGCCGAGCGCGAGCACGGCATAGTTCAGTTCCTCCAGCTTCGGCGCCGCATCACTGGTGATGAAGTCGTAGAACGGCTGCGCGTTATCGGGTGGATCGCCTGCGCCATAGGTTGATGTGATTAGAACAAGATGTTCGAGACTTGGCAGGGAGTTGTGATCGAACTGCGCCAGATCCACGACGGTCGGTTCGACACCGGCTTTGGAGGCCGCTTTGGCAAACTTCTTCGCCAGCGACTCGGCCGACCCAGTCTGAGAGCCCCATGCGACGGTCACCGGCACACCGGGAGCCAAATCGGTCTCGGCATACGGCGCGAGCAATGCGGTTAGATAACCGTTGAGCCACTCTCGCTGTTCTGCTGAAAAAGGGGCTTCCTCGGGCAGGATGACTTGTTTCATGGTCGTTTGAAATGAAATGCCGAATCAGTTTTCGTGAATCAAGATCGGGATGTTGGATGAAGGAGCGCGTCGAGCCACTAGACGGGTGCCGCAAACAACTCGGTGAGTTCCTGAGGTGTCCGCTTGCGAGTGAAGCTGGCGAAGTCCTCCTCGCCGTCGCGGAGTTCCAGGTAGGTCCGGAGCATGCTAACGACGAGAGGCGGAACGTCATCAAACGGGATTGCCTGAAAAGCGTCCTGAGCGATGTAACCATTGTCGTCCACGCCGCCACCGAGCACGATATTGTAGCCTTCCACGGATTCTTCGCCGATCTTGCAAGTCACACCCTGAAGGCCGATATCACCGACGTAATGCTGCGCGCAACTATGTGGGCAGCCGGTCAGATGGATGTTCAGAGGAGTGTCCAGCTCCACATTCTCCTCGATATAGCTGGCCAACGTGCGGGCATGGCCCTTCGTGTCTGCGGCTGCAAACTTGCAGCCACGATTGCCGGTGCAGGCAACCAGGCCACCACCGACGCTGGTCGTTGAATGACTGAACCCAGTCTCTTCGAGCCCTTCCAAGAATGCAGGGAGATCATCGTCGCTAATGTACGGCACGATGATGTTCTGCCAGGCTGTCAGACGGATATCGCCCTCCCCATAGCGGTCGGCCAACTTGGCGATCTTTCGCATCTGGTCGGGCAGCATGCGTCCCACCGGGGTGACGATGCCGACGTAATTCAAACCCGGTTGCTTTTGGCTGTGGATTCCGAAATGGGCCTGCCGATCCTTAGTAGGTAACGGGCCGCACTGATCCAGCGGCGCGAAACGCAATGGAAACGCCAGCTTCTCCTGAACTTTCTCCAGCAGCGTTTCATGGCCCCAGTCATCCACCAAGTATTTCAGGCGAGCCTTCTTCCGATTGGTGCGATCACCATGTTCGATGAAGACGCGCAAGATCGCAGCGGCGACGGGAATGCATTCGTCATGATGGAGCAGCAGACCACAGTCACTGGCTAACTGCCGGTGCCCCGTGATGCCGCATAGTTGCACTCGAAACCAAATGCCAGGTTCCACTCCAGCATCTTCACCCGCTTCGATCGCATAAAATCCGATATCGTTGGTATCCGCACACGTCGAAACACTGCCACCGCTGTCAAAGCTGATGTTGAATTTCCGGGGCAGACCGTACAGATCTCGGTGATTGAGGATGTAGTGATGCATTGACCTCGCCAGCGGCACGACATCAATGAGTTCCTGCGGGTCGAATCCGGACGTCGGCGTCCCCGTCACGTTGCGAACGTTGTCGGCACCGGCGCCTTTTGACGTCAGCCCAATGTCCGTCAATTTCTGGAGCACGTTGACGACATTCCGGGGCATGATCTCGCGTACTTGGAAGTTACCTCGAGTCGTGACATCCGCGTAACCACCTCCCCAGTCCTCGGCGATGTCCGCGATCCCCCGAAACTGGAGCGTGTTGAGCACGCCGGCCGGGATCCTACAGCGCAGCATGAATGAATCCTGCACCGGCTTGACATGGAACATGCCGTAGAACTTAAACCGGAAGACGTCTTCGGGCTCCGGGAAAATATCCTCCGCGGCATTGCGGAGCATTGTGTCCCAGCAATCCAGTCCATTCCGTTGGTACTTGATCTGCTCCTCTTTGCAGAGATCGTCGATGGCCGTTCCATAAACCGACTCCTCCGGTTCATTGGTAAACTTGCCATCGACCGTCGTTCCAAGAAAGGGATAAACCTCTTGGATCCTCGACATCAAATAGGACTTTTGTTCCTCGGAGAACGCGCCGTCCAGACCCATCTTCTCTCCCTACAGCAGTTTCAACTTCGAGCACCCAATGAAAGTTCCCCGATCGTGGATCACCAGCCAAGACGACGGATGACCAAGCACCCCTGTGCGTCTTTGCAGCCCCGCGAGTCTTTGACTGCGGAAATCGATCCCGGGTTAACTTCTCAAACCAATACGGCGGGCTCTCCACCCATCGATCTCCCGAACGGCTCGCGACCGAACGTCTCTCATTCGCGAAGCGAACGTGACTGAAAGGAACGTTTCAACGTCAACGAGCAGGGACATCCGAATAATCTGACACGACAACGACCCAAAATCCCCACACCCCGATGACTCCACTTCGGGCCAGTCGGGGAGAGCCATGTCGCGGCAACCCACCTTTCCGAACGGAGCCGCAAAAAAGGTGCCATTTTCGGGCGGCGAATCGTCTACGCTGGGTCGGAAACGGCTCCAAGGTTGTGCCATCAAATGTCTGGGTCGACTAACCCACCGCATCCACTTCCAAAGGCCGATATCAGCGCCCGATGCACGGATGCGATTTTTGCGCATGGCATCGGATTTTGTCTCTCGGATGCCAAAAAAAGCTGCATTGTCGTCCTGTTTGTTAGGCATCTCCATCGGAGATGGGGACGGCGACGCCCCTGGCCAGAGCCGCTCTAGACGACCCATCAAAACCTGGATTCGGCCAGCCAATTGACCGCCCAAGCCCCAATTCAATCGACGGGCGGCATGATCAAGAGCGAGCCGCGGGCTCGGTCGACTATAGTGGCGGCCATCGTATCCGCTCCCCCCCACCGCCTTTGGCCCGCCGCGTCGGGCCGAGTCGTCCGAGGCCCACGCCAAATGAACGCCGGTATCGACCAACGCATGAAAACACTCTTATTGCTCTTCGCTGGGGTACTTTCCTTGGCATGGTCCTCGGTTTCGCAAGCTGGCGATCGACCGAACATCCTTTTGATCATGGCCGATGATCTGGGGTTCTCCGATTTGGGTTGTTACGGTTCCGAAATCAACACACCTCACTTGGATACGCTTGCCGCGGACGGGCTGCGATTCACGCAGTTCTATAACACGTCGAAGTGTCACTCGTCACGCGTTAGCCTGCTAACCGGTCTGTACTGCGATCAAGCCGGCAGTGAATCCCTCCGTCACGGCGCCACGATCGCGGAGGTTCTCGCGGAGGCGGGTTATTTCACAGCCATGGTCGGCAAATGGCATCTGAGCAAGCAGCCGACGGACTTCGGGTTCCAGCGTTATTGGGGTCACCTTTCGGGCGCAACCAACTTCTTTGTGGGCGATGAGACTTTTCGTTTCAATGGTCAAGAGTGGCCCGTACCAGCCACACTCAATGGTCGACCCTTTTACACCACTCACGCGATCACGGACTTCGGTTTGGACTTCATGGCGGAGGCTTGTCAGGCCGATCAACCGTTCTTGCTTTATACCGCCTTCAACGCGCCGCACTATCCGCTGCAAGCTCCGGAGAATGAGGTCCAAAAATACAAGGGTCGGTACGACAGCGGTTGGGATCAACTCCGTATCACTCGGCATGCAAAGCAGATCAAGAGCGGGTTGCTACCCAGTCATTGGCAGCTCAGCCCCAGACCAGAACACATCCCCGCCTGGGACAGTTTGGATGTCGATGAACGTCAGTGGGAGAGCGACCGGATGGCGGTGTTCGCCGCAATGGTCGACGTGGTCGACCAGAGTATTGGTCGCTATGTCGAATTCTTGAAAGAAAAGGAAATCCTTGACAACACGCTGATCCTGTTTTGTTCGGACAATGGAGCATGCCCTTTTGAACGCACGAAAGGTCGATACTTGGAACCGTGGGACTCCCAGTCCTATTGGACCTACGACGCCAGCTGGGCGCACGCGGGCAACACGCCATTTCGTCTGTACAAACAGAATCAGCACGAGGGCGGAATCTCATCACCGCTGATTGTTCACTGGCCGGCGGGACTGAAGACGGAGGCTGGCTCGATCACCGATCAGCCCGCGCACCTAATCGACTTCATGGCCACGTTCTTGGACGTGGGTGAGGCGGACTATCCCGCACAGGTCGGCGACCGAAAGGTGGATCCGCTGCAGGGCCTTTCGTTGATGCCGATTCTGCAGGGCGAGACTCGAACTGGGCATGACCAGCTGTACTTCCGTTTCGGCACCGACCGCGCGCTTCGCCGGGGTCCTTGGAAGATTGTGTCAGCCAAGCAAGGACGGTGGGAGCTCTACAACATGGACGAAGATCGAACGGAGCTCAACGATCTTGCCAGCGAGGATCCAGAACGAGTCGAGTCGATGGCTCAGGAGTGGTTTCGGTTGGCCAAGGAAGTCGACCGTCAGAAAGGTCGAGGCCTGGCTCCGGTATCGGATCAGTTGAAGTCGCTTCGTTTTCGCAAGAGCACCAAGTCCGGCAACGCCAAATGAAGATGCTATCGGCCTGACTGGATCGTGCTTGCGGAGACCGTCGATGGACGATCGCGAAGGTGTTTGTCGAAGAACTGTTGCTCGCGATTTTCCACCTCAGGGTTGCGAAAGCGACCATGGCCGGCTCCATCGACGGTGACGAAGGTGCATTCGACGTCGACCTGCTGGAGCGCCGTTGCGAGCCGTTCGGATTGATTGTAGGGAACCACGACATCCCGGTTGCCGTGAATAATCAGGAAAGGCGGGTCATCGCTGGTGACATAGGTGATCGGCGAAGCCGCCCGCGCGATATCCACGTTATCGCTGACGCGTCCGCCGACGAGTTTGCCCTCAGGCGACGACGGTCCATCATGATCCAAACGACTTGGATAGTCCTTCATTGATAACAAGTCAGATGGACCAAACTCTGTGACAACGCATTGCACCTGACTGCTAACATCATCGTGGTCGCCCAAGTCGCCTTCCAATGGCATGACCCCGCCACTGGTTCCCAGCATCGCTGCAAGATGTCCGCCGGCGGATGAACCGATCACGCCAATACGATTCGGATCCAAATCGTATTGGTCTGCATGATCACGAATCCAACGAATCGCAGCCTTGCAATCATGGATCTGGGATGGCCAAATCGATTCCCCCGTTAGTCGATACCCGACGGAGACGCCCGCATAATGGCCCGTCTCCACGTATCGCAGGAGTCGTCCTCGTCCGCCGGCGCGATTTCCAGCTTGCCACGCACCACCATGGATGTACACGATCACCGGAAGCGGTTGGGAACCCGTCCTCGACGTGGGCAACAGAAGATCAAGCTCTTGCCGCGGATTCGCCGTATCCGCGTAGGCAAGATCCTGCGCCAGCGTGATCCGATCGGTCGGACGGCTTCCCAGGCGACGCTGCTGTGCCGACGCATTCTGCACCGACCACAACGCAATACTGGCGAAGAAGATCAATGAGATTCTTCGCAACTCAACCAAGTGCACCATCGGAAACTCTGCCTGCTGTCGAAACCACGCGCGTCCACACGAATCCAAGATCAGCATAACCGACCGCACTTACGACGAAGTGAGAGACGCGATTTGTTCCAAGACATTTCCGGATGATCGTGACGCCGATGCATCGAGCCGCTTGCGCACTTTCATGCGCTGCAATGAGCTGGTCAGTTGGCGCTCGGCTTGTTGGTACCAGTGACAGGCTCGTTGACGAGCGGCATCGGTGACAATCATGTCGACGGATTCATCCGCTACCGCCCACCACGCGTCACCGGCCAGCAAGAACTCGTCGCCGGTGTTGGGTGACTCGAGCTCCACCAGTGCCGCCTTTTGAAGACTTCCGTCGGCGCGCGATAGATGTTGCGAGCCTTCATTCCATTGGCCCTTGACGAAGCAAAAGTACGAACCGGCCGTTCGAAACTGTTCGATTGTCGCTGTACCATCCACCAGCGCATCGATGGCCTGTTCGACCGGCTCGTATCGTGATCGAGCATCGGCCAGTGACTGTTGCAAATATTGTAAAGCAGCCGGTGCCAGGTTGGAAACATTGGCTTCGGTCAACTGGACGAGGACCTCGACGATGCGCGTCGCATCCTCGTAGCGGTCTTGCAAAACGGAGTCGGCGACCTGCCTCAGCGACTCGGTAACAAACTCACCTCCGCCTACCTTGCCGGGGGCTTTCAGCAAGCGACCGCCGAACTGCAAAATAGAGGGTGAGGGCTGAAGGGCACGATCGACGTAAAAGTTCGTATTGATCGAGAGCGTCGCTTTCCAAAAATACTCGAACGATAAGTTCGCCAAAGCTCCGTTGCGAACGCTTTCGAGCATCACATAGCGCCCAGCAGCGTCATCGTCCATCTGGTGAGTCATGGCAAACATCTCCGCCAAGAGGCGTTCCCGCTGGCGGCCTGGCGATGCCTGTTGATAACGTTGTCCGAAGAGCTCCTTGGCCGTACGTCGAGCCGACAGTAAAGATGACGGGTCGGGCACACTGACGGGTTGACTCAGATCGGCACCCGACGGCGCCATCGTGGACACGTTTCCGGCACTTCCAGGGGCGCTTGCCAGATTTGGCGTACGTCCCGCCTCGTAATCGACCAACGTGACTTCCTGGCCGGCTGTCTTGAATTCGTAGGGAGCCCTCGCAATGTCGATGCTCTCCAGGCGATCATCGGAGCCTTCCGGCCGGTAAAAGACCGACGCCACCATTTCTTTACCGGGCAAGTCGGGACGCAGACGAACCGCTCGTCCAAAAATCGTGACCCCGAAACAACCTCCCGACTGTTGACTCTTGGTCAGTTCCACGAGTTTTGCTTGGTCGATGTCCAAACCGCCCGGTTTGGTCCAGGGCACGGCGTCGCTTGGCTCACCACGAATGATGCAAAGCACCGCCGCATCCTCACTGGCGCGGAGGTCGACCTGCCGATGCTCGATGCCTCCGTACGTGTCCGGCCCTGATGGGATGAAGTAATCGGAACGCTCGTCGATCAAAGAGTCACAGACGAATACATCCGGAATCAACGGTAGCAGCTTGATATTGGTGGCGCTATTCCAAGGTTCTTGAATCTCGAAGCGGTCATACAGATCCTGGTATCCGATCCGAGGCAACATCGCGACGCGCCAGGAGAGCAGCGGGTTGCCGGCGGGGTCATGAATGTCACTCAAATTCATCAGTTGGCGATTTCGGGTCTTTCGGACACCTTCGGCCATGGTGGTCAACGACTCCGCAACCTTCGTCCAACGACCCAGTCGGTCGGTCGGCCAACTTGAGGATCGCGCGTCGATCGTTTGGGGTCCGTTGTCCAGCGCCTTAGGGTCATCGGTCGGCATGCCACCGGCGACGAAGCCGGCCGTTTGTGTCGGAACCGGGATCGAGACGCTTGTTGGCTCCGGCGCCGATGGTGGATCGTCGACCACGGGTACGGGTTCGCCGGCATCCATGGCGACGGCCTTGGGGACCGGTGGAGTCGACGATTCCTTAGGGGAGGGTGATGTTACCTTTGCCACCTTCGCTTCCTCCGCCTCTTCGGCTTCCTCTTGCTCGGCCAAGGCGGCTCGCGCCTTAGCGATCTCCATCATCCGGTCTTGAGTGGAAGGGCCACCGCACCCGGCGAACACCAGCGTGATTACCAAAAGCCATTCTTGCCGCCATCGACATAACACCGCGACAATCAGCGCTGTCGACGCCTGGATCCGATTGCGAGCCACGGATGTCAATGGGATGCTCCAAATGTTGGGAATGTTCATTGGAATCTGGGATCGGAACGAGTTAATGAGTCAGTAACCAACTCGACTGCAGGTCAATGATCGCCACCGATGAATCTGGATCTGTCGGAGCGATCTCGGACGATGGCGAGACTTCAAACACTTACTGGGCCGCGTTGGGCGCCAGCGATGCATCGGCGAACACATTGAAGTGGACAGGGATGCGAAGATCCGTTGGCAATAGATCACTGCCGATGACGACCATACCGAACTGATGACCCGCCATGAATGCCTGGGGCGCCGTCTCGGGGATCGCAATGTGCAAATCGTATTGACGCGGATTCTCGGTGGGGCGAATGTCGGCCTCCACAAACGCGGGTTTCGTCTTCCGAACCCGGAGTTCGGAAGGCAATTGTTCACCGCGAACTTGCAACACTAGCTTCCGAGTGACACGTGTTCCCTGAACCACGTCGCCAATTTCGAGTCCCTTCAGTGCACTGACATTGCCAGTCACACGGATGCGGCTACGTAGCGACGCTCGGGCGGGCAAACTCAGTGCAACGGGGCGGTTCGGATCAGTCGACTCGTCACCGATCGAATCATCGGGTTGGAAGCTGAACTCGATAGGCTGGTCGATGCTTTGTTTGCCGCCAAATCCTCCGCACGCGACACGCACCAAGCAACCGGACCGTGCTTTGGGAGGCAAGTCCTCCACCGGGACCTGCGACACCAGCTCCATTGAAAATGGCGGTGAATTCATTGGTGCTAGCAACCAGCCGGAGAGGTCGATTGTTTCCGAGAAGAGCCCGATTTCTTTGTGCTTGATTTCGTCTGGATCAACACGGCCGAACTCCAAACGGTCTCGCTCCGCGTACAAAGGCCGAGGCGATCTCGACAGGATGCGGACCAACTGATGGCGAGCTTTGGGATCATTCGTCCGGAAATGAACGGAGATCTTGTCGGGTGAATCGGATGTCCAAATGCCACGAATCCGGACTTGCCCGACTTGGCCCGCATTCATGTGGAGTTGGGATGGTTCGACGGACACGTCGTCGGTGGGTTGATCCAACCACTGGACCGTTAGTTCAGACTTTCCGTTATTGCGAAACTCGACGACGGTCTGCCACGGAACGTCGTCGCAGCGCATTCCCATCTGAACGGCACCGGAGCCAAGCATCTGAACTTGAGGTTGTTCGGCACGTCGGGCAGACCACGCCGGATCGCTGGTACGGCGCAACATATCAACGTGGTCGTGATACTCTTGTCGTCGTTGTTGTGGCACTCCGGGCGGTGCAATGCTTACAACGGACGCTAGTCCCGCCGCCGCAGCGGCAAAGCAAACGATTCCGACCACCAGGGTCAGATGCACTCGGGTCGAATGGTGAAGTTTCATGGATCGCCGTTCATAAAAGAAGAAGGTGGATGCGCTGAAAACGCATCCACCTTCCGTTGATCAACGCTTTGGAATTTCTCAATTCAGAAGCGTGTCCGTACTACTCCAGGTTGCCCTTGGATTCGAAGATCGTGTGATTGGTATAGATACCCGAATAGAACGCCTGGGGCGCCATCTCGATCTCCGGACCGCGATAACCGATCTGCAGGTATTCCGTATCTGTCAAATCGTCAGGAACCGGGAAGCCTGGATTCAGGAATCCGTCTCCGTTGGTGTCAAAGAACTGCTGAATGCTACCATCAGCCATGCCAATGTTCGCCGAGCCACCGTGCACGGCGAACCAGTCACGAGTGTCTTGCAAGTAGTAAACCGCATCGGCTGCCGTGTCCGCGACGGCTCCTTCGGTCGGTGTCGTCGTCGCCGCTTCAGGAAGCGGAATCGCGTAGCTACCTTCGTTGAGGATTTGCGCGGTGATTTCCGCCTCACCCGCCTCCGCACCGGTCTTACCGGTCAGAGCCAACAACACCTTCTGGGAGGTGGGGCTGTAGAAGGCCGGACCATCGTTGAACGCTTCGCAAAGCAACTCGCCTTGGGAGATCACAAAATCAGCGTCGGTGTCGACGGTCCCGCCGACACCCGTCTTGGCATCGGTCGCGCCTTTGACGAGCGACGAAAGCGTCGCCGCCAACACGCCTTCTTTGATGTCGCCAGGAGCCGCATCGCCGAGAATACCGATTGACGAACTGGGAATACCACCATTATCAAGCTTCGGAAGCCGAAGTGGACCCAAGGAACCATTAAGACCCTTCTGTGAACCGTCGGGATCCTTGGCGTTCGTGAAGTACTGAGCCGTGTTGGTGCTCGTGTCGACGATCATGTCGAACAACAGTTCCGATCGAACCAGATGGTAGCCGGCCGCATAATTGGTGCTATAGCCGGGCGTGATGATCATTTGACTCAGGATCGGAGCCCGAGCCGCGGCGGCACCGGGATCGCCCGCCGCACCGGCGGCGGTCAACAGGGTCGACAGACGGCCATAACGAGCGGCCGGCGCGGCGTCTTTGGCGCCCGTGTTTGACGTGTCCTTGCCCAACATGTCATTGAGCTTTTCGCAACCCTTCAGCGGATTGCTGGGGCAGAGCATTTCGTTGCCATTGCCGGCTCCGTTGTTAACCATGTCCGCGACCCAGCCATATTTGTCGGAGTCGCCATCGCGCGTCCGGTCGTAGGCTCCCGAGCACATGCGGCCCTGTGGGTCGCGACCGGAATAATCAATCATCGACAAGACGATTTGTTTCATATTATTCTGGCAGAGGGAGCGTCGCGCTGCTTCACGTGCTTTTGCAAGTGCAGGCAACGCCAGTGCTGCCAAGAGGGCAATGATCGAGATCACTACCAAGAGTTCGATGAGGGTAAATCCCGTCACCTTTTGACGTTTTTCAATCAACTGAGGATCCTTCGGTAATTCTGGCGACCGGCGGCGATGAGCCACTGACCGCAGGGTAGAGTCGTACAGAAGAGTCGAGCGGCGTGCCGCCAAAAAAGGAGCTGCATTGTGCTACCAATGTTGGCTCTGCGGCACGTCGCCGGCTCTGGCTTTCAATTTCAGTGGAAGTCTTCGCAGGATTGCTACCGAACGAGTCGGCAGGGTATCCCTCGAGCACATGGACCCAGTGGCTCATACGCCCGCATCAAGGATGAAGGTGCGTTGTCGGTGACATCTCCTCGGCGTTGAAGGTTGAAGCAGAATGGACACGTCCTGAGACAAGCTGACGTGATCTCTGGAAAGGCCAGATCTCGGAAAACGCCAGTGTTCTACCTGAACGGCGTCCTCGGGAAAGCCGTAAAGGGCGCCCTTCATCAACCTTTCACATAACCCAAAAATTCGGTTCACCGTCGACACCCACGGTTGGACCAGATCGTTCAATGGATTACACCCGGTTGATTCATTCCTCGCCCTTGCTCGTCAATGAATAAAAGCTCGCCAGTTGCAAATCAGGGGCTTCAACGATGCTGTCGTTCCAGAACGGCGACGTCGCCGGGAAGCCGTTGTTAATGAACTGATCGCCATTGGAATCAACCAGCGACTGCACACTGCCATCGGCCATCAACACATGGCAGACGCCGGAATGATGGGGCGACATGCCGCGATAGTCTTGCCGCGTGTCGTAGCTCCATGTCTTGAGCCAGCCCGTTGGCCCGGTACGCTGGGTGCCCGAAGGAAATTGAGGCGCCTTCACTATCTCCGGTGCAACGAGATGACTGGCGGAACCCAAGTCCGTATCGGCGGCACCGTCACCGGTGGTGTCAATTCGTTCGCGATGGAGCACCGGACCACCAACGATCGGCGTCGTGTACGGCGTACCAAACGGAACCAGGTCCGAGATCTCTGCGGAAATCACGCCAATGGCTGACGCGTCGCACAGCAGCGGCACTGTATTGCCGGGGGCGCGACTGCTGTCGAGCAAACGGGTGGTCAAAGGTCCCCGCGTCGCATTGAGTGACTTCATGTCGGACGAACACGCCCCGTCGGCGAGACGGGGGTTACCATCGGTATCCAGTCGAAGATCACTGCGGACCAAAAACCAACTGGCGGCGTAATTGGTGTTGTATCCTTTGTCGACTAGCTTTTGATGGATGATGGCGGCCCGTGCTGGCGAATTTGCATCGGCGTCGGGACCGGACAGAGCAGCGATTTGACGGGCTTCATTCTCGATGGTTCGCCCCATGTCGTTCGTGTAAGGCGGCCGTCCCAACAGATCGACACAGCCGGACGTGATATCGCCCGTCGCGATGGTGAGCAACGACTCAATCGCCTTGCTCGACTGCGCCGCCGTGCTTGGACAACGCATCGTCCCAGGCAAAATCGCACGACGAACCAGGTCCGCGACCCAACCCGTTTCCGATGGCACTCCATCCCGTTCAAAGTCGAACGCACCGGAGCAAAACGAACCATCGGGTTCATTCGCGGTTCGGCCCGTCAAGCCGACTCCCATTTGACGAAGATTATTTTGGCATTGGGTGGACCGGGCCGCTTCCCGAGCCCGCGAAATTGCCGGCATCAGCAGCCCAGCCAACAGCCCAATGATGGTGATCACGACCAATAATTCGACCAGCGTGAACGCGCGTGGCGTCTTAGGTGCGTGAACGCGACCCAACGCCGACACGTGACGACCGACCATGGAAACTCTCGGGAGAAGTGACGTAATTGCTAGGCGGCCGGATGGTGTTCGGTTGCCCGGCGGGCAACAACACCAAATCGATGTCCTCGGCGAGACTTAACAATCCACATCTCGAAAGTTCGCAGAAACTTCATGTTTGATCGCGGGTAGCGTTCAACCCGGAATGAAGCTGCAATCAGGGGTGAGAGACTGGGCAAATAAGGTAAGAAGTTGCGCGATCAACTCGATATCGCGATGGTCGATCGTTTCCACGGCGGAATGCATGTAGCGATTCGGGATGGCGACGAGTCCCGTGGCGACGCCGCTGCCAGAAATCTGTAGGGCGTTGGAGTCATTGGGTGCGGCGCGACCCAATGCGGCCAACTGGTAAGGAATTTCATGTTCATCGGCCAATTGCATCAGGCCTTCGGCGACCTTCGCATTGACATTGGGGCCACGGACGATGACGGGGCCGCGGCCTAGTCGGATGTCGCCTTGCGTTTGCTTGCTGACCGTTGGGCAGTCCGACGCGTGAGTGACATCGATGGCGATCGCCACGTCCGGGTTGATTCGGGCGGCAGCCGTCTTGGCGCCACGCAATCCGATTTCCTCTTGCACGGTCGCCACGCTGTACAGATCGCATGCCAATGGGGAAACACCGTTGGTTTCGGCACAGCGCCGCGCCGTCTCAACGACGGTCCACATGCCGGACTTGTTGTCCATGCCTGGTCCACTGACCCGATCACCCAGTAACGGACGAAAAATCAAATGGAGTGTGACCGGGTCGCCAACTCGAACGCGCGCCGCAGCGGCATCTTTGTCCGCCGCACCGATGTCGAGCCACATTTGGTCCAGTTGCACCACGTCACCACGTTCCTTGGGCGTCAGCAGGTGGATGGGTTTTCGACTGATCACGGCGGGTACGGGACCCTCCGCGGTCCAGATCGTCATCGACTGGCCGATCAACTGTTGTGGATCCCAGCCCCCAATGGTTTGGGCATAAAGAAAACCATCCTCATCAATGTGCGAAATCAGCATGCCGATTTGATCGCAGTGTCCGGCCAACATCAGCTTGGGACCGCCGGGCGTGCCAACTCGGGCGGTCAAATTGCCGTGGACGTCTATCGATACGTCATCGGTATGGCCGGACAAGTAGTCACGGATCAGCCGTTGGATGGGCTCTTCATATCCGGACGGGCTGGGCGTGAGGATCGCTTGGTGAAGAAAATCTTGCGGTGACATGGCCGTCTGAGTTGGAAGGGCGGGGCTGGATCGGAATCGGTCGATGGTCCATCAGTCGTCAAACGCACGGGGACGGAGTTTGCAAAACAAGGCCTTCTTTTGGTCTGGTAGCGAGTAGTCAAAACCGCAGGACTTCAAAAACTCTTCCGAAGAACTGATGGCGAGAATTTCCATGACGCCCAGTTCGCGGGCACGTTGGACACAATGACCGACCAAACGTTTTCCGAGGCCGAGCTGTCGGGCGTCCGGATGGACGGCCAAGCACTGCAGTTCGGCCAGTTTGGGGCTATAGATCTCGACCGCGGCAAAACCGATGCATTGTGGGGCCCGCATCGCAACAAAACCGTGTCGGGTTAGTTCAATGATTTCGGCTTCGGTCCGCGCCAGGAGTAAACGCTGCGACACAAATGGCCGCATGAGGGCGTGAATGGCGGCAGCGTCCTCCGGAGTCGCGGCTCGAATCCCCGGCGCAAGCGGGTCAGAGGCATCCCTCGAGTTGCCGAGATCGGGTCCTTGGTCCGGTGTGAAATTGTCGGCGGCGATGGTCGTGGTCTCGACGTCTGGGAACGGGGTACCAGTCGTCAGTTTATCGGGCCGCCGCTGAATCGGGGATGGCTTCAACGTGGAGAACCAACATCACGAATCCATCACCAGTGAATTTGTCCTGACGATGGAACCAAGATCGGCCGAGACCGACCGCTTGACGATCATCGGCCCCGAAGTCCGGGGCAATGACCAGGCGATCTCCCTCGCGTGTCGTCCAATCCAATTGCATGTCATCCATGGACCACGTCGGCCGTCCCGAAGCAAGTCGAAGGGCTGCGTCACCTGAAATGAAACGTGGCTGGGATTCGCCATGTTGAATCTGGGGTAGCAGACGCAGCGACGCTTGCCGTTCCCCCGGCCCCCATGTGGCTTCGATCGACAGCAGTCCCTGTGGCGAGGACACCGTTCGACCCACCAGACCAGTGGGCGTTCTCAGCAGCACCGCTGATGTGCCTTCCGTGATTGGTCCGAGGGGCAGTTCGTGCCGTCGGCTTGGCGTGATCATCACCGAGTCATGACCACTGGGACCGTTGGTGGACACCCCGGTGGCAATCATCAACGCTTCCGCCGGATCGGTCACTGAATCAGGGCGGGGCAGGGCAGAGGGGTCACGAACGATCCCGATCCTGAGACCATTGGCTCGCCACGCGGCACGCACCTTCGGTTCAAAGGCCGTTTCATCAACCTGTCGCCAAAAGTCGCTTGCAATCGACTCTGCCGTCACAGGCAAAAAATCGACGCCCAGACCAATCGTTTCACGACTACGCCTCGAGACCTCGTTGCGATTCCAACGGGCTGCGTTGGCAGAATCGTCTCGCGGCGGCCGTTGGCTCGATGGAAACAACGAACAGGAGGGCAACGTCATGGCGACTGCCAGGACGATCGTGCGGCGGAGCGAAACAGCGATGATTGAAAACACGTCGAACACGTCAATCAAGCACATTGGAGAAAGGCGAGTGCCCGACACGACGGACGGGTCGGACGCTACCGACTCCCGTCGGCCGCCGTCAAGGCAATCCAAGTCACAGTGGCCACAAAGCCGATCGGTACGGGCCCCCTGATCGGTACTAAGCGGACTCGGTTTGTCGGACCAGTAGAGTCAAGAATTCGCGACAGAAATCCGGTAAATCATCCGGGCGGCGACTCGAAACGTGGTGACCATCGACGACGACGGCCGCGTCGTGATATTCCGCGCCGGCATTGATGAGGTCATCTTTGATACCCGGCGAACCTGTCACGCGGACGCCGCGATACACACCCGCCGAAATCGGAATCCAGCCGCCGTGGCATATCGCCGCGATCGGTTTGCCGGATGCATCGAAGCGACGAACCAAGTCCAGCACTCCAGCATCCCGCCGTAATTTGTCGGGCATGAATCCTCCGGGAACAAGCAATCCGTCGAATTCTTCCTCCCGGCAATCCGCGATCGCCGCGTCGCTGACGCATGGATAACCGAGCTTTCCATTGTAGTTTGTCCCGGCGCTGGGGCCCGCCACGACGACGCTCGCACCCGCTTCGAGCAACCGCAGCTTGGGATACCAAAGTTCCAGATCCTCATAAATCTCGCCCACAAAGGCCAGGACACGGCATCCAACGAGCAGTTGAGGAGAAACTTGTTCAGGCGGAATCGACGGCATCGTGCGACTTTCAAGGGAACAGTTAAACTAAGGATACGTTGGATAGGGTAACGCCCTTTGTTTTGACATTGCCACCGCTGAATGGACGACCGTGGACGCGATCTCCCGCCCCAAAGATGATCTCTTTGATAACTCGACGATGACCTTTGGGGAACATCTCGAGGAACTGCGACAATCACTCGTCAAGGCAATCATCTGGCTGATGGTCGGTCTGGCGATTGGGCTGTTGGTCGCCAACCGCGTGGTTCGCTACATCCAACAGCCGCTCAAAGAAGCGATCATCGCCTACAACGCCGATCGCGACATCGCCCGTCTTGGGCTCAACCAAGGGGAGGATGTCGAAGCCAGCATGCGACGATTCCGTGAGTTCTTGATGGAACAGTCTTTGATCGCTGAACTGGTCTACGAAGTGCCGCCGGCCGTTTCGGAGTCGATGCTCCCCTATATCGTGCGTCGAGGCCAGCAGGATGATGATTCAATGAGCGGCGAGGATGCGGGCATCTCCGACGAGAGCCCGGCCGACGGCGATGCGGAGTCGCTCTCAATGGTTGCAACGATGGCGGCATTGCCGGTGATTCCGGATCCGGATGAGTTGCAGCCCAAAGTTCAATTCCGGCGCAGCGAGCGAGGTCTTTCATCGCTGAAAGTCGAAGAGCCATTCATGACCTGGGTGAAGGCCGGGCTCATCGTGGGTGCCGTGCTGGCGTCGCCCATGATTTTCTATCATCTTTGGTCGTTTGTTGCCGCAGGTTTGCATTCACACGAACGCCGTTACGTGTATGTGTACCTGCCCTTCAGCGTCGGCCTGTTCGTGTCTGGTGTGCTGCTGGCGTTCTATTTGGTGCTTCAGTACGTGCTGAACTTCTTGCTCGCGTTCAATGGCTCCATGGATGTGGCGGTGGAGCCACGTCTGACGTACTACATCAACTTTGTGCTGTTGTTACCGTTGGGATTTGGCGTCGCGTTTCAGTTGCCGCTGGTGATGCTGTTTCTCCAACGCATCGACTTGATTCAGACGCAGGATTTCGTCAACAGTTGGCGTGTTGCCGTCGTCGTGATCTTCGTGATTTCGATGCTGGTGACACCCGCGGACGTGACCAGCATGGTGGCATTGGCCGTTCCGTTATTGCTGTTGTATGGGCTCGGCATTCTGATGTGCCTTTATATGCCGCGGGGCCGCGGATTGGGACACAACGCTTACGACCCAGCCTAGGGCTCGTCTCTATTGGATGGAGTTTGAAAGCGGCGGGCGACGACTTCACGGCGGGGCGTCTCCTTGATGGTGAGCTCCTCGCCTTCCAAGGGCGGATCGATCCATGCGATGCCCAGTCGCGTTCCAGGCGGAATGGCGGACGATCCAACTTGCTCAATGCGTTCTTGACGGCGGCGATCGCCTTGGACCGCTACCAACAATTGGTCACCGTTCCGCACGACGACGGCGTGTTCAACCCCATCCACAGCTTGGACCAGCGACTCAATGGCATGCGGGTGGACCTTGTATCCATTGGGCATCACGATCACATCATCGCTGCGCCCAAGGATTCTTAGCTCGCCATCCGAGTCGATCTCGACCAGATCGCCCGTATCGAGCCAACCGTTCTCGTCGATGCGCTCTCGCGTGGCGACCGGTTCGTCGAGGTACCCGTTCATCACGTTCGGTCCGCGCACCAGCAAGCGTTGCTCCGCCGTCTTGATCTGACAATCCGGGATCGGTGGGCCGACGGTGCCGGCGCGCCTCGGTGTTCGCCAGGCAGATCGGGGCCTGACACGGGCACTGCTAATGACCGGCGACGTCTCCGTCAGCCCATAGCCTTGGATAACATCGATGTTGAAATCAGCAAATTGGTCCAACAGACCTTGCGGGATTGCCGCACCACCACAGCCGAGCACGCGGAGATCACGCCAGGCAGAGTCACCCGATCGAATCGCCTCGGCGATCGCTCGGGCAATCGACGGAACGGTGTTGATGTGCGTGGGCCGAAAGGGACCGTCGCCGGTTGGCAGTTCCCGGCAACCCAACCCGAGACTCAACTGTCCACCCGAAACCAACCAGGTTCCGACATCGCATGTACGCGCGTAGGCATGGCAAATGGGTAGCACCGTGGACCGTCGGTCGGTGCAACCCTGGGGAACGGCAACGAGTTTGCCGCGAGCGTTGCTGGTGAGATTGCGTTGGCTGAGTCGAACGCCGCGCGGATGGGCAGTCGTTCCACTGGTCCACAAGATGAGCGAATCGGCGTCGGCATCGATGCTGTGTTCGAGTTCGGTTAGCCCATCGACGGCTTCATCAAGCGAGTCCATCGGATGAGCCGGTCGAATGTCAACGATGGGTCCGACCACCTCTTCCAAACGATGGCGCTGACGTGGGTGCAACCGACGATCAATCGGTACGTCGACGCGACCAGTGGCCGTGCACGCCAGGGACACTGCCAGATCCGAAACGGCATTCTCGCAGAGGTGGACCCAACGAGCCGGCGTTCCAGAGTCTTTCGAAGTGCCGGGGATTGGTGCGACCGCATACCGCCAGACTTCGATCGCAAGATCTGCCCACGTCCACCAGCGATGATCGTGATGGTCAATGCACGCCCGCGACGACGGTCGCCGACGCGTGTGACGCAGTAACATCGCGAGCTCATTGTCGACGCGATCGCTCAAGGTGATGCTGCCGATGGTGACCGAAGACCCAATGTCCGCTGTCGAATCGATGTCGTTAGATCGTGCATGAAGATGGCGCCGGCTACGGCGACATTCAAGCTGTCGACGTCGCGGTGCATCGGCAATCGGACTCGATAGCTGGACGCCGATTGGATGTCGTCGGGAAGGCCCGAGGCTTCATTTCCCAACATCAATACGATCGGCCTGTGGTCGCCCGACCACTTGGTCACGCTCCATTCTTCCGCATCGTCGCGGAGTGACGTCGCGATCGTGTTTGTACCGATCCGATTCAAAATCTCCACCTGACGCGCGGGATCCTCCATGACGACCAATCGATGCATCAGTGACGATGCCATGCTCACGCGAAGGGCACGTCGCACGAAGGGCGAGATCGTACCAGGTCCGATCAAGATGTCGCGCACGCCCATTGCCGCGGCGGATCGAAGGAGGCTGCCGACATTCTCGGCATCCGATAGGCCAAACAACGCCAGCGACAGCGCGGGCCGCCGATCTTCCAGCCAGCTATCGAAGTCTCGACGATCGGGGACAGGTCCGTGCGCTAATACTCCGCGGTGAAATGGATAACCGACCACCTCCTCCAGCAGCGACTTCGATGCTTTGTACACCGGCACATCCGGTGCGACTCGATCCAGGTAATCGGTTCGGGCGCCGCTTTGCAGCAGCAGTGAATGCAGCTTCACACCCATATCGATCAGTCGTCGGACCACGACGTGTCCCTCGGCGATGAAACCGTCTGCATCATCGCGATGACGGAGATCGCGATACGGTTGCAGTCGAGCATCGTGGAGGTCGCCAATGCATGTCGTCATGCGCACCAACTTAGGGTCACGACGGTCCCGCGAGAATCACCGTGTGCCGCGAGCACCGTCAATTTCGATACAGATCCCCAAAACGGCTCAGTGAAAGTTTACGGATTGTTGCGAAGACACGTCTTGGGGTGCGGCCATTCGGCCGGAATTACCATCGCAACCCGACGGAGGTGGACCGGAAAAGTCGAATAACCCATTCAGGCGGCGCTCCCAAGGTCACGATTCGTCACGAAAGATGCAAACGATATGTCCGATACAGTTTGGGATTGGTGGTTCGGCGACGGGCCCCGGCGACGGTTCCTGCAACGGTTGCGTCGGTGGCGGCTTGGACGATGGATGGTCGTCGGCGGTCTCGGTTGGGGTCTGTCCGCGTTGGCGGACGAACCGTCTTTGGAGGCGCTCTTGATGAGCGCCGAGACCGTCGGTTTCGTCATGCTCGAGGATGACCCGCTCCCCGACGCGGCACCCCTACCACAGTCCGAGGGTGGGGCATCGGATGTCGACACCGAACGCGGTGACCGACTGCGGGAGTTGCTTCAACTCGATTCGCCTGGCGGTGCCTCCACCGACCAAGACATGTCGGCGGAAGACGAAGCGCGACGCCAACGGCTGGAGAAACTGCTCAACGACGATTTCGGTGGCGAGGCTGCACGCTTGGACAATGACGATGACGCTCAAGAAGAATCATCGAGTAGCCAATTCGCCGAACCGTTCATTCGCGATGCCCTGCCAGAGATCAATGGCAATCAACTCCTCCTGCCTCCATTGCGTGCGGTGTCCATCGATCAATCGCAGATCGGCAACGGCAGCGTTCCGGAAGACTTCAACGCCGAACAGGATCTAAAACTCATTCCATTGGCGGAGGATGGTGGCTTCCGCGAACCCGCGTTTGCCACGACGGTGATGCCTTGGACGGCACCCAACACGTATTCGCATCCGCTCTATTTCGAGGATCGGATGCTCGAGCGCCACGGTCACGAGCGTTGGGGTTGCATGCAGCCGATCGCCGCTGGAGCACGGTTCTTCACAACGATACCGATGTTGCCGTACCTGGCGACACTGCAGGATCCCTGTGACACGGTCTACAGCAAGGGTTACTTCCGTGCCGGGTCACCCGCACCTTGTCTGTACCAGCGACCCCCGTATCAGAAGCGTGCGGCTGTCGTCGAAGCCGCCGCCATCGCGACCGGCATGATCGCGTTGCCCTAGGCTCGCACAGCCGCCAGACGAAACCGGACACGGATGTCCGCAGATCAAGTTGCAACTGTCTTTTAACTGAGATGCATGGCCATGGATCGCCAACTGAAACCCCGACCCGTTCGAATGCGTCGACGCCGTCGGCTCGCGATGGCGCTCGCGTTGATGACGGGGATGACGGCGGGAATGTCAACGATGGGTTGTCGCCTTGCGCAGGTGATCCCTGACAGTCCGCACGATACGAAGACATCGTACCATGATCACTCGGCGATGCAGATCGAGTACCCCGACGTGGCTCGATGCGTGACCCCCAGTTCATCAGCGGCTCAACTGGCTCAATCGCCCCACGCGCTCACGGACCCGGCGAAGCTTCCCGCGATCGAAATGACACTGCCGGAGGCCGTGCAGCGAGCCCTCCAATTCAGTCCCGTACTGCGAAACCTTGGCGGCACCGTTGTGTCCTCGCCTCAACTGACCGAGACCGTCTTCGGACCGGCGTTGGCTCATGCCAACCCTCAGACGGGTGTGGAAGCGGCCTTGGCTGCGTTTGACGCCCAGTACACGCAGTCCTTGTCGTGGGATACCGTCGACCAACCGCAGAACGTGGAACAGGGCGGACTTGGTGCCGCATTCAATCCAAGGGTCGTCCAAGGAACGACCGGAACCTTTGCGAATGCCCTGTCCAAGCGAACCGCCACGGGAACCGAATATACGCTTCGCAACAACGTCGTTTACGACAATAACAATCGCCCGTTCCGGGAGTTCACCAGTGACTTCGTCGGCTTCATGGAGGCCGAAGTTCGGCATCCGTTGATGCGTGGCGCGGGAACTCAATACAACCGCATCGTGGGGTCGGCTGCGTCGACGGGTGCGGTCGGCCAGTACAACGGTGTCTTGATCGCGAGGGTCAACGAAGACGTTGCCTTGGCAGATTTTGAGGCCGCTGTGATCGGATTGGTCGAAGACGTCGAGGAGGCGTACTGGAATCTTCAGACGGCGTACCGAGTCTTGGAAGCAACCGCCAAAGGTCGCGAGGCGGCGTTACAAACGTTTCAGTACCAGCAAGTCCGATTGGAAGTCGGCACGGGCCGGCAAGACGAGGAAGCCCAAGCACGTAGCCAGTACTACTCGTTCGAATCCCAAGTCCAATCGGCACTGGCCGGTTCCACCGGGCTATACGCGTTGGAACAAAACCTGCGATATCTCATCGGCATGCCCGCCACGGATGGATCCATCATCAAGCCGATCACGGCTCCGCTGGACGCCAAGGTGGTCTTTGACTGGCAGAGCTCGCTCGGCCAGGCGTTGACGCGACGTGTCGAAGTGCGTCGCCAGAGTTTCAACGTCCGGCGAAGAGAACTCGAACTCTATGCCGCACGCCTGAACCATCGCCCCCAAATGGACTTCGTTGGTCAGTATCGCTGGCGCGGTCTGGGTGACCACTTGATCGGTGGCAACAACAACGGCGTCAATGACAACTTGTTTGATGACATCACCGATGGGAACTACCAAGAGTGGAGTGCCGCGATGGAGATCTCGCTGCCCGTCGGACTGCGAGCCGCCGCCGCGGCGATCGCTCACGCCAAGTTGAACCTGCGACGTGAACGAGCGATTCTGTCCGAAACCGAAATGGCGATCAGCCATAGTCTCTCCGACGCCGCACGAGCCGTGGAGTTGAACTTCAAGCTCGTCGAAACGAACTACAACCAATACCGTTCGGATTTGCGTCAGGTGGAAGTGCTGCGAAGCCGCTATCGCGACGGAACGGACAACATCAATTTCCTATTGCAAGCGCAGCGGCAAGTCGTCACCAGCGAATCGAGCTTCTATCAGAGCATCACGAATTACAACCTGGCCATTCGTGACTTCCATCGCGAGAAGGGATCCCTGCTGGCCTATAACCAAGTCTCGCTGACCGAGGGCCCGTGGTGTCCTGGTGCTCAACAAGATGCTGTTGAGTTGGGACGATTCCTCCAGCCGAGATGTCAGCCCGAGAAAGTGTGCGTTCCAAGACCGGTCTCTCGCGGTCCATTCGATCCTTCGGAGATCCAACCCAGCGCAGGGATGATGGCGACGCCCATGATGGAACCATCCGCGCCCGTGGGCATGGACAAGCTTGTCCCAATCGAGGAGGGATCCCTCGAACCCGTGCTGGACTCCATGTTGGAATGAACTCCCGGGAATCTTGAGCGTCGTTTCCATGGGCCATCGAATCCGATACGTGGATCTGCTGACACTGCTTGTGGTGGTAACTGGGTGCCAGGGAGAGGACCCGCCGGGACCACCAGTCACGGTGGTGAGGTCGACGCATTCGCAAGTCTTTCAAACGAAGCAGCCTGCGGTTGCGATCAAGCTTTCACGAAAGTGGCGAATGGATGCCCAGGGGAACGCGCCCGTCGTGCCTTTTGAGGGCCGTCGCGAGGACCCGCATGAACATCGACTCCTCTTCCGGCCGAGGTTCATGAATCAAGAGACCATCGTCGACGGCTACAGCCGAGTGCTGACGGTCCTGCATTTCAATCCAGAATCGCAGATGCCTGACTTCCCCGACTCGGTCTTACTTGTGTTTCGCGGGTATTGCCAAACAGCGGGGTGCACGGCGGAAGGAGTTCTTAGCCAGCTGATTCAGCGTAGCGTGCTGAAGATTGACGATACCGGTAGCCAAAACACCTTCGTGACCCCGTTCTATGAGGAGGTTCGATCGAACCACGCGACGTGGGTCTCGGGGCGGGTAAAGGTCGAGTTGCCAAGCGGGGATTTCGTTCAACATGCCGTGACGATTCGTGGCGATGAGGTCATCGGGCTGACGCTATCCAGTTCGAAGCACTCGAGTGATGAGGAGGTCGATTTGCTACGAATCCTCCCACGAGTGGAACTGCTCGAAACCTCTTCCGTGAGATAGCTCACACGAATCCACGGGCGCATTGGCCGAGACGGCGCGGAAACTACCCGCCGCACTGACGGCCGGCTCCATTGGGAGCCATTCACGCGGTCGCAACCACTTGAGCGTTTGAATGGCCTCATTCGACGACTCAATGGCCCGATTCGACGGTTCCATCGTGCGACAAATGGATCGCGACGGAAAAAGAGGAATTTCTTGCGGAAAGAGTGCAAAAAGAGACTCAAAAGCGAGGATAGGGACGCTGTGGGACCATTAGCATGGATCTCATCGGCCTTTTTTGAATGCCATTTTCTCCGTTCTTTTGGGAGTCTCCTCGATGCAACGTCGTTTTTCACGTTCCGCCTTTACCCTTGTCGAGCTGCTGGTGGTCATCGCGATCATCGGTGTGTTGGTAGGTCTGTTGCTTCCAGCCGTGCAGGCCGCACGAGAAGCCGCAAGACGCATGAGCTGCAGCAATAATTTCAAGCAGCTCGGTCTGGCGATGCACAACTATCACTCGACTTATAAACAAATGCCGCAGCACGGGTCGGGGACCCACCCTGATGTGGGGGTCAGCATCTGGATCCCAACGTCCTCGGGCAACTGGGGCGCTTCCACCCATGCCAGCAACATGCGTCTGAGCCTGCTGGTCGGCATGCTTCCGTTCATGGAGCAGCAGGGTTTATGGGAGCAAATCAGCAATCCGCTATTGAATGAACCTGGCGAAACACCGGCTGTCTGGAATCCGTTTGGCCCGACCCCGGATCAGATTGACTACGTGCCGTGGGCGACGGAGCTACCCGCTTTCCGATGCCCCAGCGATCCGGGATTCGGTTTGCCAGCTCTTGGCCGAACGAACTACGCCGCCTGCGCCGGTGATTCGGCCGACCGCATTCGAGACGGCTATAACAATGTCCGAAACATGCAGCCCGTTCCTTACCAGCCGACCAATGCGACGGCGCGTCGTTCCAATGCCTCCCACCGTGGGATGTTCGTTGCCAATAAGTCCAACAAGTTTCGCGATGTGCTCGATGGGTTGTCCAACACAATCGCGATGGGAGAAATCGCGACGGATCTAGGCGACCGGGACATTCGTACGTTCATCACGCGTGGAACAAATAACAATCGAGGCCAATTGATGAACAATCCCTCTTGGTGCCGCGAGCAGACCGGCGGGACGACGCTCATTGATCCAGAACGGCCCTTGTTTTGGGATGCATCGTCGTCATTTCGCAATGCCATTAGTTCTCGCGGATTCCGATGGGCCGATGCGTTTCCACTGTTCACGATGGTCACGACGATTCTTCCGCCCAACACGGAACTCTGCTCGATGGGCAGTCTTGATCGCGACTTGACGGCATCGGCATCGAGCCGTCACCAGGGCGGTGCCCACGTCCTGATGGGCGATGGTGCCGTGAAGTTCATCACGGACTCGATTGAAGCGGGTAATGCGAGAGCCCGAATGGTCCGAGATGGACAGACTGGCGATGCGGCGCCCGGATCCCCGAGCCCCTACGGCCTCTGGGGTGCCTTGGGCACGAAGGCGAGCCGCGAAGTGATCGACACTGAGATCTAGTCGCGACGATCTGTTGCGCTCCAGCATGGCACTCCGGGCAGAACCCACTGTTCGGAGTGCCTTGATTCTTTTAACTCTTACTTTTCACTGTCATTAGATCAATGCAAGTACGCTCCCTTTTGTTTTCCGGCTTGTTTGTCGTGAGCCTGGTCGGTTGTTCCGAGCCCGAGTCCCGCTCTGTCGTCACTGATAGCGATGCGGATGCCGTTGCCGAATACAAGGCAATGCTTGCCGAGCAGGAGACCGTCTCCGAGGAACCTGAAGTCGAAGGCGAATAAGTGTCTTCTCAGACGTAGGATGAGGTATCGCTGGTGTTCTCCGCTGGCGGATGTCCAACACGGTCGGCTCAGTGAGCCGACCGTTGGAAGAGGCACTGCATATTATGCCACGGGTGGTTACGTCCGCTCGCGGGAATCGATCCATCCTGGTCGGTAAGACCCCGGTTCGGGAATCTTGTGCCGTTTCGCACGGCGATGCGATCTGAAGCTCGCGTCGAACCATAGCCAACCGTCACTCGATGCGCCGGATTGTGGCAACCGTTAGCCACTCTTCGTCGACTTGCGTGGTGGAGAATCGAATCGTCAGCGGAAAGCGTTCGCCATCCTTGCGAACGCCGAAGAACCGATGGTTCCCGTCGCGGGCGGAAACGGCTCGTTCGCGGATGTAGCGCATGAATCGCGCGGCATACGCGGCTCGCAAACGCTCCGGCCATAAGACCGATACCGATTGGTCGATCAGCGCCGACGCCTCGTGGCCGAACAGCTCGGTGAGCTGAACATTGACGAAACGGATCGTTTGCTCGCGGCTCATGACGACCATGGCTTCGGGAAACGCATTGAGCAATGACTCGTACTCACGCTGCCGTTTGATCTCAGCATCGATATCCCGTCCGATGGTGCACACAATGCCTTCCTCGAGGATCGGTGTCGCCGTCCATGAATGCCAGCGATACTGGCCGTCGTGAGACAGAGTACGACGTTTCATTCCCGACGCAGTCTCACCTCGATACAGCACCTCGAAGACTTCATCGTCGTCCGCCGTGTCATCCGGATGAACCATCGCGTTGGGTCGCTGCCCAACGAGAGCGTTCGGATCCCATCCGAGTGAACGTTGCCATGCCGAATTCGCCCAAAGCACAGCGGGTCGATGGTCAAACACCATCATCAAATCATCCGACATTTCGAATAGGCTCTGCCGCGCGGTATCGGCAATCCGCCGGCTCGTCTGCGTCGCCATCCAGCTTTCAAGCTGGTCCGCAAATTCTGCCGCGGTTTGGAACCGACGATGTCGTTCTTTCCGCAGGCCACCCATGCAGATTTCGTTCAGCGCAGTGGGTAGGTCGGGCACCAGATCCAACGGTGCCACGACGGGTTGATGGATGACCGCGTCCATCACGTCATCGGCATTGGAACCAACAAAGGGCGCCACCCCGGTGAGGATCTCGTAGAGTACGGCGGCCAGCCCCCAAACGTCGGTGCGTGGATCAACATCGCCGGATCGTCCTTCGGCTTGTTCGGGTGCCATGAAAGACGGGGTGCCGATGCGAGCGCCTTGTAGAGTGATCGAGCCTGCCGATCGATCCTTGTTGGTTGGCGATGCAGCCGAGTCGTCGCCTTGTTTGGCTCCATGGGCGAAGCCTTCCATGGGCTTGGCCAATCCCCAGTCGAGGACCGTCACCTGACCGAACTGGCCAACGACAATGTTTTCGCTCTTGAGATCGCGATGCAGAACATATTGTGAGTGCGCAAACGCAATGGTACGAGCAACCGCAATCCAGTGTCGCAGCAATGCGAGCAATTCTCTCTCTCGTCCTCCTTGGTTGGACTGCACCTGCCGATGGTATTGCGTCAGTCTTGATTTCAAAGACTGACCACGGACAAGCGTCATCACATAAAAGCTATGCGAGCCGTCCTCCACCAGGTCAAACACACTGACGATTCCGGGGTGATTGAGTCTCGCCGTGATTCGAGCTTCGTTGAGAAACCTTCGTTGAGCCGACTCAATGTGGGCGGTCTCGCGACGCAGTTTCTTCAGAGCCACCGTGCGATTCAGCTTGGTGTCGACGGCGATCCAAACTTCCCCCACTCCGCCGGTGCCGATCAGCAGCTCGGGATGCCATCGTTTCCGAGCGACGAATTGGTCTGTCGTGATCTCGGCAGAGTCGGCCATCGACAAACAAGCTTTGCTAGTGACCGACTCATCGTTGGTTGGCTTGTCCGCGCACGCTAGCAAGCTTCGCAAGTTCGCCACGAAGGGATCCTCCTCCAAGCGATCCTGAGGTAATGCCACGGCGCAAGCCTCGCAACTCCTGAGATGATCTTCGAGAACTTGTTGCCGCGATCCGTCCAGTTGCCCGCGCAACCACAAGTGGTACTCCTGACGGCTTGGGTGCCATTGGCGGTCGCGCGGTGCATGCGGTTTGTTCATGGCGACGGATTGATCATGTGGCGACGAGGCCATCGGCAAGCGTCTTCAGGGCTTGAAGCACTCGGTGCTGCGCCACCCGCAGCGCTCCCAAAGTGACTCCCACCTCGTTGGCGACGAGTGAAGCGTCTTCACCAGCCAGCACCACGCGTTTGAAAATCAGGATGGACTGATGACTGAACCTGCTTTCGAGCGACTCGACCAAACGCATCATGATGAATCGATCGTGTTCGAGATCCCAATTTCGGCTTACTTCACTGTCATCGCTGAACAACTCGTCGGCAACGATGGACAGGTCGTTGGTATAGCCCGATCGCCCTTTGGCGCGAAAAAAACGCATCAGGCGATTGGCGAGAATCCGTCGAAGCCAACACCGAAACGCGCCCACGCGACCGGAGTGTTGAAAGTGAACGATCTCATTCATCACGACGAGCATCACATCCTGGCGGATATCATCCGCGTCGGTGGACTGCAAACCTTCGCCGGCTAACCAACGTTGCAAGAGCTGGCTGTAGATAGCCGAAAATTCGTCCCATGCTAGCTCGGATTGTTGTTGGACTTCCTCAAGAAGACTGAGCCGAGTCGTCTGATTCATGACCTCAACGTGGACCATCCTCGGTGGGCGGCGGAGACGAAAGTGACCACTTTCAGACTCCGTTGAAGGATTGGTATGTCGCGCCGCAAGCCGCGTCATTTTGGAAATGTCGCCGGTTCCGGTTGCGGCAGGGCCGCCCGGCAACCCACCCAGGGTAGTGGAACGCGGCTACCCTGTGAAGCTCTACTGGCGAAATGAGCGAGACGCGAACGCTTGACGGTGCCTTGCCCCTTGGCACCGATCAAGCGTTCGGCCGAAGCGACAACCCATTTTCAGGTCGTCGGTAGTGTGAATCGGACCTAGGAGTGCCTTATCGACCCAAATTGTCCGACTCAACGTGGATTACCACGTTGTCGCAGCCGTCAAAAAACGAAGTCATTGCTGAGGCTGCCGAATGAAGCGTCCGATGCTCGATCTCCAATGCGGCGACCTCGGCAAAGCGGTTCACGTCAAAACGATCGATCATCCGGCGTTTGGCGTCTTCAACGGTTCTTGTCGAGATCTGCATGGATTTGGCGATCTGTTTATTCAGCTTGCCCGATATGACCAGTCCCAAAATCTCGCGTTCGCGAGGACTCAGACGTTGGCGACGATGATCAAGAGCCTTGAGCCGCGCCGACATTGCTCGGTGGTGTTGGAAAGGGATGCTCACGTCGGTGGCCATTCCGTGAACGCTGACGACTTTCTTGCATTTTGTGATCACGCCCCATGTCGTGACTCGGAATACCCGACGATCACCGTCGGCGCTTGCCAGGGATCGAAGGAAAGATCGATTCCCGACGTAGCTGCTTTCGAATCGGTGCTGGATGCATTCCGCGGCATCCGCATTGAGCTCATGGTCGTCGCTCAGGAAGCGAGTCACTTGGTGCCCGATGATGTTGGAACGGCCGTAACCGAGTAACTCTCGGACGGACGGACTGACGTAACGGATGCGGCTTTGCTCGTCGAACGCAAAGAAAACGTGGGGCGGGCCGATCGCTTCGGCGGAGGGCAAATGAATTGGTTCAGTCGACAACACGGATGGAACAACAGAGCGATGGGTCGTTGAGTTCGTATGGAAAGAAAGCGTGTTGGAGTGCGCACAATTACACTTCCCGCGAAATTTTCGGCCACTTTTCTACTTACTTGACGACCGCTAGGGACGGTGCGTGGACGTCACTTCGTCGGACGGCAGCGTCAGCGCGAGACGAAAACCGCGGTAACTGGCCCGGAAAGTCGGCGTGTTGCTGTTTCGGTTGGCGGTTCGACAGCTTGTGTCCCCGGCGGCCCAGCTGGAGCCGCGATAGCCCCGAGCCGAACCCGTTAGGGGACCCACGGGATCCAAAACCCGCTGGGAAGGATCCTCGTCGTACCAATCGTGGTGCCACTCATACAGGTTGCCGTGCATATCAAATAAACCACGCAGGTTGGGACGCAATTCCCGTGGTGAATGAATACGGCGCTGGCTGTTCTCCGAAAACCAACCGAAATGGCCCAGCAAGTCCAACTGGCCACCAAATCCAAAACGGGTTCGCGTCCCAGACCGGCACGCCACCTCCCATTCCGATTCGGTCGGCAACCGAAATCCAGGCCTGTCCAATCGCAGGGGCCAATTACGAGGTGCCCAAGCGGCTGACGGGTCCACCTCACGCGGATAGTCTTCGACGCTCAATGAATCCGGATCCGCGTACGCCTGTTCGGCTTCGGAGAGTCCCGCCTGCTGTCCCATCCAGCGGCAACACCGGACGGCGTCGTACCAGTTCGCACCCGCACCGGCGTTGGCAAGCGTTGCGTCGTACTGCGCCGCATAGTCGGCGTAGTCCGGCGAGAAGGCGATCAGTTCCTCGAAGGTAATTTCGCGATCCAGGATCGCAAATGACCGCGTTAGCTCGATCCGGTGCTGGTCTTCGTCTTTGTCCCGATCGGGTTCGTCACCGGGCGAGCCAATCTGGTATTCGCCATGTGGAAAAATGACGAATGTGAAGTAGAACGTCTTCGTCAGCGGCGATTCGCCGTCGACTCCGGAGGGGCGAACGGTGACCGCTTGGGTGAACCAATCTCGGTCCGGCGAAAACGGGCGAACCGTCTGATCCACTTCTCGAGCAATGGAATGCTCTCCCCAGCGTCTCAAAAGCCAGCCCGCAGCGCCGTGCACGCTTGAGCGAGGGTGCTCGCGGTACCAGCCGGCCAGCCGCTGAATCAGCGGATCTCTCGCAGCGGATGGAATCTCGTCAAGTTCGAACTCACCTAATGCCAGCAGTAGCGGGTGCAAGAAAGGTTCGGGCGAACGACCCGACGCCGCAGCGCCAACGATCGACAAACAGTCCAGTAGGGATGGGACCTTTACGCCGCGTGGTCGGCAGCGAAAGAGAAACTGAGTCATCGCTTCGGGATCGTCGTCCATTGAAAAGACGCCCATCGCATCGTCAGGTTGCTTCAAACGCAACAGCGTCACCGCAGCGTTGGCTCGACGCTGACCAAAGGGCACGCGCTCGACTGATCCGAGGCCGGGTGGCGGTAACGTGGACGCGATTCGGCGAAACTTAGCGATGGTGGAGGGCGCCGGGTCGGACGCCACCTTTGGGTACAGCACCGAGAACTGCTCGGGAGTAGCAATCGTCAAGAGTTCCCCGAGCTTGTCGATGTCATCACGGGCGTATTCCGCGATGGCATTGGCTGCACCGAGCCGCTGGCCATCGGACGCCTCGGAATCCGAAAAGACACGTTCCAAGTCATCCAACAAGAGCTCGCCAATGGGGCTTAGCAAGGATCGCAGCGGCGGCTGAGATTCCGGATTGGTCGACACCAATTCCTTCACGACGAGCCGGCGATCCGCAGCCGTCCAGAAAGCGGCGTTCGCGGATGGGACAAAATCGGCCAGCGCCAACGCGGCACGAAAACGCCGTTCCTTATCGGCTGCGTCATCGTGAAGAATACTGCCAAACCGCTGCGTTCGCGAGCTCGCGACAGGCTTGAGTTGTTCTCGAATGGGCGCCGCGTAAGCGATCGCGCCGCTGAGCAGTTCCTCGATCAATGGATCAATCAGCGCCTCGTCGCGGGATACCATTGCCAGCCGCGCGTGCAATCGCGCGCGTTTCGCATCATCTGTTTTTGCGTCACCTGCAACAAGCGGCATGAGCAGGTCATCGGCGACCTCGGGATAGGCATTCAGTTCGTCAATGACGTTCGAGATTTGACTCGGTTGCGCACGGATCAGGCTGCCGACGAAGCCTTCGACTCGAGTGATGCGTTGCTGATCGATGATGCGTTTGCGAGCAAACAATCCCATCGATGTCACCAAAATCAACGCGGCGAGAGCGAATGCGGACCGGACTCCATGCACCCGAGTGGCCTTGGCCATCATGCGTCGCTGTGATTCGGTCCACCGCCGGCGGTCGGTCAGTAACCGGATCCTGCCATAGTCCCACCATGTCGGCAGAAAGCGATTCTCCGGTTTCTGATTCCACGTGGTCGATGTGTCAGACAGTTTCAACTCCGCCCGACCTTTTCGAGTTTCCTTCTGTTTGCGAGTCAGCCACAGTCGTAGCGCCGGTACCAGGTAGTCGTGCGTTAACTGAAAGTACTCATTGTCCTCGCTGATCCGCGACGAGGCCTCGCCATCGACGTCCTTGCCCGCGGGGTCGGTCGGCGTAATCAAACGTAGTTCACGGTCGAGAACCTGCAGGAGTTCGTCAAACTCAGCGGGTCGATCCTGATAACCTGACACTTCGAGCAGTTCATCTCGGGAGCGCATGTAGCCTTTGATGTCTGCACCGGAGGCTGGCAATAAGTCGCTCAAGACGGCCCGCGCCGCCTTTTGATGGTAGCGGTGCTCCGGCGAAGCCGTCGTCGCACTGAAGGTTTCTTCCAAGAACGTCACGCCGATGCCCCGGGCGCCTCCCACCTGGTTCAGCGTCGTGACGGTCCAGGGTTTTCCCTTCATCATCTCGGCAAACAACGCTAACCGAACGCAAATGACGTGACCTTCTTCGGCGAGGCCCTCGACGGACCGCTTGAGAAACTGTTTCTGTTCCTTACTGACATCGCTGATGCTCTCGGGCAGTCGTCCATGGGCACGACCGAAGGCGGCCAAGACCTTGCGAGCGTGATCGAGATCAAACACATCTGCCAACGCGACGTTGTGTCCCTCTGAGAGCCGGACTTCTAGGGCCCGCAGAAATCGGCTCACCGCCAACCAGAAATCATCGCGCACCATCAAGATGCACTGCACGGTCGCACCGTCGCATTGACGAAGTGCCTGAACCAGTTCGGCATTCGGTTCGTCTTTTTTGGCGTACAACCATTGTTCAAACTGATCCAGCACGATCAACACCTTCTTGCCCACCGAAACACCACGGCCCGTTCGGAGCGCCGCCAACGTGGTGGGGAGATTTCGATCCACGTCGAGTGCCGGACAGGATCGTCGAAGACGGTTGAGCAATCGGGTTTCGGTTTCGCCGGGCGTGGCTTCGACGTAGATCGGAATCACATCGGGCGACAACTGCGGCAATAGGCCCGCTTTGACGAGTGATGATTTGCCGCAACCCGAGGGCCCATAGATCAAACCGACCGGGAACGTTTGGTCGGGATCGGTTTCTTCGATTCGAACTTTCCAGAACCGTAACGTTTCAGGCAGGTTGTTTCGATCTCGAGGACCAGGTAGCAACTCCAGGAAGAAATCAGCGTCATGGACGTCGAACGATCGCAGCCCCTTGGGAACCACACGGATTGGCGGGCTGCTGGAAACATTCGATTCGGTTGACGAAGACGAGACACGCTCGGAACCAAGAGACGTCTCCACTGTCGCGGCTTGCGATCCCGGCGGGGCCTCGAAATCGCTGTCGGTCGAAACGCTCGGACCAAGCGTTTGATCAGCCAAGTAGCATCGCAAGTCTTCGCCAAAGTCCTTCGCCGTCGAGAATCGATCCGATGCACGTTTGGCCATCGCCTTGTCACAGATACGGACCAGTTCCTTTGGAATGCGGTCGTCCACTTGCCGCAGCGGTCGGGCATCGTGGCGGGTGACTTGCTGGAGTAACTCAGCGCGAGTGTCGCCCCGGAACGGACGACGTTGTGAAAGCAACTCATACAACACCACGCCTAGGCTGAAGACATCGCTACGGCCGTCGACCCGATGACCCTCGCCGCGTGCCTGTTCAGGGCTCATGTACGCTGGTGTTCCGGCGAGCTTCGGTCCTTTGCCAAGGTTCTCTTCACTCAGTGCCAAGCCAAAATCGACCACGTGTGGTCGCGTATCACCGTCGATCAGAATATTGCCCGGCTTGATGTCGCGGTGCACCAATCCCTTCGTATGGGCGTAGTGCAAGGCGTCGGCGACAGTCGCCACCAATTCGGCCGCTTCATGAAACGGGAGTCGGTTGCGTTTCAGCTTGGTGGCTAGATCGACGCCTTGAACGTACTTGGAAACGACATAGCAAGGGTGTTCGGCGGTTTGGCCGACGTCATACACGGGCACGATATTGGCGTGATCCAGACCAGCGACGGTGCGAGCTTCCGCCAGATAAGCCTGAGCGTCTTCGGGCCTGTCAATCAGACTCGCGTGGGGCACCTTGATGGCGACTTGGCGATGGAGCTGTTCATCATGTGCCAAGTAGACCAGGCCAAAACCGCCGCGACCGAGCTCCTTTTCAATCCGATAGCGTCCAATCTGATCGGGCTGAGGATCGATCGACACATTCGCCGATGATGGCGTGGCATCTCGCCTCCCCTGCGTTGCAAATGGGTCGTCCGTATTCAAGATTCACGTCACTCGCAATCCGAAACGCTACCAATGATGGTCCAATCGCCACCATTATGCGTCAAAGATCGGACAAGCACATCACCGACGGAACGTCCGTCGCAATGCAATTCCGTCGCACCGCTTAGTTTCTGGCGAACGGTCGCCGCGTCGCCGGCAGGACCGACGATGGACCCGGACCATGCGTTTTTGGAGACGGGATCCAAAAAATCGACCCAATTCGGCGCTCAGGTGCACAGATAGGAGCTATACGAACTTGTTGGTCTTTGTCGCGACATCCACGAATGCAAACCTATCTGGGAGAGCGAACGAATGCGGTGGTTTTCTGATTTGAGCATGAGGGTCAAGCTATTGGCACTCGTTGGTGGCATGTTGTTGACCGTTGGCGCCGCATTCATCGGCATGTTCAATCAGACGGTGCGGCGATCCGCCCGAGTTGAGGCTGAGTCGCAAGCAGCAAGGGTGATTGATTTGGCTGAGTCCGTCCGCCACGGAATGGAACGAAAGTGGGCGGCGGGCGTGTTCACGCAAGAACAGATGAGTCAATGGGCTCACAACGGCGAGCAGGATAAAGTGCTGGCCGCGGTTCCGATCGTCTCGGCCTGGGAAGCGGTCATGCTGCGTGCTGAGGAGAACGGCTATGCATTCAAGACGCCTCGGTTCAATCCTCGCAATCCCAAGCACCAACCAGACGAACTCGAAGCCGAGGTACTGCACCAATTCGAAGCCGATCCAACCATGGAGTCTCACTCCGTCGTCGATGAGCATCACAACACGGTTCGGTACTTTCGACCCATCCGACTCACATCTGAGTGCATGATGTGCCATGGTGACCCGAGCACCAGTCTCGCAATCTGGGGCAACTCCGACGGAATTGATGCCACCGGCTATCAGATGGAAGACTTGCGTGAGGGAGACCTGTACGGGGCATTCGAGGTCATTCAATCGCTCGACGCCTCCGATGCGGCGGCCAGGTCCGCAACCCTGCAAGGCGGCAGCGTCATCGTTGGCTTCCTAATCGCTTGCTGCGGCATCCTGGCGCTGGTACTCCACCGCGTCCTGCTCAAACCGCTTCAGAGTGTTTCGGACGCGCTTGACCAACTCGCCGATGGAAATCTAAGTCAGCACATCAACGTGAAATGCAACGATGAAGTCGGGCGAATGCAGCGGGGCGTGAATTCAATGATCCGGCGTTTGAAAGAAATGATCTTGACGATGCGTGGTCAGTCAGATGACCTCCAGAACGTGTCCGATGGCCTTTCCAATACCGCCACACGCGTCGGCGGTGCTGCACTGGATACGACTTCACGGACTCAAACGGTTTCGGCTGCCGCCGAAGAAATGAGCGTGACCATGGAGCAAATGGGCGGTTCGCTGCGTGAGGTGGGGGGGAACATTCAAAATGTGGCGGCTGCCACCGCCCAAGTTCGAACCAACGCCAATTGTGTCGCGGAACGTGCCGAAGAAGCGTCGGCCGTCGCAAGCCAGACGCTGCGAATGTCCGAGGATGGCAGCCAACGAGTTCATGAAATGGAATCGGCCGCAGAAGACATCAACAAAATTATCTCGATGATCCAAGGACTCGCCGAACAAACCAACTTGCTGGCGCTCAATGCCACCATTGAATCTGCCCGCGCGGGCGACGCTGGCCGAGGATTTGCCGTGGTTGCAAACGAAGTCAAGCAGCTGTCGGAACAGACGTCGGAAGCCACCGAAGGCATCCGTCAGCAAATCGAACAGATTCAGTCGCATTCGCGTGGCGTGGTCGAATCGATCGACTCGATTCGCCAAGCTGCTGAAGAAGTCAATCACAAGACGGACGAGATTGCTTCGGCGGTTCGCGATCAACAGAATGGCATCCATTCGGTGAGCGATGAACTGGAAAGCATTGCTCGGAATACCGAGACACTGGCTTCCAGCGTGGAACAGACGGTGGTCGCCTCGAATGAGGTTGCCGAGCAAATTTCCCACGTCTGCACGTTGGCAGAGACCACGGCCAATGAAGCGAACGCGACCAAGTCGGCCGGTGGCCGAGTCTCCGCAGTCAGCAATGAGTTCACGGAACTGCTGAGCGGCTTCCGAGTGCACTGATCGTCGCGGTCTGCCTGGTTGGCCCGCCTCGATGATGAATGAAGCAAAGTCGCAATCCGTTTCGATTCGACGTGCCGGGCCGAGGGGTTTTGGTGTCCACATCATCGGGCATCAAAGGTCGTTCCATGGGCGGTAGCGAGTTTCCGTCTCAATACCGCCTGGTTGAAGCAATCCCGTGGGACGAGAACCCACGCATCCCGGTTAACTTGAACTATCCTAGAATCGCGGCTCAACGCGCGTTGGCATCGATCGATTGCCGGAGAAGCGACGAATCAATGACTGTGTGGAAAATGTAGGCGAATGGAAACTGTGATGTGGTCCGACAACCGTGCCGGATCATCCGAAACGCTACCGGAAACCAGCGTCGTCTTTCTGGTTAATTTTCTGGCACCCAATCATGTGGCTGTCTGCCATGAGCTGGCTCAACGTGTGAAGTCGCTGACGATTCTGTCCAGCGTGGCGATGGAAGGAAATCGCGACTGGCAACCGGAATGGGATGGGCTCGACGTCCGCGTCCAAAAGACATGGACGATGACGCGCCGGGTCGGGCATCCGGGAGGCTATGAAGACGTCAATTACATTCATGTCCCACGCGATACGTTGGCTCAGCTGCGTCATCTGCGGCCCGACGCGATCGTTTCCCTTGAATTGGGCGCTCGCACCACGCTAGCGGGAATTCACCAAAAGCGTTTCCCATCGTGTGCCATGGTCACGAGCGTTTACGCCTCGCAGCGTAGCGAGGCCGGCCGAGGATGGATTCGGCGTGCCACGCGTCGTCGGCTTCTCAAGAAGGCCGACTGGGTCACATTCAACGGTCCGAGTTGCCGAGAATACTTGCTGGGCCTGGGCGCTCGTCCCAGTCGGATGTCGCCCTGGGACTATGCGGCTGACCCAACCAAGCCCTACCGAGGGCCATTGCGACAAGACAGCGAGACCTCGGATGAAGTCAACATTCTCACTGTTGGGCAGCTTTCCGAGCGAAAGGGCATTTTGCCGGCGGCGGAACAGCTCGGCCGTTGGGCATTGCAAAATCCGTCGCTCCGCGTGCAGTGGCATCTGCTAGGAAGCGGTCCGCTGGAAACCGCCCTTCGCGAGTTTCCAAGAACCGATCATCTGAATATTCATCTTCATGGCCACTGCGATCCCCAGCAAATTCGTCAGGCCTACCGTGACAGTGACGTCTTGTTATTCCCGACGCTTACTGACGAATGGGGCCTGGTGGTGGATGAATCGCTGCATTCGGGACTGCCCGTCATCGGTAGCGTTCACTCTCAAGCCGCAACGACCTTGATCCAGTCAGGCCAGAACGGTTTCCTCTACGATCCCGAGCAGACTTCGGATGGGCAGCACGACTCGCTCTCCGCCTCGCTGGATGCCTGGTACTGGAGCGATTCGGAATCCATGGGCGCGAAAAAGCCTCGTCATGCCCGATCAGCCGAAAGTCGACTCGCGATGAGGGAGTCGGCAAGGTCGAGCGCTGCCGACCGGACCCCGGAGCGGTCCGCGATTCAGCTCGTCAATGCGATTAGCTCGGCCATGCAGGTTCGTGGCGGAAACCACGAATCCATCGGCGATCAAGATGTCGTAGGAGCCAGTCGTTGATCCAGACGTTGCGTCCACCACGAGAGACGAAACCCGTCGATAGGCCAACGGTGATGCGTGCGGCCGTCTACATGGCGGACCAAAATCCGCATCGTGATCGGAGTCTTGGCATCACCACCATGACGCAGTCGCTGATTGCGGAGCTGTTTTCACGAAAGGACATCGACTGGACGCAGATCGTTAGCCGAAGCAGTTTTCGAGGTGAGGGCGAGTCGGTGGCGACGTGCCCGCTGCCCTTCGGGACGGATTACTTTCTTGGACGATTGCTCGCCGATAGCTTGCATCCGAGACTCGCAGGCATCGACGTCGATGTGCTGTATTACCCAAAGGGATATGCGCCGTGGTCCTCCGTGTCGGCGCCCTCGATTGGGACGATGCATGACACCATCATCCAACATTACGCCGATCACTATCCGGAGACGCGTTCCAAACTAGCGTTCAGATACTGGATTCGAGCCTCGCGGCGATCGCTCGAGCGGTTTGATCGCGTGCTAACTGTCTCTCAGACGGCCGCCGGTCAGCTCCATTCATTCTGCGACCGCCACGGTATCCAACCGCCACCGATCGAAGTGACTTACGAGAGTTCACCTTGGGAGAAGTACCGCGATCTATCTTTTGAAAAAGGAGACTTCGTGGTGCACCTTGCATCCAGCGCGGTGCATAAGCGGACGACCTATCTGGTGGAGCAATGGGATCAGCTTCTACGCCGACGGAGTGACCTTCCCGAACTGGTATTAGTAGGTTCATTGGATAAGGCATCGAAAGCCATCGTGTCACAGTCCGACGACATGCGAGTGCTGCCTCGTCTACCGCTGAATGAACTGCGTGATTTAGTGGGTCGAGCCCGAGCCCTGATTCTGCCTAGTGAAATCGAAGGCTTCGGGCTGCCAGCGATCGAGGCTTACTATGTGGGCACGCCAGCGTGCTACGTCTCCGATACGTCGGTCGACGAAGTGCTCAACCTCGAACTTGCGGGTGATTCCGTTCCCGGAAAATTTGAGCTCGATGAGCCGACCAGCTTCGAAACGGCCCTCGATGAGGTGCTCGGATTGTCCTCGATCGAAGTCGCCGAGACTTCCGATCGGCTCTACGAACTCTTCTCGGCATCGCGTGTTGCCAACCGAGTCGTCGCGGCGCTGAAACGATCAGCGGGGCGATGATGCTCAGGCGGCCCGTTGCTTGGACGCAACGGATTCGGCCGGACTCGTCTGCCGCTGCACGAACTCCATCGCATCGTCAATGAACTCGGCAACGCGGTCCCGGTCGGGCACGCGTCCGCCCCGCAGCAACCGGGCACCGGCGGCGGTCTCGGACATGGCAACCAGTCGAGAGTGGAGCGCCTCCTCATCGGTCGCGGCAATGATATCGACAGTATGAGCGCCCACCGCCACCAGCAGCTTGACATCGCGAGCGAGCATGTCCGGTAGCTGACACATCAACAGACACTGGTTCCTCCAGGACATCAACGTTTCGGCGGTGATCCAACCGGTCGCCAATCGGTTCGCCGTCACGAGCACGTCGGCGGACAGGAAGTCACCGACCGTATGAATGCCGATGGCGCTGAATCGATCGGCCGTTTTCGGACCGATCGACGGCGCGTGCACCAGCGGATCGATCACCTGTAGCCGAATGCGAGCATCATCCACATCGTCTTCCTGACGTGCCGCTGTTGCGAATGGAAGAATCGCCCGCGGCTTGTCATCCGACTCGTCTGCTCTTTTCTCATCCGCTGCAAGTCGCGCGGCCAGCTCGCGCCGGGCGCGGTAGTTTCGCTCGCGGTGACGGATCTTCCGAACCCGGGCAATGATCCTTTGTTCGCTGGGCAACGATTCCACGACGTCCCCGGTGCGTCGAAACTCCTCGACCATGGCGGACACTTTCGATTGTTGTCGTTTTCCAGCGATCCGACGAATCCATAGTCGGTCGGGAACCCGAACGCCCGCCAACACGGTGCCGAGGGTCACCGAGGCACGTGGTATCGTGACGCCGGATTGGTCTGCTTCCCACGCGACTCGCTCGAGCACGCGTGCCCAGCCGGTAACGGCAAGCCCCAGGAGATCCGACAATCGCGTCTGCAGATCCTCATTGAGACCCGACGGCGGTTGCTTCGAACCGGCGGCCAAGTCGTACTGGTTCAGCAGCTCGGAATAGTGAGCGTGTGCCAACCGGGCCGCGTACAGCATGGACTCACCAAGCCAGCCTGGTTGATCAGAGAGTTCAAACACGGTCCGCGTCGGATCATCACGCCACCGCTGGATCAAAGAACCATATGACTTCGTCACGCTCCATTCGATCGGCCGATGCAGGACTTTCTCGACCGGCGATTGGGCCGTGTGTAGTGGCATCATCGGATCGGTGAAATAGTGACTCAGCACACCCGCGGCGTGGGCGGCGTCGGCGTATCGAGCTTGACGCAGGTACTTCTGCAGACGGTCGTACCATTGGGAGGCGACGCGGGGCGCGCCGCCCCAGTAGCCGTCATCGACGTGAATGACGTGATTCTGAAAATCGCGGAATCGCACATCGGGATCCTTCGCTCCCGTGAGATAACGCATGTGATGTCTCAGTAGCTGCGCCACCAATCGTCGACCCTGTTTGGTGGCGATTCGGTCGAGCGCATCGACGGCGATATGGTGGTGCGTGCTGCGACAGTGTGCGGCACGTAGGATGACAAGGATTGGCGACGACATGGCCAAGGTGCTCCTTCACGGACGCCGCCTCAACGGAAGCCGTCCGGTGCCGACATGCGGTATCGGCGTCTGGGTTCGCGGCTCCCCGCGTGTGGAAGTGAATGCCAATGGTGGAAGTGGAGCGTCGCAAAGCCGGGGCCGTGGAGGCAAGATCGAATGGACAAATCCCAAACGATGAACCGATCCCACCAGACTCCTCAGCCGGTTCAAATTGACTAGTCCGCACACCCGCCGGTGCTTGCCGGACTGACGTGGAGACGATCTCGGTTTGTAAAATAACGAAGAATGATCCGCTGTCAGCGACAATCACGTGCCGAATGATCGGAAAATGCCGGCGTGGTCAACCGAGTGGAGGACCCGACGCCAGTGTCGAAGCGGAATGAGTTGGATTGTTGGTCGTGGTGTGGGATTGCGGCCAGCGGTCATCCGACTCAATTTGTCTTCGTGGTTCGAAAAGGAACGGCGGTCGATGGCGTTTGGGCACGCCATCGCCGTCGTTTTTATTTTGGACAGGGCGTCAATCGTCGCGAACGTCCGGCTCCCGGTGGGCGGTCGGATGTCTGGTGATTACCATCGCGGCCATGAATGCACCTGAGACTCCGCAGCAAGTCAACCGGACGAATGTGGCCATTGTTGGTATGGGCACGGTCGGTGCCGGCGTCGCCAAGTTACTGATCGATCATGGGGATCGCACGGCGCGGCACGCGGGCAAAACCATCTGGTTGTCCAAAGCCGTTGTCCGAGACCTGACGAAGCCTCGCGGCATCGCACTGCCCGACGGCATCCTGACCGATCAGGTCGACGAGGTGATCGATGACCCCACGATCGATGTGATCGTGCAGCTAATCGGAGGCCTGAGTCCGGCCCGCGAGCTGATGCTGAGGGCGATGGAAGCCGGCAAGGACATCGTGACCGCCAACAAAGCCTTGTTGGCCGAGCATGGTGCTGAATTGTTCACGCGCGCCAGGCAGCTCGGTCGAAGCATCGCCTTCGAAGCGGCGGTCGCCGGTGGCGTTCCGATCATCGCGAATATCAGCCAGTGTTTGTCGGCCAATCAGATCACGTCGCTCGAGGGTATCCTCAACGGCACCAGCAACTTCATCGTCTCGCAGATGGATGACCAGGGAGCCGGCTATGAAGCGACGGTGAAGCTGGCCCAAGAACTTGGTTATGCCGAAGCCGACCCCTCGATGGATGTCGATGGCACCGACGCGGCCCAAAAACTGGCCATTCTGTCTCATTTGGCCTTTGGAGCCACGGTGGATTGGCGCGACATCCCTCGCCGCGGCATCGACGGTTTGGATCCGGTCGACCTGCGATATGCGGGCCAATTGGGATATCGGATCAAACTACTCGCCACGGCTCGATTAGTTGAATCGGGACCCGAACAGGGCCAGCTGGAACTGTCGGTCGCGCCGACGCTCATTCGCCGAGGTAACCCGATGGCAGCGGTCTCGGATGCCTACAACGCGATCGCCGTGGAGGGCGACGCGGTGGGACCCGTGTTCTATCACGGTTTGGGCGCCGGACAGATGCCGACGGCCTCCGCCGTCGTTGCAGACATTATTGATATGGCCGTTGGGCGAACGCCCATCACGTTTCAGACTCTGGAGTATTTTTCGTCCGACCAGCGCCCACGCGTGTCGCAACGCGACGTCGACGCCCTGGCGGGGCGGTATTACTTGCGGCTCAGTGTGGCCAACGACCCTGGGACGCTTTCCTCCATCGCGGGTGTCTTGGCTCGGCATGCGATTTCGATCTCGTCGGTGATCCAGCACGAGGCCAATGATGCGGAGCAACGATCCGACACCGTGCCCCTGGTGATCATGACGCATTCGGCGAGCGAGGGTGCCGCCGCATTAGCGACCTCCGACATCAATGAACTCTCGGCGATTCGCGGACCAATCGTTCGCATGCCCGTCCGGGAGTAAGGATTTGGCCGCCAACGGCAGTCTTCATTAGTCGAACAGGGTCGCTTCGGGCGTTTCGGCGAAACGACCCAAATAAGCTTTCAGACGGAGTTTCCGTCGCGTGCTATCACTGGTCATGTAGCGGACGCTGCCAAAGATCGGTCGTTTCGGTCCCCATGCACGGTCCGTCCGGCCCAGCACCCAAAGGATCCCGCAATAGGAGTTGGGATCGCGACCATCGAGCCCGTACTTATTGTTCAGATGAATCATGGTTGCCAGAGCCTCACGCGGCGTCGCCGACCAGTGCAAGATCTTTTTACCCCAGAGCATGCGCATGTAGTTGTGCATGCGACCAGTTTGAACGATCTCACGTTGCGCGGCGTTCCAGAGTTCATCGTGGGTTCGAGCGTGTTCGAACTGGTCTAACGTGTAAACGAATTGGCGATCGTCATCTCGTGTTTCCTCCAAGGTCGCCTGCGCCCAATTGGGCAGTGACTCGTACTTGTCGTACGTGTCTGGATTCTGAAATGCCCAATTGAATCCGATTTCGCGCCAAGTCAGGATTTGATCCAGTACCGCGTCGGCATTGGAACTGACGCCAAAGAAGCCGCTGTTCTTGCCATTGGGTTTTGACGCCGCTTTGTCGGGCGTCCAGTCTTCTTGTTCGAGGATCTCGCCAACAAACTGATGGGCGGACATGTGACCAAAGTGCAGGTACGGGCTCAGTCCCGACGTCACTTTTTCGTCAGGATGGTTTCGATCTTGATCGTAAACACCAAGGTGCTCGTCGACGAAAGTATTGAGTGTGCTTTCGGCGGCGACGGTTCCTCCCGATGTTTCATGGCAAGGGTGGACATCATGGTCAATCGGAATGCGACCCAGGCCGCCGGCATCGAGCAGGTCATCGATGTCAGCGGCGGGCCAACGGCGAAGGATATCGGCATCGATCGGAGTTGGTCTTGGCAATGCCTCATTGGACAGAGGGTCCGCTTGCGGCATTTCACAGAGGCAATCCAAAATGTGTCGCTGCATGAAACGGCGATAACTGTGGGCCACCGTGAACGTCTTTTCCGCCGCCCTCAGTGGCAGCAGTCCGTTGGAATCCACCAGTTCCAATCGTGCCGGCAGCCGATCTTTCACGGCCGTGATGAGATGGGGCAGAAAAAAGCAGGGATACTCATCAGTGACGACCAGTGCGGCTTGCGCGGCGAGTTCGTGCAACAGCCGTGTCCCCGCACCGGGGCGAGGTTCGACGTAGGGGTAGTACGTCACGGGCAGATTCTTTGCTGCGATGGCGTGGTCACGCATGCCTTCGATGATGAATCGATGCAGCCGATCGCTGGCCCATCGGTAACGAACACGCAGCGGTTCAAACACAACCAGTGGGACCTTGAGCTCGATCGCTCGATCGACAGCATGTTGCAACGCAAAGTTCCAACGCAAACGTCGCTGGGCGATCATCCAATGGAGCACGAACCGACCGTCAGGACGGACGGGATAATCATTGGCTGCGGTGAGACGGGATTGAGGAATCATCACATGATCGTTTCGCAGTGCCGTCCCCATCCGGGGACCCAAGCCGTGATGTCGTCCAATCGCGAACCACATCGGTCGTCGTTAGAGTATCCATGTCCGACCAGTCGTTCTGGTGGCTGCTACCGAGACTCCGCCTGGATCGACCTTCGACGATGCTGCGACGCCGACCTATCCGACGAATCGCTGTTTGGATCGTCGGCGGTTACGTCATGGTGGCGATGGCGTATGTCATTGCGTTTTCCGCCTGGGTTATCGCGGATGATCCGACGTATCGGTTCAGTCAAATCGTGCTGCCGCGCAGCAACGATGTTGCGTTGTTGACCTTCTTTCTGGTGGTGGGGGGCAGCGTGGGTAGCTTCTTGAATGTCGTTGCGTGGCGATTGCCCCGTAGTCGCAGTCTCAATGGCCATTCTCATTGCCCACATTGCGACCAGCGGCTGCGGGCTCGCGACAACGTCCCCGTGCTGGGCTGGTTGTGGTTGGAGGGACGATGCCGCAGTTGTCGCCTAGCTATCTCCCCTCGCTACCCGATCGTTGAAGCGGTGGTGGCGATTTCGTTTGCCGTCATTGGCGTAGCGGAGTTCTACCGCTGGAACTTGCCCTACCAGCCCTTGTATCCGCATCGAGGGCCAATGTTCACGCCCCGAGTCGATGATGTCGTCTTGATGACGCTTGTTTATCATTTTTTCGCCATAGCGCTGGCGTGGGCGGCGGCACTCATTCGATTCGACGGCCTCGCGTTGCCGCGGGGATTGGTCGCCTTTGCTGGCATCACATTGATCGGAGGCATGTTGATCTTCCCTCCGGCCGCGATCGTGCCATGGCAGATGTCTGAACCGTCGGGCTGGCCGCCGACGACATGGTGGGATGCCGGCGGCTTACCGGCATCCGAATGCGGCGTGCAGCTGACGGTGCGCATCATTTCGGCGTTGGCTGCGGCGGGGTTCCTGGGCCGCGTCTTGGCCAAGTCACTGTGTCCTGCGGCGGATCTGAAACTGAGCCCGCTAGGATCGCCGACGCGTCGGTTGTTGGATTTGATCGCCATGTTGGGAATCGTGGCTGTCGTCGTCGGTTGGCAGGCGACACCGGCTGTCCTGTTCCTCGCTTCGATCATGGCGACCCAACCGATCGCCGGTTGGGTGAGGATCCGCGTTCGCGGCCAACGGCTGGACTTGGCCAGAACGGACCCCCTGGCCAGGCTCGCGATGGCACTCCCGGTCGCCCTGGTCATTCAGCTTTTGCTTTGGCGACCGTTGATCGCCACCGGGATTTGGCCGAGCGAAGCAGCCTCACGTGGCATGATGCTTCTGGCATTGTTAAGCAATTTGATGATTCCCGTGTGGTTACGGCAAACCGACGGGCACCATCACGACGTATCGGTAGGGTCCGATGTAGACTAGGTCAGTTCAATCGGTGCGATTCCGTCAGATGTGTGGGCCCGTCAGCATGGTTGAGCCGTTGAATCATGGTGTTGGGCCGATGGAAAGCGTAGGCAATCGCAGAACGTATGACTGATTCGGAATCAATATCGCCAAAGCGATTGGAACCGGCGCAAGATGACGATGCGGAGTGGATTTCGGGCGCTCTAGCAGGCGACCCTGCGGCATTTGAACAGCTCGTGCGTCGGCACCAGGACCGGCTGTACGTCGCCATGATTCAAATTACTGGATCGTGTCACGACGCGGAGGAGGTGACCCAGGAAGCTTTCATCAAAGCCTTCGTCAAACTGAACACGTTTCAGCACAATAGCCAATTCTTCACGTGGCTCTATCGAGTTGCGTTCAACATCGCCCTTTCTCGCAAACGGCGTCGTCAGGTGCGGATTTCTCTGGATCAACAACGCGAGGACGCCGGGGATGAGGTCATCGATTCGGCCGATGGTGTTGATGCGGGGCTGATCCGCGAGGACCACGTCAGCCTGGTGCGGACGGCCATGGCGACGCTATCGGACCAACACCAAGCCATTCTTGTCTTGCGAGAGATGAATGAGGCATCGTATGACGAAATCGCTCAAGTTTTGGAATTGTCGATCGGCACCGTCCGCAGTCGCCTCAATCGGGCTCGAACCCAATTGCGCCTCGCGATCGAAAAGTTGCAAGTTCCGTCGGAAGACTGATGAGTCCGCCTGTTCCCAATGAAGCCTCGTCATTTGGCGAATTGCCGCCTCGACCAGGTCGGTTCTTTGATTCCGCCCGTGATTCACGGCAAGGTGTCCCAGCCTCATCGCCCAACCACGATGGCGAGGCAATGACACCAGCCGCCGATGGAGATGCAGCGGCTTTTCTGGGGATTCAATTTCAGTGCTGCCACCAGTACGCCCGGATCTATCGCAATGCGGCAAAAACGGCTTATGTCGGGCACTGTCCTCGATGCGGGAAACCCATTCAGATTCCCATCGGCGGCGGAGGCACGTCGTCCCGGTTCTTCAATGCCAATTGACGGCATCGGTGGGCAGTCTTCGGGGCGGTGACTTTCAGGTCGTGCCCGACCGTGGGACGTTCAATTTCGCTGACAAAATCGGAAAAAACCTACCCCCATGCGCCTCGCCTAGCCGAAACAGACCATAACACCGTTTCAATCGGCCGCCGGCAGCGGTGTTGAGACGCCCAACACATGGTCGCCCCGTCAGCGGAAAAGGCGGGTTACGGCACTTCAGGACAGGGAGGGAGGCATTTCCATGCGACGAAAACTATTCGGACTCGCGTTGGCCGCCATGGCTACCGCGGGCACCAACTCACTGGGACCGATGTCGCTGGGTTCTTCCCAGGTACTCGGCGGTGACCGCGAGATTGCCGAAGCGATCATCGCGAAACTCAAAGCCGACCGCGACGCGGGAACGCTCGAAAACTTCAACCTCGACATGAAAGTCGACGAGGGTGTGGTGCTGTTCCGCGGCGAAGTGGCGGGCCCACAGCAACGTGACCTGGTTCTATCTGCGTCGGATGGCATTGACGGTGTCGCCAGCGTGATCAATGAGCTCGAAGTCATGGGACAAAACGAGCCGCCAACGGTCACGCCGCCAGTCGCGGCCAAGTCGATGGTTGCTGACGAGCCAGAGATGATCGAGCCGCCCGTGGCGACCGCCACTGAACCGATGCCCACGGCCGATGTCGCTGCCGTCGAGGCACCGACTCAATTGATTCGCCCCAAGGCTCAGCTGGTTGCCGCAGCACCACCTGAACCGATCGAGCAGGTCGTTGCCGTCACGGAAGCCGAACCGGTCCAGCCGGTTGCCGTCGCCGCGAAAGCCGCACCCGTCGAGGATGACTTCGACTTCAGCGACGCTTTGGCCGCGATTCCAGATTCGATGGAGAAATCCGAATCGATGTCCGGCACGCCCGCGCCGATCGTGATCGCGGCCACGCCAGTGGAGGAGCAAGCAAACATCGCTCATCCAGCGGCGACCTGGACCAACGAGGAGACGATCGCACCCGTTGCCGCCAACGCCAACGCGGATGAAAAGCTCACGCGATCAGTCGCCGGTGCCATTGGCAAGGCCAAGTCGATGGGACACCTGCGATCCTTCGGCGTGGATGTCAATGCGTACGATGGAATCGTCGAGCTTGTTGGTACGGCCGCCTCGGTCCAACAGCGTGATCTCATCGGCAAAATCGCCGGTGGTGCTCCCGGGGCACGTGGCGTGCGAAATTTGATCGAGGTGGAAAGCCCCACCGCGCCAGCGCCGGTTGCACAGACCGTCAGCCACCGAACACCCTCGCCGATGCCCAACATGTTGGCCGAGCCGTTGCCAATGGAGCGTCCCGTGATGGCTCAGCCGATCAACGCCCCCGGGCGCATGGTCGCCTATCCCGGACAGCAAGTGATTAATGGGGAAATGGTCGTGCCTGGTAGCGTCGTGACCAACGGCGTTCCTGGTGGATCGATGACCAGTAGCCCCGGTGCCCCGATCATGGGTCATCCCGTTCCGATGGCGCCGGCGGCCCCCGTGGGCGCCCCACGCTACGATACGCCGAGCCTGCCACCGTACGCTTGGCCGGGTTACGCTGCCCATCCGAACTATGCGGCGCTTTCATACCCGCAGCAGTACAGCCCGTCCGCTTTCCCCTACATTGGTCCTTTCTATCCCTATCCTCAGGTTCCCCTGGGATGGAGGAAGGTGTCGCTGGAATGGGACGACGGTTGGTGGTTCCTCGATTTCACGGATCGCTGATCCACTCGGCCTTGAGCTGACACTCGACGCAATTCGGGTCGCCGAATCAAATCCGAAAACCCCGTTGGGATTCTCCCGGCGGGGTTTTCGGCACGACACACGCACCGAAGGTTGCTATCATAGGATGCTATGACTGCAGGCGGACATCTGGTTCTTCTCCCTCATCGTGATTTGCTGTGTCGACCGTTCCCTCCTCGCCCATGAACGAATCGCTGCCGCAGGGCGCGTTAGCGGGCACCCCAACACCGCCGCCGGAATCGTTGCCTCGCGTGGAAGTGGCGCTGTCGCCGCAGGAACGTTTCGAGGAGTATCTCCAAAGCAAAGGTCAGCGTCAGACCAAGTCGAGGAAATTCCTCGTTGAAACCATCTTCGCTCAGCACGCTCACTTCGACGCCGATGAGTTGATCGATAAGCTGCCTCGTAAAGGACAGGCCGACTACGTCAGCTCGGCAACGGTCTATCGTTCGCTGCGAGAATTCGTCGATGCCGGACTATTGAACTGTTTCCAATTGGATGGGCGAACCGTCTATGAGTTGGATTACGGTTACCCGCAACACGATCACCTGTACTGCACGCGTTGCCGGAAATTGATCGAGTTCCGTAGTGAAGATCTGATTCAAATCCGAGATGCCGTCGCGGCCGAACATGGATTCCGAGTCCAGGGGCACGGCCTGATCGTTCAAGGGGTCTGCAAGGGATGCAGCCGCAGCCGTCGAAAGAAACGAAAACAGGATTTGGTCTAGCCGTCACTCGTGCAGATCGCGGATCTGTTTCAAGATCGCGGACACGACCAATTCGGCGGCATCAAAGTCCGTCAATTCGGCTTGAAACTGCACCAGAATCCGACCGGCGATTGGCATCTGATCGCGAGTGCTGGGTGGCGCATCGAGCAGGATCAGCCGCGACTGGATGACCAAGTCGAGGTAATAGAAACGCCAGTCGACGACGCGTTCGGTTTCATCGCCACCGGGCAGTTCGACGGCCTCTCGCTCGACGTCGTCGTATTGGTCCCGAATCGTCGCATCGATCTCGTCGATCACCAGGTCGTCTTCACGTGTGATCGGCAACGTCTCCAGCGACAAGAATCCGCCGCCGGGCAAGTCAAAGGTCAATCCCTGGTCACCTTCGTCGTCGGCGCGGGGCACCAACGTCCAGTTATCGGGGTACAGCAATTTCAGGCCGAAGCCTTCAAACGTCGCGGGCATGGTTTCCGAGTTTGTGGCGGAGATCATCCGGAACGGTCGTCTTGACCAACTTGCCGCCCGCTTGCAAGTCGCAGCACACGGCAGTGATGCGACCGGTGGCAACCGGACGATCATCACACCGGATTTCGAATCGATAGGACACGCTGCTCTGACCAACTTTGTCGACGTAGACGTCGACCGATAGCACGTCCTCAAAGCGGGCGGAGCCGTGAAAGTCGCAACCCACCGATACGCGAGGCCAGGTCAGTCGCACCTCCGCGTCGTGCGGCGGCATCACAGGAATGTCGACTGAACGCAAGAATTCGTGCTCGACCGACTCCATCATCGGGAAGAAGGCCGAGAAGTGCACGATGCCCGCCGCGTCGGTGTCACGAAATTCGACGCGTCGCCGGGCACGAAAGACCGGTGTCTGGGCACCATCACCCTCGATGGACGGTTTACTCGCCAACGTAAGGGAGCAACGCCATGTAGCGAGCACGTTTGACCGCCGCCGTGACCGCGTGTTGGCTGGCGGCCGTGCAGCCGCTCTTGCGGCGACCCATGATGCGACCCTGGCGGTTGATCATCTTGCCGAGCAACTCGACATCCTTGTAATCGACGTACATCGGCCGCGGCCGGTGGCCATCGACAAAAATCGGATCTTTCTTCCGCGTGCGACTACGAACTCGTGAACGTTTGCGGGCACGACTACGCGTGCTCATCGGGCGTGGGGCCATGGAGACTACTTGCACAGGAGGCGAATGGACTGGATGGCCGACGGACTGCATCGCCGCCGGCTCGCCAAAATAGGCCCCGCAGTGTGACGAACCGTTGAGTTTCTCGCAACGGCTAATCGACCCTCTCACGCCAACCACGGCAGCTAGTCGACCCCGTAGTGTTCCACCTGGGCCCAGTAGTCGTCGAAGGCCCCTTCCTCATGAAAATCGGGACTGTTGTCCAGGTCGTGGCACTTCATGCACGTTTCGCGTGCCTGGTCGAGGGGCAGCTGCATTTGCTCGCGGAGCGACAGTTTTTCGTCATCACTCACAGCGCTGCCCTCAGCTTCGGCCTCCGCGTGGGCCGATCCAGGCCCGTGGCAGTTCTCACATCCGTTGCCATGCAAATGACGACTGGCGGCCAGGTCGAGGTACCCCGAAGCATAGGGGTAATACCCCTGGGGATCCCAGCCGGTGACATGGCAGGACAGGCATTCGGGATCAAAGTGCCGTGAGACATCACCTCGCTCACCGGGATGCACCAGGTGCTCGGTGGCCTCAAAGTGCATCGAGGTTTCCCATATCTCGTAGGCGTTGGTGTGGCACTGACCGCAGGCCTCCGAACCCACGAAGGCATGGCCCGAGGAATGGGGAATCGGGTCCAAACCCAACGCGTCGAATCCCAGGCTTTCCAGTTGATCCTGATATTCCGCCATCAGTTGACGCATTTCGGCAGCGTCTTCGAATTCATGCGTCAGAGGGACGCGTGCGTATCGCATGTCCTGGTCCTGGTCGAGGCCAACGAGACCCGCATACATTCCCTTGTTGCCCGTCAGGATCATCTTGGTGGTCGAACCTGCGATGGACTGGGGCTGGTAAGTCGGTTCGCCGTACCCGCCTGCCACCACGACGAGATCAAAACCGGGCACCGCCCGAACCAGGTCCATCGCGGAATCCTCGTCCCCGTAAAACGTCAGGATGGTGAAATCGACTTCGCTGGATTGAATGTCCTTGATCGCACGTTTGGCGGCGTCAAGTGGCGGCCCGACGATCAGATCACCGTCCAATCGGCCTTCGATCGACTCAGGATCCAAGATGCTGGTCACGCCGATGGTCATGCCGTTTTCTTCGACGATGCGGTGGTTGGGCATCAGTGATGGGTCCAGGACGACGACGTTCGCGGACGCATAAATGGACCGCTGAGGATCACCGTCATCGGCGGCTTCGAAAATCAACTCGCTTGAGCTGACTCGCAAATCGTCGGGACCGAAACCGACCGCCACGTAGCCCATCATCCGCAGAGCTTCGAGTGAACGGTGGAATTTGACTGCGGCTTGTTCGCCGTAGCGGCGAACCAGATTGCCGGCGTCGATCGGAGCGAGCGTCCAGCCCATTTCCCTCAACTGTTTCATGAAGGTCATCCGCCTCGCCACGCCGCCCTTTTGGTTCTCCAAACCCGTGCAGCCACAGGGCTCGATGTATCCATGTTGTTGGCCCGTGATGAACAGCGTCACCTGCGGTGGGTTCCAGGTGCGATAGTCGATCGGTCCCGTCATGGCATCGGGAATCATCGCGTCGCCAATCGCCGCGTTGGCCACCAACGGGTTGGCTTCGGACGAGGCGGAGACGGCACCATCGCCGAGTAAGTGAACAGGGCCGTCGTTGGCGGATGGATCAGACTCGCCGCCTAGAGACGTCGTCCGGTCCGATGCCATCCGAATTGGAAGACTCGGCTTGGACAAATCGATCCTTCTTGGTGGCGCGATCTTGCTCGAGGAAGCCGCGGATGCGTCGGCGACGTCCTCCACTTGGGGCGGCGCCGTCTCAGTCTCCAATCTCGAGGCCGGAGTTTTATCCACCGAAGTGGGAACGCCCAATGGTGCCGGCACGATCTCGGCGACCACTTCCTTCTGGGGCAAGGGCGTCGGAATCAGTTCGACCGATCCAACATCGGAGGATGACACAGCATCATCGACACGGCGGGAATGATCCTCGCCGGCCTCGCCGGTGCCGAAATCGGCGATCAGCTTCTTTGGCGAGGACGCCACGGCATCGTCGTCGGACCACTTCAAATGCATCGAAAGCGGGGCGAAGTCGGACGCTGCCGATTGCGATAACGCCTCCAGTGGCGGTTCCACAGGCGCGTCGATTGCGGAGGGTGCCGGAACGTCGGTACCGCAACCCGCCATGCTGGTCAGTGCCATCGCCGGAAAAAGCATGCGTCGTCCCGCGCTCCAAAAACGCTCCGAAGACAGAACACTTGCTGGGCGCACCTTGCCGCGAGAAAGGATTCGAGTTTCACGCGACAGCGACATTCCAAACAATCCTCAAGAACGATCCGTTTGCCCCAGCTTACCGCGCCGGTAACGAAAACTTCAGGCGTAATTTCAGAGCCGGCACCTTGGGATTATCGGATTCCACATAGACAAATCCGTAGTCTTCTCGATTCAAGCCGAGCCGTTCAACCCTTTTTTTGCTACGTCGCAAACGGACCGTCAGCTGAATGACCTTGCTGTCGGCCGAACCGAGAACCTTCCCCAGCTCCGCACTGACGATGTCTTCGGGGCCGGTTTGGCCGATCGATAGCTGCGTCGAATCCGCCTGATCACCTTTGAGCCTGACGAAGGCGGACATCTTGAGATCCGCGTCGTCATCCAGGTTGCCGAACTCGTAAAGGTAGCCGCCGCCGGCGATGCCTCGGAGCTGCTTCGTTTCCAGCATGCTCAAGGCACCCACGATCCGGCCGCTAACGGCGATGGGGAAGGACCGACGCGAATCGTCGTCGGAAGACTCCAATGCCGTTGGGTCGGCCAATTGGAAGCCAAAGTCCAAGTTCGGGCTAATCGGTCCCTGACGAAGTCCCGGTGCAATCGAGGCTTGGATCAAGAAACCTTGACGAGCCTCCGAGTGGATGCCGTCATCCGAGGACGGCTCGAACGGTTCGACTTCGATGGTGGCTAAATCATTGATCTCTTCGCTCGAAAAACGGATATCACTTGGGATAATGTCGGATTCCATGTAATTGAACACGCGAGTCTCCAACTCCATTGAATCCCCCGCCGCGATCTCACCAATTGCGATCGCCGATGGAACGGCTTCGAGGCTCCGAACGACCTTCCCGACGATCTCGAACTTGATGGCCACATTGGACGGGTCATTCGTGATCACTTCCGCCGATTGGCCGAACGTTTTTTCGTTGGTCAGCACGGTCCACGACATTTTGACCTCGGTTTCCGAACCCGGCGACAGCGTCTCATCGCCCAATTCACCGAGTGTGCATTTGCAAGTGGAAGCTCCCAGTTTCAACGACAGATTCTCTTGCCCGTCATTGCGAATCACAAACGTGTGTTCGCCCTTCTCCTCGGGCGACATCACGCCGAAATCGTGCACTTTGCCATTGGGCAGCGCCGCGACGGCCCCTGAACGAACCGCACCCGCTCGCGCGATCTTTCGGGCCTGATCGACGGTGACAGTTTGGGCTTCGTCGAAAGGACCGAACGTGGCGGTGTACTTCCCGAAACGGCTTTCGTTGATCTGGAACCCAACGAAGGAACCCACCGCGACGCTCAGGAGGCAAGCGAGGAATGTTTTCATGGCACGGATTGCAAGGACCAGATAGGAAGAAGCCAGCCGATGGCTACGGACTTGGCACCGATTGGGTTCACATCGAGTTAGGTGCCCCGGTGGGCGTCTCCGACGCAATCACGGCAGCCATCATCTGGTCCGCCGGCTGTCGGCGTGGCTTTGCCACCTCCTCCCGTCGCAATGGCGTTGCCGGCAGGATCCACTGCAACGATAAGTCGCGTGTCAAAACACCACCTGATTGACCGAGGTACTGAGCCCATTGGGCCAGGCCAGCCGCGGAGGGGGGATCCGTCGATGCGGCGATGATTCCTGACTCTCGCTCCAAGACGGCCGCCAATCGAATGGGCCAGTCAATCGCTCTTCGAGACCAGTCCTTGGATGTCGTTTCCTCCATCGTGTCGAGTTCTCGAGCAATCTCCGCCGCCTGGGCGACATACGCCTGATGAACCGGACTCCCGCTGATGGCGACCGCCATGCAATCCCAGGCCGCGCGTAGGTCCGATCCTTGCCCGGTCACTTGATAGCGATGTACATAGATCTCGCCCAACCGAGCGTTCCACTTCGGATCATGAGCAACTCGCTGTCGTAGAGACTCCACCGCTGCGGAAAATTTTGTGGATGATCCCGAATCGGGGCGGATCGTGAGTGACCGTTCATTGAGCAAACTGACCAGCCACAATGCAGGCTCGATTGCATAAGGATCCGATTGCATGGCCTCATCAATTGAGACCAGCGCCGGCGCGACCCGCACGCCGCGTAATTCAGCTTGAGCCGTGGCGAGTGCCCGTGATGCCTGGCGCTGCGGTCGATACGACTGCTGCCACATCACGATCGCAACGAAACTCCACGCGACCGGAATGCCCCATCGTTGCCAGCTCCGTTGACCCTTGAACATCTTGGCGCGGTCGTCTGATTGGCTCGGTACACGCAGACCCGTCGCCAACGCGGCCAGCCAAATGAGAAACACAGTGACACCGGGAATCGTCCAACCCCCGGACAAGCACAAATGCAACATGCCTGCGAATAAGCCCATTGCGGCGGCTTGCGAGACGTCTTGATGTCGCAAGTCCATTCGCGCCCAAACAATCGCAAACAAAATCGCCGCCGCCATGCCCAATAGCATCGCATCCACATCGGGGACCTCACCGCTAACCAGTCCATCCGACCAAACCAGCGCAATCCCGAAGACAACTCCCATGACGACGGAGACAGATGTGGCGAGACGCTGCGTCGACCGCACCTCATCCTCGTTGGCGTCGGTGGTCTCATTGTCTTGTGATGGCAGCACGGTGAGACGCATCGCAATGACGAGACCAACTAGGACGGGTATCGCCATCCCTGCTGGCCAGCCACCCGCAGCCAGGGATTCAAACCAGAAATGATGGGGCTCCGCAATGGTTTCATGGGCATCCACGTCCCGGTATCGCTGATACGCAATCTGGAAGTTTCCCGGTCCGACGCCTGTCAGGCCATGGTCGCTCACCATCGCCAAGGTGGCCCGCCAATACTGCAATCGATACGCCAGCGATGGTGGGACGGTACAGGCCAACGCATCACCTTGCGTCGACATGGTCACGAACACCGTCACCATTAGCAAAGACACGATCACGATGATGGCCCACACGGGGACGGATCGGATTCGACCGGCAAGAGAACGCCACCAGGGTCGTAAAGCTGTCAGTGCAGACGCGACGACGATCGCGACCATGCCGCCACGGCTGCCGGTCAGATAGACGGACCATCCCAAGCCGGCCGCGAAGATCGATAACACAGCGACTTGCCACCGAGCGGTCTGCCTTCGCCACGCCATCGCCGCCAGTGAGATCGAGGCGACAGTGGACATCACCAAAATTCCCGCCAATGAGTTGGCCAGCGCGAACGTTGCGGTGGGACCGCCATCACGCAACCGATTCTCGAGCACCATTCGTTGCGACGAGTTCTCCGCGGCATCCATCCCCAGCGCGGACAAGGTTGCCGCAGGATCGGCCAAGAACTGCTGCAAGGTCTGTGGCAGTGACACGTACATCTGATGCACGGTAATGACCATCAATAGTCCCGACATTGCCAGCAGGGTTCCGATCATTGACCGACCTGCAACCGGTAGTTGCCGGACGAGCCGCCGTGCCGAGGCCAACCACCCCGCCGAAGCGACCCACCACCAAGCTTCGTTGGTCGACGATCGCCAGTCACCGCCATCGGCGTTCACGACCGCGGAAACCATCATCCATGCCGCCAGAGTCAACATCACTCCATCAAACGCTCGCCCGACGCCCGAATCAGCCCGCAATGCTTCGCGCCGCGCCAGCCATTGCCATGCCCAAACGTCCGCGCACACCCAAATCAAAACAGCCATGCATGTGCCGCTTGCGTGGCCCTGCTCCAAAGCCGTCGAGTCCGCCGGGTGATGGAGGATCCATGTGGTGATGGTCGTCCAAACGGTGAGCGTCACCGCGCACCAAAGCGCCGATGCGGTCACGATGTGCGCCGCCATGCGGTCGATTCAAGGATCGCCAACAACATCAACATGCACGCCACGATGCCCAGCACCGTCAGTGCCTGCAACACGGAGACGTGTGTTAAGAGCAATGCGGACAAGCCGCACGTTATCGTCACGAGATGAATCGTTGCCACGGCACCGGTTCTCGACAGTCCCAACTCAACGAGGCGATGCGACAGGTGGCTATGGTCGCCCTGAAATGGACTGCGTCCTTCACGAATGCGAATCCACAACACGGTCGTCATGTCGTAGAGCGGAACAGCCATCGCGCACAGAGGCGCCAGAACGGCGTGGGGACGCCACGAACTCCCGCTTGTACCGGCATAAGTTGCCATCAACATGCTGACGGAAATCAGATAGCCAACCAGATAGCTGCCGCCATCACCCATGAAGATCTTTGCCGGCGGTCGATTGTGAAAAAGGAATCCGACGAGCGAGCCGGTCACCACAATCAACAGCCCGGCAACTAACAATTGAGGTCGCGCCGTGCCGGGATCGGGCGTCGTGAACATCACCGCCGCCATCGATGCGGCGATGATCGCCGCTACGCCAGAGGACAGGGTGTCCATGTTGTCGAGCATGTTGAATGAATTGATGACAGTAACGATCCAAATGACCGACAACCACTTCGTCAGCCATGGCAGTTGGACGTAGGCGGTCAGTTCGATGTTCAATCCCCAGACGGTCGCCGCCGCAATTCCGAATTGGATGCCCAGCCGCAACGTCACCGGCAGACCGACGCGATCATCGATCAGACCAGTGGCCACTAACACGGCGCACGCCGCCATCAACCACCACACATCACCCATGCGCGACCAAACGCCGGGAGCATGGGTCGCAGCCGCTTGCACCAAGTCGGGCGGAAGCCGAGCCAGCCAAGCCGGCACGCCGGTTCGCAGCACTCCGGCCGCAATCGTCGCCAGAGCGATCGTTGCGAGCAAACCGGCAAAGATCCCCAGGCCCCCGCCGAGCGGTGTTGGTGTGTTATGGCTGCTGTGACCACCGGGACGATCCAGCAATCCGAGTCGACGAGCGTGCGCCCGAATGGGGAACAAGGCCAACCATGTCCAAAGACCCGCCAGCATCCCAGCCACCAAGATGAGCACAATCGTCGGCGACATGAAATCCACAAGACACGGATGCGGTGAGCAATTCGAACAGACCCTCATCATAACAAGGCATGCGACGATCCAGAACCGACTGCGAATCCAGCACCATTGCCGTAGCAAATAGCATTGGGCTAACTAGTACCAAACGGCTCTTCAACAAGACTCGAAGCGGAACATGCGGGCCGCGGAAACACGAACTTCTAGGCGTCTTGTAGATCAATAGGGCATTAGCTTCATCGACTGAATGCAACTCAGTCCGCCCGGTTCGAAAACTCTGCGGAGGTGGCTGAAGAGTTGAGTCAACCGATCAAATGAAAATGCACCATCGTTGTGATTGAGGCGACGGTTGTCTTCATCTACACCAGACCCTTCGTCAATCGTAAGCGTGCGGCTGGGGGATGGAATTGGCGGGGTTTAGGTTGACGGGTTTTTCTCGAACCCCGGAGGTCAACATGTTCCCGTCGCGTCATCAAGTCTGGGCCGAGCGACTCGATCGCTACCACGCCAGTTCTCTCACTGTCAAAGCCTTCTGCCAAGCCGAGA
>JBCDIU010000029.1:0-77676 GCA_038748615.1 Planctomycetota bacterium | reverse complement strand
CGGCGCTACAGAAGTTCTTTACCGAAGCTTTCGAAGGAACGCTGATCACGGATTTCTGGTCGCCTTACGACGCGGTCGTCTGCGCGGACAAGCAGAAGTGTTGGCCCCATCTGCTGCGTGATGCAGCGGCCGTCAGCGAGAAACATGGTGAGAACCGGCAGTGGAGATCGTTCTCGCGTTGCCTGGTGGGCGTTTGCCGCGACGCCAAGAAGCTGCATCCCCAAAACGATCGATGGACGAGCCGGACTACGATCTTGCTGTCGGTCGTTTGGAACAACGGTTGGGCAAGCTCGGTAGCGAATCATGGAATCACGCCGATGCGAATCGACTGAGCAAGCGGATTGCAAAGTACGGCAGTGAGCTGCTGACGTTTCTGTGGTACGAGGATGTGCCGTCGGACAACAATCCAGGAGAGCGAGCGATTCGCCCCGCGGTCATGATTCGCAAAAACAGTTACTGTAATCACAGCGACCAAGGTGCACTGACTCAGTCGGTCTTGATGAGGGTGCTGCGAACGATCCGAATCCGAGGCCACCAACCTCTCGACACGATTCTGCAGGCACTCGAAAGCGACGCAAAAACTGGTCTCATGCCTCCAATGCCGCAGAAGGCTGAATAGTTACGTGGCAGTAAATAGTAAATGGTGCCACCCACCAAATATTGACACGGATCTACAAGGGGAACCGCCCGGCAAGATTATTCGGGATCGAAGTACAGGATCACGATTGTCGAGATCTTCTTCTGCTTATCTTCATCGATCGCGCGTACCCTTAGTATCAGCAGGTTCTTATCAGTCTCCGTTCGCCGACCAAGTGAGAACTGGACGAGCTCTTGCGTAGGATTTCGCAACTGTTGCTCCAAAGACCATTGTGTGCCTTGCCACTTACCCAGAGCTGTTGATTCAGGAGCATCGACAGCTTTTGATTTTTCGAGAACGCCTAGCGGAGTCGTGATCGCATTTCGGTTGAAGTCAATCCGTATGTCGTTGAGCATGGGAAGTCTTGGCGAACCACGTAGCGAGTACACTCCATCTGAAACCGAATGCATCTCGATCCAAGACTCGCCAATCTTGGAGACTTTGGCCTTTCCGACCGTAGATAGGTACTCGCCGTACTCTGCTTCAGTAAGTCCAGTTCTCACGTCGTACGCCAATGGTTCACCGGGTTTCGAAGCTTCGAGTGCCTTGAGAAACCAACTTGAGTCCTTTGCAAGAGCCGCCTGCATCTTCGCTGTTAGCTCAACGAGTCTGTCGCTTGGCACGTTGGCCATTACGTCGACGTCCCGGCGTCCATCGAATACGACGCTTCGTGCAATGTCCTGAGCGATTCCATTCGCGGCCAGGGCGATGGCAATGAAACACAACGACCCATATCGCATTGGAATTCCTGAAGAGTTGAAGCGATGTCAACAGTTAATGGGTGCCACCATCAAGCCTGCATACGACGTGAGTAAACAGCGGTATTAGAACAAGTCTAAGCTACTGCCGTTCAGGCCGATCGACGACGTCTTGACGCGACAACGCCAAGAATACACGTGATCGTCATCGCACCATTGGGCTCTGGAATCGAAGTGGCAAAGGAACCCGAGATACCAATATTGTCAATTCGAAATCCGTAGTTATTCGACGTCGTGTTGTCGTCGATAAATATCCGAAAAGCAGCTGTTTCTGAGTCTGCGAGGACCAAGTCAGTCATTCCCGAACTCGCTAGGTCAATATCGTAGTCTCTGTACTCGAAGTCATTCGCATCAATGATCCCAGTGCCACCTAGAAGTCGATTGGGAAACGCATCATCTAGATCAGTGAATGCAGTGCTGAAATGACTTACGAGCACACTGCGACTCTCAACCATATTGTCGTTGAATTGCATGCCCGCGTCGAAATGGATGCGTTCAAGTATCAAGTCGACGCCAGAGATATTGAAAACATCGAAATCAATGAACCTGTTATTGTCACTCAATGAGTTGATGATGATTCCGCTTGCGGCACCCTCATTGCCAATCTGAAATGCGGTACCATAGGTCGTGTTGCCCGCGAAATGCGCCTCTGGCGTGACATCGAATCCTCCGCCTTGCAAAGGATTCGCAATACTGACCCGCGATCCGAGAGAGCCCACAGCCCGATCGGAGAAATCTTCAGGTGCATCGATGTCCAAGAACGAACCGGTGGTAAAGGTGTTCCAACCGACAACTAATTCTGCTTGAACTTGGTTGGCGAGCATTGCCGACACAAAAGCCGCTGCCACTAGATGGGATTTCATGCGATTTCAGTATTTCTTTCTTGAATTCGTATGACTATGGTGCCACGCCATAATCGAATTGGGCGACGACTGTGCGACTAATACCTGTCAATGCCTAAGCCCGCCCCGCAGTCGCGATATCTTGCCAGAGGAAAAAACTCTAGCTACCGAAGCGACTTTTTCAAGACGATAAAACACGCTTTGACGAGCCGCTTGGACGTCAATTCGATCACTGCAATCTAGAGGACTGCTCCACTGGCACTTGTTTACCCAGCGGAAAACTGGTGTTGGTGAATTCTGGCTGATTCGACGAGAATTCGGGGGTCATGGATGTTCCCAGGATCACGACGGACTGCCCCGACTGCAAGCCGCTGCTTGAACAGCAACAGGCAATCATCGACATGTTGGTCAAACAAGTCGAACGGCTGACGGCACGCCTCGAGAAAGTTGAACGCGAAGGCAAACGCCATGTGGCTCCGTTCCGCAAGAAACGCAAAGCCGATTCCAAGAAGCCGGGACGCAGATGCGGCGAAGATCACGGCGAGCATTATCGCCGAGCGATGCCCGCGAAGATCGACGAAACCTACGATGTTCCGCTGCCGGCGTGCTGCCCCGACTTCGGGCACGATGAACTCACGAAAGCCGAAGCACTCGTGCAGTTCCAAACCGATATTCCTCGTGTCGTCATCAACCGGTAGTTCAACATTGACTCGGCGGCTTGTTGTGGCTGAGGATCTCATGTGCAGGTTCGACATGAATTGCAAATTTCCGACGCTGTCGGGGCCGCCGGAGTTCAACTGGGACCGAACGTCCGCGTCGCGATGGCGCTGCTCAACAATGAACTTGGCCTCAGTCATGGCAAGGGCAAACGGCTGCTGGAAATGCTTTTTGAGATTCGCGTCAGTCGCAGCACGAGTTGCCGGAGCATGCTTCGCACCGCCGATCGACTCGAGGACGCCGATGCTCAGGTCCGCAGGGCCGTTCGAGTTTCGCCTCAGGTGGTCGGAGATGAAACAGGTTGGCGAGTCGATGGACGTGGGGCTTGGCTTCATGCCTTCGTCGAACTGACGGCGACATGTTACGAAGTGGATGCGACCGGAAGCATCGGGCCGGCAGTAAGACTGTTGGGCATCGACTGGTCAGGAATCTTTGGACACGACGGTGGGGCAGTCTACGACGGGTTCACCTCGGCAACTCATTAACAGTGCCTGGCACACGTGTTTCGGCGATTTGACTCATTGATCGAAAGCGGGACCGGTGGCGCATTGGCATTTCCGCGTGGCGTAAAAAGTGTGTTGCTTGAAGGCTTGGTGTACCGCAACCGTTTTCGGCTCGATGAGATGACTACCCATGGGATGTAAGGGATGGCGGCCCGACCAACGATGCAACTGTGGGGCATGGTGCGTCACCCGAAGGCGAACGCCGCCAATGAACGCTTCGCCAAGTTACTGGAGAAGCATCTTGATCATCTATTCACGTTCCTGCGGCACCCCGGTGCCGATGCAATGAATTGGCGGGGCGAACAAGCGATCCGTCCAGCGGTCGTGAATCGAAAAGTCTGGGGCGGAAACCGAACCGAGGTCGGCGCATCGGCTCAATCGCGAGTCATGAGTGTGGTGCAAACTTGTAAGCAACGATTGGCCGATCCATTCGAGTGTATCCGCCGTCAACTGACTGCCACGAACCCGCTGGCCCTGCCGCTACCCATCACGGCACGGTAAACAAGTACCTTCGTTCTTAGTTCAAAAGAAGCATCGCGGTCGACCAAGGAGACTGATTTGAAACCATCACGATTGACCTAACGATTCTACCTGACGGAGTCGGAGATCACGACTGAACTACACTGACTTGTCGACTCCGATGTTGGAATGAAATCAGTCAAGTTCACGCTAGGATGTCTTCGATGACATGCGCCGGTTTGACGCCCGTTAGCTTTTGATTGAGTCCTTGGAAAGGCATGGTCAACCGGTTGTGATCGAATCCCAATAGTCTCAGGATGGTTGCGTGAAAGTCGCGAAGGTGGACTGGATCGATGGCGGCTGAGTAGCCGACAGGATCCGTCTCGCCATAAGTCAGGCCGGGTTTGACGCCGCCGCCTGCCATCCAGATAGTGAATGCCTCTGGGTTGTGGTCTCGACCGACAAACCTCATCTCGGTTCCACCCCGATTCTCCCGCATCGGTGTTCGACCGAACTCGCCGCCCCAAATGACCAAGGTGTCTTTCAGCAAATCTCGTTGCTTCAGATCGGTCAGCAGGGCGGCGATGGGTCGATCGATCTGCTGGCACTTTGCCTTGAAGCCTTCGTTGAGTGCCTCGCTCTTGGCGGCCCCATGGGAATCCCATCCCCAATCGAACAACTGGATGAAACGTACATTTCGTTCGGCCAGACGCCGCGCCAACAGGCAGTTGTTCGCGAACGATTCCTTTCCCGGCTCGGTGCCATAGAGCTCGTGGATGTGCGCCGGTTCGTCGTCAATGTTCATGACTTCTGGAACAGCCGTTTGCATTCGAAATGCCATCTCATACTGCGCGATGCGCGTCAGCGTTTCTGGGTCACCGAACTCTTGATTCGACCGTTCATTGAGGCGGTTCAGTGTGGTGAGCATCGCGCGGCGATCCTGTCTGGAAACGCCTTGCGGATCCGATATGTTCAGCACGGGATCGCCTTTGGAACGGCATTGGACCCCCTGGTACACCGATGGCAGAAAACCAGAACTCCACAGTGCCTTACCCGCCCGCGGCTGGCGTCCGCCCGACAGGAGTACCATGAATCCAGGTAGGTCTTCATTCTCCGACCCCAAGCCCCACGTTACCCAAGAGCCGATCGACGGGTATCCCATTCGAGACTGTCCACTGTGAACCATCAGCTGCGCCGGACCGTGATTGAACTGCTCCGTCTGCATCGTCTTGATGAAACAAAGATCGTCGGCATGCTTTGACAGTTGCGGCAGACGATCGGAAATCCACGCACCGCTATCTCCATGCTGTTGGAACGGATACTGGGGACCCAGCATCTGCGGCGTTCCTTGGATGAACGCAAACCGTTTTCCCTCGAGAAATTCGCTCGGGCAATCCTTTCCGTTGAGTCGATCGAGATCGGGTTTGTAATCAAATAGTTCCAACTGGCTAGGGGCGCCGATCATGTGGAGATAGATGATCCGCTTTGTCTTCGCGGGGAGTGGCGGCTGCAGGGGGCTAAGTGGATTGGAGCCCTGATGAATCGGCAAATGCTCATTGGCTGCCCTGGCCGAACCATTCATCGCGAGCCAAATCGCACCCAATCCCGTGCCACAGTCACGCAAAAAATGACGCCGCGTTTGATCGCGGAGACTCGTCCAACGAAGTTCCTCCAATGGTGTTCGCATCATCGTCTCATTACTTCATCAGGACTTCGTCGAGGTTCAATAGCACGCTCGCCACATTGACCAGTTGCTGCATCGAATCGGTGTTATCGAACTGCTGAGTCATCGTCATTAGTTCGTGGACTTCGGCATCGTTGGGTTGCCGACACGTCACTAACCGGAGTCCGTAACGAATCCGCGCCGACACGTCATCCGACGAATCGTGCATGCGGGCCGCTAAGCCTTGGGCGGATTCGATGAATGTTGGATCGTTCAGTGTCATCAATGCTTGCAGTGGTGTATTGGAACGCAACCGACGTGGGCTACAAAATTCGCGAGATGGCGAGTCGAATGCAGCGAACATCGGGTATGGAATACTGCGTTTGGTGTACGTGTAGACGGATCGACGGTAGCGGTCCTCGCCGCCTTCTTGAGGCGTTTGCCATCGATCGCTGCCCTGAAACGGATTCCAAACACCGCTCGGTATGGGTGGATGCACAGGAGGTCCAAATGAGCGTTCGCTCAACAGACCGGCCAGTGCCAATGACTGATCCCGGACGATTTCCGCCGAAAGACGATGCCGCGGGCCCCGTGCAAGCAACCGATTGGCCGGGTCGCGATCGAGCAGTGATGAACGAATCATCGCACTTTGACGGTAGGTCCTGGAAAGCACGATCTCACGCAGCAAACGCTTCGTGCTCCACCGGTAATCATCTTGGTAGGTGACCGCCAGATAATCGAGCAAGTCCGGGTGCGACGGCGCCTCACCAGACGATCCGAAGTCTTCTTCGGTGGCGACAAGACCCGAACCGAATAAACGCGACCAAATGCGATTGACGTGGACACGAGCCGTTAGAGGGTTGTCTGAACTGACCAACCATTGAGCCATCCCGCGACGATCCGCGGGGAGATCATCCGGCAACGGTGGCAACGAAGCGGGTGTACCCGGCATCACGCGTTGGTCTTTGGTCAGAAATAAGCCGCGAATGAAGACGTTTGTCGGTCGAGATAGATGGTCCGAACGTTCGCGTAGGATTGGAACCGATGTCGAAGGAATCCTGGAACGCCGTTGTTGGAGTTGGTCGAGACGTTCACGTTGCGACGAGACGTCCGCATCGGATAACAGCTCCGATAATCGCGCGTCGTCGGAAACGTCCAGGTAGCCTCGTTTGGCAATCAACGCAAACGCTGACAGGATGTATCGACGGTGCTTCAGGGTGACTCGAAGTCGGGATTCGGGAGGAATCTCAACTGGATCTGCGGGCAGGAATGCTGCTTGGCGCGAATGGTGCAACCGCGTGTAAGCAGAGAAGCCCTGCCAAGACTTGGCGTTCAAGCTGGCTTGCGGGTCCACGAATGGATCGGGCTCGTCGATGATGACGCGTTTCAGCTCGATTGGTCGCGGGGAATCTTCTCCGGGCACCATCAAATGCGCTTCGACGTGCGACAGCGAGAATCCCCACTCGGAGTCCGATATCGCCGACTCGGGTTCCAGTGGCATGACCGTGATGCGGAATGCCGTGAGTTGCTGCATATCGCCGGGCAAGGGGGCGTCCAGCGTGATGTCGGCGTCGCGACTGATCGTCCCGACGGTGTAGAACTCATCATGGCCGTCTTTTCGTTCAACGGCCAATTGGGTTGCGTTGCTGGACGTTGCCTGCAAATTCAACAGGGGAGTCCAGGGACTGTCGTCGAGAAGTAATTCGAACTCGCGGTCCCATATCTGTCGTCGCAGCGACTGGATTTGCTGGTCCAGGACCGCCGCTTCATCGTATTGAGCCACGTCGAGAGGAACCTGGATCGTTGGCCACTCTTCGTTCAAGTCGCAATCGGCCGTGTTATTGAAGAATGCGGCAAACTGATAGTACTCCTCGTGACGAAATGGGTCATAGGGATGGCTATGGCATTGGACGCAGCCGAAGGTGACACCCTGCCATGTTTGCCACGTTGTATTCACTCGATCCAGTACCGCCGCGATGCGGAATTCTTCATCGTCGGTACCACCCTCCTCGTTGGATTGTGTCAGTCGATGGGCGGCCGTCGCGATTTGGTCTTCGAGTTTGGCCTCGGGCAAGAGGTCACCGGCGATTTGCTTGATGGTGAATTGGTCGTATGGCAGGTCTCGGTTCAATGCCGTGATGACCCAGTCCCGGTACTTCCAAATATTGCGACGTCCATCCAATCCGAGTCCCTTCGAGTCGGCGTAGCGCACCTGGTCCAGCCAAACGCTCGCCCAACGCTCGCCATACGCGGGCGAGTCAAGTAGTCCGTCGACGACATCGGCGTAGGCACGTTCTTGGTGGGCTGGCGACGATTCAGTCCCGGTCAACTCCGCCAAGAAACGATCTTGTTGGTCGATGGTGGGTGGTAATCCGGTTAAATCGAGCGTGACTCGGCGAAGCCAACGTTCCGGGTCGGCATCCGGCGACGGTTCGATGCCTTCGCCGTCCAGTTTTTCCAGTACGTAGTGATCCATCGGGCGAAGTGGCCAAGAGGGATCTTCCACATCGGGAATGGGCGGGCGCTTCGGTCCCTCGAAAGCCCAATGATTCGACCAAGGGGCGCCTTGTCGTATCCAGGTTGCCAGTCGTTCTGTGTCATGCGGCGACAACGGCGGGCCATGCTCGGGCGGTGGCATGCAGATGTCAGGATCATCTGAAAGAACGCGTTCCATCAAGATCGACGAATCGGGATCGCCCGGCTCAACAATCCAGCCACCCGGCGGAAGCACCTGGTCACGGTACGCGAACGACACGTCCCCAGCCTGCATCACTCCGCCATGGCATGCCGAGCAGTGCGCCGTGAAGATTGGGCGGATGTGCGCGTTGAAGTCGACTTCGGCTGGGACCCGCTCCTCTTCGTCGTTCGCGTCGGATTGAATGGCCGCGGGTCCCGCCACCAGAATCATCACGAGCGATGCAATCCAATCCATCGACCGCCTCATGCGGCATTGGTGTCGATACATCTCAGTTCACTCTGAATCGGTGGGGTCGAAGCCACGGAACGGGGCCTCGGGTAGGGGGATGAATCCGTCGTGAAGCTTGCCTCGCATTCAACAACACTCCTCCCCGCTTCGTCGCAGGCTCCTTCGCGACCCTCTCGAGGGAGGGTGGATTCCGTTTAGTGACTTGTTGAAACACCAATCGTCCTAACGTGACTCGAAAGGCAAATGTTCATCAGGTTGGAGCGGCGCATTGGGTGTCGCTCGGTTCGAGTGATCAGCTGCCAACGGTGGTGGGAGACGCGATCGGGTCATTCATGGAGTCCATGAGTGCCTGCAGTCGAGTTTGCAATTCCAATCGCTTGGCGGCATGCTCGGGTTCATTGGCGAGATCGTTCATTTCCAATGGATCGTCCGCCAGGTCGAACATGCGAACGACACCGGCGGTCGGGTAGTGAATCAGTTTCCAGTTTTCGTCGGTGACCATTCGTTGGCGTTCCATGTATGCCCCATAGATCACGTCATAGTGTGAGTCGGCCTCACCACTCAACAGGGGCATTAAGCTCTTGAACTCCACCCCATCTCGGTTGCTGTCACCCGCCAATTCTAATGAAGTTGCCATCACGTCTTGCAGGTAAATGGGGGTTTCAATTCGAGCGCCGGGCGTGATGTCCGGGCCGACCACCATGAATGGCACACGAACACTGTGGTCATACATATTCTGCTTTCCACACAGGCCATGGTGTCCAACGGCAAGACCATGGTCCGCCGTGAAAAAGATGTAGGTCTCGTCGGCTTGGCCAGTCTCGTCGAGTGCGGCCAGAATCCGGCCGATCTGCTCGTCCGTGTGCGTGATCAACGCATAGTACTCCTGTCGATTCACCTTGACCGCATAGGGAGTCCGCGGGTAAGGCATCAGCCGCTCATCCCGTAGATTCTTGCCACACGCCTCTTCAACGTGGGGATAGGTCGACAGAAAATCGGAGGGCACTTCGATTCGATCGAGTGGGTATCGATCGACATACTCTTGCGGAGACTGCCTTGGATCGTGAGGCGCGTTGAAGGCGAGATACATGAAGAATGGTTGTTCTTCTTCGGCAGCCTGCTGTAGGAACTCAATCCCGTCGTCAGCCAGCACCTCACTCCAGTGTTGACCTCCTTCCCAGAATCCACCGTATTGACGGTCCCAGGGTTTCCAACCGTCGGCATAGTCGGCTTCGTCGATGGGGCGGTTGTATCCCTCCGAAGTTTGCTGAGGCATCCCGCCTCGGATGTGCTTACTGACATCAAAAATCGATGGGACGTTTGCCGAAACGTGCCACTTTCCCGACATGTATGTCCGGTAGCCGGCGTCGTGCATGCGTTGCGACCACATCTGGTTCTGCTGGGTCATCGCCTTGAGATTGGACGTCTTCGCGTTCCAAACAAACCGTCCGGTATTGAGCATCGTTCGGCTGGCAATGCAAACGGCGCCACCCCAGGCACCCATGTTGTACGCATGCGTGAAGGTCGTTCCTCGCCGAGCGAGTTCATCCAGGTTGGGTGTGTCGATATCCGTATGCCCGAAGGCGCGAACCGCCTCGTACGTCAAATCATCGGCAAACACAAACAACACGTTTGGCCGTTGGGCGGCCTGAACCGATGACGCTAGCATGCCTGCCAACAACAACGCGATTGACAGAAACTTCACGGGCGAGTCCCTCCAAAGAAACGGGAAATAAACAACACCTAACCAACTGCACCCAGATGAAAACTTATGCCGACTTGGTTGCCGAATTCAGCTCGCGCACACGTCGCTGGGTAACGGTTCCTGAGTCGTGCCGGACCAATGAAACGCGATCACCCCCCCTGGGACCATTTTATTCGCGTTTCGATTGCCGAGTCTTGCAGCCAATCATCCCGCACGGTGAATTTAATCAACGGTGGCGATTGGCGGCACATCTCCATTCATCGTCATCATACAGGATACCTCGAACTCGACGTGTTGGCATCGTTCAAGGTTGACTGGACGTGATGCTGGTTGTCGTGAAATCATAGGCGGCGATTGCGGTTTGGGCCAACCGCGTCACACCTATCGAGTCATCCAGCCGCTCATCACATCCCAGAGGAGGAAGGTTCGGTCGCGATGTCGGCCGGGTGCGGTTCAGGCGGGATGGAGAGTCGCCGGCAGATGTACTCCTGAAACTGGAAAATACGTTCTTCGCGAATTCCGATCACGCCTCGATGTGGGCTCCGGCTGATCCCGCGTTGCTGAGCGCCGTAAATGGTTCGATCCTCACCAAAGATCGTCCGTGTCATCCGCCGACTGATTCGCCAGCAGGCAAATCGAAGGCCCATCTTCCATGGATTGTTGGTCGAAGGCCAAAACGGAAACATCCTCATTTGAACCTGGCACGTTTCAGGACCCGTCGGAATCGTCGTCGCGAAATAGTTGAACGTGTCGGTAAACACAAAGACCAGATTCGGGTGCACGTGAAGGTGCCAATAACCTTGGATGGGTGTTCCGCCAAGCTGCTGACATGCTCGGACGGCTCGGGCTTGAAGGCCGGTCTGATTGCTGAAACGGAGCATCGTGTATCGCTCATCCAGTTCGTGCTCGGAATGCTCCTCCGCCGGCAGTTGCCCGTCCATCCAATTGGGATGGACCTCGGCGACATGATAGGACTCCAGCGTGTTCTCGATGACGACCTTCCAGTTGCACGCCGCGTCGAAGTCCCAGGCTTCCGCCATTCGCCAATCGGGCCGCGAAAACACATTTTCGATGGTATCAAAATAGGGTGACAGCCAATCACGCAGCGACGGAGCCTCCTGGTCCAGACAAACGAACAATAGATCGCCACAACGTTCCAATCGCACCGGTGTCAGGCGTGCGTTGTCCCGATCCCATGGTCTGAATGCGCGCGGCTCGGGGATCTTTGCGGTGCGGCCGTCGCACTGAAACTGCCAGCCATGATACTGACACTTCAGCACGGGGCTGTTGCCAGAGGCTTCGCATGTCAGCATCGAATGTCGATGTGGACAGATGTTTTGGAACGCTCGATAGACACCGCCGAAATTCCGAACCAGGATCGGTACGCCAAATCGTTCCACGGTTCGGAAGTCCCCGTCCTGCTGCACCTCGGAGACGCTACAGACGAACTGCCATGATGCGCGGAACAGTTGTTTGGTTTCGCTGGCGTAATGATCAGGATCTCGATAGTGCGTCGGGCGCAGGAGATGCTGCAAACGGTTCCGATGAACAAACATGGTTGTTGGATTATAGACGCCCCCACCGAATCGACTTCTCAAAGCCATCAACAGTCGACAGTGTCCTGCACGATGCCCGTCACCGTCGGACTAATTCATAGAATTGAACCGTTATAGGGACTTCGCGTGTCCATCGGCGGTCCGAACCAGTCCCGTGGCGAGTGCGAATGGGCAGCGCCGAGTTACCAGTTCTCGGTGGGTTCGCTCAAAATGAGTTCGTTGGCACAAGCCAACATCAAGCCAATGGCAACCAATGCGGCCACGGGGACCCGGAGTCGCCAACTGCGCGATTGGATCGGTAAATCGATGAACCGGATCATCGCGGGCAGGAATAGGGCGATCGAGTAGACCCATCGCGGATAGTCCTCGTACGTATAAAACCGAGCTGTCATCGTCATCGATGCAATGACAACGCACCCTGGAAAGACCACCATCCAGGCGGCACTGGATGCACCTCGCGAGGCTTGCCAAGCGATGACCCCGGTCGCCCCAACTGTGGCGGCGATCGATGCCAGCACCCATTCCGCCGGCGCCGCGTAGTTGAGTGCGGTCAGCATGGCCGGGGTGGCGAATCCGGCCAACAGCACCAACGGGCACCATCGATCACCACGCTGACGAACGAGTGATTCCAACGCCCACGCATTGGCGAGGCAGGAAGCCACCATGAGACCAGACCACGACCGATGCAGAGGCAATTGATCTGACCAGTTCTCGCCGCTCGGCAGCGTCATGAATGCCGCCAGAGCCGCCGTGAGGCCAGCAAGTGCATACCGCGAGGCTCCGCGATCGGGTTGCGTTGCGGCACCGATGCTCAACACGATGCCGAACAATATCATCGGCCAGATGGTTCTCTGCCAAGACTCGACGCCGACGATTGTTTCAACCAGCCCGGTCTCGCTGCCGACCCATTGTCGCATTCCCATGGCGGCCATCATCGCCATGCACCAGCCGATCGCCGCGATGACGCCGCCAGCGGTTTCCAATCCGTTCGACGCCTTCGCGTCGTTGGGCCGCGCAGGGTCCGAACCATCCGAGTTCTTGCTTCGGACTCGTCGAGCAAACCAACCGGTCGCCCATGCGAAAATCCCCGCGATCAACGCGGGGATGATCAAACAACTAGCGACGACTTGGGAAGTCAACGACACAATGTATCCGCAACGACAGCGTCTTACATCTTGAACGCAAGCGTCGCTTTGATGGAAACGTCATTGTCGACCTTCCCTTGACCGTAGTTCATGCCCCACTTTGTCCTATCGATCTTGAACTCACCGGTTAACGTGCAAGTCGTTCCGTCCACGGCGCAAGTGACGGGGAATTCAACTTCATTGGTTTTGCCCAACATGGTCATTTCACCTTTGACCATCCCAGCTCCGGCGGACTCGCCTGGCATCATCTCCGTCGACTTGAAAGAAATCTTCGGAAATTTACGAACGTCGAAGAAATCGGGATTCTTCAAGTGATTGGTCAGTTTCGGGTGATCGGACCATAGGCTTGTCGAATCGATTTCGATCGAGAGCGTGCCGGAGAGGGGATTCGCCGGATCGATGGTCGCCGAGGCCGTGAAGTCTTTAAAGCCACCGTCGTGGCTGCCACCGGGTTTGGTGCCGACGAACTCGATCTTGGAGTTGGCCGAATCGAGCTGGAGTCCATCCGCTTTGGCGACGCTGTTGCCGGCGACAGCCGATAGACCGGCGACCGCAAATACGGCCAAACTCTTTACAAACGAACGCATGCTAAACCTCACGTGGAAGGAAATGGGGGTCGAGTGCAGTTGCCATCGACGCATAGCTTAGCAATTCGGCAAGCCCGCCGCGCGGAGCGAGGTTCAGGCGGGCGAGATCTCGCGAGAACGAAATGTGGAAATGAAATCTGGTTCAAGACGAGGTTGCGGGTTCGGCCTTAGCGTTGTGTTCAAATTGTGTGAAGGTTCGATACCCAAAAATGGCGATGACGGCGAAACACACCAGCGGCAGATAGAACGAGTTTCGCACGCCCCCAAGGTCGATGTACCATCCCTGCATCAGTGGCAGCAATGCACCGCCGACGATGGCCATGATCAATCCCGCCGATCCCAACTTCGCCTCCTCGGCTGGTAAGTCTTTCAACGCGATGCCATAGATCGTCGGAAACATCAATGACATGCATGCGGAGATGAGCACCAAGCAAACTAAGCCTGGCTGACCTTCCAGGAGAATCGCTCCCAATGTTAAGGCCACCGCAGCGATCGCGAGTGCCGCCAGCAGTCGGCCAGGACTGACAAATCGAAGCATGAACGTGCAAATGAATCGACTGACCAGGAAAATGAACATGGCACCAATGTTCCACCACTGGGCTTCGGCAAGTGATAGCCCGACCAGTTCCATGCCGTAGTGGATGATGAACGTCCAGCAAGTAATTTGAGCGCCGACATAAAAGGCTTGCGCGATGACACCTTCTCGATAGTGAGCTTTGGCGAGCAAACGCGAGGCGACCACCTTGAATGGAGCGTCAGGCTGTTCGGTCGCAAACGACGGCATCTTGGTGACGGCAAAGAGGGCCAAAAACACCAACACAACCGCTGCAACGGCCACGTACGGGGTTCGGACCACGCCCAAATCATGTTGCTGAATCTTGAGGAATTCATCCGGTGCCGTTTGCTTCATCTTGGCCAACCCAGAGGCGACGGCTCCGTCGAGCGCACCAAACTCTTGATCGAAATTGGGAAGACCGTCTGGATACTGGTCAACAACGTACTGGGTGACGGCTGGATTCTTGGACTCCATGTCCGAACGAAATTGGCTCACTTGCAGGTAGGGCGCAATGACGGTGGTCATCACGAACATGCCCGTCAGTGAACCGATTGGGTTGAAAGCCTGGGCCAGGTTGAGCCGCCGCGTCGCCGTCTCGGGCGGCCCCATCGATAGGATGTATGGATTGCAACTTGTTTCCAGGAATGCCAGGCCGAATGTGAGAATGTAGAATCCGGCGATGAAGATCCAAAAATTGGCATTCAGGCTGGCGGGAATACTTAACAAGGCACCGACGGCATACAAAGCAAAGCCGATGATGATGGCCGCGCGATACGAGAACCGCCGAATGAAAAATGCGGCCGGCAGCGCCATCGTGAAGTAGCCGCCATAGAAGGCAAACTGAACAAACGCACTTTCGCGGTTGCTAATCTGAAAGACTTCCTTGAACACTTTGACCAACGGATTGGTAATGTCGTTGGCAAATCCCCAGAGTGCAAAGCAACACGTCGTGAGAATGAATGGGATTAGGTACTGGCGTGGGACGACGACAGGCTGGGTCCTCGGAGCTTGTTCAGACATCGAGTCGGATCCATCAAATGGTGGTTGCCGCGCTGATTCGTATCAGGCTGGTGGTGGTTTAGCGGAGCAGCGTCTCGACGACGTCGTTCTCCAAGAGTTCCGCTTCCACCATGGATTGCCAAAACTCTGCAGGTGGCTTCTGGTCGACTAGTCGAACATGTTCGGCGATGCGTTCAGGTCGGCTGCTGCTCAAAGCCGTGGCGACCACGCCGGGTGGTGACATACCGAATGCGACGCACGCGACGGCTGGCGCAACAGCGTGATCGGCGCAAACGCGATGAAATCGTTCTCGCCAACTCAGACGCGCGACGTCCTCTGGCGTATTACCCACGGGGCGATAATCGAAGAACGATCCGCCCATGAGAAAGCCGGCGTGAAAAACTGCCGAGTTGATCACAGCGATTTGGCGTTGTCGAAGCGTCTCGACGAAGTCAAGCAAAGCTGGTGGGTGACTATAGATCGTCAAACTGGTCGCAAGCATCACCCAGTCCAATTCAACCGCGTTCGAGATTCGCTGGGAGACTCGCCAGTCTTTGGAACCGACGCCGACTGCCTGCACTTCGCCGCGATCTCTCAGTTCACCAAGTGCACGATAGGCGTCCAGGATGTCGGTCCAACGCGACTCGCGGTCGCTATCGTCCGTCGCAGCAGCTAGATACTCATCGGGATCATGGACCGAGACGAAGTCGGCTCGATAGGGTGAGAGCAATTCATCGCCCTCCGTCCAGCAACGCAGGATACCCTCGTAGCCAATGTCTTGGACGGCATCGTGCTCGAGTCCCACCCACGCGCCGGGCTCGAACGTTGGCTCGTCGCCGGAAAGTGGGACGCGTCGCCATCCGAGTTTGTTGCTAATCAGAATTTGCTCGGGTTCGATCGACAAGTGCGTCAACGATTCGGCGATCGACTCCAGCGCCAGGCCCGCGCCATACTTGCCTGCCGTGTCGACTGCGACGATCCCGTCGCTCTGACGGAACCATTCGGAGATGATGTCACGTTTCACGAGCGGGTCGATGACTTGGTACAAGTTTCCAAGCGAACTGGTGCCGAAGACGATCGGCGGGAGGATCACGCCGGTCTTGCCCAAGGCCGGCTTGGGCGGGGATGACGCCATCTACTTGGTGACCTTGAGAACGTAAGCAAATTCGGAGGGGTGATCGGTCGGTAGTTCCACATGAAGTCCGTCCTCGTCTCGACTGAAATGAACCGGTGACTCATGTCCCAACAGCATCACCGAGCCGATCGCGTCGGGGAAGTGCTCCCCACCGGAGGCGAGAGTCTTCACGCTGACTTTGTGGTCATCGGGCCATTTGAGCCCGGTCACGTACAACACATCTCCTCGTGCGGTAAAACGCAGGTCGTCCGCCGTAAATGGCTTGTCTTTCGATTCGGAAACGTGGCCCGTGGAAACGCTGGTGGGACCCTCGCCGAATGTACTCCAATGAGTTGTTTCGTAGATCGCCTCGCCATGGATTTGGAGCCAACCACCAATCGCTCGCAGGATTTCCTGGTCCTCATCCGGAATCGTGCCGTCGGCTCTCGGCCCCACATTGAGTAATAGACAGCCATTCTTGCTGACGATGTCGACAAGGTCGTCCACCAGGCGGTCCGGAGTCTTGTATCGCTGGTTTTCGGTGTAACCCCATGAACTGGAACTGACGGCCGTGTCGGTTTGCCAAAACGGGGTGCGGATCTCAGCCATCTTGGATCGTTCCTTATCCAGGACTGCCGCCGACTCGGGGAACGCTTGCCACTTGTAATTGATGACGCCAATCGAGTCATTGTCGGCGGTCTTGTTGTAGTAGTACGCGGCGAAGCGTTGGAGATGACCAGAGAATGGATTGTCCTCGTAACTGGATTCTCGCAAACCAGGCGTGATTCCAAAGTCAAACCAAAATAGATCGGGCTGATACTTGTCGATCAATTCACAGGATCTCGCAAGCCAATCGTCGCGAAACTGCTCGTCCTGCGGTGGGAAGTGATTCTGATAGTCGGCCGCATCATCACGGAACAGAAACGGCATGTGGCGTCCGTACAGATCCGCGTATTGGGGATCGGCGTTGTCAAACGACTCATCTCGGACATAGAACATCCAGTTGAAGGCGCGGTGGCTACTAACGCCGAACTTCAGTCCCTCCTTCCGGATCGCCTTGGCTAACTCGCCGATCACATCGCGTCGCGGACCCATCTGCGACGCATTCCAGCGAGTGAATGAACAGTCATACATCGGGAAACCATCATGATGTTCGGCGACGGGCACGACGTACTTCGCACCGGTTTCCTTAAACAGTTTGGCCCAACGCGATGCGTCAAAGTTCTCCGCTTTAAACTTCGGAATGAAATCCTTGTAGCCAAATTGCTTTTGCGTCCCATAGGTTTCGCGGTGATGCTCAAAGAAATTGTCGCCGCGTCGTTTCGTATCGATGTACATCTGTCGCGGGTACCACTCGCTACCAAATGCCGGCACGCTGTAGGCGCCCCAGTGGATGAAAATGCCGAATTTGGCATCTTTGTACCACTGCGGGATCTCGTAGGTTTCCAGCGACGGCCAATCCGGCGAAAACGGACCCTTGGCTACGGCAGCATCGATCTCTTGGATTGACGGTGCGACCATTGGGTGCGGAGGTATCGAAGTACCGGGCTGGTCGGCCGATACGAGCCCCGATAACGCGAGGAGTCCGACGGTCAGGGGAACCTTGGGAAGATGCATGATGTCGTACTCTGGTTGTCGTCAATGAAATGGTTGCAGTGAAATGAAATGGAGTGAAAACGCCGCGACAGCGCTGTGTCAACTCGCTAAGTCGTCGCCAACAAACAGCGGGCGAAGATGTCGCTCGTAAATATTCTTGGTCACCTCAGCTCCAACGATCGCCTCGTTGGCTTTCAGCATGTCGGTGTACCGCGCGCCCTGTTTGGCCGCGATCTTGAACGACACGTGGAGTAGCTGACGCATGTGTGGATTGAAGTGCTCGTTGTCTTGGATGTGGCGTATCGCGCTGGCCAGGCGTGGGCCACTCCAATCATTGACCGTTTCCGCGTCGGGTAGCTGAGCGACATCGATATCAATCACGCTTGCGTAGGGTGCGCAGAACTCGTCGACATGATCGCGAGCATAGGCGTAGATCTCTTTGGCCAACGCCAAGCCGTCGCCTCCGGCCTCCGCGAGCCCAATGATCTCTTCTAGCCAGGTCGTGCCGGCGGTTTTCAGATGTAGTCCGGCTCCGGTTCGTCGCAAGCAGTCTCGAATGATTGGGTAGAGGCTGAACTTGTCGCTACCACTGTGAACGCTCAGCTTCAGCGTTCCCGGTAGTCCGTAAGTCTGGACCGCGTGAGCAATGACGGCCACGTCATCATTGAACTCGCGTCGGAACTGTTCGAGGTCTCCGACATAGTCAACGCCTTTGTTGAATCGGCCCGTGAACTTTGGAGCGATCGTTTGGACTGGAATGCCCTCATCGGCGATGGCCGCCAAAATGATCAGTAGCTCCGGCGGCGTCTGGGGTGAGTCCGTCTCGTCCATGGAGACTTCCGCGATGATGTTGTCGGCGCCTTTCTCGGCGGCAATGTGCCGGTAGATGACGGCAGCTTCCTTCACTGCCGACAAATATTGCTCGGCGACTCGCCGGATGTCTGCTTCGGTTACGTTCATCGGGCTGGACAATCCGTCCAGTTGCAATTCGCCGAGCAATTCCGGGTGCCAGCTCATGAACGCGTCAATTTGGTCTGGTGGCGCCACCTTGCCGATCGAGTCCGCGACGTCGATCGTGAAAAAGTCGCTGCAAGGAAGAAACGGCGCCACCGTCTCCAGCTGAATGTGGTCGGCGTCAACGTGCCATGCCTTATCCCACCCCAGTGCCTTTGTCGCCGCCTCGCCGGCATCGTAGACGCTCTGGGGCTGGGACCCGACGAAGGAGTGCTCGCGATTGGATTTGTTCCAAACCGGTGTGACGTCGACGCCTTCATCACTGAGCCGCACGAAGGCACGCAACTGCGCGGCCGCTTGATGGGCGAATCGATCGCCAATTCCGAACGTAAACTTCTCGATAGGGAGCATGTGATGCACTTTTCGGTGTTCTAAAGGCTTGAATTGTGTTACTGGGCTCGCTGGTGAGCCATAGCCGAAGCTGATATATTCATGTGGATTTTTAACCTGTAAGTGGCCGGTGATCCACCGGATGATCCTTGATGGCGCGACCCACTCCGCTCGGCAGCTTTGATCCGGAGCCGGACTTCGTCTCATCGCAGGTGTCCGAAGCGAGACGATATTACCTCAATTTGCGGCCGTCCCCCGCAGCGGCGCTGACCGTCATTTGTGGCGGTGTCGAGCGAACGCACCCCGACTATTTGATCCAACGCGACGGGTTCGCGTACTACGGGATGGAAATGGTCACTGAAGGTCGAGGCGAACTCACGATCGACGGGCATGTTCATTCGTTGTCTCCTGGGTTGGTGTTCGCTTATGGACCAACCACACCCCATCGCATCGTCAATTCGCCTCGGCAGCGAATGCGAAAGTTTTACGTCGATCTGGCGGGACACGAAGCCCAGGCACTTCTGCGCGCGGCGGGCCTGCTGGAGCATTCCCCAATTCGAGTCACTCGCATGAATGAGTTGGTCGAGCTGTTTGAGCTACTCGATCGGGAAGCACGCAGCGATCTTGACGGCGCCGAGGCCGTTTGTGGTCAGCTGGTAAGACTGATGCTCGCCAAAGTCCGGCAGAATGGTCTCAACGAGAGCGCGGCGATGCCACGCGCCTACTCAACGTATGAACGAGTTCGACGTCATATCGAAACGAACTACCTGGTGCTGCATACCATTGAGCAGGTTGCCGCCGCATGTGATCTGACGCCGGTTCACTTGTCGCGACTGTTTCGGCGGTTCGCGGGAGTCAATGCGTATCACTTTCTACTACGCCGGAAAATGAATCACGCTGCGGAGTTGTTGGTCGAGGAAGGCATGTTGGTGAAAGATGTGGCGGAGCAACTGCAGTTCTCCGATGCCTTTCAATTTTCAAGAGCATTCAAACGCGTCTATGGGATCTCCCCGAAACAGTTGGTTCGAGCCAGGTCGTCGGCGACCATGGATGGGACGTTGGACGGAGTATCATGAGTGTCTTGGACAGAGTGATCTTTCGTGGAGGCCCATGGTGGTCATGCCCATGGGTCTCTGTTCACGAACCTGCCTCTTTCTATGAAACCGTGTAATTCTCGATGAATTTGTCCATCCACGTGGCCGCGATGGTAATCACCTCGTTGCTCGTTTTCGATCCGCTCTGGGGGCAATCGGCCCGACAGAATGTGCTGCTGATTTGCGTCGACGATTTGCGTCCTGAGCTGCGGTGCTATGGTGTCGAACAGATTCATTCTCCGAACATTGACGCGTTGGCCAGCCGCGGGATGTTGTTCCGGCGCCATTATGTGCAGGCTCCAACGTGTGGCGCATCGCGATACACGCTTCTGACTGGACGTTATGGTTCGTCGGGGAACGACGCGTTATTTCGCCGCGCTCAATCGATGGCAGTGAATTCGGCGAGTTCATCGGATCCGTACGCGACTTCGAACATTTACCCAAGCTTGCCGTCCTGGTTTCGCCAACGCGGCTACACGACGGTTTCGGTCGGCAAGGTATCGCATCATCCAGGTGGCCGCGGTGGCGAGCGTTGGGATGACGATTCGATTTTGGAAATGCCCGACTCCTGGGACCGCCACTTATTGCCAGCGGGGGCATGGGGCGATCCAAGAGGTTGGATGCATGGACTCGCTCACGGCGAGATTCGAATTGACGCGCCGCGGGGCGGCCAAGTCGAGATGGATGTCATTCAATCGGTGGAGGGCGATGATTCCATTTACCCCGATGGCGTCACCGTCGAAGAATCACTCGCGCAATTGCGTCAGCTGTCCGCGGATGCCGCCAAGCCATTCTTCCTGTCCGTTGGTCTGCTGCGGCCTCACTTGCCGTTCGGAGCGCCAAGAAAGTATCGAGATCTCTATGACGGTATCGACTTACCGGCAACGCCACATCCTAATCGACCCAGCGGGCGCACGACCTGGCATCGGTCCGGTGAATTCATGAAGTACGATCGGTTTGGCAGGGATCCAAATGGCGATCCCGAATTCGCCATGCGTGTCCGACGACATTATGCCGCCTGTGTCAGCTATGCCGACGCGCATGTCGGGCGATTGATGGCGGCGCTCCAGCAAAGCCCGGCGGCAACGAACACGATTGTGGTCTTGTGGGGTGACCACGGATGGCATCTGGGCGAACACGGCATCTGGGGAAAGCACGCCCTGTTTGAAGAATCGTTGCGATCGCCACTGATCGTCGTCGCGCCAACGATCTCGTCTGCCGGAATGGCGTCGGATTCGGTTGTCGAAACGATCGATCTGTTCCCGACGCTTTGCGAGTTAGCCGAATTGGACATACCCACGTACTGCCAGGGCTCTTCACTCGTACCGATTCTGCAAGAACCACGCAGGGAAGGTCGTCCCGCGGTGAGCTATTTCAAAAAAGCACGTACGATTCGAACGACTCGGTATCGCCTGATCCTTCATGATGACGGATACGTGGAACTCTATGACCATGCCACGCCGGCGCTGGAGACGCTCAACATCGCCGACCGTCAGCCGGAGACGGTTCGGCGACTGACGACCATGCTCCGCGAACGTTTACCTTAGCAACGAGTTTATCTTAGGAACGAACCATTGCTGTCACTTCGCCGCACGCGGGCGTTGGCGACTTCCTCGTTGTAGAGCACGACTTGATTACGCCCGCGGCGTTTGGCGATGTAGAGGCACTTATCGGCTTGGGCGATTAGTTCCTCGGCCGAAGTCGCTCCGAGCGTCAGGTCGGAGACGCCGACGCTCACCGTCGGAGAGACCTGCTCGCGGGTATCGGTGACGTCAACCCTCATGGATTCGATGGTGGACCGAACCTGTTCGGCGGTCCGACATGATTCGGCGGCCTGGTGTCCAGGCAGCAGCACGCAGAATTCCTCTCCACCATACCGGTAGACCTGGCCGACGGCCGCAAAGGTGCCGCGAAGCGCGGCGGATACCTGTCGCAGCACTTCATCTCCGGCCGCGTGTCCGTGCGTGTCATTGACCGATTTGAAGTGATCGATATCAAACATGATGCAAGAGAGCGGCGTGGAGGACTCGGTCGACTCGTCGTACAACAGGTCGGCCTGGTCGGCCAGCGCGCGACGGTTTCCGCATTCCGTCAGCGCATCTACTTGAGTCAACAGTTTGAGTTGTTCAACGCGTTCCTGGTGCTCATCTTGGCGACGTCGATTCTGTGCCAAGATCAGTTCGACTTCGGCACGGTAGTGCTCATCGTCGGTCACATCACGCATTGCAATGACCGTCAGCTTGTCGAAGCGTCGGGTGTTGTGGTCGGTGTCCTCCTGTACCGAATCTCGAGAAAGTCGCCGCGCCCTCATCGACAGCACACGGCGTTGTCGGCTGGGCTGCTCCAACAAGAGACGATACTCATCAGCGGTTGGGAGCCAGGGCTGTCGCAGCGGCGTCGATCGTATCCAACCCAAGTCGTCCATCGGTACACCGATCAGACTTCCATCAAGACGTCCGACGATCGCCTGGAACGCCGCATTGGCGTATTGAATCCGACCGGCGTCGCTGATGATGACGATGCCAACGGGGAGGCAGTCGAGAACATCGTGTTGGCGAATCTCGACGTGCCGACGGCGTTTGGGACGCTGGTGGCGATGAAGGCCAACGAGTCCGACTGCGGTCAGGCTTATCAGCCCGAGCAGCGAGGAAGCATCAATCATGCATCATCCGATTCGTAGAAGAGAAGAGACCATGCTGCGGATTCAGCGATGGCCCAGTGAACCCTGGGGGCCCAGTGAACTTTGGGCAATCTTTTCACCGCGTGTCGGCTCGATTTGGCCTGACGATCGATTCGATCGATCACATTTGTAATATCCGACGTTCTGTATGAATCATGCCGTTTAATGCACCGGAGTCCGTCTCTGGCAGTTTTTGTGAGCTAGCCTTGCAACATCCAATGATCGTCCGTTGGTTGCGGTCTTGTCGGTGCCGCCGTCATGAATCCGTCTGCCCGATCGAAGGCCGTGGCTGATAACGCGATGAATGCCGCTCACCTATCTCGCATTCTATTGGTCGAACCCGAGTCGATCCTCGCGGATCTGACCTCGTTTCGTCTGGAATTGCTGGGATATGACATGTCGGTGGTCGGCAGCGGCAGCGAAGCCGTCGATTACTTGCACCACCATTCGGTCGACTTGCTGATTTGCGATACCAAGCTGCCCGAGGGAGATGGCTTGGAGTGGTTGATTCAGATTCGTCCTGAATTTGACGCGACGAACTTGCCCGTGCTGGTGTTCTCCCTCGACCCCAGTTTGGAGACGGTTCGTCGCGCCTACCTCGCCGGGGCGCAGGACTACTTGATCACGCCATTCGACCCAACCGTGCTGGAGGAAAAGGTCGATCGGCTACTGCAACTCGGGATGTCGTCAGCGTCTGGGCGATAGTGACCCTCGCCTCTGAAGATCGATCGTTTATCAAACCAATCCGCCAAATCATTCCCCACCGAAGCCAAGTTCAATGCCACGCCTCGGCGACATCCTGACCGCACAAAATGTGCTAACGACCTTCGAGATGGACGAAGCCTTCGCGTCGAAGCCGCGCGGCGTGATGATCGGCGATTGGCTTGTACAACAATCGCTGATCACCAATGCGCAACTCGGCGGTGCTCTGGCGGAACAGTTCAGTGTCCCCTTCGTCGACATCGATTTTGAGTCGGTCAATCCTCAGGTGGCGCGGCTCTTGCCGGAGGATTTTGCTCGCAGCCAGACGTCCAGTGCGATCGACGTCAAGGGTCGATACTTGACGCTTGCCATGGTCGCGCCCGACGACATCGAAACGATTGCGGAGGCGGAGCTGATGACCGGCTATCAGATTCGTCCGGTGGTCGTTCTGGCCAATGACTTGCACCAGTTGCTCAACCGAGTGTACGACGATCGAGCGTTTGCGAGGCAGACGATCGTTGACATGAAGTTTGCTGAAATGGCCGAGTCGCTCGAGTCAACCGACGAAGATGAGATGGCGTTGACATCGATCGGCCAGGAGGATGCTCCCGTCGTTCGGCTGGTGCAAGCGATCTTGTCGGGCGCCGTCACGGCGGGCGCCAGCGACATTCACTTGGAACCGCACAAGCCCGAAATGCGAGTTCGTTATCGGGTCGACGGTGAGCTGCAGGTGGTCATGACGATCCCGAATCACATCGAAGATTCCGTCGTCAGTCGCATCAAGGTGATGGGAGACATGGACACGACGGAGAATCGGCGTCCCCAGGACGGTCACCTGACAATCTACGAGGACGGAAAACGGGTCGGGTTTCGAATCAGCGGGATCCCGACCGTCGATGGTCAAAAATTGGTGCTGCGGCTACTCGACGAGGGCGGGCAGACGTTTGATCTGGCGGGCATCGGCATGACCACGCGTGACTATAAGTCGATCACCAACATCATCTCCAAGCCGCACGGCATGTTCGTCGTGACGGGGCCAACCGGTAGCGGAAAGTCAACGACGCTGTATGCGGCTTTGCAACATCTCAATTGCGACGATCGCAACCTGGTCACCGTGGAAGACCCGGTGGAGTATCGACTCGACGGGATCAATCAAGTCCAGAGCGACAATGAGTTTGGAATGGGTTTCGCCAATGCATTGAAGTACATCATGCGGCAGGATCCCGACGTGATCATGCTCGGCGAGATCCGCGACTGCGAAACGGCGGCCACCGCCGTCCAGGCGGCCTTAACGGGCCACCTGGTGATTAGCACCCTGCATACCAACGACGCCGTCGGCGCGGTCGCTCGAATGGCGGACTTGGGCGTCGATCATTTCAAAATCGCCGGGTCCATGCTCGGAAGCGTCGCTCAACGGTTATTGAGGTGTGTCTGTGAGCATTGCAAGACGCAAGTGGAGGCCAGCGACCGCCTGTTGGACGCACTTGACCCCGAGCATGAGGTTGATCGCGGGACGCCGTTTTATCGCGGTACCGGTTGTAAACACTGTTTGGGATCGGGATTTGCCGGCCGAATGCCTGTCTTTGAGATCATGCCGATCACGCCCGACATCACGACCGCCATTGAAGCGGGTGTGCCGCATTCGAGGTTGGAGGTCATGGCCATGGAGGCGGGCATGGTGCCGCTCCAGAAGGCCGGTCTCGAGGCGGCTGTTGCCGGCCGCACGTCGATCGAGGAAGTCTATTTTAAAACGAGCGGCGATCGTCGTAGCGCCGACTCGCCCTATGTTTCCGGTGGCCGACGCGACGGTGACCAACCCTCCGAAAATCGGGCGGCTGGGTGATGGCAAACGCGGCCTCCACGCTGACGAACTCGGCACCACAATCCGGAAGTGAATCCGGCCTTGTCGCGTTCTTGCGGAAACTCAATTCGATCGAGGTGGGTGGCCCCAAGCGGAGCGTCCCCGCCGGGTGCGACTCAACACGAATCCGTCCGGTACCACTGGCGCAGTTGCTGCGGATGTTGCTGATGCTGCTCGACAACGGCCTCAGCTTGCCCAAGGCGCTCGGATCACTCGCCATGGACCGGTCCAGCCGGCGGTACCGATCCGTCTTGATGCGCATGCGTGGCACGATCATGGCCGGGGGATGCGTGAGTGATGCCATGGCCAAAGTGCCACGAACTTTCACGCCGATCCAGATTCAACAGATTCGCCTCGGCGAACGAAGTGGCTCTCTGGAGACGGCCCTTCAACGCGTGTGTGAACAAGTCGAGCGTCGCGTGGCGCTGCGTCAACGAATCATCAAGAAAGTCAGCTATCCGGCGCTGATCACCATTGCCGGGTTCGGCTTGATGGTATTCATGTGCGTCGTCGTTGTTCCGGAATTTGAAACCGTCTACCAAAGCAGCGAGGTCGACTTACCGCCGGTCACCAAGTGGGTAACGGGCATCAGTCGCTTTCTATTGGCGTACGGTTGGATAACCTTTCCGGTTGTCGGGGTGCTTGGATTGGCGTGGGGCTCGGGTCGCCGTCATCCTCGCATTGCCAAACAAATGGATGCTTGCCTACTGAAGGCACCCGTCATCGGGCCGTGGCTCCGCGATGCGGCCGTTTTGCAGTTCGTCGAGGCGACCGCTTCGATGGTCCAGTGCGGCTATCGTCCCATCGAAGCCATCGATGTCGCCCGAGGCTGCGTTCGAAATCGTTCGGTCCGCGCGGCGGTGGAGGACATCCACCACGGGGTTCGCCGCGGTGAGAAACTAAGCGAAGAACTGGCCAGGTACGAGAACTACTTCCCTCCAACCCTCTGCCAATTGATCGGCGTCGGCGAGCAATCGGGCGAGTTTGCGCGGTCACTCGAAGGTACTAACGCCCACTTGCGAGAGCGTTTGGAGAATCGGATCGATGCATCCGTTGCGATGCTCGAACCGCTACTGACCATTTCGCTGGCGGTCTTGATCGGCGGAATCGTGCTGTCGATCTACACGCCGATGTTCCACATGTTCGAGGTGCTCGAATGATCCGCCCCGCGCTGACACTGATGGAGATGATCCTGGCAATAGCCATTACCTCTATGTTTGCCGCGGCGGCACTCACGTTTGTGCGAGGTGATGGTGATGCCGCGCACGCCACGGCTTGCCAAGCAACGCGTACCTCCTTACTCAACGACGTGGCGATCTATGAAGCGGAGCAAGGTGGGACGGCGGACGCGCAGTTCGATCGATTGATCCAAGCCGGAATCATTTCGGATTCGTTCCGCCAGTGTCCGTCCACCGGGGTCGGGCTGCGATGGACGCAGGGACGGGTGGTGTGTCCTGTTCACGGTAGCGACTGATCGATCGGCCAAATAAATCCGAGCGGCCGTTGCGGAATCAAGGCAGCCTTGAATTAACCTGAATCGCATGAGTAAGCGATCCAACGATGATTCCGGAGCTGAAGGACGGCCGCTCGCCGTGACGGGGATCCACCGCATCGTCACTTTGGCGGTCCTGGTCCACCTTGTTGTTGTGGGCATGTCGATTGTCAGCACCGTGGGACAGTCGCAAACAACCGCGACTTGGATGATGCTGGCGGGGCCTTATCTGCAGGCGACTCACTTCGGTCTTGACGAGACTCCCATTTACATCACCCATGGCAAACGCGTCGATCAACCTCGCACGTTGTCGATTGAACGGTCGGATGAAACCCGTCGCCGGTCGCTGTTGCCGGCACGATGGGCGGGCATGGGATCCGATGACCGTCAACAGCGAATGCTGCGAGCGGTCGAATCGTTGGTTGATGCCGATCAGCCGAGTCTCGCAGCCCATTTGATTGCGCCTTTGATTCCGCCGGTGGCACGAGACGGTGACATCATTGTCATGCGACGCGAGCCGACGCTGCTCAGCTCGGCGGAAGACGACACATCGCCGCCTCCGTATCGGGCACATCTCGTATCGAAAGATGAGGACTGGTCGATCGTTCAATGGCCCGAAACCCGGTTGACCGCGGCATCGGACTTGCCGGAGCCGACCGCACCATGATGGCGCGATGTTTTGATCCGGTGGCGCGATGGTGGTGCACGCCATTACCAGCTCATGCGGTGCGACCGATACGTTTTGCATTGGCCGTGATCACCGCAGCCTACTTCGCTGATGGAATGGTCGACGCCGGCGATTGGTTTGGAGTTGGGCAAACGCACTCTTCGTCGCAGATCGCCGAGTTTCTGTCGTTGGCCGGAATTGGTGAGGCGGTGTCTGCGTCGATTTCACCTCTATTCTTGACGGAGTCGACCGGCGTCTACCAAGTGTACCTTGGACTAAGTATTGCACTCGCCCTAGGCATGGCCGTTGGCGTCGGCGGTCGCTACGTGAAAGTCGCCGTTTGGTTGGCCGTGGTTTTCTGGAGCAATCGCTTGTTATGGCTGTCTGGCCTTGCCGAAACGAGCCTCAGTCTGTCGTTGGCGTCGATCGCGATTGCGGCGGAAACGCGACCCGATGGCGGTCGCTCGTCGAGCAACAGTGGACGATCGACCAGCAATGGGCTCTCGGTACGGCTGCTGGCCGTCCAGGCGAGTCTGCTGATCGGGCTAACGTGGTTGGGAATGGCGGCAGGCGATGTTTGGTGGGACGGCACGGGAGCGATTGCGTTGAACGCGCCGACGACGAATCGGACCATTGACTGGACCGACTGGCTGATGGTGACCACCGTTCATGATGTCGTGACAGCGGTGTTGATGGTCTTGCCGCCGCTGGGATTGGCCTTGGCATGGTTGGCAGCATCCCACCGAAGTGCTTACGCCGGTTTGGGGATGTTGTGGATCTGGGCGGCGCTATTGGCTCTGTTTGGCTCCGTATGGATTCACGCCGCGATCCTGGCCACCGGATCACTCGCGATCGTGCTCACTCGAGATTCGATGGTTCCATCATCCAGTCCAACGCTGCCTCAATGACCGGTTCGTGTGTTTCGTCGGCGAGGCCGTCGTGTGCCAGACCGTGTAGCCTCGCAACGTGGTGCGGACCCGCGTGAGACTGTTGCACGTTGGCCTGCGTTGGCGGCGTTGCGAGCTGGTCCAGTTGCGAGGTGAGATAGACAGTGGGAACGTGACAGCGACGGGCCGTATGGGTCGCGACCAACTCGTCGGGCAAGGACCGAACCATCGCCCTCATCGGGCGTCGGAGACCGTATTTGGACGCGACGTTGGGAACGATTTCCGTCAAATCCGGCACGTTCCGCAGCCAAGCCCGTTGGCACTGCGGGCTTGGGCTATCCGCAGCGATCGCCAGCGCGGGCAAGCAACCGAGACTATTTCCGACGTATACCACCATCGTTTGCGGTCCGGCTCGTCGCCGTGTGACGTCGGCGCACCAGGCGCGCGCGGCAGGCACGAGCGATCTCAACGTCGCCCGCCCAGATGTTCCTCCATGCCCCGGTGGATTCCACGTCCAGGTCTCGACGTGTTGACGAAATCGTTTGCGGATCTGGTTTCCTGGAAATGGTGTGGAACGTTCACCCCTTCCCGCCGTCCCCGGGAACTTCAACAGCAGGACTTCGGGCTTGCGGATCGTCTCGATCTGTTCCAGCGAAATCTCATGGTTGGTCGCTTCCCGCCATTGGCGATCCGACGGATCACCATGGACAAAGCATTCCTGAACACTGGGCAGTGGGACATTGGCCAGGTCGTCGTTGGCGTTGCTGGACGAAGACCGATCGAAAACGACTCGTCGCTGATCCACCAACGGTAAGTGGTGCCGCGAAGGCCGGAGAATGCATCGATCCAGGAATCGATCACGGCAGTTTGCCCAGAACTTCAACAGCCAGGAAGCCTCCGGCGTGTTTTCACCGGTCGAGGGAGCAGTCAGTCGTCTTGCTCCACACCGATGGCACGAATCCGTAGGCCAAACTTGTCGCCGATCTTCACTGTTTCGCCGGTTGCGACCGGATGCCCGCCGACGCACAGCTCGAGAGGCTGATCGCAATGCGTTTCAAATGTCAGCATTGCCCCGGGGACGAGTGCCATGATCTTGGCGATCGACTCTCGTTTCTCTGCCAGCGTGACCGTGACGGGCGTTTTGATACGGAGGACCGCATCTTGATACAGCTCGTCGCTTCCCTCCGTGGTGACATCCATGTCAGGCCCTCATCGGCATCGATTGGGTCGTGTCGACAAGACCTTGTCGACTCCACCAATAATGGAACATCGGCTCGCGTGGGTGTCGACTTCAGCGAAATAATGGTCAACCATGTTGATGGACTTGGATCTTGGACCCCCCTTCACTTTCACAATCAATTAACCCAGCGAATTGAGTATGTCCGACGCCACGGTTCATTTCATCTCAGGCGATCTGGTCTTTGCGTCCCGGGTCCGCGCGGCTGCTGAATCGGCGGGGTTCTCGTTTCGACTCTCGATGCGTCCGCCCGACGAAGCCGAAGGTGCCTCAACACGCTGGGTGATTCTGGACCTGTCGACGCGCAGCGGACAAACGGCTGACCTCATGGCTGCCTGCCGTATCCGATGTCCGGAGGCTGATGTGATCGCCTACGGCCCACATGTTCAAGTGGATCGATTGCAGAAAGCTCGGCAGTCTGGGATCCCCACGGTCCTCACGCGGGGCCAGTTCAACTCGGGGCTCTCGAATTTGTTGGCGGCCACCTGATTGAATGGATCCGGTTGGATTAGACTTCGACTCAATCGCGGGCCCATCCGTTTCTCGCGGTGTCAACGAATTCACTACAGGGAATTGGATCCGCATGAGCATTGATGTTTACGGGATCGGCAATGCGCTGGTCGATATGCAGTCTCGCGTCCAGGACGAGTTGCTACAGGAGATCGACTTTGCGAAAGGAATCATGACTCTGGTCGACAATGATCGCCAGGCAGGCGTCTTGTCTCGACTCGATTCAGCGTCCCTTCATCGTTGTGCCGGCGGATCGGCCGCCAATACTATCGCCGCGGTGGCGGAGTTTGGAGGCAACGCCGCGTTCGTCGGAAAGATCGGGCAAGATGAAACGGGCACGTTTTTCTTGCAAGATCTTCGAGAACTTGGCGTCACCATTGAGGTGGATCCTACTTCCGAGGCTCCCAGCGGAACGTGTGCGGTCCTGATCACCGACGATGCCCAGCGGACCATGCTCACCAATTTGGGAGCATCGGAATTGCTATCCGCCGCGGACGTCGACGAGTCGACAATCCAAGCGTCGAAATATGTCTACATCGAGGGTTACTTGTTGCCCGGAGAGTCCACCAAACTAGCGGCACGTGCGGCTATGGACCTAGCCAAGAAAAATAGCGTGAAGGTGGCATTGACGGCGTCGGATCCGTTCCTGTGCAACATGATTCGTGACGAGATTTGGGAACTGATTCGGGGGCCCGTCGATCTTTTCTTCTGCAATGAGGAGGAAGCTCGGAGCCTAACCGGATTGACGGACCCGATCGCCTGCGCCAGTAAGATCCACGAGTCAGCCGAAAACGTTTGCATGACGCTGGGCGACAAGGGGTCCATCATAATGCACGGGGGAGATGCGATCCCGATCGAGGGTGTCCAAGTGGACGCCATCGATACGACCGGGGCGGGCGACATGTATGCCGGAGGGATTCTATACGGCATTACCAATGGGCTGGACTGGCGGCAATCTGGCCACCTGGCTTCTCATGCGGCCGCCCGTGTGGTGGCACAAATGGGGGCTCGGTTGGAGCAGAGCTTCACTAGCGACGACATTCGCGCGTTGACGGATCTGACGGGTTGATTCGAATGGACCCTGGCCGATTCCCCGCGCGATTGGGTTGGATGGCGCGGTCGTCGCCACCATGCCATGCGGTGTAACATGGGGCCATGACCGACGTTTTGCGACAGATTTCCGTCACCTGCTTTTTCACCAGTTATCTCGTCGTGCTGGTGTTGGAGTCGCTGCGTTTGCTGGGCCGAATTCCGGGGCGGGGGTTGGCTGTTCTGGTCATGTCCGGCATTGGATTGTTCACGCATGTCACCTATCTGACAATCCGTGCGACGTCGTCCGAACTCGGCGTGGATATGGGCCGGATGGCGACCTGGACGGACTGGTCGCTTTTGGTCGCACTGGGCATGGCAATTGCCTTTGTTTTTTACTACCTGCGACGCCCTGACACCGTCGTGGGCTTCTTCTTCATGCCGGTCGTGTTGGGCCTGATTGGGCTCGGCGTGGCAGTCCGCGACCTACCGGCATTTGATCGGTCGGAGGCGACGCAGGTGTGGCAGAACGTTCACGCCATCTCGATGATGATTGGCTCGGCGACCGTGCTGTTGGGGTTCTTGGCCGGTGCAATGTACTTGGTCCAGTCGTGGCGAATTAAACGAAAGCGTGCCGGATCGGCATGGCGATTGCCGACGCTGGAATCCCTACAGTCTGTCAATCGACGGTGCCTCGTCGCCAGCACGATCGCGGTGGGCATTGGATTTCTATCAGGCGTGTTCATGAACTGGAATCGTCTCGGCGAGATCCCCTGGACGAACAGCGGGATTGTATTTTCGGCGGTGTGGTTCGTCTGGCTGGCTGCGGCATCCATGATCGAATTGGTCTACATGCCCGCAAGCCGTGGCCGAAAGGTCGCCTATCTCATGGTGGCCAGTTTCGGATTTCTCGTCCTCGCGATTGCCGCTGTCCTTTCGAGCGATCACGGTCAAGTCAGTCCGGCTTCGAATGGCCCCATTTCGACACTACCTGGCGAGTCGTCATGACGCTGCACATGATCGGATGCAGCCATCATGATGTGGCGATGGAGGTCCGCGAGCGACTCTCGTTTACGAGCGAACAAGTTCAGAGACTCTACGAAACGATTTCGCGGCTGCATCCTAGCGCCGAATCTGTTTTGCTGTCGACCTGCAACCGCGTGGAATTGTACGCGGCGACGTCCGATCGCCGGGATGCCGAGTCCGTGATGACCACCGAGGAGTTGTCCAATGTCGTGGCAGGCATTCTGGGCCATGATCCCGCAACCATCCGAGGTCATTTGACACCACGGCATGATCGGGCGGCCGTCGAGCATCTGTTTCGAGTGGCGTCGAGCCTCGATAGCCTCGTGGTGGGCGAGGCTCAGATCTTATCCCAAGTTAAACAGGCCTATGACTTGGCCAATCTCGCCGACGCCACGGGACCGATTACCCATGCTGTGTTTCAGGCCGCCAATCGCGCCGCCAAGCGGGTCCAAACGGAAACGTCGATCCACCGGCGACGATTGAGCGTCCCTAGCGTGGCCGTGGGTGAAATCGTACCGGAGGTTTTCGAAACGCTGCGTGGTAAACGAGTCGTACTGTGCGGCGCCGGTGAAATGGCCGAAGAGACACTTCGCTATCTGAAGACCGGCGGAGCCGATTGCATCTGTGTTCTGAATCGAACTCGTGAACGTGGCGTGGCCTTGGCCAAAGCGTTCGATACCGAGGTGGGCACACTGGATCAGCTGACCGAAAGGGTCGTCGAGGCGGACCTATTGATCGGCACGACGTCTTCAGAGAGCCCGCTGATTGACGCCAACGAATGCAAACAATTGGGGCAGCGTCGCGCGGGCCGGCTGTTATTGATTTTGGATCTCGCGGTGCCGCGAGATTTTGACGCCTCGATCGGCGATGCGCCGGGGGTTTACCTTTATCAGATCGACGACTTGAGGGCAGCATGCGATCGAAATCGACGTGAACGTGAGAAACAGTTGCCCAAAGCCCATCGCATCATCGAGGAAGAAGTCCTCGCATTCGAGGCGTCGCTGCAGCAACGTGCGACCGGCCCCGTGATTGCTCAATTGCGACAACGTGCCGATCGCGTCAAGCAGCAGGAGCTCGAACGGCTCCTGGGCAAGCTCAACGGATCGCACGACGCGGCGATCACGCAAGAAATTCAAAAGTCGTTTGACCGGCTTACCAATAAACTGCTTCACCCACCAATGGCGTCGCTGCGAGATGATGCGGCCGACGGCCACTCCCGCGGATTGCTGGAAGCATTGCGTCACCTGTTCAATCTGGGTGAAGACTCCTGAATTGAGTTAGACTGCCCACGACACGGATTCCCCACGACACGCCCCCACCCAAGGATTTTCGATGCGACAGTTGGTTTGCCTGACGATGTTGTCACTTTGTTGGATCGCCATCCCTATCATCGCCGACGATACGCCACACGGCGGCGAAACGCATGTGTTGTTCGACGGTTCGACATTGGATGGTTGGCGGGGTCGTGACGATCTATGGCGCGTTGAAGGAGGTGCCATCGTCGGAACCACGAGCGAAGAATCTCCAATTCAAGCCAATACATTCCTGATCAGCTCGACGCCGGTCGAAGGCGACTTTGAACTGACGTTGCAGTATCAGATTGAGGCGGGCAACTCTGGTATTCAATATCGCAGTCGTGTCTTGGATGAAGAGGCGTTCGTCGTCGGTGGTTATCAAGCCGATATTGATTCCACGGGACGGTTCACCGGCATTCTGTATGAGGAAAAGGGGCGCGGGATCTTGGCGACACGAGGCCAGGAGGTCGTCATTAACGCGAAGGGAAAGAAACAAGCAACGACCTACGCGGCGGCGGATGATTTGGCCAAGGGCATTCATGCAGGTGAGTGGAACGATTACCGAATTCGTGTTCGGGATAATCGCATTGAACACTTTATCAATGAAGCCATGATGGTCCGCGTCGAGGATCAGCAAACCGAAAAAGCCGCCAAGTCGGGCGTGATCGCGTTGCAATTGCACCGAGGTCCCGCGATGACGGTGCGATTTCGTGATCTCGTTCTTCGAATGCTCTAGGGACGGACCCCCATACCGATGAAGAACGTCGGGATCTTTGTCCTGCTGGCCGTCGTCGTTGTCGTGGCAACACTGCTCGATGGCAATTTCGTCGCCGCCGCCAATCTCAAGACGCTGATTCGCGACACCAGTCTTTATGGGCTGATCTCGATCGGCGTCGCACTGGTCATTATCACCGGTGGGATCGATCTATCGATCGGTTCGATGGTGGCCTTGTGCGGCGTCCTGATGGTGCAAGTCGTCAATGTTCAGTACCAGCGATCCGCCACGTCGGCGACCGTCATTTCGATCGATCGAGCCGAAAAAGGTTTCACCCGTATCGAGCTCGAATCTCTCCGCGGCGGGGTACGGGCAGGCGACCAGCTGGTCTATCCGAGCGTGCTTGGCGAGTCGAAGTTGGTCTTGACCGGTATGGAGACAGTCAGCAACGCAGCCGCTGGGACGACAACGCTGCGATCAAACGATCCTGCCCGCTCTCTCCGCGAGGGCATGAGCGTGTTTGTTGAGCGGATTGAGTACACATCGCCTCTGATCGCGTCCGGGATCGTGTTGTTGATTGGCTCTTTGTTGGGGCTGGTTCACGGTTTGTTGATCACGCGTGGAAATCTGCCACCCTTCGTGGTGACTTTGTGTGGACTGCTCATTTATCGTGGGATCGCGCGAGTGCGAACCGGCGACGATCAGGTTGGACTGGGCGCGGCGCTGGGAGAGTTCAAGTCGATCGTGACGGGGAGCCCGTTCTCGATTCCGGTTCCCTTGGTAAGTCGCTTATCGGGCGCATCGGATTCATGGATGGCGTGGACTTGGATCGATTTCCCGCTGACGGGTGTCTTGCTGATCGGGGTCGCGGCGATCGCGTGGGTGTTCCTGCAACGTACCGTCGCGGGGCGTCACCTGCTGGCGACAGGTGAGAATGAGACGGCGGCGCGATACAGTGGCGTCGCCACAAAACGCTTGATCACCGGCGCCTACGTTGCATGCGGATGCCTTTCGGCGTTGGCCGGGATTCTGTTCCTGATGGAGTGGAACTCGGTTCAGCCGGGCTCCAGCGGTAACTTCTATGAACTCTATGCCATTGCCGCTGCCGTTTTGGGCGGCTGTAGTTTACGAGGGGGGCGCGGCGCCGTGCTCGGTGTGATTGCAGGCGCCGCCGTCATGCGTTGCCTCTACAAGGCGATCGTTGTCCTGGGACTCGACCAACAGTGGGAAATGGTCATCATCGGTACCGCTCTATTGGGTAGCGTGTTGGTTGATGAGGCGATTCGTCGATATAGAGCAATCACTTAACCATCCCTGGACGAATTCTCGTCGTGCGACGGCGAGTCGTTCACAAGCAACGGGATAGGTGGTGCGACGCTGTGGGGATCATTGGGCACGGGATACTTGACCGCATTGCGAAGCATCTTGGCACGCAAGGATGTAGCCAAATCGACGTTCAGCCTGCTTGCCATCGCCAACAGATATGCCAAGCAGTCAGCCAATTCCTCTCCGACAGCGTGTGCCTTGTCGGCATCCTGCATGATTTGATCAGCCTGTTCGGGCGTCAACCATTGGAAGTGCTCCATCAATTCCGCCGACTCGATGCTCAACGACATCGCGAGATTCTTTGGGCTGTGAAACACGCTCCAATTACGTTCGTCGACAAACAGCTGGACCACATTCTTGAGATCCGTGATCGTGGCCAGGTCATCGTCCGGCACGCGTTCTTGTTCAGGCACAGCCGGTCCATTGCATTGCGACATGATCGCGACGATTGTCCGACACGCGGCCTCGAATCAAATCACCCGGCTGAACCGTGCCGACCATCGTGCCGGGAATGTCCACCAGGCTTGCCGGTGCATATCGGCAGGTCGTCCCCGTGACGGCCCGAGATCCCGACTCGTCGACGACTGACTCGACCAACAATTCCAACTCGTGGCCGAGCAGTTGGTCGAAATATTCACCACGCAGATCCGACTCGAGCTCTCCCAGACGATCGACGCGTTCACGTTTGATCGATGGCGCGACTTGATCACACATGTCCGCCGCGGGCGTGCCGCGACGGCGCGAAAATGGGAACACGTGAATTTTGGAAAACGCGGCTTCGCGACAGGTCTGAAGTGTCTCGTCGAACTCGTGATCGGTCTCACCGGGAAACCCAACGATCACGTCCGTGGTGATGGCCGCCATCGGCAGGGCCTCGCGAATCAAACGGCAGCGATCCAGAAACATTCGCGTCCCCCAGCGTCGACGCATGCGGCGTAGCACACCATCGCTGCCACTTTGCAGGCAGAGATGTAAATGCGGAACGATCTTGTCAGTGTGTTGGGCCATCACGCTGATCAACTCGCGAGTGACCTCGGTCGCCTCGATGCTGGAAAGTCGAATGCGGAACGGTGCATCAATCGTGACCAATTGCTCCAAGAGATGAGCTAAACGAATCCACTGCTCACGAGGCTGATTTCGGTTCCAGTCAACTCCATAGTGGCCCAAATGAATTCCGGTCAGGACGACTTCGCGATGTCCGGCGGCGACCAAAGCGGTGACTTCACTGACGATGTCTTCTGTAGGCCGGCTCGCGAGACTCGGACGCACTTTGGGGATGATGCAGTAGCTGCAACGCAGCAAGCAACCATCCTGAACTTTCACATAGGCTCGCTGCCGACCCGCGAACCCCGTCAAACCGGTTGGCACGTCGATCACGCCAAATCGTTGCATCAAGTCGGGGAGTTCGCGTTTGTCGGTGAGCACCTCGGTTACGCCGGGCAGCTGTGCTACCTCCTCCGGTGCCCTCGTCGCATAGCATCCCATCACAACGATTCGAGCATCCGGATTGTCCCGATGCATGCGACGAACGAGCTGGCGACTCTTGGCATCGCCGGTATCGGTCACCGTGCAAGTATTGACGACGCAAACATCCGCTGCCCCGTCGTGGTGGGCATCCTGGTATCCAATTGAGTGCAGCCCCTGTCGAAGCCACTCCGATTCGTATTGGTTGACTTTGCAGCCGAGTGTCTGGACTCGAAGGGTCGGTCCCTTTGGCGGGCTTGAAGACGAATCCGCTGGACCCTTGCCCGCTGAAAAAGTGCCATCATCGACGACCGGCAACTCGATCGACATCGTTGAACCGTCCTTTCGCGATGACGACGAGATCAGCTTTCGGCCGGTTCGATCGTTGCTGACATGCTGCCTTTGCAGCGAGCTAATAGCTCGTCGCGACCGAAAGCGTGAATTTGATCGCGTTTCAGCTCAGCCAATTCCAAAGTTGTCGTCATGCAGATGGCGCGGCCGGCGCTGTCGACCTCCTTGGCCACCTTGTAGCCCTTTTCGATCGGCATTCGAAACAATCGTTTCATCATCAACATCACGTACTCATACGTGTGATCCGTGTCGTCCCACAAGATAACGTGATAGGGCGGCTGTCGCTTCGTTTGTTCGTCGCGCTGAGTCTCACTGTCCCCGCGAGGTCGTACGACTGGTTCGGCAACAGCCGATGATGTGTCGGACATGTCGGCTTCGTAACTCCGTGTATAAGATGATGTCCGCTGAGTGAGCCCGCGCTGGCAAAGTGAACGTCTCCGGCCGCATGCTCACTCCTCTCTGTGTTTGGGTGGCGATGCCGGGATCCACCCGAATTCGCCACCTACACTCCGTCGAATCCCATTGTAGCGCGTGCCAATTGCAGCTGTTAGACCTTCTGTGACGAATTTCCCGATCTTTCATTTGGTATCGAACATCCTTCCTGCGTGACCCCGTCCCATGACCCAAACCAAACAAACCAACACGGTCTCCGAAAACACGATCCAAAGGCTTAGCGAGAATGCGTCGCGACATCGTGACGAGTTGTTGCAATGGCTTCGCATTCCGAGCGTCAGCAGCGACTCGCGCCGAGTCGACCAGACGCATCGTGCGGGCGATTGGCTGATGACCAAGTTTGAGAACGCTGGTTTGGCTTGTCGCAAAATCGAGACCGACGGATTCCCGCTGGTCTATGCGGAAACGGCCGCGGTCCCGGGCGCCCCGATCGCTCTGGTGTACGGTCACTATGACGTGCAGCCACCCGAGCCGCTGGATCTATGGTCGTCGCCGCCATTTGAGCCCGAGATCCGCGATGGAAAGGTGTTTGCTCGCGGCGCCACCGATGACAAGGGGCAAGTCCTGACGCACGTGCACGCCGTCTGTGACGCAATCGCGGCGGGCGAGTCTCTACCAATTCAAGTCAAGTTCCTGATCGAGGGCGAAGAGGAAATCGGCAGTGCGAACCTGGAGGCTTGGCTGCCTCGGATCGCCGATACGATCCGGTGCGACGTCGTCGTCGTCAGCGACAGCAGTCAGTATGCACCGGGATGTCCGGCGATCACGTGTGGTCTACGTGGTATCGCGACGTACGAACTTCGAGTGGATGGTCCCAGCCACGACTTGCACAGTGGCTCGTTTGGTGGCGCGATTGCGAATCCGGCCATCGGTTTGTGTCATTTACTTTCGAGTCTCGTTGATCGCGACGGCCGCATCGCGATCGACGGCTTCTATGACGATGTCCAACCGATTCCTGAGGTCGAGCGAGCCTCGTGGCATTCGCTGGCATCCGACGATGCGGCGTTTGCGGCTGGTTGCGGAGCTTCGACGGTATTCGGCGAATCAGGATACACCTCCGATGAACGACGCTGGGCGAGGCCATCGTTGGATATCAATGGGCTGACATCGGGCCACCAAGGCGAAGGTGTCAAAACCGTGCTCCCAGCGACGGCATCGGCCAAATTCAGCTTTCGACTCGTCCTTAACCAGGATCCCGCCAGGGTGACTGAACTCCTTCGCGCTCACCTGGCGTCGCACTGCCCAACGGGTTTGCGGATCGAGCTTCAGCCGGATCACGGCGCCGGTGCGATGGTGGCCGATGCAAACAGTCCGTTTACCGAGGCCGCTTCCAACGCGATTAACGAAGCGTTTGGCGTTCCGCCGGTGTTGATTCGCGAAGGTGGGTCGATCCCGATTTTGGCGACGTTTCAGCACGTTCTCCAATGCGACGTGCTGCTGCTGGGTTGGGGACAAAACGATGACGCCGCTCACAGCCCCAACGAAAAGCTTTCGCTGGATGACTTCCATCGCGGCATCCATGCGTCAACGTCCTTGTGGCAGGCCATGGGTAGCATCGAACAACGGTCGGCCGCCATAGAGGCGAGCAATCATTAGCTTCCATTCTGCCTTTTTGCGCCGGGCTCACGGCGCGATTTCCAACTCCGGGTGCCCGTTGGGCCTGACCACTCGCGGACTGAAATCACACCGATTTGACGTTCACAATCTCCACTAACATCTGAACAGCATCGATCGTGTAGAAACCTCGCAAAGGTTCACGATCGATGAAATACAAGCCCTCGCTCAAGTACTCACCTGCGTCTGCGGGATCCGACGCTAGCGCTTCTTGGATCAGTTTCGATGCTTTTACGACCTCTAGTTTCGAGGAACTTGCCGTTGTGATCCGTAATACGTCCTCGACTGCTGCCATCGACAACAAGACTTCGTAGTTCACAACGCCTTAACCTTCTTGATCACCTCTTCAATCGTGAACTTCGGCCCGGTGTTCCCAACGCGGGATCGTGCAAATGCAATTTCACTTTCCGTTGGCGGACGTCGCACGAACCCAAGACGGTTGCCATCTGCATCGATCAATTCGATCTGACCATTTGAACGGCGAATCTGATCGGCAACGTTGGGTTGAACGACTATCTTGATCATCATCGGTCTCCATGGTTGAAAGAGTGCATTGTATCCTCATCCTTGCACTGGGAGCTGCTAGTCCTTGCCTTATTTGAGTGGAAACAACAATGACCGACTAATCGGGTGAATCTGCGTCGACTTCGTCCTGGATGTAAGTCTTCTCTCGATAGAAGAAACCCACCGGAACAAACAGGACGGCGGTCGCCGCAATGCAAGCCGTCCAGAACCAGAAATAGGCGGCGCCTTCTAGCCGGGTTCGACCCCCAATCGCGTAGTCGCGTTCAAACAACGCTTTGTTCTCGTCGCTTTGGTCGGGTTGTATGGACTCTGTCTCGGCGCCGGCGGCGTCACCTTCCAGTTCGATCCGTCGTCGTTGCAACCAACTGCGATAGGGCTTGTCCTGATTGGTGGAGTCGTTGTTCTCGGCGGGGCGATTGAGCACGGAGGTGAGGACGATGTCCCATCGACTACCATCCACGCCATCTCCGCCACTGGTTAGGATCTGGTAGCGATCACTGGCTAGCAGCCGATACCGTAGAGGATGGCCAAACGGGTCCTTCGTCCCCCGCAGAATCTCGTTACCCTGCTCGGGCGTTAGCAATGCAGCGTTTCCTTGGTCGCCCGACTGGGCAAAGAAGGCGGCCTCGATTTCGTCAGCGGCCTGTTCAAATGTCGCTTGGGCACTATCACTCATCTCCGTGACCGCCCCCTGTTCGTCGAATGTCAGTACGACATCGTCATCATTGTTCGGCTCTTGATCCGCACCAGCGAGTCGCAGCCGCATTGTGTCTCCGCTTTCCCACTGTGCATTCCAATCGGGATCCAACGAGGGCATCTTGGTGCCCGCACGTATCTGAGCGATCGCGTCTTCGTCGAGGGAGTCCGCAAGCGACGAGGCGGCCGGAATCTGGATGAAGTGATTCACCGCCGCCGTAAACACATTTCCCAACGAAATTGAGAACAGGAAGCCCGCCATGATGATGGACTTCATTGTTTTGGGGGCTTGGGTGTAGGCAAATTCTAGGCACGTGATCGACACCATCACTTCCGACGCCGTTAGAACCGCATAGGCAAGGAATTGCCAGCCGATCGATGGTTCCGCGCCCGCATCGATCCATTCCTGGACGAAAGCCACGATGGCGAAGCCCCCCGTCATCACAAATAACCCCAATCCGATCTTTCGAATCGGCGTCAGCGGGAACACCCGATCGATAGTGGGATAGATGAGGAACTGATAGATGGGAATCAGTATCAGGACCAAGATCGGATTGACGGCCTGAATCTGCGATTCCAACCATGTCACTCCCAACCAGGTCAGATTCAGACTCTTGGCTTGCAGGACCCAAGACGATCCCGTTTGATCAAACAAAGCCCAGAATGGCGCCACGAACGCAAAGATGATCGCCAGCTTCAGAATCGTGGCGATACCTACCCAACTAAACGTTTCTCTTAGAAACGCTGTACCGCCCGCGGGCACATGAACGAATGAGTGTCGTCCCAGCCAAAACAAGAATGTGGCGATCGCCATCAGGACACCGGGAACGCCGAATGCCCAGTGAGGTCCGAAGTGTTCCAGCAAATAGGGGGTTAGCAATGTCGAAATGAAGGAACCGAAGTTAATGCTGAAATAGAACCATTGGTAAACCTTCGTCAGCAGGTGCTTGTTCGATTGGCCGAATTGATCACCCACGTGAGCCGAGACGCATGGTTTGATGCCGCCCGAACCCAGCGAGATGAGAAACAGACCGGCAAACAACCACGTTCCCGCGCTCAGACCTGCCGAGCCCATCATCGCCAGGGCAGCATGTCCAAGACAATAAACGATCGACAGCCAGAGAATCGTGCGATACTTGCCCAAGAAAGCGTCGGCCAACAGAGCACCCAACACGGGTGTGAAGTACACCGCCGCGGTGAACGTGTGGTAGTGCTCGGTCGCTTCGGCGTTGGACATGCCTGAATCGCTCCACGTCCCGCCCATCCGATGTAGGTAGTCGACCATGAAGATCGTCAGGATTGCCTTCATGCCATAAAAGCTGAATCGCTCGGCCGCCTCGTTGCCGATGATGTATGGGATCCCTTTGGGCATGCCCGTCGTAGCGGTGGGCTGAGTGGCATAGCCTGACTCGGAGGTCGAATCCATCGACATTTTGGGGCTCGGCTTCAATCGGGGCGGTTATATGGAGAATCTTTCGGGCACAGCCTAGCAAAAATCACTCGGTTGCTCCCCTGTGCGATTGGTCAATGCGACGTCGGTGAGCGAAACCTCCGTTCCTGGGATGGATCGACCACGGTCCCGCGACAAGACATCCGCCATGCAATGCCAATTGGACCAGATTGTCTGGTATGCCCACCAAGTTCCAACCAGCCCCAACGCGGTCGCCGCCACGCTGGCCGCGACAATGTCCTTGGTCATGGATGTCCGTGAAAGCAACATCGCCAAGCCCATCAAGGGGACACCGGCGGCGGTCAATAAGAAACGCCCACTGACTCGCCGCAGCCGCTCACCGCGATCGTCAAACCGAGGATCGATGAGCGTGCGTCGGACTAGTCTCGGGTAATAAACCCAGGTACTGAGCAATGCCAAACCAAAGAATGGGTAGGCCATTGCGACGCCGCCACAGATGAGCAACGACATGAAGAAATGCACGGCGTCGGAAACCGTGAACTGGGGATACCAGCGCGATAACGTCACGGGGTAAACCACCGCCGCAATCAGCCACAGTGCTCCTCCGATCCATGCCGCTCGCCGACATAGCTGCAGCGTTCGCGAGATCGCCAGATGGCTTACCATTTGTCCGGCCGTCGCACGATGTTGCGCTTCGGCGACGGGCCAAGCGAAGATGATGATCAGCACGGCCCCTGCGGGAAAGGCAATCGAGTTGACCGTGTTGGCCAACCACTCGAAACCGTCCGCCATGCCCTCGTGGTTATCAATGATCTCTCTTTGGTTGTAGGCGAAGTTGAAGACGCCCGCGGCAATGTTGGGCAGCAAAATGATCAATGGGGCCACCAACCAGGGTGACCACTGCCCGAGGCGATGTCGCCAGTGGTGTTCGCCAGGATCGAAGATTTCCGCCGCCTCGGGATGCAACGAGAGACGCAGTCGAGCGGCCAGTTCATTGCCGCTTCCAACTCGGTCTGCGGAATCGGGTGTGAGCGATTGACGTAGCGTCTTTTCGAGCGAACGCTCCGCCGCTGAGCCATCTCGTTCCGGTTCGATCAAGGGTGCCGAGCGGGCTGCCAACTGAGATTTCAACAGGTGCACCCGTTGGTCACTGGAATGGTCGACATCGAAGGGTCGGTGACCCTGCCAAAGCTCCCAAAGCATGACGGCCATCGAATATAGGTCCGCCGGCTCGGCAACTGACGTGGGATCGGCGTCGCGGCGCATGATCGCGTTCAAGTGCTCCGGTGACATGTAGCCGATCGACCCGCCGAGCGATCCACCAATGGTGTCGTCGCCGTCATCGGGGACCGTCGGCGTCGCCATGCTGACGTTGAAATCCGCCAACTTGGGAATCCCTTCGGCCGTCAACAAGACGTTGGCCGGTTTGACGTCGCGATGAAGGACTCCGCGCACGTGGGCCGCATGCAGTGCCGTACTCAGTTGCACGCCGATCCAAGAAACGACCGCCGGCCAGCTGGCGTCACGTAGCCACTCACGGACGGCCGAACGCTCTGGAACCTGCTGGGCCGTCCGCAACAGGCAGCGATCGACACTCTCGAGCAGGTGACCGCCGTTGCGTTCGGAAATGGGGATTTCACGTATCATCCGCACGACGTCCGCGAGTGTTCCACCGGGCAGAAACTGCATGTAGATCAGGTGGATCTGCTCGGCGTTCACGTGACGCTGATCAAACACCCTGACGATATTGGGATGATCGAATCTCGCGAGGGTTTGTGATTCGCCGATGCCGCTATGCGATAGTTTCAACGCGACCAGCCGCTGCATCGAAATCTGCCGGGCTAAATGCACTTCGGCGAATGCACCGGACCCCAGCGGCTGCAAGAGCTCGAAATCATCGATCCGTCGCGTCGAAACGGATGGACGGATGGGCCCCGCGCCGGGGGCATCAAGCGTTTCCTCCGACGCGGTGACCACGCTCGGACCGGCGAGTTCACCGAAGTGATTCCGCCATTGGGGAAATCGACGCTCATACTCACCCGGAATGACTGTGAAGCCGTGCTCGTGGCGTAGTTGGCGTTCCTCTAGGACCAGCGAGAGCGGAATCGATTTGTCGCTGCCGCATTCGGCCAGCAAGTCGTGGTAGTGATCAATGGCGGGACATCGCCCATCATCGGCATGGCGTGCCATTTCAGCCTTGATGAGCTCAATCAACAAATCGTTATGCATTGACGCAGGCACATCGCGGCAAAGCAATCGCCAACAGGACGCATCCAGTCCCGAGGATGTTCCCGCAACGGCGTCCAGGGCAGACTCCAGATGACGCACAAAGGCATCGTCATCGTCGACTTCGAGCGATTCGTTCGTTGGCGAGGACATCTGCGCTCGTGGGCCAATGGTCGTCGCAATCGGCAGACGGCTCCGATTCCGTGCATGCTATCTTAACGTCGAACCGATGGTCGATCTCGAGCATTGCGTTAGCCAAACCCACGCGAGGCATTCGCCAAGAGGAGAACGATGAACCAGATGGATCCCGGCGAAAGCGAACTCGCCGAAGCCGTTTGTCGACAGCGCGACCAAGAGAGTCTTGGAAAATTCCTCGATGCGACGCGAGATCCGCTCACGCGATTCGTGCATTCACTGATGAGCGACCGTTTGCGATCGGTCGTCGAAGCCGATGATCTCGTCCAAGAGATCGCCACGTCGGCATTGGCGGCGGTCGCGACCGCTCCGCTGGATCAATATTCACCATGGCAGTGGTGTCAACAGTTGGCGCGGCGACGCGTCGTCGATGCCCACCGATTTCATTTCGGTGCGCAGCGTCGCGATGCAGGGCGGCAAGTGGCGCTGCAGGCGGGCGCGTCCAACGACGGGGCCGCAGGAGGCATCGAAGCGCTTTTGGCTGCGAGTCTAACGTCGCCTAGCGAGGCGCTCAGTCGAGATGTACGACTGTCGCGGGTGCATCGGGCGATTTTGGCATTGCCCGAGATCCAGCGCGAGGCGATTCGGATGCGCTATGTGGACGGTCTGCCCACCAAGCAGATCGCCGAGAATCTGGGCAAGACCGATAGCGCGATCCGCGTGATGTTGTCGCGATCACTGCGCGTGCTGGAAAAGGAGTTGGCGGACGTTCGCCCCGACCGACGCTAAGAGAACCCACGGACACGAAAAGAACGTGTCAAAACGGGTTCGGACCTCTTCAGCCCATTGTTTCGGATCGGATTGGCGCCGATTCCGAAACGACCAAACCCACGTCGGAGTCATCTCGAAGAACAGAATTGGTGCCAACGGCGTTTTTGGCCGGATTGCACAAAAAAAGCCACGCGCCCCGAGAATATCGCCGGCCACGTGGCTTTGCATTGGACCATTCGGCAGCGTGCCGATGGGATTCCTCGCGAATCAGCGTCGCTTGGTGGCCCGCTTCTTCGTAGCTTTCTTCTTGGCTGCCTTCTTCTTTTTGGCTGCCTTTTTCTTGACGGCCTTCTTTTTGGACGCCTTCTTCTTCACCGACTTCTTCTTAGCTGCCTTTTTCTTGGCTGCCTTCTTCTTGACGCCCTTCTTGGCAGCGCGTTTCTTCACTGCCTTCTTGACGCTCTTCTTTGCTTTCTTCTTGGCCACGTTTGTCCTCCGCGAGAAAGGAACGGCTGGTCAGTCATTGTGGCTTCCGACGTTGATCGGTCCTTCGACGTCACAACGAGTCATTGGAAGCCACCGGCCACGGCTGTCCAGCACTCGTTCATGACCGTTTCCACTTACCGTGATGTTCCACATCGTTGTCGATAAGCAAAGAACGATCGTTAGTACTGCGCGTAACTGTACGCGCTTCCGCGAATTCCGCAACATCTTTTCGTCAAAAAAGCAGTTGCAGCGACAACAAATTTTGCTACGTGAATTGGCGAACATCGATCAACATGGTCAGTAACCACGTGGGCCTTGCAGCATCTGGTAGTTGCCCATCGCCAATGACAAGAACAAGATGCCCATGAACAACTGACCGTTGGTCATGCCATAGAACGCGCACGCACCGGCGCTAAACAGGCTGATCCACAACCAAGTGTCACTACGTCCGCCACTCAACATCACCAACGATCGCATCACTCGACCGCCATCAAGTGGAAACACCGGTACCAAGTTGAGCAGCGCCCAGAGAATGCTGGGGAAGACATAGAATGTGACCAACGCCAACAAACCGAAGCTATCGATGGGGGCACCCTCGAGCACACCGGGGAACTTTCGTAGCGGACCAGGCATCAATTCAAATGCGAAGACGCTATAACCGGCGAACTTGACGCAAGCAATCAGCGCCACGGCCGAAACCATTTGAGCCAATGGTCCCGCCAATGCGATCCAAAGATCCGCTGAGTGTGACAACCGTGGCGGACTGAATGAAGATGCGAAGCCACCGGACGTATCCCATACGTTGCGTGACGATGATGGAATGGCCAAGCCGCCAAAGTGATACAGCACGATGGACGATTCCGTTCCGTACTGTCGAAAGGCGAACGCGTGACCGAGTTCGTGGATCAGAATCGAGGTCAGCAACGCAAACGCCCACAGAACCAACAACGCCAACCGTCCGGGACTTTGGTTGCCCCCAATTTCGTCGAATAAGACGACGAAATCCCAGCCAAACACCACGGCGCCGAGCCAAAACGTCCACGCGATGCGGATCGGGAATCCGAACAGTTCAAATCGCAGATCGTACGGTGATTCGGCCGGCTCTTGTAACAGCATGAACGAATTTCTAGCGAAGGGGACAGTTGGTGACCTAGCGATCGTGATCGCGTCGCGGTGCGTTGGATACGTCGATGGATGGTGCTTGATTGAAATGGAGTTCGAATCAGAGAGGATCGTTGGGTTGCGGGCAACCCGGTCGCCACGCCCTCTCGAAGAGTTCGCAACATCCAATCACGATTCCCACCAAGAAGCGATCGATCGAGGACCGGCAGACGATCACAGCAACGAGCCGTAGGCGTGACAGTTCGATTGACTCTTGTTTGACCGCTTCGGTTGGGCTTCCCGTTTGAAATCGGGCATTGGGACTCGGTCGTGGCGCTAACGATTGGGATGGGGAGCCTGGCGATGTCGCTTCGATCACGCTCAATTATTCTGTCCAGCGGGGTCACATCGACGTGAAATGGCGACACGCCGCTCGGCGTTTAACACTGTTCACGAAGGCTCCGCCGTCGTTAACAGTGTTCAACGCCTTGCATTTTCGCTGTTGCTTGCCGTATCACGATAGCGGCGGGTTTCATTTAACTTCACCCACGGAACGTTCCATGCTGGAATTGATCTCGTCTTATTCGAGCATGGTCATTGTCGTTGGGGCGACGCTGCACGTGGGTTTGTTCGGCGTCCTTTCACGTTGGGCCCGCCGCGATCGACGTCGCATTGCGCAAACGCTCGAACGCTTCACCGATGGGTTGCCCCATCGCAGCCGCATGGACTGGGACGTGCCGCTTTCGGATCAAATCGAGGCGTTCTTGGCCGACATCCATGATGTCCTTCACGAGCCGGCTGATTCGGACAATCGTCGTCAATTGCACCAACGCCTGAACATCTTGGACGAGCGGCGTGAGTACCTGCAGTCGCTTCGTTTCGAAACGGTATGGAATGTGGCGGCCTCCATGATTGAGGCGTATCCGCTGGCGGGTGTCTTGGGGACCATTTTGGCGATTGGTGCGGCGTTGGCCGCCGATGTCGATGCATCCGTTGCGGTGATCGTGACGCGATTTGGTGACGCAATCTGGTCAACGTTCGCGGGACTTTCGGCAGCGATCGTGCTGATGTTCTTGCATAGCTTCGTCGAGCCCGGATTTGCACGACTGACGGAGAATCGATCCCAGGTGCGCGCTATGGCGGGACTAGCCAAACGAGAGCTTGCCAGCACCGACGCTGGCGGCGCGGCGGCCTCGCAAACGGGGGCGGACGAGTGAGCATCGCCAATTCAGCCATGCCCGATGCTCGCCGATCAGAGCGTCGTCGAACTCGGTTTCAGCTGACGCCGCTTCTCGATTTGTTGTTGATCATTGTGTTTGCACAGTTCCTCGATGTGCGACAAACATCGCAGGACCAGGCGATGACACTTGCCCGGCAGAGTGAGAAACTCACGGACCGTTACGCGCGGCTCTCGGCCGAGTTGGAGGGCCAGCGACAGGCCTTGCGGCAGGAACAGTCGTCGCTCCGCGCCGCACGCGACGCCGCACGGGCCGACCGAGACCTCGCCTTGGCGACGGCGCAGATGGAGGCCGCTCGACTGCGGGAAGCGACCGAGCAAATCCAAGCGGCGCTGAAGCTGGACGATGAAACGGTCGCCTCGTTCGGCATTGCCGGAGGCGAAACGTCCGCGCAGGATATTGACTCGGCGGTCGATGCCGCGCTACGTCTTTCTCAAGCCGACTCGGCAACCTTGCTTCGTTTCATGGTCAGCCACGGCGAATTACTTAAGCGAGCCGACGTCTGGAATGTTCACGCCAGTGACCGCGGCGAGATTCGGCTGATGGCTGGTGACCAGACGCAGCGAATTCGCTTGGAGTCAGTTAGCCAGCGTGAGAGGACGGACGAGGTGGTGGAGAGACTCTTTGCCGCGTACAAACAATTGGAACAGCCGGACGGTTTGGTCGTCGTCTTGGTATCCTTTTCACCGCGAAGCGTCGCCGGCGTCTATCAGCCGTTGGTTGATGCCGTTCCCGAGACGCTACGACGACTCCGAGTGGATCTTCCCCAGACTCGGTTTGAGTACAGCGTGTTGGGAACGACCCCCGATCCGGTCACCTTGTCGACACGCGGACCATCCAAGGCCCCATCCGACTAAACACATTGAGTCCACGACATGCGTAAGCGAACATCCATGATGATCGGAGGCGGTGCTGTTCTGCTGATTCTGGGGTCGTTTTTGGATCTCGGCATCGGTTTCCCGGGCGGCGATTCGGATGGTGAGTCCGATGGTGATTCGGCGAAGGACGCTGACGCACTGGTTGCCGTCGACGCCGACACGTCGCCACTGGACAATGTGATCAATGAAATGGTCGAGACCGTCGTGGAACCGCCCGAGCCCATGCTCCCGCCCGTCGTGGACGTCTTGATTGACGACGATCGTTACCTGGTGGTCGTGGATGCCGCCCAACCCGATCAACGTTCGGCAAAGACGTTACCTGAAATCATCGCCATGGCGGCGCTGGTCGATGGTGAAGACAACGGCATCCGCGTTCGAATCACGCGGACACCTTCGGCGATCGCGATTGCGGAAGCCGGACTCATGAAGAGTTTGCGGAGTGCGGGTGTGGATGAAGACGAAATCGACTCGCGCCGCCAATTGGTTCAATGATTCCAGAACCCTGCCATTCCTCGAAAGCCCCTCATCCGTCTCCCCCTCATCCGTCCCATCGATCGCGAGTCACAGCACGATGAAATATGTCGCCCTCGGAATCGGTGTGATCGTGATCGCATCGATCGCCAGTGCCGCCGAACCAGACGCCGAGACCACGAACACCTCTAGTGAGAATCCCTTGCAGTATCCCATTTCCAAGACGGTTGACGTGACCGATGACTATCACGGCCGTGTTGTCGCGGATCCGTATCGTTGGCTCGAAGACGTCGAGAGCGATGAGACCGAGTCGTGGGTGGCGGCGCAGAATGCGGTCACCGATGCGTACCTGGAATCGCTACCCACGCGGGACGCGATGCGTGAGCGTTTGGAGAGCCTGTGGAACTATGCGCGCACGTCACGACCCGTCCGTCGTGGCGAAACCTATTTTTTCACGCACAACGACGGACTTCAGAATCAAAGCGTTCTCTATCAAGTCGCTGCGGGAACCCCTGCCGACCAGTTGCTCGATGAGGCACAGGTCCTGATCAATCCCAACACGCTAAGCGAAGACGGCACCATGTCACTGGCCAGTTGGTACCCCAGCGATGATGGCCAACTGTTGGCGTATAGCATCGCTGATGGTGGCAGCGATTGGCGAACATGGTACGTCATGGACGTCGCGACGGGACGTCGCACCGAGGACGTCTTGGAGTGGTCCAAATTTAGCGGTGTCGCATGGACGCCCGACAACCAGAGTTTTTTCTATGCCAGGTATGCGGCGCCCGCCGATGGCGAGGAACTGACGGGCACGAATGAAAATCAAATGCTGTACCAGCATCGGCTCGGAACGCCGCAAGCCGATGACGTGCTCGTGATGGCAACACCTGACCATCCTCAGTGGGGATTCTCTCCTAGCGTGACCGAAGACGGTCGCTATTTGGTGATCGGCAACTGGAAAGGTACAGAGCCCAAAACGCAAGTCTTCATTGTCGACTTGCAGTCGGATCCGAAGGCGGCGAGAGGATTGATTCAAGGATTTGATGCTGATTACACCTTTGTCGGCTCCCGTGAATCGACCCTCTACTTCTTGACCGACCATTCCGCACCCAATCGCCGCCTGATCGCGATGGACGTTGCCGACCACTTGTCTTCCGAGCCGAAAGCCAACGAGCCGGACGAGTTGAATCGCGATCAATGGGTCCGCGTGATCGATGAATCCGATGACGTCATGGAGGACATTTCATTGCTGCAAGACACTTTCTTTGCCAGTTATCTTCATGACGCGTTAAGCCGCGTCGTTCGGTACGATCTCGACGGGAATCGTATCAGCGAGATCGAACTGCCTGGCCAAGGAACGGCCGGTGGGTTCTCCGGACGGCAGGACTCAAGCGAGACGTTCTATACGTTTCAGAATTATGTCACGCCCCCGAGCACCTTTCGCCTGCGTCTGGCCGATGGAGACACGCAGCTTTGGCTCCGCCCCGATGTGGAGTTTGATGTCGATCAGTACGTCACCGAGCAATCGTTCTGCACCAGTCGCGATGGGACGCGCGTGCCCGTCTTGGTGACCCGGCATCGGGACGCGCAGCCCGACGGCGGTCACCGGACGCTGCTCTACGCCTATGGCGGATTCAATATTTCATTGACGCCCAGCTATTCCCCCGCGATCGCGGCCTGGCTTGATGCAGGCGGCATCTACGCGGTCGCCAACCTGCGTGGCGGCGGCGAGTACGGAAGTCAGTGGCATAAAGCGGGCATGCAACTGGGCAAGCAAAACGTGTTCGATGATTTCATCGCCGCCGCCGAGCATCTCATCGAAACGGGTTGGACAGAAACGAGCCGACTGGCGATCCGCGGCGGCAGCAACGGCGGGTTGCTGGTCGGAGCCGTGATGACGCAACGTCCGGATTTATTTGGCGCCTGTCTACCCGCCGTCGGTGTCATGGACATGCTGCGCTACCAGAAATTCACGATTGGCTGGGCGTGGGTCGATGAGTTCGGCAGCAGCGATGACGAGTCACAGATTGATAATTTGCTGTCGTACAGTCCGCTGCACAACATCAACGAGGGCACCTGCTACCCGGCGACCATGGTAACGACCGCGGATCGCGACGACCGCGTCGTTCCTGGTCACAGCTTCAAATTCGCCGCCGCGCTCCAAGCAGCTCAGTCTTGCGGGCATCCGACGCTCATCCGGATCGAAACACGGGCAGGCCACGGGGCTGGCACACCCACCAGCAAAAAGATCGAAGAATACGCAGATCTGTGGTCGTTCTTGATCGCGAATCTGAATTAGCCGTTGGCTTTGAGAGGAATGAACTGTCGCAAGTAGGCAGCACTTTGCTGCAGACTCTGAAGTCGTGTGGTTTGGTTCACCTCATAGATGCGGTCTTCGACTTCGACGCAGACCGGACCGCGATACCCTACATCACCTAAGGTTGAGAAAAACTGCGCCCAGTTCACATCGCCAAGACCCGGTAGTTTCGGAGTGTGGTAAGTACTCGGGTCTGCCAGGATTCCATGGTCGTTGAGCTGATCGCGATCGATTCGCGCGTCTTTGGCGTGAACATGGATCAGCCGATCGGCAAACTCTCGCATGGGAGCCAGATAGTCCATATGCATCCAAATCAGGTGGGACGGATCGTAATTCAATCCGAAGTTCGTGCTGGGAATGGCCTCGAACATACGCCGCCAGATCGTCGGACTGATCGCCAAGTTCTTTCCACCGGGCCACCCTTCGTCGCCGTAGAGCATTGGGCAGTTCTCGATGCCCACCGAGACACCTCGTTCGGCCGCCGCGTTGATGATTGGCGGCCACGTTGATAGGAATCTTGGCCAGTTGTCTTCGACGGACGCGGTTGGGTCGCGACCGATGAACGTGGTCACGCGATGGATTCGCAGTTGGGCGGCGGCCTCGATCACGCGATGAATTTGAGCCACCGCAGCTTCTGATTCCTGTTGGTTGGGCGATAACGCATTGGGATAGTAGCCTAGGGAACTGATCGCCACGCCGTACTGTTGACTCAGCGCACCGATTTGCTCGATTTTCGCTGCGTCCAGTGCCGTCACGTCAATGTGTGTTACGCCCGCGTACCGGCGCTCGGCACCCCCAGGCGGCCAGCACATGACTTCGATGCAGTCGTACCCGAGCGATTGAGCGGTCTGAAATAACGACTCGAGGTCGGCATCGGGGAGGATGGCACTGTTAAAACCAAGCTGCATCATGATCGGTGGGTCCTCAGGATCGGGCTTCGTTAGTGGGACTTGCCAAACCGCGGTGGCATCGTCCCAATGAGGTTACCAAGCCATCAACGACCGTTGGAACGCCCGCCCGAAATCACTCTCATGTCGAACGAACTCTTGAACTCCGATGTCAACGTGCTCCGATTCTCGCCGTTGCTCAAGCAAACCATTTGGGGCGGCCGAAAGCTTGGCGATCTTTTGAACAAGTCCCTGGGAGACTCCGACGACTACGCCGAGAGCTGGGAGATCGTTGATCATGGAGTCGACCAGAGCATCGTCGTCGACGGACCGCTTCAGGGCAGTTCACTGAGCGAGTTGTTTCAGTCACGGACGGGGTGGCTGATGGGCGATGCGTGGACGGCCGCCAACTCCGATGCCAAGACATTTCCGCTGTTGCTGAAGTTCTTGGATTGCAACCGCGTGCTATCGGTTCAGGTGCATCCCGACGATGCGTATGGTGCCACGCTGGATCCGCCGGATCTTGGGAAGACGGAGGCTTGGGTCGTCTTGCATGCCGAACCCGGCGCATTGATCTACGCAGGTTTGCAGCCCGGAGTCGGCCGCGAGCAGTTGGCCGCTCGAATCGAATCCGGGGAAACCGAATCGGTTCTACATTCGTTTTCGCCCGAGGTGGGCGACTGTGTGTTCATTCCAGCGGGAACGGTGCACGCGTTGGGGGAGGGTCTTGTGATCGCGGAAATCCAGCAGTCCAGCGATACCACGTTCCGCCTGTTCGATTGGAACCGCGTCGATTCGAGTGGAAAGTCGCGACCGCTTCATATCGATGCTTCGCTGGATGTGACCGATTACGCGCAAGGCCCCGTCCGTGCGGTCGATCCGGTCCTGATCGCCGAGCATCCGAGACGTGAGATGTTAGTCCGATGCGATCAATTTGAATTGGTCCGCTGTAGCATCCCAGAGGGCGAGACCGCCACGATCGGCGGGTCGGGCGGCTGCCAGTTGATTACGGTCGTCGAAGGCGCGGTGACGATCGAGGGTCGGGTGTGGTCGACCGGTGATAGTGGGCTTTGCCCCGCCGGTGGTGAGTCGGTAGAGGTCGTGGCGAATTCCCCCTCGGTATTCCTACTGATGAAGCCTTGAGGCCGTTGGCATGTCGCTATACTGCCGACGGAGAATCGAATGAGCAAATCCATTTGGCCCCGTGGTGATAACACGGAGGTCCTGATCAACGCCGCACGTGAAGGTAGCCCCGACGCGGTGAACCAACTGCTCGATCGGCATCGCAACGGAATCCGTCGACTCGTTGAGTTGAGGCTGGACCGAAAGGTGCAACAACGCGTCGATGTGAGCGACGTCGTTCAGGAGGTCATGGTCGAAGCCAGCGGACGGTTGGAGAAGTACCTCGACGATCCGGCGATGGCTTTCCACCTTTGGCTGCGGCAAATTGCCTGGGATCACATCATTGACACCTATCGCCGACATCGCGTCAGCGCCAAACGAAGTATGGATCGTGAGCAACCGATTCAAGTATCTGCTGATGGCGTCGACGAGTCATCCGTTGATCTTGCGATTCAGCTTTGTGACCCAGCGATGACACCTGCCGGGATCGCGACGCAGCGTGAGATCGCAGCCCGCGTCGAGGCGGCGATCATGCGGATGGATGATGCCGATCGAGAAATCATCATGATGCGACACTATGAACATCTTTCGAACCTGGAAATCGCCGAGGTGTTGAGTCTGAATCCGCCGGCCGCCAGCATGCGATACTTGCGGGCGGTGCGTCGCCTTCGCACGCTGCTGGAACAGGAAGACGAAAACCTCGAAGATCCGTTTGTGCAGTGAGCACGCTGGATCCGCGCGAGTCCGACGCTGGAACCCTATCGGCGGATCAGGAACAACAACTGGCCGATCTGGTCGCCGAGCTCACCGATCAGGTGTGCCGTGGAGAGATCGTTGATTTTGACGAGGCTTGTCGCCAGCACCCTGAACTTGCCCCAGAGCTAAGGCGACTTTGGGGAGCCATTTTGATCACGGACTCCGCGGGCACATCCGTTGACGAAGCGCCCGTCACCGGTAACCCGGCCGAGAATGACGACGATTCGTCAAATCGCTGGCGCCGCCTGCGTCTTCCCACGACCATTGGCGACTACGAGTTGCTCGAGGAGATCGGTCGTGGCGGAATGGGAGTCGTGTTTCGAGCGCGACAGCGTTCCCTGGATCGCGAAGTCGCGATGAAGATGATCTTACGCGGCCGGTTGGCCAGTGAAGCCGACCTGCAGCGTTTTTTGGCCGAGGCCGCCGCCACGGCATCGTTGGAACATCCCAGCATCGTGCCGGTCTACGAGGTGGGCGATGTGGAGGGCCGCCCTTTCTTTAGCATGAAGTTTGTTGAAGGTCAGACGCTGGCCCATCGCGTTGCGACAGGACCGATGCCTCCACGGGAAGCTGCCCAGGTTGTGGCGGAGATCGCGCGAGCCCTCGCCGTCGCTCATGAGGCTGGCATCTTGCACCGGGACGTCAAGCCAAGCAACATTTTGCTGCCCGACGAAGGACCGGCCATGATCACGGACTTTGGGCTCGCCAAGCAGGTCGGCGCCAAAGTCGATCTAACGCGAACAGGGATGCTGGTCGGGACTCCCGCCTACATGTCACCGGAGCAAGCCGGCGGGCGCCGGACCGACACCGGTGCCGCAAGCGACATCTACTCGCTGGGCTGTGTGCTGTATTTCGCTTTGACCGGCCGACCACCCTTCGTCGCCGACACGCCAATGGAGTTGGTGATGTTGGTGATCGAGCAGGATCCGACGCCGCCACGAGCCCTTCGCCCCAGCCTGGATCGCGATCTGGAAATGGTGGTGATTCGCTGTTTGCAGAAGCCAGCGGACCTTAGGTACGCCAATGCCGCGGCGTTATCGCGCGATCTTGAGGCGTACTTGGCTGACGAACGAGTTTCCGCCCGAAGCGGTCACTTCAATCAGGTGCTCGCACGTGTTTTTCGAGAAACGCACCATGCAACGGTCCTGGAGAAATGGGGATTGCTCTGGATGTGGCATTCCCTCGTTCTCTTGGTCGCGAGTTTCCTCACTTGGCAAATGGACTGGCTCGATGTTCGTCAACGCGGCATGTACGTTCTGGTGTGGGTCGTCGGGCTAGGTGCGTGGGCAGCGGTGTTTTGGAAACTACGTCAGCGCATGGGGCCCGTCACCTTCATCGAGCGACAGATTGCGCACGTTTGGGGTGCGAGCATGATCGGAATCGCCATGCTCTTTCCGCTGGAGTGGTGGCTTGGTCTGGACGTCTTGGCATTGGCACCCCTCTTGGGCGTGATCAGCGCGATGGTCTTTTTGATCAAAGCGGGCATGTTCAGCGGACGCTTTTACTTGCAGGCCGTCAGTTTGCTGGCAGCCTCGATCGCGATGGCGGTCTTTCCTTCGGCGGCGCACCTGATTTTTGGCGTTGTGGCGGCCGCCTGCTTCTTTGTTCCTGGCTGGATCTACTGGCGACGCCAGACACGGCTGGCGTGATCACGCACGATCTTCGACACTGCGGCGATGGATACCACGCCAACGATTGCATCGGAGTCCTTCCCCTACGTCTCCGCGGAGTTTCGTGTCGGCGATTTTGCGATGCGCTACCTGGATGAATCGACGGCCAAGGGTGGTTCTGGTTTCACGCTGCTGTGTGTCCACGGGAATCCCACGTGGAGCTTCTACTATCGCCGGATCGTGGAGCAGTTCCGAAACCGCCATCGTGTGATCGCCGTTGACCACATCGGGTGCGGACGCAGTGACAAGCCATCCCGGAACGCATTCGGGTATCGAATGGCCGATCACCGTGACAACTTGATCGCCTTAATCGATCATCTTGGATTGCGCAATGTCATTTTGGTTGCCCATGACTGGGGTGGCGCGATCGGTTTGTCCGCGATGGCGGGTCGTTTGGATCGCCTTTCCGGCGTGGTGCTGCTGAACACGGCTGCCTTCCCACCGCCTTACATGCCTCGACGCATTGCCGCGTGTCGATGGCCGCTGGTTGGGACGCCAGCAGTTCGGGGGCTGAATCTGTTCGCGCGGGCTGCGGTGACAATGGCAATGTCACGTACCAAGATGACCGCCGCGACGGCGTCCGGACTGCTCGCGCCGTATGACAGTTGGGATCACCGCGTGGCAATTGATGCGTTTGTCCGAGACATTCCACTGAGCAATGATCATCCGACCATGGCCACGTTGCGTGAACTGGAATCGTCACTACCCGCGTTTGAGCACACCCCGATCGAGCTGATTTGGGGCATGAAGGACTGGTGCTTTCGTGAAGAGTGTCTTTCGCGATTCGAATCCGTCTGGCCGCATGCCAACTCGCATCGGTTGGAAACAACTGGCCACTATGTCATGGAAGACTCGCCAGAGGAAACGATCGAGATTCTGCAGGCATTCTTGAGTCGCGTGTCTGCGGCGACTCCGGCATGAGTGATGCTTGGCGGAATCTCAATCGCGTCGTGAAGACGCCAGCCGATGCGATCTTGTATGCATGCATCCTGGAGGCCACCGCGCCCAAGCCCGGCAACGTCCATCCGACTGCCTCATTCGATGATCTTTCGTTTGAAGACTTTGTGACGGCCGCGAACATTGGTGCGCGGACAATGACTCAGTCGTCGCGGTCTGTTGGTCGGCGGGTTCATGACACGGTCGTGGAGGTCATCGAGCAAACCAGTACCAATGTGAATCTTGGGATTACGCTGCTGCTGGCACCGCTCATTGCAGCGGAAGAGTCTGGGAGTCCGATCGACCGAGCGGCCTGGTCTTCGTCGTGTGGCGAGTGGCTTGAAACGCTCTCGCCCGCCGACGGGCAGGCGATCGGACAAGCGATCGTAGCGGCGACGCCCGGCGGTATGGACGTCGAGTTGCCGCCCCACCAGGATTCACTCGACGTTGCCCAAACCATCGGACCATCGTTCGATTTGATGGCGGGGATGCGGATTGCGGCTGAGAGAGATACGATCGCCAAGCTGTACGTCACCAGGATGAACGCCCTGTTCGAGATCGTGGTCCCGACCATTGAGTCGGCAGTTGGATTTCACGGAGATGTGTTGGCGGGAATCGTCCGGGCCCACGTCGAGCTGATCGCACGCTTCGGAGACACGCTCATCGCCCGAAAGTGTGGCGAAGAGATATCGCAACAAGCGGCGGATCTTGCCGCCGCATCACTGCGGTCGGACCCGATGGATGTCGCTGCGCTCGACGCGTTCCTTCGAGGCGACGGTCATCGACGCAATCCTGGCACGACGGCGGATTTAATCGCCGCTGGACTCTACGTGATTCTACGGGACCCTAACTAGTCGCCTCCAGGACCGAGCTTGGGTCGCCAATCGATCTACTGTGGATTCAGCAAATTAGGCGTCTCGGGATACGTCGGTCGCGAAAGCGTGTTCTTGTCCAATGCGCCCGGCGGAACGACCGGGCACTTGCTCAATAGGTACTGCAGTTCCCTGCGAACGCTTTCCGCCTCTTCGGTCATTTCGCTCCTCAGATCGTCTGCTTCGTCCAGATCGAGAGGGACATCATAGAAACGTCCGTCTCGATACAGTTTGTACCTGCCCGTTCGAGCGAACTGACCCGGTGTCTTTTTCCAGTAACACTGATAGTGACACAACACCCATTCCCGGGGATCACCAGGCATCCCATTGAGCTGCGGGAAGAAGCTTCGCCCGTCGATGGGGTCTCCATCGGTTGGGGCGCGGCCCGCGACATCGCTAAGGGTGGCAAAGAAATCGGTGAAATCGACCAGGTCGGGCAGCACCTTCCCTTTCGGCGTGTGGCTTGTCCATCGAGCGATGAAGGGGACGTGGGTGCCATTGTCCTTCATGCCAGCCTTGCCTCCTTGGATCGTCATCTCATTCCACTGCGACCGGATGCCTGTGTTGGTGCCGTTATCGGCGGTGAACATGATGATGGTGTCGTCCCCCAGCCCCAACGCATCGACTTGATTAGCAATGCGACCGACCAACTTGTCCATATACTGCACCATCGCCACAAAATTGGCTTTCTTGGATGCGTAGCCTTTGGGAGCTTTGTTCAGCGAATGCGTGATTGGCTGGTCACCGATGGTATCCGGCGTCGGTACAAACGGATCGTGCACCAACACCATCGGATAGTAGATAAAGAACGGGGAGTCTTGGTTGCGCTCCATGAAATCACAGACGAAATCCGTTAGCAGGTCCGGCCCGTACTGACCTGCGTTGGCTTCCTTGGTAATGAATTCACCGTTGTGCTCCAACGGAGGGTTCCAGAATCGTTCGCCTCCGTCGCCACCCTTGCCACGCGTGACTTGCCAGAGCAACGACTCGTCAAAACCAGCCTTGTGTGGTCGATCGGGATCCTGACTACCTGGGAGTGAGTTGTACAACCCATTTAATTGCCACTTGCCCGCGATGGCGGTTTTATAACCAGCCTCTTGCATCATATGCCCGAAGGTACGTTCATTCGGATTCAAGTAACCAAAGTGAGTGTAATTCCGGAACCCATACTTACCGGTCATGATCTTGACCCGTGACGGCGTACAGATGGGCGTCGAATAACAATGCTCGAATCGCAGTCCTTCCGAAGCCAGTCGGTCAATGTTGGGCGTCTGATAGTCTTCACCACCGTAGCAACCGAAACACTCCCAACTGACGTCGTCGGCCATGATCAAAATGACGTTGGGACGGTCCTTCGCGGATGTCGTCGCGCCAATTGCCGACAGGCAGCCAATGATTAGAACTAGTCGCAATGCAATCACGTTGCTTCCCACGGAACACGATGGTTTGAGATCCAAGGCGTCGTGCCGCAAACGCCATGGTCTCGGTTGGAACAGGATCTTGCGATTAGGATACCCCAAACGACCACATGACGAGGGTTTCGGAGCCGCTGAATCATGGACCGTGTATCTGGAGCGCACCGGACCAGTTGGCACCCTTCTTTCGGTAGCACCACTTGCCGCTTCCGTCGACAACCCGAGGCGTCTTCGTTGATTCAACCCATCCGTGATCGGCTAGACGCCGGCAGCACAACTCATTTCAAGTTGCGGTGAACGCTCGTTAACGCAATGGCTGGTGGGCATGTTGTATTTCTCGGAGATCTTCACGAACGTCTCCTCCGTTTCCAGGAAGATGTCGACGACCATCGGGTCAAAGTGGGAATCACTTCCATCGGTGATGATGTCCCGGGCTTTCTCGTGAGACATCGGTTCTTTGTAGGGACGCCGAGAACGCAGTGCGTCGTAAACATCCGCCAACGCCACCAGTCTTGCCGAGAACGGAATGGCATCGCCAGAAATTCCGAAGGGGTACCCGCTGCCGTCCCACTTCTCGTGGTGGCAATACGCGATTTCTCGTGACAGTTGGAGAAAGTCGTCCTCGCCGAGTTCGTCACCGATTGCCTTGAGACAGTCGCCGCCCAACATCGCGTGCGTCTCCATCACACTCCGCTCTTCGGGTTCGAAGCGACCTGGTTTGAGAAGAATGGCATCGGGAATGCCGACTTTCCCAATGTCATGCAGTGAGGACGCAAGCGATAGGTTGTTGATATAGCGTGTATCGATCTCGTTTCGGGTTTTCGCTGCCCCGGCTGCCAATACGGATACGTAGAGTCCGATTCGTTCGAGGTGTTCGCCCGTGTCGGTATCCCTTGACTCAGCTAGCTTCGCAAGTCCAAAGATGACCGCATCGCGAACCCGTCGCAGACTCTTTGTGCGTTTCGCTACCAAACGCTCTAAGTTCTCATTGATGGAGGCAAGGCGGTTGTCATACAGCCGCATAATGGCAAGCAAGACCAACGTTGTGCAAAGCATGAGGGCGACAGATACCGAAAAGCCGATTGGAATCACCGGCCGAAGCAAGCGGCGAATATTCCTTTCGATTCCGATCGCTTTTTGATGGACATTCACGTTCGCATCCAGTTCAGGAACGTACGCGGCGGCAATGATTTGTAATTCACCTCCATACTCCACGACACTCCCTGAGACGAGATCGCGAGGCGGCTCGACCGTCTCCGGTTTGATCATCCCCGGTTTAACCATCTCCGGTTTGATCATGTCCGGTTTGATCATGTCCGGTTTGATCATGTCCGGTTTGATCATGTCCGGTTTGATCATGTCCGGTTTGATCATGTCCGGTTTGATCATCTCCGGCTTGACCATCTCCGGCTTGACCATCTCCGGCTTGACCATCTCCGGCTTGATCATCTCCGGTTTGATCATCTCCGGTTTGACGGTCTCAACACTGTTTCCCTGGGTGCCACCATTTCCATCGCCCAGAGCGGGGTGACAAATCAAGCTCCCATCCGTCGCGTCCACCACACATACAAAGCCATCGTTGGGAAGCTTGATATCGTGAACAATGCTCTGTAGTCTTCGCCATGACTCTCGGTCGTCGCGTAGTCCTTCCACATCCATTTGGCGGATCAGCGTCGTCATCTGCTGAGCTGTGTGGACATTATCTGCAAGGACTTGATCGTGGACGGTCTCTCTCATTGAGTTCCGAAGCCACTGGTTGAAGACAAGCGTGGCTGCACCAAGGCAGACCGCCTGGACCGTTGCGATCAGGACGACCAGTACGTGGCGTTTTTTAATTACAGGCATCACAAGGCTAAACCTCAATATCGGGTGGCTTCTTCCGTCCAACTCTAGGTTGCCCTTGGCGACATTGGTTACTGCGCCGAGATCCTCAGTGCGATTCGTACAGAGGCAATCCTTGGCGAGAGGACTCCGTAACAGAGAACACCGACTGGGTGGTTTGGCTTGCCTTCTTTGGGTGATTCGTTGGTCAATCCAATGGCTTTAACAGCCCCTGTTGGTGACAACGCGTCCCGCAAGTGGTTCGCACGTTCAACATGACCATTTTCTGCATCATTCCGTTTATTCTGATGCGTGTGATTTTCCTTCGGCGCTTTCAACCTCATCTTGGATCGGGCCCCAACGCTCGGTTTTGGCGGTGAATCACGTTGGGCGTGCTGCGGCGAACCACAATCTTGATGTGCGCTGTGAACGCTTGGATGCTTTTAGGGTTCCTTGAAGGCGAAACACGGTAAAACCAGTGGACATCGGATTCAATCGATTCAGCTTGCGATTCATCAATGCGTTACACACTCGCGTGGCGAACGGATTCTCCGTCGGTTCGACGACCGAATGATCGACGGCGAGTTTGGATTGCTTCTGCCGATCGTCTTGTCCGTCGACGAACTTGGGCCATTGAGCGATTGGAGCCGCGTTGTCTGCTTTCGGCGCTTCGTTTGGTTTCGTGGAACACGCTGAACAACCCCAACGACGCGTCAGACGATCTCAATGTTCGAGCAGTGCTGGAGGCGATCGGAAACGAGTCGATCGAGGGGAACGCGGGACCGGTGGATGTGCTAGCGCTGCAGGAGACCGATCCGCCGTCGACGGCGCGACTGGAGGCGATCTTGGACGACCTCTACGCGGATGACTATGCGTCGGTGATTACGAGTCTGGACGGCGGCGGAGACGCCACTGCATTCGTCTACAATACGAACAGCGTCAGCTTGTTGGATTCAGTCGAGCTGACCGGACCGTTAACGCACCACACCGTTCGTGCAAGGTTTCAATATAGCGACGCAGGTGACACCGCTGACTTTTATGCGTACACCATCCATTTGAGATCAGGGGGAAGCTCCGAAGCACGAACCCAGCGAGAACTTGAAGCGAATTTTCTCCGAGCGGACGCTGAATCGTTGGGTGCTGGTGAGAATGTCTTGTTCGTAGGCGACTTCAATATGGCGGGCAGTTCGGAGGCAGCATACGCCGCCATCACCGCTCCGGGCGAGGCACAAACACTCGACGTTGCCAACGCCCCCGGCCAATGGTCCGACAATCCTGCCTTAATCGATCTTCACACCCACAATTCGCTCAGCGTCGGTAGTCGCCTGGACTTGCAGTTCGCTAGCGAAGAATTGAGCGATGGTTCAGGGCTCGATTTCGTTGCCGATTCGTTCCGAGTCTTTGGCAACAACGGAACGCATACGCTCAACGCTCCACTGAGTACCGGAACTGGGCAGACGTCGGCCGTCCTGTCGGCGCTCGAGGCGGCTAGCGACCATCTCCCGATCATCGCCGACTACGAGATCATCAACGACGTTCCGGCCGTCATCATTACCGAGTCGCAAGGATCGACAATCGTTGTGGAGGGTGGGCAGAATGACACCTACAGTATTGTGCTCAACACCCTGCCGACGGACGATGTCGATGTCATGATCGAACCGGGAGTTGGCCTGGATGCTGGTGCAGGCCCCGGTGTGCCGTTCACGTTGACATTCACTCCACTTGATGGCCTGACGCCACGGACTGTCGTTCTCCATGCCGTTGACGACATGCTTCCCGAAGGCAATCACTCCGACGCCGTGATCCACTCCGTTAGCAGTCTTGATCCGCTCTACAACGTACTTGTGCTCGATCACGTTAGCGCGGAGATTCGAGACGACGACGCCCCCGGGTTTGTAATCAATGAAATCGACTCGGATACCGATGGAAGCGATCAGCTGGAGTTCATTGAGCTCTATGACGGTGGCGTCGGTAACGCACCGCTGGATGGCTTATCGCTGGTGTTTTGGAACGGCTTCAATGACTCGTCCTATTTCGCGTTGGATCTCGATGGATTCACCACCGGACCGGACGGTTTTTTCGTCGCCGGGAACGCGGCGGTCGCGAATGTCGATGCGGTCTTTTCCAACGGTCGGCTGCAAAACGGTGCCGATGCCGTGGGGCTTTACGAAGCTGATGCGAGCTCCTTTCCGGGCGGCACCCCGGTCACCTTGACGAACCTGCTCGACGCCATCGTCTATGACACCAACGATGCGGACGACCCTGGACTAGCACCGCTGCTGTTGCCGAATCAGCCGCAGAGCAATGAAGATGAGAACGGCAATCAAACGTCTGAGTCGCTGGCCAGGATTCCTGATGGCGGCGTGCAACGCGAATCTTCCACTGTCCAAGTGGGCAGCCCAACGCCTGGCGTGCCAAACGTGTTGCCGACGCCCGGCATCCGTCTGGTGCAATCAGGTTCCGGGACCGATGTTGTCGAGTCTGGATTGGGCGACAGCTATACCCTCGTTCTCGACTCGCAGCCCACCTCCGATGTGTCGATTACAGCGACACCAAGTGACCAGATTGACTTGGGTGCTGGAGCTGGCATCGCGGTTGGTTTCACGTTCACGTCCCTCAATTGGAACATCCCACAGACGGTCTCCGTCGCCGCAGTGGATGATGAGATCGCCGAAGGTCTGCATGACGGAGTGATCATGCACTCCACCGCCAGCAGCGATGCGGGGTACGCATCCCTATCGATTCCGAACGTTGGTGTCGATATCACCGATGACGAGCAGAGGCGGTTGCTGATCAACGAAATTGATTCCGACACATCGGGCGTTGACGCGTTGGAATTCGTCGAGCTTTATGATGGCGGAGCCGGCAATACGTCATTGAACAATATCGTCGTCGTTTTTTTCAACGGAAGCGACGATCAACAGTATGCGTCGTTTGACCTGGACGGCTTTTCAACCGATGCGGCTGGCTTCTTCGTTCTTGGCAATGCTGCCGTACCAGAGGTCGACCTCGTGTTCAATGACAATACCCTTCAGAACGGTGCCGACGCGGTCGCGCTGTACCTCGGGCAAGCTAGACAGTTCACGTCGGTGACGACAACGAATCTGATCGACGCGGTGGTGTACGACACAGATGATGCTGATGATTTCGAGTTGGCGTCGTTGCTAGTGCAAGGTGGACAAGTCGATGAAAATGGGCTTGGAGATGGCGTGGATATGTCATTGGCCCGGGTCCCCGATGGCGGCCAAGAACGATCGACGCTTGACTACATCAACCAGTTCCCAACGCCCGGCACGTTCAATATCACCGCGGCGGTACCAGCCGTCAGAGTGGTCGAAAAGCGAACACGGGAAGGCCAAACGACGAACCTGGATTTCGCCCTCAATTCCACGCCATCCGCCGACGTCTTTATCAAGCTTTTTCCCGACACGCAGCTTGATTTGGGCAGCGGTGGCGGCGTGCCAATTACGCTTGTCTTCACGCCCGGGAATGCCACGGACACGCAAGCGTTGACGGTGTCCATCGTCGACGATTCCATCGTGGAAGGCCCACACTTTGGTCGTTTGGCCTACCGCATCACTAGCGCCGACACGGTGTACAACGACCTGGCAGTCGACCTGACTTACATTGCCATCGAAGATAACGACTTTCCCTCTGCCCCGTTGAATGCCGAGGCTGTAGCAAGTGTTTTGACGGTGACGACAGCCGAAGACTCCGATGAAGCGAGTGCATCTCTACCGCCTACGGCTGCTTCTACGGACGCATCGGTGCCAAAGTCCGGCGACGCCTTGATCGAAGTGAATCCCGGATTGGAACCGACGCCTGGATCGCCATTGCTGAGCGATCTTGATGCTGCAGAGACGGATGGCGAGATGACGGATCAGGATTCGCGTGCCATTGAAACGCCTCCCGATGCGCGAAGTACGGCTGGGGGAATAAGCATGGATCGCTCGGCTCGCGTCGAAACGCTGCTGAACCCGGCGCCCCGCCTTCGAGGACGATTCAGAACCGGGGAGCCAGCGCAGCGCGTCGACACACTGGTGGTTGATGCCGTCTTGACCGATCCCGATGCAATTCCAACGGCCATCGTGCCGGAACCCTTGATGAGGGCAGCGGCGGAGCCGGTTCTTCAGTTCCCATCAGAGGACTCCAACGAAGACAAGGCAATGTTCTTCGAACCGTTGGTCCTCCAACGTCTTGGTTACCGACGTCCAGGACAGCAATGGAGATCACGCCAACCTGGGATCGGTCCGGCCCCCACTCCAGTCACATCTGGAAGAATAACGGCAGCTGCGGAGATCGAGCCCGCCCCAACGCTGACCTCCTTGGTCGGAACGGAGACCCTCAAAACGCTCACGCGTCGCAGCAACAAAGTGGTGGCGTCCCTATCGGCATCGCGCCGGAGTTCCTAGGAGCTTGACGGAGCCCACATCGCTTTGACAGAAGGGTTTAGGCGGGTGCGTGGCATCACCCGGGTGTCCAGGAGAGCCACAATGGTTTCAGCACAACTTCCATGGACATTGGAAGTACGTGCCTTCCAAAATCGGGATGACAAGATTCGAACTTGCGACCTCTGCACCCCCAGTGCAGCGCTCTAACCAGGCTGAGCCACATCCCGCTGATCCGTGGTTGCGTCGTCCACGGCGGGCCAAACTCTACCGAAATGGCGCTCCATTCGCTAGGGTGACTGGTCTCGACAACCATGGTCCGACCAATGCCAACCTCGATTTCCACTTCTCGACGACGTTCGTCGGCTGCCGCGCGGCCGTCCGATGATGTTGATTCGTCTGCGCAGGCCGACGAAGCCAAGTCGGTGACCGTTACGAAATCCCGATCAAACCCGCCTCGATCTCGAATCGGTTTGCCATTTTGGTTCGCCGTGGCGATGGTGGTGGTCGTTGCGGGTTGGTGGTTCTTTTCGGATGCAACGCCGGCGCCAGCAGGTTTGACCACGAGACCCGTTCCAGATCAGTACGACGCCGACCGGGCATTCGGCTACCTTGAGCAACTCTGCGATCTTGGACCGCGGCCATCCGGCAGCGAAGCGATGAAGCGACAACAGGCTATGTTGACCGCTTTTTTTCAATCGCGGGGCGCCGAGGTTTCGCTTCAGCAATCCCAAATTCGCGACCCTCGATCGGGAGAGCCGGTCGAGATCGGGAATTTGATCGCCAAGTTCCATCCCGATCGGCCGCAACGTTATTTGCTGTGCGCGCACTACGACACAAGGCCGTTCCCCGATCGTGATCGCGAGAATCCGCGCGGGACTTTCGTGGGGGCGAACGACGGTGCGAGCGGTACGGCGGCCCTGATGGAACTGTCGCACCAACTGGCGACCCTGCCTTCCAAGGTCGGCGTGGACATTGTGTTGTTTGACGCCGAGGAGTTCGTTTTTGGTGAAACTCAGGGGGAGTATTTCTTGGGTTCGACTCATTTTGCTCAGCAGCATGTCATTAGCCCGCCTGATGTGCCCTACGTCGCCGGCGTGCTGCTGGACATGGTCGGCGACCGGGAACTGCAATTGATCTACGAAAGAAACAGTCTTCGCTATGCCAGAGAGGTGACGAAGTCGATTTGGCGAACGGCGAGGCGACTTGGTGTCCGCGCGTTTGTCGATCGCACGCGAATGCAAGAGATCCGTGACGATCACTTGCCGCTGAATCAGATTGCCAGAATTCCGACGACCGACTTGATTGATTTTGACTATCCTCGGCCGGGCTTCCGGGCGCCTCAGTATTGGCATACGACCCAGGACATCCCAGCGAATTGTAGCGGTGAGTCGCTCGTCGCCGTTGTGTGGGTGATTGACCAATGGTTGCGAGAGCCTCGAGGGTCATGATCGGGCGGAAGGCAAATGGCTTGTTCTTGATGCTTGGAGGATCGTGACCGTGTTTACCGGCGGGTTGATCTTAGCGGCCACTTGCATGGCCTTCGCCGTGTGGCTGCAGCGAACAGAATCCATCGGATGGCCACGCGAATCGTATGACGAGCGAGATGCCGACTACCTTCGCCGCCGCAGACGGAGTCGTTCCCGTGTCAACGTGCTCTTTTTTATGTGCGGTTTGTTGATTTTGATGGCGACGTTGGCTGGTCGGCAACGCGCCGCGATCTGGGCCGGTTGCTGGCTCGCCGTGGTGGTGGTTCTGTTGGTCGTGGTCATGCTGGCATTGTTGGACGTGTGGAGGACGCTCCGGCATCAACGCCAACGCATGGATGATCTACGACGTCGACGATGAAGATGCGCACCTAACGCTGGGTGAGTTGCCGTAGGTTGGTCGCTCCGCAGGCATGTTGTAGCTAGACTGCGGAGTCACCAGCTCTTGCGATCCCTTCGACGGAAACTACCCGCCATGACCCAACCCATTCATCGTTGGATTCTTGCATCTTGGATGCTATTGACGATTGCGACCTCATCGATGGTCGCTCAAGAAACGACGGCCGTGACGATGGGTTCTGGCATCATGACTTTCCGGACGGTCCCTGGATGGGGATTGCGGCCCGATGGAAACTCGGCCATCGGACCGACCCATGGGAGCGTGGTCATCGACCGGGACGGAAACGTCTACACGAGTAGTCGTCAGGGTGTGTTCGTGTTTTCACCGGACGGGATCGTGGTGCGATCGTATCTGGGTTCCGACTACGGCAATCTTCATGACATGGAGATTCGTGTCGAGGGAAACGACGAGTTCATTTACGGTGCGCGCAACGCGAACGCAGAAGGCATCAAGTTCAACGCCAGGTCGGGTGAAGTGATGCTGCGATTACCTTTTCCGGAGGCATCCGGGTTGAAACTCAAACAGATGAAGCCCACCGCCATTACGGTGGCCGACGACGGCACGATTTACCTGTCGGATGGATACGGCAGCAACCACATCTTTGTGTTTGAACCTGACGGTACCTACCGAGCTCATTTCGGTGAGAAGGGCAACGGCATGCGGCAATTCAATACCGCGCATGGCATGACGATTGACAGACGCTATCAGCCGCACCGGTTGCTTATCTGCGACCGCAACCATGAGCCTCACGGACGCTTGGTACACTATTCCCTTGAAGGCGAATTCATTTCGGAAGTCGTCACCGGTTTGGGTAAGCCGACTTCGGTTGCGATTCACGGTGATTACGTCTCTGTCCCGGACTTAACCGGGCGAGTCGTCATCCTGAATGGGGATAATGTCATCATGTCCGTGCTTGGATTCAACTCAGATCCCAAAGCGGCGGGCAGTTATCGGGTGAAGCAGGCAGACTGGGTCGAGGGTGTCTTCACGGCGGCGCACGGATCGTACTGGGACGCCAAGGGGAATCTATACGTGCAAGACTGGAATATTGACGGGCGCATCACCAAGTTACAGCGTGTCGATTTTACGTCATCGATTTCGGCGACGCGGTCTGGAGCGACCGCGACGAAACGCTAGCTGACACCTAGCCGGGAAGTCGCGTTTGGATCGTCGCCAAGGAGTCTGAATCAACCATTCGACTTGGTCGCCTTCCGACAATGCGCCATTGCCGACACCCTGTTAACTTCGAAGGGGGTTAGTCCAATGACTCCCGACGGTGGCGCGCTCACTCACTGGATCGCTGTCGCACGAGTTGTCAGCGTCGGCGTGGATGTTTATCCCCGCGATCAGGCACGGCAATGTCTCAGAGGCTCGGCAATGGCCCTGCGAGGCAGACTCCCGAATGCCCCGATGGAAACGGTGGAATTACCGGAATTTGAACGGATTCCCCGGTTTTCGAGCGACTGCGATCGGATTTCCACGTCGGAAATGGCTTGCGGGTTCATCGGTGACAGGTTAATTTCGCCAGGGTTGGGTTTTGGCCCAACCCTTGTTTTGTGGAGTGACGTAAAGAGAGCACGGCAATGAGCAGTTCCCACATCGGGCAGAGGATTCGGGAGTTTCGACTCAGTCGGGGCATCTCCTTGAAACAGTTGGCCCGACTGGTTGATCTGCATTACACCCATCTTTCCAAAGTTGAAAATGGCAAGGATTCCATCGGGAAAGATTCGTTGATCAGGATTGCCGAAGCGTTTGGCATCGATGCCGATCTCATGCTCGGTGAGGCTGGGTTTCGATCCATGCCATTTCGGGTTCTCGGTAGCGTCGCAGCTGGTGTTCCGATTGAAGCCATTGAAGACTACGACACGTTTGACTTTTCAAGCGTCTTTGATCCCGAAGATCATTTCTTACTACGAGTCAAAGGGGATTCGATGATCCTCGCCGGGATCCACGAAGGTGATCTGGCGATCATCCGGAAGTGCGAGACGGCCAAGAACAGCGACATCGTGGTTGCCATTGTTGGGGAAAATGAGGCCACTTTGAAACGACTGAAAAGACGCAGGGGACAGATTGTGTTGATCCCTGCTCACGAACAGATGGAGGAAATGGTTTACCCGGCGGATCAAGTCGAAATCCGTGGTGTGCTTGCTGGTGTTCTGCGCACCTCGGTCGACAGCAGCATGAATGCTGTGCGTCGAGGGAGACGGAGATGAAACCGGTTTTGAGTCCCTGTTCCTCAACCGACGTGATTGCTGATCTTCAGTACCAGATTCAGATGCGGGAGCGAGGAGAGGCTGTCCATTCAAACCGTATTTTTACAACCGGCTGCGAAACGCTGGACAACCTGTTGCCGAATCAAGGTATCCGGCAGGGGAGTCTTGTCGAATGGCTCGGCGTGGGCAACGCCAGCGGTGCCGGTACCGTCTCGCTGATTGCCGGTCGCCAAGTTTGCTCTCAGGGACGCCCGCTTGTGTTGATTGATACGAGGTCTGTTTTCTTTCCGTGGTGCCTCCCGCTGCTCGGTTTTGACTTCTCGGAAGTGCTCCTGATCCGGCCTACTTCTCAACGGGACGCTCTATGGGCTTGTGAGCAAGCATTGCGGTGTCAGTCGGTTGGTCTCGTTTGGGCGAACGTCGAACGAATCAACAGCACAAGCTTTCGTCGGCTTCAGTTAGCCGCCGAGTCGACTTCGGGAGTGGGCTTTCTGGTACGTCCGGCGAAAGCTCAATCTCAACCTTCATGGGCCGACGTTCGCTTGAAAGTTGAGCCGCATCCGTCTTTTGCCAGCGCGCCTTGTTATCGAGTGCGGATGGTTTCGTGTCGCGGAAAAAGCAGCGTCGGTACAGCGGAGATCCAGATCAATCGCATCAATGGAACATTGCATGAAAAAACAGGTTCCAAGAATTCTTTGCCTTTGGTTTCCCCAATGGCCGTTGCAGCGAGCCATCATCACGCATCCCGAGTTTGAGCAATGCTTGCTGTTGATTACCGAATCGATGAAGCGAGGGGACGTGGTTCGTTATTGCAATCGACTGGCAAGGCAACGCGGCGTCCGAACCGAAATGCCGGTCTCGGAGGCTCGAACGTTTGCTCGACCTGGCGATCGTCTTGCCATCGAAGCCTCCCAGCCTGAACAGGATCGAAAAGCGTTGGTCGACCTCGCTCTTCGCTGCGAGCGGTTTAGCTTTCGTATTGGACTGGAAGACGCCGACTGTCCCGAAAGCATTTTGATGGATGTGACCGGTATTGCGCATTTTCTAGGTGGGGAGCAGACGCTCGCTGATGAGTTGGCCCAAATCCTGCGAAAAAATTCTTATCACGTTCGGATTGCGATTGGCAATACGGTCGGCTCCGCTTGGGCGGCCGCTCATTTCTTGGCTGAACCACGCAAGCCGGTGGTGATTCCCGCCAATGAAGTTCAACTACTGGAATCGCTACCCATCGCGGGACTGAGGCTTGATGAGCCGGCAAAGGCAAAGTTCCAGCGATTGGGCATTCAAACCATTCGCCAGATTCTCAACTTGGACCGGGGGTCGCTTGCGTGTCGATTCGGCACCCATCCACTTATCCGGCTCGATCAATTGACCGGCCGACAACCAGAGCCCATTACCCCCTGCCATCCTCCACCGACTTATCGAGTCAAACGCGATTTGGAACAGGGTGTTTCGCAACCGGAGTTCATCGAGCAACTTTGTTCCGAGCTCCTGAGAGAACTTTTGGATTTGCTCGCGCCAAAGCAGCTTGGCACGCGTCATCTCCAGTGCACGTTTTTGCTGGAGGACCAGACTTCCGAATTGCTGTGCGTTCATCTGCGCGATGCCACGAACGACATGGACCACATTGGTGATCTGTTACGAATCAAGAAAGAGCGGCTTCAGTTGGCGTCACCGATGATTGGCCTGCACATGGAAGCCACGGAACTGGCTCCGATCGATCCTGCCCAGCAAGAACTGTTCAGCAAGGGAAACCAGGAGGCACGTCAGTTTTCGATGTTCGTCAATCGACTTGCCAGTCGCTTGGGGCAGGATGCGGTGCTTGCCGCGTCCATTGTTCCAACGCCCATTCCAGAACAAGCGGTGCAATGGTGGCCCGCAACGGATGAGTCATCAATGGATCGTCGTGATTACCTGTCTCGATTTCACGCTTTGGATCGCCCCACAACGTTGTTCTCTCGTCCAAGACCGATCGAGGTGATCGTCGTTACACCCGAAGGGTTTCCCACTAGCTTTTTTTGGAATCGAACACGTTTTGACATCACCGTTTTATCCGAGCCCGAGCGAATGGAATCTGGATGGTGGGATGGTGAATCCATTTGTCGCGACTATCACTGGGTGGCAACCGCCACCGGTCAATGGCTCTGGATCTTTCAGCGACTTCAAGATCGTTTTTGGTTCTGGCATGGGGAGTTGGCGTAAGTCATGGCCTACGCCGAACTTCACTGCCTAACGAACTTTTCATTTCATGAAGCGGCGTCCCATCCTGACGAGTTGGTGACCAGGGCTGCTGAATTAGGGTATTCCGCATTGGCGGTGACGGATATCAACACGTTGGCAGGGATCGTCCGAGCCAACACCGCAACAAAGGACTGCTCGACACTCCGGCTCATTGTCGGTTCCGAGATTCGCCCTTTGGATGCTTCACCGATCGTTCTTTGGGTGAAAGATCGTCAGGGGTATGCCAATCTCTGTCGTTTGATCACCGCCGGCAGACGACGCGCCCCCAAAGGGGAATGCCAACTCACGGTCGATGACATCGCACAACACACAACGGGACTGTTGGCTGGAGTCGTCCCATCACCGCAGTGCGATGAGTTGTCGATCAAAGACGCTCTTCGCTATCGAGACCTATTCGGCGAAGCTTATCTGCTGGCTCAACTGCATCGAGGTCCACATGATCGATACCGTCGTGATTGGTTGAAGGATCTGTCACGTCAAACCAATCTGCGACTGGTCGCAAGTAGTAACGTGCTCTTTCACAGCCCAGTCCGCAAGCCACTCCATGATGTTCTGACGGCAATCAAATTCGGCACCACGGTCGCTCAAACGGGAGAGATGCTGCAGGCCAATGCCCAGCGGCACCTCCGCTCTTTTGAAACACTGAAGGCAATTTATGCCGATATGCCACAGGCATTGGAGCGAACCATGGAAGTTGCCGACCATTGCACTTTTTCACTCGATGAGATCCGCTACGAGTACCCCGAGGAATTGGCGCCTCGGGGCTTCACGCCCATGGAATACCTGCGGCAATTGACATGGCAAGGAGCGGAGAAGCGTTTCCCACAGGGCCTACCCGAGAAGACGCGGGGTCTGTTGGAGCATGAGCTCAACTTAATCCAAGACCTTCACTACGAAGCCTATTTCCTGACCACGTGGGACTTGGTTCGTTTTGCCCGTTCCCGTGACATTCTTTGTCAGGGACGAGGTTCGGCTGCCAATTCAGCGGTTTGCTACTGTTTGGCGATCACCTCCGTGAATCCCGAACGAATCGATGTTCTTTTCGAGCGGTTCATCAGTCGGGAACGGGATGAAGCTCCTGATATCGACGTTGACTTTGAACACGAACGTCGTGAAGAGGTTTTGCAGTACCTTTACGACAAATACGGACGAGAACGAGCCGGCCTCACTGCCGTGACGGTCACCTATCGTCTGCGATCGGCGATTCGTGACGTGGGGAAAACACTCGGGTTTTCGCTCGATCTGGTGGATCGACTCGCCAAGAATGCCAGCCGTTATGGAGCGTCAGACGATTTCGGCCAACGGTGCCAAGAAGCGGGACTCGATGTTCAGTCCAGTACCGGACGGCAATTCACCCATCTGGTGCAAGAACTCGTCGGCTTTCCCCGGCATTTATCTCAGCACGTTGGTGGGATGGTCATTACACGAGGTCCGCTTCACGAACTCGTTCCCATTGAAAATGCGACAATGGAAGGTCGGACCGTCGTGCAGTGGAACAAGGACGATCTGGACGATCTCGGGTTACTCAAAATCGATTGCCTCGCGTTGGGCATGCTGACCGCGATTCGCAAGTGTTTTCAGTTGATTTTAGAAACAACCGGCCGATCACTCACTTTGGCTAACGTTCCCGAAGGAGACCAGCGAGTCTACGACATGATCTGTCGGGCCGACACCATCGGCGTGTTTCAGATCGAGAGCCGGGCACAAATGTCAATGCTTCCTCGGCTCAAGCCACGCTGTTACTACGATCTAGTCATTGAGGTTGCCATCGTGCGTCCCGGCCCGATTCAGGGGAACATGGTGCATCCATATCTCCGGCGACGTTTCGGCGAAGAAGAGGAGGCGTATCCCAACGAAACCATTCGAGATGTCCTAAAAAAAACGCTCGGCGTTCCGCTTTTTCAAGAACAGTGCATGCAGCTGGCCATTGTGGCCGCAGGATTCACACCCGGGGAAGCCGATCAATTGCGGCGAGCCATGGGGGCATGGCGACGCCCTGGCATCATTGACCAATTTCGGCAAAAGCTGCTCGATGGAATGAAACGCTACGGATTAGAAGGCGAGTTTGCCGAACGAGTTTTTCAACAGATCCGTGGCTTTGGTGAATATGGCTTTCCCGAAAGCCATGCAGCGAGCTTTGCCTTGTTGGTCTACGTTTCTGCCTGGCTGAAATGCCATTTCCCAGCTCAATTCGCCGCGTCGCTGATCAACAGTCAGCCGATGGGGTTCTATGCACCATCGCAACTGATTCGGGATGCACGCGAACACCATGTGGAAGTCCTACCCGTGGACGTGAACCACAGCGAATGGGATTGCACCATCGAACAAGGAAAACTTCGTCTTGGTTTCCGATTGATTCAAGGACTGCGAGAGTCCGCCATCATGGATCTGGTGAAGATTCGATCGGAAGGACCGTTTGTTTCGATGCATGAACTCACTGGCCGTGCGGCCCTCCCACAGTCACAGGTCGAAAAGTTGGCCGACGCGGATGCTCTGAGGAGCCTGGCGCTGACTCGCCGAGAAGCGACCTGGAATTCGTTTTCGGTTTCGAGAGAGCCTCGTCAAAGACCTCTTTTTGATGATCTCGAACCGGATGATGAACCGGATGTTATCTTGCCGACGATGACTCCCGAAGAGGAAGTCCATGCCGACTATCGCATGACCCGCTTCTCACTGCGTGCTCACCCCATCGCGTTCCATCGTGCACGCCTCGAACCCATGGGAGTCATTCCAACAAACCAACTAGCTCACCTCCCCAACAACACCGCGGCGACGGTTGCCGGGGTCGTGTTGATGAGACAGCGGCCGAGCACGGCAAAGGGAATCACGTTTGTCACAATTGAAGATGAAACAGGTGTCGCCAATCTTGTGATCCATGTGAAGACATGGGAACGCTTTCGAATCATCACACGCCATCATCAGGCATGGATTGTCCACGGGAGAGTTGAATGCAAGGACTTGGTGATTCATGTGATCGTTCGACGCATCGAAAGCCTTGCGGATCAACTTGCCGCACTACCACTGACGTCGCGAGACTTCCGATAGACGTCCACAAAGGCACGCCAGATTTCACCCGCTCCAGAGAGACGATCATCGATTCATCGAACGAATCGAAACTTCTCGCTGATCGCCACCAAAGCATGGGCGCACGATCCGGTTTGGAAGCGATTTCCGTGCGCAATCGGAGAGTTCGCTGATCGTCGACGAATTTTCCAAATTTGTCTCCCGGCAACCTGAATCCAACACAGAACAAGCCAATCGTTCCATTGATCCGATCATCAAAGGACGCGTCCGCAAGAAGTGTCAAAAAACCCAACTGCCCGGGACAGTCCCTTGCTATCAATGAACGCGCGACTCCCGTCCAGACTATCTCATTCTCCGACGACCCAAACGTCCAACATCTGGGAGCGAACGCGAAGCATCAGCAGCCCAAACCCCCTGCCGTCGCACGAATCAGATCATCAGATCTCCCACCGAACACGCAAAACCGTTTGCAATCACAGATCGAGCCGGTTGTTCGTCATCGCCCAACGCATCGGCTCCATTTCCTTGCACACATCAGACGACGAGTCATGCGGTATTCTCGAATCCATCAACGCCGCTGAAGACCAAAGCCATTCGATTGTCAGAACTTAGCCACCGTGACGACAGCATTGACTGTCTTCGATTTATCTCGCTTCAGCCAAGCCTGCATTGTCTCAACGCGTTTTGGCTCACAGCCTGAATCCAGCTCCGGTGTCGGCCACCGGAGCGCGCTGGAGGCGTCGTTCGCGTCCAGGCTCGGAAGTTTGACTCGTTGCATGGCGGGAACAGCGAATCTTCGGGTGCAGTGAGGTACACACGTTGAGGACGATAGTCGATAATTCAGACGCGAACGTCATGCGTCCAAGCGATGTCAATGTGATATGCAAAACAAAGAAGCAAACGAATCCAGACTGCCCAAATCTCCAAAAGCTCAGGGGTTTCGGGTTGAGGATCTTTTGATTGAAGCCTCGAGTGGAGGTCTTCGAATCCCAGCCTTTCAACGTCCTTTGCGGTGGCGTTCCAAAGGCGTAATTGACTTGTTCGACTCAATTCGCCGGGGTTTTCCGATCGGCGAGTTGCTGCTGTCTCGGGGCGAAGCACCTGAGACGATTCTCACATATGGGCCCGTAACCATTGACGCACCCCATCAACATTCTGCGTTGTGGGTTGTTGATGGACAGCAAAGGCTCACCGCGCTGATCGCGACTTTGCTGCGAGAAGACAAGACCCCACGAAGTGACATATGGGCCATTTGGTACGACCTTGAGGAACAAGAATTTCGCTTGCTTCAAAAAAGAGAGGCTAACCCCTCGTGGCTGCCGCTAAACGTTTTGTCCGACTCAGTCAAACAGCTACGTTGGATTCGCAACTGGCCATTTGCTGAGGATAGAGAGGATCTTGTTGAGCGAGCGCTTGACCTTGGAAAGTCGATTCGTGAGTACGAGTTGCCTGCATATATCGTTGATGGCGCAAATCAAAATGTACTGCGACTGATCTTCACTCGCATGAACACGGCAGGCGTTAGGATGCGCGAGTCTGAGATTTTTGAGGCGCTGTACGGAGAAGAAGGCGACAAGCCCATTCGATCTGCTGTAGCAAGGCTTTGCGGCCTCGGATTCGGGCAAATTGATGAAGATTTGTTTTTGCGCTGTTTGCGGGTCACCTGCAACCTTTCTAGAAGCGAGACGATTGACGCGGATGCAAATATTCCCACAGACTCAATCCGCCGAACGGAAACCGCGTTTCGCCGGGCGGTTGACGGAATCGTTGCAGGGGCCGGGATACCGCATTGGAAACTACTTCCGTATCGACTTCCGCTGATTTATCTGACTGCGTTTTATGACAAGTTTGGTGACGAAGATTTGCGAGTCGACAGAATGGTTGGCCGCTGGATCTGGCGTGGCGCAATTACGGGAGACCACGAAGATGTGACGGACGCTCGTGTGACGCGACTTGTAAAGGAGATGCGCGAATCTCCAACGTCGGGCGAGGCATTGACGAGGTTGCTTTCACGACTCAAGAACATGGATTTTGGTCAGCATCAAAAGAACAGTCCACTGGACGAAATCGATCAGGTGATTCGACTAAACCGTGCATCTGGAAAGATTTTTGTCCTGGGACTCTTGGCCGCGAATCCCAAGCGACCGCTTGAAGAGCAGCAATTGCTCGATTTCGAATCCGAACAAGAGACACTTGACGATATCACAAATAATGAGTCGGGAATCGATCCTACAAAAATACTACGCTCGATAACGAACGATGGGAAGTACGGGAGTGACGTCGTGATTCGATTGCCACGTATGGAGAGGCGAGAGTTTTCTTCTGCAGATGACGCCACCCTCGAATCGTTTCTGCTCTCACGAGAAGCTATAGAACTCCTTGAGAAGGAAGACATTAGGCAATTTCGCAAAGTTCGGAGCCAATTGCTTTCCACGTATCTTGCGAGATTCGTCGCTGACAGATTAGGCGACGACGTTGACATTCGCCCATCGATAAAATCCATAGTGGCTGGAACGGATCGATGAGTGCACTTGAGGTTAGGCACTGTCTGGTAATCGCTATTTGATTTGAAGAGCACATCTGGCAACCTCCCGATTGTCTTACCACAGATAATCAAGGAGGAAGTCAGATGCCCCGTCATGATCTCACGGATCGAGAGTGGAATGCAATCCAACATTT
>JBCDIU010000028.1:0-78849 GCA_038748615.1 Planctomycetota bacterium | reverse complement strand
TCGCGACGCATCATTTGTGGAGTGGCACCAACATTCGAGAGATTCAGCGGCTGTTGGGGCACGCCGACGTGAAGACGACCGAAATCTACACTCACGTCCGCAACCCGAATGCCCAGACTCCCGTCAGTCCGCTGGACAGGATGCTGCAGAGTCCGCGCCGCGCCCGTCACGCCGAACCGATGGTGGCCTAGGAGGAAGTGAAATCTTGGCGCTAACATGTGGTTTGGGGTCAACCGCGTCTCGGCGAGCCGCGAGCACCGTGTAGGCTCCTCATTCGAACCGGTCACGATGTCTTCATCGGTGGCAGGCGTCTGAGGTGGTCAGGCAATGCTCCCATGGGGTTTCGAAACATTCGACGAAGTCGTCCGAATTCAGACAGCGCTGCCACTGCAAGGCCAACGGGCGGTCTGCCGCGTGATTCTCGGCTCGACAGGCGCTGCAGCGGCTGAACGTTTCGTGCGAATCCTCAGCGGCGCAATGAGCCAACTGGTAGACTGGGGCTACCCGCGAGACAGCCCGGCAAACTTGAACTGGAACCAAGTCGGAGCCAGGCCCGTCGATTCGGTCGATTGTTCGATGGCGCGTTGGCGGTGGGCGACGCCGTTGTCACGAGTTCGCTCCCCCACCTTCGATTACGTCCCCTGACTTTCGGAACCAGCTTCGCTTGCATGTACGGTCTTTGTTGGACTCGAATCGTTCTTGCCTTCTCAATTGCGATCTCGTCGTTCTGCAACGCGATGGACTCGATTGCCATCGACTTCGATCGTGATGTTCGTTCGATCCTGGAAAGTCACTGTGTGGATTGCCACGGACCGCACGAGAGCAACGGTGGCTTGCGTCTTGACTCGGGGAAGTCTGCTCTTGCGATGGGAGACTCCGGCAATCACGCCATTGTTCCCGGTGACCTTGATGCAAGCGAACTGATCAAGCGGATTTCGACCAATGATGTCGACACGCAGATGCCACCGGATGGACCCAAGCTTTCGGAACAGGATATCGCCCGACTCAGTACGTGGATTGCGGATGGGGCCCAGTGGCCTGATGAAACCATGGCGGCTCCTGGCGAGCCCGAACCCGAGTCGAGGCACTGGTCTTTCCAGCCTCTTGCGAATCCGGCAGTGCCGCTATCGACGGAGGACCGATGGTCCGATCATCCCATCGATCGATTCCTGCATGGGTCACGTCTCGACCGTGGGCTTCCGGTCGCTCAGGATGCGGAGCCGCGTACGCTCGTCAGGCGTCTGCACTTCAACCTAATCGGATTACCGCCAAGTCCCGAACAAGTCCGGCGTTTTGAAGAACGATGCGCCGTCTTGGGGGTTTCACGCGCGGTCACGCACACGATCGATCAACTGCTGGCTCAGCCCCAGTATGGCGAACGCTGGGGACGCCACTGGATGGACTGGGTGCGTTATGCCGATACGGCCGGAGATAACTCGGACTACCCGATTCCACAGGCATACCTGTATCGCAACTACGTCATCGATTCGTTCAATAACGACACGCCGTATGACCAATTCCTGGTTGAACAAATCGCCGGCGATCTCTTGCCTGCCGAAGACCAGGCACAACGAAACCAACAGGTGATTGCAACGGGTTACTTGGCGATGGCCCGGCGCTTTGGTTCGCTGGTGGAACGCTATCCGTGGCATCTAACGATTGAGGATACGATCGATAACATCGGCAAAACGATGTTAGGAATGACCATCGCTTGCGCCCGATGCCATGACCATAAGTTCGATCCGATCTCAACACGTGACTATTACGGGCTGTACGGTTTTTTTGCCAGCACGACTTACCCATTCCCGGGCATTGAACTGTTCAAAGCCCAGCACCAGTTTGTCTCGCTTCTCTCACCTGAAGAAACCCAATCTCATCTGACGCCCTACCAGGATCGGACCACCGAGCTCCAGCGCGAACTTGATCGAAGGTTGGCGCTCGCGAATGCGAAGGGGCTCGAGAACGCGAAGCGTCAACATGAGGTCGGCATCGACGAGCAGCGCCGTATGCGCGACGAACACGATCGCTTGCTCAAGAAGGCACGCAGCGCCGGGCAAGCTTTGGAGAAACATCTCCGAACGATCCCGGACTATCCGACCGCCTACGCCGTCAGTGAGGGAGCACCGGTCGATGCGGCGGTCCAGATTAAGGGAGAACCCACCCGTCCCGGCGCGGTGATCCCTCGCCGCTTTCCCGCAATCTTGGGCGGGCAAGAGTTGCCCGCGGATGCTGCCTCGGGGAGTGGGCGACTGGAATTAGCGAGCTGGATCGCGAGTGACCGTAATCCGCTGACGGCCCGCGTGATCGTCAATCGCGTCTGGGAAAGGCATTTCGGCCGTGGGATCGTGCCGACCACCACCGATTTTGGCCTACGCGGTCAGCAGCCCGACCACCGAGACCTGCTGGATTGGCTGGCATCGGATTTCATTGTGAACGGTTGGTCCCTCAAGCACCTCCATCGCACGATCCTAACCAGTCGGACCTACCGCCTTTCGTCCGATGCCCATGTGGATTTGCAAGACCGAGATCCAGAAAACACTTACCTGACGCACCAACGTCGATCACGTCTGGATGCGGAATCGATTCGAGACTCGATCCTGCATGTGTCCGGCAACTTGGATGCAACGCCGCAGACGGACGCCCATCCCTTTCCGGAACGCAGTAAGTGGACGTTTACTCAGCATCATCCGTTTAAGGACTCTTACGCGAGCAATCGACGCTCGGTTTATCTGATGACCAAGCGTCTGACGGCGGATCGTTATTTCCAAACGTTTGATGGGCCTGATCGAAACGTATGCACCGACTCACGTGATCAATCGATCACAGCACTGCAGGCGCTCTACTTCGTCAACAACGATTTCTTGCATGCCCAGGCGGACGAGGTAGCCAAACGGCTGCTTGGCGGACAAGCCGCCAATGATGGGACGGATTCCCAGAAGAATTCGCATGATCCGGCACCGACCGATGATGCATCGATCATCGACGAGTTATTTGAGCGGATCTTGCAGCGGTCGCCCCATGAATCCGAGAGCCGTTGGATCCGCGAGCACCTCGAGGCAACCCGTTCGCATGATTCAGCCATGACCCCCGAACAAGTCTGGGCGAGTGTGATTCGCATCTTGTTTCGTCTCAATGAATTCATCTACGTCGATTAATTCCGCATGATTTATTCCACTTCACGCCGACGAACTCTGCCGCGAAGGCAAGCGATCCAGAGCATGGTGGCAGGATCCATGTTTCTGCCAGCGATTGTCTCGGACCTGGCGGCGGGTGACTCAGATGACCCGCTCGCTCCCAAGCCATCCCATTTCCCGGGTCAGGCCAAGTCCGTCATCTTCATTTACGCCACCGGCGGCGTCTCTCACATCGACACCTTCGATCCTAAATCAACCGCCAACGGTCGTGATGGATCGGGCAACGATCGCTTGATGGGCAACCTATTCGGAAGTGGCCGAAACCCCCGCACCGATGTCGAAGTCAGCAATCTGTTCCCCCACGTTCGCGATGTGATGGACGAGATCTGTTTGATCCGGTCCATGAAAGCATCGCACTTCGATCACTCCGAAGCGACACTGGGGATGCATACCGGTTCACCCACCTTTGCTCGTCCTAGCATGGGTTCCTGGGTGAGCTACGGTCTGGGAAGCGAGAATCAAGATTTGCCGGGTTTCATCGTCATTGCGCCACACCTTCCCTACGGTGGCACGCAAGTCTATGCGAACGACTTTCTGCCGGCATTTCATCAAGGGACACGTGTGCTACCGGGCGATCAGCCGATCACGGATCTGCAGTGGCCCGGGGTTCACAGCGAGTTGCAAACCGCTGAGTTGGATCTGGTTCAGCGCATGAACCAAGCACATGCCCGTGAGCGGGCTCCCGATGCAGTGCTTGCCGCACGAATGAAGTCATTTGAAACTGCTTTTCGAATGCAAACGGCTGCACCGGAGGCCTTCGATATCAGCAGCGAACCTCAACACATCCGTTCACTCTACGGACTCGATCGCAAGACGAAGGGTCCGGGAGCCGACTTTGGCTGGCAGTGCTTGGTCGCGCGGCGTCTGGTCGAGCGGGGCGTGCGTTTTGTCGAGTTAATCGACACGGGGTCACGACCCAATTGGGACTCCCACGGCGACATGGGCGAACATGCCAATCTGGCACGCAATGTCGATCAACCCACAGCCGCCTTGATCAAGGACTTGAAGCAACGAGGCATGCTGGAGGAGACGATCATTCTCTGGGCGACCGAGTTCGGACGCACGCCAACCAAGGAAGGCAAGAATGGACGTGGTCACCATCGGGATTGCTTCTCAATCTGGCTCGCCGGGGGAGGATTCCAAGGTGGGCATGTGCACGGCGCGACCGACGAAATCGGAAAGTACTCCATCGAGGACCCCGTCGACGTCCATGACCTACACGCGACGGTCTTGCACCAGCTCGGAATGAATCACGAACGGCTGACGTTCCGGCATGCCGGACGTGACTTCCGCCTGACGGATGTGCACGGGCAGGTCCTCAACGATTTACTGGCGTGACATCATCCGGTAGGCAAACGGCCTTCGATGAAGACCGAGATTCCATTTCGGACGGGCTGATCTCCTTGGCAGAGCAGCGTGATCCGGGAAAGACATTTTGTCCGTCGGAGTTCGCCCGCCGCCACTGGTCGATCAACTGGCAATCGCACATGTCGAATGTCCGTCAAGTCGCCGATGAGCTGGTCGATCGGGGCGTCTTGATTGCCACCCAACGAGGCGAACTCGTGGACGTCGCTCAAGCCAAAGGCCCGATTCGACTCGCCCTCCACCGTGACGCACGCGATCCGGCAACACCTTGTCTCGGTCTGCTTAACCTGGGTCCCGCTTGCGTGGCCGACCTCCAGCGTGTTTCGATCGAAACGCTGGCGGAGCTACGCCGCCAAGGCGCCCTCGAGGCGTTCATCGCCATCATGTTCGACAAGTGGCACCGTGGACATCGTAAGAATCTCTTTCATTCCATGTATCTCTACGCGTTGTGGGGAGCCCTGCATGACGTGAACTGCATGCGTCTTCCGGAGGCCATTCGCAAGGGGTTGATCCACAAAGCCAACGAAGTCAAACGAGACTGTCTTGGCAGCGCGAGCACCCGCTAAGTCACAGGCTCGCGACGTTCGCTAAGCGATGATGTCGTTGATCACGTTGCCATGCACATCGGTTAGTCGGAAGTCACGTCCGGCGTATCGATAGGTTAGCTGCTCATGATCCAACCCAAGCATGTGCAAGATCGTCGCATGCCAATCGTGGACGTGGCATTTATTCTCGACCGATTCGAATCCATGCTCGTCCGTCGAACCGTAGCTGTAGCCACCCTTGACGCCACCGCCGGCCATCCACGTTGTGTAACCCTTATTGTTGTGGTTGCGGCCGTCGCCGCCCTGTGCGGCTGGCGTGCGGCCGAATTCGCCACCCCAAATCACCAGGGTGTCCTTCAGCATGTCACGTTGTTTTAGGTCTTGAAGCAAGCCCGCGATTGGCTTGTCCACTTCAGTGGCTCGCGTCTCGTGATCCGCCGTTAAGTTGACATGTTGATCCCATCCACCGTGGGTGACTTCAATGAATCGGACGCCGGCTTCGGCAAAGCGTCTGGCCAACAGGCACTGTTTACCAAAGTTTTCGGTCGGCCCGCCGTCGGCACCGTACATGGCCAGGGTTGCCTGACTTTCGCCGGTTGTATCCATCAAGCCGGGCATCGCACCTTGCATTCGGAATGCCAGCTCATAGGACTCGATCACGCCTTCGACATCGGGTTGATGACGTTCTCGGCGAACCTTTTCTCTGTTGAGCGTTTGAATGAAATCGATCTGTTTGCGTTGTCGCGATTCACTGAATCTCGGATTCTTGATATCGGGGACGCTCTCCCCGCTACCCCCTCGCGCGAAACGTTGAGCGCGACCCCCACGCCCGACTTTGGCGCCTCCGTAGATTGCCGGCAAAAAGGAACTCCCGTAGTTACGGGAGCTGCCGGCCGGTGGACTCAACGAAATGAATCCGGGCAAGCTATCATTCTCGGTGCCTAAACCGTAAAGGGTCCACGCACCCAGCGACGGTCGAATGAACTGAGCCGTTCCCGTATGCATTTGAGTCATCGCACCGGGATGCACGGGTTGGTCGCACTGCATGCTGCGGATCAGGGTTAGATCATCGGCGTGCTCGGCCACTTCGGAGAACAAATCCGAGATCCAAAGCCCGCTATCACCCCGCTGGCGAAATTGCCAGGGCGACTTCATCAAGCGACCGCCGTAGCGGCCTGGCTTGCCATCATCTTTGGCCAGCTGAGGTTTGTAGTCGAACGTGTCGACGTGGGAGGGACCGCCCGACATGCACAGGAAGATCACGCGTTTGGCCCGTGCCGGGAAGTGCGGCTCCTTCGGCGACAGAGGATTGCTGGCCGCTTGTTGTTCGGCCGAACTCATGCCTGCGAAAGCAAGGTAGCCAAAACCAGCCGACACGCTTTGTAGGATTTCTCGTCGAGTGATCATCGATTTCTCTTCATGTTGTAAACAAAACGAATCAGTCAACGAATCGGAACTCAGCCGATGCGAACAGACTCTGACAGAGGGCCGAAAGTGTCTGTCCGCTGAAGCCGTCGAAGCCCCGAACGAACGAGGCCGTGGCGGCTCGCTCGGCGGACGTTGGTGGCCGTCCATAGGCCAACTTGAAGGCAAACGCCATCTGCTCACTCGAACGCGACGTTTCTTGGCTCACCCGTTTCGCAAATCCATCACTGGCTCGGATCACCAAGGGGTTATTCATCATGTACAACGCCTGATTGGCCGTTTGCGAGGACTCGCGAGTTCCCGAGATCGAGCTCGCATCGGCGAAGTCGAACACCTCCAACGATCGGGGAACCTCATCACGGACAATGGGTAGGTAGACACTGCGAAAGTTGGCGTCTTCCATGTCAAGTTGATGACTGACTTTACGCGTGGCCTCTTCGATGGCGGAACGAGTCGCCGCGCGACTATCGCCGAACCGACCCCGGAAGCCTCTCGGGCTGTTGAATCCACCTGGGCGACGATCCACGAACCGGGCTCGCATTTGTTCGCCCATGCTTTGCCGAATCGCCGCACCCGCTAACTCCGCGGCCCGCCGCGCAATCTCGCGTGGATCACCGAGAGCGCCATCTCGAACTCTCGAGTAGCCGTAGCGGGCCACTTCGCTCGCTCGTGGGCGTTCCAAGTCGATCTCCCCACTGATCGCCAACATGGCGTCTCGGATCGCCTCGGCATCCATCCGTCGCGGGTTGGCTCGCCACACCAAGGCATTCTCGGGATCGTATTCGTGATGACGCGCATCGAATGTCGATTTCATTCGATACGTTCTAGATGTGATGACCTCGCGAATCACGCTCTTGACCGACCAACCCGAATCGACGAATCGAATCGCCAAATAGTCCAACAACTCGGGATGACTGGGGAACTGTCCCGTGACACCGAAATTCTCTGTCGATGTCACCAAGCCCTTTCCAATCAAGTGCTGCCAAATTCGATTGACCATCACGCGAGCGGTGAGCGTGTTTTGGTCGCTGCCGATCCAGCGAGCAAGATCCAATCGCCCGCTGGTGCGTTCATTGATGCGGACGGGCGTGCTGCAAAGAACCTGAGGGAATCCCCGCTGAACGACCTCCGCAACCTGGTCGATTTCACCCCGCGCCAATCGTCGCGCGTTGCGCGGGGATCCGATCTCTTGAACACCCATGCAGTAGCTGTTTGGATTGCCGTCATCATCCACCACGGCGATTTTGCCCGACAGCTCCATCAGCTTGTTCTGTGTTTGGAGCCGATTGCGGAGAGCGGCTTGTTGGTCGCCGCTGGCAAATGCGTTGCGTCGCGCCTCGGCGGCATTGTCCTGGATGTCGGTCAATTGTTGTTTCAAACTTGCCAGTTCTGCCGACGTGTAGCTTGTATCGAACGGGTTGGGATCATCCACCGGTAGTCGAATCAGACTGCTGGTCCGTTTTGCCTGAGCGCTGGTAAACCGGCCGTACTCGGAGGGTGGAACGCCCCAATACGTTTCCATGTTCTGAAACAACCCGGCCATGGCGTAATAGTCGGTCTGCGGAATCGCATCGAACTTGTGGTCGTGACATCGGGCACAAGCAACGGACATCCCGAGAAACACACGTGTTGTCGCGTCGATCTGTTCATCCAACACGTCCGCGGCAAACTGAACTCGATTCTGTTCGTTCACATTTTTGGATCCCATCGCCAGGAACGTGGTGGCAACCAGATTCTCGGACCAGTCTTCGTCGGAATCGGTTGGCAACAGGTCACCGGCGATCTGTTCCTGAACAAACTCATCGAACGGTTTGTCCTGGTTGAATGAATCGATCACGTAGTCGCGGTACCGCCAAGCATGCGGATAGGTCATGTTGACCTCTCGCCCGGTCGACTCGGCATAGCGAACCACATCCAACCAATGGCGTCCCCAACGTTCGCCAAACTGTTCCATCTCCATCAAGCGATCCACGACCATCGCGATCGCGGCATCGGGATCTTGTTGCCATTTCGCTTGGAAATAATCAACCTGTTCCGGGGTCGGCGGCAGCCCGATCAGGTCAAAGCAGATGCGCCGCAGCACTTTGTGCGGTTCGGCGTCTTCGGCAGGTTGCAGCCGCGATTGCTCCAGCTTGCTTAGGACGAACGGGTCGATCGCCGTCCGACTCCATGACTGGTCCTCGACAGTGGGAGGTTCGTCGACTTGGGGCGGCTGAAAGGCCCAGAAATTCGCACGTGCTTCGTCAATGTCCTCATCGGTAATCGTCGCTTGGATCTCGACGACTTTGCTGACCCGCGGGTCCGGCGCGCCCATTTCAATCCACTCTCGAAAATCCGCGATCACCGCTGCCGGTAACTTGCGTTTGGGTGGCATCACGAAGTCTTCGTGAAGGATCGCCGTGTAGAGCAGGCTTTCGTCCAAATCGTGTGGGACGACCGCGGGCCCACTGCTTCCGCCGATCAACGTCAGCTCTTTGGTATCCAGCCGAAGTCCGCCGCGCGCATTGCCCGACTTATTGCTGTGACAGCCGTAACACTCTTTGATCAAGACCGGACGAATCTTCGTCTCGAAGAACTTCGACTGCTCGGGCGTGATTTCACTGGCGACCGATGTCAGCCCCAACACGCCGACCAGCATCATCCCATAGAAAGACCGCATGAACTTAATTCTCCGGTGAGTCGTCTCGGTTGATCGCCCGTTGCATCGTATTGGCCGCTACTCAGCGGTCGGTCGTCTCGGGCGCTGACCGCCAGCGGTCTCGTTCGGATCGGACTGGGAACCGCGCCGACCGCGCTGGCTCGCTCCACCGGGACCACCGGATCCCGGTCGCATCCCTGGGCCGCCTTGGCCACGTTGGCCGGCTTGGCCTCCCATCCGTCGATCGCGCATCGCCGTCATCAATGCGGTGAGCTCGCGGATGTCGAGCTTCTGATCGCCATCTTGATCAAACTCCTGCAACATGCGGGAGATCATCTGGGTTGGATCGCCGCCCCTTGAATCTCGTCCCGCAAATCGGCCCCCTGCCTGACCCGGCCCACGTTGGAAACCCGAGGCGGCTCGCCGATCACCTTTCCCACCGGGACCCTCCGGAGGAGCAGCATGAATTCCCGATACCAGCAGGGTGACGGTCATCGTGGCCGCCAGCGTTGCAATCATTCTCATTTCATTGGTCTCCAGGTGAACGGTGGGGTATGGGGCGCCGGCTGTCCATTGTCTTTGCCCGGCTAAAGAGTAGAAACGCGTTGTCTCGCGATTGAAGACCGCCATTTTTGGAAAATCTGACCCGATTAGCGACAAAACCCGGTTCGAGCGGCGAAGAAGGTCCCATGGTGTGGGCGAAAGCCGACAATATCGGAACTTGAACGTCATGTTCGGGTTGAATCGACTCAGATTGCACAAATGTTCCCAACATGTCTGAAGCCGCCACCGAAATTGCTGACGAGTTGCTCGATGGCATGCGAGAGGGATGCCCCGATGCGTGTGCCTCGGTGTTCGGGCACTATCGTGAACGACTTCGCCGGATCATTCAGTTCCGATTGGATCATCGACTCGCCGGCCGGGTGTCGGACTCCGATGTGCTGCAGGAAACGTTCATTGCCGCCGTCAAACGTCTGGATCATTTCTCCAATCAATCGGAGATGCCCGCATTTCTTTGGCTTCGATTACTCGTCGGCCAGCAACTGATCGATTTACATCGCCAGCATCTGCAAGCGGAGATGCGAGACGTTCGAAAAGAAGTGGCATTGCAGCAAGGCCCTTCACCCCACACGTCCGTCGCGATCGCGGCGCAGTTGGTGGGCAAGGTCACTGCCGCGAGCGAGCTGATCGCGAGGGCGGAGCGAATCGAACGACTGGAAACGGCGCTCAATGACATGGATGCCACCGATCGCGAAGTCATCGCCCTACGCCACTTCGAAGAACTTTCCAACGTGGAGACCGCCCAAGTTCTTCAAATTGAAACCGCCGCCGCCAGCAAGCGCTACGTCCGTGCCATGGCAAGGCTCAGTCAGGTGATGAGGGAGTTTTCCTGAATCATGCCATCGGAGCTCAGCCAACCCGAACTGGATCGAATTGCGGAGGCGTTTTCGGACTCGATTCGCAACGGCGAAGGAATCTGCGTCGACCGCTTTCTGGAGCAGTATCCCGATAGCGGCGACGAGCTGCGCGATGTCCTCGAAGCGGTCGCCATGATCGAAGGTTCGAAGCGAGATTCCATGAAGGCGGGCGCGGACACGCCAAAAATCGAACATCTCGATGACTATCGAATTCTTCGCGAACTTGGACGCGGGGGCATGGGTGTCGTCTTCGAAGCGATTCATCAGTCGCTGGGTCGTCGCATCGCGCTGAAGGTGCTCTCGAGCAACCGGCTGGACAATCGGAATCACTTGGCCCGGTTTCGACGCGAGGCCCGAGCCGCCGCACGACTTCGTCACTCCAACATTGTGCCGGTGTTTGGCGTCGGCCAATCGGGCGAGCATCACTACTATGTGATGGACTTGATTGACGGGTTGAGCCTGAAGGATTGGATTCGCGAACTCAACGGCAAACCTCGTCGAGAGCTTCCGACGATCGACACGACGTTCGAGATGAGCGACGACGGTCCACGATTGGATTCTGGTGCATCTGACTTCGTCGATGCCGACGGCGGTGTCGAATCGCCCGACACCAAGAACCATTTCAACTGGGTGGCCCGCGTCGGAGCCACCATTGCCGACGCGTTGCACTATGCCCATGGCCAGGGTGTGCTGCACCGTGACATTAAACCAGCCAATCTGCTGATTGACCAAAGGAAAGAGGTTTGGATCGCTGACTTTGGGTTGGCAAAGTTGTCCGAAAATCCGACCGTCACCATGACCGGTGACGTTGTCGGTACACCGCAATACATGCCACCTGAGTCCTTTGATGGAAGATACGATGTGCGAAGCGAAGTCTACAACGTCGGTCTGACACTCTACGAGATGCTCGTGCTGCGACCGGCAATCGAGGGCAAGAACACGGGCGACACCCTGCGCAAGGCGACCGAAGGCGTTCAAACATCGCCTCGCAAATTCAACGCCAAGATTCCGGTGGACTTGGAAACCATCGTGATGAAGTCTCTGGCGCATGACCCGGAATTGCGATACCAATCCGCTGGTGATCTTGCTGATGATCTACAACGATTCCTGGAACATCGGCCGCTCGCCGCAAGACGTGCGAGTTTGCTCCAGCGTGTGACGCATTGGTCGCGCCGCGATCCCAAAGTCGCCTCGTTGACATTCGTTACCTTTGGCCTGATCTCCGCCTTGGCAATCGTCTCGGCGGCGGGTTACCTCCGCACGAGGCAAGCGCTCGACGAGGCGGAATCGTCATCACGTTCCGCCAGCATCGCGTTGGAGTCGACGACCAACGCGCTTCAGCTTGCCGACACACAACGCGCACTGGCTGAAAGCAACTTGCGGGTCGCCGTCGAAGCGTTTGATGGCATCATGCGCAACGTCTCAACCCGCGGTATTGAGGTCGATGCGGAAATGCTCGGCGAAGTCGCCGACACCACCGTCGCGAGTGTGACGCCCGAAGATGCCGAGCTGCTGCAATCGCTGCTGGTGTTCTTTGACCGGCTCGCGGCCAGCAACCGTGAAGACCTTTTGCCTCAGTCGGCACTGGCGTCGCGGCGCGCCGGTGACATTTACATGAGTCTCGGGAAACTCGAAGAAGCCGACAAGGCGTATGTGGATGCACTGAAGCGTTATTCGCGAATCATTGGAAACGATCCGGGCGAGGTCGCCAGCATCATCGCGAAAGCCGAAGTCATGAATGAGGTGGCCGTCATCGCGAGTCTTCGCGGCGAGCTGACGCGTGCAAGCGGCATGTATGATCCGACCGCGGAGTTGCTACGTCGGTCCGAAGCCGCCATGGCGACGAGTGAAGGACGTTTTCAATTCGCCCGAGCGGGTCGTCTGTTTGCCTCCATTAGCTCACGGAGTGGTCTCGATAATACGAAGTGGATTCCTCAACGAATCGACCGACGCATTCGTGGGCCGCTAACGGGCATGATGCGTCGTTATCGAAGTCGTGAAAACGAAGCACTCGAGAGTGCTGTGGAGACACTCGGGTCGTTGATCGAGGAGTTTCCCGATGACGCTCGCTACCAAGCGGAGTTGGCACGCGTGTACCGGGATCAAGCTCGCATTGCGTCGCGAGCCGGTCGGAAAGCGGATGCCGAGTCCAGCGTCCGCGAGTCGATCAACCAATTCGAGGACTTGCTCGCCGACAACCCATCGTCCGCTGCCATTCAGTACGAGCTAGCAGTCACCCTGCTGAGCAGTGAAGCATTCGGATTTCACCAACGCATCCGTATCGATCGGGCTGACGAGTTGATCAATCAACTGCTCGAGACTTCTCCGACCTTGCCAAGGTACGGCTCCATCAAGGCCCAATCGCTCACCAGTCTTGCACTTCTTGAACGCCGATCGGGACGTTTGGACAAAGCCGCCAGTCATCTCCTGGAGGCAACACGTCTGTATAACGCACTCGCGATGGCTGCCCCGGAACTGGAGCTCTACGAATCGCGTCGCCTTCAAACACTTGAATCACTCGCGGACATCCGAACGGAACAGGGCAACACGGATGCAGCCATCGATATACTGGATCGGGCATCCAGGCAAATGCAACCGAGATTGCGGAGCGGAAACGTTTCTCCCGTGACGCGTCTGCAAATGCAACGCATCCGTCAAAAGGCGAACGATCTGCGCACCGCGTCTGGCTAATTCAGCTCGAGTTCTCTTCGGCGACACGTTTCATTTTTTTCCCCATCATTTCCAGCCACTCTTGCACTTCGGCGGCTTCGAGCTCCGTGATCTTTTCGGGCCACCACAGAATGAATCGACCCTCGTTGACCGAGTACACCTCCTTTCGATAGCCCTCCGCCGTCGACTTTTTTGGACCCAAAGTCTTCGGATCCGGCGGCAAAGGCTGCTCAACGGTCATTCGGGCCGTACCCGGATCAGCGGCGGAACGCATCGTCGAGTCACTCGGTCCCGAGGAGCGTTCCTGCGATTTGCTACGTCGACCGAGCCAGGATCGAGCTCGGGACTTCTCCGTATCGGTTTCTTGTCCCTCGCCATCGGGTCTTCGCTGGGTCGAGAGCGTGCCGCCAGGATTCACGACCCGTGACATGGAGCCGTTCACTTCCGAAGGCAAGTCAAAGGCTTCGCGTTTCTGATGGACCGTCCCGCGATAGCGCACTTCCGTTGCCGTGCTGGGGTCTTCGATGATTTTCAGCAACGCGACCAGATCGGTGATTAGCAGTTCGGCGGATTCATAGCGGTCCTCGGCCGCCTTGGCCAATAGCCGATGAATGATGCGCACGCAGGGAGCCGGGACCTTTGTGTTGAGTTGTTTCGGATCTGGAGGAACTTCATTGATATGCGCCGCGAGGATCGCCATCGTTGAGCCGGCATGCTGATAAGGACTGACTCCCGTCAAGAGCATGAAGTACGTCGCGCCCAGCGAGTACAAGTCCGACCTCGCATCGAGATCGACGCCCTGACACTGTTCCGGGCTCATAAAAAAGGGCGTGCCTAAGATTTGCCCTTCTTGCGTCACGTTCGCGTCAGATTGTCGGTTTCGAGCGCGCGCGAGTCCGAAGTCCGCAACCTTAATGGTTTGATCGGATCCCACCATCAGGTTCGCTGGCTTGATATCGCGATGGATGAGTCCCTTGGCATGTGCTGCGGCGATACCACGAGTGGCATCGACCATGATTCGTGTCGCCTCGACAAGATCCAACAGTGACTGTGCGGCAAGTAAATCAGTCACCGAACCGTTGGGCACGTACTCCATCACGATGTAGGGGAAGCCTCCGTCATCGCCGATCTCATGGACGGCGACCACGTTGGGATGGTTCAGGTTGCCGGCCGCTTGGGCTTCGGCGCGAAAACGGAACTGCGAGGCTTGGTCACCACCAACGGCCTCCGTCAGCACTTTGATCGCGACCTCGCGTTCCAAATCGGGATCCACGCCAAGGTAGACCGCCCCCATGCCTCCGACACCGAGTCGCCGCTTGATCTCGAACCGTCCCAAACGATCCCCCTCGTTGAGGACTTGTTTGGATGCATTCGCAAAAAAACCCGATGTTTCGGGATTGTTGGCACTGGGATCCAGGAAGCAAGTGGCTTCGAGAGGGTCTTGATCCGAAGAATCATTCATGGCTGATAGCGAATTCGCGTGCGATAGAAAGCCGCCCACTGGCATAGTCTAGTTCATTCGGAGTGCGAGCCGCGGCACTGCGTTACCGTGCGCCGAATCAATGTCGGACCTCCGCCTCGCTTGCCAAATTGACGCAGTCGGGACCAGAACTCAGCTGAATGGGCGAAGACAGGCATCGCATCAAGGCGGAACGTGCCTGCTAAACTAGTCGACTTGGGCAGTGGTCCGGTTGAGATTGAGACTCTCCTAAATGAGCCAATGGGTTGGAGATCGCTTAAACATGCCTCTTCGAAAGTTAGCCGTTTTCCTTGCTGCTGGCATCGTCGCTGGTTGCGCCGAAGATGCGGCGCCAACCACCAATGAAGCTCGCTCGGCCGCCGTCGTATCCCGAGAAGAGTTGTCCGTTGGCGATCCGGTCGATCATTTGAGTGTGCCGGTACTGTTGCAAGCCGACGGTCTTGAATCCGTGTCCCTCCAGCAGCTGCGGGGTTCGATCGTCGTGCTTGAATTTTGGGCAACTTGGTGCGCCCCTTGCGTGGCGGTGATGGATCACCTCAACGAAGTCGCCAACGAGTTTCGCGACGAATCCGACGTCAAGTTCATTTCGATCACGGCGGAGTCGGCAGACACCGTCCGAGGCTTTCTCCAACGCAAATCCATGGACACCTGGATTGGCTTGGATCCGGACCGGAAGCTTCATCGAGCTTTTGGCGTTCAAACCATACCTCAGTCCATACTCATCAATTCCAGAGGCGAGTTGGCTGGATTCATTTCGCCCACGCAACTGAACGCAAAACTCATTCGTGGCGTTCAAGACGGCGCGTTGATCGACACCAACGCGTCACGTTCAATCTTGGTGGCTGGCAGGGATCCGTCGAGTGATACGAGCAAGCCTCCGTTGATGCAGTTCGTCCTTCGAGAATCGGCGGTCAACTCGACGGGCGGAAGTTTCGCCGTGTCGGGAACCGCGTGGACGATCCTCGGGGAGTCGCCCGAGGTGCTCATCTCTCAAGTCTTTGGTCTCCAATCGACACGGACCGTGTTTGACGTTGACTTTCCCGACCAACGATTCGACTTGATTGCCAAATTTCCAGGTTCACCGAGGGATGCAAAACGTCTCTTGCGATCGGCGTTGGCTTCCGCGTTCGAAGTGAAAACGCGCCAAGAAGAAAGACAAGTCGACCTTCTGGTTCTCAATACTTCCTCTGACGGCAAACACGCTCTGAAACCAACGGTATCCACTGGTGGCAGTTCAATGAGTGCGAACCAAACGGAGATCATTGTCGTCAACGGCTCTCCCGCGAACGCGATTCCGACGCTGGAGTCGAAGCTCGATTGTCCCGTCATCGATGAGACGAACCTCGGTCAGGAATACGACTTCAGTGTCCGTTGGCAAGCCGACGCCCCCGCAGAGGAAATTGCAGACGCCTTTACGGCTGCCACGGGGCTTCAATTGACGCGGGAGCAGCGAGCCATTGAATTCACCGTTGTGGAACGTCGATAGGAAGGCAAGCCGACTGCCGGCGACTCTTCATCTCGCCGATGGGCGGCTACCAGCGTCCCGTCCACTGATCGCTTTGAACGATGCGTTTGGCTTCTTCACTAATGCCGTAGGTCAAGTTGGGCTGATTCAATTCGAGGAACACCGTGAACTTCTGATGGACCGCGTCGCTGTAGACGACCGGGGCATGCGTGAGGCGTAGGAAGTGAACCGGAACACCGTTCCAACGTTTGGTGAGCACACCGGCTTCGAGGGATGGTTCGGGTTGCAAACCGTAGTGTGACTGCAAGGTTTGTTGGATTTGAACAGGGTTGCCGGTGAACCCATGCAGGTTGATCCGCTGAATCGCTCCGGTTCGATCGAAGTAATACGTCAGTGTCCCCGCAAGATCTTCGGCGCGAGTACCGGTGACGATGGGGACGCGGAGGCCTTCCAGGGAAAGGTCCGCCAGCACGGTCGAAACTCGCGAGAACCGCGCCAGGATATCCGTCGTTTTGAGATCAAATCGCAACACTTCCCGCAGGTCCGCCACGTTCTGACCAACCAGACTGGGCATGGCGTCTGGCGTCGATGGCATCGCACCGAGCTTTTGGGCTACCTGAGTCTCATAGCGATATCGATCCGCCGAGGCGCTGCCGCGAAGCGTTTCAACTTGATGATGCGCGTGCACCGGATATCGATCGGAAGTCGCATCATTCGTTTGGCCTCCCGGCGAGGCCGCGCCCGTCCAAGACGCCGTCGTACCACGCACCGATTGGGTGAAGGCACCCGTGGCGTCACGGCCCCACTGGGTTTCCGATGCGACGTAGGGCCCGCCGGCGGCCGCGGCCAAGACAGCGACCTTTGCCAATCGTGATGTATAGAGCATGATTCCAGGTTCCCTACCAACCAATGGCCACGAAACATCGAGTTGCCCAATCCCGGATGGGATCAAACACGACCGTCGCGGCGCTGAGTCCCGCCGCACACCGACTCGTATCGTTAGGGTCGACTTCGGAGCCACCGACGGTGCAGTCGATCACACGGAGCCGCACTCATCGGGTCCGGTGACGCTGGCCTGATCGCCGCGACTAGAGCAATCGGCCTGACTGATAAAATGAGATGCTCCGACGTTAAGGCTGCGGCAGGCCGGAATCGGTCGGGTTGGCCAGACCAGCGGCAATTCGATTGATCGCGTTCAGCATCGCAATGATGGTGCTCTCGACACTATCGGTGCTGGCACCAATGCCGCGATACGGTTTGCCCTGGTGTTCGACCTCCAAGTTCACTTCGCCGATCGCGTCGCGTCCCAGCGTCGCGCTACGGACACGGTAATCCTTGCAAACCACTTCAACGCCGGTGATCTTTTCGACCGCCAAGAATGCCGCGTCGATCGGACCGTCGCCTTCGTCAACGGATTCGCTGAAGGTCTGTTCGCCATGTTTCAGAGTGACACTGACGTGGGGCGTCTTGCCTCGCGCGCTGGTCACTTCATAGTCGACCAACGACCACTCGTGATCACCCCCGCCACTGATCTGTTGTTGCACCAGGGCCATGATGTCGCCGTCGTAGATTTCCTTTTTCTTATCAGCCAACTCTTTGAAACGTTCGAACACGTCCTTCAACTGTTCGCCGTTGAGAGTGAAGCCGAGTTGTTTGGCGCGGTCAGCCAAAGCGGCTCGACCGCTGTGCTTGCCCAACACGAGATCCGTTTTCGAGAAGCCGACCGACTCGGGCGACATGATCTCATAGGTGCTGCGTTCCTTCAGCATGCCGTCTTGATGAATTCCTGACTCGTGGGCAAACGCGTTGCGACCAACGATCGCTTTGTTTCGTTGCACATGGATGCCCGTCGTCTTGCTAACCAACCGACTGACGGGAACCAAACGTTTCGTGTCAATGCGCGTCGTGCAGCCGAGCGCGTCCTGGCGAGTCTGCATCGCCATGACCAATTCTTCCAACGCGGCGTTGCCGGCGCGCTCACCGATGCCATTGATCGTGCACTCGATCTGTCCGGCACCTGCCGCCACCGCCGCCAACGAATTGGCAACGGCCATCCCCAAATCGTCGTGACAGTGGGTGCTCAACACCGCCTTGTCCATGTTGGGAACTCGATTGACCAACATCGCGAATCGGGTGTGAATCTCTGTCGGAGTTGTGTAGCCGACTGTGTCGGGGACGTTGATGGTCGTGGCACCCGCGTCGATGGCGGCCTCCACCACACGGCATAGGAAGTCGGGCTCCGTACGGCACGCGTCTTCGGGTGAGAACTCGATGTCATCACAGAGGGCCGCGGCGCGACGGACTCCAGCGACGGCACGCTGGACGATCTCGTCGGGAGTCATACGCAGCTTGAATTCGCGATGAATCGCACTGGTCGCCAAGAAGACATGGATCCGTGGCTGCGTCGCGACCTTCAGCGCCTCCCACGCCCGGTCGATATCGTTGTCAGCACAGCGGGCCAGACCACAGACGGTGCTTCCCCGGATGGTCGACGCAATCTGCCGCACCGACTCGAAATCACCCGGAGAGGCGATGGGAAATCCGGCCTCAATGATATCCACGCCCATGTCCGCGAGCGCCGCGGCGACCTCCAGTTTCTCAGCCATATTCATGCTCGCGCCCGGTGATTGCTCACCGTCGCGAAGCGTCGTGTCAAAGATTCGAATCGGTCGAACGGGATTGGGATCAGCAGAATCAGGCATGATCGGGATCTCTTCGGAAAGGGGTCAGGCCGGACCCGCTACGAAAAACGCCCGGGTCGCAACGGCAAAGCGGCCCGGGCGGTTTCGTGATGGAACAAATTGAATCAACAGGATCAATCCGTCACAACGACGACCGCCGAGCCACTGCCAAGTAGCAGTGCTAGGTCGAGGTCGCGTTGCAGGTGTTCGATCTGGTTCATTAGGCAACAGAGTAGAAAAGGCAATCGTTGGCGTCAATTCGTTTGCCGCTGGCTTCAACAGCTATCGGTCCCAGTGCGTCGATGGGACACCGGGATGAGCGGTCAGGTTCACCCGATCCGACACCAACGCTAGTTTGCTAGCATTTTCGGTTGGCTAGTTCACCGACTAGACTCTTGGGTGCATGGAGCTGGGGCGTGATGGGACGCACCGTCCATCGCGGCGGGCGACTCACATTCCTCCGGACGAGGGCTTCGATTTCGTGTCAGCGACGTTTGATCCGACTCTTTCCGAGCCGGTGTATCCGAAGCCCTTGGGTGCATTTGACGAGTGCCGGGACGCGTCGGGCACGATGCGGTCCACTTGGGCGGGAATTGCCAGGGAATTGCAACGACTGGGCCCAAGCCAGATCGAGCGGCGGGAGGCTCAGATTGAAGAGCTGATTCGTAGCAATGGCAGCAGCCTTCGGGCCGAGCCGACGCCGACGGATGCCGACCAGGAAACCCCGATTCGGCCCTGGCAGCTATCAGTCACGCCGATGGTCATCGGTCAAGTCGATTGGCAAGTCTTGTCCGCCGGGATTCAACAGCGCGTCCGCATTCTTGAAGCCTTGCTTTCCGATTTGCTTGGGCCGCAAACACTGATCCGAGATCGGATCGTCCCGCCAGCGTTGCTGTGGTCCAATCGCCGATTCTATCGCTCCTATCATCGACTGGCCGGATTTCAACAATCCGGTGGGACCCGTATCGATCCGGCGTCACCGTCGCCGTGCCAACGTTTGCATGTGACCGCTTGCGATGTGGCTCGCGACGCCACGGGCCAATGGTGGGTTACGGGTGACCGAACACGGGCGCCTAGCGGGCTTGGTTACTTGTTGGAGAACCGAATCGTTTACAGCCGCGTGTTTCCCCATCTGCACCGCGGTGAGAATGTTCAGCGTTTGGCTCCGTTCTTTGCCAACATGCGGCAATACTTCAATTCGCTGGCCCCGAGACAACGCGACAATCCCCGAATCGCGCTGCTGACGCCAGGCCAGGGGAGTTACCGAGGATTTGAAGATGCGTACCTGGCGCGTTACTTGGGATACACGTTGGTTCAGGGACGCGATCTTGCGGTCCGTCGAAATCGACTCAATCTAAAGACTCTTGGTGGGTTATTACCAGTTGAAGTCGTGTGGCGGCATGTCGCCGATCGCAAATGCGATCCTTTGGAACTGATGCCGGATTCGACCGAGGGAGTAACGGGATTGCTACGCTGCATCCGAGGAGGCCATGTGTCGGTCGTCAATGCGATTGGAGCCTGCTTGGCGGAGATGCCAGGTTTGATGCCATTCCTATCCGCTGCCGCCGCGCATCTGACGGGCGAGTCTCTCTCGCTACCCAGTGTGGCCACCTATTGGTGTGGTGGGGAATCCGAACGGACGTACGTGATTGAACACTTGGACCAACTGGTCATTCGTCATGCCTATTCCGTGGATGAAGAGCACATGGTGGTGCCGGCAAAACTCACTAGCGAACAGAAGAACGATTTAGTGGATCGGATTCGGGCGAATCCAGAAAACTACATTGGTCAGGCGGCACTCTCCCACAGCGTGACACCGGTTTGGCGCGAGCAAACGTTCCAACCTTGGCACGTTGCCCTACGTGCATTCTCACTTCAAACCGAGCGCGGTATCGATGTCTTGCCGGGAGGCTTAGCTCGCGTCAGCCCGGACGAAACACTGCTTCGCGGCTCACCGACTCGCGGATTGTTGACGCAGGATTGCATGGTCATCAGCGACAAGCCCATCGATCATGAGGTCACGCTGCTGCCCGGCGATGACGAAACGATTCGGCTGCGTCGCGGTGGCGCGGAATTGCCCAGCCGCGTTGCCGAGCACTTCTATTGGTTGGGTCGGAATGTCGAGCGTTGCGAGTCGATCGCACGTCTCTTGCGCACCACGTTGGTGCGTCTGGGTGGTGAGAATGAACTCGACGAATTACCCGAGATGCCACGTTTGGTGGCCGGACTGGCGTCCGTCGGCCAGCTCGAACCGGATTACGCGATCGAGGGCCTCGGCGACGCGATGCCCAGTTTGGAGCAAACACTCTATGCCAGCGTCCTGGATCCATCGATGCCGCATGGGTTGCACGCGTCCGCTGAATTTGCCGTCTTCAACGCGACGGCGGTCCGTGACCGCATGTCGTTGGACGCGTACCGAATCTTTCGGAACATCGATGAAGATTTGATCCAGCGGCAACGAAGCTTGACGACCAGCGATGGCGTCTCGGGTGCAATTGAGTGTTTGAACCAATTGCTCACGCAACTACTCGCTTTCGGCGGTCTAACGGCGGAGAGCATGACCCGGACACATGGCTGGCGATTCGTGCTTCTGGGTCGCCGGATCGAGCGGGCGTTTCAAACAGCGGAGCTGTTGCTGTCGACTCTGGTACGACCCGTGAATCAGGAACGCGTTCTATGCGAGGCCATACTTGACGCCACGGACAGTCTGCTGACATACCGGTCCCGTTACTTGGCCCTCGTTCACCCGGCTCCGACGATCGACATGTTGGTTTCCGATGCATCCAATCCACGGTCGTTACAGTTTCAACTCGACGAAATCGAGTCGCTGCTGCGTCAATTGCCGACCGACGCCAGTCAGGTTGGACTTGGAAAAGACGAACAATTGGCCGCTTCGATCGCGCTGGACCTGCGAATCGCGGACAACAACGAACTAATGGAAGTCAACCCGAACGGGCATCGTCAACGACTCGACAACCTACTCCGTTCCATTCAGTCGGGCTTACCTCAATTATCCAGGGCGATTGATTCGCGGTATCTCATCCACACGTCCTCTCGCCAACTCGTGACCGGTGATCGCGACTCGATTCATCGGCTGCCCGTTCTCGCCAAACAGCGGGTCGAGCCCGCCCACCGATCACGGAACTCGCAAAAGGATCCGGTCCATGATGACAACGTATGACATGGTTCATCGGACGCTCTACGAGTACAGCGATCCGGTACCGATCTGTCAAAACGAACTGCGAATGCGACCGCGTGTATCACCAGACTTGCGATGCGATCACTGCCAAATTGAGATCGATCCAATCCCTGAAACGCTCACCAGCTACGTCGACTATTTCGGAAATGAGGTCGACTCGTTTGCGATCGAGTCTCCTCATCAAGCATTGCGAGTTTCGGTGGTCAGTCGGGTCGCGGTTCGTTCCCGTGACGACCGCGACCTAGGCGATGGCCCCGATTGGCGAGACGTCGCCGATCAGGTTCGACGTGGTTCCAGTGAGACGCATTGGACCGCCGGTGAATTCACCTATCCATCTCGTCGGATCGATGTGCACGACCAGTTTTCGGAATTCGCGCAGAAGTCGTTTGGTTCAACGCCGCGTCTGTTGGAGGCCACGGCGAGGCTAACGAGCCAGATCCACGAAACGTTCCGATATGATACCACCGCAACAGGCGTTGATACGTCAACCGAGCAAGCGTTCGAGCTCAAGGCAGGAGTGTGTCAAGACTTTGCGCATGTCCAGATTGCCTGCCTGCGCAGCTTGGGCATCCCCGCCAGATACGTCAGCGGCTACCTTCGAACTCTCCCGCCACCGGGTAAGCCGAGACTCGTCGGAGCTGATCAGTCGCACGCTTGGGTCAGTGTCTACGCGGGTGCCGAACTGGGGTGGGTCGACTACGATCCGACCAACGCATGTCGGACGTCGAGCGACCACATTCCTGTTTGCATTGGGCGTGACTATGACGACATCAGTCCCATGCGTGGCATCGTGTTGGGTGGTGGAACGACGATTCTAAAGGTGAGCGTCGACGTTGCCCCGGTACCCGACACATCCGCCACGCCGTGAACACCAGCGGCGTCAGCGATCGGCGAGGCCGAATTAGGCCAGTGCGCGGTCAACCGCGTCGTTGATCGCCCGAGATGATGCAAGATTGACGAAGCTACACCCGCATTGATTGACACCAGCGTGGCTCGACACCCAAACGACGCGGACACTTCCTCCTTCGCCGGAGTGACTCGTCAACAATAGTCTCTCACCAACGTCGGGGACCGTGTCGACGGTCAGCCGAACCCCCGTGGACGAGTAGTCTTCTAAAACGGCCTCTCCGATGGGTGGACGTCCATGTGCTCGGCGAGTCCCGATGATGGCGCCGCACGTCGATCGATCATCCTGGCGTCGTGTTACCAGTCCCACTTGCACCATCTGTTCGATCAGTGCGTTATCGATAGGTCGGCGAAAGCGAAATCCGAATGAATTGGAGCCAACCGATTTCTGCTGTTGCCAACAGAGCTTACCGGCGACTTCAAGCTCGAATCCACTGTCTTCGTCATGCACACGCAATACCGCAACCGTCATGTCGCGACCGTGGTCGAGGCTTGCACGAACGGCGCATCCGCCCGTACTGATATCGTTCAGATCGCAGTCGATGCTCTCGACACGATCGCCGTCTAATGTCAGCAGTTGCGCCTTAATCGTGTCCGATGTTTTGGCGACAAAGCGCTGGTCGGCACGTTGGCTCGAATGGGGCATGGAAATGGGCAGGTGAGAACGCAGAGTTTCAGACGTCGAGATTGATTCGAAAATGGAACGTGTGAAACTCTAGGTCATCAATTCGTGCGAGCTGTATTCCGAGGTCCTTGGTACGGCGATTCATAGGCCCGCCATCCACGTTGACAATCTGTAGCGGTTGTCCGGCTTGTGCGTCGCGCGTCATCGTGTCAGTTCGTTCGATAGTCAGAATCGGAACAATCCGAGCCGGACAAACTCCGATCAGTGCCGTAGTCCACTCTCCGTTCCAGGAACGATTTGATGCCGCTGGCCTTCGATCCCGATGCGAAACTGCGATCGATGGTGGCCTCGTTCCTGGGGCTCGTCGCCGCTTCGGGAAACCTAGTGCTTTGCGACGGGCAAGATGCCTCTCGCTTGCCGGCTAACCGGGTCTCACAGGTAGCTCAAGCGGAGTTGGGCTCACCAGCGCCCGCCACCGGTGGGACACCCGCACCCGTGGCACGCGGCGACTCGATCCAAGCAACACACTCATCGACAACCCTCACGCCGCATGCGCCAACCCATTGGGGGCCGACGGCAGCCGCATACGAACGATTCAAGCCCATCGTCGCGTCCCGTCAGGCGCGCACGCAGGAACCATGGAGACCGGCGAGTCGGCCGGCTCCATCCATTTCTGGCGTGAGCGGTTCGGTGATTCGGTCCAACCAATTTGCCAACATCCCACGCGATTCGGCACCGACGCCGTCATCAAGGCCCCTGGCGGCGGAAACCGCACCGCCTACACCTGCGCGAAGCCTCTACTTGCCAACCCAGACAGCCAAATCGCAATTGCAAGAGGCTCAGGAACTGCTGCAACAGGCTCGGGTGGAGTACACGTGCGGGGCCTTCGCATCCGCGGAAGAATATGCCTGGCAGGCTCTGGACCGAGCGGCACAATCCATTGATCTGTTTTATGTTCAGCAAGAAGGGATGAGCGGCCAAACTGATCGGCCCCTCATGTCGCCAGCCGCACTGGACCGGTTATCACGAGGCCGGACGGCCATTCGAGAGGCGAGTGATTTCCATTCAGGTTTCGCGACGGCCGATGAGCTTGCTGTTGTGCGGATCGCTCGCGCCCATCGCACGCCCGTCATCCGTCAAACCTTGCCTTATTGGAAACCGAGCCGCGCACGCCCCCAACGCCTGGGCGGCAACGACCCGGGTTGGCTGGATCCAGAGACGGTTGACGTTCACACCGACTTGCAGATCGAGACCGAGCTGCCTACGTCGCGGCAGGGCGGTGTCGCTTCGGGCACTTATCGAAACGAAGAAAACATACGATTGCCAACAGCGGCCGAAGCGATCGATCGTTACCTTGACTATGCCCGATCGGAGTTGTCTTTCCTGGCAAGCGAAAGCTTGAATGCGGCGGAGACAATGGACTTATTGGCGGCCATCCGGTTGGGCCGGGCAGATTCGACCCAGTTGCCCGGTCCAACCGCGATCTGCTTGCGGCGCGCCGCCGTGCAAGGCCAGCGATCCAATGCAGACTTGGCCGCCAAGCTGGGCCACCACTTAGCCGATGTCGGTCTCCTGGATGAAGCCAGTTGGGCACTGCGACACTCACTATCCATTCAAGACCATCCCGTACACCGATCGCGACTCGCGATAATCGAGGCGCAAAAAGGAAGTGCGCAGGGCGGGCCGCCCGTGATGACTTCCGCCCCACAGCCGTTCGCCCATGTCTCGCGTCGTATGCCTGACGTCACCGCTCTTTCCCCAGAAAGTTTCGCGGCGATTTCGTCCAGTGTGATGTCGTCGACCAACGATTTTCAAACTGCCCCGCCGTCGCCGGTGATGGCCCAATCCGTTTCCGTATCACCGACGACGAAAGACGAAGACGCCGTCAATGTATTCCGGACGGCTTCGCATCGATTCAACGAAACGGAATCAACACAGCGACCGCCAACCGCCAACCAAACTGACAAGAAGCGTGGCCTGCCGATCTTCAGGAAGTGGTGGTAGCCGCGAATGCTCATTCATACTAGCAATCGACCATTGTGGACGGTTGGGTGGACGAGCATGGTCTTCCCATTCTTGTTTTGCGGCGTCAGCTTCGCACAGCACTCGGCATATAACCTGTCGCCAACGCAACATGGCCCGACACCGGGTTGTGTTTCGTGCGGTATGACCATGCAGATGACGCCTCTCGGCTATGGCTGTCCAAAATGCATGATGGGTGTCGACTGCGCCACCAATTGCGGCAGCGAAGCACGCTGGCAAGACATGCGTCCGATGAACTTTGACGCCTACGGACCGGGCGGCTACGCGGGACCGGCCCGACTGCAACACTTGGCACGCTATCACTTGCGTCCCGGAGATGAACTGCAGTTCGTCTACTTGGTGACGCGTCGTCAAAACGTCGGCCAGTACCGTTTGATGCCAGGTGATACCGTTGCGATTGAGTCGATCGCCGATGGTGATCTGTCGCGTGGCTCCCTGGAGAATGGTTTAGCCGTCCAACCCGATGGTACGATCACGGTACGTTTGCTTGGACAGGTTCAAGCCGCCGGGCTGACGATCCAAGGTTTGAGAGAAGTGCTCGAACGCGAGTACAAAGCCTATTACGACGATCCGGCGATCGACGTGACACCCGTTCGAATGAACACACTGGCCGAAGATATCCGTGCGGCCGTTGGCGGCTTGGGAGGATTCACCGCGCAAGCTCTCACTGTCACGATTCAGCCGGATGGCCAGCTACGATTACCAGGCATCGGCTCGGTCCAGGTTCAGGGTCTAACGCTGGATCAGTTAAAGCGTGAAATCAATCTGCGTTATGGAGAGATCGTCGTCGGTTTGGAAGTCGAACCAATTCTCACGCAGCAGGCACCCCACTTTGTTTATGTACTTGGGCAAGTTACCGAACCGGGTCGCTTTGAATTGACCGCCCCCACGACGGTCTTGGGTGGAATTGCTCAAGCCGGTGGGCAGTTGGCAGGCGGTAACATGCGACAGGTCGTGATCTTTCGCCGTGCCGAAGACTGGCGGCTGATCTCCACCATGCTGGACCTGCAAGGGGCGGTCTGGGGAAAGCGCCCGACGCCCGCTGACGAAATTTGGTTGAGAGACGGCGATGTGATCATCGTTCCGGATCGCCCAATTCAGGTTCTCAATAATTTCGTGCGTGCGGTCTTTACCGAGGGAATCTATGGCGTCTTCCCGTTCGGCGCCAACCGCGAGCTGTAACACTCGGCAAGACGTTCGTCGTTTGGGCCGTGCTTGGCGAGTCGATGCCTGCACGCTATTAAACGGGGCATGGATCCAACTGCTCCGTCATCCCGCGATCGACGCTCCGACCTCGAATCGGGCCTACTGAGTCGGTGCCGTACCTGGGTCGACGTGATGCCTTGGCTGAGGCTCGTCCGGGTTTGTCGCATCGCCGGGTCACCGGTTTGGCTTGGTCTGGTTGCCGTCGTGGCATTGGCATGGTGGTTCGCGATGACGTGGACGTTGCCATCGAACTCCAACGTGCAATCGGATGCGGCGATCCGACTCTTGGGGAAGCTTCCGGGCGACTGGATCCTACCACCCGAACTTGCGCCGGCGGAAACATGGAACGCCAAGCCGGCGAGCAACGCACCGTCATCCAATTCGCCGGTGGCCTCCATCGTCACGCTGATATTCGCCACGCCGACGTGGATGGCGTTGGCACGCCTGGGCGGACTGCTAACGGCGGGGCGTGACATGCCCGATGTAGGACATACATTGCGGTGGACTTGGCGACGACTCCACCGAGGCTATATCGCGGTGGGTCTGCCGATCGCCTGTAGTTTGCCATGCCTTGCTTGGATTGCATTGATCCGCACAGCTGTGTCTTGGACCCAACATCCGTGGCTCGCGTGGCTCACGGCACCCCTGACGCTGGTGGCGGCCTTGATCATTGGCCTTCTGTTACTCGCCGCCAAAACAGCCGTGCCGCTATCGCTGGCGGCGCTGGCAACTGAACCGGACCCTGATCCGATCGATGCGTTGTCACGCGGCTATGAATACACACTCCGCCGCCTGCCGCAGCTGTGCTTGTATGTCCTTGTCGCAATCGCATTGACGACCATCGTCGCGACTGCATGGACCTTGATCGGTTACTGGTCCGCGTGGGCGGCGACACCGCTGCTGCGTGAACTCGGTGATGCGGGCGTCGGTTTCCGCACCGCCAAGATCTTTGGCGGTGTCGTCATCGCCACGATGATGGCGTCGATGTCCGGCGGTATCTATCTGCTACTTCGTGAGTCAGCCGGCGGACAGGAAGTCGAGGATGTTGCCGCGACACCGACGCCCGAACCTGTACGCGTCCCACCTTTGTCGAAGGATAATACCAATGATCAAACGAAGAGGAGCACGGCTGGCTCACCGTGACAGAATCATCGCCGGGTCAAGCCAAGCGACAAGCGTCGCACGCTACTTGGCGGAATACTGAAACGTTTTGGACGTAAACGTTTGGTCTCCGGATGTCACATGAATCGTGATCTTGTCTCGTTTCACGTGCTTCACAACGTGATCATCGACGCGTTCAAAGACGGTCCCCTTACCCTTACTGGTCTTCACCGGAATTTGATAGTCCTCCTTCTCACCGTCCTTTTCGGTAAACGTCAGTGTCAGCTCCTTCGCATCCACCTTGACCGGACGCTTGCGTTTGTTGAGTACATGAACGCGAACGACGTCCCCCTGAACAATTAACTCGGCGTGATGGCCAGATGGGCCCAAGTTGACAATCTCTCCACCGTTGGGCCCGTGCGGATAAGCAAACGTCTCCGAGGCCTTTTCGCCACCGCCAGCGTTGACCTTGATCGACATCTTATCCCGCATGATGTGGTGCACCACATGGTCATCCGTCCGCTGAAAGACACTGCCGATCTCATCGGTTACCTTCGCCTCGATTTTATAATCCTCTTTTTCACCAGAGCGCTCCGTGAAGGTCAATGTGAGATGGGCGGCATCGATGGACACAGGTTTTTTGTCTTGATCCATCACCCGTGCGGTCACGAGTTCCCCCTTCTGAACAAGTAATTCGACGAAGAATTCCCCGTCACCGAGAGCCACCATCGCGCCGCCCTTCGGCCCGTGTGAGTGATGACCGGAATGGTGATCCGCTGCGGTAGGAACGGTGAACAGCAGACTGACGATTGGCACGAATATGGATTGAGCACGACCCATGGGGGTTACTCCGAGATTGATGTGGAGATTGAGAAACTAGACTCTGTGCGAAGCAAGCCCACTGAATTCGCGGGCGATGCTCTCAACATCAACCAAAGATTCAGTAGGAAAGCCGAAGAACGCAGCTTAATGACCCCGTACCCCGGAGTGAAGGCACCAAGCTCGACCATCTGGTCAAACTGGGAACCCGTAATGAGAAAATGACATCGCCGTGTCGGAATAGTGGCTGACTTCACTTGGGTATGAAGTCATTCGTCGCCCTGGTGGATTGTTCAAGTCGACGACGAAAATTCCCTCAATCAACCGACGGGTGTCAGCCTGGGTTCCTACCGTGGCATCCACGCTAGGGTACGGAATGCTCAATGCGACAGCCAACCGTTAGCTCCGAGATGGCCCGTTCGGCGGAACCTAGAATTGGATTTCCCATGAGCCGGCGTCGAGCCCCAGGAAATGGACCATTGATTCGGCTTCTTCTTCGGCCAGCTTGCGAAAGTCCCTCGCTCGCGGACGGCCGTTGGTATATCCCAACTCCAGTTTCAAACTTGCATTCTCGGCCTTGGCATTGGCCCAGCCAATGATCTGATTGCCGTAAAGAACCGGCATCGCGTAGTAACCACGCTGTCGCCGCGATGCTGGGACATACGCTTCGAAACGATAGGCCCAGCCGAACAATTGCAGGAATCGGTCGCGATCACGGACCAACGGATCAAAAGGGGCGAGCACACGAAACGTCTTGACCGTCTCACGCGATTCCCAGCGTTCCTTCCTCCATAAGTACCTGGTGTCTCCGACGGTCAGTTCTTCGAGCTCTCCATCGTCGATCAACGACGCGATGATAGCCAGACGATCCGCTCTTTTTGGGACCAAGTGATTGTGACTTCTCAGTTCGGACAACAAGAACCGTTGAGTGACAGGGCCAACTTGCAGCGCGGTTGTCAGTGCGAGAAATCGATAACGCCGACGGCCGGAACCGAATGGCCGCCTGGCCTCACTGGGAACCTCGTAGACACGGATCCCATTGTCACGGCGGCAGACACGTAGGTAACCATGGTGATGGAGTTGTTCAAGGACCTGTTTTGTTTCCTGGGACCTGCCTCCCCAGTAGTTGATCACGGACTTGCGTTCAAATCGGCCGTCGAGCCCGCGCGAATGCACCTCCCCAAGCTCGGCAATGGCATCGAGTACTTGGCGTTCAATTTTGCTGAGTGCTCGAAACGGTCTGTATCGGAGATGTCTCCAGACTTCATGCGTCATGAAACCATACGCAAACAGGTAGCCTTCTTCGGCGGCGATTCTGGAATATTGCTTTTCAAGGTTGCCGGCGCGGTAGCCCCGCACGCGTTGTCGAAGGACCAAATCTTGAGCGCGCGCCGGTGATCGAATTGGATCGGCTTGAATAAAGCCCATGCAGTCCAACGCTTCAGACAGGCTTCGATACTTGGGAAACGATCCAGCCACCATCCGAATCCGAAACTCGTCGGCCGTCATCTTTGTCTGCGGCATCAGGATCTCTTTTTGACATGATTTTGTTCAGTTCCGATCGGAGCGAAGAAATCCCGAGATGCGAATCACGGCCGTCAGTCAAACCATGGCGGGAAGGCGACGAAGCGCCAAGAGCGGCAGCCAAAGACGATCCCAATTCCATGGAACCTTGGTCGCCGGTCCCGCTAGGTAATGGTGCAGCTCACTTGATGAGGAAGATATGATCAATCACGAGCGGACGATTCGCTGGAATCCGGTAATTGCCAGCCCCATCGATCGACCGTGGACAGGTCCGCAACAATACTTGGGTCGAGTGGGAAAGAGAACTCGAGCCTCCGTATCTTGACATGTACGTTTGACATTGCGAACGTGGATCGTCGCTGAAGTTCGTCGGAAACGAGGGGATCCAACGAAGTCTCGCCCCATGTGGGTTTCTGGTTCACAGGTGTTTCAGCGGAGAGTATTTCACCGGTCCAACGCATGATCGCTGATCAACAACCAAGACTCGACCAGAAGTTGCAGGAATTTCTCGGCCCCAACGAGGATGTCTTGGTGACCGCCTTCGGTCTTCGTTGTTTCTCGAAGCCAACCGAAGACAACTTGAGGTTCTTTGGTGGCGCGTGGCTCAGTCTCCTCATGGCGGATCGAGTGTACTGCGTCTTGACCACGGATCGACTGATCCTGATTGAGTTGACCTCTCGTTACTTGGTCTACCTCGAAAAAACGGAGCTTGCCCCGAGCAACATCCTCGTAGGCGAGGCTCTTTCATCCCCAATTTACACGCGACTGGATTTCGCCCACTTACCTGAAGATCAGCCGGCCGACGAGTATCGCATTCGTTTTCCGCGGCGTCATACGAGTTTCGAAGACAACAGTGCTCGAGCGGACCGCTTGATCGATCTTCTGCGCAGTTCGTCGATGGAGCATTTTCCAGACGCTGCTCGAGCCGTGATGGACTTGGTGCACGATAGCCGACGCGAGCAGGGGAAAAAACGATCGACCAGAGTGCTGGCTTGGATCTTGGGAGTTGGCCTGTCGATTTGCAGCGGGTTGATCCTGATGATCATCTCAGCCATGTCGACCAGCCTCTATGTCGACGACCTTGATTCGGCCACGGGAATGCAGTTGGCAGTCGCCCTGTTGACGACGTTCCTCGTTGCACCTCTGTTGGCGATCGCAGCCTCGACATTGATCGTTCGCAAATGGATCGCGTTTCGAAGCTAACGCAGGCCAGGAAAAGGTCACGGTTCGGCACGGGTGCCGGACTGACGAATAACGGATGGAAGCAAATAGTCTTCCAGCAATTGATGAGTCACCGTGGCGACTTGGTCAGACATCAAGTTCGCAGTGACGACCATCACCATTCGCTCGTCGGGCACGACAAAAACACGTTGTCCCCGAACGCCTTTGGCGGCGATGACATTGTTCTTGTTGTCGACCCACCAATAGAAGCCGTATCCGGTCCCCGTTTGATCGCGAATGGATCGGTCAATCCAGTCTTTTTGAATGATCGACTTCCCACGCCAATGGCCCCGCGTCAACATCAGCTGGCCAATCTTTGCCATGTCGATGGCTCGCAGATGTAGGCCGTATCCACCTGGGACTTGGTTTGTTTTGTCGGGAAACCGCCACTCGGTGTTGGCGAATTCGAGTGGTCCAAAGAGTGTCTGGTCCGCGTAATCGGGCAGGCTCATCCCCGTCGCAGCGGATATCGCTTCGGCCACAAGGTGCGGGTCGATGTTGCTGTAGGCGAAACGGGCATCGGGCCGAGAACTCGGCACGAGCTCTCTGAGAATCAAGCGTGTACGGTCACTTGCTTGGTGGATCCGATTGAATCGGTCTCGCGGAGCGCCCGTTGGTCGATTAGCTCGCGACACCGGTAGGCCGCTTCTCATGGTGAGCAGTCGCTCAAGCGTGATGGATCGCATGTTCGCGTCCATGAGGGCCTGCCGCCCGGGGAGCAGCGTTTGCAGGTCGGACTGGATCCCATCGATCTTCTCATGAGCGATGGCAATCCCAGCCAGCAGGCCGACAACGCTCTTGGTCACCGAAAAAACGTTGTGATTGTGTTCCCGAGTGATTCCCGGGCCATACCATTCCAAAATCAATCGGCCATGCCGGACGATCAGCAGGCTTCGCACATCGTAGTCATGCGACTGAACGAATACCGTCATTTCGTCAAGGCGTTTGGAGGAAACACCCTGTGATTCTGGTGACGCGATGGGAAAGCCGGCGTTGGCTCGCACATCGCCAGCAGCCCTCCCAATGACTCCGCCGAGTAGTACGAGCGTGATGGAAAAATGCAGGACCATTCGATGGCAGGTCGACTCAAGAAGCGATTGTTGCGATGACATCAACGCGATTAACTCAAATGGACTCAAAACGGAATGGATGCTGCACGGTTTCCGATGGATTCTGGTCACCAGAAAACGAATTTGGAAAATTCGTCGACAGTCGCCCGCGAACGCTCCGAGTACGCGTTGAAATCGCTACCCAATCGGCTCGCTGACCCAAATCTTGGTGACGAGGTCCAATTTTACTTAGGGATGTTGCAGAACCTCGATCGTTGGTCATAGGCACTGCAAGACATGCAACGATCCGTGTTGTCGACCACTGCGTTGCGACATTGCCCGACCGTCCGACATCACCGATAGACGGTCGATGGGTCGACCAATCGTGATTCGGTCGTGTGGGCGTGCCCGTCGGCATCGACTTGGCGAAAGAAGCAGCTCTCAAATCCTTCATGGCACGCTGCTCCGGTTTGGTCCACTTTCAGCAGTATCGTATCGGCATCGCAGTCGACTCGGATCTCTCGCACTCGTTGCCGATGGCCGCTGGTTTCACCCTTGCGCCAAAGGGTGCCTCGACTGCGGCTGAAGTAAACGGCTTGACCGGTTGCCAACGTTTCAAGCCAGGCGGCCTCGTTCATCCACGCCATCATCAGCACGCGACCGCTCGTCGCGTCTTGTGCAATGACCGGCAATACCGTTCCCTCACAGGCATCGCAGGGGACTCCGGCGGCAAAATTGGGGATTGGATCCGTGGGTGGACGACTCATGAAACCGTCAGCACAATCTTGCCGGACCAGGTTGGATCCTGTTGCGACAATGTCGAGGCTTCCTGGATCGCATGAGCTTCCGCGGCTTCGCGTAAAGGTCGCCTCACACCGATGTTCGCTTTGACTTTGCCGTCGGCCATCCAACGCTGCAGGTCATCGGCGGCCTGCCGCATCTCCATTGGTGTTGCCTTGAACATGACAAAGCCATGCACCGAACACTCATTGACGTAAAACGGACCCACGGGGAACGGTGGCGTCGCATCACGGCCGGCCATCAAAATCATCCGGCCACGCCCGGCAAGGACATCGACGGCCAATTGGAAGTCCGGTTCGCGGCGAGTTTCCCAAACGACATTAACGCCATCGGCATGCAACTGTCGCGTTGCCTCGCGAATGGACTGCGTCGTGTAGTCGATGGCCGCATCGGCACCCATTGCTAAGATCTGACTCCGTTTGGCCTCCGTGCCCCCCGTCGCAATCACTGAGGCACCAGCGGCAACGGCCATCTGGACGACCATGGAGCCGACCCCGCCGGCACCGCCGATAACAAGCACGCTTTCGCCCGGCTCAATCTGGGCTTCGCGGAACAGCCCCAGGTGCGCCGTCACGCTGACGAGGCCGCACGCCGCGGCATCTTCGAATGACACGCCATCGGCCATCGGAAACACCCACGCCTGGTTGACGGCAATCTTTTCAGCAAACGTTCCCTGCCGACCCAACAGACCTTGGTTGGTCGTCCAGACACGGTCACCGGGCTTGATGCGATGCACGTCGGAGCCAACGGTTTCCACGACTCCGGCGGCATCACAGCCGGGTATGAATGGCGTGGGCAATTCCATCGCGACGGCGCCGCCGCGAATATACGTGTCGATTGGATTGACCGAGACGGCCCGCGTCGCAATCAGAACTTCCTCTGGTCCCGGGACCGGGTCCGGCAAAGGCCCCCACTGGATGATGTCTGGGGGTCCGGTCTCGGTGATGTAGGCTGCGTGCATGAATTGGTTCACTGCGGGTGTCTTCGACGATTCGCCGGCAGGACGTCGTGGCTGTCGTTTCACTCGAACTCAATCTGGTATAGCGGATCCAATACCCATTCGCCAAGCGATCGACCGCATTGGGGACATTCGTTCGAACCATCGGCGGGGAACTTTGTCGTCGAAGCACGCGACGGACGCATTCGATGGAACAGCGCATTAGAATGGAGAGTGTGTGACGACACCTGCCGCTGATCGCCACCGACCGAAACCTCTCCGGCAATCTCGCTCACAGCTCGATTGCCGACCCGACCGGTCGCTTCGCTGGGAGGGTGAACGCTGTCTATTCATCTCGCGAGTGTGGTTGCCGTGCGACTGGCCGATCTATTTCTGCAACGTGATGCTTCGCGGATCGCCGCTTTGCAGTTGGTCGCACGCCAAACCGTTGAGGGACTCACCGCAGGTCGACATCGATCTCCCCAAAAGGGCAGCAGTGTCGAGTTCAAGGCACATCGGCCCTACGTTCCAGGCGACGACCTCAAATCCATTGACTGGAAAGCGTACGGAAAGAGCGATCGGCTCTACATACGTCAGTTTGAGGAGGAAACGAATCTTCGCTGCACGCTAATGGTCGACTGCAGCGGAAGCATGGGCTACGGAGGTTCCCGATCGTTGCCGATCAAGGGTATCCACGAAACCAACTTGACCCACGCGACGGGTCGAACGGCGGCGCCGACGACAACGAAGCAGGACTTCGCTCTCGCCCTCTCGGCAGCACTGGCCTATTTGCTGTTGTCGAGCCAAGACTCGGTCGGGTTGATGACGTTCGATACAAAGATTCGTGATTCGATTCCGCCTCGCAATCGGGCCTCGCAGTTGACGTCCTTGCTGCGCCAATTGGGATCCGCTCGCAGCGGCGGCGAGACCGACTTGGCCGATGTCATTGGCAAAGCGCCGCCCAAACTTCCCCGTCGCGGACTTGTCATTGTGATCAGCGACGGATTTGGTGATCCCGAGTCGGTGGGTCAGGCGCTTGCGGCAATGCGAGCGCATCAACAGGACATCATGTTCCTGCAAGTACTCGATCGGGATGAAATCGACTTTCCGTTTGAGGAGCGAATTGAGTTCATTGATTTGGAACACTCCGAACAACGGGAGTTGATCGATGCCCGATCGTTGCGAGCCCAGTACCTCGAAGCGTTGGCGGACCATAACGCCGCGATCACGAGGGTTTGTCATCGTCACCGCATCGACCATGCTCTGTTAACCACCGACCAGCCGTTGGTGGATGGACTGGCGCGATTCCTACGGCTCCGTCAAGCATTCGCGGCAGGAATCCGATCATGAGTCTGTTGAATGCAGCCATGGCGGCTGCGGGACTGACCTTCGTCGTCCCGCTGGCAATCCACTTGCTGTTTCGAAGTCGCTTCAGGTCCATGCCATGGGGCGCGATGTTTCTGCTCCGCGATGTCGTCCGTGCTAACCGAAGGCGGATGCAGTGGCACCAGTGGATTCTTCTGATGCTCCGCTGCGCCATCCCGATCCTGCTCGCATTCGCAATGGCGCGACCGTTGCTGTCGTCCATTCGGAGTGCTGCCGGTGACGCGCCGGTGTCACTGGTGTTGGCGATGGACGATAGTCGATCCATGTCCGCTCTCCAGAGACGTACTCGGATGTTATCGGCGACGACGGCACTCTTGGAGTCACTCTCGCCTAACGACGAAGTGTTGCTCGTGCGTGCATCGGCGCCGCATTCGCCGGCCTTGTCGCTCTCGCCATCGATGGCAAAACAGCGACTCGCTGCCATGTCATTGGACTCAGGGCCCACCGGCCTACGTTCGCTGATGACCCGCGCCGTCGACGCTTGTTCGGACGCCAACTTCCCGCATCGCAAGATCGTCATGGTGAGCGATTTCCAGATGGGTCTCAACGACGGCCAAATGGACTCGGGTCAGGATTCCCTCTCGTCGATCGCCCAGCGTTTACAAGCAATCGAGCCAGCCGTCGGTATCGACTGGTTGAATGTCGCGGCCGAAGAATCGGATCAACGAGTCGACAATGTTCTGATCGAGTCCATTGAACAACTCGATCCGGCGGTGTTGCTGGACCGGCCGTCCCGCTTTGAAGTGACCGTGCGCAATGTTTCGGATCGGCCATCGGGTTCCCTCGTCGGCCAATGGTTCGTCAATGGGGCGGTCGTTTCCTCGGAGGACTTTCAGCTGGAACCGCTCGGAGTGCAGACACGAACATTGGAGTTCACGTCCAATCGGGCCGGCGACCTGAGCGTTACATTCGTGATGGAGCATGCGGACGCGCTGCCGGCCGATAATCGACGGTCCGTCGTTAGCCATGTTTTGCCTGGCGTGGAGGTTTGGTTGATCGACGGTGAACCATCTCCCGAACCACTCGGCGGTGAAGTCGACTTTTTGGAGATTGCCTTGAGCCCGTTTGACTCCGATCGAACCAGCACGTTCAAGGGACCACGGAACATGGTGCGGACCACCAAAATGCGTCCCGCAACATTGGCCAAACGGCTCGAATCGACGCAGCGTCCCGATGTCTTGGTGCTGGCCAATGTCGATCAACCGGCAAGCATTGGCATTGACTCGAAGACGGATCCATTGAGGACTTGGATCGACGACGGAATGGCGGTGGTGTTCTTCGATGGCGACCGCGTTGATGGGGATGCTTGGAATCAATGTGAGTGGTTGCCAAGTCCAATCGCCGAGTTGCAGACGTCACCGACAGGAACCGAGATCGAATCGCCCGGTCGCCGGTTCGCGGGATGGCAGATGCTCGCCGGTGAAGGTGCCTCTTTGTTTGCCACCGTTGATCTGAAACATGCACGTGAGTTCACACCCCCTTCGACCAGCGATGAAGATGGGAGTTCGCCCTCGACCCAGGTCTGGTTGCAAACGACCAACGGGACGCCACTCGTCATAGCGTCGTCCCGTGTGGTTCAGTTTGCCTTCGCTTGCGACGACGAAGGTTCGACATTGCCGCTGCGTCCTTTGTTCCCGCCACTGATGCAACAACTGATTTTGCATTTGGCTGGCAGCGTGACGCCGTCGACACTGTTGCCAGGCGAAACCATTCAATTGGACATGGACCCCGATCATGTTTGGAACGCTGGTGAACAGTGGACCGTAACGGATCCGTCGGGCCAGCGACGCAACGTCGCAAAGACTCTGGGCGATTCGACGATTCAATTTGCCGATACGTTCACTTCAGGAGTCTATCAGTTTGCCATCAAGGACCATCGACGACGGCGCGCCGTGGAAGCTCCCGCGTCGGAATCCAACCTGGCAAGGATTCCGACGCCGTCGATCATCAAGATGGCCGAAACGATGGAGGCACAGCTCGTCACCTCGAACGATGAACTGACGGCGGCGATGGCTGCCGATCGCTATGGACGGGAGATTTGGCGACCGCTGATGCTGGCTTTGCTTGTGATCGTCTTGATGGAACTGTTTTGGCAGCAACGCGTCAGCGGTGATCGGGCGACGACCGCCACGGCAAGACCACCCGTATCGGCGTCCAAGGACGCCGTGATGGGGTCCATGTCATGATGGATACGGCCGGAAACTCGCTGCGATTCCTAACCAGCATCCACCCAGCGTTGGTGGTGGCGTTGGCCAGTGCGTTGACGATTGCCTCGACTTGGTTCTATCGTCGCGAGTCTCGATGGATCGCCGGACCGTGGAACTATTTGCTACCCGCTTTGCGGGGCTTGGCGGTATTTCTAATCGTCTTGCTAATTGCTGGACCCACCTGGCACACGCGACGCGTTGTTGGTGAACCTGGTCGCGTCGTCTTTGCCGTGGATACGTCGGGCAGCATGTCGGAGACGGATTCCGCATCGTCCGAGCTATCCCCGATCTCCCGCCCTGGCGATGCTCCCAATCGTTTGAAACGGGCGATGGGATGGCTGGTGGGCGACGCTGCGAACGGTACCGAAGGCTGGATCGATCAGTTGTCGACATCTCACTTCGTCGACGTGGTTGAATTCAATGAGAGCGCATCAAGCGTCTGGAGCCGACGGTCCTCGGACGAATCCGCGGCGGACCCGCTGACCATTGAACTGAAAGCGTCTCCACGAGCGTCAACCGACTTACGATCGCCGCTCTCGCTAATGCGTCGCCAAACGGAGGAAACGGGGACGCGTGATGGCCGCGAGTCCGTGAACCCGTCGGAGTCCGTTGCAACGATGGTTCTGATGACGGACGGGCGCGACACGAGCGACTCCGTTGGCGGCAGCATCACGGATACCGCTGCGGAAATGGCCCGCCGCGGCTGGCGGGTCCATGCGATTGGTTTGGGGCGCATGGACGAACCGGATGACATTGCTGTGCTCAATGTGGTCCATCCCGAACGCGTAGCCGATGACGGTCGACTGGCCGGGCACATCGATTTGAAGCATTACGGCTTTACCGGCCGTCGACTCCAAGTGGTGATTCGGCAGGACACGCGTGAGATATGGTCAGACGTCATTGACATACAGCGTGACGGACAACAGCGTGTTGAATTTGACTTTGCCGTTACCGACTTGATTCGAACTCCGTCGGCAGCCGAGGCACGTGGACTCGACCGCGACTCCGTTGCCATTTCTCTTTCCGCCGGCGTCCAACTGCTGGATATCTCGAATGAATCAGCCGCGTCGGAGACCTCCATGGCCCTCACAATGGGGCCGCGTGACAACGATCAGTTGGACTTTCGCGTGGCGGCTGCCTCACGGGACCGGCACTTACTGATCCTCGATGGATCGGCCCGTTGGGAAGTTCGCTACCTGCGCAATCTGTTTCAGCGAGACCCATCGTGGCGCGTCAACACGGTCTTGTTCGGCCCCGGAACCGACCAAGTCCAAGTGCGGCGGGGTGGCCAGCCTGGCGAGCTTCCCGATTCCGATCAGGACTGGGCAAGTTATGACGCCGTCATCCTGGGCGAGGTTCCTCCCCAACAATGGACCGTTGGTGATGCCAATGGCCTACGGGAGTTCGTCCGACGTGGTGGAGGTCTCGTCATCGTCGATGGACACTACGAGCACATAGCCGAATTATCGCAGGGCCGGCCGGGCAGCGCTGGTACGTCGTCAGCGCGCCTCAGCGGGATCAGGGATTTGGTGCCCGTTGAGTACCTGGACATCAAGGGCAGCCCACTGATGAACATCGGCGGAAGCCCCGCGGCCATCCTGCGACGCCAAGCTAGTCGACCGATCGTTCGATCCATTGAGCCGACGGCAGCGGGGCAGTCGCATCCCGTCCTTCGAATCGGCGGTGCTTCGTTAGGCAACGACGATGACCTGATCGGATTTTGGAAACAGTTGCCTGCCCCTCGATCCACACCCAGGATTCGCGCCGCCGTCGACGCGGAGGTATGGGCGGAGTCCAGAACAGTTGATGGGCAGTCGTTTCCTTGGTTGGTCACGCGGATGTTCGGGTCCGGCCGCGTTTTCTATCTGTCGACCGATCAAACATGGCGTTGGCGATACAAGGTGGAGAGCCGACTCCATGGCCGTTTTTGGAATCAGCTCATGACCGCCGTCATGCAACCTCCCTACGCGGTGCGTGACGACTTTGTGGCGATCGGCACCGATCGGATCGATTACCCAGTTGGAGGCGAAGCGATCATCCGTGCTCGCCTCATCCAAATGAACGCAGAGACGGTCGAGCAAAAAAGTGCTGCTCCATCCACGGCGTCCCTACCAACGGTTGATGCGATTCTCTTGCAAGATGGCCGTCCGGTGACGACCGTCCCACTGGTCATCGAGGATCCCGACCGAGGAACGTTTCAGGGGCGCACACCACCTCTGGATGCCGGGAAGTATGACGTTCGCATTCGTGCCAGCGGGTATGACGCCGCGGCACTCCGAGCCACCACACCGATTTGGGTCGTCGAGCCACCATCGGCCGAGATGTCTCGTGTTGCCGTCGACGAGTCCATGCTGCGCCAAATCGCAGGAGCAGGTGGTGGACGATACGTCGATGAGTCGTCCGCGTCGGACATTTTGGCGGAGATTCTTCCCGCATCACGCGGACGGATCACGGAGTCCGATATACCACTGTATCCATCCGGTTGGATGTTTCTTGTCATCATGGTGTTGATGTGTACTGAGTGGTCACTACGAAAAAGGATCGGGTTGGCATGACTGGTTCCCGAAAACACATCCATTCGTCTTCGTCGGCTCGAACCCGATCGATGAGCGATACGGAGGCGTCGACGCAGCTCGCACCCGTGGTGCGATCCATGCTGAAAGCGTTTCCGGCACGGCGCGGCCGTCTGCGGATCGCCCGAGCGGGAGCCATTGGCTTGGTGACCTTGATCATCGGCATGCTTCTCGTGGCTGCGGCGGATCACGTTCTGTACCTGAGCACGGGTGCGCGAACGCTGCTCAGCACGATGGGCTACTTAGCGGCGGCCGTCGCCGCATGGCGATGCGGACTCTCGACAGGATGGCGGCAATGGCGAAGTCATGACTTCGCCGATGCGGCGAAGGGACTGGAGTCATTCGCGCCGTCGCTCCGCGATCAAGTCTTGGCAGCCGTCGAGTTGGCCGATCCCATCTCTTCCAATGGTTCAGCGGAGTTTCGTAGCAAGCTTCAAGAGAGCGTCAGCTATGAAGTAGCGGCTATTGATGTTCGAAGCCTACTGCCTTGGCAAATGATCCAGCGCGCGATCACGATCGCGATGATGGTGCTGTTGATGGTGGGTTTGCTCATGTTGGTGCCCGCACTGCAAATGCCTCGGCGCCTTGCTCGTGCGTTTCTGCCGATCGCGCCGATCCCGAGAGCATCCTTCACTCAAATCACGATGCTGGCTCCCCAACCGGCCAACCAGGTCGTCGCGGAGGGTGACCTTGTCGCGATTGTCGTCTCGATTGACCGTTTGCGAACCGGCGAGGTCGCACTGCAGTGGCTTACCGACGATGGCTTTGAAGGAACGATCTCGATGGCTCAACGAACGGCACAGGAGGGTGCCGTCGGCGGTCGACGCACCGAGAGTCCCAATAACGCGGCGCCAGTGTTTGCAGCCAACTTGCCCGTCCAGAGCGAGCCAATCCAATACCGTGTTCGCGCAGGTGACGCCGAAACTCTTTGGGCAACCTTGACGCCACGCCGACGCCCACGGATCAGTGCATTCGAAAAACGGATTCGGTTTCCGTCCTATACCCAACTCGACGATCTCGTGGAGAGTGGAAGCGACGGTGACCTGGAAGCACTCGTCGGGTCAATGGCAGAAGTGACCGTGCGTTTTGACCAACCGGTTTCCGGTGCAACCGTACGTTTTTCCGATGATCAAGATGGCGTGCCGATGCGGCCTGTGACTGGCGATCCAACCGCTTGGAAGCTGCTGGTGCCGATCAAAACTCCGGGAACCTATCGCGTCGATGCAACCAGTATTGAAAGCGGCCTCAACAATCCATTCACGCCACGATTCAAAATCGACCCTGTCCTGGATCGACCTCCTCTGGCGATGTGGTCGCCCGACCAGACAACCACGCAGATCGCGTCCCCGGCGAGCGTGTTGCGGCTCAATGGTTCCGCCAGCGATGACCTACCTATCGACATGGTCATCCAACAGGTGCTTCGTGATGGAGAGGGACCACGAGAGATCCGGCATGTCGTTTCGCCGTCGTCGTCGAATCCCGTCATTGCCATCGACTGGGATCTGGCGCAGTGGGATCGACTCAACGAGGGTCCAGCGACCGAGGTCCGCCAGGATCTCTTGCTTCCCCGAGGTACGCGACTGCGCACGCGACTCATTGCGGTTGACCGCGCGGGACGAAGAGGGGAATCCGATTGGATCGACGTATTCATCGCGGGCAATGACTTTGATCCCGATCGCCATGCGGCCCTGTTCGCTCAGCAATCGCTGTCGCGCCGGGTCGGCCGATGGTGGGAGAGCTTGAGTCAATTCAGCATGACCGTCGACGATGGTATGGACCTGGAAGCGATTACCGAATTTCTGACGACGACCGCCGAGGGCTGGAATCAACTGTCGCCAGTGAAAACGGCTGCGTCGCCTGACAAGGACAACAACGCAGCCTTACGCTCCGTCGCCACCATCGCGGAGCTGATCCGCCGAAGCCAAGATGTGGTGGAGACCGACCAATGGGCCATCCTGGATGATCAGGCGACCACGATCATCGCAAGGTTGATGGCGATGGACGACGAAGTGTCGGTTTCGAAAGCTTGGCAGACGGTGAGTAAACAAGCCAGTCGTGCCGTTGACTTCGTCGATTCGTTGATGGCTGTGGATCTGGCCGCGAGCATTCATGACGATTTGCGCACCGTCGAGACCGGAATGCACGCGTTAGCCGATGACGATTCCAAGGTGCCGGTAACACGTCTACCAGGACAAGCGGAATTGATTGTCCAGCAGTTGCGGGAGGTCAGCGAACTGGTCACCGGCTTCGAGGCCGATTTGCCAGAAGCCACTGTCAAGCATCATCAGCGACTCCACCGATTCATTGACGAAGCCGTCGAACGGATCACTACCGATGTCGAACAATTGCGGCGCACCCAAAACGCCAATCCCGATATTCCGTTCCGCGAGTCCATGCAAACACTGGCCAAACAGCTGAAATCGCACCGAACGCACTCTCTCCTCAATGGCCAAAACTTCAACGGAATCACGACGTCCATGCGTGAATGGTCCCGCAAGGATTCCTTGCCGTCGCGCGACGTGGCAGACTGGAACAAATGGCGGCGCGGACAGCCCGACCCGACCGACGACGTCGAGCAAACATCGCGAGACAAATCGGTGTCGACGGCTCGAGATCGAGTCGCGCGTATGGAAACGGTCGAGCGGCTCCGAAAGGACTTGGACGTCCGTTCGGCAGCCGATCTGGGCCTGATTCACCGAGTGATCCAGTATGTGACGCATCACCGCGTGAATCCGGAAGTCAATGAATCGCTGGACCAAATTGACGACGCATCCCTCACCTTGTTGGCGGGAAACCTCATCCGCCGTAGCAAGTCGATCCTCAACGATTTGTCACAACGTGAACGCTATAGCCGCGACGAGAGTGATCTGGTCTTCAGGCAGGCGATGCGGCTGGAACACGTCCACGTCCGGCTTGAGCCGGCGTTGGATGCGTTGCGCCGGGATCCAGCCATTGCCGAAGCGGTCCAGCTCCTCGCGCAATCGCGGAACAACTCGGACTACGCCCGTGCTCGAGAGATGATGTCCCTGCGACGATGGGATGAGCGCGACCTCGTACGTGTCCCCGTTGAAGTCCGTCGTCTCTGCGATTTGATCGAGTCCGCGATGCCCACGATCGACGTCGCGTTGAACCAGGCGCGGGCAACGTTGGAGTCATTCCTACCGTCCATTGCCGAATCCGCACGTCAAGCTGCCAAGCAGGCGCGCCAAGCCAGCAAACAAGCAGAGTTAACGCCATCGGAAACGGCCGCGAACTCCGATTTGGCCGCGAACTCCGATTTGCTGGAAGGCCAAATGAAAGCATTGCAAGCTAGCATCGACGAAACCGCCCAGCGGCTTGTCGACCGCGCGAACAATGTCGACCACGGCGATCCGTCGGACGTCGCAATCGCCCGCGATGCCGATGCAGCACTCTCGGCCATCGAGAATCAGATGGGCAAAGCCGCTTCCTCGTTTGAACAAATGAAGGCCGGTTCGTCGCCCGAATCCAAAGCGGCACAGGACACCCAAGCGGCGCTCGATCAGTTGGAGGCAACACTCAAGGCGGTGGCGGATCACTTCGAGAATCTCGACAGCAATCAACGGCCCAATGAGTCGCGCGATCGTTTGCGAGCGTTGACCGACGAACTGGCGTCAGCGAATGTTTTGGATGCGATGCTCGGCGCGTCCGAGGCAAGTGCCAACGCGGCAGACCAGTCCCCCGAGGCGCTGTTGCAACAGCTTGAGCAAGAGTTGCAGCGTCGTCAGCCAATGCGGGACGAACTCGATCAACTGGCCGCCCAGACCATCGCGGCGGCCCAGGCAACGATCCAGCAAGCCGCTCAGCAGGAAGATCAGCTTCAGCGTTCGTTGGAACGATCGGATGATGAATTCGCCGCCGAGAAACAAATGCTGCGTGAGGCTTTGGCATCGGCGACTTCGAAGCTGCGTGGTATCAGCGAATCGTTTCTCAACGCCGCCCAACAGGCCAGTGATAGGACTGGCAATCCTCGTTGGCAACAATCGATCTCCGAGACGACCGAAAAACTTGCAAAGGTGCTGGAGGATACCGGCCCGGCACAGAGTCAAGATGCATTGATGTCGGAAATTCGGTCCGCCGCTCGTTCCCTTGCGAGCGAAGTTCGAGAAGCCGCCGAAACAACCAGTCAGATCCGGGTGGAAGCGACCAACCAACAGAATGACCCAACGCGTCTGGGAGCACGTCAGGCGTCAACGGCGCTGAGGCAGATGCAATCGGCGCAACAAAACGCCAAGAATCGATGGCTCAGCACGCTCAAGCAAAATGCTCAAGCTTGGCAACAGCGTTCCCAGCACGCCGGCCAACAAGTCCGGCAAGCACAATCTCAGCAAAGACGTGCGAGGGATCAAGTCCGACGTTCGGAGACCCAGGTCGAACGTCAACCCACGGCGGATTGGGCCGAACAGCAACTACGACAGCATCAGATGGAATTGGCCGCCGCTGATCGAGCCGTTGCCGCCGGCGCCCGCGTCCGCCAGGCCGCCGAGGCCAATGCGAAAAAGGCCGAAGAGCAATTTAGTGCCGCCAAAGTTGAAAGGCTTGCGCCGCTAGACGCCGCCGACGCGTCAGCCCAATGGACGGCGCAGGCCGTGCAAAAGGTGACCGATGAGCTGCAACAGATCGGCCGTGACATGACGGAACTGGCGAAGGCCGCTGGCAACGCCGAACCACTCCAACTCGACGACGCCAGTGCCAATCGATTCGCCCAGTCGCAACGACAGACGATGCAGGCGGTCCAGGGTGCCGTCGATGGCCTGCGGCGCGCGGCGCGTCATGAATCCAGACTCAATCGGGCTGATGCCGCCGAGCCTTTGCGACAAGCAGCCGATCAACTCGAACAGACTTTGGAAGAACCGATGTCCGACGCAGCGCAGAACCTATCAATGGCCAATGAGATGCCCTCGGACGCGGATGATCCAAGCTCGCGAGCGCAGACCGCCGGGTTGCAGTTGGCCGAAGCGGCTGACCAGTTGGAACAACAAGCGGCGGCGTTGGGCGAGATGTCCGAATCAATGTCTCCCTCGAACCAATTCGGCGAGGGACCACCCTCGGCAACACCGCCGACGCGTGATCAGCGACTGGCACGAGCACTCGATGAATTGGACGAGGCGATCCACGAGCGGCCGCCCGGTTCGGACATGCGACCCGATTCAGGTGGCGCACCCGAGCAGGGTGCCGTCGCTGATAGCCAAGCCAATCCCGCCAACGGCAATCCTCCCTCCGGCATGCCTGGCTCCGGACCGTCGGCCGGCGATCGTCCGACGCCGACGCCATCGCCCGATGGCAAGACGCCGATGCCGACCGCGGGCCAATCTTCGCCAACACTCGCGGAAGCTGCCGAGCAAGCAAAACGCCAGCTCGCCGAGCAGAGAGCACGAGCCCTTGCGGCGCTTGCCCGTGCGGGACAACCGGGCAGCCAAAATAAACCATCGCCCGGACCGCCGTCACCGAGTGACTCCTCCCAACCATCGGAGACATCAGGCCAAAACGCGTCGATGCCGTCGGGTGGATTGTTGGATGGGTCCCAAATCGCTCGCACCAATGGCCAATGGGGGCAACTACGTCAGCGGCAAACCGAAAACGTCATCCAAGATCGAAAACCGACGGTACCGTTGATCTATCAACCCGCTGTCGCTGCCTATTTTCAAGCCATCGCCGCGCGTGCCGCCCGTCGCGCCGATGCACCCGATGAAGACAATACGACGGCGAATCGACCATGAACCCGCTACGCCCTCGATCGATCGACGCGGTCCATGCCGCCGGGAGATGGACCGGTACCAACCGTCGCGGCTTTCTAGGAATGCTGGCGGCGACCGGAACACTGGCCAATGCGGTGGGCGCGCGGGCCGAACCCATTAACGAATCCACCTATGTGGCCGACGCCATCGACGAATCGGTTCAGCGAGGGATCGACGCGTTGTTGCGGGTCCAACGTGCGGACGGCTCCATTGCCGATCGCGGTCACGCGACGGCCATGACGTCGCTGGCGATCATGGCATTGGCCTCGATCGGAGTCACGCCCGAGCCGTCGACAACCCGTGGTCGGGCGATTAGCCGAGCGCTCGAATTCGTGCTGCATGCGAAGAACCAAGCCCGCGGTTACTTTGGTCATCACGACGGCTCGCGAATGTATGGTCATGGCATCACGACGTTGATGTTGACCGAGATGCTCGGAATGGGTGCGACGCCACTCCAGAATCTGCGTATTCACGATGCCCTCACGGCGGCACTTCAGGTCATTCTGGCATCCCAGGCGGTGCCAAAGCCGTCCAAACTCAAAGGAGGTTGGCGTTACACGCCGGATTCTCGAGATTCCGATTTATCGGTGAGTGTTTGGCAGTTGATGGCCATGCGGTCCGCCAAAAATGACGGGCTCGCCGTGCCCACCGAGGCAATCAATGCCGCCATCGAGTACTTGCGCAACTCGTACACGTCACCGATCAATCGCGATGGCACGCCGCGTGACGCGGTCAGCGGATTTGCATACACGCCTGGCACGCATCACCCCAGCTTCACCATGACGGCCGCTGGACTGTTGGCGATGCAAACCTGCGGACAGTACGATTCGCCGCTGGTCGCCGGAGCGTCCCAGTGGCTACTCGAGCATCCGCCCAAACCAAACGATCGATTCTTCTTCTATGGCATCTATTACTATTCGCAGGGGATGCATCAGTTCGGCGGTGACGCGGCCGCGACAGCCGATCGATTGGTTCCAGAACTATTGCTGCCGTTGCAAGCGAAGGCCGGTCAATGGGTTGGCAGTCGCGGTGAGGAACGCAACATCGGCATCGTTTACGCCACGGCGCTGGCAATCCTGAGTTTGAGTGTGCGATACCACTATCTGCCCATTTACCAGCGCTGATCCGGCGGACCCTGGGTGCTCCGACCACGACCGTGGTCAGGTGATGGTCTTCCAAGAGCGCTCGTCGGCGCTTGCCAAGACAGCATCACAAACCTTCTGTGTTTCTAGCGCGTCACGGAAATTCGGTCGAGCGGGCTCTCCCGTCTCGAGCGTCTTCAGAAAGTCAGCAACCTGATGCACGAAGGTGTGCTCGTAGCCGATTTGAAGTCCGGGCACCCACCAATTGCCCATGTAAGGTTGATCACCGTCACTGACGTGAATACTTCGCCAACCGCGAACGATGCCGTCGTCACCGTGGTCGAAGTACTCCAGACGGTGCAAGTCATGGAGATCCCAACGGATTGACGCATGTTCGCCGTTGATCTCCAGCGTGTAGAGCGCTTTATGCCCACGGGCGTAGCGAGTCGACTCAAATAGTCCCAACGATCCATTGTCGAAGTGACAAAAGAAACTGCATGCGTCATCGATCTTCACGGGCTGGGTTTCACCCGTCTCGGCATGCACTCGTTCCTTGACGAACGTTTCGGTGACAGCGGAAACATCCGAAATACCCCCGTTGAGCCAAATCGCCGTATCGATGCAGTGCGCCAACAAGTCACCCGTCACGCCGCTACCGGCCGCCTCGGCGTCCAGTCGCCACGTGGCGGCGCCACCCTGAGGCACGTCCGCATTGATCGTCCAATCCTGCAAGAAATTGGCGCGGTAGTGAAAGATCTTGCCCAACCGACCTTCATCAATCAGTTGTTTAGCGAGCGTCACCGCGGGAACGCGTCGATAGTTGTACCAAACCATGTTGGCAACGCCGGCGGTTTCAACCGCCTCACACATTTCCTCCCCTTCGGCCGTGTTCATCGCCAGCGGCTTCTCACAGAGCACCATCTTGCCGGCCTTGGCGGCCTCAATTGAGATTTCTTTGTGCAAATTGTTCGGCGTGCAAACGTCGACGGCATCGATGTCATCTCTCTGGAGAAGTTGTCGCCAATCGGTTTCGATCGATTCATAGCCTTGTTGATCCGCGAAGGCTTGTGCCTTCTCCGCATTGCGGGCACAAACGGCCTTCAGGACCGGGTGATACTCCAAGTCGAAGAAGCGATTGGCTTGTCGATACCCGTTGGTGTGCGTGCGGCCCATGAAGCCGTAGCCAATCATGCCGATGTTCAATGGTTTCATTGTCAGTCTGGTACGTTGAAGGATCGTGAAGATGGGGTCTGGGTCAGAGGATGCTGGTTGACTCGCGAATCCGAGTGCGAGTACTCCGCGCGGCCCTGGCCAAGCCAACGAGGACGCACAAGCTTATTGGAAATTCGGCCGGACACGGATTAGGTGGTGGCCGATTCGGTCCAACCGTGGGCGTCCTGCACGCCGAGCATCGCAGCGAGAATGCTGTTCCATGTGTCGCTCTGGTGCATCACACTGTTAGGAAACATACAGCCGTCCCAACAGATGTGTCGGCACGTTTGCAGGACATCACCGTGTTCGTCTCGAAGCCAGTGTCCGGCATCGCGAACGATGTCCAATTTGCCGTTGGGATCATTCGGCAGACAGTGTCGTCCAGTCTTATCATGCGACCCGGTCCCATGAACGGTGGCGTCATTCTGCGCCACATGGAAATCGATGGTCCAGGGTCGCAGCGCGTGCGTCAACTCTTTCATCGCGGCATGAAACTTGCCTTCGTCGCTCCAGTCGAAGTCCTCTGGCAAAATGGCATCCTCCGGAGCGTTGTAACCCAACAGATACAGCAACGTATGGGCCATATCCGCTTGAAATCCGAATCGCTCGGGATGGCCGACTCGTTCCAATAGATCGACCATCTTTCGCCAGCTGTGCATGCCTCCCCAACAAATCTCGCCTTCGGCCGCCAGACGCTCGTCGTACTCTTCGGCGATATCACAGGCCGCTTTGAATGTGTCCGCAATCTTGGATTGATTCGTCGATGGGTCGGCGACCCAATCGGTCACCGAAGTGGCGCTATCGAGCCTGACACAGCCATAGGGTCGGACGCCGAGTTCACGTAGTTTCTTGCCGATTTCGCAGCCCTTGCGAACCTGGGTGAGGAATGCCTCGACGTCCTCCAGGCTGCCCGCGGCACTGCCGCCTCCCGTCGGTGGCCAAACCGGTGCGACCACCGTGCCGATGACCAAATTTCGCGAACGGACACGATCAGCTAGCGACTGCAATTCATCGTCGGTGGCGTCAATGGAAACATGCGGATCAAAAAGGAACAGATCGACTCCGTCGAAACGTCGTCCGTCTACTTCGGCCGCTGCCGTCAAATCCAGCATTTCGTCGAGCTCAATCACCGGATTGGCGTCGTCATCACCCTTGCCAACCACGCCGGGCCAAGCCGCGTTGTGTAGCTTCGGAAACAAGTTGGGATGATCGGCCATGTCGGGAACTCACTCTGGGGATGAACAGCGAAACGAAACGCGGGCGAGCATGATAGCATCACCAGGTCGGCCGTTGGGAGGATGGCGAGGGCTTGCCCACTAACCAATCACATCGGTGCCCATCCAGGGTTGCAGCACGGCTGGTATGGAAACGGACCCGTCGGCACGTTGATGATTTTCGAGAATCGCAATCATCGCCCGCCCGGTTGCGACTGCCGTACCGTTGAGCGTGTGAACAAACTGAGTTCCTTTGTCACCGGTCGCTTTGCTGCGAACGTTCAGACGTCGAGCTTGGTAGTCTGTGCAATTGCTCGTGCTAGTGACCTCGCCCCACGATCCACCATCGCCGCGACCGGGCATCCAAGCTTCCAGGTCAAACTTGCGGTAGGCGGGACCGCCCAGGTCACCCGTCGCGGTATCGATGACGCGATAGGGAACCTCCAACGCGTCGAAGATCTCGCACTCCAGATCGCGCATTTCTAGATGGATCGCATCGCTTTCCTCCGGACGCGTGAACGCGAACATCTCCACTTTGGTGAATTGATGCACGCGATACAAACCCTTCGACGCACGACCCGCCGCACCGGCCTCGGTGCGGAAACAATGACTCAATCCGCAATATTTCAAGGGTAACTGTTCTCGATCGATGACCTGACCCGACAACATCCCACCGAGCGTGATCTCGGCAGTCGCGACCAGATTCAGATCGGTGTTCTCGATGCTATAGATTTGCGTTTCGGGACCTTTCGGATTGAAACCCGTTCCCTGCAAGACGCTCGTCAATGCAACGTCGGGTGTCGAAACCGGCGTGAAGCCGCGATCGGCCAAGTGAGTGATGGCAAATTGCTGCAGTGCCAAATCGAGACGCACCGCCTCATTGCGTAGAAAGTAAAAACCAGATCCCGCCACCCGCGCGCCGCCTTCGAAGTCCAGCAAATCGTGTTGCTGGCAAAGTTCCAAGTGATCCTTGGGCTCAAAGTCGAACGCCCGCACCGATGTCTTGCCCCGCGAGATCTCCGTCGCATCGTCTTCACCACCGTCGGGCACGTCCGGATGCGTCAAGTTGGGAATGACGCTCTGCAATAGCAAGAGTTCCGATTCCAACCGTTCATGCGTCGCGGAGGCTTCGTCCTTCTTACCGCGCAGTTCCCGACCTCGCTGTATCAACGCTTGGCGTTCATCATTGTCCTTGGCTGACTTGATCTGTTTGCTCGTCTCGTTTGCCTGGCGATTGAACTCCTCGGCGGCCTTGAGCGTTTCGAGTCGCTGCGATTCGAGTTCGCAAATCCGATCCACATCGACGTCGACACCTCGTCGACTGGAGTTGTCGGCGACCTGAGTCGGGTTGGCCAAGATGAACTTGCGATCAAGCATGATGAGATCGATGGGTGCAGTGTGTGTGGACCGGCGTGAATTGGATCACTCGACGCGTGGCACGATTCGAAAAATATTGACAAAGCGTCGACACGGCGGCGCGAAACGGATGCGGCTTATTGGCGATGTAATGCCTGCATCAACCTAGCGAATCATTCGCCGATCGCGAATGATAGCAACGCCGCTGGATGCCGACGATCGCCGCACGGGACGACGTAACAGCAACCATCGGATTCCTTGGTCCCGACCATCCCCATGGCTTGACGCATGCTAACTCACCAACTGAACATCCGGGTCACCTACCAGGAGACCGATGGACAGCGGCGCGTTCATCACGCCAATTACCTGAACTACTTCGAGCGAGCACGCGTCGAGATGATGCGTTCGATCGGCCATGAATACAAGTCGATTGAAGACTCTGGGTTGTATCTTGTGGTAACGGAAATGAACGTCCGCTACCACGCCCCCGCCGAATTCGACGACATCCTGACGGTGACGACGCACGTCACCGAAGTGAGAAAGGTGCGCATGAAACACACCTACCAGATCCACCGTCAGGATCAATTGATCGTCGATGCCGATTCTGTGATCGCATGCTTGAACCACTCGGGAAAACCGGCTCGCCTACCTGATTTGATGCCGCGCGTTACCTAGTGCCTTTAGGACGAATTGAGATCGCTTCAAAGGCCTTGCTTCAAGCACGAGGCGGGCGTTGGTGTCGACACAAGTCACCAAGCAGAATTCACCCTCCCTCCGGAGGGTCGCATAGGAGCGTGCGACGAAGCAGGGCGGGGCCAACGAAGCCAACGCGCGGCAAAAGCGATTAACGCAACGACTTACCAAAGGCAGTTCGAAGCTTGCCCAAGTATTGGTCCGCGCCACCAACCTCCGCGAGCACTTTCTGACTCATTTCTTCGATAGCTTCGTCGGCGCCCGATAGCAGACCCTGTGTTTCGATCTGTTGCTCGGTCATCCACTCTCGCAAAGCCAACATCTGCTCGCGATGCACCTCGTCAACCTCCAAGGCCAGCTTGGCCTTCGAAACGTCCAGCTGCTTCGCGATGGCACCTTCGGCAGCATCCCGAAAGATCGTACCCAGGTTCGTGTGGAGCGTCAGATCAATGTCCTTCCATGAGCCCTCAAACGCGGCGTCGATTTCAATTTGGTCCACCTGTGCAAGCGACTGATTCATGGCGATCGCGGCCGACGACGTCGCCGCCGCTCCACCCAAATCGATTCGCATCGCCACACCGGTCTGTTTGCTGACCAAGCGTCCTTGAAGATCGTCACCCTGAGAATCAAGTTGCACCCAAACTTCGCGTTGTCCGCCGGCGATCTGGATCTCCATATCCTTGCCACCGGATAGTTCGATGGCGTCGGCTCGCATCTGCGGCCAGTGCAGTGTCAATCGATCGATCGATGTGTCGCGGCGGTCTCGTATGTAGTCCACCAAGACCGTTTCCGGGCCTTCCAGTTTGAGTTGCGCCCGCGTTGGGTCTTTCAACCGGTGCGGCTCGGGAGTCATGTTCTGCATCACGCCCGTCAGCGTGTAAGTCTTGCCGCTGGCGCGCATCAGGCCCGAAACCTCACACTGCCGAATCAAGATGTCCGGGCGACGGAACTCCTGATTGAAATCGTAATCTTCTCCCCGAACTCGCTCGGTTTCCGGCGCGACCACCGTGTAGTTGGCCAGTGTCCGACCGTTGTCCACGAAGCGACGCAAACGTTCAATCTGACGCCGGACTTCGCTGGTCACCAGATCCACGCCGAAGCTTTCCGACTCCTGCAGATTGCCGGGCACGTAGCGATCGATCGCTGCAATGTCAGCTTGGCGAGCCTCATCGAGTCGCTGCAGGTCCGTCCGCATCTGTTCGGGCAACGCCTCCATTTGTTCGCGGATCTGGATCAACTCCTCGCGGGCCAGCTTGGCTTCGGCGAGCGTTCGCTCCAGTTCTGGCCAATCTCGAAGAGGATTGTCGATGCCCTGGGCACTATCGCGGATCGTCCGGACTCGCTCTTCGAGAGCCTTGGCTCGGCCAGTCAGTTCCTCATATTTTTGGGTCCACTGTTGACGCAGCTGGTCACCGGTTTGAACGGTCTGCAAGTTGCGACTCATCGATTCCGCTTGGTCGCGAACCGCATCGGCCGTACCGGAAAGCCATTGGCTCAGGACCGTCGAACCGCCGGAATCCACTTCGGAAACCTCATCAAGGTGGCCGGAGGACTGTCGCTGTGCACCAATCTCGAGTCCCGTGATCCGAGCACGTTCAATGACCCATCGACGCCGAAGCAAGGCATCGCTGTCCACAACCAGGTTGATGGATTCCGCGGTGAAGGCGTCGCGAAATTCTTTGTCATCCCGCGGATCGGCGATCGACAAGTTCTTGTATTGGATGGCCGGCGGAAAGAAACTCACCCGCGTCTGCCCAATGTCCGCCTTCGCGCCGGTCGAGTACTCCAGACCGCGAACCGTGATGAATTGCGTCAACGGTCCCATGCCGAGGCATAGCAACATCAGTACGGCGACGATGACGATCAGTCGCGTGAAAAGAAAACGCCAGCGAATCATGCCGCATCCTTGTCTTGGGAATCCCGTAGCTGCTTCAGCAGGTACCGAAGTGCTTCATCAATTTTTTGTTGTTCGTCCACCGTTGCGGCCGATTCCGCGCCGGAGCCGGAGGCAGGCAACGTCACGTTTTGATTCGCGTTCTTCACAGCCGCATTCGCCGTCGCGAGTGATTGCCGGGGTGCGATTTCGACCCGTGTCGTCGGCGCCGGCACGGTGGCATCATGCCCGGAGTCGATGCGTCGGATATCAAAAACTCGTCCCGATGAGGCGGTCGGTCCGGACGAGATTTGTTTGGATTCGATGGTTGAGGGGGCCTGGGTGCGCTGCTGATCTCGAATCACGCGATTGGCGGCAATCTTGGCTTCGCGTTGTCGTGTTTGCTCCGCAGCTTCTTTTTCAGCATCGAGGAATCCTCGGGACCATCCACGAAAGACCGGGTAAGTCAGCGCAAAGGTGGGTAACAAAGATACCAGTCCAATGGCGAGACTCCCGACGACAACCGTGTTGTTGAGCGATGTCCATGGCATCAGTGGATAGCTCCAGGCCGTCGTCATCCGGTCAGCAATCTCGGGGTGCGTGAGGATTCGCTCACCAACGGCGTGAAAAACGGGGTCGAGTTTCGGTGCCAGAAACGTGACGCCAATCGCCGTCAAAGCTGCCATGGCATGGTTGAGCTGCAATGCCAACACAATCACCAAGACGCTCGCGGCAACCAGATTTCCGTGCGGTATCAGCCCCAGTAGCACTCCAAAGGCGACGGCCCATGCCAATTGAGACGGATAGCGACGACCTGCAATCGCCTTGCGGACGCTGCTAACGAGTTTAAAAGTCCACAAGATCATGGTTTTGCCTCAGTCGGCCGGGCATTGCCGATGACAACGTCACAGCGGCTTCGTCGAATGTCGTGGTGCTACATCGATCACTTTCAGATGGGTTATCGACGGCACTGAATCGAAAATTGAATACAACCCGCAAATTCGTTCTCGCCAGTCCAATCCACGCGGGCCACCAAACCGGGGGCATACGATTTATGCCACGACGAATGAACCGCAAGCCTCCCAGTTGACCCATTTTCGCGACTTCCGAAGTAGGATGAAACGAACCCAAGCGGTCGGCTCCTTGTCGAGATAACTGAATCTCGAAAGTTGGCAGAAAAATTTGATTTCAGACATTTTTTCCACGAGCCGGAAATCACGGCGTCACAAATTCACTAACTCTTCACCAAGGTGCACTTTACGGCGACGAACCGGCACGGCGTCGACAATGCGACCGAGACGCCAGATCGACGCAAAGCCGTTCAAATAAAGGGTTTGGATAGGGGCCAGAATTTTCATTGACACCGTCAAGTGAATCCCTACCATTCCTGCCTGCAATCAACATGTAGTGCCTCAACGGGTGGGGAATCACTACCGGTAGTGCTAGCAATCTGTTTTGGAACGATTTTCGCGGCCTCCGGAAGCTTCGGCTGGATCCCCTCACTCCCCAGGTGACACGACCTCGATTGCACTCTTTCTTGGCGGCGCCCTCGATCACGCACGGAACGCGAGTGTCCGATCGACGGCAGACCGCCCACGGATGACCTTTCAATGGAGATGAGAACAACCCATGTCGACTGTTTTGCCCCCTTCCACCACCTCATCCATCCCCAAGAATTCTGAACAAAGCCCCCAGGCAGACACTGGCAGTGACGCCCGTCTCCAAAAGGTGAATGCGGAGCACGGGGTGCGATATGCTCGGTCCAAGTTCGGGACGAGTCTGAGAGACCCCAGCCGCAGCGGGCTGAAGTTTGGGTCAACCTTTTGCCCGTCCGGCGATTCGACACCGTTTGCCACCGCCGATTGGGAATTGAGGTCGGCGGCGATCAAGGATGAATCGGGCAACGTGTTGTTCGAACAAACCGACTGCGAGATTCCGTCGGACTGGAGCCAGTTGGCGACGAATGTGGTGGTCTCGAAATATTTCTACGGTGACCCCAAACAACCTGAGCGTGAACGCAGTGTTCGGCAGCTGATTCATCGCGTCACCCGTACGATTTCCGATTGGGGATTGGCCGATGGTTATTTCGAGTCACCCGAAGACGGTGACCGCTTTTATCGCGATTTGACTTGGTTGTGCCTTCACCAGCACGGTGCGTTCAACAGTCCCGTCTGGTTCAACGTGGGTCTGCACGCGCAGTACGACGTCCAAGGAGACATGTGCAATTGGCACTGGAATCGTGAACTCGACACGACGGCTCAGCCAGAGAACCCTTACGAATATCCACAGGGATCCGCATGTTTCATCCAGTCGGTCGACGACAACATGGAAGACATCATGCGGTTAGCTTGCAGCGAGGCAATGCTGTTTAAGTTCGGCAGCGGTACCGGAACGGATCTTTCGACCATTCGTAGTCAGCGAGAGAAACTTTCCGGTGGTGGCACGCCTTCGGGACCGCTCTCGTTCATGCGGGTCTATGACTCGATCGCCGGTGTCGTCAAAAGCGGCGGCAAGACCCGGCGGGCCGCAAAGATGCAATCGCTGAAGGTATGGCACGCTGACATTCTCGAATTCATCGAATGCAAGTGGGCCGAGGAAAAGAAAGCCCACGCACTCATTCGCGAGGGCTACGAGTCGAACTTCAACGGTGAAGCCTACAGCAGCGTCTGTTTCCAAAACGCCAACCTGTCGGTCCGACTCACCGACGATTACATGGAAACGGTCCGTCGCGGCGATTCCTGGCAAACCCGTTGGATTACCGACAAGCCGACCGATGACGCTCCGAAGTACGACGCCAAGGAATTGCTCAACAAGATGGCCGAGTGCGCTTGGCACTGCGGTGATCCGGGCGTTCAGTACGACACCACGATCAATAAGTGGCATACGTGCCCCAACAGCGGCGCGATCAACGCGAGCAACCCTTGCAGCGAGTACATGTTCCTGGACAACACGGCATGCAACTTGGCGAGCATCAACTTGATGAAGTTCGTTGGTGACGACGGAGCGTTTGACGTCCAACGATTTCGTGCCGCCTGTCGAACGTTCTTCATCGCCCAAGAAATCCTCGTCGATCACGCCAGCTACCCGACCGAACCGATCGCGCGAAACAGCCATCGGTTCCGTCCGTTGGGGCTGGGTTACTCCAACCTCGGCAGCGTGATGATGGCCGCCGGGTTGCCATACGACAGCGATGCAGCCCGCGGACTCTGTGGATCACTCACATCCTTGCTGCACGGGGAAGCCAATCGATGCAGCGCCGAGATGGCCGGGGTCGTTGGGCCGTTCGAGGGCTACGAACAGAACGAAGGTGCCATGCTGAAAGTCATGGGCATGCACCGAGATGCCTGTGATCAGATCGACGATGCCGGACCGCCGGAATTGAAAGAGGCCGCACAGGCCTTGTGGGATGACGTGCTGAAGATCGGCGAAAAGTATGGATTCCGGAACGCACAAGCCACCGTCTTGGCACCAACCGGCACGATCAGCTTCATGATGGATTGCGATACCACGGGGATCGAGCCCGACATCGCGTTGGTGAAGTACAAACAACTCGCCGGCGGTGGGATGCTCAAAATCGTCAACCAGACGGTTCGACTCGGACTCAAAGCACTCGGCTACAACGTCGACGAAATCAAGTCGATCCTCGATTACATCGATGCCAATGATACGATCGAAGGGGCGCCGGGCATTAAGGACGAGCATCTGGCCGTCTTTGATTGTGCGTTCAAGCCCGCTGGTGGTGTTCGCAGCATTCCATGGCAAGCTCACATCACCATGATGGCCGCGGCGCAGCCGTTCTTGTCCGGTGCGATCAGCAAGACGGTTAACATGCCGACGGACGTCACGCCTCAGGACATCGCCGATGCCTATTTCTGGGGATGGGAACTCGGTCTCAAAGCCATCGCGATCTACCGAGATGGCTCCAAACAATCCCAGCCGCTCAATACGAAACAAGACAGCGAGGAGGATGCGTCCGCCGCGACCAAGGTCGTCACGGAAACGGTCGAGAAAATCGTTTACAAACCGAACCGTGAACGGCTGCCCGATACACGCCAAAGCTTGACGCACAAGTTCAGCATCGCCGGGCACGAAGGTTATCTTTGCGTCGGACTGTATCCAGATGGTCGTCCAGGTGAGATCTTCATCACTATGGCCAAGGAAGGATCCACCATCGGTGGCATCATGGATAGTTTTGGCACGGCACTCTCAATCGCGCTGCAGTACGGTGTCCCACTGGAAGTGTTGGTCAATAAGTTCAGCCACACGCGATTTGAACCGATGGGCCACACGTCCAACAAAGAGATTCGGATCGCAAAGAGCGTTGTGGATTACATTGCTCGATGGCTCGGGATCACGTTCATGTCCGGTCAGGATCACCAGCAAAGCGTCTCGGAAACCATCTCCGAGGGCAACGGTCCCGACGAAACCACGTCTTTCACCGGTGGCGTCGCCATTGACGCGGCCGCTGATGTGAGCCCAACGATGCGGGAGTTGCAGCAAGACGCCGGCGCCGCCGTGGCCTTGGCCGAGCGGGCAACCTTGTTGGCCGGAATTCAGTCCAATGGATCTGCCAACGGGAATGGCAACGGTCGAGGGATCCAGTTGGATGGCCCAACGGATCAATTCTCTCGATTCCAAACGGACGCCCCCAGTTGCGACAACTGTGGCAGCATCACCGTTCGCAACGGAAATTGCTATCTGTGTCATAACTGCGGCAACTCCATGGGCTGCAGCTAGCCACTGCCCCATTTGAAACCCTTCACAACAGCGCCCGTGGCAGATCCGCCGCGGGCGTTTTTTGTTAAGTCCATGCAATGGAGCATGGACTACGAAGCCACCACCGTTCTGCGTCACTGGCTATAATCGCGTCAACGTGCCGTTTGGGGACAATCCATACCCCCCAAAGCCGTATCGAAGGATAAGCTGTGTGGATTCGCTGTAGGGCGAACGACCGGGCAAGCGTGTTCACTCGTGAGTTGCATGCGCTCGGACGTTGTCTTCCGCCAACCGGAGCCACTCATCATGAAGAATCAATTGCCTTGGTTCGTTGTCATTGTTGCTGGACTGTTGTGTTCCACGAACACCCAGCTCCATGCGAACCATCCGCCGCTCTGGTACTACGCCTACGTCAATCTAGAGAGCAAGGAAGCGTTGGGTGACGGCGGCGAGCACACGACCGACGAAATGGTCCACGTCGTGCTGCCGCGACTGCAACAGCTGGGATATCGTTCGATCGTGCTATCGAGTTACGGCCTGCATTACTTGGAGGATCTCCGAAAGCCGAATTCCATCTCCGTCGCCAACTTGAAGCGAATCAATGACAAGGCGACGGAACTCGGTATCGAGATCATTCCCGAGGTGATGACGGTCGGTTCATCAGGCCCAATTCTGCAAAATGGTCCCGAGTACGCCGAGGCGTTTCCGGTCAAGAAGTGTTTTTACAAAGTGATCGAGGCGTCCGATGGCTCGCTGCAAGCGGTCGTCCAGGATGATTCGAATGCTTACCGCCAGGGAAGTTTCGAATCATGTGACGGCGGCCATCCGTCAGGCGACTATTACGTTTACTACGACCGACCTGATGATCGTTTTCTGAAGCCAAGCCTGGTCGCCGATCCCGTCCGCCCCAAGAACCAAGTGCTGCGGATCCAGTACTGCACTCCAAACGAATGCCAATCAAATGGACAAGCGGTGCCCGTATGTTCGGCGGACACCGAACAGTACAAGGGATGGGAGTTAGGTAAACGCGGTTTGGATCTGACCAGTGGCACCAAGTGCCACCGTCTTTATTCGATCAACGTGCAACCGAGGCGTCAGTATCGGTTGTCGTTTCGAATCCGAACAAAGGAACTGCAACTCGACCAGGACGACGGATTCTTCTATACGCAGCTCAACGGTGACGACGTCGGGCGCAGCGCAGGATACAAGCTACATCATGTTAGTTTGCGTTATCAACGCGGAACGCGACCATCACCCGCCCAAGGTGACGCAGACACCACCACCAAAGATGCTCCATCGGCAAACGACACTCTTGACCCGCTGTTTCAAGTCTTTGAAGACCAGGAGTGGACTCGCTATACGATTGCCATCAACACGTTCCACTACAACCGAGTCATGTTCTCGTTCGGCATGGGTGGCGTGACGGGTGGGACGCTTTGGCTGGACGACGTGAAATTGACCCAGGCCACCGCGTACAACTTGCTGCGACGACCGGATCTTCCCAACGTGGAAGAGGATGATCCCAACGAAGGATTGCCGATCCGTATTCGGTTGGCGGATGGTTCGAAGGATGGACAGCCCCTGGAAGAGAACGTGGATTTTCACAGGTGGAGCGACCCGGCGCCGAATTGCGGCGGGAGTTACCCACATGACAAACCATCCATCCCGATCAAGATCAAACGCAATGGCGGGGTCTCGGCCGGTGACGAACTATGGGTCGACTACTACCACGCTCAAACGACGACCCAAGAAACGCATCGGGTCTCGGTAAGCCTACGACATCCCAAGGTGCATTCTTTTTTCAAAGAACAGGTTCAACTGATCCACCACTGGATCAAGCCCAAACGTTGGTTGGTCAACCACGACGAGCTCTGGATGGCCGGCCACGACCCGCTGGGCAAAAACACGACGCCGCTGCAATCGCTCGGCGGGCTCCTTGAAAAGTGCCTTCAGATCGTTGACTCCGTTTGCGGACAGGCGATCGTCGTCAGCGACATGTACGACCCGCACCACAACGCCTCCGACAAAAGTCCCAACGAATCGTTCTATCCGTTCATCAAGGGGAGCTTCAGCGGATCCTGGGCGTACTTGCCGAACGACGTTGCTATCTGGAATTGGAGCATGGGTGAGGAACGAATCGCGGACGGACGCGACACGATTGAAGCCTCCTTCCGTCATTTTCACCGGCTTGGACTTCCTCAGATCGTGGGCGGTTACTACGACGTCACGACCGATCCCGATGAGGTCCAAAGGGAAGCGGAATCCCTGTTCCGACTCTCCAAAGCGAACGGCGACATCACCGGCCTATGCTTCTACACCACACGGGGAGCCGTTTGTTATCTCGACCGGTTCGCAGCCGCCGCAAAGGAAGTCTGGAGTGAGCAGTGCGACCCCGATGATGGAAACGTCGATGCCGGTCACCAAAAAGGATCTGACAATCGTTAGAGCAAGCCAAGCGGTAAATGCGAATCAAATGGCGGGACCGACCGGCGCGCTGGTCCGGCTCTGCGTGGACTGGCACGAGTGTGCCCCGCATACGGCTGGAAGAACTTCCCAGCCGCTCGCCTTATCCTTGCCTCACTTGCTTGGGCGACACGTCCAGACGGTCCAGTCAGAAATGGTCATTCGAGCAATCGAGGGCCGGGCAGTCTTGTAGAGTCGGTCCTCGCACCGATGCCTTCCGCATGTCAACCGCATCTCCCTCGGTCGATGCATCCGAGGCGCACCAGCGAATAGCGATAGAGACGGCGGTGATGTCCGCAGCTACTCTGGCTCCCCTCTCCCCAAACTTGTTTGGGGAGAGGGGTCGGGGGTGAGGGGACGAAACCGATCAATGCGTTCATCGATCGCTTGTTCGATTCGGCGCTGCACAGCCAATGGGTCCTGAGTCACCTTGTAGCCTGGGATCCGCATGACTTCGTATCCGTTGTCGGCCAGAAACTCGTCGCGGCGTCGATCGCGTTGCTGGCCTTTTTCTGTCTGATGGTGCTTTCCGTCGACTTCGATGTTCAGCATGAGGGACACGCAACAGAAGTCGGCAGTATACGGAGGGATTGGATACTCACGACGAAACTTCTGGCCTCGACAGCGTCGGCCGCTTAGCAGTTGCCACACCTTTTGAGCGAATTCATTTGCACTCCGACGTTGGTCCCGCGCAAAGGCAATTGCCTCCGGGTTGCGCCGAACTCGTGTTGATGAACGCGATCGTTTGTTCATGATGCCCCCGCGTGTCAACGTTACGGTGTTCCCGCCCCTCACCCCCATCCCCTCTCCCCAAACAAGTTTGGGGAGAGGGGAGCCAGAGTAAGCGGAGGAGACCGACGCAACACAGTGTATGTCTGGAACAGCGTCAGTTGGACAAACCTCGGCGTTCGACCAGATTGCTGGACTGCCAGAGGTGCCGGAGTCCAAGTCGGATTTGCGCGTTGAGATTCGATGCTTTGCAGCCGATGCCGGAAGCTTCGGGTTTCATCATTCAAAGTAAGTGACGGAGTCCCCCAATCCTTCGAGGCTGGGCAAGCCTCCAAACCAAAGTGCCTTCGCAAGGGATTTGTATATTGATCTCAGCAGCCGCGGGATGGTCGCCCCAAGGGTCACAGCATTTCTCTTTTTGCCGAACACCAACGTCAGTCGACGCGTTCCCAGGAACACGAAAAAAAATTCATTCGGGGAGCACACTCGATTTTCAAATCCGAGGAAACATCCGGCTTGCGGTATTGCCGAAAGGTGCCGATCGCCTCATTCGAACGGCCAGGTGCGATGGCGTGCATCGCGGTATGGAGTGGACCGAACTTCCAACATTCCTGTTGTGTCATGGAAGCCACGCGATCAGTTACCTTGCCGATGGCGGCTTTGGGAATCTTGAAGCGGACTTTCCACGACGGTGACGCGGTGTTGTTGACGATTTCGGCGAACTCGGAGAATGCCTCGGATCTCAGTTACCTGCTGCACAAGCATCCCGATCGGTTTCAGACCTTTGACGTCTCATTCGGGCAAGCCCATGTGTTCTATCGCCAGGTGACCGACCGATGCGTGACGGCGTGCTTGCTGTTGGAAGTGGACCCGGTGGGGATGGCAAGAAAGAACCGCGCGCGATCGAACCAACTGATCAGCTATGTCAATGATCGCCCGTTTGTCACGTCTTCCTTCATGAGCACCGCCATCGCGTCGGTATTCGGTTCCGCGATGGCGGGTCGATGCAAAGATCGTCCGACGGCCGCGACGACACCCATGGAGTTGACCGTTCGCCTGGAATCGTTGCCGGTCAAGGGTGGCGAGGATTTCCTGCGCCGACTATTCGAGCCCCTTGGCTACGACGTCGACGCCGCCAGCCATCCACTCGACGAACGTTTTCCGGACTGGGGCGAAAGTCAATATTTCTCGGTCCAGCTGCAGTCTCGCAAACGGCTCTCGGAAGTATTGAATCATCTTTACGTCCTGATTCCGGTCTTCGACAACCAAAAGCACTATTTCGTTGCACAGGATGAAATGGACAAGTTGTTGTCCAAAGGCGCCGGCTGGCTCGAAACACATCCCTGCAAGGAGGCGATCACGCGCCGGTACCTTCGCCATCAACGTGGCATGATTCGTCAGGCGTTGGAGTGCTTGACGATCAAAGCAGACGGTATCGACGACGATTCACCTGATCGGTCTGACGAAGCCGAGATCGCGGTCGAGCCAAATCTGGCAGATTCCGCAACTGCGGAAAAATCGCTCAATGAACAGCGACACGAAACGGTCGTTGGCGAGCTCATCGCATCGGGGGCGCGACGAGTCGCCGACCTGGGTTGCGGTGAAGGCAAGTTGCTTCGGCGTTTGATGAAGCAAAAACAATTCACTCAGATTGTCGGCATGGATGTATCGGTGCGCGCCCTTGAGATGGCGTCGAAGCGATTGAGGATGGATTCGTTGCCTCCCATGCAGGCGGATCGAATTGAACTGCTGCACGGCTCGTTGATGTATCGCGATGCTCGGTTGTCGCGTTTGGATGCAGCCTGTCTGGTCGAGGTGATTGAGCACTTGGATCCGCCGCGCCTGGCCGCCATGCAACGCGTCGTCTTTCAGCACGCTCGACCCAAGGTGGTTTTGATCACGACGCCGAATGTGGAATACAACGTCGTTTGGGAATCTCTACCCGCAGGCCAATTCCGTCATGGCGACCATCGATTCGAGTGGACGCGCGATGAGTTTCAAAGATGGTCCACCGACGTCGCCAGCCAGCACGGATACGAAGTCCGATTCGAGGGCATCGGTCCCCAATCCGATGACGTGGGCACTCCGACCCAGATGGCGATCTTCAAAGTTGTCTCGGCAAGCGACGAACCATGCCCGTAACGCACTTTGGTAGCGATCCTCGGGCAGTGTCAGTTTTTGGCCAGTTTCAACGTCTCCGATCGACGCTCCAGCCGCATCCAATCTGTCGGAAAATCGTCTCGGGGCCCCGCTGGGACGTGAGCGGTCGTGCAGACGCGAAACTGATCCCGCGGCAGCTGCACGCGCGTGTCACCGGCAAGGTTTGCCCACACACGAGTCCACCAGATCACGTTGCACCGGTCCCACCACTGGTCATAAATCTGACCACCACCAACGACGAAGAGGTGGTCGCGGTGACAAAGCGACAGCACCTCGGATGACGATCGCGCCACATCGACGCCCTCCGATGTCCACGACGCTGAGCGGGTCAGCACGATCGTTTGTCGCCCCGGCAAGACCCGACCAATCGAGTCAAACGTTCGCCGACCCATCAACAGCGTTCCGCCCATGGTGAGTGCCTTGAAACGACGCAAATCGCTCGACAGACGCCAAGGCATCGCCATGTCGTCACCAATGATGCCCTCGGGTGTCGATGCAACCACGGCCGAGATTCGCATTACACAGCCACAGTCGCCTTGATGTGCGGATGAGGATCGTAATCGAGCAGCTCAAAATCCTCGAACCGGAAGTCGTTCATGGTCACGACGTCCCGCCGTATCTCGAGCTTTGGAAGCGGACGGGGCATTCGCGATAGTTGCTCCCGAGCTTGGTCAAAGTGATTTGCGTACAGGTGAACATCACCCAACGTGTGAACAAACTCGCCCGGCTTCAGACCTGTCACATGTGCCATCATCATCGTCAGCAACGCGTAGCTGGCGATGTTGAAAGGGACTCCCAAAAACATGTCACCGCTGCGCTGATACAGCTGGCACGACAAACGCCCGCCGGAGACATAAAACTGAAACAACACGTGACATGGAGGCAACGCCATGTGTGGCACGTCCGAGACGTTCCATGCCGAGACGACCAAACGACGCGAACGCGGGTTCACACGAATCTCGTTTTCAACCCACGCGATCTGATCAATCGTCGACGACGATTCGTGATCCGATCCGGCGGCGTTCGAGCCCATCGGTGGTTGCGAACACGTCACCGGCCAATGCCGCCACTGATGGCCGTAGACGGGGCCGAGCTCGCCATCCTCATCGGCCCACTCATCCCAGATGCGAACCCCATTCTCCTTCAGGAACCCAATGTTGGTGTCACCGCGTAGGAACCACAACAACTCGATGATGATGGATCTCAAGTGCAGTTTCTTCGTCGTCAACAGAGGAAATCCGTCGGACAAATCGAAACGCATTTGTCGACCGAACAAACTCCGTGTCCCTACGCCAGTTCGATCGTCGCGATCGACCCCGCTGTGAAGCACTTCGTCGAGCAAATGCAAATAGCCTTGCATGGCACCATCGTCTTAAGAACTTGGCTGTGTCACTGCGAGAGTCCAGTGACGATCACTGGTCATTTGAACGCAATCCGAGTCGATGCCAAGCCCGGCAACCAGTGTTCTCGCCTCCTCGAGCGTCAATGCCGCGTGGAGTGACTGGCGCAACAACTGGCGGGGACTCGCGGGAGCATCGCGCCCGTCGCCATCCAAACCGCTGGAATCGGCGGCGCCGGCATACTGGTCGACGAGAAACTCCACCTCGTCGACCGAATCAGGACGGCACAAATCACGCAGAAAGATCTGACCACCCGGTTGACAAGCCTTCACGGCCGTTCGCAACATTCCGATCGGTTTGGACAAATGATGCAGCACCGTGTTGCTAACAACGGTGTGGACGATATCCGATTGCACGCTATCGCAATCACACGCATCGTCTTGAACCAATTGGATCCTGTCGGTCATGCCGGCGACCTCCAGTTCAAACCGCGCCAGACTCAACATCTCTTGGCAAAGATCCATTCCCATCACTTCAATGGCTTCATCCTGGCTGCAGATCTCAATCGCGATCAAGCCCGGACCACAACCGAGGTCGAGCACCCGCGGGCCGACCATCTTGGATGACGCGAAGAGATCCGCCACGAACGCCTCGTTGACCTCGCGGTGATCCATGGCCAAATACGCCTCCGCTTCGGCAGCGGCATTTTCGGCAGCGGGTTCGAGAGTTCGTTGAATCATGGTCACGACGACGTCACGGGTACCTGATTTGGAAAAAAATTCGAAACCACCTCTTTGAACTCCGCCGATGTCGAGACTTTGGCCACATGGCTTCGGAACGCTCGCGCCCCCGGTTTCCCCTGTGCGTAGCAACATGCGTACTTCCGCATCAGCACGGTTCCTTTTTCTTCACCAAATCGATCGACCACCAGTCGATAGTGGTCCAGCATGACACTTCGTTGCTGATCGAGTGTCGGCTCGGGTACCTCCGGAAGTCCCCGCAGACGAGCAGCGGCCTGAGCGAACAACCATGGACGACCCAAACAGGCCCGCGCGATCATCACTCCGTCGACGTTGTATCGTTCGAACGCGGCGACCACTTTGTCAGCACTGTCTAAGTCCCCATTGCCGATCAACGGAATCGACCGCAGATACGACCGAATCTCGCTAATGCGTTCCCAGTCGGCATGGCCCCGAAACATGTCCGCCGCCGTCCGTCCGTGAACCGTCAGAGCGGCCGCACCGGCCTCTTCGACAACCTTGGCGATCTCGTTGGCATTGATGTTGTCGGGATGACAACCCAAACGAATCTTTGCCGTTACAGGTGTCGGTGAGCAGGCCTCCACCAATCGCGAGATGATCGCGTGCATTCGAGCAGGTTCCTTCAACAGGTAGCTTCCCGAATGAGCTTTCTCGGTCACCTGACGCACCGGGCAACCGAAATTGATGTCGACGACACTGACGCGATATTCATGGGCCAATCGTCGACCGACCTTCGCCATCGTCTCTGGATCATTGTCCCATATCTGAACCGCCAGCGGTCGCGCTTCGTCCGCAACGCCCCAGAGCCGATCGGGATGCTCGGCCTCGTTTTCGTCGAGCCAAACAAATCCTCGTGCATTGACCATCTCGGTCGCCAACAAACCGGCACCGCCAAATTGCCGAACGATGTGCCGAAATGCCGCATTGGTGAATCCCGCCATGGGCGCCTGAAATATCGGAGGATCCACGACCAAGTCGCCAATGCGAATCGGTGGTGGTCCGAGCGTAGGAGTCGTCGGGGCATCCAAAACCGGCATCAATCACCGTTCAACGGAATATGGGTGCAGTCAATCGCGGGGAGGGTCCGTATCAACACCGGCCCAAGTCATCCGCCATCGGGCGCTCAATATACCCGGATCCGAGGATGCGGGAACTTGTGGGCCGTTTGCGGTATTTGCGGTTGCCGTCCTAGACTAACCCAGAGCGAGTCCCCCCCTTCGCAATCATTCGTTCACGCACGCCACCTAATGCCAATGTCTAGCTCACGAATCTTTGTTGGTGAGTACTTGTGCGGTGGCGGCGTCCGCGATCAAACGCTGGACTCGATCCCCTCGACGCTATTGGCGGAGGGCAAGGCGATGTGGCGATCCCTGACGGAGGACATCGCCGGCTGGGCACGCGTCATCACCCCGGTCGATACGCGATTGCAGCTCGATGACGGCGGCGTCTCCGGCCAAGGTCCTATCGAGCGAGTTCCCATGCCGACTGACGGAAACACTTGGCAGCACTGGATGGAGATTGCGCGATCATGTGACGATGCGATCGTTATCGCACCCGAATCCGAAGGCATCTTGGCGCGAGGGATTAGCATGATGCGTGGCTCTGGGATCCATGTCGTGGCACCCAGCACGGAGGTCCTTCGTTTGACTTCGGACAAGCGATTGACGGCACGACTGTTGAAGAACGCCGGCGTGGCGTCGCCCGCAACGATTGATGACAAATGGATGCGCCGCGGTCGTCTTCCAAATGGGTCACGCTACATCATCAAACCCAGCGACGGATGCGGAACAGCCGATGTCCGCGTGGTGGATGACGTTGAGGATGCCTTGGAACTTGCCGGACCAAACGATCTCGTTCAAGAGTTCTGGGATGGTCGCCCCGCATCGATGCTGATCATCGCCTCGCCGGAAACCGCGGAGCATGCGTCAGCCTGCTTTCTACCCGCCGTTTGGCAAACGATTTCGGGATTGCCCAATCGGCGGGAGCCGAACCTCCAAACGTTTCCCCAATCGTTGCAGTACAACGGTGGTCAGGGTCCGGTCGACCCGGAGTCCCAACGTCGAATTCAGATGCTGGCCCAACGCACACTGGATTGTTTGCCGGGTCGGCTCTCCGGATTCATTGGGATCGATGTGGTCTTGGGTGATGACGCCAATCACGATGCCGTCATCGAGATCAATCCTCGCCTGACGACTTCGTATGTCGGGATACGCCGTATGGTCGATGAAAACTTGACACGTCGCCTCTTCGACGGCGTCGACCAACGCGTCACGACGACCGTGTCACCAGGCATGATTGACTGGGATGCTGCCGGCGTGGTTCGGTCGCGTCGAACGACCGCCAACGTTTGACGGTCACGGTGGACGCTCGGCGGACCAACCCGGCGTCTGAATCATCGCTGATTTCAATTTTGGGGTAACGATTCCTCTGGCGACTCCGGTGCGCAATTGGTTAGCGTCCATGCTGTGATACCAGCCACCACGGAAGTTCGATGAATCACTCGCCTCCAACCGTGTTGATTGCACAGACCGGCTCCGCTGAAAACGCGTTGTTGACCACTCCGGTTGCCACGGCCATCCGCGAAGATCAACCCAATACCCAGATCATTTGGGCAACCTCGAAAAACGGCGGTCCAATCATCCGAGCGACGGACCTGGCCGATGAAGTGGTCGAAGTTCCCGACAGATGGTACCGAAACCCCACGGAAATGGCGTCGATTCGTCGGCAATTGCGGAATCGCCAGATCGATATCGCTTTGCAGTGTGAGTCCAGTCCGCGCCGCCCCGGGCAGACATCATCGGCGTGGGTCGCTCGGTTGAGCGGAGCACGAAGACGAATTTCTCTTGGCAGCGGCTCGCCGCGAAGGGTGATTCCTTGGAGTCGACTGGAGCGCGTACCAGCTGTCTTTCAACATCTGACCGACCGTCAGCTTGAACTGTTGATCCCGCTGGGGGTGCATCCCGTGGGTACACGATGGCCGTCGCTGATGGGTGACTCGGCACGCAATTGGGCGCGGAGCTATCGGCAATCTCTTCCGGAGACGCCACTCCTGTTGATGCATCCAACCGCGACGATCGAATCCGCCCAGTGGCCTGTCGATCGATTCGCTTCGACGGCGCGCTACGCCCGAGACCGTTATCGATATCAGACGCTGGTGAGCTGGCACACGTTTGAAGACCGTTTGAGAGCCGAATCCATCGTCGCCCTGAGCCAGCAAGCCGCCAGACTTGCCCCTGACACCAACATTCAATCTTTGGCGGCACTCATCGACGCGGCGGATCTGGTGCTAGCTGGCGATTCGATTGCGCTGCATTTGGCGGTTGCCGTCAACACACCCACCGTCGCCGTATACGGCGGCACCGATCCTGCATCGACGGGACCGCACGGCAGACCGGCGGTGTCGATCCAGAGTTCGAACAAGCCCCGTCGTTGGCCGCGTCATGCATCCGTTCGGGGCGCCATGCATGCGGTGGGTGTCCAGCATGTTTGCATGGAGCTCGATCAAGAAAGAGCCGACCTGACCGCCACTCCGCGGCCGCGACGCGACGCTGCCTAGATTCGACCAGCGACAAGCCATCGCACCTGGCCGATTCGCGATTTCCCTTGCCGCGCTATTCGCTATGGTGGAGCCTCCTCCTTGTCTGAGCTCCTTTTGATGGCGTGATCGTTCCATGTTCGATGTCGATCTTGCGAACATTCCAAGCTGCTGTGCTCGGCGATCGTCATCGCATCGTCCTCGGTGTGACAACGGTACCCGGAGCCAGTGGCTCTCGCCATCGATACTAGGGTACGCGTCGGCGGTCCTCATCATCGCCGCTACCACGGCGAAACCAGCGATGTCGGCCCAAAAGATAGTCGACGCCTTCCCAGGCTCGGCGCAAAGCGGTTGCATGGCATGCCATGGCGAGATCGAACTCATCCGAGAAGCCGATTCCGAAATGATGCAACAGATCGTGGCAATCGGATCGACAAGGGGCGACCCGGCCGGATGCGTGGTTTGTCACGGGGGCGACCCAAGCGAAACGCAAGACAAGTCCATTGCCCATGGAGGCGACTTCTATTTGGACCCAGGCTCACCATGGGTCAACGACCAGACATGCGGACTGTGTCACCCTCAACACGTCGAAGTTCAGTGGCGCAGCCTGATGATGACTGAAGCAGGCAAGATCCAAGGCGTCTGTTGGTCGTTCGGCGGACTGACCGGCTACGAACACACCTATGGCAATTACGCGGTCGAGAATCCTGATGATCCCGAGGCTCGACTGGGCAGCGCCACTTACCGAGCTTACATGACCCGCCTGTCCAAGTTGGAGCCTCAGGTGTTCGTTGATCGGCACGAGCCGCTTCCCGATGCGCTCGGATTCGATGAGCTCGAGCGTCTCAATGACGACCCTACTCTGGCCGCGTTCACTTACATTCGCCAGGAATGTCAACGTTGTCACCATGCCGTCAAGGGCCGTCAAAAACGAGGAGACTTCCGCGGGATGGGTTGCAGCTCATGCCATGTGCCCTACTCCAACGAGGGCTTCTACGAGGGCGATGATCCAACGATCGATCGCAATGCAACTGGACACATGTTGGTCCACAGCATTCAAGGCACGCGTGAAGCGAAAGTGACCGTCCATGACCACACCTACTCAGGGATTCCCGTCGAAACATGCACCACCTGCCATGATCGGGGCAAGCGAATCGGTGTTTCATTTCAGGGGTTGATGGAAACGCCTTATGAATCTCCGTATTCAGCCGACGGCGATGGGCAACGGGCTCTGCACACCAAACATTACATCGCCATGGAACAAGACATCCACTACCAAAAGGGAATGACCTGTCAGGATTGCCACACGTCAATCGATGTTCATAGCGACGGCTTTCTGGCGGCCGCCAACCTGGCCGCCGTTCAAATCGAGTGCAGCGACTGCCACGGCACCCCCGACGCCTATCCGTGGGATCTTCCGATCGGATTCATGGATGAGTTTGAGGATGCCGCGGCCACGGGTGCCCCTCGTGGTCTGACCGACCAGCTGCAATCGCACACACTGCAGGGAACGGTCTATCCGCCCAGGGACGGCTATCTGTTGACTGCGCGGGGCAACCCGTATGGCAACGTCGTTCGTGATGGTAACGAAGTCATTGTGCATACGGCGGCGGGTACTGATATACGTATGCAGCCACTGAAGAAACTCAAGGACGAAAAAAAACTCAGCCAGAACGGCCTCGTCGCGATGAGCGGCGTTGCCACCCACTTGAAGGAGATGGAGTGCTATTCCTGCCATGCCGCGTGGGCGCCGCAGTGTTACGGTTGCCACGTCAAAATTGACTTCAGCCAAAAAGACAAGTGTCCTGAGATCGATCAGTCTCAAACCAACTTCGACTGGGTCGCCGCGGGTCGCCGACATATGGAGTCGGAACACGCAGCTGATCGTGGTGAAACAGGATATGACACCATCATTCCCGGCAAGATCACGGAGCAACGTAGCTATCTACGTTGGGAAGAACCCATGCTGGGTGTCAATGGCGAAGGCCGGGTGACGCCACTGGCTCCGGGATGCCAACCATCGGTCACGATCATTGGGCAGGATGGTGAGCCGATCGTAACCAATCATATCTATCAGGTTCCGGAGGGTGCCGCGGAGACAAGCGGCGATGGTCCACTGGCAATTGACATGTCGCCAACACAACCTCACACCATGACGAAACACGCTCGTAGCTGCGAGTCGTGTCACGCATCGGACAAGGCACTCGGCTACGGAATCGACGGTGGTCGCTCAACGCGACCATTGAATGAAACCCTCGTCGTCGATCTGGAAACGGTCGATGGCACCATCTTATCCGATCGCGCTCAAACACAACTGGAACCGATTGAGAACATGCCGGACGACTGGTCGCGCATCGTCGACGAGGATGGCAACGTCAAACAAACGATCGGTCATCACTTTAGACTCTCGCGGGCACTCAACAACGACGAGCGCCGACGCATGTCGCGTGATGGAGCCTGCTTGGCATGTCACCAAGAAATCCCAAGACAGTCCCTGGCCGTGAATCTTTTGCATCATGTGGCCAAATACACCGGCCAGATCCCGATTACTGCCGCCGACCATAATTCGCTGATCCACAAAATCACGCTCATGAGTGCATGGACGCAGGCGATTGGGATCTTCGGCCTGCCGCTGGGGTGTGCGGTCACCGCACTGTGGTTTCGACGCCGGCGGATTCTCAAGGATGTGGTTCACGATGACCAAACGACCGATTTGAGCGTCTGATGGTGACGATGGTGGCGGTCGAAGAGATCAGGTGCGTGACTCACCTGAAACATGTCGGGTCGAACCCACACTCATCGCATTTTTTTGGCGATGGCTTCGGAATCTTAATCTAGGTTTTTTCGCCCCACTTGCCACTTCGCGCAAACCACGCTTCGGCGGGAATGCGCACGTACGGTAGACCATTCCCTTGAAACAGGTCGGGGTGTTCATGTCCCAAAATTTGCAACAGACCAAGACACCGACGAAGTCGTCTCCTCGTCGGGCATTTGCGTTCATCGAAGTGGTCGTCGTGGTGTTGATCATGGGAGTCATTGCGGCAGCTGCCGTTCCCCATGTATTTGAAGATCATGTGGAGGAACGAGCCAGGAGCACTCGCCAATCGCTAGCGATCCTGCGAAATGCGATTGACGTTTGCAAAGCTCGTACGGGATCTTTTCCGGAGACGACCGATAGCGAGAGCTTCGCAGCGAGCGTTGAGAAGTATCTCAATGGACCCTTCCCCGCTCCAACGATTCCCCCGGGTCGAAACACACATGTCATTTTCATAGCGGCCGATGGGACCCAGTCGGGCGGCAATCCCGATGGCTCGACGGGAATTCCCGGATGGACATTCCGCCCCGCGACGGGTGAGCTTCGGGTCAACTCGAGCGAGATCGAATCGACGTGGTGAACGAGCGTCAAACCGAATTCGCGTCCGTTCCCACATGAGTGCAGCATGATCCAGCAACCGACGGTCCTCATCGCGGAAGACGATCCCGTGTTCCGACATTTGCTGCAATACACGCTCCAACGTGCCGGCTACCGCGTCGTCGCGGTTGCCGACGGAGAGTCGGCATGGCAGCGCTGGCTCGCGGGAGGAATCCATCTACTCGTGACCGATCAACAGATGCCACGATGCAGTGGGATTGAACTGATCTCTCGCATTGAAGACCACTGCCGTTCAGTGGTGATGGGCGACGACACGTCGCGTGACGGGTCGCCCAGCGAGCGAACTCCCATCATCTTGTGTACGGCCAAGGGTCTCGAACTCGACCGGCGGCGACTATCGGATCAGCTCGGGCTCATCGATGTGTTATCCAAACCATTTAGCCCCAAACAGCTGACTCGCTTGGCCGATGGAGTCTTGAAAGGGAACGCCGTCAATCCAAGTTCCATGTTCTTTGAACCGGCCGTGTAATGCCATGGCTCATCACTGAACGTCGTCAGGCTCATCCCCAAACAGTGGAGAATAGGATGCGCGGACCTCGGATCGGCGACGCCGCTCGATTAACGACCCACTTCGGAACGCGACTCCAACCGATTCGAATGGCGCTCGCGGCCAAAAGGTCATTGTTAGCATACCGCGCACGGTTGAGGAACTGGTCGAATCGAGACCCGCAATTCCCGTTCGCGCATCGCTAGAGAGTGCGATCCTTCGATGCGTTCCAGCGATGCGGTCCCAAATCGGCAAAACCGATGCAAAATTGTGATTGAAGTCATCCGCCTCCCGACGGTGATGAATGTCATGCATCTCGGGCGTGACCACCCACCAGCGCAACCACGGTTCGATCGCGCCGAGCCGAAGCCGCGAATGATGAAATAGTGAAACGGAAACCAAGATCGATTCGTAGGCGACTACCATCAATGGTTCCAAGCCGATCACCACAATGAAGGGCGCACGCATGAAGGCCGCCAAGAACAACTCGCCAATATGAAACCGTGCGGCCGAGGTCACATCCATCGCCTCGTCACTGTGATGGACCTGATGGAATCGCCAAAGCCACGGCAGCGCATGATTGGCTCGATGCCACGCGTAACTGAGCAAGTCCAACAACAACATGGCGATCACCCATCCCACCCACCAGGGACAGTTTTCCGATGTTGTCAACCATTCGTGACGAAGGATCCCCACCTGATGTCGGGCACACCACGATGCCAACGCCAGAGTCAGTATTCCGACCGTCCCGTACAGCATGGCGGCATTCAGCGTCGCCATTGTCAAGTTAGCGATGCCGTGCTGAATTCGCTGCTTTCGGTGATGATCTCCAATGAAAAACGTCTCCATCCACCAAAGCGATGACAGCAGCCATGCACCAAGAAGCAGTCTCCCCATCGAGGCCCACCTGTCTGGCGTGACTTCGAGCTCCGCGATCAAACCCACAGGTCCGCATCAAGATTGCGGTAGCTGATCGCTTCGGCCAAGTGGACTTCACCGATGTCGTCGCTGTCATCGATATCGGCGATTGTGCGTGCAACCCGCAGAATTTTGTCATGGGCCCGTGCCGACAATCCCAACGACTCCACGGAGGTCCTGAGCAATGCGATACCCTCGCTGCTCAATTTGCAGTAACGGCGAATTTGGCGACTGGTCATTTGAGAATTATACCGGACTGGGCCTTCTGGATATCGATCACTTTGACGCCGACGTGCTTGAACGACATGCTCTCGCATGCTCTGGCTGGATTCACTCGATGCCTTCCGCTCGGATAATTCTTCAAATGGCACCGCAGGGACTTCGATGTGGATATCGATACGATCCAAAAGTGGCCCCGATATCTTTCCCATGTATCTTTCAATCTGAGGTGGCGTGCAATTGCAACTGCGTCGAGGATCACTGCGATAGCCGCATGGGCAAGGGTTCGCCGCCGCAATCAACATGAAGTCTGCCGGGTCGGACTTGCCAACTCTACGGATGCCGGGATTGCCCACTGTGGGAACGATTCAGCACGCAAGAAAATACGGCCACCACGAAGTTTGTTGGTCACTCGGCGGCCGTTTGGGACCCGCTCGATGTCCACCTCAACGCGGTCAACAAACTGCCTGAGCATCTCGGAAAGTGCCACGGGGTCATGCTCTACCGAAACGACTTCCTCCAGCCGATCAAGCCAGCCAATAACAGCATCGATCCGTCTCTCCACCTTCTCGACTTGTTGGCCAAAAGGTGCGTCCGCCCGGTCCAGGCGATCCGCCAAGGAGTCGCTTTCATCTTGGATGATCCGGATCCGCTGCTCGATCAAATGTCGTAGGTCGTCAGACGTTTTCATCAACGCGGTTGTCGCTTGCTCCAGCTCGGCCTCAGCTTCGGCTAACCGCACCTGAAGTTTCGATCGCTCTCGGGCGGCGTCTTGCTGGTTGCCACTCAAGAGCTCACGCATTTTGTCCCGAATCGCCTCTCTCTCCGCATCGCCGAAATAACGGTCTACAAACTCAGTCCGGATCGCTGTCACGACTTGCGGCAATACGGAGTCTTCGCGAACAGTACGCCGTCGACAGTTGCTCTTGCCGTTCTGATAGTCGATGCAAATGTAGTGCTTTGACTTATCGGAACTCGTAGTCCCGCAAAGACGCGAGCCACAAGTTCCGCAGTAGAGAAGTCCGGTTAACGAAAATCGGTTCTTCGATTTCGGGCCGGTCATGTTTCGATTCTCGGACCGACGGGCTTGGCAACGATCGAACAGCTCTTGGCTCACCAATGCCTCGTGCGCGTTGGTAACTACCTGCCAGTCTTTCTCGGGTCTACTCTTTCTCGTCCCATCTGGCGATCCATGAGCGAGGTACTTCGACGCCGTCGACTTGCCGTACGCAAGATGGCCGCGATACACGATGTTGCCGAGCGTGTGCCTTACCGACTGGGATTGCCACTCATTACCACGACGAGTGCTGACTCCGAGCGCATTGAGCCTTGCCGCGATCTCACGTTGTGACTTACCGCTAGCGTAATCCTCAAACATGCTGCGTAGATGCCGTACTTCCTCCGCGCTTGCCGGCGAGAGTTTACCGCTCTCTTCGTCCACAACGTATCCAAATGGCGCGAAACCACGAGTCCACTTGCCCTCTCGCTCAACGCGGGATTGCCCTCGCTTGACGTTCACAGCCAGGTCACGCAAGTACTGCGCTTTGCCCATCTGCTGCGCCATGTACCCAAGTTGGCCGACCAGCGTCGTCCAATCAATCACGCCGCCCGTAACCGTGTGCAATCCAACCCCCGCACTACGAAGAGGCTCAATCCATCGGCCGGCCTCAATGAGATCAAACCGTCCAAATCGGTCCTGGTCCCAGCACAGTATCCGGGAAAACTTGCCGGTGGATCCGTCAGCGACCATGCGTTGGAAGCCGTGCCGTTTGCTAGTTGCATCGCCGCTTACCGCCAAATCCTCGTAGCGTGCAACAATCTCGTAACCGTGAGACTTAGCAAGAGAATCGATCGCCTCTTGCTGTTGCTCCGGACTTGTCTCTTGCTTGTCGCTTGACATGCGGACGTACTGCGCCGCCGGAATCAACTTCCCCATTCTTGACACTCACTTTCTCGTTAGTGGTGATCGAACTCTCGAGCAATTTAAATGGGGCAACCAGTCGAGAAACTGGCTTTCGGGAGCTACCCTATCCCCGACTTGATGTTACGGAACTCGGGCCGATTTGGAAGTGCTTCAATCGTTGCGACGAGGCCAATAATTCATTTTCAGACTACCGCCATCGCCTGGCCCATGTTGTTGCCAATTGTGCGGCACTGCCATGCGGAACTTAACAGCTGCGCATGGGGTCAAAGCTGAGCACCCCCTCGGCAACACCGTCTTTGCGAGCCAACTCAAGATGCTCTGTGAGGCGGGTCGTCAGGCTGTGTACAAACGATGCGAGCTGGACGGGTTTCCTTTACGCATCTGTGTCGTCCGGGTTGGCGTCGCTCCCGCACAGATGCATTTCACTCGCGAGAACCTCGTTGTTTGCTGCGTTTACTTGCGAAAAATGCTGTCTTGCCAACATCTTGAATCTAGCCAAAATCGCTGCACCACGACGCGACCAGTTGCGGTGCCTTGCACCAATGGCTATTCTCGGATAGCCCCAAGAAGGTACTCCATGACAATGACGCAAAATGCCGAACCCGAAGGCCAAGGACACCTCGCGACCGATTCGTTCCCGTCCGTCGGATGCAGCTGTCACGAGAAAGGATCCGCCTTCGCCTGAATCGACAGTTACCGACCCAGAATCGTCTCGCGAAAGAGTTGAGAAGTACAGGGAGAAATGCAGGACGATCCGCTGGGCCATCGTTTGTGCCGCGATCACTAGCTGTTTGGCTATTGTCGCCTGGGGAATCATCGCCGCTTCATCGCCGTGGTGGAAAGTTCTTTTTCTCACCGCCGTTGCCCCAACGTCAATTGTGGGAACAGCGATTCTGTTGTTACGAAGACGTGTAACACATTACATTACACAGATGTCTGACCGCCTGCGAATGCTGGAAACAAGAGTAGATCCTTCGAGAGAATCGAGTGAACTTTCTCAAGACGGAAGCCTTCCGAGTGATTGAAATGCCTGAGCTTGCTATTCTTTTTGGTTCAGCTGGACTGACTCTTGTGGGCCTCTACATAGGTTGGCGAAGTTTCCGAGTTTTTCTTTTGCGTCTGCAACTGTTGGCTGTTCGCAATGCCATGTGGGATGCCGCCCACGATGCGCATTGTTTGGAGGACCCGATCTACATGCAGTATCGTTCACAATTAAATACGCTGATCCGTTTTGCACACAAAGTGGACTTGCCTACACTTGCGCTCTCGACCATTGACACTGCAAATTCACACCCCATCAAGATTGAAAAAGCTTCACAAGAGATTCGGTCAAGTTTGGAGCATTCAATTGATGAAGCTGCCACAGTTTTAAACAATTACATTTTGTGGTACCGGCCATTCACCGGGATCTTGTTTGCCAAGCTAGCTAGCTGGGCAATACATTTGGAAAAAAAGAGACAGGCTGAGACACGCCGTCAACGGCAACACCAGCTTTCCCAACCCCGGCAACGAATCTCGGAGTTTGAATTGCATCCGAAGAAGAGCGTCAGGAAGTGGTTCCAAAACAACGGACCGAAGCAGTCGCTCGCGTATCAAGCTGCTTGAGGTATTGCAGAAAGGGCCGGCCGGATGTTTGGTGAATCTCAGCACATCGCACTAGGCAGAAAAACGCAAGGCGTGGAGAACCACTCATTCTGATTACAATCGGAAGCCTCACGCGAGCTTCTCCGGGCGACCAAATGCGGACCTTTCCAAGCCTCCTCGTCGTTGTGATCGTCGTCGGTGCATTCGGCTTTTGCGCTCCGAGTGGGGTAGGTTCTGCCCAGCAGTCGAGCGAACCCCCTAAGCAGAACAAGATTGGGTCTGAGCCCGCGTCATTCTCAACCCCAATTCGAATTGTTGCATGGAACGTCGAGAGTGGCGGCAACGATCCAGGCATCATCGCGCTGCAGCTGAAACAGTTCGGCCCGTGCGACGTCTTCGCCCTCAGCGAGGTATCACCACGCAGTTTTGAACGATACGCCACCGCACTTGGTAGCAACTATCAGTCGATCGCATCAAAGTCCGGGGGCGGAGACCGGCTCCAGGTCCTTTTCAGGTCCGACCGCTTTGAACTGATCCGCAACATCGAATTGACTCAGGGGGGTTCGTTCAGGCTGAACGACGGCAACCACCGGTCTCCACTTCTCGTTCACCTGCGTGACCGTGCAACGAACCTCCACTTTCAGGTCGTCGCAAACCACCTTGCACGTGGCAACGCTGAGCTTAGAGAGGAGCAAGCGTCGGGGCTGCGTGAATGGGCTCGGCACCAAACGATACCGACCGTCACGATTGGGGACTTCAACTTCGACTATTCGTTTGTCACGGGGACGGGCAATCCTGGATTCGCAGCGATGATGCGGGACGGAGTTTGGAAGTGGGTCCAGCCCGAGGAATGGATCGATACCAATTGGTCCGATGGAGGGCGTGGACACGCGGGTGACGGCATGGATGACTTCCC
>JBCDIU010000027.1:0-82137 GCA_038748615.1 Planctomycetota bacterium | reverse complement strand
TCCGGTTTTGACGGCTGTAGGTCGCGTTCCGAACTTTGCGACTGTCGACCACGTCGGCCATCGCGAAATACAGCACCTGCACGCCCAGGACGGTAACCGCAGTGACCAGGACCGAGATCACGCTGATTACCGCAATTCGTTTTACGTTCAAATCGTCATAAACAGCCATCGCGAACAATTCAATCGAAAAGGAGAAACAGTTCCAACATCACCACGCCGTGTCCCAACCACCTAGAAATTCTCGAACGCCAAAGACTCCCCTAGGCGAGGATCTCGCACGGGGATCAGCTTGACCCCCTGGGCCACCTTCAACATCAGACCAAGCATCAGCACGACCATCCCCAGCAAGCACAGGACGGACGAGGCAATGCCCGCGAACCCGCCGAAACCCATTTCGGCCTCCGGCATAATCACCCAGTAAAGGTCGACGAAATGCAGCACCAGGATGTAGCCCGCCCACACTGCGACCAGCGGGGGACGCCGACGAACGTGCCGACTCATCGTTCCCGCGAACGGCAGCCCCCAATGCAAGACCATCAACACAATGGGCAATGCCGTCCAAGATCCAATCGATCGGACAAAGTACCAATGGGTTTCCTCAGGAATGTTGCCATACCAGATCAACATGTACTGGCTAAATGCGATGTAGCCCCAGAAACAGATGAAACCAAAGATCAGCTTGCCGAGGTCGTGATAGTGTTCGACGGTCACTTCGTCTCGCATCGCACCCTGCTTTTGCAGTACGAACGACAGCAAAGCGATGGCGCAGTGGGCCGACAAAATCCCGCCGGTAAACATGTAAACGCCAAACATCGTCGAGAACCACATCGGCGCCAGGCTCATGACCCAATCGAACGCCGCAAACGAGGTGCAAAATGCAAAAGCAATGATGGCCGGCCCGCTGCGTGCTTGCATGGACTCCGTCAAGGTGATCTCACCGGTCTCGTCCTGCAATTTGCTGCGGTGGAAATACCATATGGCCAGGCCTGTCCAGACGCCCAAATAGATCAGGGCCCGTATCGTGAACCACATCGGGTTGAGCCATCGCAGCTTCTCCATCCATACCGCGATCGGAACCCCATGCTCGGCTTGATATTCCTCGTTGGTCCAGGTGTAGAGCGAACCTGTCATGACCGCGAACAAGATTGGCAAAAACAGAAACGCCAACGGCACGACCATGATCATCATCAACTCGGCCACTCGGCGAACCACGGTGCTCCAACCGGCTCGAACCAAATGCTGGATCAACACAAAGAACAACGATCCGATCGAAATCGTCAGACAGTACATGAACGCTGTCAAATACGCTGACATTCCGAATCGACCGCCCAAGACCGAACCCGCACCAACACCTGCGACGAGCAATGCGATGCCGGCACCCATCAATGGAACCGATAATCCGGCCATCTTGGCCGGGAGCACGAACGCAGGATCATCTGCTGGCTTCGACGGAACGGCGTGATGCGACATGGCGTGTTGTGTAGGTCGGTTGGTTCAGTTCAATGGATCAAGGGACGCTGTTGCCCCAAAGGCATCAAGAGCGAATCGGTGGCCTAGTTCTCAGACTCATCGGCGTCAGCTTCGTCGAGGGCCGCTTCGGCCGCAGCTGCGGCGGCCTCCAGCTCGGCCTCGACCTCGTTCTGCTCTGCCTCGATGGCAGCACGTTGTTCCGCCGGGACATCTGCCAGGCTCGCGTCCTGACTTGCTTGCAACGCGCGAACGTAGGCAACGATTGCCCAGCGGTCGCGCGTTTTGATTTGGCCGGCGTACCCGGGCATCTTTCGAATGCCGTTGGTGATCGTGCTGAACAGCTTGCCGTCAGGGTAAACATCCTCATGCAGCGTTGCGTCATGCATGTTCGACGGTGGCGTCCACGTCGTCGCAAGAATGTCTTGGGCGCGACGATTCACCAGTCCGTTGCCCCGCCCATTCACGCCGTGACACACCGAGCAGTAAATATTGAATTGCTGTTGGCCTTTGGAGAGCACCGACGCGGAGATTTCAACCGGGTTCTCGGTCAACCATGGGGTCTTGTCGACCATCGCCTCCTCCGGAGACCCGGATGCGTCTGAGGCCGCCGGATCGCCGTCCTCCTCCGATGTTTCGGTATCGGATTGCATCCAAGCCACCAAACGCTCAGCACTCCTCGAGTCGGTCACCGCGAGCTGCTCCATGTCGATCCCCGTTTGGAAATCCAGGTCCCAATCAAACTCTCCGCGAGACACCGTTCCAGGTACATCAGGACGGCTCGAGCGTCCATCGACGAACAGTGTCGTCGTCTGCTGGGCGTCCTTTGCGGGTGAGAAGTCCATGTCGGGAAAAATATGGAATCGAGGCGACGTGCTCTTGGTCACTCGCATGCGAGCCACCACCAACGCTGGGATGAATGACAGTGCGATCGTGGCCGCCAAACCGATTAGAAGGCCCTTCGGAATCGTCGTCGACGAGTCATCGTCGAGCACTGGCTCGACATGCTGGCCACCCAGTTCATCCAGAAACGCTTTTGCACCAGCCTCTTCAAATTGCGAGTCCTTCGCATCCAAGTACAGGAAGAACGTATCATCGGTCGCCCGGTCAAAACGCGGGCTCGTGAACATCGGATTGCTGAACTTCGGCAAACCGTTCAAGGCCCACATGCCAAAAAAGGTTCCGAACGATGCCAACAAAATCGTCAGCTCAAACGTCACCGGAATGAAGGCCGGCAGGGAGATGTATGGCTTTCCGGAGATGATGTACTGGTAGTCGATGCCGTTCATCCAGATCTGCATCACCAAGGCGATGGTCGTTCCGGTCAATCCCGCCGCCAATGCAATCCACGGCAGCACCGTCGGCTTGATCCCGAGTGCCTCATCAATGTGGTGAACCGGGAAAGGCGTGAACGCGTCCGCTTTCGTGTACCCGGCATCTCGAACCTTTCGGCACGCCGCCAGTAACGAATCGACATCCGAAAATTCAGCGACCACGCCGTGGACGGTTTGACCGTCGCGGATCGTCTGGACGTTCGTGTTGGAATCAGTCATGGCGTCGGCCGTCTGGAAGTTTGAATTCATTCATCGAATGGAAGTGCTGCAGCGACTCAATGTCCGCCATCATGCCCCGCTCCATGTGCCATGTGTAACTCTTTGGCGAGCGTGGCCTTCGTCTCGGCCATGTTGATGATGGGCATGAGCCGGCAGAACAACAAAAACAGGGTGAAAAACAGGCCGAACGAGCCGATGAGCATGCACCAGTCGACCCATGTCGGACTGAAGTACGCCCACGCGCTGGGCAGATAGTCCCGCGAAAGCGATGTAATTGTGATCACAAATCGCTCAAACCACATGCCGATGTTCACGAAAATCGAAACCACCAACATGATCCAAGGCGTCGTTCGGGCCTTCTTGAACCAAAAGATATTGGGCGAAATCACGTTGCACGAAATCATCGTCCAATACGCCCACCAATAGGGCCCAAACGCGCGGTTGATGAACGCAAACTTCTCTTCCGGAACTTGACCGTACCAAGCAATGAAGAACTCCGTTCCGTAAGCCAGTCCCACAATCATTCCGGTCGTCAGAATGATCTTGCACATGTTTTCCAAGTGCCGGATCGTAATGAGCTTCTCGATGTTGAAAATCGTTCGCGCCGGAACCATCAATGTGATCACCATGGCGAACCCGGAAAAAATCGCTCCGGCGACGAAATACGGAGGGAAAATCGTCGTGTGCCAGCCGGGAACCTGGGAAACGGCGAAGTCGAACGACACGATCGTGTGCACGGACAACACCAGCGGCGCCGCGAAAGCGGCCAGCAAAGCGTAGGCTTTTTCGTACCGCATCCAGTGTCGACTCGAGCCGCTCCAGCCCAGTGCCAGAACACCATATGCGGCGCGGCGAAACGGATTCTTGCTGCGATCTCGAAACGTCGCCAAGTCCGGCACCATACCCATGTACCAGAACAACAAACTCACCGTCGCGTACGTGCTGACCGCGAACACGTCCCACAACAACGGACTTCGAAACTGGGGCCACATCCACAAGTTCAGACTCGGGTAGGGAGCCAGCCAAAACGCCAGCCAAGCTCGACCGACGTGAATTCCGGGGAACGTTCCCGCACAGACGACCGCAAAAATCGTCATGGCTTCGGCCGTCCGGTTGATACTCGTTCGCCACTCCTGGCGGAACAAATACAAGATCGCACTAATCAGCGTTCCGGCGTGACCGATTCCGACCCAGAACACGAAGTTCACAATCGGCCATCCCCAAAAGATTGGCGCCCGGTTACCCCAAACACCGACACCGGTGTAGATCAAATAGGCGATGCAAAGCCCCAACATCGTCGCCAAGTGCACGGCGACGAGGAAGCCGATCACCCAAGCGCGGCTGGGCGGTTGCTCCGCGATCTTGCAAACGGCCTCGGTGATGCTGTGATACGTCGAATCACCAAGGACAAGCGGAGCACGCTGACCGGGGCGTTCGACGGTGTTATCAAGTCCGTTGGACAGTGCGAGTGACATGACGGCGATGGTTCAGGGCAAAAGGCAAAAAAGCCGAATCAGGACGGAATTGCAACAGCCAGCTAGATGATGGGTAACTGAAAATTCGACCCCACCAATCTCCTATGGCGGCGTGATCGAAGCGTCGAGGCGTGGTGATCGTCGTCATGCGCATCATGACCGTGGTCATCATGCCCGTGATCGTGATCGTCATGACCATGGTCGTCATGGCCATGATCACCGCCTCCGTGATGGTCGTCGCCATGGTGATCGCCTCCATGGTGATGCGGGGCTTCCAGATTCACGAGGTCATCGATCTGGGCCCGTGTCATCAGCGCAAACGGCGTGTTTCGAATCCGAGCCATGTACGTGGTTCGCGGCTTCACATTGAGCTGTTCGAGCAACCCGTAGGATCGGATATCAGCCTTCGCCTCGGAAACCCGCGACTCGGGATCCGCAATGTTGCCAAATTCAATCGCTCCGGTGGAACAGGCTGACTGACAAGCCGTCTGGATCTCGCCGTCGGCGATAGGACGACCGCCATCCTTGCGAGCATCGATTTTCGCCCGCTCAATTCGTTGCACGCAGTACGTGCACTTCTCCATGACCCCGCGTCCACGCACCGTCACGTCTGGATTCAGAACGAGTGCCTGCAACTTACGGTTGGCATTCTCGATCGAACCTGGATAGGCATCGATTCCATAGCCGACGCCGACGTCTTCGTTGTAGTTGAAATAATTGAAACGCCGCACCTTATACGGACAGTTGTTGGCACAATAACGAGTGCCGATGCAGCGGTTGTAGGCCATCGCATTGAGGCCCTCATTGGTATGCACGGTCGCGGCGACGGGACAAACCTGCTCACAGGGTGCGGTCTCACAGTGCATGCAAGAGACGGGTTGCTGGACGATGTCCGCGTTTTCCTCGTCCCCCTGGAAGTAACGATCGATGCGCAACCAGTGCATCTCGCGGCTGTTGCCGACCTGCTCTTTCCCGACGATTGGGATGTTGTTCTCGCTCTGGCAAGCGATCACACAACCGTTGCAGCCGAGGCACTTCGTCAAATCAACCGACATGCCCCATTGAGGCACGGCATCCTTCCAGTCTTCGCTGCTCTCGATCTGGTTGATTGGCTCCTCCCAAAGCGACCCGTTCTCGCCGACCTGCGGATAATGCGGACCCTTTGCTGCGGTGAACTCAGGCAGTTTCTCGAGCAAGGCAGGCGTGCCCTCCCGGATCAATGAAAAACTGCGATCCTCCGCTTCATCGCGTCCTAATTCATCGATTGCCCAGTGGTCCTGCGTCGTGCACAGTTCGTACTCGGTGTAGCGGGGCCTTGCCTCGATGGGGCCGGCATAACACATCGCGTCGGAGGTGCGAATCGCCGCAACGCTCGTGCCCACTGTCGGAACATCTTCCTCGGGCATCCCCCCGACCATCCCGACCCGAGTACGGCCGTAACCAATCGCGACCGAAACGACCCCTGGTGCGCATCCCGGAACTTCATAGACGGGCAACTCAACGACCGCGTCGCCTCGGCGCAGTGCGATCATGAGACCGTGCTTCACCTTGAGAGCCTTGGCCGTGCCTGGACTCATCATGGCGGCGTTGTCCCAGGTCAGCCGCGTGATCGCCTGAGGCATCTCTTGCAGCCAACCATTGTTAGCAAAACGGCCATCGTAAAGACCCTCCGACGGCGTGAAGATGACTTCGACACGGTCTTGGAAATCGGCCTCGTCGTAATCGAGCTTTGCCACCGGCGACTGTTCGGTTGGGTCATGCTCGTAACCGAATGAGAGCTCATCGGAGACAACCTTCAGGCCATCGGCAAAGCCGTCGTGCAGCAGTTTTCGCCATTCGCGGTCGCTTAGTCCGGACTCGGCCACATCGTCAGCCGTCCGTCGAACGAGCTTCTCGGCGGAATCCGACTGACCGAGCATCGCGGCAATGACCTCCGCATCGGTCCGACCGCCCAGTAACGGCAAAATCATCGGCTGGCAAACACCGTAGAAACCGCCGGTATCCACCACATCCCCCCAAGACTCCAGAGGATGCGCCAGTGGCAGCGACCACTGACACTTGGCAGCGGTCTCGTCGTCGTAGGTGCCGAGGTAGAACGAGTGTTCGACTTGACTGAGCGCCGACGCAAAATCGACATCCGCAGGCGATGTAAATACGAGATTGGCATCCAGTATCAACAGAGTGTTGATTTCGCCATCGCCCATGGCGTTGGTCAAATTGGTCAACGACACCCGGTTTTTCAGGTCAGCCCCGGACATCGGAGTAAACGATTGCAGCTTCCCGAGCGAACCAAGCTTGGAATTGAAATCGATGCCAGCGGCGATCGTTTCAGCGCCGAGAGCTTCTCCGACGACAATCACCCCATGCTCGCCCGCCTCTGCCAAGTCCGTCGCGGCCGAATTCAAAAACCGCTCCAACCGCTGCTGCGCATCCAGTTCGCTGTACGCCTGATCTTCGCCGGGCAAATTCTCAAGCGAATAAGTCGTCTCGTTTAGGCTATCGCCCGCTTTGACCTTCTCCACTCGACGCCGCAACTCAGCCAACATTGCGGGCATCTGACTGGGACGAACCGCGATCCGACAATCGGCAGCCGCCCCCGTGGTCGTATACGCACCCTCGGCCACATAGAGTCGTGACATGTCATCCCGACTGGGGTCGCGTCGCTTCGAAAACGTGCCGGAGTTCGGCAGCGACCCGGGCGCCGAGCCCAGGAAGTCCGCCTGCAGGGACACAATGACGCTGGCATCGGTGAAGTCGAACGACTGTGTTGCCGGTTCACCAAAGGCCAGCTCCGTCGCATCGGCCATCACGCCGCCATCGATCGGATCAAAGAAGCAAACCCGCGCTTTGGGAAACTCCGACTGAAGCTTCGCGATCATACGAAGCGTTGTGGGTGATCGCGTGGGCGACAATGCCACGGCCACTTGACTGCCATCGCCCGACGACCGCATCAGCTTGGACGCCAGTGAGTCGAAAGCTTCCCAAGAGGATTCGACGCGACGCCCATCTTCGGTCCGCAGTGGAACACCCTCTTCGCCGCGACATCGGTCGGGATCATAAAGCCCGAGGATCGACGCCTGACCATAGACGCCCGTGCAGGCGCCTGCGGGATGCTCCTTATTCGCCTCAATCTTGATTGGACGCCCATCCACACTCGAAACCAGTAGGTGGTAGACCTCGCCCGCAATTTCCAAGTTGGTTGCCGTGTGATATGGCTCGCCAGGGATGCGACCGGCCGGCCGGATTACAAACGGCGCGATCAGTTCCTCGGGATACCGACAACCCGCCGCCCCGGCCATCGCCAGCGACGCACCCATCAACTGAATCCATCGCCTCCGCGAAACACCCTCCGGAAACTCCGAGGCCGCGATGGGAAACTCGCGGTGCAAATAGTCATTGATGAATGACTCGTCCTGACGACGTTCCGAAAGACTGCGCCAGTAGCGGCGGCCGGACGGTTTCGTCGCCGAGGACGCCGACTCCGAATCGCTGCTGGAAATTTCAGAGGAAATGGACATTAGAACTAGGTGTGAAAATGAATAACGAGGTGACCCATGCACCGGCATGACGAGGCGAACCGACATGCCTTTGCCGACGGTGTTCGCTCGCTAGCGATGACAGACCGCACAATGCACCTGGGGATTGATGTTGTTTTCCTTCATGTGTTCCTCGGCGAATGCGGCCTGATCCCAATCCTTGGGTGGCTTCCAGTCCAACTTGGTGACGAACTCTTTTGGACGCAGATGCTCCTCGGGATTGCGGTGGCACGTGATGCACCAAGCCATCGACAGCTGCTCGTGCTGATAGACGACCTCCATCTGGTCGATGCGGCCGTGGCACGAAACACAGCTGACACCCGAATTCACGTGGGCCGCATGATTGAAATAAACGTACTCGGGCAAGTTATGAACGCGTTTCCAGGCCACGCTTCGTCCCGTTTCCCAACTCTCATGAATCGGAGAAAGCTTCGGGCTTTCGGTATGGACGGCACCAAGCGCTGGCTGCCCGCTCTCGCCCGCCGGGCTATGACAATTGATGCATGTTGCCGTGGGCGGAATCGCGGCGTGTGCCGCCTCAAAGACGGTGTTATGGCAATAACGGCAATCCATTTTTAACTGCCCGGCATGAATCGCATGGGAGAACGGCACCGGCTGTGTCGGCATGTAGCCGACGTTGAGCGTTTCCGGATCCGTGATCAAACCGCCCATCGCTGCGGCAAAGACCCCGCCACCAACCGCCGCCAATCCAAACACGCCTAACAGCGGATTGACCCAACGCGGGAACAGAAAACGATTCATCATCGATCCAAACAGACAAGACGATTGCAGCCGCCCGATTTCACTGGAACGGCAACTCCCTGGGAGACGATGCGTGCTCGGTCACCATCCCGACCGCCCCATCAGCCGGAAAGGGTTCAACAAGCTCGCAGCCTTCACATCGCAGAAATGCCCAGCTCGACCAAAGACTCCCGCCTAAAGTATCCGTCCATCGGGCAGATTAAGGCAAGTCCAGCGACGTCCGAGCGACATTGTGCCGCAGAGATCCTCAGCGACCCACATGACCAAGGCGACACAAACGCCCCAGACTGCCCGAGCGAGTCAGGTAGCCGGGCAAACTCCGGCGATCATCGATCATCGATCCACGGTGAAGCTTCCGCTAGGCACCCAGGGTGGAGCGGGATTCGGCCGAGTGATCAGGCGCGCGAGTATCTCCGAAATGGATAAACCACAATCATGCGCCACGCGGTACCATTGAAAACGCACAAACGGATGTGGTGGTCAGCCCTTGATGGAGAATCCTCGCATGCACATCATCCCGAAGGCCACCGTCAATCCCGACAGCACCATCCACTGCTTCTTTCCCATGTGGCCCGCGTACTGTTTCAGTTCATACCATCCATCGCTGAACCAGTCGACGACCGAGAACGCGAGCAATTCGCCGGACCACCACGCGCCATCCTGCAGCAGGAAAACCGATTGAGAAAGCAGGTCAAACATGACACTCGAGCGATTGGCGGGCGAATGAGTCGTTGAGGATACAGGGCGTTCGCGGAACAGATGCGATTCCACCCGTCTAACCGTACGCCTCAATCGGAGCGCCGACTTAGGAGCTGGCGAACAAGCCGGCGAAGTTCCGCCAAGTCAAATCGTCGCAACTGCGTTCATCGCGCCAGGCCATCAGATCGACACGCCGACCAGTCGATTGATTCGATAAAACGGGAAAAATGCCCATCGATGGGCGTCAGTCCGTCTTGCGACGTGATGCCCCGTCGATATACTCCTTCGACTCGCTTGAATCCAACTTGCAGCCCCAACATCGTCGATGATTTCGCGATTGTTGAGATGGTCAAACGGATCCATGGCGCGGTAGCTCAATTGGTTAGAGCCCCGGACTGTCGATCCGGAGGTTGCGGGTTCGAGTCCCGTCCGCGTCGCTTCTGCTTGGTCGTGTCTGGCGGTCGCCCGGGCGCAGGATATTACAGCGTGTCCATTGCCTTCGCTTGCGAGAAAGCAGGGATTCCATCCGGCGCCGTTGATCTCCCTCCGAGGCTATTCGCCTGGCCTCAGTGGCGTCCCATTGCCTGGGATGGGGATTCGGCTTCACGATCAAGCCAGGGCCTCTTTGCCCCGAGCACACAGCCAGTGCGGACTGCATCGACTTGGGACGCATCTCGGAGATCTGCGGCGACGGTCGCAGCGTTCTCCGAACGCGAACTCGCTTGGAGTATCCACCGAGGGCGAGTTCGTAAGTCAGCGACGACGAACCTGCACGAAGTTTCCCATCCTGCCGAAGTGCGGGTCTTTCTTGCGGTCCAGTGTATAGAGATGGGGCCACCGGCGGCCTTGTTTTCGATGTGAGTCGGCGGCCTGGGTCACCTCAAGACATACACCACGTCTTTGGTGCCCGAATCGACTTCGATGGGGTCATGTACGTCGTAGGCGAAATCATGCGTCGGGACGAGGTCCCACTCACCGCGTGTTCCGATGGCGGGTCGCATTGGTTTGGTCGTGCACGACCAGAGATGCAACTCATCGTTGATCCTACATGTCGGCGAGGTCGCTCCAGCGGCTAGCTTCGTACCCTTGCAGGTCAGTCCAGGTCCATGGACACGCTGCCATTGCTCGCCGGAGCGACTCTGGCGATGGATCCGCAGTTCGGTCCGCAAGGCTTTGCCGATGTGTTCGCAGCAATCTTGGACGTTGCGATGAACCAGGAGGCCAAGTGGTCATCTCGGTCGCTGCGACCTCTCGAATCTGCGTCTTCACCAATCCCACTGACATGCGCGAGAGCTTCAACGGGCTCTTGGGGTTAGTGGCCGAGCACTTTGAACCGCTTGCTCTCGGGACACTTGTTTCTGTTATTCAATCGAAGACGAGCCTGCGTCAAAGTCCTGGCTTAGGATCGAGATGGTCGAACCACCTGGGAAAGGCGACTGAAGTCGAGAACCTTTGAGCCGACCACGTTCAGCGCCCACGGTTCTTCTTTGGAAATCGGTCAAGTCAAGTTGTCGTTGAACGTTGGGGCCATCCACTCGACAGATCGGTAAACTCTAATTGATGGCTTGTCGAAAGATGCGACAGATCAGTTGGCGAGTGATCTCGGCAAATTCGGTTCTGCAACTTGTGCTGATAGCTGATCGATCGTTTCGCCGTCATTCGCAGCGTAAGCACTGGTGCTCTTGAAACGATTCGCGTCCAGGACGACACGCAATGATCCAGATCAATAACCTCAGCGTCCGATTTAGACGATTTATGGCGGTCGATCAACTCAGCCTCGAAGTTCCTTCGGGCCAAGTTTTTGGCTTCTTGGGACCCAACGGTGCAGGCAAATCGACCACCGTGAAAGTGTTGACGGGCGTTCTACATCCAACGTCCGGAGACGTACAGATCTCCGGTCATTCCATTCCCAGTAAACTCGACCAGGTCAAAGCCTTATGCGGCTACGTGCCGGATACGGAGGACCTCTTTGAAGAGCTCAGTGGACGCGACAACCTCAAGATTTTCTCTTCTTTGTATCGCTTGCCGATAAGCCGCGTCGACGACGTGCTGGCGAAGCTTGAACTCTCCGAAGCAGCGAATTTGGCTGTTGCTCGCTACTCCAAAGGCATGCGCAAGAAGCTGCTGCTCGCAAGAGAGATTCTTCACCAACCCAAGGTCCTGATCTGCGACGAACCGACTGCCAATCTTGACTCTCACTCAACCCGTTTGGTTCGGCGTCTCTTGTTGGACCTGCGTGACCAAGGGACCACGATCTTCTTGACAACGCACAACATGACCGAAGTGGAGGAGATTTGCGATCGCGTCGCCATCATCTCGAGGGGCCGCCTGGTGGACCTGGACACGCCGATCGCATTCATGACCCGGCACGCCGAGAGAAAGGTGCAGGTCGAACGGGAGGTGGACGGGCAGCAAGTGAGACAACTGTACGATCTAGAGGAGGTTTCCTCACGAACCGAACTTGCAACGCTGATCACTGACCACTCAGAGCTTCGTATTCATTCGCTTGACTTTCGCTTCGATGACGTTTTTCGCAAGTTGACGGGAGATGCATACAAGTGAGACTGCGAAGCTATGTGATCCTGGCCCTGGTTCGCAAAGACATGGCCCGGCTGTTACGCAACGGGCCTGCTTTGATGCTGCTGGGCTTGTTTGTGATCGTGGCTCTTCTGGTTGCGTCGAGTGGCCTTGTTGAAGATGAAAATGCGGTCGCTACGCCAGCCGCCCAATCGAAATCCTCTCAAACGACTCATTCCCAACCGAGTGCCGAAAAAGCTTGGATTGTCTACCCGCCCGACGACGACGCCAAATGGATCGGCTTGTTGCAGTCCCGGGCTCCGAAGAGCCTTGGCATTCGATTCGTCCAGGCGGGCACACCGGAAGCAAACGCCTATCCATCAAGTGTGTGTGTGATCGAGATCCTCGAACCGGCGTACGATCGAGGTCGCAAACAGATCCGTCGTCGCATCAACTACCGCTATCCCGGCTACGATCCCAATGTCTTGTGGCCAGTCACGCGTTGGTTCCTTTCGAAATCGCTTGAGCATTTCGGCGAGATGCCACAGTTCTACGAAACAATCGAACCGCTTGCACCGCCCACGGAATCCGCCCCAGCGAATGAAGGCACGTCGGCTCGGTCTGCATTGGAAGACGTATCCGTCGCCGATGTTTTGAACGTTTCGTTGATCGGGACGGCTTTGCTCACGGCGATTCACTTCTTTGCCGCTTGCGGGTTGCTGGTGTCGCTGACGGCCCAAGAGCGCGAGCGCGGTGCCTTGCGGGCACTGTTGCTCACGCCGGCGAGCTACTTCGAATTCGTCACTTCCAAAGCCGTCGTCCACGGGGGTCTGGCGCTGGGTGTGTCAGCTTTGGTTGCCGCCGCGATTCAACCTGCGGCAATGAGTTCGCTACTGTTCTGGTCGACGATGTTTTTTCAATCGATGGGCTATTTTGGCCTCGGTCTTCTGATCGCTTCCTTCGCCAAGAATCAAACGGCCCCCAACCTTCTTTCCTTTGCGTATCTCATGGCGATCGGGACCTTGAATCTTCTTTCGATACGATTCGATCTCTTTCAAGTCCTCGCATCGTTGACGTTCGAACGTTACGGATTGATCTTCACGATCACAAGCCTCAGCTCCGGCGTGCGGGGCTTTAGCGACAGCTTCCGAGTGATGCAGACACCAGCGTTCGCGAGGCTGATCTTGCTGTCGACCAGCCTTCTTATGATCGCAATCTTCGTCGCGTCGCGCAGACTGCGGTCCTGACCCAAGAACTTCTGGAACGAAGAAACTCCCCAAACCGGCCCTAATCTTCGAGAACACTGTTTCCTCCCCGATAATGGCCAGCGCAAGAGAAATCCTGGATGAGGCCTTGGGAGTCAAATTTTCGAGAAGGAAGCGGCGTTCAGGAAGCATCATGCAGTTCCGACCGCCAACTTCTTTGCGTTGAAAGGTTGAACATGAAACGAAGGGCGGCTATCAGGATCTGGGGCAATCTGCGAAAGGGCGACTCTCCATCCCACTCACGTCCCGCCTGCCAGGCGTTCATGTGTCGGGAAGACAGTGTCTCAGATCAGAATAATGGGCGTCTGCGGACTTGGGGCCGGCGGCGTGTGGAGTGCCCAAGGACGTCGGTCGGAGGCCAGCGCCGGCCGTCCTGGTGTTGAACCGAGTCACATCAGCCGCTTGGTCTGCATTGAACGCGACATGCCATGCATTGCATGTTTGCTAGCAACATCATGATCTCAAAGTGATCACGGTCTCAACGTGGGACTCAGCATTCAAGACTTGGGTAATTCGATTGCGAGGTACTCGGCTTCTGACATTGCCCGAGGACTGATTCCACGGTTTAATCGCCGGTTCCAGATGCAAACGCAGATGCGGCCTTGGTCAGGATCGCGCGGTCTTGGCCTCGTGCTGCATCCGATTCGACCCAGTTGCGGGAGGCAAGCAGGATGGTGGGTTCGGCGACGAAGACAAGCGGCGGGAAACGGACGACGGCGGGAGGTGGCAAGGCTCCTCCTCGATCAATGGCGTCCGCCGGTGGGACCTCCGGCAAACAGCGCAAACCGAGGGTCAATCGTTTTCATCAGAAACTAGGGACGCTCACCCATTACCAAGCATGCGGGTTGCTCGGTGATGATGGAGCGAAGCTCATCCGTGATGGTGGGCGGCTCTTTGAGATCCAGTCCGACCGTGATGTCTTTTTGGGTGGCGATCTGTTCCGGGTTCGAGTGCTGGACCCGTCGGCCGACGGCGGCGTTGCCATTGCGTCGATGACGCTTTCATCGGATCGCAAGAAGAGCTTGGCGATCAATTGCGACCGGTGTGACACGCCCTGTGAGCATATGGGCGCGGCACTGGAGTACTTGCTCGATGCGAAGAGTTTGCTGGGACTGGCGATGCCTCCGGACGAGGACGTCCCGTTGGAGAATCTAACGGTCGACGAACTCCATCAACGTGCCTTGGCGGAACGCCAGAAACGAGCCAACGACGAAAGGATGACGGTCCGGTCCATGCATTCGGCCAAGCCGTGGACCGACTATGTGGTCACCAGCGCTGGTAGCGGGCGTTCGTACCGCGTGGCACTGCGTGGGCTGGACAAAGGTCAGTCGTTCTGCACCTGCCCCGATTTCAGAACCAATCGACTGGGAACCTGCAAACACATCCTGCACGTCATCGCCAAGGTCCAGAAACGTTTCTCCAAGGCGAAGCTTGCGTCGCGGTACGTTCGGAAACGACTATCGCTGGGAAATCACGGCGGAACAAAAGGAGATCCACGACGGAGCCATGACCACGGTGGCGCAGATCGCGAACAAGAAATTCATGACGGAAATGGATCGCTTGCGACTGCAGAAGTGCCTGCTAGTGGCCCGTATGGCCTGCGATAGCACGTACCTGGTCGATCAGGAGGAGGCCGAGTTCAGCAGCAAACTGGAACGCGTCTCCGAAGTCTTGGCAGAACTGCTGGAAGATCCCACACGTAAGATCGTTCTGTTCAGCGAATGGAAACGAATGCTCGGCCGCATCGAAGACCGAGTCGACGCCCTCGGACACGCGTACGTTCGACTCGACGGAAGCGTGCCCCAAAAGAAACGCGCCGAATTGGTCGCCCGATTTCAGAATGATCCCGACTGCCGCATGATCAACATGACCAATGCGGGTTCCACCGGGTTGAATCTGCAAGCCGCCAACACCATCGTCAACGTCGACTTGCCCTGGAACCCCGCCGTGCTGGAACAGCGAATCGCACGCGCCTACCGGATGGGTCAAAAGAATGCCGTGCACGTTTACAAATTCGTGACCACCTGTGATCCACAGTCACCGACCATCGAAGAGGGCCTGTTGACGACGCTGGCGTCCAAACAAGATTTGGCCGATGCATCAATCAATCTGGACAGCGACGTCAATGAAGTGGCCATGCAAAGTGGCATGGAAGATCTGAAGCGTCGACTGGAAATCATCTTGCCGCCCAAGATCGATGCGCCGGTCGACGAGAGTCAACAGCGACGCGTGACCGCCGAGGCCGAGCAGTTGGCAAAGCGGCAACGTGAAAAGGTGTCACAAGCCAGCGGCCAATTGCTCACGGCTGCCTTGTCGTTGGCCGGTGAACTGGTTGGCGGCGGTGATCCTCCACCGCCGGAAGCCAAGGTTCGTCAGCTATCCGAAAAACTGGCCCAGTCGGTGCAACGTGATGATCAGGGACGTCCGCAGTTGACGATTTCGTTGGACAACGATGACGCCTTGAAATCAATCGCCACGACGCTCGCGCGACTATTGGGCTAGCTGGGATTCAACGTCTCTTCGGCTCAATCCCAATCTTCAAACGGTGCCGTCAACGTGTTGGGCCAGCTACCAGCACACCAGGTGTTGCCGCTGCTGTCCTTCTATGGAGGCCTGCGAGCCTTTATGCAGGTCCACCGCCATGGAACTTGACGGCCGTCGGACAATGCAACGCCGGACAGCTATTCTGTGGTGACGCGTTGGAGTCCGTAAAAGGTCGAATCTGAATCCATGTCCGTCTCGATGAAGCGAATCGACTGGGAGCCCGACCTTTCCGGCAGCGATGGCCCGATGTTTGAGGCCATCGCCCAATCGATCGCCGACGATATCGATGACGGACGATTGAGTGTTGGCGACCACTTGCCGACGCAACGGGCGCTGGCTCGTCGGATGGGGCTGGACGTCACCACCGTCGCTCGCGGATACGCCGAGGCCGCTCGCGTGGGGTTGATCGAGGCACGAGTCGGCTCGGGGACTTTTGTTCGAGCCGGTCGCAAGAATGGTCCTTCGATGCGCCGCCGGGCGGACTTGGCGGATCGATCGATGAATCAGCCTCCGGATGTTCAGGATCCCGCGCTGCTCAGCCGCATGCGCGCCACGTTTCATGAAATCAGTGAGTCGTTACCGCAATGGTTGCGTTATCAACCCAGTGGTGGTGTTGCCCAGGATAAGGCAGCCGCCACCGATTGGTTGACTCGGCGCGGGATCTTGGTCGATCAGCATGCCCTGTTGATTACGGCCGGCGCTCACGCGGCCATTAGCGCGACGCTGTCGGTTGTCCTCCGTCGCGGCGAGGCCATCGCGTGTGAGTCGATCACCTATCCGGGTCTTTGCAAGATCGCCAAGACGCTGGGCGCGCCGCTCTATGGCCTTCCCACCGATCGCGACGGGATCGACCCGCAAGCCTTTGCCGACGCGGCGGCTCAAAAACGAATCCGCGTGCTCTACATGAATCCGACGCTTCGAAACCCAACGGCCGAAACCGTGCCAATCGGTCGTCGAAGCGAAATCATCGAGATCGCGCGACGATTCGGAGTCGTCATTGTCGAAGACGATGCCTATGGATTCTTGCCCGTCAACCCGCCGCCCGCCTTTGCCATGCTGGCGCCTGAGTTGACCTACTACATTTCAGGGTTGGCGAAGTGTTTGGGTCCCGGTTTGCGAATCGCCTATTTGCTAACGCCCACTGATAGCGGGACCGAGAAGATCGCCGAAAGCCTTCGCGCCGTCTCGGTGATGGCATCGCCGATCACGTCGGCGTTGGCGTCCAATTGGATTGAAAGTGGACTCGCCGACGCGATTCTGGCGGCGATCCGTGCTGAATCCCGCGCCCGGCGAAAGATGCTTACCCAGGTGATCCCCAAACAATGGGTGCAGTCGTCGGAGTACGCTTTCCACGCGTGGATTCAGACGCCGGAGTTCTTAAGTCGTGAGCGCGTGGTCAATTGGACGCGAGGCTATGCGTTGGGCGCCGTGGCATCGGATGAGTTTTGCGTGGGGATTGATCCTCCCGACGCATTTCGTCTTTGTTTGGGTGGTGCGGCCAGTCGTGATGAAACGCAACGCGCCCTCGATGCCTTAGCCGACCTCTTTCAGTCTTCGTAGAGACACCCGCTTCCTAGAGACGGTCCGCTCGCCTGATCCCAGCTCGGATGCCCGCGCGCGCCGCAAGACCCTGCCCAACTAATGGGCTCTTCAATCGGCGATCACCAATTGAATGGATGATTGACCGGATCATTGATCGGACGATCGAAATAGAAGTTGCTGGATTGAGTTCGAAATCTGAATTGGCCCACCGCGTGCTTAGTGTGGTCGAGTGTTGTCACACCGATTTCCACACTCCAGCATCGAAGGACGATTCATGCCTGCAATCGAGACACCGCATCATCAGCCCGGCGACTACTTGGTCGACTACGAAGAAAAAGTGTTTGAAGACGTGAAAGCCGAACCGGGCGAGAAAGCGTTGATCACGTTTCACACGGTCGCTTTCGAGGGTTCGGTCGGGTTGGTGAATATTTTGCAGGGCAAGCGTCTGGTTCGAAAAGGATTTGAAACATCGATCCTATTGTACGGTCCGGGCGTCACGCTCGGGATCCAACGCGGCTATCCCAAACTCGGCGAAGCGCCGTTCCCAGGTCATCAAAACTTCCAAGATAACTTAGCGAAGTTCATGGAAGAGGGCGGCAAAGTGTATGCCTGCCGGTTCGCAATGCAGGCCCTCTATGGCTACGGAGAGGCCAATCTGCAAGACGGCATCACACCCATTAACCCGCTGGACGTGTTGGACCTGATCCTTTTGCATCGACGTGATGGCGCCTTCATTCTCGATACGTGGACGATGTAGCGATGTCGGTGTATTCCAAAGATCGGCGTGTCGTTCGTGTCGCCGCGGCGCAGATCTCCCCTGTTCTCGACGAGCCACCCGACAAGGTTCGCACGGGAACACTGGACAAGGTGATCGAGACCATCGGCAAGGCGGCCGGCGACGGGGCAGAGTTGATCTGCTTTCCAGAGACGTTCATACCGTTCTACCCCTATTTCAGCTTCATCGAGCCGCCGTTTCAAATCGGTCGGAAACACCTCGATCTCTATGCCGACGCCGTCGAGGTGCCCAGTCAGGCGACCAGTGCCATTGCTGAGGCGGCCGATCGGCATCGCATCGTGGTCGCCGTCGGTGTCAATGAGCGTTCAGGCGGTTCGTTGTACAACGCGCAGCTTGTCTTTGACGCCACCGGTGAGATGGTCCTGCACCGGCGGAAGATCACACCGACGTATCACGAGCGAATGATCTGGGGACAGGGGGACGGCTCCGGCTTGAAGGTCGTTGAGACGGCCGTCGGTCGGCTCGGTGCGCTGGCGTGTTGGGAACACTACAACCCTCTGGCTCGGTTCGCCCTGATCGCGCAGCAAGAGGAGATTCACATCGCGCAGTTTCCCGGATCCATGGTGGGACAGATCTTTGCCGACCAGATGGAAGTCGCCATCCGGCAGCACGCTTTGGAGTCGGCCTCGTTTGTGATCAATGCCACCGGTTGGCTCACGGAGCCTCAACGTCGATTCTTTGACCCTGAGGGCCGAATGGAAAAGGTCCTGACGGGAGGATGCTGTACGGCGATCATTAGTCCGGAGGGCGCCCACGTGGTCCCTCCTCTGACCGAGGGTGAAGGCATCTTGATTGCCGACCTTGATATGAGCTTGGTCGCCAAGCGGAAACGCATGATGGATAGCGTGGGACACTACGCTCGTCCCGAGCTTCTGTCACTGTGCCTCGACAATCAGCCCAAGCCGATCATGCGTTCGGCTCAAGATCCTTCTATGGAGTCCGCGGTGGAGCCGCCCGTCGACCACGCTGCCATGTCACCCACGTCCGGGAGTTCCTCCAGTGCAAATGAATGAAACGATCGCGGACGCGGAGCTGATCACGCAGTTGCAGACCAGGGGTGTCCGACTCGTTCAAATCGGAATCGGCGCGCCCAGTCGACAAGGTGGTGCCGGTCCATCGGATCACAAAGCGATGACCGTTGGCAATTCAACGTTCATGGCTCCTGTCCACACGACGCAGGCCTCCGATTCGCCCTACGTCGCACTGGCTCCGGACGCAGCGGGCCGCAGCGAGATTTTGTGTGGCGACTCAAGCGTTGGTCACGTCAGCTTTCCGGCCCGACCCAAGTTCTATGACTTGGAAACCGAGGACGGCATTCCGTACTGGAAGATCGCCCAACTCCATTCGCGAGATGTCTTGGCGACAACGGTACTGCAATCATGTTTGCGATACGAAAGAGAAGAGACGGCTTGTCAGTTCTGTGCCATTGGTCGGTCTCTCCGCGAGGGAAAGACCATCGCGCGGAAGACCGGCGCTCAATTGGCCGAGGTCGCGAAAGCAGCGGTGGAGCTCGACGGAGTCAAGCACATGGTGATGACGACGGGAACACCGAATCGAACTGACCGAGGTGCTCGAGTGCTGACCGAGTGCGCAAGCGCCATTGGCCGTGTGGTTGACCTTCCCATTCAAGCTCAATGCGAGCCACCCGACGACGACGCGTGGTACCGTCGGCTTCATGATGCCGGTGTTGACACGCTTGGGATGCACCTGGAAGTGGTCAATCCAGCTGTCCGCCGCCGTGTGTTGCCTGGAAAGTGTGACGTGCCGCTGGAGGAATACTTTCGAGCCTTCGAAGCGGCCGTCGATGTGTTCGGAAGGGCCCAAGTCACGACGTACATCATTGCCGGACTGGGCGACACCGTGGATGAGATCCTCTCGGTATCAAGGCGACTGATTCGAACCGGTGTCTATCCGTTTGTCGTGCCGCTGACACCGATCTCCGGAACCCCGCTTGAGAACACACCGTCGCCTAGCGCGGAGATGATGCGATCGATCTTGCAACCGCTCGGTCGGATGCTGGTTGATGCCGGCATGGGTAGTGAGACCGTGAAGGCCGGGTGCGCCCGGTGCGGTGCCTGCTCATCCCTGCGTCATTTTGAGGAGGCGACATGCGTCCATTGATCGACACGCCCACAATGCCACCCACACGCCGCGAACAAGGTCGCGTTCGTTTCGCCGTGGAGCCATGGGAGATCGAAGCGGCCAGGCGTATTCGTCGCCAGGTCTTTGTCGTCGAACAAAAAGTGTTTGAGCAACACGATCGAGATGAGATCGATGAAACCGCATTGACCATCATTGCGATCCAGCCGGGTCCGCGGGCATTGGTATCGAACCCAACGATCACGGGCACCGTGCGGATTCATCGCGATCCTGATTCAAGCCGGTGGTACGGGTCGCGTCTGGCGGTCTTGCAAGATCATCGAGGATCGGCGGCGATCGCGGCGTCACTGATTCGCAAAGCGGTGGCGTCCGCGATCGCCATCGACTGTAGCAGCTTCCAAGCACGCATCCAGCTGCGCAACCGGCGACTCTTTGAACGCCTCGGATGGGTAGTGAGACGGGAATTGATGTACGAGGGGAAACCGCATTTGTTTGTCGAAGCTGACCTCGAACGATTCCGGCCGGACGATCACCTGACTCCGCTTGAAGTTCGCTGGGCGAAACACTTGGGGACAGAACAGCGACTGATGATGCAGGCGGCGAACGAACCGGTGGATTCAGACTGGATCCTCACGGGATCCGCATCATGACCGCCATGAAACAGGATATCGCCTTTGCGATCGATCGACTTGGGATCAAAGACAACCAGCGAATTCCGGTGGGCGATGATGCCGCCGCGATTCCCCGGGACGGCGGTTTTGACCTATTGGCATGCGAGGGCATGGACGGTCAGTTTGTTCGAGCGATGCCGTGGTTCGCCGGTTGGTCATCGGTCATGGTCAATCTGTCTGACATCGCGGCGATGGGCGGAACTCCCACGGCACTGGTCAATGCTGTCTGGGCCAGTGACAGGGACGGTGATGCGAGCGAAGTCTTTGACGGCATGCGTGCCGCCTGCGACGCGTTTGAGGTTCCCATGGTCGGTGGACACACCAACCTTCAGTCGACGGACACCCATCTGGCCGTTGCGGTAATGGGGCATGCTGTCACTCTACTGACCAGCTTTGACGCGATGCCCGAGCAAGCTCTGGTCATGGCCGTCGATCTGCATGGCCGCTGGCATGGAAACCATCCGTTCTGGGATGCGGCGACGGACGCGTCACCGAAACGGCTACGCCAGAACTTGCGAATCTTGCCACGCATCGCCGCGGAGGGGCTGGCGGTATCCGCCAAGGATATTAGTCAAGCCGGCATCCTCGGGACGGCGACGATGCTTTGCGAGACATCGCGCGTTGGTGTCTCTATCGACGGGGATAGGATCCCGCGTCCATTGGATGTCGACTTCGATCGTTGGTTGAAAGTCTTTCCGAGTTTCGGATTCCTGCTAGCCACTGATCCTGAATCCGTCGGTGAGTTAGTCGAATTGTTTCATTCGCATGATGTGGCCGCCAGTCGGATTGGGACATTCGACGACTCTCAACAAGTCACCCTCCATCACGGCGGGACGACATCCCTATTTCATGACCTAACAACTGATTCCTTCACCGGGTGCTGATCCATGCCACAAGTCCGTATGAAAGTCTGTTGGCCGGATGAGACGACGACCAGTCACATATCGCCGTCGACCATCATTCAATCTTACTTTCAATCCAATGATGAACTTCCTTTAGCCGACTTCGTCGTGCAGTCTCAAAAGGCATTCGAGCATGCTAGCGAGCGGGTGAAAGAACGCTTTGGTTTCCACTGTAGCCAAGCATCCGATTCGTTGTCGGAGATTCAGCGATTGGCTGAAAGTCAGACGAGCGGAACCGTTCGTGTCGTCGATCTCGAAGTGATCCAGTGAAATGAAGATCCAATCAAACTATGACGCTGTGGTCATTGGCGGTGGACAGGCGGGACTGTCCGCCAGCGTTCACTTGCAGAAGTGCGGTGTCGAGCACGTGGTGCTGGAACGCAATCGAGTCGCCGAGTCTTGGCGGAGTCAGCGTTGGGATAACTTCTGTCTTGTGACACCCAACTGGCAATGCACGCTGCCGGATTTCGCCTACGACAAGGAGTACCGTGGCGGAGACCGTGACGGTTTCATGAAACGTGATGAAATCGTTGAATACATCGAGGCGTTTCGTCAGTCCAAAGCGATTCCCGTCGTCGAAGGGGTTGAGGTCCATCAGCTGTCCACCGATGGCGAGGGATTCCGACTGAAGCTTTCGTCAGACCAAACGTTGCGAGCCACGAACGTGATCGTCGCGACCGGTGGGTATCATGTGCCGAGAATCCCCCCGGCCGCCCAATCGGTTCCGGCCTACATCACGCAGATTCATTCATCGCAGTACAAGAACGCGGCGAGGATGCCCGACGGTGGCGTACTGGTCGTTGGCACGGGACAGTCCGGTTGTCAGATTGCGGAAGACCTTCACTTGGAGGGAAGGCAAGTTCATCTAGCAGTCGGGCGTGCGCCGCGGGCGCCGAGGTATTATCGCGGCCGAGACGTCACTGCCTGGCTCGTTGACATGGGTGCCTACGACGTCACCGTGGATGAACATCCGATGGGAAAAGACGTCCGCAAGAAAACGAACCACTACCTGACCGGTCGCGACGGAGGCCGGGAAATTGATCTCCGTCGATTCGCGAGAGAAGGCATGGACTTGCGAGGGCGTTTTCTTGGAATCGATGGCGACGCGTTCCGATTCCAAGATGATCTGTCGGAAAACTTGGACAATGCGGACGCCTCGGTCGCGCGGATCAAGAACGAGATCGATCTGTACATCGATGAAAATGGAATGGACTGTCCGCCGGGCGAATCATATGAACCGGTTTGGTTTCCCACACAAACGGACCTAGCACTACCTTTTGATTCCGTTGGGTCCATCGTTTGGTGCACGGGCTTCCGCAAGGACTACGCGTGGATGGACATTGACGTCTTTGATGATGAATCGGAGCCGATCTACGACCGCGGCGTCACGCCGGTTCCTGGACTGTACTTCCTGGGTTTACCCTGGATGCACACGTGGGGATCCGGTCGTTTCGGAGGGGTCGCTGCGGATGCAGGGCATGTTGTTCGCCATCTCGCGGATCGGCACGCCAACGCATTGACTACGTTGGAGAGATCAATCGTATGAGGCGCCTCTTCAGTAGCTTGCTCTTTTGAATTTGTTCGGGGCGAAGGCGGCCGACATAGGCAAAAGACACTCCGTTCACGAGCGGCGTCGAAAGGCCTTGGCGAGCACCACGACTCCGCTCAGTAGCCCAAACGCGGGCAACAGCGCAATCACCATTCGCGGTTGGACCGCGACCAGGACGATGCCGATGATGCCAATCGCGGCTAATCCAGGGGGAAGCCAGCGAGCCGGCCGGCGCAACGAATCCCAAGCCAACCAAAACGCGCCGGCGACCAGCCCGATGCGAGTCATCGCCGCCACCAGAAATGCGCCAGCTGACTCGGATCCGGACAACGCCGCCGCTTGCCCGGTCACGTGCAAACCTGCGGCACCCGCCAACAGGGCTGCCGAAAAGATGCCCGTCATCATTCGTCGATAAGTCAATGTCGGCGCCGTTGACTTGGTGGACGCTGACGCGGATGGGCTCGAACTGTCCTGTTGCTGGCGCTGGCGTGGACGCTCATTCTGCGAATGATTCCACATCTGCATGGCCGAACGAACGAGCAGCACTTTCCAGTTTGGCATCGACGAAAGTACCGTCAAATTCAACACGAGTTGCGATGGGTCGTCGGCACCCGGTCGATGGCGGCACAATGATGACGCCGTCGGATGCCGCGGTTGGTCGGAGTATAATCCAGCACAGCGGCGAATCCGAGGTGGCGGTCGACGTCCCCACGGATCATCGGCATTTATCTTCGCGCGGCGGTTCATCCGTCCACCCCACTTGGACACTCGACGAATTTCCCATGTCAATTGATTCTCTCCGCCCACCGACTCAAACGGTGCTGAGCATGCTAACGGTGCTCGTGTTCCTATTCATTGCGCCATCACAAGGATGGTGCCAGGAGTCACCCGCGGTCGGCGATGTCGAGTCGTCGCCACCCACCGAGGAGTCCTCCAACGCGCCGGCACGTCCACTGCTCGACGGCGACACGCTCAACGGTTGGAGCAATCCGTACGACTGGGGTCAGGTCCAGGTCGTCGACGGCGAAGTTCGGCTGACAGCGGACAAGAAGTTTTTCCTCGTCACCGAAGAAGTCTTCCATGACTATGAGTTCGAAGGCGAACTCAAGCTGCCAGAAGGAAAATCCAACAGTGGTTTCATGGCGCGGGGGCAGGTCAAGCCCAACAAGGTTTATGGATACCAGGCGGAAGCGGACCCCACCGACCGCCGTTGGTCTGGCGGGCTCTATGATGAGTCACGCCGTCAATGGCTCCATCCACTTTGGCGGGACTCCAATGCCCAAGCCGCGTTCGACCGTGACCGATGGAATCGTTACCGAATTCGTTGTGTCGGCAACCATCTTCAGTTCTTCGTCAACGATGTGTTAACGACCGATTACTTTGATCCGGCGGATCTTTCCGGACGCATCGGGCTACAGCATCATGGTGAAAAAGGACAGACATACCGCTTTCGAAACCTAGAGGTTCGCAACCTAGGCCGGCACGCTTGGCAGCCTTTGATGAAAGCCAACGCGAGCGGCATCGCATCGCTGGATGGCTGGAATACGGTCGGCGGTGGCACGTGGGAGATCGTCGATGGGATCCTGCAGGGTCGCGCAAGCAGCGAGGCAAACGAACCCAACGGGCTCCTCTTTAGCGAGGCGACCTACGGTGACTTCACGATTCGATTTCAGTACCGGTTTGTCCAAGGCGACAGCGGTTTTTTCTTTCGAAGTCAAATCCTGGACGACAAGCCGTATGTCCGAGGTGTTCAGTGCGAGATCGACGGTACCGAAGACGTTGCCGGTCTTTATCAGACCGGTGGAAAAGGGTGGTTGGTTCGTCCGCTGCACTACCTCGATCGGTTTCCTGAAGATCGACACGCCGTCGTTCGTAATCGCTGGCGACAGGCAAAACAGGGAATCCCACTGGAACAACAAGACCCTCGGTCGAAGACGGACACGGCATCCGACCTCGAACCGAACCCGTGGAATTCAATGGTGGTTTCCGTTTCGGGGAAGCGGATCGTGACACACTTGAACGGTTGCTTAGCATCCGACACGGTTGTCGATGATTTGGCTGAATCCGGTGTCATCGCATTCCAGCTTCACGGTCAACAAGACCTTGAAGTGGATTTTCGAAAGATCGAGATCCTGCTGCCGACCGACCCGTGAGCCATCGTTGAATAAGTCAAAGCGTCGTCGACGTCGTCATGGAGTCGGATCGGCGATGGAAGCGGAATTCCCGAGGGCAAAGTCATCCACGCGCATGTCGCGATCGATGTAGTCCTGTCCTTTGATGAAACCAAAGAATGACGGTCGGTAGTCGTCGACCAATGAAACGTCGGCCCTGTCGGGCACGCTGACGTCGGTTAGGAAAAAGACGGCATTGACCACGAGGCGGCGCAGCGACTCGTCGCGAAAGTCCACGGCGGCGCCGGCTGTCGTCGCAAACACACGGCCGCTGGTTCCTCCGTCGACCGCGTAGGACTTCAACCAAGCCAATGGCATCATCGGATCATTTCGACCATCGCTTACGGGAGCGGCCGCGGGATCGAGATGTTCCAGTATCTGTCCTCGCACCAGAACGGTGGCGGCATCCTGATCCAGATGAACCACGCCATAAATATCGGATGGCGTGTAGAACGATTTCACTGAATTCAAGATCGGGTGATCGGCATGTTGAGGTTCAATGATGCCACGACCGCCTTCGACTTTGTGTCGACCGTGATGGCTATGCCAGTTCTCGCCAACCACATTGATGCCAAAGTTGGCCCAGTCGTAATCGCCATAGTGACCGCTCTTGAACGCGTGCGTCGCGGTGCGATAGGCGATCAGCGGTTTGCCGGCGCGTAGAAAGTCCAAGATCGGCCGCAACTGATCATCCGGTAGCGTACGCCAACGTGTCGCAAGGATGACCAAGTCCGCCGAGTCGATTGCATCCGTTCCTGGGATGTTATCGATTTGGTACGGATTAATGGCTCCGGTTTGCCTGTCCAATGCAAACAGAACGGTGCAGCGAAACCCGTGATGCTGGCTGAGGATTTTGGCGAGCATCGGGCAGGATTCTTCGCTGCGATACTCCTCATCCCCTGAAATCAGTACCACGTGTTTGCCGTTCGCCTTCCCATCGGGTGGTGACAGGATCAAGCGATCATCGTCGGCCCAAAGCAATGGCGAAAGGAACATTGTCGAGGCGAGCAACAGTCCGGGAAGCAGCTTCATGTTCGTCCATACTGAGAGTTGGAGTCGTGCGGGCGTCGAAACGGAACGACGCAGTATACCTCAGTGGGGTGATCGCTACGGGGGCCTTGGCATATCCTTATGGTCCTTAGCCGATAACCACCTTCCGATCGGCGCACCAAGTCGTTTTTCCATGGCGGTTGATATGAAGGCATTTGAAGCAACCGGACTCTTCTTCAATCAGGCTGCAGACCTGCTCGAACTGCGACCGGAATTGCGTGAAGCATTGATGATGCCGCAGCGTGAAGTGCAGGTCCAAGTGTCCATTCGCCGGGATGATGGCCGATTAGCAAACTACGTCGGATTCCGTGTTCAGCACAACAATCGTCGCGGACCCATGAAGGGCGGCTTACGCTATCACCATGAGGTCGATCTCGACGAGACACGTGCGTTGGCGAGTCTAATGACATGGAAGACCGCCGTGGTGGATTTGCCCTACGGCGGCGCCAAAGGTGGTATCGGCGTGAATCCGAACGATCTGTCCTGCAATGAAATCGAGCGTTTGACCCGGGCGTTCGTTGACCAAATTCACGACATCGTGGGACCCGACACTGACATTCCCGCGCCCGATATGGGGACGGATCATCAAGTGATGTCTTGGTTTCGCAACCAATGGGAAAAGTACCACGGGTTTCGCCCGGCCGTGATCACGGGCAAGCCGGTCGAAGAGTACGGTGCCAAAGGACGCGAGGAAGCGACCGGCCGAGGCGTAGGATTATTGACGGTCAAGCTGGCCAAACGGCTTGGCATGCGGGCCGATAAGACTCGGGTCGCGATTCAAGGATTCGGCAATGTCGGCTCGCACGCGGCGAAGTTCCTCCATGACGCTCAGTTCCCGATTGTGGCCGTGTCGGATATCACCGGGACTTACTTCAATCCCGATGGGCTGAATATTCCTGAGTTGTTGCGTCATAAGTTTTCTCACCCCCAAGGTCTTCTGGAGGGATTTCGGCACGCAGAGAAACGACCGCTCGATGACTTGCTGACACTCGATGAAACGGACGTTTTGATTCCCGCTGCACTCGGCGGCGTGATCCACGAGGGAAACGTCAATGACATCAAAGCATCCGTCATCGTGGAAGCCGCCAATGGTCCCGTGTTCCCTGCCGCCGATCAAATTCTGCACGAGCGTGGCGTGACCGTCCTGCCGGATATCTTGGCCAATGCGGGTGGCGTCACGGTGAGCTATTTCGAGTGGGTCCAGAATCGTCAGCACTACCGCTGGCCGCTCGACCGAGTCCGGCAGGAGCTCGATCACACGATGAATGAAGCCTTTGAGGGGGTTTGGCAAATGTCCGCCCAACGCGACGTTTCTCTTCGAACGGCCGCATTCATGATCGGCATTGAAAGGGTGAAACGGGCCGCTGAGTTGGCTGGTTCGGTTTAGGACGCCGGGATTTCACCAACCACGGTCGTCGATTCAGGGGGTTCACTTTGGCGTCGCCGGCTCATTTCGGCTAACATGCGAGATCCCTCCAGAACTGGGGTTTGGTTCGACGTCGACCGACCTGCCTGCCTGCCACCGAATCCTCCAGACGCATGCCCCTACCGATTTGTCATTCGCTGTCCAACGCCCTGGCAATTGGCGGGTGGTTTTGCGTGTTCTGGCTGCCGGTCGGCGCGGCGGCGGCCGGTTTGAATGATCACGCACGGATCGAGGATTTTGTAGCCGAATACTGCCTGGAATGTCATAACGCTGGCGATGCCATCGCCGATGTGGATTTAGAGAGCGAGACATTCTCCGATATCGATTGGTCCAATTCATCGAGCGCGCGGCGAGACTGGGAGCTGGTCTATAAGCGGATCGTTTCACGGCAGATGCCGCCGGCCGATGCGGCCAGGCCCAGCACCGACGAGTTTGACGCGATCGCGCGGCGATTGGGCGATGCACTCGACCGAGTCGACCAGGACCATCGCGAGGTGCCCGCCGTGGCATCGCTTCGGCGGCTCACGAGAACGGAATATCAAAACAGCGTGCGGGATCTGCTGCATGTCGACGTCGACGCCTCGCGTTGGATCCCCAAAGACGAGTCAAGCCTTGGTTTTGACAATATTACTGTCGGCGAATTGTCTCCAATGCTGCTGGACCGCTACTTGACAGCCGCCCAAAAGATCAGCCGGCTTGCCGTTGGCCGTCCGACTGGGTCGCCCATCGGGATCACGGTTCGGTTACCGGCTGACCTGACTCAGGATCGGCACCTCGATGGAATGCCGCTGGGAACGCGCGGCGGCACCCTGGTTCAAGCCACGTTACCGGAGTCGGGGACGTACCAGTTGGCGATACGGTTGACGCGTGATCGAGATGAAATGGTCGAAGGACTCAATCGCGATGCCAAGCTGGATGTTCTCGTTGACGGGCAACGCAAGCATCGATTCGAAGTCTTGCGGCCCAAGAATAAAGACTACACGCATGTGGATTCGAATCTCAACGTTCGATTGCCATTGTCAGCTGGGCCCCACGACATTGCGGTCACGTTTGTTGACGATGGCGACTCGATACTCACGATCAAACGAGAACCATTTCATGCCGCTTACAATCGGCACCGACATCCGCGGCAGTATCCAGCCGTGTTCGAAGTCTCGATTGTTGGGCCCCTCACCTACGAATCGGAATCGAACGAGTCCAGCGTGTCCGCCCCGGCTGGCATGCGATCGACGCCGAGCCAGCAACGAATTTTCACCGTCGAACCTGAATCGTCCGTTCGCGATGATCTGATTGACGCGGCGGAACGAACGCTACGGCCGCTGCTTCGCCATGCTTATCGCCGGGAGGTGGCCTCCGACGACCTGCGCGTGCCGATGCAATTCTTCATCGAGACCATCGATTTGCATCCGACCGAGCCAGACCGGTTCGAACGCGGAATCCAAGAAGCCCTGGCGGCCGTTCTTGTGAATCCACATTTCCTTTTCCGGGTGGAAGACCCATCGGTCGAGAAAGTTTCGGATGTGGAGCTTGCCTCACGACTGTCGTATTTCCTCTGGAGCAGTCTCCCCGACGACGAGTTGCTGGACCTGGCTTCCTCAGAACAACTCTCCGCGCCGGAGACACTCGCACGTCAGGTCGACCGCATGCTGGCGGACGCGAAGTCGTTTTCGCTTGTTAACAACTTCGCATCGCAGTGGTTGCATCTCCGCAACCTGGATGCCTTCAAACCGGATTTACGAGCGTTTCCTGACTTCGATGAGAACCTCCGCCGCGCGTTTCGGAAGGAAACCGAATGGTTGTTTTCCGACATGATGAGGCGGGACGCGTCGGTGCTGAGTCTGATTGAAAGCCGTGTCACGTTTTTGAATGAACGCTTGGCCCGGCACTATGGCATTCCCGGCGTCATCGGCAGTCACTTTCGTCGTGTCACCTTGCCGGCAGATTCCAAACGCGGGGGCATTCTGCGTCACGGCAGCATTCTCTCGGTCACGTCGTACGCGACACGCACGTCCCCCACGATCCGCGGTAACTGGATCCTCGAAAATCTCATCGGCACGCCTCCCCCTCCGCCGCCGCCTGACGTCCCAACGCTCAAAGAGAAAGCCACGCTCGTGTCGGCGACTTTTCGTGAACGACTTGCCCAGCATCGGCAAAATGACGCCTGCGCCACATGCCACGATTTGATCGATCCCGTCGGTTTTGCTCTGGATCACTATGATGCCGTCGGTCGATACCGAGATTACGACGGCGACCTGGTAATTGATTCATCTGGCATTCTGCCTGATGGGACCGGTGTCCATGGCGTCGCTGATTTAGAGGCCAGCCTAACAGCTCATCCCGAATCCTTTGTATCCTGCATGGTGGAGAAACTGCTCACATTCGCCTTGGGGCGTGATGTTGACCATCGCGATGCCGCGACCGTTCGTGGCATTGTCAAACAGGCCGGTGACCAGGGCTACCGATTTTCGAGTTTGATCCGAGGCATGGCGACCAGCTATCCCTTCCGACATCGTACGGTGAAACCATGATGAAGCCCCCGAATCAATCGTCCCGCGATAAGACATCATTGTCGATCAATCGAGCCGCCGGCTTCGTCACCCAGAAATCGCTTCCGAGGCGTACGATCCTTCGCGGCGCCGGGACCGCGGTCGCGTTGCCTTTGCTCGACGCAATGGTACCGAGTCTGACCGCTGCGGAATCCACGCCGGCAGCCGCATCGGCGTTACGTCGTATTGGCTACGTCTACATTCCAATGGGTTACAACCCCGCCGAATGGACACCCGACGGTGACACACTCGACCAGTTGCCATCCAGCTTGGCGTCGTTGGAACCGGTCAAGAATCAAGTGACCGTCATCTCCAACACCAGCCTTCAGAACGCTTACCCTGGTTCGCACGCGACCAGCAATTCAGCGTTCCTGAGTGCAGCTCGCGCTAAGCTAACGGAGTCGAGCGACTACTATCTCGGCACGACCGTCGATCAGATCGCCGCCAAGCAGTTCGGGCACACGACACAGCTGCCCTCGCTGGAGCTATCCATGGATCTGCTTTCAACGGTTGGACAGTGCGACAACGGATACGCTTGCGTCTATCAAAACAATTTGTCCTGGTCGTCGCCGACGACGCCGTTGCCTCCAGAGGCTCATCCCAGAATTGTCTTCGAACAGTTGTTCGGCGAGGGAGGATCCCCTGAGCAGCGCGCCGCCGCGCTGCAGCGCCGCGGCAGTTTGCTCGACAGCGTGACTGCGGAAATCAAGCGACTGCGGGCACGGGTCGGGGCGGATGATGGCAACAAGATTGACGACTACTTGGAAAGCATCCGAGAGATCGAACGTCGCATCCTGCATGCGGAGTCGACCGCTCGGGATAACCCGCTTCCCGATCTCGATCGGCCGGTGGGTGTGCCGCCCGCGTTCGCGGACCACGCAAGGTTGATGTTCGACTTGCAGTGGCTTGCTTTCCGCGGCGACATCACCCGCATTGTCACGTTTCAATTGGCGAGGGAGGCCAGCACGCGTACCTATCCCGAGATAGGCGTTCCCGAGCCGCACCATCCCGTCACGCACCACGGCGGCAATCCCGACAAGCTTGCCAAGGTCGCCAAAATCAACCAGCACCACATGTCGCTGTTCGCCGAGTTCCTTCAAAAACTCGCCGACACTCCCGAGGCGGATGGCACCTTGCTGGACCATTCGCTGTACATGTACGGAAGCGGCATGGGAGATTCAGACGCTCACGATCATGACAACTTACCCGTCGTCGTTGCCGGTGGAGCCGCCGGACGAATGCGAGGCGGAAAACACATTCGGTTTAACGACGCGACACCGCTATCCAATTTGCATCTAACGCTGCTGAACAAAGTGGGCGTTCCGATGGAAACGTTTGCCGACAGCACCGGGCGTGTGGAGGATCTGTTTGATCCGGTCGAGGTTTGATGGCATGAAGTCGCGTCTTCCGATCGTTGTGAGATTCCTGAGCTGGCTCGGGGTGGCCTGTCTTGGGATGGATGCTTCGGCCGTGGGCCCAGCGGGTCTGACTCGGCTGCACCAAGCCGTCATAAGCTCCGATATCGACCAATTACGCGAAGCGATCCAGGCCGGCGAAGATGTCAACGCGAGAACCGATTATGGCGTCACTCCCCTGGCCATCGCCTGCGCGTCGGGTGATGAGGCTAGTGTCGACGCTCTACTGGCAGCCGGTGGCGATCCCAACGCCGAATTGACTGGCGGTGTCACCTGTTTGATGCGTGCTTCGCGTGCCGGCAATGTCGATGTCGTCACCCAACTGATTCGTCAGGGAGCCGGCATCAACAAAGTGCAACGGAATGGTCAGACGGCGCTGATGTTCGCGGCTGTGGAAGGTCACGAATCCGTTGTGAACTGCCTGGTCGAACACGGAGCCGACGTTCAAAAAACGGTCGATGCCGGGTTCACGGCGATGCACGTGGCGGCTCGACAAGGGCATATCGCGACGGTCATGAGGCTGATCGACGCTGGGATCGACGTCCGTGCGGAAATGTCACCGAAGCGTACTTCCGGACGCAATCCGCGTGACGGGATGACCGCGTTGATGTTGGCCGTCGAAAGCGGACATTTTGAACTGGCGATGAGGCTGATCGATCGAGGGGCCGACCCCAACGAACAATCCAGCGGCTACACGCCCCTGCACGCGATATCGTGGGTTCGTCGCGCGCAGCTAGGCGACAACCCCGCCGGTGATCCTGAACCAAGTGGATCGGGAATTTTGACCAGTCTGCAATTCGTCGAGGCGATCGTCGAGGCGGGCGCGGACGTGAATGCACCACTTCGCAGGGGACGCAGCGGACGCGCGCGACTGAATCACCGCGGCGCCACGCCGCTGATCATGGCGTGCCACACCCTCGATGTCGCTCTCGTGGATTTGCTTTTGCGGCTAGGTGCCGATCCGACCGTCACGAATCACGATGGCACGACCGCCTTGCTAGCGGCCGCCGGTATCGGTGTCGTCAATCCGACCGACGGATACCCTGGCACGTTCGAGGAACTCGAAACCATCTGGACGCGGTTAGCCGAACTCGGCCTCGATATCGCTGTGGTCGACAACAACGGTGAAACCGCCATGCACGGTGCCGCCTACCGTAATTGGCCGGAGGCGGTCGCACTTGTCGGCACCTCGGGCGTCAAACCATCGGTATGGAACCGCAAGAACGAGTACGGCTGGACACCCCTGATGATCGCTCAAGGACATCGCCCAGGATCATTCAAGCCGGACCCGCCGACGATGGCGGCGATCCATCAATGGCTTGGTGATTGATTTTTCGTGATCTGGACTAAATCGATCTCTCTCGGCGGCGCATCGCTTCGGTCACTTCGTCGAGAAGTGTTAGTCGACCACCGTAAGTTTTTTGAAGGTTTTCACTCGTGAACACCTCGGCGGTCGGACCCGTGGCGACCACTCGCATGTTGAGCAGCACCACGTGGTCGAAATAGTCCGGGACGCTTTGCAAGTCATGATGGATGACGATCGCCGTCTTACCATCCGCTCTCATTTGGCGAAGCAGATCAATGATGGTGGCTTCGGTCGATGCGTCGACGGCGGCGAGGGGTTCATCCATCAGATACAGGTCCGCGTTCTGAACGAGCGCTCTGGCCAAGAACGTTCGTTGTTGTTGACCTCCTGATAGTTGGCTGATTTGGCGGTTGGCGAGGTCGGCGATGCCGACGCGTGCGAGAGCCTCGTAGGCTTGCTCGCGATGTCGCGGCCGCACGGGGCGCAGCCACCCGATCTGGCGATACAACCCCATGGTCACCACTTCCAATGCGTCGACGGGAAAGTCCCAGTCGACGCTCTCCCGCTGCGGGACATAGCCGACGCGGTGGCGTGACTTGGCGTAGGGCTGCCCGAACACCTCCACTCGGCCGCTCACAGACGGAATCAAGTCCATGATTGCTTTCAATAGCGTGCTCTTTCCAGCACCGTTGGGCCCGACGACGCCCACCAGTTTCCCCTGCGGAATCTGGAATTCGATATCCCAGATCACGGGTTTCCGGTGGTAGGCCACAGTTAGATCGTCGACGGACAGCGCGGGAGCTTCGGAATGGATCAAGGCAAGTCTTCGAGAGGGCACCATGGTTTGCTGGCGATAGTGTAGCAGCCGGTAGGCTGGGAACTTGGCCGGTCTCGAGACGTGGTTGCCGTCCTCGGCGGAACCGAACAACTCTGCTAAGGTTTGCTAAATTTGGCCCGGCCTTGCCGGAGTCTCTGCCCTGGCTTGCCAGCCAGCGTTGCCCACACCCCCTTCCGCTCTGACCCCCACCCGCGCCCGAGACCGCCTGTGCCACGTCGCGACGACATCCAGAAGATTCTCCTGATCGGTAGTGGACCGATCGTCATTGGACAAGCATGTGAGTTTGATTACTCGGGAACGCAAGCCTGCAAAGCACTGCGTGAAGAGGGTTATGAAGTCGTCTTGGTCAATAGCAATCCTGCAACGATCATGACGGATCCGGCGACGGCCGATGCCACCTACATCGAGCCATTGACGTGGCAGATGGTGGAGAAAGTCATTGCCAAGGAGCGCCCCGACGCGCTGCTGCCGACGCTCGGCGGCCAGACGGGATTGAATGTTGCAATGGACTTGGACGCCAACGGCGTTCTGGAGAAGTACGGCGTCGAAATGATTGCCGCCAACGCCAAGGTCATCGCGAAAGCGGAGGAACGAGACCAATTCAAGGCGGCTATGGAATCGATCGGCCTGGATATTTGCGAGGGCTACACGGTGCACACGCTGCCAGAGGCGCGGGATGCACTTGCCAAAGTTGGCTTGCCCGCCGTGGTGCGACCCAGTTTCACGATGGGGGGCAGCGGTTCCGCAATTGCATACAACAAGGATGACTTCGACGCGCTCGTGCAGAACGGTCTGGATCAGTCCCCTGTCACGGAAGTACTCATCGAAGAATCCATCATCGGATGGAAAGAGTATGAAATGGAAGTAGTTCGCGATCGCGACGACAACTGCGTCATCATCTGCTCGATCGAGAACTTCGATGCGATGGGCGTTCACACGGGCGATTCGATCACCGTCGCCCCCGCCCAGACGTTGACGGATAAAGAGTATCAACGGATGCGTGATGCGTCCTTGGCCGTCATTCGCGAGATTGGCGTGGAAACCGGAGGCAGCAATATTCAATTCGCGATTCATCCCGAAACGGGGCGGATGATCGTGATTGAAATGAATCCACGCGTTTCGCGATCGTCCGCATTGGCCAGTAAAGCGACCGGCTTTCCCATCGCCAAAATTGCCGCCAAGCTGGCGGTCGGATACCGGCTTTGGGAACTTCCCAATGACATCACTCAACAGACCAAGGCATGTTTCGAGCCATCGATTGACTATGTCGTCACAAAGATGCCTCGATTTGCATTCGAAAAGTTCCCTGAAGCCGACTCGACACTGACCACGCAGATGAAAAGTGTCGGGGAGACCATGGCGATCGGGCGCACGTTCCAGGAGAGTCTGCAAAAGGCGATGCGCGGACTGGAGGTGGGAGCCTTTGGACTCGGTTGCGATACCAAGGACCGTTGGGGCACGGACGATCAGCCCGACGATGGCGAAATTCGAGCTCGGCTTTCGACGCCCGGCGCCGAACGGATCTTCTATGTCCGCTACGCCATCCAATCCGGGATGAGTATCGATGAGATCTTTGAACTGACGCACATCGATCGGTGGTTCCTCGATCACATGTTGCAGATCACCGAAGCCGAAGGGCGTCTGCGAGCATTCGATTCTTTGGACGCGATCGATGCGGACTCGATGCGAGCGCTGAAACGTCGCGGGTTTTCAGATCGGCAGATCGCTACGACCACTTCGACGAGCGAGACCAAAGTTCGCCTTCATCGGCAGTCGCTGGGAGTGCGTCCGGTCTACAAGAGTGTTGACACCTGCGCCGCCGAATTCGAGGCATTCACGCCGTACTACTACAGCACGTATGAGTCCGAGACCGAGCTGCCGCCTAAAGATGACCAAAAACGCATCATGATTCTGGGTGGCGGTCCCAACCGGATCGGCCAGGGTATTGAGTTCGACTATTGCTGTTGCCATGCGTCCTTTGCGCTGCAGGAACTCGGCATTCAGAGTGTCATGGTCAATAGCAATCCGGAGACGGTCAGTACCGATTACGACACGTCCGACATGCTGTTCTTTGAGCCATTGACGACCGAGGACGTGTTAAACATCGTCGAGGCCATCGATCCCGACGGTGTGATCGTCCAGTTTGGCGGACAAACACCTTTGAATTTGGCGCGCGGTCTCGAGACCGCCGGCGTTCCAATCATCGGTACCAGCGTCGACACGATCGAGGCGGCCGAGGATCGTGAGCTGTTTAGCAGTCTGATCGATGAACTCGGTCTCTTGCAGCCACCTTCGGGAATCGCTCGGACCATGGAGGAGGCCCGCGCCGAAGCCAAGCGGATCGGCTTTCCGGCACTGGTGCGCCCGAGTTTTGTGCTCGGCGGACGAGCCATGGAAATCTGTTACGACCAAACGCAGTTTGACCGCTACGTCGCCGAAGCATTCATCGTCGCCGACGGACAACCGGTCCTCATCGACCGTTTCCTTGAAGATGCGACGGAGGTCGACGTTGATGCAATCTCCGACGGCACGGATTGTGTTATCATGGGGATCATGGAGCACATCGAAGAGGCGGGAGTTCATTCAGGAGATTCGGCGTGCTGCATTCCGTCATTTAGCTTGCCCCAACCCGTGCTGGCGGACATTCGCAATGCGACGAGGAAGCTCGCTGCGCGCCTCAACGTGGTCGGACTGATGAACATTCAGTTCGCCGTGAAGATCGAGATCGACGGTCCGAGGGTCTATGTGTTGGAAGTGAACCCGCGTGCCAGTCGCACGGTGCCGTTTGTTGCCAAGGCCACCGGCGTTCCGGTCGCCCGAATTGCGACGAAAGTCATGACCGGAATGACACTTGCCGAGCTCGATGTGACCGATGAACCGATTCCACGTCACGTTTCGATTAAGGAGAGCGTGTTTCCGTTTCGCAAATTCGCAGGCGTCGATATCGTGCTCGGCCCCGAGATGCGGAGCACCGGTGAGGTCATGGGAATCAGCGATCAGTTCTCGATGGCGTTCGCGAAAAGCCAACTCGCCGCCGGTACGGTGCTACCGGAATCAGGCAACGTATTCCTGAGCCTGTCACCTCGTCACAAAGACGCCGCCGCAAGCCTCGGTCGGGATCTCCATGCTCTTGGATTCAACTTGCTCGCAACCGAGGGCACTGCGGCGAGATTGCAGGATGCCGGTGTATCCGTCACTCGCATTCGAAAGATTGCCGAGGGACATCCGAACCTGATCGACTATTTGAAGAACGACGATGTCCAGCTCATTCTCAATACGCCATCGGGAAAGGGCGCGCGGACCGATGAGGGAAAAATCCGCGCCGCGGGCGTGCAGCATGGTGTTCCGTGCATCACGACACTTTCCGCTGCCGAAGCGGCGGTTCGAGCGATGAACGCCGTGCGCTCTGGGCCGATGGATGTGGAGTCGCTACAGACGCGATACGAGAACCAATGAGCGGCCGCGAGAACCGGGACGGAACCTTTGACTTTGGTAGCCTTTCATGCGTTCTGACCGCGTTATTTGGCGTTTTCGATCCAATTTTTTGCTTCAGGGCGATTTCTGCCCCTCAACAGATTTGCGTCCGGAATCGCTCCGATTAAGATCCTCTCGGCGGGGGGAACATTATTTTTATTCGCGTGCGTTGACGACCTCGTCATGACTGACATTGGTTGCGTTGGCACACCGATGGTTCGAATCCGCTTCAGCCGGTCAAAGTCACGATCGTGGCTCTCCAGCCGGCGACTCAGGTCGCTGCTCTGTTTCGCCTTCATTGACTGGCTGAGATGACCGCCATTGCCCACATAGCCGAGTCGTTTGCATATGGAACGGCGAGGTCCGTCTTGCAGCTGTGCCAGTCGGCCAAGGACTTGGGCGAAACGACCGTCTATTACGGCGTGCGTCAGGGAACCGACATCGAGTTGAGGTCCCTGCCTGACTCGGTGCGATTGCGGCCGTTGCCTGGCACGGGTCCCATGCGACACGTGATCAACCTACGTTTTCTAAGGAAGGAGCTGAAGAGTTTCCGAATCGTGCATGGGCACAGTTCCTACGGTGGCATGTACGCCAAACTACTGGGCCGCAAGCTCGATTCGCCGGTACTTTATTCACCACGAGGCTACGCGTTCTTGAGGCAGGATCTGTCCCGTCCGGTTCGATCGGCCATCCGACGGATCGAAAAGACGACTGCCAAGTGGTGCACGACGATCGGCTGCGGACCCTATGAGTATGAGCTTGGCAGGAAGCTGGGCGGACCGGCCACATGCATCAACAACGGTTACAACGTCTCACCGCCGGCTTGCCTCCAAGGTCTCGATTCGACCGTACTGGGAGTGGGTCGCATCTGCGAACAAAAGGGCTTCGATATCTTCACTGCCGTGGCTCGTGAGTTACCCGATGTCTCTTTCACCTGGGTGGGTGATGTTCAATCGACCAACGAGAATGAGTATGGTCCGCTGCCGGAGAATGTGCGTCTACAGACTTACATGCCGCATGCCGACCTGCTTCGCTTGATTCAAAAGAGCCGGTTTGTGTTTCTTCCTTCGCGTTGGGAAGGTCTCTCTCGGTTCTTGATCGAAAGTGTTTGCCTTTCCAAGGCGATCGTCACTTCGCGATTCCCCGGCAACATGGACTGCCTGGACGGTGACCGTCGCGGCATGGAGTTTCGAAATGGGTTCGCTTGCGATGGTGAATCGGAGTATGTCGAGGCGATTGGACGTTTGATGAACGATGATCGGCTCTTGGATCAGCAACAAACGGCCAGCTACGAATATGCGTCCAATCACTTTGATCTGCGTGTCATTCTGGATCAGTGGCGCCAGCTCTACGAAACGGTGGTCTAAGTCATGAACACCGCCGCCATCTCGCAACCTGTCGACGAACACCTACCAGAGATCGTTGCCAACCAGTTGAGACGAGCTGAACTGCATTGTGTCTTGGCCGGTTTTCCAAAGTGTGGGACGACATCGTTGGCTCATTGGATGAACTCGTGTCCGTCGATATCGGTTTCGAACCCAAAAGAGACGTTCCTCTTATGTCGCGAGCATCGCCGTCAGGGCGAGATTGCGGCGGAGGGCGAACTGGCAAAGTGCTTTTCCGATTCCGGTGAGTCCGTTCGCGTCGAAGCGTCGACGCTGAACGCCTATAGTGACGTGCTTCAGGAATGTGTCGCCGAGCGAGACGACATCAAGGTCATTTTGATCTATCGCGATCCCGTCGACGCGGTGGTGTCGTGGCACCAGCAGGTTGTCCAAGCCGATCAAGCATTCGACATCGATTTTGATCGCAGTTGGCAACACGCGTGCGATGCCTTCGATCAGAAAAAGATCATCCCACTGATGCAAGACTATGTTCGCGTCTGCCGCCACGGATCGAGTATCCAGCGCTGGATCGAAGTCCTCGGGCACGACCGAGTGTTGGTACTGCGGATGGATGAGCTGTCCGATAACGATAGTGATTTGGCTAACCGGGTGAACCGCTTCTTCGACGGTCGAACCACATTGAGCGGCCAACCGCCTACGTTGAATCAGTTTGCATCGATTCGATTTCACGGGTTCTACAAAGCGTTCAAGAAGTCCGGCTTCAACCAGGCGTTGCGTGCAATGGAACGTTGCTTCCCCGTCGCTGGTCATGTGCGTCGCGTCACCAAAGAGAATTTCTTTCGGCGGAAAGCCGTCAAGCCTCAGGAATCGGCGAGTCAAGCAACTCTGCGAGCCTTTTTCGCGGACGATCACGAACTAGCCCATCGGATTCGCGACGAGAACGTTCGTCACTGGGAGCAGGGTGGCGACTGATGGATGTGTTTCTGCAGATATTGGCGATTTTGGTCCAGCCTGTATTGCTTTGGGGCATCGCCCGCATTTCCGCAGCGGGCGGTCGACATGTGATTCAGCGTTACCTGAATCCTGGCTGTTGGTTGGCGTTCTTCTACACGCTGTGGTTTCTGATTCCCCAATTGGTTTCAATCACCAATGATCACTTTGTCCTTGGTTTCCCTGCGGCGACTCAGGACAACGTGCTTTGGAGCCAGTGGCGACTGGTCTTTTTCCTGGGAACGATTTTGATTGGGCTCTTGGCCGGTCGCGCGTTGCTGGGTTCCTGGTCCGTCCTGGCGATGCAGAACATTCGGTTTCGCACTTTGCGCCGCAGCGAGCATCAGATGCTTTGGCTGTTTTATGGTGCCGGTTTCGTTGCGATGGTTTACCTGGCGACGCAGTTGGCCGGCAGCGATGGCTTCCGTAGCGAACTGGTGAAGACGCCTGCAGGAATGGTCGCGACGGCCGTTGGCTTTTTTGGGCTCTACGCGATGGCCGTGCTCAACGGACATGCGCTATTTCATCGCAACCACGTCCTCGCGATTGTCGTTGTTTTGCTCTTGGGCACGGCCATCTTCTTCACCGCCGCACGCGGCCGTCTGCTTTGGCCGATCGTCCTGGGCGTCGCCTATGTGGCATGTCGACGAAACCGAATCAATTGGGCGGCCCTGTTCGCCGTTGGGACGCTGGGTGTCTTGGTGTTACTCGTATTCGACCCGGTCTTCAGCAGTTTGCGTGGCGGCCTTCGGCACTTCGATGGCAAAGAGTTGGCGGATAAAATCAATCCCAGCAACATCTTCATGAAGAAACGGAACTTTGACGGGTTCGCCAACTTTACGCTGATCAGCTCGTCCGATTCGCTCAAGAAGCAATCTGGCATCATCATCAACGGAGCGAGAAAGCCCTTCATGGAACATTACTTCCCGGAAGTGTTCGCTTCGGGCGTCGGATATGGCACGACGCTACCCGGGATGTTTTGGTTGGCTGCGGGCTTTCGTGGTCTCTTGTTGGGCGGTGCTGCGTATGGAGTCCTGTTGGCGGTGCTAACGACCATCTTTCACCGGATTCGTAACGAGCCAATGTTCTGGTCCTATGCCTTCGCCATGACATGGTTGGCGGCCGTCGGAGGGAATTTCCAAGAATCCTTGGACAAAATGGTGGCCATGGCGCTACCGGGGTTCGTTTGGTTGGCGTTGATCCCGCTGTTGCGACTGTTGGATCCCGTCGAGCCGAAGATGGATCCAGTATCGACCAGATTATTCGGTTCGTGAATCAAACGATCGCTTTACGCGGACATGGGCTCCAAACGCGGCGACCAGCGAGATGGCTCGATCAACCATGACGCGTCCGAAAAAAATCCCACAGCTCATCAGGAAGTTGCTTCCACTGCTTCGGACGGTGGTCTCCCGCGGCCTGGGCGCCGTGAGCCAGTTGCTGCTGGCATGGGTCGTCGCGCGAGGTCTGACGAAAGACGAAACGGGCGAGTTCCTTTTCTATCTCACCTGCTTCACGATCCTGTCACCGCTGACGCTGTTGGGAACGTTCCAGTATGCGATGCGAGAGCTTAGCCGGTTCGAGTCCATCACCGACGAGGCACGATCGGTCGCCACAGACCTCGTGACGTTGCACAGTCGCGCTCTGCTAATTGCTACTACGGTGTTGTTGTCGATTGGTTGGCTCGTCGATCGCGGATTGGGAGACTCAGCCACCTACGGTTTCTTCGCAGGCAACGCATTGCGTCTCGCCATTGGTTCCCTGACGGCAGCCATCGCTGTCGCCGTATCGGGACATCTCCATGGCCTGCGACGTCTGGCGAGTTCGATTTTCTTTTCTCACATCGGCGTTCCTGCGATCACCGTCGGGCTGGTGCTGGTGTTTAGACCCTCGACGGCCGACCAAGTCATCTCGTGCCACCTTGTTGCCTGTCTCGTCATGGCGATGTTGGCCGTAGCGAGTTGGTGTTGGATCATCGCACCGAATCGTGTCCCGCCACTGTCTCCACTGGTCCGAAAGATTCCGCGAGAAAGCTTTGACTTTTGGTCATTGAACGCGTGCCAGTTGGTGATGAACTGGTCACCTTTGGTGATCGCCGGTTACTTTCTCGCGACGGCGGAAATCGCCGAAGTCAACTTGGCCCAGCGAGCGGGCAATTTAATCAACTTTTTGTTGATAGTCGTGTCATTTACCTTTGCACCGACTTTTCGGTTCCATCATTCCCAAGGGGACATGGCCGGGCTTCGTCACACGGTGAATCAGTGCTCGCGATACCTGATCGGGCTCGGATCGATCCTATTTGCCGCCGTGATCGTTGGGGCGCCCCTGATCATGAGTTCGTTTGGGAATCACTACCGCGGAAGCGCCACGATCCTGTGCATTTACGCGTTGGGGCAATACTTCAATGTGATCACCGGATCGGTCAACCAACTATTGACCATGTGCGACCACGAACGAGTCCTACGGAACATTTGTTGGGGATCTGCCACGTGTTCATCCTGTTTGGCACTGAGCCTCACGCCGTGGCTGGGTCCCGTGGGGGTCGCATTGGCAACGTCGATGGCTTTGATCTTTCAAAATGTGCTAGCGGTGATGGCCGTTCGACGGCTGCTCGGCTTCTGGGTATTTGACATTCGAACGCAGTTTGGCACATCCGCGGCATAAATGCGCTGCGGAGATCTCTGGACTATCTGGATGCGACCGAGGACCAGAGACTCTTATTTCCGAGGATGCGAACGTCGCGAATGAGAGAAATCGGTCGTCCGTCGCGACCGGTTTGCTGCAAAAGGATGGCTTTGGACGGCTTACTGGGTGCGAAGGCGCAATCCCCAAATCGATTGTCTTCGATGACGATGTTTCGGGGGGCGATCGATTCGAACCAATCGTTCAGCCCAAAGTGAATCTTCACCGCGGGGCCGGCGATCCGTTCGAATCGATTCGCTTGGACAAGTACGTGACTCGCCTGCACCAAGACGGCTTGGCTTCGCGTATCACGAAACAGATTTTCTCGAATGACGATGCGGGCGCCCGCGGTATCGGTATTGGCAATGAGCTTTCCACGCCAGGCGACATCGGGTCGCCCGTCGATCTTCAGTCGGTGCCGCTTCCCGTTCTCGCGAATCGATGTTTCACTCAATCGAAATTTCGCGACGATGTTGAGTTCATGATCCGTCACGATTCCCTCCTGCGCTGCGGTACCCCAGCGATGCAGACTCGTGGATCGACCCGCCGGTTCAACCACAATCGTGTGTTCGATCGAATTGACCTCGGTGATTTTCCAGTAGTTGGCCTTAATGTTGATCTTGTCATCCAAGCTGGCATCGAATGTTGACTTCTCGATGACGATATCGCCTTCGGCCGCATTGATGTGAATCGTGTCCGATGCGACAGCAAAGATCGCATGTGGGTCCGTCGGATTTCGCTCAAACCGACATTCGGAAACGTGAAGTCCGCGTTGGATTTGCCCGGCGACCACCCTCCCGGGTATATTCTGGAAACGAAGATCGACAAGCGACAAGTCTTCCACGCCTCGCTTTTCCTCGTTGTCGAGCAGTAGGGCATGACCGGCGTTGTTCTCGTGCAATAGCCAAACAGCTTCCGCTTCCGGATCGAGGCCGACGGGTTCCACCTGTTGCCCCATTGGCATGAAACGTCCCGAAGACTCATCAAAGCGAAATCGATTGAGGCGAGGTTCGCGATTAACAAACCACTCGAAGTAGCCCGCCGAATTGATCAGCCATCCAAATCCAGGCGCGTGTTTGGCTCGGCCCACGGTCAGCAGCGGTGCTTCACCGGAGACGGGCGAGGGTTTTATTTGGCGCCGGAACTCGGGTAGGACTTCAAAACCAATGCGGCCGGACGAGTCCCCTGAATCAACGGGCCGCCCGATGCTGGCGATCTGCGATGCGCCGCGGATCGTTCCGTTGATGAGCTGAACACGCGCGCAATCCTCGATCACAATTCCCGGCGACACTTGACTGAACTCGAGCAGGGAATCGTTGAAATCAATCGTGCAGTCTGTCAGTCCCTCAAGCTTCAGGTGACGTCCACCCTGCACAAGCGGTCGGATCAAGAAATGATGTCGCTTCGGAAATCGGATGATGGCCGCACCTTGCTCGGCGGCGGCGCCGAGATGATCTTTCAGGAACTTGTAGACGTGTTCGAACTTCTCCGGAACGGGGATTTGATAGGTCGCTCCATACCGATTCGGCTTCTGCACGACGGCCACCATTTGTCGAGGACTCACCATCGTGTCACAACGCACGACCAAATCCCTGGCGGTGGCGGACCGGTAGACAGGCGAGATCGCTGGGACGCTCGTTGCAGCGAGAAACCGATCGAAGTCGCTCTCCAAACGCTCGCAGTCCGCGATCGACTCCGCAATCGATCCTGGAAGCTTATCCTTTGCGCGAAGGTCATCCCCGTAGCCGACTTGGGCCCACGGACATTGGGATATCGCGGAGGCGACCAGGATTCCGAACGCCATTGCACGATGGAGCATCCGAGAACCTCTGCAAAATATGAACATCGTTCTCAATCACTTCTCGAGAGTTGCTTCAGTCCTAAATGGGTATCGCGCTGCCCCACCACACGGACATCAGTTTCATCCAATGGAATCCCTCGATCAAATCGATTTAGCGATCGTTTGGCTGTAGCGATTCTAAGGGATGAGATCGGATCATCCGGGTTCGTTGACGTCGCGGCAATTTACCATCTGAAGCGGACACAACGAGTGAATCGCATGCGGTCCGAGCCGAACGTCGCGCCAGGGCGCAAGGTTCAGGCGTCGACATGGATGAGAAAGCTAGACTTAATGAGTTTGAGTCGATTCACACACGTCACGTCCAAGATCGAATCTCGTTGCCATTTCGTGATGGGCGCGGAAGGTAGTTGTCGGCGGTCCGGTACTCTTGCGTCATCTCGGCACCATGCTCACCGACGGAATCTCGTTCTTCGTCGTTCTAGGTTTGGCATTTGCATTCGCGACGTGGTTTGCCCGACGCCACGGCCAACAGACCGCATTGGGGGCCGCGATGTCGGTGTCCTTGCTGGCTGGAACGTGGTTCGAGATCGAAATCCTTGGCACCGCGATCAATGTTCCGATCGCGACAGCACTGATTTGGTTGATCATCTATTGCACTCATTCGGGTCGAGAGATCTTCTCGCACCTGAACGTCACCGATTATTTGCTGGGTGCTCTGATGGCTTGGCAGATCGTCGTGGACACCTATCACTCCGGTCAGCCATTTAGCTGGATCGCGATTGCGTATGGAAGATGGATGTTGCCCTATGCCGTGGGCCGCTACGCCTTTCTAAGCAATGGCACTCTGCAGAAGGTATCGCCCTTGTTCGCGGTGGTCGGCGGACTGATCGGCCTTGCTGCCATGGTGGAAGCCTTCAGTGGCGTCAATCTGTGGCGGTATCTGTTTTGCGAAATCGATGATGAGGTCGCCCTACCGGTCTATACACGATTCGGATTGACCCGTGCGCATGGTCCAATGCGTCATCCCATCTTTCTGGGCGTTGTCTTGTTGACACTGATTCCATTCGCCATCGAGTGGATGACACGATCCGGCATTCCACGCGCGCAACGTATTCTGGGTGCGATGAGCTTAGCGGCAATCGTCCTTGGCATCGGCGCGACCATTTCACGTGGGCCGATGCTTTGCGTGCCGTTGATTGCGTTGATCGTGCTAGCTTGGCACAGTCGTATCGCTCGATGGACACTCGCGGGAGCAACCGTGGTCATCGGTTTGGTCACGGTATTCAATTCGGACGGCATGCTGACCGCGTTGGAATCGGCTACCAATCGCCAGCAGCGCTCGAGAATCATCGTCCTTGGCGACTCGGACGAGGCCGAAGTCTATAGCGGCACTCGGAATCGGCTGTTGGCACCCCGTATATACGGCCCTATCTTTTGGAAAGGTGGTCCACTTGGGTACGGCACGGAAGCATCAGACGGTTTTCCCCCATTGAAGCTTCCTGGAATTCCAAGGGATCCGGAGTTACTCAAGCGAGTGAGCATTATCGACAACTCCTACCTCAACATTGGTCTGGCATTCGGATGGATTGGTGCTGGCCTCTTCATCGGAATGTTGCTCTCAGCGATTCATCTCGATGTCACCCAAGTACCAGTCGCCGAAACACACTTTTACCCAACTGCGAGCGTCTACTTCGTGACACGCGCGGCGGTCCTGCTTGCCGCCATGGCGCAGCTTTGCCTTGTATACTGGGACTTCGATCACGGTTTCTGGGTCATGGCTTTTGTCGGAGCATCCGCTGGGTTGGTCTCAAGAAAGGAACGGGGGCTTGTCGGCGAGGGGTAACCTAAACGCCGATTCCACCTCAACTTGGCCGGTCCTTCGCATGCACTCACCCGCATTCACAGCCACAGTTCTTGCGATCGCAGCTTCATGGTTGCCCAACGTGATGTTGCACCGGGCATCAAACTTAAGTGTCACCGTGGTAATGTGGGGCGTCGCGGTGCTCATAACGCTGATCCAAACTCTCCGTCGCATCCAAACCGAGAGTCGATTTCCAACGAAGACGAGAAAGCTCTATTGGCTTAGCTTTTTCATAATGACGCTCATCGCCGTGTTAGCAATTTGCTCGGCGCAATGGTCTGAGGAGCCCTTCCGCGTGCTCCGAGTTGTTGCTGCCATGGCGATGATGGCCGCCGGACTCTTCACGGTCCCCTATTGCTGCCAAAGCTTGCGACAAGTCCATCACTTGATCCTCGCGTGTGTGATCTTTGGAGCGATCCACGCTCTGTTTCTCTCGGTCTGCGTCATCGCTTGGAATGTGGATCGCGACGGTTGGACCAGCTATGTTTCCGATATTTACGGTCGGTTCATGGGTGGGTTCAAGCATCCCAACCAAACCGGAATCGCGTTATCGTGCACGATCCCGTTGGCACTCGCGGTCGTGCTGGACAAAGACTGGTACTCGATACGTTGGCGCCAGTTTGCGGCGGCCGCGACGATGATCATGCTCATGGGTCTCGTCGCAACGGGGTCGAAAGCGAATCTCCTGGTGAGTGGACTAGCGATCCTTGTGATGTTTGCTTCCTTTGTCATCCAGAGACGCAGCTTCATTCAATCTCTCAAAATCATAGGCGCAGCCATCGGTCTCATTTCATTGGCAACCGTTTTGCTTGCCGCTTCACTGAGCGTCCTGAGCTCCAATACGTACCACATCATGGAAGGACTCGTGCAGGGCGATTTTGAGCAGATACGAGCGATTCAGCACCGCCGGATCATATGGAACGAATCGATCGAGATCGGAATGCGAGATCCTTGGCGGGGGACGGGAGCCGGTTCTCGACTCGCAGTCGCGGGAATGAACGATAGTTTTAGTCACAGCCACAATTGGTTGATTGATTACTTTCGTTCACTTGGAATTCCAGGCCTCGTTCTCGTGACCGTCTTAGTTGGGCTCTTGGCGCAACTCGCCATCCACGTCAGTCGATCGGCGCAATTTCACGTCATCGAATATTCGAGATTTGTTCGTATCGGGGTCGGCTTCGGTCTGGTCGCGTACCTTGCCTCGAATATGAGTAGCGATAGCGCCGGCCCATCGACGTCAAGTTTTCTGGGAATTGCATCTGGCCTTTGCTTTGCTCTGTTGGTCGACCCGTATTCCTATCTGACGCCGAGAGTGAAGACGAGCCGACGTCAGTGACCACCAACTAGGTCCCCGTGACAGCCATGAATGATGCGGTCATTCGTCGTTGCCCCCGTCGACCACTGATCGATTGACTCATGGGGAGTCATTCACATCTCGGAGCATGACAATTGGCCTCGGGCTTGGCTCCGAGTAGCCTATCGCCGAATGGATTGATGCCCGCCTGCCGAGCCGTTGCCGAAACCGACTGGAGGCGCACTGGTTTGGAGTGTCCGGCGATTCATCCAAATCACTCGATCGCGAAAGAAGGGAAAATCGTCTTAATCGCTACAATTCTGGGCGACTGGGCCCCGCTGACGACGATTGCCCAAACGAGCCATGCACGGGGCGCGCGTGTGACTAGAATCACGGCGAAGCGTTGTTGACCCGTCGGAGTTTCGGCGCGGCTACATGGACCCTGGTCTTGCTTGTTCTGCTGATACGAAAAAGAAGAGAGCTGCCGTGAACGCCAATCGGCAAATGAAGCGTGCAGCCGAATCTCCCACTCGTCAAAGATACGCATGATCTTCGCCGACTCGGCTTCCGTACCAACCCGTAGGCCTCGACAGCTCTCCATTCCGCAGCCGGTTGGCGACGCATTGATATGCCGTCATTCCACAAACGTGTTGTCCAATTCAACCAATCATGTTGGCGCAACAACGCGAAGCCGCGAGTGTGACGATACGATCATTCGATAGAGCGTTAGGTTTTTCGGGACCCATTCAATGACGAGCGCAGCCATCATCGCGTGTTGTCTCTGTCTATTCTTCGCGATACATCCGTTTGTGACATACCCTCTGACATTATGGGTTGTCGGAAGGGTATTGGTTCGCAAGAGTGCCGTCACTGCGAATTCAACTAGCCCATCGATTAGCATCTGTTTATGCGCCTATAACGAGGAAGACGTTATCGGGGAGAAGCTCGCGAATCTCGAGCAGGCTGCCGACGCGTATGCAGGCAGCGTCGAGGTGCTCCTATTTACCGATGGTTGCTCGGACCGCACGGCCGAATTAGCGCGAGAAAGCGAATCTCGAGTACGGGTTGTCGAATCCCATGAACGCTCGGGAAAAAGCGCTGGGATGAATCAGCTGATGGAAATTGCAACCGGTGAAGTTACCGTCTTCACTGACGCGAACGTACTTCTTCAGGCAGATACACTTCAGCACCTCGTCAAGGGATTTAGCGATGACGACGTGGGTTGTGTTTGCGGAGTTCTTCACTACACCAACGGCGACGAATGCGATGTCGCTGCAGTTGGGACGCTCTATTGGCGTCTTGAGGAGTTCATTAAGAAGTGGGAGTCCATCACGGGCTCCACGATGGGTGCCGACGGGGCGCTCTTTGCGATTCGAAGATCCTTGTACACGCCTGTACCAAGCATGATCATTGATGACATGTTCACGTCCATGAACATCCTCATCTCTGGATACAAAGTCAAGAACGAGCGATCTGCGGTCGCGTTCGAGAAAAACGCGACCAAGACGAGCGACGAGTTCCAGCGGAAAATTCGCATCGCCTGCCGGAGCTTCAACTGCCATCGACTCCTCTACAAGCGCGTCCTGGGATTCAAACCTTGGGATCTCTACAAATATCTTTCGCACAAGCTCATGCGATGGCTAGTTGTCTATTGGCTCGCATTTGCGGCTGTTTTTGCTTTAATCGCTTCCGCACGTAGCGGTGTTCTGCCGCACTTCTTGACGGCCTCTTGTGCGGTACTCTTTTGCCTGATGATGGGACGGGCTGGAGTCCCAAAACTGCGTAAACCCTGGGAAATTTGGCTTGCATTTCTCGCCGTCGGCATTGGAGTTTTTCACTCGATCCAAGGCCGTACTTATCAAACGTGGATTCCCCCTCAGTCCGCACGGTCGTAAAGGTTGGAATGAAATGAATCCCGCGCCGCGAGTTCTCATGACAGCTAAGGCGTTTCCTCCTTGTCCAGGTGGCGTCGAAACGTACAGCAGGGAGCTGGCGCTTGCGATGAAAGCGCGAGGGACTGGATGCCTCGTCGTAACGCAGACCGAAGGACCGTCTGGATTCCGCCGCGACGGAAGAATTGTGGTCTACAACGTCGGCGGTGGTGGCCAGTTTTACGTTTTCATCAAAATGCTTCTCGTTTGCCGAGCGCTTTTCAAAAGGCGCCCATTCACACTCGGCTATGCGACAACTTGGCGCGTCGCGATTCCGTTGCTCTTTTGCCGCTCTGGGAATCCAATTGCAACAACGATTCATGGTCGAGAGATCTTTGTTCCAAAAGGGATCATGGCGTTTCTGATGCGCTCGGTCCTGGATCGCGTCGACTACATCTTTGCCGTCAGCCAGTTCACGCTTGATGAAGCCCACCAACGTGGGATCGTCGCCGGCGACAAGGGGATGCGAAACTGGAACGGCTTATCACTTTCTGCCGAACTCGCCGCCGAGCACCGCTCTGAAGGTCCCGGAATCCGAATGTTCACGGTCTGCAGATTGGTTGAGCGCAAGAACGTCGCCGCAGCGATCCGTTCCGTTGGCATATTGAAGTCAGATGGAAAACTGCCGCGGGATTTCAGGTACGACATCGCTGGGACCGGCGAACAAATGTCATTCCTCAAAGAGGTCATTCTGAGCGAAGGCCTCACCAACGAAGTCAACCTCCTGGGACGCGTCACGGAAGCACAGAAGCGGACCCTATATGATCGCGCTGACATATTCATGCATCCGCAGGTGTCTCTCCTGGGGGGAGACGACGTCGAAGGTTTCGGCTTAGTTGTCGCGGAAGCAATGGCTTTCGGTGTTCCCGTGATTGCCGGCAAAGACGGTGGCACAGCCGATTTCGTTCAAAACCGTGTTACAGGTCTTGTGATTGACGGTCGAAAGCTTGACGACATCTGTTTAGCTCTGGAAAGAATCATTGGCGATCCATCACTGCGGAGGTCAATTGGATCATCCGCAAAGCAGTGGGTACAAGAAAACTTGTGCTGGTCTAAACATGCAGACAAAATCCTTGAGCATACGATTCCAACCCCACCTCACAATTAAAAAACAGTGAACTCATCCAAGAAGCGTCTCCATCATCGTTCCCTCGTTGGACCTATTTAGAACGAAGTTTGGCCGTGTCAAAAGATAATGTGATTCTCTGCGCACTGTTTGTGGCAATTGTCGTCGCGCCACTTCAGTGGCTCAAGATACCTCAAGTTGGCTTGAAAGTATCTCAACTGGGAGGAATCCAGCTTGTTGGCGTGGTAGGCAGCCTTTACTTGCTCATGCCATCGCGCATCACCACGAATCAACTGATCAATATTCTGTTCATCTCGGTCGCCTCACTACAACTCCCACTATTTATTTCACTCATCTATTCGACTGAGGTAATGGCCGGCAGCCTTGGAATTGCGCGCAACAGTATCTACGTGGCAATGTCTCTGTTGATCTACCTGTGCCTTACGCGATATCCGATCGAGGATGTGCATCGGTATCTCGGCAAAGCAAGCGTGTATGGGTTCTACGGGATGCTCCTTGTCTTGTGTGTGTCGATGGCTGCCCTCGGAATCAACGCGATTCAGGTCTATCTCTCTGCGATCGCATCGGGACGCCCAAACCTAATCCAGTTTCAGATCTATGACCGACTATTCAGCGCATTCGGTGGAGTCGCCGGGGCATCATCAGCCGGTCGCCATTCCGTATGTTTGTACGCCTGCTTTGCAGCGGCCCTTAACCTATCACGTCTGCGAGATTCCCAAATCCGTTGGAAACGGCTCTGGGAGGACTTTCTGACCATCATCATCCCATTAGCTTTCGCAGTGAGCTCCCTGAGTCGGCAAGCTACCGTCGTTGCAGCTTGCATACTCGCGTTCTATTTGATTCTGGCGAATCGGTTGATGGCATTCGGAATCGTCGCGTCCGGCACAGCCTTGATCTTACTCGCCCTGACCGCCGAGCCAGCTTCCGAAATTCTGGCCCAAAAATTTGTCCACGATATCGAAGACAATCCGCGAACGGAACAGATCGCTGAGTCAATTGCGGAAGTTAAGGAGAGCGGTTACGTCGGTGTCGGTGCCGGCGTCAAGGTCTCAAGCCGAACCATGGAACCATTTTTTGCCCACAACTTAGTGATCAATCACTTCCACCAATCGGGATTGCTAGGCCTCTCTTTCTCCGTTTTTTTTCTGCTCCTATTGAGTAGCGTTTGCCTCTATCTCGTCCACCTTTCGCTGAACTCGGGTAGTGCCGCCGTCAAGTGCAGTGTGGCGACCGCGTTATGCCTCTATTCAATTCCGATTACACGAATGATGGTTGGTCTAGCGGGTGAATGGGACTATGTCAGCTGCTTGGCATTTGGCATCGCTTCCGCAATCGCAGCTTCCGTTTTCAATAGCAGCAAGGCGCCGGCCCTTCAAAGAGGTGCCCTTGTATAACCTCCTGTTGCTCATGCGTTTCCTCGTCGTTGTTTTCCCCATATTCACCTGATTCCAGATCGAGCTTCATGATTTCGGATTGGTTTGTTTCAAATGACTTCTTTGCCCCTTCTGTTTGTTGTCGGCGTGCCACGAAGCGGCACAACCCTTTTAAGGGAGTTGCTCAGTCAGCACCCTCGTGTGGGAATCACTCCGGATGAACTTCAGGGAATCCCACAACTTCTCTCTTCGCTAGGAACACATCCGGACTTCCGTTCACCAGAGACCTTAGAAACTGTTTCGAGATGGGTAACTCGATCCAATTTCCAAACCCACATGGACAAGAAAGGCATCGGTTTCTCACAATCACTGCTTGCCGATGACCTAGAGAGACGGCAAGTCGATTCATGGGAAGGTTTCCTTCGATGCTTTTTGTCGCAGTTCATTCCCGGAGTTGACTCGAGTGGGCATAGCTATGTGGGCGATAAGACGCCGAACAACCTTTTGGCCATCGAACAAATTCATCGATGCGTTCCAAATGTTCGATTCATCCACATCATTCGAGACCCCAGAGATTCATCGCTGTCGGCTAGGACAGTATGGGGAAAAAGTCTTTATCGTGCCGCCGCACGCTGGAGAACATATGTCGATCACTACTTCGACGTTATTGAAGACCTGCAGATTGCAGACAAATGTCACTTGGTTCGGTACGAGGACCTGGTCTCATCGCCTGAAATTACCCTTCGAGGAATCTGCCATTTTCTGGAAGTCGAATACGATCCAAAGATGTGTTCGCCACGTGCCGCCGCAGAGCAACTAGGCGACGCCGCCGGAGCAAGCAACATCGTTGCCGGAAATACACAGAAGTTCCAAAGCCATTTAAAACCGAGTGAGATCAAGATGGTCGAGACGGTTTGTTTTCAGAGAATGACGACGATGGGTTACCCAACCAAGTATGCCGAAGCCCAAAAACCCGTCAATAAGATTCGATATTGCGCACTAGGACCATCCGATTTGGTCCGGAGTACGTGCTCTCAGATTCGACAGAAAGGTGTCTTCAGAGGAATCGCTTATCGGCTTCGGCAGATTGGCTAACGACTTGACATTGGTGTCAAGGTCTCATCTCAGCTTGTGGGTCTTACTTCGTGAAACGCACGATTGCTTCCGCACAGATGCTTGAGATCGTATCGAATCATTTCACCTTCCTGAGTATCTCCAATGCGGCGGACCCCGAAACACAATCCACATCGTTGGGCTTGTCATTCTCAAGCCAAATTCTAAGTCTGTTGAACCAAAGCGTTCTCCATTTCCCCAAGCTCTCGGCTTCTGTCTGCTGCCGACCGAAGCGAATCAAGTGAGGCCACTCTCATCCAATCACGAACGGCAATCGCAGGCTTCTTGATCAAAACCGCCTCCGCCGGTCTAAGTTTTCTCATGCTGCTCGCTGTAGCGAGAATGCTTGGATCGCAGGAGTACGGTCGATTCGCTTCGCTCTTTGGCATCTGTAATTTGCTTGCGTTTCTGGCACTCGGGGGGCAGCACACATTCGCATTGAAGGAGCTATCCGCCTTTGAAATCCAGCCGAATGACGGACGCGCAAGCTGGATCATTCGTCGAACGGCTTCCGCATTATGCGCATTTTCGATCGCAATGCTCTTTTTGATTGCGGCGTGCGGTTGGGTATGTGAACGCTGGTTGGCAGAGATCCAACTGACCCCGAGAGACATAATTCCCGTTTTTTTGCTTTCCGCTTTCCTGGCGTCTGCCGAGTACGTCGCCAGTGTATTGCGAGCAACCGGCTCCGTCATTCCGGCACTCGCCCCACGCGACGTCATTTGGAGATCCGTATCGATACTCTCCGTTTTTTATGTGTTATCCAAAGGCATTGCGGCCAGCGCGACGATGGCCGTCTATATGATCGCCATTGCGCTCGGAACCGTCGTGCTCCTTCAGATACTTTATTTCGTAAGGCGATTCCCATCCGGTTCGCTCTTGGCGGACCGGCAGCCCACAACGACGACTTGGGCATCGGATTCCCTTTGGTACTGCCTGGCCTCCCTGGCCGGAATCTTTGTGAGCCACGCGAGCGCAAGCTTGGTGCTCTTTGCGCTCGACGCGGAGCGTGCCGGATCCTTCTTTGCGTCGCAAAGATTGTCTCAGCTCTTGCAGTTGCCCTTGTTCGGTCTAAATACCGTGCTGGCACCACATATATCCAGGTGCTATCACTCGGGTGATCTCGCGGGAGCGAAAGCCGCGTGCCGAAAATCGATGAAGATCGTTTTGATTCCGACCCTGCTGCTTTCCGCTGTCACTGTTCTATTCAGCCCACAACTGCTTGGGTTGTTTGCCGAAGAGTACAGAACAGCGAGCACGACTCTTAATATTCTGGTCATGTCATCACTGGTATTCTGCCTTACCGGTCCAACGGGGGTGATCATGATGATGGCGGATGGACACCGCCAAGCATTTGCTCAGACGCTTATTGGGGAAGGGCTCGGTCTACTCCTAATGTTCCCCTTGGCTGTCGTGTATGGGCTTGAAGGGGCAGCCTTGGCGGTACTATTTGGTGCCACGGTAAGAGGCGTTCTAGCGGTTATCTGGATTCGTCGCAAATTGAAGATTGACCCGTCAGTAATGATTCTATTCGGTGATTGATTGACGAGCTTGGAGAGCTCGGATTGGCTTGACGGCAACCTAGACGTCGCCGCCGATCGAACTAGAATTCTTTGAAATTTGACTTAGCTCGGAATCCGGTGTTGTGTATCCATTCATGCGATCAAATCACTGTCTGTTGCATTGAGGGTTTCAGCGACAATAACGATGATTGAGGCCGTGTCGGCATATCAATTGGACCCACTGCGGGCAGGATGCGATTGCTTCTTGCGAGCATCGTTGGTTTCCCGGCGTACGGCTGAACGAAGATCTGTTCGATTATTTTGCCGAACGGCCAGATAAGGAGATGGTGTAAAGTGACGGGAAGAATTTTGGGATATTCAGCGGTCAAGAGTGCCGTCCACGACATGCATATTGATGCTTTGGCGCAGTATGCCGGCGAGCAGCGAATCGAGGTACTTCGAGCGAGCGGGATTCGTAACGTTCTTGGAGTCTTGTCACGTATGAATCGTGGCGAGGCTTTGTATGTGCAAGCAACCGGAATATTCAACCTGGTGGTTCTACCGCTTGCCAGGCTTAGGGGCCTCCGTGTCGTCTATTACTTGCATGAACCGACCTCACTGATTTGGAAGATCAAGAAATCGAAACCGCACAATGTTCTTCGACGCATTGGTTGGCATCTCGTGCAGTTTTTTGATTGTCGATTTGCGTCTCACATTTTGGTTAGCCGGTCAGCACTCGCCACGAAAGCGAGGGAGTGCTTTTTTGTGCCGAGCAAACGGCTCGTTATCGCGCCTTTGTTGATGCCGAGTGAAGTGGATTCAGATGGGCTCAACCGAAAGCGCATTACTTATTTAGGTAGAGTGGACGAGAAACGTTATTTTCGTGAGTTCTTGTCGTATTCGAACGTCTTCCGTGGACTCGGTTTCGAGCCAACAGTCCTGACGGGTACGCCGAGTCGACTTTCGTCCTACAACATTCCGACTGAATGTGAGGTGATCGCCGAAAGGCATTTTCCCGAAGAACTCAAAAAGCAGGTCATTGGTGAGACGGCAGTTCTTTGGAATCCAAAGCGTGCGGAAATCGCGCAGTCCGGTGTCACGGCGGATTCGGTTCGATTCGGAGTTCCAATCTTGCTTACGGATTACGACCCGAGCTACGAGCTGCTGGTTGGAGAAGGAATCGCGATCGATTTTGATGAATCGGAGTCCTTGGGTTTTCGAAACCTACTGGGGATTGATCAATCCGACGTAGTGACGAAGTCTAGTCAGTTGTTCTCTCGCGAACATGGGGCGGAGGCATTTCGCTCGCATTATCAGCCAGTCTTCAATTAACTCGACTGAGTTGGGATCCTGTGATTTCCCGGACCTGGGTACACGTAAAGCAGAGTCGTTTCCAGAACTGAGATGCTAAAGTGCATCTCAACAGAATCGTCGATTTCGAGTCGCCGGAAACGATTAACGTAGCGTGATGACCATTCGCCAAGTGCCTAGCAGCGCGACGGCAACGATGATGAATCCGGCGAGCCATTTTCGGCCCGTGCCGAAACGGATGGACGCCTTGCTCGACAGCTTTGCGACGACAACGAATAAGAACACGGCCACCACCGGCAACAACAATCCGTTGGCGACTTGGGAGAAAATGATCGTTGCCGATGGGCTTTGACCAAATAACAGTGCCACCGCACCACCGACGAAGATCACGCTGGTCGCAATGGCTCGAAAGGGCCAACTCGTCGGTGAGGCTTTCCAGCCGAGACATCCGCATACCGCGTATGCAGTCGCCATCGGTGCCGTGATCGAACTGGTGAGACCTGCAGCGAACAGGCCGATCGCGAACGCAACACGACTGGCTGGCCCCAGTGTGGGCTCGAGTTGATTGGCGATGTCTCGGGTCGATGTCCAGGACCGTTGGGTTCCGCAAAATGCGGCGTCCGCTGTGATGAGAATCGATGCCGTCACGAGACCACCAAGGGATACGGACAATATCGTGTCCCAATCGGATTGCCGGATCGCCCGCGATGGTTCGGCATGCTGCCAGGTCGTCGCCGCACGGCTGGCATGGAGGAACAGATTGTAGGGAACAATGGTGGTTCCAATGAGCGCTAGAATCAGCGTCAGACGATCTGCCCGGATACGCGGGATCAAGAGGCCGTCAACCAGCCGGCTCACGGGAGGCATCGACCAGCAAGCGGCACCGAGAAACGACAAGCTGAGCAGCACCACCAGACCAACCAAGACGAACTGCACGACACGATACCCGCCAGTGAAAATCATCGTGCACGTGATCCCCACCAAAACAATCAACCAGACCCAATCGGGACTGCCTGACAGCGACCGAATACCCGCCACGCCGCCCGTAAAATTCCCCGTCTGATAGGCGGCGTTGCCCACGCCAATCGCGGCCACCACCAGTGCCACGATGACGGACCGCCATCTCGAGCCGGCAAATGACTGGCGGATTGATTCGCCCAATCCATGGCGACTCAGAATTCCCACGCGCGCAGCCAATGACTGCAAGACAATCGTGCCGACGCATGCCAACACAATCGTCCAAAGCAGTTCACATCCAAAGCCCGCCCCCGCTTTGCTTGCCGTGACAACCGTCCCGGGTCCAATGAAGGCCGCCGTCACCCACAATCCCGGCCCAAAACGGACCCTTCGCCCGCCATCGGAAACATCGTCGTTTGGCGTCTCACCGGCCCCCATCTTGAACCCCGACCCGTTCGATTGCATACAAACCGAACGTTGCCAGCCAATGATCGCCTTCGTAATGTCCGCTATTGATGTAACCCAACCCGGCATCCAAATGCGACGCGGCACTTTGATTCAGTCGTGCTCGTAGCGGATTCGAAGCATCCAGAGACGCCGCCACGGACTGAAGACACCAGGCACGATGGAGGTTCAACCCTGCTAGATGGACGATCTTGGGATCCGTCACGTCGCTCACACTGACCGGCTGAATCGTTCCATCGTCCAACTGTGTGGCAAGGTTCGGTAGGAACTGCTGGAGCCATGTTTCAAACTCGTCGGGTGACAACACCCGGCGCATCAAATCCGCTTCGTTCCAACAGGAAGAAAAGAAGTCGTGGCCGGACGGTTCATAGTGCACGGGATAATCGGCATCGGCGGAAAAGAAGTGCCTTGCGCGGTCGATCACGAGGGCTTCCAGTTCTGGTTGTTGCATCGCCCTGGCGTAGTCCAAGATCTGGCCCAATGCGAATCCAGTATCCGCGTGCTGTCCGGTACGGATCGGGAAGGACAGCAACGGTAAGTAGGCGTTGATCCGTCCGACCAAGACTTCCTCCAATGGTCGGAGATTGTCGCGCCAGCGATTTGCATCGGTGTCATCCCATTGGTGAAGTTCGACGACCAGTCGCAACAACCAAGCCCATCCGTACATCCGTTCAAACGTTTTCTGCTCATCGAGCGAGAAGAACGCGGCTTCGTCTTGCAGATTCTCCCGGGATAGGTGACGCGAGAGGGTATCGCGAAGGCGATCGGCCGCCTCAATACTGGGATGATTCCGGAGTAGTCGCACGAGCACCCAATGACCATGGACGCTACTGTGCCAATCAAAACAGCCGTAGAACGCTGGAAACGTGTGAGCGGGTCTCCGAATCTGATCAGCATCCGTATAAACCAGCGACATTTTGTTGGGGAACTCCGTGTCGACGCCCTTGAGCACGAGGCTGGCCCACGCCTCCGCGGTCTCCGCGTCGACTCCATCGAATGCGGGTGCCCGAATGGCAATCATCGTCACAACGCACGTCCAACCAACCACCCAAGCGTTGAACCAACGGCCGGATGGCCGGCCCGTATGGCTGCTCGCGCCGACGCGTAAACATGGACGGATGAACTCACCATCGTCGAGTCTAGATCGTGGTTGAACTTCGGTTCTCGCGCTATTCATGGGCATTATGGATGACATCCCTCGATGATTCCTCATTACTCATTCGGTTCGAGCCAGCCAAGCCAGGTTAGAAACTTGTCTGCCTCCGTGAGGGTGAGCTTAACCTGCTTCTCATCGTAGTCTTTGGCTTCCCATGATTTGGATGACGTTGGCTCCGTCTCGTTATCGTTGCTCTTGCCTCCACGATTCCGAATTTCCGCAAGCGTCAGCTTTCCATCGCGATTGGCGTCTCGTCTTGAAATTCACTTCCAAAACTGTTCGCCGGCTTCATCTCTCGAGTACGGCTCGTCGCCATTCGTGTCGAGTTTGCGAATTCGGTCGACCTGGGTCTTAGCTTCCGACTCGGACGCTCCCTCGGCAACGATGACCACGCTTAACACGATTGCAGGCAAGGATTGGACCTTGTTTCTATTCATCTAGATTGATTCCGAATGTTTGCGTTGCGCTCGTTCTGAAGCGCGTGGCTGGGCAGTGGCAGATAGTCGTGCTCTCGGATCATCCATTTCTCTAATTCGATGCGGAGTTGCCGTTCGACCTGCCGGTGCGCGTCTATTCCTGCGAGATTCGTTAGCTCCAACGGATCGTTGTCGAGATCGTACAGCTCAACGATGGGACGAGGGATCTGGAAGTAGAGTCGCTCGTGCAGAGATGATAGCTGACCATGCCGATGTGCTGCTTGGATTGCGATCCAAGCCTCGGTCTTTGGCATGTCCACTGGCGTGTAACTCCGACCTGGTAGGGCATTGTAGATGTACCGATGATGGCGAGTCGTGATCGATCGCGATAGATCAAGGCCATCGGTTCGAGCGACGGGTCCCCAGTGCCACCCTCGCTCCGAAAAAACATGTTCGCGGCCGAGGAAATCCTGACCGAGTAGTTCAGGCAAGAAACTCTTCCCATCGATCTCCGTTGAGATTTCGCAGCCAGCGGCAGCGAGGATGGTGGCACTCAGATCAATCCCGCTAATCAGGGCGTCGCTCACAGATCCAGCTTCGATCTTGGCAGGCCATCGGATCATCAGCGGAACATGATTTCCTCGGTCATAGAGCGTTCCCTTCCCACGCAGCAACGCTTCGCCGTTGTCGCCCATGAAGATCACTATCGTATTCTCGGCAATGTGGCGCTCTTCCAGCAGGTTCATGAGCATCCCAAAACCCCGATCGAGATCACGTACCTCGTCGAGAAAACGGGCATAGTCGACGCGCACCTCCGGAAGGTCTGGCCAATCCGCGGGCAATGCCAGGTGCTCCGGAGCGACGCCCTCGTGATCATCACCAAAACGGCGATGCGGCTGGTTGAATCCGAAGTAGAGGAAGAACGGTTTGCCATCGGGCACTTTGTCGAGTGCTGCGCCGACCCGATTGGCAACTTGGTCCAATTGGTCGCCCTTTGTCTTGGCGCTGCGAACAAAGTGGTCGAATCTCATCGCAAGGTTCTGCATCCCGGCGTCTTTCAACGCCGCATCGATGTGAGGTTCCTCACGTAGCCGCCCGTCGAGATGTTGATGGCGTCCATCGATGCCGACCCAGTAACCACTTTTTCGCAATACATCGGTGAAGAATCGAATGTCATGACGCGGGGGCTGGGCGAATCGAGTCACCCCCAGTCGAACTGGAGAACGACCTGCGAAAATGGAGATCCGCGACGGAGCGCATTGCGGAGCGGACGTGTAGGCGCGACTGAAACGCATGCCTTGCGTGGCAAACCGATCAAGGTTCGGGGTGATGTTGAACTGCCGGCAATTTTCGCTGCCGTAGCATCCGACATGCGGAACGCTATGGTCGTCGGACAGAATGAGCAGCACATTCGGCCGGCCGACTTCACTCCCCAAGATCTCAGCGAGGAAAGACAAAGCGATCAGGCAGGAAGTCACGTAGCTAGACCATCTCGAGAAAGAGCCGCGGCAACGCATCGTTTATTTGGTTCTCCTTGGCAGGATGGACAACACGAAGTGACTGCTCTGATACTTCGTTGCTTCTCTGCTACTCCCCTTGGAAGCTGCAATAGGGGTCGCTATCACAGATCGATTGCGCTAGCGACTTCAAATCGGCTTTGGTGTTCGTCGAATGTGGGTACGAATCCAGATCCACACCGTAGAGGACTCGCAACCAAAGCAGAGCGCCTTCTTTCTCGGCGAGCTCGCCCCCGTGTCCAAACTCATCGCGAAAGAGAGCCTGTTGCAACTTTCCCCTCCCCTTTCCGACGAACTGGGTCAGCTCCGGGAGTTGGCCCCCCTCAAACAATCGCCACAGTTCAACCATCCATTGGCCTTGAGGAACGCAGAGAAACGTGGTGTCAGGAAACTCGGCACGAAGTTCATCCATGATTGCGTGAACGGCCTGGACTGCTTGCGTCACCGTGTCGGAGTACTCAGGTAGCTGCTTTTGGTTTTTGATCGACCACGGCGATTGAATGACGATGACGGTGTTTGGATTGTGTTCCAGGGCCAAGTCCACCCAGCGTCGATAGTCTTTCAGCGAACTCCCCTCGTAGTGGAACGTTAACGCGAGGAGTTCCACCTTTCCGGACTCAAGCAACGTCTTCGCATGTTGGACGCCTGCCTTCTCGCTTGTCCAGAGTCTTCCCGGACTGCCGCTGGCCCCACCGGACGGGGCGACGTATTGTTGGTGATGACTCAATCCCAGCTTCTTTGCATGTTCATCGATGTGCTTGACGATGGGAACGAAGTAGCTGTGTCCCATGAATAGACAGTTGTAGCCCTTTTCTCGCCCTGCCTTCGGATCACCAGCGGGACGAACAAACTCAAAACTCGGTTTCGCCTTTGGTTGATTACCTCGTCCAGGAGCGTCATCGATGACCCCTGGCAGTCGTCGTCGGATCACCCGCTGATAAGTCTCTGGCAAAATCGGATAGACCTGCTTGAGTTCATCCGTCGTGATTCTGCCATCGCCATTGACATCCGCTTGGGGCGCATTCGCCAAAATGGTTCGTTGAAATTGTTCAGGGATCTGCGCGGCCGTGATCTCGGCAACGAGCGAAACAAGTAATAGGCAAACGAGCGTGTTCAATTTCATTAAATGAGGTCCTTCAGGTACTGTCTTCGAAATCGAGCCTGTTCCATCCGTGCTCACAAGCGGACATGACCGCGAACTTGGGATGGATGTTGGAGGCGATCGCCACGAAGTCCGTCAGCCAGGCAGTTGTGACGCGGGTTACCAGTTTACACCCTTCGCCATGACGGTTTTTCACGCCTTGGCTGCAAAGGAAGTCAAAGATGGGTACGTTACGTTGCGTCTTCAATACAGGAACGTCACTGGGCGACCGACCGCGGGTTCCTGAATCGCGTGAAGTGACGCCTTGAAACCATCACCACCCCTTCGTGGCCGGTGTACATCGGTGGCAATTACACTGTCGGCCATCCAGGTGACTTCTCATCTTACGGACTCAGCAGATGTTCCATCCTCGAGTGTTTTCGTTCCTAGCTGCTTTTGCCTTCCTCTCCGTGACGGTCTTGCCTGGCCTCACTGCATCGGAACCACCGAAGAACGTACTGCTTCTGGTTGTTGACGATCTCAACACCTGGCTGCTGGAAGATCCCTCGCGTTACTCAGGCAAGGTCGTTGCCCCGAACATCCAGCGGCTGGCGAGCCAGGGGGTGCTCTTCCACAACGCCTACACGGCCAGCCCGGTCTGCTCGCCCTCCAGGACGGCATTCCTATCGGGCGTGGCGCCTTGGAAGTCGGGTGTCTCGCGAAACGGAGTCAAGGTCGGCGACAGCAAGGCCTTGAGTGGCGTGCCGTCGCTGTTCAAGACGTTTCAAAATCAGGGCTACTGGATCGCGAAGTTTGGCAAGGTCTCTCATGGTTACGACACCGGCGTCACGTACGATGTCTCCATGAATCACAAGCGGACTCCACCGCCACCGGGAGCGCCGCTGAACGGCATCGCCCGCAGTGCAAGCGGAAAGCTGACCGAACGAGATTGGGGAGCGACTCATCTCGATGAAAACGAAATGAGCGATCCACGATTAGCCGACGCTGCCATTGAAGCGATTCAGAGAAAGCACGACAGGCCATTCTTCATCGCGTGCGGCCTCTTTCACCCACACTACCCGTGGTACGTGCCGCAGAAGTACCTCGATATGTATCCTTTGGACGAGATTGCATTGCCACCGATCAAGGCGGACGATCTAGACGACGTTCCCGAATATGGCCAAAGCCTGGTCAGTCTCGGCTGGGATTATAGGATCCAAGACAACGGTCTGGCCAAAGAAGCGATCCGAGGCTACCTGGCCAGCGTCTCATTCTCTGACGCACACATGGGACGAGTGCTGAAGGCACTCGACGAAAGCCCGCACCGCGACGACACGATCGTCGTTCTGATCAGCGATCATGGTTTTCATCTCGGCGAGAAACAGCAATGGACGAAAGCCACGCTCTGGGAACAAGCCACCGACAGCGTGATGATGTGGCGTGTACCGGGAGTGACTCGCTCCAATCAAGTCTGCACTCGGCCGGTCTCCTTGATGGACATCTATCCGACCCTCGTCGATCTGATCGGCATCGAAAAGCCAACTCATCTCGACGGACATACACTGATGCCACTACTGAAAGACGTCCGCGCACTACGGCCGGAACCGGCGATCACCGTCTATGACGGTCACATGTCGGTTCGCACCGAGAACGCTCGATTCATTCGCTACTGGGATGGGACGACTGAACTTTATGACCGCACAACCGACCCGCAGGAATGGGTCAACCAAACCGACAATCCGGCACTGGCGGATCTGAAGATCAATCTGGCGAGCTATCTACCGCCCGCTCGTGACATCGTCGAACCGCTTCCGAGCCGTCAGGCGGGAGCTGTCAATTCAATCACCCGCGCGCCCAAGCCAACAAAACGCCGACGTGAAGACACGAAATCGATCGGTGATCGAGAATCACAATCCAAATGACCGAGGACCGGAGATCTTATGAATTCCCTAACACGACTGTTGGTCGTCGCTACGTTGCTTTGCGGTTTGGATGTTCGGGCCTCCGATTGGACCATCGACACCGCCGACGAGTGGACGAAGAACATTGACATCGTTAAGGGAGCCACGGTTGCAGACGGTTCTGTTTCGCCAGATGCACCCAACGCGATCGTCACCACGAAGGTTCATGCGTCCGATGCGAAGCGGTCTGCGACATCGCTTGTCGTGACTCAATCACCGATCTGGCAGAACTGGAATCCCATTGCCAACCTCGGTCCCTCCAATTTGTTGGACGCCCCCGTTCTGCTGACGATCGGGCCCGACAACTACTGGATATTTGGCCGCTACGGGACCGGTCGGCGTCGGCCCGCAAAGGGAGAGAAGCTGCCGCCGCTGCCAGACTTCGAGCCCGCCGAAGCAACACTCGAAGGGTTCGACATCCCGCTTCAAACCACGCGTTTTCAGAATCAGTTCAACGCACCCGGTGGTTTAAAGCCTGGCAAAGATGGATACCACGCCTGGCAAAGCCGCGACATGACCAACTGGGTTCATCACGGTCCCGTTACGGAAAATTTTTCGAAGTGGGTGACCAGCGCGGAATGGGTCGATGGCAAGGCGATGATCTATTACGACTTTCCCAATGATCAGGATCCACACGTCTACGTGGATGACGATCTATTTGACGGCGAACCTGGCACGAACATGGGCATCGCCGTCCAAGATCCGTCGCACGGTTCGGACGCCGGTTTCATTCGCGATCTCGATGGCAACATGCACGTTATTCTTGAAGACTGGAGTCCCATCAGCGCCAACAAGCGTTCCTGGGACTCGCCACTGGCCGCTCATGCCATGAGCCCGAACGGCATCGACGGATTTGAGTTCGGCAAGCCACCCATTGATAATCGTACGAACCCGACAGGAAGGATGGACACGTATCTGCATCCGCACTGGGCGAAGGAAGATCCAAAAAGGTTCCCCAGCAACGTCGCCGAGTACGAGATACACGAACCTGAACAGGAAGCCTACGGCGACTGGGCCCCGATCTGCATTGGCGACCAATACTATCTGTTTTGCGACTTCGATCCGACCGGCGGACATCACATGGCGGTGGGCTGGTTCACATCCACGTCGATCGACGGAGCGTTCACGTGGTGCGACAAAATTGGCGATGGCCATCCCGATCCCGACATTGCGTTCGCCGAGGGGCGGTTCTACCTGGTGACGCAGCAGAGGACGGACTATGTGAGCCCAGGACCGTGGGTGGAAACCGTCGAGGCACGCGTCGGAGTGGACAAGGACAACGACGGTCAAATTGACGAGTGGATCGCCTGGACGGAAGTGAAGGAGAGTTACGACTACATCGAAGGATTCTCGAAACAGATTGCAAGAACGCCCGCCAAAATGGATCTGTCGGAGCTCCCGGCGGGATACGGATTCAGCATCCAGCTTCGCCTAACCGATTCCACCGAGAACAAGTCCAAACCGATCATCGAAAGCATGTCGCTGTCGTTCGTGGAATGAAAATGACGTCATCTGATTTGTGAGACCAAGAGAAACAAGAGAACGTAATGATGCGACGAACCTCGATTTCCCTTCGAAGTTGTGCGGCCGCGGCGTGCCTGTTCATTGGAGGCATCTCCAGTGCTTTGGCGGATCGGCCGAACATTTTGTTTCTGATCGCTGACGACGCGTCGCGCAACAGCTTCGGTGCGTACGGCAGCACGTTCGTCGACACGCCGAGCTTCGACCGCTTGGCCCGAGAGGGTGTCCTCTTCGCACAGGCTTACAACTGCAATCCCAAGTGCGCGCCCGCGCGGGCTTGCTTGCTGACCGGCCGCTATTCCTGGCAACTGGAAGAGGCATGCAACCACAATCCGTTCTTGTCCGACAAATGGGTCTTCTACCCGTTTCTTCTCGAGAATGCGGGCTACACGGTCGGCTATACCGGAAAAGGTTGGGGGCCTGGTATTTGGAACAATGTGGATGCGGGAAAATCGAAATTCACGAAACTGAATCCCGCCGGTCGTCCGTTTCAAGACCGAAAGCTCAAGCCGCCTTACAAAGGCATCAACAACACCGATTACGCGGCTAACTTTGAATCGTTTCTGTCGCAGGCGCCCGCGGACAAACCGTTTTGCTTCTGGCTGGGCACCAAGGAACCTCATCGCGGCTACGAACTCAACTCCTGGAAGCGGGCGGGAACGGACTTGACCGAGGTCACCGTACCGGACTTCTACCCAGATAATCCAACGATCCGCGGCGATTTGGCGGACTACGCTTTGGAAGTTCAGTGGTACGACACCCATATCGGCCGCGCCTACAACATGCTCAAGGAGCGTGGCCTGCTTGAGAACACGGTGATCATCGCTACCTCGGACCACGGCATGCCATTCCCACGCGTCAAGGGGCAGATCTACGACGAGGGCTTTCATGTGCCCTTCGTCGTGCGGTGGGGCGCGAGCATCATGCCCGGCCGCGTGGTCACTGATTTCATTACCTTTCCGGATCTTGCTCCGACGTTGATGGAAATCGCGGGTGTCGAGCGGCACGAGCAGATGACCGGTCAAAGCTTCCTACCGCAGTTGCTGTCAAAAGAGGCGGGACGGATCGACACCAAGCGGGACCACACGTTGCTCGGCAAGGAGCGCCATGATATCGGTCGCACCGACGGGAATCTGCTCTCAGTCGGTTACCCGGCCAGAGCGATTCGCACGGACAGATTTCTCTACGTCCGCAACTTCAAACCTAATCGCTGGCCAGTGGGTGACCCCATGTACGGGTTCATGAACTGCGACAGCTCGCCGACGAAAAAGTACCTGACCGATCTACCCAGCGACCACGACCAATACCGGTTCTACGAGTTGTCGTTCGGAAAGCGACCCGGTGAGGAGCTCTACGATGTGGCGGCTGATCCCCACTGCGTTCACAATCTGGCCGACAGTCCGATGTACTCAGCGCAGAAAGCCGAGTTGCAGTCCCGCCTCAAGACTGGACTGACCGAACAAGAGGACCCTCGAATCCTTGGCCGAGGCGACATCTTCGACGCCTACCCCAATTGCCGTGTTGATCGCCAGCAGAACCTCTACCAGCAGCCAGACTGGGATCCGGTCAAACGTTTCAATGAGCAATATGGCGAGAGTAATTGACGCAACCGAGCATCCGCTCGCAAACCTCGAACGCCTGAAAAATGATACGAATCTTGCGGCGGCGAACACCGTGAATTCAGATAAACCGTGACTTCGCCACTCGTGTGCATTCGACGAATATTGGCGTGTGTGGACTACGATTGAATTTGCAAGTTGACAGTCGGAAAGCGGCTGGCATCTAGCGTATCCTGTCAACGCAATTCATGTTTGGCGTTGACGCCGGCAGAGGCATGCCCTCACGGAGAAGCAAGGAGGGTGTTCGATAGTGTGCCGACGACTTTAGCCACTGAGTTCACCGAAGGCACAGAGGGTGGGTAATGAACTACTGCAGCGTTCGAGCTTCGTTTTAGGTTTGTCGCGACGTCGTGGCATAGGCTTCCAGCCTGTGATTTGCCGCGTCCGTTCCCGATGGCAGGCAGGATGCCTACCCCACTTTTTTGAGTTGACGCTGCACTACCTGAAAGATTCATTGGAGTGGCGATGTGATTTGCAATGGATACGTGATCAAAGGGCAGAAGATGGATGTCTTGGTTGTGAATCAGGTTGTGGTGAAGCTGAAGGCAGAGACAGCACTTCGCGACATCGAGACTGCTCAAACACTCTCTTATTTGGCGGCGACGGGACGGATTCAAGAGAGGTTCTCTGTGAACTCGGTGTGCTCTGTGGCAGTCGTTCACTTCGGCTGGGCAGATTGGCATCTTCTATGAGTGTTCTGTTCCCGCAGGTCGCCAACCGATGTCGCGAGCGTTGAGGACGGTATCGTGTGTAGGAGGGACAATCTTCGTTCAGCAAGGAGTCTTACCAGATGCGTTCCGTGCTACTGATTGACTCGGCTTGCGCGATTGAGCCCGAGAAGCCAAACGAACGTTTGCTGATGGCTCAACACTCGTCGCCCTGTCGTGAACGATGTGAGCTTGCGGAGTCGACCATGGTCTCGTGAATAAATTGGGTTCGTCGTCCCTCAGTCGCCTTTGACGACCCAAATATTCCGGTAGCGAACCGGGTTGCCGTGATTCTGGAGGTAGACCGGGCCCGGCTCGGGGCCTGCCTGCAGGGGAGCACCCCTCGTATTTCGATCCCCGGGTAACTCGAGATCGTTGTGGATCAAGACCCCGTTGTGGCGAACGGTTATCCGCGGGTTCGCGACCAACTCACCGTCGTCGTCGTATTTGGCGGCGGTGTAGTCGATGTCATAGGTTTGCCAGGACAGGGGTGGAAAGCACATGTTGGTATCCACACCGGTCACCGTATAGATCCCGCCACACTCGTTCATCTCGCCCTCCAAGCCGAACGAATCGAGCATTTGGACTTCGTAGCGACCCTGCAAATAGCAACCGCTGTTGCCTCGCGCCTGCCCACGCGACTCGGGCATGAAAGGCAATCGGAATTCGACGTGAAGTTGATGGCTGCCGAACGTTTCATGACTCGTCACCCCTTGCATCAAGTCACCTTCTTCGTCGGACTGGCCGCCTTTCCAGTTGGCGACGTCATCGCGCCCTCCATAAAGCACCATCGCGCCGTCGGGTGGCTCCATGCCGAGTGTGGGACTGACGCGCACGATGCGATTGAGCGTGCCATCGATCTCGCCGTCCTCACCCAAGTCACATGTCATGGTGCCATCCTGGACGACGCCGACACCGTGATGATCTTGGAGTTTAACCGTTCCATCGTCCAGGATCGCGAACTCTCCTTCGACGCGAACCGGGTTCTCGCCATTCCAGCCATCGCCCGGTAACCCGCCGTGATATCCGACCACTTGAAACTTTCCCTCCCCCAGCGCGATCAACTGGACGCCGTATTTCTCCGCATCATCACCAAAGCCCAAGTCGCCGGAGTATTCGCCTTGGATCGTAAAATCGATTCCGGCTTCTTCGGGACTGGTAAAGGCCGGACCCTTCGCATTGACTGTGGCGATGCATGTGGAGAGAACCAAGGCGGCTAGTCGTTTCATTGGTGTGCTCGCAAACGAGGTGAAAGAATCACGGAATTACGCCTCTTCCTTGGCAGTGTTGGATTGCAGCCGTGCTGCTAAAGAATCGGTTTGCAACAGCGATCCCAACCACAGGATCAACAAGAACGCCGCAGGCATGACGAGCGAATCATTGTAGGTCAGGTGCGCGACGATCGCCCCGCCCCAGTACGAACTAGCCATCAGCAAACCCAACGGCCTCGTCGGAGGAATCAATAGAAGAACGCCGCAAACGATCGCCGCAATGCTGATCAACGGCAAGTGTTGGATCAGGCGAGCCTTCTCCAAGCCCTCCACCATATCGTCTGCGCCGGCGCCGATGAGTTTCAACGTGCCAGCCAAGATCAACACGACCGCGACGAGACCAACGAGGACACTACCACCGAGTCGCAACGTGGAGGATTTCATGAATGACCTGTGTGTTTCGTTCGGTTCTGAAGCAACGACGCGAGGCGCCGCTTGCACGGGAACAAGAGATCAATCCGATGGAATCTGATGGATGGTCCAATAGACGTCCTCCGTAAAGGGCGTGCCGCTTTCATCCAAAATGTCCAGTTGGAGATGTAGCTGATCCACCGGCTGTTGATCACTAACACGCAGTGTGACCGTTCGACGATCATCGTCGATGGAGACTTGTTCAACTTGGACATCCTGTTTACCCACCTCACCCGAATCTGGGTGGTAGGCCGCGGAGCCATAACCGCCCGTCCAACGGTAGTCCCACTGGGTGATCGTGTATGCGTCGGGCTGCATTGCCGAAAGCAGATCAACCGGAAAACTGAATTGGATTTTCAACTCATTCGGCTGGACTTCGCAGTTGCTCACCATCCGCATCGGTTGACCGGTGTAACGCAGACGTTGGATGCCTCCGCTGGTTAGTCCGGGTCGCCCGTTCTCATTCCAACCGTCCAGGCCCGTGACGTAAAGCTGCCCATCGCGAGGATTGACTCGGGCTCGCATGACGCCGGTCACAAAGTCGTACGGTAGATCCACGATCGCCGCTTGCGTCATGCCATCGATCTCTTGGGTCATTAGGTACAGCACGTGACCTTGCCCAAAGCTAGTGTGCAACAACCGACCCGACAGCGGACCAAAGCGATTATCGTCGACGAAGACCTGTCCGCCAGACGAATTGTCGATGCTCTGAGGCATCCAGATCATCGGTCGATCGAATTGTTCCGGCGGAATGACGTTTTGGTGATCGATTCGGCCTCCATCGGGCGCCCACGATGCGGTCGCTTTATTTTGCACATACCCGTAGAAGCCACCCGGCCGAATCAGGCTGATCTTGGAGGCGGGCATCCAGGTGCCTTGGTTGTCACTGACGGTCAGTCGTCCATCGGGCAGGATCCCCATCCCGTTGGGTGTTCGAAAGCCGGTGCAAACAACTTGGCGCGAGGATCCGTCCGCCGATACTTGGATGACCGAACCGGGCAGCCGGTAATCCGTGTACTGGCCGCTCTTGGCGTAATAGAAGTTGCCCTCGGCGTCGGTTTGCAGATCAAAGTTGAATGCGTGAAAGAAGGTCGATACATCGGTGTCCGCGCTGAAACTCTCATAGAAGTCGGCCTCACCATCGTCATTGAGGTCATGCAACCGCGTCAGCCGATCTCGACAGTTCACGTAAATCTGGTCATCGACCACGCGAACCCCGAGCGGTTCAAACATGCCACCCGCGAAACGTCTCCACCGCAGATCGAGCAGATCCTCATCGATGCCCGACACGATCCAGACATCCCCGCCTAAGGTTGCCACGACGAGTCGTCCGTCGTCAAAGAAATCGATCGCCGAGGTTCGGAACCAAGTATTCCAGGGCGTGGACTCGGGCATCGTGATGGTATCGACGGCGTAGGCACCGCCTTGAAAACCGAGATAACCAACCGTTTCCAGCGACCCTGACCATCGCGCTGGACCTCCCCGGGTCATGCCATCGGGATCGACGGTCGTCAGCTTGCCGGAATGGGACGACGAGTTCGAATTGGCATATCGAAGGACGTCGATGCGGCGCCGGTGAGTATCCGCCGGAATCTCGACAATCCATCGTTGTTGATTGTCCAGACGGACCTTCACACCCTCAACGTCACCCTGAACATCAGGCGGGCGGGCACCGGTTTCGTCACGTCCAGTCGCCAACGCGAGTGGTCCGCCCCCTGTGATCGTCAAGGTATGTCGAATGGCCATTTGATCGCCAAGTCGGGAGGGCACTTCAAGGATGTCGCGCCCATCGATCGCGTACGCCAGAACCACCTGATCACCTTGCAGGTAGTGGCCGTGATAGTCCAGCCATCGCGTGGGTAGCGGCGTGCGCGGCCGATCATCACGGACATGATCCAGATGTCCGTCGTGACCCCACTGCCAGAGGTCGAGTCCAGGAATTTGGTCGCCGCGTGGTTGAGGGTAGCCTTCGCCGCGTCCTCGTTTGTGCTGGGTTCGGTCCAGATCAAGAAACCCGCCCGACCAGGCCGCGACTTGATTCATTGTGTGCAGGTTGTACGCGATGGTGATCCCGCCTAGATCAATCGTTAGGGCGCTGCTGACGTCACGTCCGAGTTGCGATGCCAACGCGGGACCATAGTCCCGATCGGGGTCCGGTTTGAACTCACCCATGTCGGATCCCTTCGGCAGCGATGCCAGATAGGCGTCGGTGACAGGACGGTAGTCTGGGTTGCTCGTCTTCATGAATCGATTGCGAATGTATGAGACGACTTCGTAGCGCTCGCGTGGCGAAAGGCTAGGCACGGCCGCCATCAAGCCGTTTCCATGCGAAAGGGTCTTGAACATGCTGTAGGGATCGGCACCATATTTGAGGCGTTGGTTGCCGAAGGCTCGCGCCGTCGCCAGCGAAGGCGTGTTTCCGTCCATGCCGTGACACTGGTAGCAGGATGATTCATAAATTCGTCGACCAACGCTCCGCCGGCTGGACTCGGTTTGCCGAATGATTTTGGCGTGATTCAGGTTGGCCAATTCGTCGGTGCGGTTGAGCAAGTATTCCGGTGGCATCAGTTCGGCGGCACGCGATGGTCCGCCTTGAACGATGGCGAAGAGGTAGCTGAGTAAGTCCAGGAACTCTCCGGGCGAATTCAATGTCGACACAAGCCCCTCTGGCATCATGGATACCTTGGAGACGCTCCGCTGCTCGATATCATCTGTTGAGATGGTGATCTCCGCTTGCAAATCGCCGGCGCTGCGGAGCACAACGACTTGCTCGTCCTCCCGAACGAGCATTCCGGAGCGAACCTCTCCATCTATCGTGAGAATCTGGATGGTTCCAAAGCCCTCACGAATGGACTTGGAAGGATGCAAGAGTGATTCGACGAGATGGACATCCGTTGTCGATTCGCCCAAACGAGAGAGATTGGGGCCCAGCGGTGAGTCGTCACCATCGGACACATGACACTTCGTACACGCCGCGGCCGATTGGTGGAACACTAACGAGCCGCGGTTCGGGTCACCACGCAGCCGAGCCTCATTCGCGATCACCGACGGGTCGACGGATCGCAAGCGTTCTTGCAACGTTTGGGACCGTGCCATCGCCGGTTTCGATGGATGAGTGAAGAGAATCAAGACGGCCGCGAACAGGATGATTCGTTCGATGCCAACCGAGAACCGGAGTGTTCGAACGAGGACCCTGCCGCAGAACTGGCTTCGCTGACGTAAGTGATCCATGTCGCTGATGATTGCTGCGGAAAAAGGATTCGATCCATTGGACCAACACCGAAGGATGCCGTCTCAATGGAAGTGCCGATTGCAATCATACACGCATCGCCCGCTCCCAAGTGGTCTCCTTAGGCGGCCGCTGGCCTACGGAGTGGCGGGTTTAACCGGATCGACGTGATCCATGAAATCCAGTTGCACACGAACAATCTGTTTCGTGGACCCAAAGAATGCGTCGAGCACATCCGGGTCAAAGTGATTCCCGCGTCCTTCCTCAAGGATGGAAAAGCACTTCTCTCGAGGCATGGCTTTCTTATAGGGACGCTCCGCCGACAGTGCATCGAACACGTCCGCGACCGCCGTAATGCGTCCTTCCAATGGGATATCCGTTCCGGCTAACCCGAGCGGGTACCCAGTTCCGTCGAAACGTTCATGATGCGTTTGAGCGATACTGGCGGCCATGCGCATCAAGGCACTTCCATTGCGCATCATGTCGCTGCCGAAATCAACATGTTTCCTCAATAAACGCGCATCGGTGCTACCATGAGGTTCAATGATCTGATGGCCAAATTTGACATGATTCTGAATGATCTCGAACTCTTCGGGTTCTAACTTGCCTGGTTTCAACAGAATCGCATCGGGGATCGCAATTTTGCCGACGTCGTGCAGTTGAGCTGCCATTTCAATGTCGCGAACGAACCAGCCCGGCAAACCCATCGACTTGGCGATGATGCCAGCGAAACGTCCAACGCGAATGACGTGATTGCCGGTATCGTTGTCTCGCATCTCCGCGGCACGAGCCAGGCAGTAGATGACTTCCCGTCGTGATGCTTCTAATTCGCGCGTTCGCTGTTCGACCTTGACCTCCAGCTCCGTCGCGTGGTGTTGCAACCGATCATGGTACGTCTTCATTTGAAGTGCGTTGCGAACACGCGGCGTTAGATCCATCGGATCAACGGGTTTGAGCAGGAAATCGGTCGCGCCAAGATCCAGACACATCAACTTGACGTTCTCATCCGTGTTCGCCGTGAGGATCAACACCGGCAGATGACGGAATTGCGGTGTGTTGCGAAGCGCGCGAAGGATCTCAATTCCGTCGACGCTGGGCATGTTGATGTCCAGCAGCAGGATGTCTGGATTCGTCGCCGTCGCGATTTGAACCGCAACGGACGAATCGGTCGTGGTCTCAAACTTTCGATAACCTGCGCGCTCCAGATATTTTCGTACGATCAAGACATTGGCGATCTCGTCATCGACGATCATGATCTTGCCAGGAAGCGCCCGGGCATCCGAGGATGCCGGCGTCATCTCTTTGACATTGGGCTGACTCTTTGCCTGTGGCTTCCCATGGGCCGTTGGAGTCGCCACCGGCCTCGATGAGGTCGCCGCCCGATTGGACGTTGGAACATTGGTGAACGTCGGAACGTTCGTGGGCGTCGGTGCAGGTTGGGAAACGGGCGCGACAGCCGGAACGGTCTGTACTGTGGGCGTTGTGGTGGGGCTTGTCACGGGACGATCGCTCATGGTCACTCGCATCAAACGGCGACGAAGTGCTGATGGGAAGGCATTTGTAAATATGGGACGCAATGAACCATCGCGCTGCGATGGGCGCGCCCTGCCCCCTGCTGGTGTTGACGCTCGTGCGGAAACATATGGTTTATGACGGTTGTAGTTGGGCCGGCGTTTGCAAACGACGGCGGAGCTTCGCAAGCTGATCCAAGAGCTGATCGCAACTCGCCGCGTCAGCCTGCTTGGCTGCACGCAATAGGTCGGCTGCTGGTGCAGTCAGTGCGGGGTAGCCGACTGTGCCACCGGCTCCCTTCAGCCAATGGGCATTGAGCGCCAGATCATCAAACAGGCCGTCGTCCAGTTCGCGTCGCATTTCGTCGAGTCGCCCGTCGAGTCTCGAGATAAAGCCGATCACGATGTCAACAAACTCGGGATCATTCAACGGCAAGGTACAAGGAACCACCTGATCCGAATCGGTCAAGTCCGTTGGTATCGAGGTCGGTGACGGAGGCGACCCATCCACGGCCGGAATCACGACGCGTTGATGCAGTTCATGAATCTCATCCAGGAGTCCTTGGGCGACATCGACTTCACGAGACTGGGCGGCAATCTCCAGTTGACGCGCCAGAGGCGTGAAGACGTCCAGGCCGACCGTACCACCGGCCCCCTTGAGCCAATGAGCATCACCATGCAGTGACTCAAACTCGGATGCCTCGATGGCGTCCTTCATGACGGCAAGGCGCGATGGCAATCTTTCGAGGAATCCGGTGGTAATCTCTCGGAAGTCGGCGTCATCCATCGGCAACGTTGGATAGATTGGGTCTTCGGGAGCCGTGTCCTCGGAAGGGTTCTTTCGAAGCGATGAAAACTCGATCGTATCCGCCGTCGACCGACGCCGAGGCGACGGTTTCGCGTCGGTTTCGGGCGGTCCGAGATGTTGAGCGACCAACTGCACCAATCGATCGATGTTGACAGGCTTACTGAGGAAATCATCGCAACCGACATCCATGCACTTCTCCCGGTCTCCGACCATGGAGTTACCCGTCAGTGCAATGATGGGAACCGTGAAACCGGATTCTCGTAGTCGACGCGTCGCGACGTAACCATCCAAGACCGGCATCTGCATGTCCATCAACACAAGTGACGGTTGTTCCGCCGCGATGCTCTCGATGGCCTCCAGACCGTTGGTGGCCGTCACGACGCTGCCGCCTGCACGGCTGATGACCAACTCAATCAAGCGACGGTTGGCTTCCCCGTCATCAACGACCAGCACACGTTTGGCTGGTAGACGAATCAACTCCGAGTTCGCGTCATGGTTGCACTTGGCACGCTGCGCCTCCTCGAATTCGTTGGGTGACATGAGGTCCTGGGTCTCATGCGGCGAGATTGGCAACTCGATGCGGAACGTGCTACCCATCCCAATCTTACTGGAAACCGTCAGGCTGCCACCGAGCGCCTCGGCCAGCTGGCGACTGATCGATAGCCCGAGGCCCGTGCCTCCAAACTTACGCGTCGTCGCCGAGTCCGCTTGAGAGAACGACTCAAAGATCTTGGCCTGCTGGTCTGGCGTCATGCCAATGCCAGTATCCACGACGTCGATGCGGATGACGTGGGCGGCGCTGGAAGTCGAGGACGACTCTCCGTCGTTTTGACGCATGGCGGCAAAGATCGAAACGCTGCCCGTCGTCGTGAACTTGATTGCATTGCCAACCAAGTTGGTAATCACTTGACGTAGTCGTGTCGGATCCGATTCGATGGATCTTGGGACGGCCGACTGAAGACCGATTTGGAGGTCAATGCCCTTCTCGTCGGCGCGGACGCGCAGCGTATTGGCGACATCCATGATCACCGATGCAATGGGCGTTTCAATGGATTCCACTTCCATACGACCAGCTTCGATCTTGGAAAGGTCCAGGATGTCATTGATCAATTCCAACAGATGGGCGCCGGAACGGTGGATCATGTTGAGATGACCAATTGCCTCGTCGGAGTCCGATACCAGCCCCCGCCGCAACACATCGGTAAATCCGAGAACGGCGTTGAGTGGTGTTCGAATCTCGTGACTCATGTTCGCCAAGAATGCACTTTTGGCCTCATTGGCATGTTGGGCCGCGTCGCGGGCTTCGGCCAACGCAATTTTGTTCTCTTCAATCAAGGTGATGTCGTCAAACGTTGTCAGATAGCCCTGCCCGGTAATCGGCGTGCAGTTGACCGTGAAGGTCAACCGACGACCGTTGACATCCATTTGCAAAATCCGATCGTGAACGGAGTCGTTGTTCCGCTTGGATTCGACCCAGGGTAGGCATGCGTCTGGGTCCGAAGGATCCGGATCGATCCAAGGAGAGTCCGAGATGTATCGACCGATCAAATCCTGAGACTCAACACCCAACAACTGCGTCAGTCGCTTGTTGGCGAACAGCATTCGTTGCTCCGCGTTCAAGAGCACCAAACCGACGGTGAACGTGTCGAGCGCTTTCTCGACGTGGGTGGGGACTGCGCCGGCGGGATCGAGACTCTGGAGTGTTTTCCGTAGAAAGAATGAGAATTGCAGCAAGCATGCTGGAATCAAGACAATCAACAACCAAGCCGGCGCCCATTCGTTGAGTCCCCACCATCCACTGGAGTCCGCAAAGCAGATTTGCAGCTCGCCCCACCGCTGACCTTGGCGGAATACGGGCACATCCATGTGGGTTGCTGCGTTGATCGGCTGCTCGGTCCAATGCGACTCGTGCGGGCCCGCCGAAACGATCTGGCCACCGTTGTCGCTGACAAGCCCGATCGAGAGGACGTCAGGGTTTCGCTGCGTCACCGACTCGAGCGTGACCCGAAGCAAATCCATCTGGCCATTGGACGCCATGGCCGTGCCGCTGATGGCCAGCGACTCGCAGAGCCGCGCCCGCCCGCGAAGGATCTCCTCCTGTTCGTTGGGGAAAAACCCCGCCGCGCTGGCAACCAATAGACTACCGGTCATCAGTCCGACCAACCCAAACGAGAGTCGCAACCGAATGGGGATCTTCAAATAGAGCGTCGCAATCGCTTCCAGTGGTGACATCATGATTCAGCCTCGTCCGATTCCATCTCTTTGGCTCGACGATCCATCAGTTGCTCGAGAGTCTCCTGATCACCCGCTGTGTTGCCAGACATGCCTTGCATGATCATCAATGGGTCCACACCGCTCCAGGCTGGCATATGGGCGACCAAGCCGGAGACAAGAAAACCGCTCCTCATGGCCCAGGCCACGACGCCGGCAGTGAAACTCGACGCCGCCGCGCCGGCGGATCCCACGACTATTAAGTCGGTTTGAATCTGCGATTCGACACGCTCGCGCTGATCGTCCAGTTCGTCCCACATCTCACCTGGCTGCGACAGCATCGCCATGTCGCGCCAGTGCAGTGCGGCACCTTCATTATCAATGCGTGTGATGTCGAGCTCGTCGCCTCGATGGTAATTCCGATGACGTTGTTCCATTGAAAGGCTTCGCTGAAAAGATCTCTCCCCTTGGTCACTCGATGTCTTCTCTGCCAGTGCCACCGCGGAGTCGGTGGGTTCAATGAGGTCCAACCGCTGAGTCGAGATGATGACGGATCGAGCATCGAGCCCCAGACCGTCATTGGATTCGTCTTGGCTCGCTAGGTTTCCGGGGGATACATCGGGCGAATCTGCGTCGGTGCCATCGACGGACGAGTCCTCGTTGGTTTCTTCCGTGGAGTCCTGTGGTTCATCGGACTCGTCTCCCTCGGATTCTTCCTCTGTCGTGTCGCTATCGGTCGGGTCGGGCGGACCGGGGATTGGAGGCGGGATCGGTCGTGGTTCACGCACTTCGATCACCATCGTGGCGGGCGGGCTGAGGAGACTGCCATCGTCGGCTTGCCATTGAAACGAAACCGTACCCACAAAGTCGTCCGGCGGTGTATAGGCAAATCGGCCATTGGGCTGCAGATTGAGCGTTCCCACCGCCGGCGGAGTCACGAGCAACGCTGAGAGCACATCTCCGTCGACGTCGTCAGAAAGTGACTCAAAGACACTCTTGGGCACCGTCTTGGTGCGACCGCTGACCATGTTGATTTCGTGATCAGCCAGTGTCGGCGCGACATTGTTTGCGGCAATGCTGGATGTCGCCGCGCTGACGAGGGGGCCTTCGCTGTTGCCGTCATCATCGTTGAACGAGACCGAGACCGTAATCGCCCGGCCCAAATCAGCATTGGTCAGGGTGTATTGGTCATTCGTCGCACCGGTGATCGGTGTTCCATCACGACTCCACTGATATTGATAGGTGACCGTAGCGAGTCCGTCTTCATCGGCGATACCTGTCGTGTCCGCCGTCAGCGTGGAACCCACGATCGTCGTGCCCTGGATGGCGGGGACACCGGTGGCAACATCATTGGCATCCTGGATGGACAGCGTGTAGTCAACGGTGTCATCGGGCGACCCGCCAACGGAGGCATCATCGACCTGTACGGTGACCTCGTAGGTCGACTGGGATTCGAAGTCCAGTACCGTTCCGGCTCGCAATCGTAGTTGTCCACCCACGACTTCAAAACGAGCTGCATCGTCGCCACTCAGCGTCACCGTTTCGGAACCCAATGCATCATCGCTCACTGTGACGTTTGCCAACGCGATCGCCGATGACGTATTGGTCGATTAGGAAAGATTCCCGGTGGTGGATGATAAAGAGACATCGGGTGCTTCATTCACGTCGATGACCGCGATAGTGAACGCAAGCGTTCGGCTCGACGTATCCGAACTGGTCGCACGGACAACGATCTCGTGGCTCAACGCCGATTCGTAGTCCAGGCTGCCCTGCAGGCGCACCACGCCGGTGGTCGGGTCAATGTTGAAACGATTCGAGGCATTATTGTCGAGCGAGTACGTGACGACATCACCCGCGTCCACGTCGGCTGCTTCGGCCGTGATGCCGACGGTCGTACCCGCAACAGCGTCTTCCGCGATTTCGTTGACAGCCGAATCAGTGTCCGAGATGGGACCAACGGCATGATTCAACGCCGCGCCCTCCACGAGCGTCAATGCGTTGATATCCTCGGACGAACTTCCGGCATCGAGCTGGATGTCGCTGGCATCCAACAAGAGTTCCGCCGTACCACTGGAATAGTTGTTCCCAATGCGTGTGGTCGTCATCCGCAGTCGCGTGATGTCTTGGTCGTCGACATCGACGCCTGCAATATCGGGAACGCCGCTGGTCGACAGCAGCAGATCACCGGCTTGCAGTGTCACGCCACCGATGGTCGTGTTCGAATTGACAATGTGGACGCCATCGATCGGATTGGAAAACCTCAGATTGCCAATGGGGTTCGGCTCGGTGCTTGAGCTTCCTTCCAGCAGAATCTGTTCCGTTCCGCTGGTGGTGCCGTCACCGACGGAATTCACCGTGTAGGTATAAACCTGGTCATCCTCATCGTTACCGTCTTCAACGAGTAAAAAGGTGCCTTGGTCGAGCGTGGTGTCGCCAACGACCAAGCCACCAGATGTTTCGACCAGGGAGATCCCGCGAATCGCCGTGGATCCCAAAGGGTCCTCCAAGAGGTGAAAGAAGTCCCCCGCTGAGTAGTCTCCCAAGGCCGTCGGACGAAAGACGATCACATCATTTTGATCGAATGTTTTGTCCGGTTCCGTCTCGCTATTGAGTGTCACTCCGTCGCGCCCCAATGAGAACAGCAGGTCGCCGGTGGACAAATCAAAATCACTACCGGGATCGCCGATCGTGATGTTCGACCACACCACATGCATCGCTTCGATGCCCGCTGACGCCCCAGACTGGAAGTTGGAGATTTTGAATCCGGGGACACTCAGTTTCCCCACCGTGGTCCCGCCGTTGGCATCGAACGTTAAATTAGGATCGCCGAGCTGGATTGTTTGGTCTTCGTCCCACTCCGTTAGGTCAGGGTTTCCCGACGTGGTCACGTCCGACGCGGTCGAGAACCAAAGTGCATTGACTTCCGCGACGTTCAAGACGCTGATTTCGACGATCTCATTGGCAGACGTGTTCACGCCATCGCCCACGCGCACGCTAAGCGTGTAGCTGTCGTTGGATTCGAAGTCCAGCAAGCTGTTGTCGGCGACGCGGATCTGTCCGGTCGCCGCGTCGATGGCAAAGATGTTCTGATCATTCCCACCGGTGATCGTCCAACCCGTCAGGGAGCCGATCGTATCCACGTCCGACGCGGTGACGGTTCCCAGCGTGGTCGAGTTGGCCGCGTCTTCGGAGACCGTCAGTGTTTGCCCCGGATCCACCACAGGAGCGGTATCGTTCAAATCATCCACCGACACAACGAGCGTCGTCTCGAAGAAACTTCCGCCCGCATCGGTCGTCCGAACCTCAACGGAGTAGGAGGTTTGGGACTCATAGTCGAGTGTTCCGTCATCGAGCAAGAGTTCGTCATTGCCAGCGTCACCAATCGAGAACTTGGCTTGATCGGCGCCTCCGGTGATCTGATAGCTGAAGCTATCGACCGAGTTGGCGTCGGTGGTGGACAAGGTGCCCACGCTGTAACCACCGCTGGTGTCGGTATTCTCATTGATGTTCGAACTCGACAGCGAGATACCCGTGGGCGCCACATTCGCCTCGAGGATCGATACTTGATGTCCCGCTTGGAATGCGATGACTTGGTGATCGCTTATGGTCGCGCCGTCGACGTAAGTGTCGACCAGAGTCGGCGTCGCACCGGTGATGTCATACCGAAGGATCTGGTCCGAATTCTCGCTGCCCACATAGAGTAAACCATCGGGGCCAAACGTGATTCCTACAGGTCCATCGAGACCACCACCGGAGATCGCGGCGCCCGCTCCGTCGACGTTGGTTCCGGTCGCGTCAAACCGAACCACGCTGTCGTTGCCATTGGACGCGACGTACAGATTGCCATCGGTACCAAACGCCATGAACCGAGGATCATCGAGAATGTCGGGTCCCGCAAAGATGCTGCCGGTACCCGTGATGACGGGACCCGTGATCGTGGGTTTCGTCGATAGATCGAATCGCCGAATCGTGTTCGCATCCGACTCGCTGATGTAAAGGTAACCATCATCATGAAAAAGCAGATCGGTTGGTCCGGACAATCCACTGATGAAAGGGGTGTTTCCCGAATCAATTCGACTGCCGGTGGTACTGTCGTAGCGGTGGACCTCACCATTGTCATGACTGGCCACGTAGAGATTCCCGTCGAAGCCCCACGCGAAACTGGTCACGGAACTCAGATTCGCGTCGACGACGGCCGTATCAATGTAGGCACCCGTTGCCGGGTTGAATCGCTCGATGCGATCGCTTCCCCGCGATGCGACATAGAGACTTCCATCTGGACCGATCGCGGCTTCCGCGGGCCCATTCAATTGGCTGGCGCCAAAGGCCGATCCAGGGACCAAGGCGCCCGTTGTGGGCTCAACTCGATAGACGGCATCGTTGGGATCCGCCGCAGCGCTGGTGACAAATGATCCCGCCTGGTGGAACGTTCCATCCTCATTCGTCGCTGCCGCCGTAATGTTGTACGTCAAACCGGCACCACCGGCATACACGTGGCTGGCCGACGCCACATTGGCATGCGACGTAACGGTGCCGTCGCCCCAGTGGATGACCCAACCGGTGATACTATCGTTCCCATCATCCGTGGCACTTAGATTCAGCGTGAAGGATTGACCCTCGATCATGCTGGTATCTCCGGTCACGCTCAGGACGGGCGCTTTGTCAGTCACCGTGACGTTGGTCGTTGCCGTATTGGTCGCACCCTCATCGTCGACGACGCGCAAACCAATCTGGTAGTTCGTACCCGACAACGATCCGTCATCGATTCCCCACACGCTCGAGAGATCATTCCAGCTCACGCTGGCATTGGCGGAAGTGGTGACCAGGTCACTGAAGTCCCCGTCATTGTTGAGGTCCCACTGGTAGCTGGCAATCGAACCATCAGGATCCGTCGACGACGAACCATCCAGGATCAGTCCATCACCCTCGACGATCGTGTAGCCGCCACCGGCATCCGAGACCGGATCGATATTGGGTGTGGTAAAGGCCAGCGAGAAACCGTCGAGACGTCCAGGGATACCATCCAAGTTGATATCGCTTGAACGCATGAAGATGGATGCATTGCCAGCGGCCGTTCCACTTCCGAGCGTGGTGGCCGTCAAGTCAAAGGCAATGATGTCACTTTCATCTGACGAGATGTCGTTGTCGCCAAGGTTGCTGTAACTGCCAGTCGACTGCAACAACAACGTACCGGACTGAAGTGTTTGACCACCGATGTTGGTGCGCGTCTCCACGAGTTCCAATCCAGTAATGAACGACGTAAAGACACTCAGGCCAAGCTGGTCGCCTTCGGTCAGTTTGGTGCGCGTGCCACTGGTCGTTCCTTGTCCCACATCATCGACGTCATACCAGTAGACATCATTGGCACCAAAAGCAACGAAACTGGCATAGAGGAAATCACCGG
>JBCDIU010000026.1:0-83374 GCA_038748615.1 Planctomycetota bacterium | reverse complement strand
TCGCCTCGCCGCAGTTGCCTTCGCCTCGTACTGTCTTCTACGAGCTATCCATTTGGTATCATGGCTCCCGTGAAAGTAACCGGAACTAAGTACAGGGGACTTTCACCCCACAAGATCACGCCCATGTTGGGCGTACTGCACCGAAGGACTCGAAAACGGTTTTCCTGATGGTGGCTTTTCCGCTCGTCCTCGGTGATGCCGGACGTTATCCGATCTAACCCACTGGAGACCACAATGAAACCCAAGCGGATCCTCTTCCTATCCGTTGCGACGATCGCATGCTGCCTCGTGATCGCCGGGGCGATTTACGCTTCGATTGATCGCCCCGCTCCTGTAAGTCCATTGCGGGTGGCGCTTTCCAAAGTAAGTCTCGGGTCAACGGCTGACGAAGCGGATGCCGCACTTGGCTTGACGCCCGTTTCGGTCTCTACGATCGACGGATACCTGATGGGGCCGATGACGATGCTATCGGCCGAAAATGCACTCACTCCGAAGGACCAGATTGAGGCATTCTCGCTTCGCAAATACGTCGACAACGATTGCTATGCAGTTGTTGCCTTACGTGGCGACGGAAGGGTTGCAGGCAAATGGGCCGTGTCAACTGACAATGGCGGATAACAAATAAGGCTTTGACCGGAGTCGGGCGGTAGCACGACTGCGTGTCAAGGCCTTGGTTCAAGAAGGCCGGTTGAAGTGGTGCGATCGCGCTAGAAGGAGAGGGATTTGCTTGCCCGCACGCGGGTCAAGAGCGGCTCTTGCGGGGATGCCATGATTTTTCGCCGGTGGCGATCTCGATGCCGTGATTGACGAACCAGGTCCGGATGGTGTTCTTGGTTTTAGGGACCACACGCTTCCATGACGACGAGATCGGCGTCGCAATCTGCAAAGACGCTCGCGAGATATTCCATTCTTGTGGGCGAAGTGAGGAACTTGGTCTTGCGTGTATTCGAGCTGAAGAAACAGCGAGCGGAGTTGAATTTGCCAAGATCGAGTGCGAGAATCTTCATTGAATTGAATCCTTGAGTTTGTTGGGTGGAGCGAATATGACGTGCAGCCCCAAGCTGCCCAGATCACGGGTTCGAGACGCCAGTCATCATTGACGAATGGCTCCCACCCATCCAACCTGCGACTTACATGGATTCTTTATCGGACTGAATGGTACTTTCCCGAGCGTTTTGGAAACGATCGATGTATTTTGGTGCGATCTTCTTCGTTCGAAAAGAACAACCTTCACAAGGGCAAGCATCATGAGATGGCCAATCGCAATTACACTCGTTTCGGTTCTATCCACGTTGAACGCACAGGCTATCCGCGCAGAAATCGTTCTGACATCAAATTTCGGAAGCACGTTTTTCAGATTGAATGAATCAAGTGCCACAGCCGACGAAATTCCGCGTCAGTTCCTAACCCCTTTTTTTTCATCAACGGACTTCCGTTCGCCAGCTCAGCTCTTTGGCCTGCAAGGTTTCACACTTTACCAAGTCGATTTCGATTTTGACGACGCCTCGTACACATTCGAAGAACGTCGCACGCTCTCGTCTGGGACTGATTCGCTCGCATTCTCTCCTAGTGGCGACCTATTTGTTTACAACAACAGTGGCCGTATCGGGCATGTAGACATCGAAAGTGGAGTTGAGACTCTAGTTCCGCTTGCAGAGGTCGATGGCAACCGAGTCGTTTTTCAAGGGATCGACTTTTCGCCAACAGGAGAACTCTTTGGAGTTGATTCCAGAGCGCTGTATCGAATTGACCCGTCCACGGGTGCCGTGACGCGTATCACGCCTTCAGGCGTCGACGCAATTTCATCGACTATTTTCACGGAATTCGACTACAGTCATGATGGAGTTCTTCGGGCAATCACATTCAGCGATACAGTTTGGCAGATCGATCCTGTTTCCGGCCTAGGTGAGAACCCAGTCTCGTATGTGGGGTCCGTATTTTCCTCCATCGCTACCACCGCCATCCCAGAACCTTCTGCCTTCCTCGCCCTATCCTGCGGCTGTATCGGTATGCATTTTCGGAGAACCGGGCGAACTCAGCGTCGGTGAATTCCCAGGTGAAACGCAACGCTGAATTGGACGTAGCAGATTGATTCTTCAAGGTGGTTGAAAGAGGCGAACTGAGACGTGAAGTTGGTTTGGACCTTCGAACTTCCATCCCACGAACTCACCTCAGCTGCCATGACTCACTCTATTCAGTCCGAACGAATCCATCTACACAAGCTCCATCGCGCCGGTCATACGATCACCTACATCGGCTGGGCGATAGGAAAAGACAAGTATTCTGTTAGCCAAGAGCTTCGTCGAAATCGAAACGCCGATGGTTCGTACAATGCGATGTCGGCTCATCGTCGTGCGCTCCAGCGAAGAGGAGAATCGCGTAGACCGATTCGCATGGAAGATCCGACGACGTTTGAGGCGGTCAGCGAGAATCTAGTGCTCCGTCAACTTTAAAGAGTGGGGTAGGCATCCTGCCTGCCATCGGGCATGGACGCGGCAAATCACAGGCTGGAAGCCTATGCCACGACGTGGCACTAACCCTAACAGTAAATCTGGACGGGGCACTAGTAGAAGGCTAGAGTCCCGAGCAGATTGAGGGACGCCTTCGGCGAGATTCAATCTTGCAGCCACTCTTGAGCACTTTGCAGAACAGCTCGATCATCCAACGCTGCAAGTATTACTCTGGACCCTGCTCGACTTCCCAGGCTCATTGATTGGGAGGCTTGTTAGGAGCAGCCGTTCGATCGGATGATCCAATCAAAGGCTTGGTGACCTTGGCAGTAATCCATCACCTCGGTGATATCGCTCTCTCGATCAGCGAGCATGATCAACTGCGTGTTGGGGGAGGTGCATCTGGATCTCGCTATGAGGACGGGTCAGGTCCAGCTCGGTGGTGTCTTGGACAACCTCCCTATCCCGCGCGCGGTCGAACACTCCCTGTCCGATCCCTCCGCAGACAACTTGACGCCAAGCGTCAAGCCAAGCAAAACTCTACCAAGAGTGACGTGTGTGCAACAACAAAGTTGTGACCGGGCGACGCCGGTCGTTGCCCCAAGTGATGCGCGCCCTGTTTGGATCGTGGCCGTGCCTTTCGTTGCGAGTCCATTCCTTGCTCCATAGGACGCGGCCCAGATGCGACGCGACGAGTTCTTGTTTAATCTCGCCAATTGGCTCACTGATCCGCCGAGCGGTGGTCCGATCCAAATGTGGCTTGTCGGTGCTGGGCTTTCCGCGTTCGTTTCGTTCTACGGACTTTCCTGCTGCCTGACGCAACGCGCGATAACGCTCAACATCACAATGCGAGGATTTCATCCGATCGGACGCGGTCTCTGGCTTGAAATCACTGGCATGCATGCTGTCACGTTTGGCTTGGTCACAACGTGCGTAGGCTTGTTCATTCACTTTCAATGGTTCTGGGGCAACCATCATCGCCTTTTTGCGTTTCACGAAGTCGCCAAGTACTGTGCGGCGCTTTGTCTTGTTGTTGCCATTCTCGCACATGCCTACACGATGATTGTCGCGACATGAGAAGAGCGGGGAACCATGCCGTGCACTGGATTGGCGCCAGCGTCTTTCCTGATGTTCAGTTTGAATCTCGCCGCCCGTGACGGCGGGCATTCGCCGTCTGACCTGAATTGCATCTGGCACATGACTACATCCGCCGATCCCAACGATTACCTTTCGCCGTGCGACGTGATCGACGCGGGTCACCCAACCATCGTTGAGCGTGCATCTCGATTGGCAGCAGATGATCCCATCGAAACAACGCGAAGATGCTTCAAGTTCGTTCGCGACAACGTACAACACAGCTTTGATCACCAGCGCAATCCGGTCACTTGTCGCGCGTCGGATGTTCTTCGAGAACGTACTGGCTATTGCTACGCCAAGAGCCACCTGTTGGCCGCGTTGCTTCGAGCGAATGGAATTCCGGCTGGGCTTTGTTATCAACGACTTGCGATCGACAACCAAGGGATATCGTTTTGCTTGCACGGCCTGAACGCCATTTACCTACCCGTTCACGGTTGGTACCGAGTTGATCCCCGTGGGAATCGCGACGGTATCGACGCGCAATTCACACCGCCTCTTGAGCAGCTAGCTTTTGAGTGCGCAAACCATGGCGAAATTGATGTTCCTGGCATCTTTGTGAAGCCTATGCATTCCGTCACCCATTGCTTGAGAACCAATCAGGACTGGGCAGAGGTCGCCTCGGCTTTGCCAGACGTTCCCAGCGGGTACGCGGCCCGATGACAAACAAGGCTTTGACCGGTCGGAATGCTTGGCACGGATCAGTACGTCAAGGCCTTGGCTTAAGAAGCCCGGTCTAACCCTTGCGATCTTGCTCGTCGGAGGGGGAGGGGAACTGCTTTGCCTCGCTACCGTGTGATCATCCGTTGGCGAGGAAGCGGCGCACGCTGTCCGGTATCTTTCGGTTTGACGACGAAGAGTTCATCAACGGTTTCTCGCTTCCGGGCAATCCCAGACCGGCGTCGTTTGAATCCACCGCTGACCTTCGTTGCTTTCTGTCAATCGACCAGTGGATAGTTGATTGAGGCGAACCAAGTGGGCGGCAAGACTCTGACGTTCTAGAGTAGACGATCACGCATCGCTGGCTGATCGTGTCGGTCGCCGAAGGAGGGCGCACGATCTGGTCGTGAACCTCTCTTATCGTTTGTGTGTCCTCGAAGTTCTGTCCCCGGTGACGGGGCGGTTTCCCCACCAGTCCATCGCACGAGACTACCGCAAGAGCATGTCCGAGATTCAAACATTAATCGACGCCTACTCGACTGGTTCGGTAACTCTGCACGCGGCAATGCAAACGGTCGATGACCACCAATTGGACTTGCAACCGATAGAGGGAAAATGGTCGATACGGGAAGTCGTCTGTCATCTTGCTGACTCCGAGATTGTTTACGCGGATCGAATCAAACGCGTGCTGGCAGAAGACAACCCCACATTCTTTGAAGCGGACCCAGAACAGTTTCGACGGTCGCTCCGCGTCAAAGATCGGAACATTGAGGCGGAGCTCAACGTTGTGGAATTGATTCGAGAACACATGGCGCCGATATTGCGATCGATGGATCGACGTGATTTTCAGCGAATGGGTCATCACTCCCTCGATGGACCGATGACGATCATGACACTGCTGCAACGAATCACCGATCACATTCCACACCATGTTCGATTCATCAACGAAAAGGTTGCGGCGATTCAATTTCACCAATCCGAGGGTGACTGAGGGAACCTCGGTCCCCTCGCTCAAGCATCCGACACTTCGGCAATTTCGGGTACTGGACGATGGGCGGAAGACACAACAATCGACGTACTGGCAATTCGGTCTGGATATGCTTGCCAATCTAGGCTCCGGCAATCATCCTCAGCGTGTTTCTTACTCTAGTGGTATGCATCCAATCGTCAGTTGTGATATAGCTTCCTCCGGAGCCGAGTGCGTCGGCGATCGTGGATCGATCAGCACGAAGTATCGAAAGAAGGGTATTCTGACGATTGAGAGCTCTCGCGATCGGGAGACCACAGACGCTACACGGAAACAGGTGGTCGATTCATTGTTCATCTCTGAACTAAGCACGATTGCCGAGCACTCCGGGTGCGTTCTGAGTTGGTTACGGTCGACCTGGGACGACCCCGAGAACGTCTTCGCCGAGACGCTCGTCCCATCGGGGAACTGCCCTGGTGCACTCATTGCCGTGGCCGAAGATGGGCCCGTTGGAGTACTGACGTTTAAGCTTCATCCAGTTCCACGGCGAATGATCGATGAACTCTGGATCAACGCCGTGTATGTAGTGCCGAAGTTCCGTCGTCGTGGCGTCGGTCGTAGATTGATTCGATCGGCAGTCGCGCACAGCATCCCTGGGTTCGCTAAGCGACTATTCGTTTTCACCGATGTCCCAAATCTCTACGAGCCTTTGGGATGGGAGCGAATCGACTTCAGTTCGACGTTTGGTTCGTACACGCTTCGATTCGAGCCGAGCACGACGATTGCGCGGGCTAACGGAAAACCTTCAGAGTCGATTGACTCGCTAACGGGACAATCGCGTATTCAAATGCCGTCAGCCCAGGCAAATCGTTGACACAATCGACTCCCCTGGCGAAGAAGCGGACAACGGAGCGCATCGTTTAGCGGCCGTTGGATCCAGTATCCATCATCGATCCCAGCGACGGGCGCTGGCGGGCGGCGCGAAACGCTGCGCGGCCGCAACCGGCCTTTGTTTGATTTACAATTTGGATCGCGCTCTATCCGCTTCCACTATTTGATTGACTGATCGGACCAGCATGTCCGCAAGCCATTCCGTGATCATCCTGCTCGCGTTGAGCGTTAGCTCGACGAGTTTAGCTTTACCGCCCAACGTGGTGCTGATCTACACGGACGACCAAGGCAGCTTGGATGCCAACTGTTATGGATCGAGCGATCTGGACACGCCGAACTTGGATAAACTAGCCGCTGAGGGTGTGCGCTTTACGAAAATGTATTCGCCATCGGCGATCTGTTCGGCATCGCGAGCCGGTTTGATGACCGGGCGGTTCCCCGCGCGAGCGGGTGTACCCGGCAATGTGTCATCGGCGAAGGGGCACGAGGGAATGCCGGCAACCGAAGTCACGATGGCGGAACTGCTTCAGTCGCATGGATATGCAACCGGTCATGTCGGGAAGTGGCATCTTGGCTACACGCCTGAAACCATGCCCAATGGACAAGGCTTTGACAGTTCATTTGGCCACATGGGAGGTTGCATTGATAACTACTCGCACTTCTTCTATTGGAATGGGCCGAACCGTCACGACTTGTGGCGAGATGGCAAAGAAGTCTTTCGCGATGGCGAGTTCTTTCTCGACCTAATGGTTGATGAAGGCCGTCAGTTCATTGAATCCCATCGCGAGGAACCGTTCTTTCTTTACTGGGCCATTAATGCGCCGCATTACCCCATGCAGGGGTCCAGCCGTTGGCGTGAGCGTTACCAGCACCTTCCATCGCCACGTCGGCAGTACGCCGAGTTTGTTTCGACCATTGACGAAAAGATCGGCGAACTCGTGGCGACCCTGGATCGACTCGGCCTTCGTGACGACACGCTCGTGATCGTGCAGTCGGATCATGGGCATAGTACGGAAGAACGCGCCTTTTGGGGCGGCGGTAATGCGGGACCCTATCGCGGTGCCAAAGGCTGCCTGTTCGAGGGAGGTATCCGCGTGCCGTCGATCGCGTCTATGCCTGGCACGCTCTTGGAGGGCGCGGTCGTCGAGGAAATGGCGACCGGCTGCGACTGGTTTCCAACCATCGCGGAGCTCTGTAGCGTTGGTCTTCCGGAACGTACCTACGATGGGAAGAGCATTGCGGCGTTACTAAAAGATGCCGATGCCAAGACGCCTCACGATCACTTCTTTTGGCTCCTCGGACAGGGGAAACAACCGCAATGGGCGATTCAACGAGGCGATTGGAAACTACTCGCCAATGCGAAGGATAACACCGACCGTCGATCCATGCCGAAGGTCGACCGACTCTTCTTGGCGAATCTACAAGATGATCTCGGCGAGCAACGGAACCTCGCCGCCGAGCATCCCGAAATTGTCCAGGAGCTACGTCGACTGGCCGAGTCGCATATCGCCAGCATCGATGCAGAGTAAAGCTGCGATGAAGCGGCCTGGTGCAGCGTCACAGCTTCGTTTTAGGTTTGGCACAACGTCGTAGCATTGGCTTCCAGCCTGTGATTTGCCGCGTCCGTCCCCGATGGCTGGCAGGATGCCTACCCCACTTTTGAGAGTTGACGCTGCACTACGTTGTCGGCTCGGCAGCCTCCCGTCGCTTCCTTACCGCAATGAACGAACGGACGCACAGGAAAACGAAAGCACCGCAGATCAACGCCATCAACCAAACGAAGAGGAAACTCCGCTGGTTCAGACTTGGGTCACCTGAAAAAAACTTACCCAAGCCCATTGCTCCTCGACCGGCGCCGGCGAGCGTGCCAAGCAAGCCAATCATGGCCGCGCCGTGCATTGCATGCTTGAGCATCGATTCCTTCATTGCCAGCAGGCCGCACAAGGCCAAAGCCGCGCCCACGAACGCGGGGATCAATGCGGTCACCGACTTCTTGGCTGGTTCCACAGCCTCGGCGGCCTCACTGGCGGTGGACAAATCCGTCTCCGCCGACGGCGCCGCGCTACCGCCCCCACCGACGTATCCGAAGACGCCCAACCCGATCAACAAGAGTCCAAAGACGATCGTGGTTTTGGCCATTGCTGATCCTATCGCTGGATGATGTGAGATTCGTTTAGATCTTCCAGCGTCGCACACCCGAGCTGTCGCATCGTATGTTCCAGCTCCGCTTTCATGATCGACAATGCTTTGGCCACACCGGGCTCGCCCGCCACACCCAAACCGAACGCGTAGGCACGGCCAAGCAACACCGCCTTCGCGCCCGTCGCCAGGGCGATCGCAACATCGCCACCGGATCGGATGCCGCCGTCCACCAACACCTCCGTTGGATGATCCTTCATGGCCGGTGCAATCGCTCGGAGGACCTCCAGAGTTGGTAGGACTCGATCGAGCTGACGGCCGCCGTGATTGGAGATCACAATTGCGGCGGCACCCACCTCTGCCGCCTTCAAGGCGTCGTGAACCGTATGAATCCCCTTGATCACAATGGGACCGTCCCAGACTTCGCGAATCCAGTCAATGTCAGCCCAGGTGACGGCGGACTTTTGCAATTGGTTGCCGATGTCGGCATAGGGCATCGCCTCACCATGCTCCAATTCGATGTTGGGAAAGTCCATCAAACCTCCGTCGTGGTAGTAGCTACTGAGCCACGAAAGGTGCATGGACATCTGCGGAGCAAAACGCATTTTTTGGAAGAGACCGCCATTGATGGCCTCCACCGAACCATTGCGTTTATCTCGGTAGCGAAGCCCCGCGACGGGAGTATCGATCGTGAGAATGAGTGCCGAATATCCGGCCGCCTTCGCCCGAAGGATTCCCTTCGTCGCCACGTCGCGACCACCGACCAGATAGAGCTGAAACCAACAGTCGTGCGGGGACGCTTCGATGACCTCTTCGAGTCGAGTGCCTGTCAATGTGGAGAGGCAACTAATGGTCCCGGCGTTGCCCGCCGCCTTGGCAGCGACAGCCTCCCCTTTGGGCCATAGCGTCCGCAGGCTGCCAATCGGACCCGCGATCATCGGCATGCTGATGTCGGTGCCCACGATGTTCGTCGTCATGTCGATGGTGTCGTGACTGACGCCGTATTTGGGGGCAAAGCGCGTCTCTTCGTACGCCGCCACGTTGTCGCGCATCGTCCGTTCATCGCTGGCGCCACCATGAAAGTAGTCGCCCACAACTGGGGGAATGCGTTTATCAAACATCTTTTCAAGATCACTGATTGTGAAACAGTGGTCCAGCTTGGCGGTCCATCGCCGGCAGGTTAGTTGGTGACAGGGAGTAAGAGCAGTCTCGAGAAACGTGGTAACGGTCATTGCAGGTGTCGGAAGAGGCTCCATGAGATCTGTCGTCTTGAATTGCTCGTCATCGACGGCAAACGTGGGCCTTCATTTTCGCGTCAAAACCCACGAAAGTCGCCCAGAACCCAAGAGAGTAATCGAAATCGACCGCCAGTCGCTAGGGTTGCGACGATTGCGTCATCACGACAGATCGTTTGTGAACAGACGCCGAGCCGCACTCTTCATGTGTTGAACGTATCGCCGCGTGGACCAGGTCCCGGAAACCACTAATTGTTCGTAGCTGTCGACTGACAAAAGTGTCCAAAGAATGTCCGTTGCCGATGCAACGGTCCACGGCGCCGCCAAGTCGCCCGTCTTGGAAAGGGAAGCGACGGTGGTGCGACAACTCGACCGAACATCCGCCATCCGGTCCTCCCAGGCCGCTTTAGCCGCCTCATCGGTTTCCCTGGCGATCATCAATGCTTTGGCAACTCCAAAGATCTGTGGCAAATACTTTCCCCAGAACTCGATCCAAGCATCCAACTTTTCGACCCCCTCGGCATCCCGCCACGGTTGAACTTGAGATGCCGCGTTGTTGATTCGATCACCGTACTGAACGGTCGCGACCATCAACTTGGTGCGGGAATCAAAATGCAGGTAGACCGCTTGCCTCGAAACACCCGCCAACGCCGCAATGTCGCTCATGCGCACGTCCTTCCCGGCACGGTCGACGAGCAGCTGAAGCGCGGCCGATAGGATCTTGGACTGCGTATCGGAGGGTGAATTTGACATGGTGTCAACATACGCGATCGTCGCAATGGTGTCTAACTCACGCGACTGCGGTGATCTTGACCATCACGGGTCGTCACCCGAACGTTCGTATTCATGGAGCATCGATGGGTCATAGGTCGCGCCTTTGGAAACCTGAACCATCGTGAACCGGACACGTGTTGGAAAATACGCCTTCATGTCGGGTTGCAAATGAGCATGCGATTTTCCGTTCACTCGTGGACCTTTTAGAACAAGGGACATGTGTTTGATCCCCTCGGTCCAGACGATGGAGTCGTTGTTCCAAAACTCCGTCATGCTCTGATCTTTCTCGTAAACACCAATTTGGGTGTAGGTAGGTGAGTTGATGCAGCCGTAATTGTTCTTTTGGCCCTGGACCGGGATGTAGCAAAGGCTCCAGTAGCTCGGAAGCTCTCCCTTTGGTTTCGAGAGCACTTCAATTCGGATGTGCACGCTCCCGTTTCGGTAGTCCACCGGTGCTGTCCAGTCATCGGGGGTTTCGGGGCCGAACTGATCAGGAAACACCCGCAGATGTGACTTTGTGGGAACGGCGTCTTTCTCCGCAAACGTGAAGGTTTCATCAAAGAGCACAAATTGCTCAGCGTGGATCGTTGCAAGCGGCGCCATGATTCCGATCAGCACCGAAAGGATTGTCAAGTATGGCCTTGTCATCTGAATCTCAGATCGTGTGGGTGAAAATTCGTTCTTGTTCAGTTTTCGATGCGTGTTAATAGCAGCAACCGAAAGTCCATGACTTGCGTCCCGGGTATCTCCGTCGCGCGTAGCGTCAATGTACCTTGACCTTTTCGAAGATGCATTCGTCCAAGCGTCATGCGTTTGAAGTCCTTGACGTAGGATTCCATTCGTTCAAAGCGATCGTGTTCCATGCCCGTTAGTGGAGGATCGTGAGCCTCCGTGATCATTCCGACCAGTACGTCATCCTGGAAACTCAGTTCCACCGTGGAGCCGACGTCTGCCTCTGGGCAGGTGTAGAAAACCTCGACTTGGTACGTGCCCGTTTCGCCGACCTCGCAGCTCCACGTGATTGAGTCATCCACGCTGGTCCAATTTCGGAAAAAAGAATCGTTTGGCCATCGGTTGGACCGTTCGATGTTGCCGTGACCCGTGCCGTCGCGTGCTGGTACTTGGGTAAGACGACTGTCGGGATGTCCGATGACGAAGGGACGGTGGTCGAATTTCTTTCCGTAATGCGTCAGCATCTCGTCTCGGTAATCCTTGGCTACCTTGGTCAATTCCACCACCAACTCCGGATTTCGTGCATTGATCTCCGTCGTTTGCCCCGGATCGATGGCCATATCATAGAGCTGCCCTTGGTGATCGAGCCGATGTTGCTGCGTACGAACGGATATCTTTCCGCGCCAGTGACTGACAAGTGTTCGGTCTTGCCAGTCATCGCGTCGGTCATCGAGCAATGGGACCAAGCTCATTCCGTCCAGCGGTTTGGTTCCGGTGATTTCAACGCCGGCCATCTCCGCCAGCGTGGGAAGAAGATCCATGGCGGTACAGATCTGAGGAACGATGGTGCCGGCAGAGATTTTGGCGGGCCAACGGACGAACAGCGGCGATCGAACGCCTCCCTCATCGGTGGATCCTTTTCGACCGCGCATGCCACCATTCCATCGCCAGCCATTGGGGCCGTTGTCGCAGAAATAAAGCACCACCGTATTGTCGGCCAACATCAGCTCGTCGAGCTTGTCGAGCAGGCGCCCCACATTCCAGTCGATGTTCTCGCACATGGCCAGCGCGGCACGTGTGTGACCTGGTTTCTCCGACGGTTGCTTCGGATGGTCCTGTTCGAGTTCCAGGTCCTTGAACTTGTTCCACCATCGGTCGGGGACCTGCATAGGAGAGTGAGGTGTGTTGTAGGGAAGGTAGACGAAGAACGGCTCGTCCGAATGCTTCTCGACAAACTCCATGGCTTGATTGGTGAGGTCGTCCACCAAGAAACCATCGCCCTGGACTAGTTGTCCGTTGTGTTCGAGCATCGGACTGAAGTAGTTGCCCCAGTGTCCAGAGCAGAACCCGTAGAACTCGTCGAATCCGCGCGCGTTGGGATGATAGGGGTACTGCATCCCGCTGTGCCACTTCCCAAAGGCAGCGGTGTGGTAGCCGGCACGTTGAAAGATCTCTCCGATCATGGTCTCGTCCGGATTGACCCGCTCGCCGCCTTCGGAGGTGTCATACACGCCGCAGCGAACATGGGATCGGCCCGTCAGAAACTCGGCCCGTGTTGGTGAACAAACTGGGCTCACGTAGAATCGATCGAACCGAGCACCGCTTTTCGCCATGCGATCAATGTTGGATGTGCTGATTGATGTGTTGCCGTGAATGCTCAGATCACCCCAACCCTGATCATCAGTCAGGATGACGATGAAGTTGGGACGCTCGGCGGTGGAGATGGCCGCCCCGGCCAAAGCGATCAAGACGGCAGCGGCGCGGCCAAGAACAAGTGTGGAGGGTTTGATCATGGTCGAGTCTCCTTGAGGGTTGTTTCATCTCATCCAACGGCGACTTAGAAGAATATAATTGGGTCAGATGTTGTCGGCACCATCTTCGCGAATCATTCGCTCGACACCTCGATTCCGTCGCACACATCCCGCAAACACCAAGCCAAACCCGACCCAGTTTTTTCGGTACTCGAGCTTTCCATGAAGCGTTTTCTGCGCCAGAGCATCTACATCGCATTCACGGCTTTTTTGACTTGTTCACCGTTGGGTGGCATCCACGCGGAAGCGACTCGCCCCAACGTCTTGATGATCTGCATCGATGACTTGAATGATTGGGTCGGATTTCTGGGGGGCCATCCTGACGCGTTGACGCCTCAGATGGATGCGTTGGCAGAGCGCGGGCGGATTTTTGCTAACGCTCATTGCGCTGTGCCGGTTTGCTCCGCTTCGCGTGTCAGCGTGATGTCAGGTGTCCACGCGACGACGCATGGCAGCTACGAACTGGGACCGCGATACGAAGAGCTTCCCGCACTCGCCGACACGCCGACGATGCAGAGATATTTCCGCGATCATGGCTACACGACTCTTTCCGGCGGAAAGGTGCTTCATCATGGTTTTACAGGACGGCTCGCCGACGACGTCGAGCGCTCGCTTGGTCGAGAAAAGGGACGGAAGCCTCGCAAGGCGATGAATCGGCCGAACCATTGGAGTCCAGCATGGGATTGGGGAGCGTTCCCAAGCAGCGACACGGAAATGGCGGACTTTCGGCTTGCAACTCGCGCCGCCGAAGTCTTGCAAGAACCATTCAGTCGTCCGTTCTTCATGTCGATCGGTTTCTTTCGTCCGCATGTCCCGCTGTACGTTCCGCCCAGGTGGTTCGACCTCTACCGAGCCGACGCGCTCGCATTGCCATCGAGTCCTGCTTCGGATCTTGTTGACGTTCCGAAGAACTTTCTTGGAATCAATGATTATGCGGTGGCCCCGACGCATGCCGAGGTGATCTCTAGCGGCAAACAACGGGGGCTTACGCAGGCTTATCTTGCATCCATCAGTTTTGTCGACCACTGCGTGGGCATCGTTTTAGAAGGCCTGAAGGCTAGTGCTCATCGCGACAATACGCTGGTCGTCCTTTGGAGCGACCACGGTTTCCATCTTGGCGAGAAACAGCACTGGGCCAAGCGGACCCTCTGGGAAGAGTCCACGCGCGTGCCGTTGCTGATTTCAGGACCGGGGATCGAATCTGGTCGACCGTGCCAGGAACCGGTTAGCCTCGTGGACATTTATCCCACACTCGTCGAACGATGCGGATTGCCAACCAACGCACGACTCGAGGGACTCTCCCTGGCGCCCCAAATCGATCAGCCCTCCACGCCTCGCTCGCGACCCGCCATCACATCGTCCTACTTTGGCAACCATTCCATTCGAAGTCGACGTTGGCGGTTGATCGTGTACGACGACGGCGCAATGGAGCTTTATGACCATCAAACGGACCCAGGCGAAGTGCATAATCTGGCCGATGATTCGCAGTACAAGGAGGTCCGAGATCAGCTCATCGGTTGGATCCCGGAAACGGCGGCTCTGGAGTACAAACGCAAATCCGAACGGACCCGCGCCCGCTAGGAGACGACATCGTCACCATGTTCAACTTTCGAGAGTTCACGCTGATCGCCATGAAAGTCTGGGCCAGCGAGCCGGCTCGGTCACCATTTCGGTGCGAGTTGATTCACTTCTTGGTAACGGGTGCCTCCGTACTCGGTGGGAGACGTCCGATTGGTCGTTGATTGACTTCAAGCTCGCGAACCACCTTGTCCATTCGGTTTGTCAGGTCAGTAACCACGTTTGGGTGCGCCGCCGACAAATCATTCGTCTCCCCCGGGTCGCTCCGCAGGTTGAAAAGCGAACCAGCGGGCGCGGGCGGACGTTGACCTTCGCGTCCGCTCTTTCCGCCTGGTTTGAGATCCTTGACCAATAGTTTCCATGGTCCGTGCCGAATCACCGAACCGGGAACAACGAATGATTCGTGAATGGGTTTGGGAAGCGTTTCGCTCTTCATGTAGGGCATGATGTTGCGACCATCGATGACACGGTCCGATGGTAAAGCCACATCAGCCATCGCGCAGAACGTCGGCAACATGTCGATGATTCCGGTGATTTGATCATTGGTTGATCCAGGCTTGATGACAGCGGGCCACCGCATGAGACACGGAACTCGAATGCCGCCCTCGAAATCCGTCCACTTGCCGTCGCGCAACGGCCCGGCGTCACCGCCGTCAATTCCAAGCACAGGACCGTTATCGGACGCGAATACGAACAACGTGTTCGTCGTAACGTTTTGCTCTGAAAGAGCATCCATGAGTTTGCCGACCTGCCAATCGATCTCACGAATCACATCACCGTACTTACCGCGCGACGACGTGTTTCGAAATCGCTTATTGGGAATCCACGGCGTGTGTGGTAGGGGCGATGCGTAGTAAAGGAAGAACGGCTCTTGCGAGTGTTCCTCAATGAAATCGATGGCGGCATCAAGCAACTTGGGCGTGTGAGCCCCATCGGTCTTCTTGCCGGCGTCCGCGAGGCGCTGCTGGTTTTGGTACAGCCCTGTTCGGTTGTCTTGGTCGACCATGAATCCATAGAAGAAGTCGAAACCATGACGGATCGGATTGAAGGCGTCCCATTCGCCCAAATGCCATTTGCCGATCATGCCCGTCGCGTACCCTCCACGCCGAAACAATTCAGGTACCGTGAGCTCGTCGTCATGAAGTCCGATTCGATCGCGACGGTAGATCACTTTGGTGCATCCGATACGGTGAGCATGGCATCCGGTCATGAATGCCAGTCGCGTCGGAGAGCAGCGTTGATGTACATAGAAGTCGGTGAACTTCATCCCCTCGGAGGCCAACCGATCGATATTCGGCGTTTCGAGCGAGTCGGATCCGAAACACCCCAAGTCGCCGTAGCCCTGATCGTCGGTGAGGAACACCACGATATTAGGTGGTCGGGACTCGGCCGCACTCGAATCGGCGACCAACGTCATGAGAATGGCGGATACGCAGAAGCACCCGGTAGAGAACTGGATCGTGTTCGGAATCATTTGATGTTCGTTCCCACTGGGGCAAAGTAGAATCACCATCATGTCTTGAGGAAAGGTCACTGAACGGTTGGTGGTCGCGTCGCATCCGAATGATGGTCAACGCGCGAGTGGGTCTTTGTTTGGAGACGGGACGATGTCGATATGCCGAGCATCGAAAGCGTGCATTGATGAGAATTTGCAAGATTCAGACGACTCGCGACAAAGGGTCTGCGTAATGCGAATGGTATCTCTAGTGGGCTTTGGGATCGCAATCGATCTGTTCGGAACCACTCTATTGTGCATGGCGCAAGCATCCTTGCCAAACATCCTATTCATCGCCGTCGATGATCTTCGGCCCTCACTCGGTTGTTACGGTGATCCGGTTGCCATCACGCCGCACATGGATCGCCTTGCATCCACCGGCACGCGATTCGACCGAGCCTACTGTCAGGTGGCAGTCTGCAATCCGTCCCGAGCCAGCCTAATGACTGGGTTGCGACCGGACACGCTTGGTGTTTGGACACTGCCGATTCATTTCCGTGAGGCGAAACCGGATGCCATCACATTGCCGCAGTGGCTGCGCCGTTTCGGCTATACGGCCGTCAGCCATGGCAAGATCTTTCACAACCCGACGCCAGATCCGCAGTCATGGAGCGAACCGATCGATTCGCTTCCGGCGTTGCCTGAGGTGTATCCAGAGGGGACGCGCGATCGCATTCGTGAGCAGATGAACGAATTACCGAAGGGAGACTGGCGAAAGAACAACCTTCGGGGACCGGCAACCGCGGCGCCGGACCTACCCGACGACCAACTGCTCGATGGGGCACGCACGGCGATGTGCATCAGCGACCTGCGCCGGCTCGCTAAGGCCGACAAACCCTTCTTCCTGGCGATGGGCTATATCCGACCACACCTCGCGTTTGTCGCGCCCAAGCGATATTGGGACTTGTATGATCCCTCGCATCTTTCCGTCCCGATTGACCAAAGAGTGCCTGATGATTCACCTCGATACGGCATGCACAATAACAGTGAGTTCTCCCACTATGTGGATCTGGTTGATATGCCGACACCTTGGGACGATCGGGAACTCGAAATGTCCAGGGCACGTCGGTTAGTCCATGGTTATCACGCGTGCGTCAGCTACGTTGATGCCCAAATCGGGCGATTGCTCGACGCTCTCGAGGAGGAGGGTTTAAGCGAGAGCACGATCGTCGTTCTATGGAGTGATCACGGTTACAAACTCGGCGAATATCGCGGCTGGGGCAAGATGACCAACTATGAGATCGACACGCGAGTTCCATTGATCATTGTCGCACCTGGCTTCAACACGGCCGGTCAGGTGACCAACTCATTTGCGGAGTTGCTAGACATTTATCCGACGCTCTGCGAGCTTGCGGGTGTTCCCATTCCCGACTTTGTCGAAGGGAGAAGCCTCGTTCCCGTTTTGCGGGATGCCAATTCCCAAGTCCATCGGAGGTCCATCAGCCAGTACTACCGCCGCAGCGGAGAGTCACAGTACATGGGCTACGCGCTAAGAAACGAATCGTATCGCTACGTGGAATGGCGCGATTTTCAGACAGGACAGGTCGTATCGCAGGAGCTCTATGATCATGAGCAAGACCTCGCATCGAATCGGCTTGGTGGCGACGAACAAAATATTGCCAACTCGGTGTCGCCGGACTTATTGTCGATGCTGAGTCGTTCGCTTGAGTCGACGCACCCTCCCCGAAGGCTCCAGATGACGCCGGCCGTGCGCACCAGTCCCTCTGGATCGGCCAGACTCCGCGTCGATTTTTCGATTCGAAATGAATCGAATGTCGCAATCACGGTTTATCCGATTCTGCCGAACGGTCGACGAAATCGAGGGACGCAAATTGCTCCCGGCCAGTCGCACAACTATTCAGCTCGTCTAGGGGGCATTTTCGTTGTCGAGAGTCAAGATGGATCGATCCATGAGATCCATTCTCCCAACTGGCCCCCGCGACCTGTCGTCATTTCCCCGCCCGATTCTTAAACGACGCTCACGTTAAGTCTCGTCACGTGCCATCGTGATCAACATGGGATCAGGCAAATTCGTCGCTTCAAGCTGGCGAAGCATGTTGATCAGTTGGGCGGTGGTGTAGTGCGCGTGAGTGCAAACATGCAGCAACACGTCCATGAGTGTCGTTGCGGTTCGCTGACCCATATGTGAACTTGTGCTGACTTTGGTGATTGGCGCTAAGAGCTGGTCCGACGTCAGATTCGCAAGATACTCGTTCCATCTCGCATCCAGTTTCGTCCATTGGTCTCGTAGCATTCCCATGTTGCGAATCCCGTTTCCCGCCATTTGATTTCCCACGAGTCCATTCGGTACATCGCCCGGCATCATTGGATCCTCGTTGCCCAGAATGGTTTCGAGCCAAACGTATTCGGCACCCAGTAAATGCAGCAGCGTTTGCCAAACGGAGCCCTGACCGATTGCGAAACCGCGCCGACGTTGTGCGTCGCTCAAACTCGCTGCCGCAGTGAGCAACTTGGCATTCACCCAGATTCGGTGATGATGCATACGAAGGATGGGAGTTAGCGCTTCCAAGATCACGGCCTCGAGCGGAGGAATCGATACCTGTTTGGGTCACGGTAACACGGGGTCGACCTTCTTGGGACCCGCAATCGGCGCCCGCTGGACCTCCATGCCGAAGAAATCCGGGTGCCAGCTTTCACGATCCACAAGTCGGCGTGGTTCGCTGTGGACGATCTCACCATCACCCTGAGAACTCATCCATTCTCGAAGGCGTTGTTTCAACTCTGCAACGCGCTGGGCGCATTCGGGTTCCTCAATGAGATTCGTTTGTTCCCAACGGTCCTCGCTGACGTGGAATAGCTGCCACTCGGGTCGTTGGTAGTAGCGATTGACGATTTGTTCTGCACGTTCATCGGTTTTGGCGCGATCCACCCACTCCGTCCAATAAGCCCCAGCCATGGGCTTGCGGTGGAGATCCGAATGATTGGTGTGGGCAAACTCGGGATGAAGATTGTGGATCAGCTTCCATTGACGGGTTCGGATGCTACGCATCGGGAAGATGTTCATGACTCCGTCCCCGGTGTGCGTGGCGTAGATTGCCTCGCGGTGCTGTTGTGATTTGCCAAGCAAGACATCCGCGAACGAACGACCATCAAGATCATCCGAGACGGCGGCCCCACCGATCTCAAGGAGCGTCGGTAGCAAATCGATCCAACTGATCATGGCGTCGGATGTTGTCGCGGCTGGTATGCTTCCGCGCCACGCGGCAATGAATGGGACACGAATGCCATATTCGTAAAGATTCCATTTTCCGAATGGCCACTGCGAACCATGATCGCTGGTGTGGATGAAAAGCAACTCGTTACCGAGCCAGTCTGCTGCGATGGTCCTCAACTCTCCCAGGAATGCATCGAGTTCCTTGATTTCCTGGTAGTAGGCGGCGCGATGCTGGCGCGTGGCAGGTGTATCCAGGTGATGCGGAGGAAACTCGACTTTCAATGGATCAAACGTGGTGGGACTGGTCCAGGAAACGTGAGGGTTGGTTGTACCGACGAAAAGACAAAGCGGCTGCTTTGACCGCCGGAGCTCCAGATACGTTTTGACTTCCGCTCGTACTCTCTCGATCGTTTTCCCGCTGCCGATGTGATCAAATCCGTATCGCTTAACTTGCCGCGGTCCGCCATGGGCAACTTTTCCAAACGCGGCCACTTCGTACCCAGCGGCCCGCAAATCCTGAATCAGACTCCTGGTTCCCGGCTTCGGATACGTGTGATTCGCTTCCGCACCGTTCCTGGCAGGCATCAATCCGGTCAACATGGCCGCGCGACTTGGGGCACAGGATGGTGAAGCGACGAACGCATGCGTGAACGTCATCCCATCGGCCGCTAGCCGTTCAAAATGGGGTGTAGGAATGTTCGCGTTGCCATAGAGGCTTGAGTCAAACTGCGAATGATCGTCGGAGAGATAAACGACGATGTTGGGGCGGCCAGCCAAGGTATTCGTGACGTTGGCTAGGAGGATCCAGAATAGAATCGCGGTCCATTTCATCTCAATCAATCACTTTGGGCGGGTTTAGGGTAAACACGATCATCCGTCGCCCACTGGAGCCATTGGTCAGCCATCCGGGACGTGACCTCGGGATCCGACTCTGAAAGATCGTGAAGTTCGGTACGGTCGGTTGCGAGGTTGTACAGCTCCCATCGATCGATTTTTGGACCGTCGGGTGTGGCGACACCTTGACCAACCAGTTTCCAGTCTCCGTCGACGGCGAACGCGTTATCCTCGTGCTCGGAATACATTGGATCGGTACGGCTCAATGCCTTTGCGTCGAAGGCCGGCGTGAGCGAAACGCCTCGAAGGGGCGGAATGGAGTTACCATGCAATCGCGGCGGGTACTCCACTCCAGCCACTTCCAGCAACGTCGGCACGACATCGATCACCTGCGCCGGCGATTCGAACCACCCTTTCTGCGACTCAATGCGCGCTGGCCAGTGCATAATGAAGGGGGATGCAGCGCCACCTTCATGCGTGTAGTGCTTGTAGAGCCGAAAAGGTGTACTTGAAACGTGCGCCCACGCGGAACCGTAGTTATTTGCTTTCTGAAGATTGCGTTTCTCAGCGGGCGCGATGGCACCCCGCCCAAGCGTGTCCCCTTCGGCACACGCTCCATTGTCGGACAAGAAGAGCACGAGTGTATTGTCCGCAACGCCCCTTTCACGGAGTGATTTCATCAACTTGCCGATGTTCTGATCCACTCGGTCCACCATGGCCGCGTAGACAGCCATGCGCAGATCCATCTCGGTTTGCTTCATCGGGCTGAGCGATTCCCAGTCGGGCACGTCATCGGGTCGAGGAGAAAGCTCCCACTCGGGATGGATCAAGCCAGAGTCTCTTTGACGTTGAACTCGCCGTTGACGAACGGCATCCCAGCCGGATGAATACGTTCCTCGATACTTTGCGACCTCTTCTTCGTGAGCCTGATGCGGCCAATGTGGAGCTGTATAAGCGAGATAGAGGAAGAATGGGCGATCATCGCCATCCTGCTCGTGTTCGATGAAACGGATCGCGTGGTCCGTAAAGGCGTCGGTCGTGTAGAACGGACGATCGGTCGTGGAGCGAGGTTCGACTTCATATTCGTTGTCCCGCGTCATGTGACGCGGCTCGACCGGCTTGAAGAAACGAGTCGCACCGGATAAGCAGCCATAGAAACGATCGAATCCCCGTTGAAGTGGCCACTGGTTCCGCTCGCCCATCCCGAGATGCCACTTGCCGCAGATGAAGGTGGCATATCCGGCTGGTCCGAGCAGTTCCGCGATGGTGGCGCACTGGCGATTGAGGAATCCACGGTAACTCGGAAATTTCGCGCCCGCGTCATGCTTGGTGCTTTGAGGCGGCTTGGTCAGGTGCCCAATGCCGGTCAGATGGGGATGCAGTCCCGTCATCAAGCTCGCACGCGTCGGACAACACCGGGACGCATTGTAAAAGTGTGAAAACTTGACACCGTCCGTAGCTAGCTGATCGATGTGAGGCGTCTGAATTTCACCTCCGTAGCATCCGAGGTCTGAAAACCCCATGTCGTCCACCATGATCAACACGATGTTCGGTCGATCGCCGGCGAAGCTCGTGCCTGCAAATAGAAAGGCTGTGAGTGCTACCAAAGAGGGTTTCATGGATTCAAAATGTCTCATCAAAGTCATTGATTATTCGGTTAGGAGTCTTCGGACCCGGATGGATTGCAGCCACCAAGCACCAGAAGCATTGGCGCCATACAACGGACCGCTATCGAGGGTCAGCGGCTGGTCGGCTTGCAACACACCAACATCCGACAGCATTCCTCGATGATTTGTCTTGGTGTACTTTTCCGCATGAGCGTCCACACAGTAGACCGGCAGATGGGCGCCGTCTCCGATGTAGTAGAATCCGCCACAGATCCCACGTGGACCCGCGGCGAGTTCGATCGATTCAACAATCACATCTTGGTCAAACGAGATGGTCAGCGATTCGCCACCATCGACTTGCTTCGATTGACCACCACCAATTCCCAGTCCGTCGTTGGTGAAGACTGCCTCCCGCCCTTGGTGGATCGCCAGATCAAGACGCAATCCGTCAACAACTTGCCACGACGGTTGCCCCTGTCGAAAGTCGAATCGAATCGAATCACTATCGGCGATCGACACGAGTCGATGCCCGCAGCCGTTTCGATGCTTCAGCGCGGTTTCACTCAAATGGTCGATCAACTCGCTTAGACCGACTTCGGATATGCGATTGGAGATCTCTTTCGGATCGGTAGCCAAGTCATAGAGTTCGATTGGGTTGGCGGTTCCGTTTCGGATCATGTTGCCGTCGAAGAAAATCTTCCATTGACCGGGGACGGTTTTTCCCTCCACGACGGGATGGTCCAGTCGCATCATGAGCGTCGCCGGATCGCCTGATGTTGGTTGCTTGCCTTCCTTTTTGTTCTCTTTGAAGCCGTTCGCATTGTCGTTACAGAACATGGGCGTGCCGCTCCGGTGGGCACGAGCACCGTGCCAGTAAGGCAGCGCGCTGATGCTGTCTTCGGCGCCTTTTTCTCCAGCCGCATGATCGGGCAGCTGGACGCCCAGCAGTTCCGAGAAGGTCGCGAACATGTCGGTCAGTGAAATCGGCGTGGCATTGTCTTGTCCGGCAGTCGCTGCATCTCCATCGCCGATACCTCCCGCACCCCACGCGACCAGGAACGGAACGCGGTGACCGCCCTCGTAGCAGGATGCTTTGTGACTGCGAAAGGGACCGGTCGATGCCTTGTTGTTGATCTCCGCGCCATTGTCGCTAGTAAAAATGACGATCGTCGTCTCGACCAATTTTTTGTCCGGGTGACGCGGATCTTCATTTGTCTCTAGCCAATCAAGCAGACGTCCCAGTGCGACATCGTTCTCGTAGACGTAGTCCATCCGCGTTGTGCCGGGCTTGCCCGACTTGTATCGGGAGGCCCCCTTCACCGGCACTCCGTGAATCTCATCGACCGGTGTGTGCTTCGTATGATTTGAGTTGGACGGGTAGTAGAGAAAGAATGGTTTTCCGTCGTTGGCATTCCCCTTTAAGTGCGATGTGAGAAACTCAACGGCGTGATCAGAGTATTGACCCCCAAGTCGATTCAGGAGATAGGCCCTGGGACCTTCTTGGTAGAACGAGTTTGGCCCGCTGACCGAAATGAGTTCTCGACCATGAATGAATCCCGGACCGCCCTTCTTTCGTGTGGTTGGATCGGGTGCCGAGGACCCATGGGAGCGGCTGTTGAACCTCGCAAAGTCAAAACCGTGTTCCGTCGGTCCGTCGGCCAGAGGCTGTGTCAGATCCGCATCTTCGAGGGAATCCGATGGGGTGCCATCGGACCTGCGATACAACAGTCCAACGTGCCATTTGCCGACCATCCCTGTGCTGTAGCCCTGACTCCGAAACAGCGTTGCGAGTGTTGGACGATCGTTCTCAATCAATGGGTCGCCTTGTGCACCAAATAGCACCCAGTGTTTTAGGCGTGTTCGCCATGGATCGCGCCCGGTGAGTAACCCGTAACGTGTTGGCGTGCATCGCGAACTGGGCGTATGAGCATCGGTAAACCGCACGCCCATCCTTGCCAGTCGCTCCATGGATGGCGTGTGCAATTGCACTTCATCGGAATTGTCCGTGAAGTCCTGATAGGCGCTGGTATCGCCCATGCCCATATCATCGGCCATAAAGAAGATGACATTGGGGCGATCGACTTCCGCTACGGCCAATCCACGTGGAAGCAGCACGAGGCATACGGCCAGACCAGCGACACTGGCATGGGTCCCATGCCAGCATCGACAAGCGTCATGCGGTTTGGTTTTCATTGGGAATGATGGCCTGATTGCGTTGCTTGGGCTCTTGCACCCTTCGACGTGTCTGATTCTGCCCCTTTGTTTCATCAAGGGTCTGGGTGGACCGCCGTTTATCGTGATGATTCGTTCCAAGCGACGTTTCGATTCGCTTGGTCGATTCGTCGCAAGACGACATCGCGTAACTTGTTCTCGATTTCGATGTACGAAGCCTCGCCACTCACGTTCTTGGTTGCCAGTGGGTCCACGCGACGATCGGTGAGCCACGCTTGTTGAGTGCCATCATCGAGCGTCCACAACCCGTACTGAAAATCCTTGGATGAAACCGAATCCCCCTGATCAAACCGTGTGTACGCGTGCTCTCGGTGTCTGGCTTGGGGAGATTCCAGGACTTCGGCGAAACTCTTGCCGTCAATCGTCGACGAGTCCAACGGTATGTTGGCAAGCTCGCAAAGTGTGGGGTGAATGTCGACAAATTCGATGAACGTGTCAGCCGACTCACTCTTGGCGATCCCTGGACCTCGAATCCACATCGCGGTTCGCAGGGCTTCGTGGAGGAGGGTGTTCTTCGCCCATTCATTGTGTTCACCGAGCAGCCAGCCGTGATCCCCCAGAACGATGACGTACGTGTTGTCGGCGATATCAAGCTCGGCCAGCTTGTCAAGCAAACGCCCAAGGAGGTCGTCCGCATGCGTGACACTGGCGTAATAACCCTGCCGCATGTGGCGGTGATACAGATCGGTGTTGTATTTGATTGCACGTGATAGGTCGTGTTTCATCGGAACATAGGCGAACTGTTCGTGGACCGCTCGTGCAGCCAGGGGCATTCCATGCGGACGACGCCGATGTTCGGCAATTCCGATGCTCTTTAGCGGGTAGGGCTTCCATGTCGCTGCCGGCGAATAGAAAGGCATATGTGGCTTGGCGAATCCGCAGGCGATGAAGAACGGTCGATCCGCGTCGGCAAATCGCTCCAGGTCGTCGAGTGTTTTCCGCGTAATCAGGCCGTCATTGGTCATCATGGGATCCACCCGACTCTTTTCGAACATCACGGGTTTCTTGATGGTCTTGCCGGCGTCGGTCTTCTTCGTGTGTTCAGATGTCTGGAGGAATCGATCGGTGTCATCGTTGTACGGAGTTCGCCCGTCAATGTGGGGTCTCCAAGCGGGTGCCGACCACGAGCGATTCTCGGTGTCGCGCTGGTGATGAAAGACCTTGCCATTGGAGATCGTGATATAGCCGGCGTCACGAAAACGTTGTGGCAGCGTCGGCTGATCGGGAGCATCCTTTTCGGCCCAGCACTTAAAGTTTGGAAATCGTTCGATCGTCGGATACAAAGACGTCATCAGGCTCGCTCGCGACGCACCGCATGTGGGCACTTGGCAATAAGCGTTCTCGAAACGCAGGCCGCCGCGAGCGAGTCGGTCGAAGTTCGGCGTGTGCATGTGCGCGTGCCCGTAGTCCCGAGTCATCGGCTTCAGATCGTCGATGTACACAAGCAGGAAGTTGGGACGCTCCTGCTTCGTTTCCGAGGCCGGTGCGCCGGATGGCAATGGCTGAGGGGACGCCGTCGGACCGTGAATCTCCAGAACAGCTGGACCTTCAGTTTGATCAACGAAATGGACACGGTCGACGGCCATCTGACGCGGTTCCGTCGCGGCCAAGCTGAAGTGGCGGTGATAGACGATGAACTGCTCGGAGCCGTCGGGCGATTTCGTGAAATCATGATGAGCCGTTCCGTGTGCGTACGAAGTCGACTTCATGACCGGGTTGTATTCGTACTTGTTCCATGGCCCGAGAGGGTTGTCGGACGTCGCATAGCCCACCGCGTAGTTGGGGCTCTCAAAATGACTGCCGGAATAGGTTAGGTAGTAGGTGTCCCCATGTTTGAGCAACTCCGGTCCTTCGACAATGCGGCCTTTGTATTGCTCCCAGGCTTGATCTGGTTCGACCATCAGGCGAAGCGAATCCGATTTGACGGTGACCATGTCGTCGTTCAACTCACCACCCCAGATCTCATTGCCTTGATTGAACTTCACGTAGTAGAAGTAGCACCTGCCGTCGTCGTCTTTGAACACGTGGGCGTCGATGCGAATGGAATCCGGTTTCATCGGCGCGTTACCGATCGGTGTATAGGGTCCACCTGGATGCGATGCCTTGGCCACACCAATGCGAGTGTCGGCGGCATGGTAGAGATAAAACGTCCCGTCCTTCTCGATGATGTCGGGTGCCCAGAATCTCGACTCACCCCAACTCTGGTCGGCGGTGATCGCGAAGCCTTTGTCTTCCCAGTCTGCTAGATTCTTCGAAGTGTAGAGCCGGATACCGCGAGGCATCGTGGGGAAGTCGGGCGTGTAGGTGCAGAATGCATAGTACGTGCCATCATGCAGAATCACACCTGGATCGGCGCAAGCCGCTTGCACGGGATTGGTGTAGGTCGCAACCGTCGGCCTGGCAGGGGATTGGCGAATCTCGAGATGACGGAACGCTGCGCCGGCGCCCAGTGCACGCAAGCCAATGCCGCCGTCACCGAAACGATAGTCGACGCCATCGAGCTTCGGACTGCTTTCAGACCCCGCCATGGCAACAGGCACATCATCGAGCCATGCCTGAACGCGCTCGCCCTGAACAATGAGCCGAAGCTTGTGCCAAGTATCCGCGGTGACGCGATGCGGGCGACTGGCAATGGAATTCCAAGCACGATCGGAGGCTCCCCACAAGAGCATTTCGCGACCAGCATGCATTCCAACGTAGTACCCTTGATACGCATCGATTCCGGGCGACGGATCGGAAACGCGAAAAATCACCCCGGCCTGGGATCGCCCATCGGCGCGCATCTCCACGGTCAGTTCGAAATTGCGGCGATGCACATTGGCGAGCAATGCCTTCGCGGGACTTCCGTTGACGGACAAGACACCATCGTCGACGGACCACGCACCCCCGAACGTTTGCCATTGCGAGACCTCGTCGCCGTCAATGCTGGTCCTTAGCAGAGTGACCCGTCGATTCGTTTTTCCGCCTCCAGTTCCTTTCGCGCTCTTCTGTCTCTTGGCCTTTCGCCCGTCACCCTGACGCTCCATGGCCCTTCGCTCGGTTGCTTGGCCTTCATCGCCACATCGCTTCATCCAAGCATCCAGCTCGGCACGCAGTTCCAGCTTGATGTCGTCGTAATCCCCATCATCAGCGAGGTTGCTCAACTCAAGCGGATCGGCATTCACGTCGTACAGCTCAATCTCCGGCCGATGTTGATATCGTCGAATGAGTTCTCTCGCCCGATCGTCGCCGTGATCCGCTGCTCGGATCCAACTTCGAAACTCATTCGAGCTGGTGCAGGCATTCTCAAACTTCACCTCAGGCGTGAAGTTCCAGATGTACTTGAATCGTTCCGATCGAATCGATCGTATCCCAAAGTGCTCCGATCCCTTGTTGATTCCTCGGGTGGTCATCTCGCCAAAGACAAACTTCTTGTGATCCCGCTTTCCACGGAAGACTTGGAGCAAGCTCTTGCCATCGAGGATTCCGTCGGGAGTTCCACCTCCCGCTTCGACGAACGTCGGCAAGAAATCGACGTACTCGATCATCGCCGGATTCACGGTGCCGGGAGCGACGGTTCCCGGCCATCGGACCAGACAAGCCGACTGGAGCCCGCTGTCGTAACAAGTCCATTTGGCGAACGGCAATGAGTTGCCCTGTTCACTGACGACCATGACGAGCGTATTGCGTTCGACTGCATGCTGCTTTAGGACGTCCAACGCGTTGCCAACCTGTTCGTCAAAGTAGGTGACTTCTGCGAGATACCGCGACATACCGTCCCGCGTCTCAGGTGTGTCCAGCAAATAAGGCGGCAACTCGATTTTCTCGACCGGGTACCGCGATGGATCGCCTTGGTTCCACGGCGCGTGCGGTTCGTTGGAGCAAAGCAACAGGCAGAATGGCTGAGCATGGTCGGCACAATCACCGACGAATTCGTCGACGGCGGGGAAGTCGATCACCTTGCTTTCCCCAAGACGTTCCCAGCTGAATACCGATGGCGGATTCACATGAGACTTGCCGCTCTGAGCCACCCTGTAACCAAGCGGCTCCAGATACTGCACGATGCTCTGGGTTCCTTCATCCACGCGCGTGTGATTTGGATACGCGCCACTTTTGACCGGATACTGACCGGTATAGATGTTATGACGCGTGGGCGAGCACATCGGAGCGGCCTGAAAGCACCGAGTGAATTGCATTCCTTCTTTTGCCAGCTGATCCAAGTTCGGTGTGTGAGCTTGACCGCCATAGCAGCCGATGTCCCGATACGTGCAGTCGTCGGCAATGATGAATAGGATGTTGGGCATTGAAGTGTCCGCCGATGCGCGGCCGTGGATAGCGACCGTGGACAGCATTGCCAGCGCCGTCAAGAGAAGACGTGGTGGATTCATTGAATGGCAGATCTTTGCTTCGTCGAGTTAAAAGCCCGAAACGGTTGTTCGTCCCGCGGTGATGGATGATCGGAACCCTGCGGCGCCGATCGGAGGCGTGCATGTCTTGGCCTGCGACAAGGGGCGGCGAACTCAGGGGGCAACGAGCGGGTCGCTCTTGGCGTTGAATTCGCTGAGATTGCTCATTCCGTCTTGATCTGGATCATCGTCAGCGGAAAGGGCATGGGTCAGTAGTTGCCGAAACTCCCAGGCGTCGGGAAGTCCATCATGGTCCGCATCGCCGTCTTTCGAGTTCGGGTGAGATTTGTGCAGCGGGTCAAGCGTCGGTAACCGTGCCTGGACATCGGACAAGTAATTGCGAAGTCGGATGTACAGATCGTTTTTTACTTTCGGATACCGGTCGCTGACATCGGCCGTTTCTGAGATATCCTCACGGAGGTCAAACAGCTGGACGTCGCCCGATTCGTACCATGAAACCAATTTCCAATTACCATCCAAAATCGCTGACGACGGACGCTGGTTCTTGGCGAGATCTTTCGTCATCACGTAATGCGGCGAGTGCACGACCAGCTCACCGGGTCGCCTAATCGGCGGTATCGGTGTCACACCGAAGCTGATTGATTTCACGGCCGATACAATCGAACCACCATCAATGTTTTGTGGCAAGGCGTCCGAGTCGCCTCCCGCGAGTTCCCAGATCGTGGGTAGGAAGTCGACACCCATGACGGGCGCATCGCACTGTGAATCCGCTGCGATGCCCGGGCCAGCTAGAAACGTCGGGACACGAATTCCACCGTCCCAAATTTCCGGCTTGAATCGTCTCAGAGGTGGGCTTTCGGAGAGGAATTTTGGGCTGCCGTTGTCCGCCTGGTAGATGATGTACGTGTTATCGGCGATCCCGAGTTGCTCGATCTGATCGAGCAACATTCCAACCGACGCATCCAGATCGGCGACCATGGCAGCATAGGCTGGATCGGAATGGTTGACGCCCGGTTTCCACTGCGTGGTCGTTTTCAATGTGTCGGCGCGGTGCTGAATCTTGGCGTGAACCGCGTAGTGAGAGACCTGACAATAGAATGGTCGCCCCATCGCAACGGCGGACTGCATGAACTCGTTGGCACGGGACGTGACGGAGTAGGCTCGCTTCGGATCATCCACCACCGTGGGGCCTTGGCTGCCTTCTCGATTGCCCGTTTCGCCGTCGGAGATGTCAAAGCCGTGTCGCTCGGGACCACCTCCGGCAAGGTGCCATTTGCCAAAGTGTGCCGTCCGATATCCTCCCGACAACGTCTTCAACAGCTCGGGGATCGTGGTGTCTTCATCGCGTATCGCTCTCGTTCCCTTGCCACCGGGGCGGAGTCGCTGGCGACCCTGAAGGTCGGTGGTGTGTCCGCGACCGATGATGTCGGTAAACGAGAGCCGCGCGCAGGTCTTGCCAGTGAGATCCGCGTAGCGAGAGGGCGAACAGTTGGGTGCGGGCGAATAGCCCTGCGAGAACCTCATGCCATTGGCCGCCAAACGCGCAATGTTGGGCGTTTGATAGAAATCACTCCGCGAATCGTCGCGAGTCTTGTCCATGGGCACGCTCAGACCCGTCCAGCCTTGGTCATCCGTCAAGATGAAAACGAAGTTGGGTCGTGATGGCATCTCCAACGTGATCGGCGCATCACGGTCACAGGTCAAAACCCCATCGTCGAGACTCAACTCAGCCATCTGCAAGAACGAGATCTTCTGATGCGGTGTTCGTTGTTCGGCTGGCGGAGTTGGATAGGGTCGATTGGGCTCAGTGTGGTAGAAGATGAAGGCGCGATCGCCGACGCAAACGACACTTGGATGACGTGCCAACGTCGCGTCGGCGACGCCCACTCCATCGGCTTTCAAGATCGTCTCCTGCTGCGCCCAGGTGACTCCATCGGTGGAATGAAAGACAGCGAGACCGTCATGCGGATCCGTCAGCATCCAATAACGACCACGCCAGTCGAAGACATAGGGCGCTTCCTGATAGCCGAAGCCGCGTTGTTTGGCGGGCGCATTGACGTCACCGAGACACTTGCCATGGTTGGTCCATTGGATCAGGTCTTCACTGCTGGCCCATTGAATCCCACCACCCCGACCCACCCGATAATAGGCTCGATAGAGATCGCCGAACTTGAGCACCGACACATCAATGGGATCGGGCTGATTGAACTCGGGAATGCCAACGAGCGTCCATCCGTCGATGGGCCGATCCAGCGGTGCGACGTAGTGGCGGATGACGCCAGGACCTCCCCAAGGCGGCTCGGCCGATGCTTTGTATGTCGCAAACATATGGAGGTTTCCATCGGCGACGATGACACCCGGAGCCCAATGGGTGTCCGAGTTATCAGGCTTTCCGAGACGACCATCAAACGTGCAGTATCCCCTGAAACGCCAATGCGCAAGATCGGGCGATGAAATCACACCGATCGGTGTGCCGACGTACGTGCCGCGATCAAGGGTGGCCCGCCGCGCGGTGTAGTACACGAACCATTCGTTGACAGCCGAGTTCCAAACAATCTCTGGATCACAAGACCCGTTGTAGTTCGGATCGGCGAATAGAGGCTTCGTGATGCTACCGAAGTCCTGCTTACCATCGTCGATCAATGGTTTGTCCGTCTCAACTGATGTGGATGCATCCACCCCATCGCGTATTTGGTAATCGATCACCTTGCCGCGAAAACGATTCGGGACTTGGTAGTCGCCCGCTGCGGTCCGTTCATCGAATCCGATGCTGAGATCATCCACCGGCTCAAGCGGAATCAATCCAGGTGACGGACCACGTATCGGTTGTTCCCCGTTCACGGCCAGTGTCATGGTCTTGGAGGTGAGGGTCGCTCGAAGAGTGATCTCACCGTGAACTGGCTTTGGGCTCACTAACCGCTGGACGGTTCGATTGACTCGAACATCAAAGGCGGGTCGGCCATCTAGGAAGTGCAACGCATAGCCATGTTGATTTCCACCCTGGGCTAGGACGGTGCCATGCGGATGACTGGATGAAACCGACGCCTCGATTTCCAGCGGACGCTTCGCAATGGATGGAGACTTGCCGGCTGCGTTCCCGGGTGCCTTCTCGCCGATATCTTTGTAATAGGGTTCGGCGCCGACACGCCTTGCCCACGACTCCCATTGTTTGGCGAGCTCATCGACGACGTCGGGGTACTGCCCTGCCAAATCAGTTTGCTCGCTCCGGTCCCGAGCAAGATCGAACAGCTCCCAGCGAACCTCGTCGTTTTGGCGTTTGCCCCAAGTGAGCTTCCACTTGCCGCGCCGCAGACCGCGGGCCGCTTGATGCTCGAATGCCAACGCCCGCTCGTCAGTTGATTCACCTCGGATCATGGGCAACATCGAGATGCCCTCGACAGGTGTGATGGCTTCCCCGTGGTGTTGAGCCGGATAGTGTGTGCCGGTCGCATCGAGAACCGTCGGTACGACGTCCATCAAGTGTGCCGGCGTTCGGATCCAACGGGATTGCGGCGCGAATCCGTCCGGCCAGTGCACGAGTAGTGGACTCGCGATGCCACCCTCGTGACAGAAGTGCTTGTACATGTTCAGCGGCGTGTTGCCGAGATTCGCCCAACCACTGCCGTAGGAACTGTATGTTTGATCTTGGCCAAAACCCGCCAACTGTTCGCCGACGTGAAGCTTGGTGACGCCTCGTCGAGAGGGACCATCGAAACCAAACGGTCCCCACTCATAACAGGCACCATTGTCCGAAAGAAACAGAATCAGCGTGTTCTGGAGTTCTCCATTGGCATGCAGATCATCGAGAATTCGACCAACGCCGGCATCAACGTGCTCGACCATGGCGGCGAACGTGGCGCCGCGACGTGCCAAATCAATGCGACGTTGCTCCGGAAGGGATTCCCAAGAAGGATTCGGCTGCCCGCTGAAACCATTGGCGATTTTCGATTGGTCGACGGGAACTTCACTTCGCGGTGGAAGTGGCAAGTCGGGACGGATCAGGCCAAGCGATTTCTGACGCGTTAGTCTTGATTGCCGCAATGCATCCCAACCGCTGAGGAAGGTCGGCATGTGACGATCGATCGACTCTTTGGGAGCCTGCACGGGAAAGTGCGGTGATGAGTGTGCCAGATACAAAAAAAATGGTCGGTCTTGTTGCCTAGCCTGACGAAGAAACTCGATCGCGTAGTCATTGAAAGCATCGGTGGCATAGAACGTTTCATCGAATTCGAGCTCCATCGGCTCGCTTGTCGGCAAGCGAACGTACTTCGTCGGGTCCCACTGATTTTCTGCATAGGCACGGAAGTTCTGATAACCGTAGTAGTTCTCAAATCCACGCTCGATCGGTCCCGGTGAACCCATATGCCACTTGCCGACCATCCACGTCGAATATCCGTCGTCTTGGAGCAGTTCCGCGAGCGTCACGCAGCTTGGCAATAGATGACCGGTATATGCCGGTCCCGCACCGGCGCGTGGCTTCGCGGTTGCAAACGAACCGATCCCAGCCTGGTGTGGGTGCAGTCCCGTTATCAAGGACGCTCGGGAGGGGCAACACCTCGCCGACGTGTAGAACGAAGAAAACCTGGCACCATCCTCGGCGAGACGATCCAAATGTGGTGTCGGAATCTCCGACCCGTAACAACCTAAGTCGGAGAACCCGAGATCATCGGCCAAGATGACAATCACGTTGGGGCGATCCGTCGCCCAAACGGTCGTCGCGATCAATAAGTTGGCCACGGCGACGGACACTGCTGATTTCATTCGAATACCCAAGAAGGCAAAATTCGCCGGTCGCCTCTCAACGCACCGACCGCACCCCCGTTTGGCGACGGCATGTACTGGACACAGGCAGAGTCTACACAAATCGGTGTGACATTATGCATTAGAGACGATGGGATTGGAACCGAGTCTTTTCTTGTCGCAGATCAGCTCGCCGGTCTGGCCATTGAGTCATTGGTGAAATGAATCTCGGAAATAAGCAACCAATATCGGCTCAACCGAATGAATTTTTACGGAAAGAGCACCCACCGCTGCCATCGATCAGGTTGACACTATAGCTTAGCGTTTTCCAAGTCGCGTAGCGTCGTTCTCCGGTCCAGGGCACATTGGGAGGGGTCGGAAGATGACCGGCACGGAAGCTATCATCGGAACCAGTGGGGGCTAAACGGACGTAGGCTGAAAAGTTGTGTTGAAGTGCCGCTCAGACCTCGACTTGGGTCGACGACCCAACGACACTCTACGTCCGAAAACGTAATTGTTGGTTCCTACTCGACTTCCACCGCGACACCGTCATGGCCACCGTTCAGCAAGTCAAACTGTTCAAGGGCGTCGACTCCGAACTCGCCGAACTGGAACGCCAGATCAATCGTTGGATCCGAAAGAGTGGTGCTCGCGTGCTTTCAATCTCCGGCAACATCGCCGCGCAGCCGCCTGCCCAAAGTGGGATGGTAAGCTCGTTTGCGGCGAGTGACGTCTTGATGATCGTGCACGTTGAAGTCGATACACCTGGCGACGGCTAGACCGTCACTTCATTTGGAGTCCATCGGCTACAGTGCCGCCGCTCCAATGCTGAGCCAACCGTCTTGGCAGTTCACACCCACAAGCCGATAGGTCTTTCCGGCCAATGCTGGGAACTGGAATGTCGTGGGAATCTGAAGCGCATTGTGAAGTAGTGTTGTCGGAAACAGCTGCATGAATCCGTTCACGACGTTTGCCTTCAATGCCGTTTGCTGAAGCGTTAGGCGTCGCGAGCCGGTAAACGCCAACTCGATTTTCGCATCCCGCGCTAGGATCATGGTCGCGTCGTCTTGGACAACGGGTCGATAGACAGCGGCGACATCGAGCGACTGATTGATCTCCCCTTTCTCACTTTCGAATCGTGTACCACGAATACCAATGCGAAGTTGCCCGTCGCGTGCCTCGAAATAAATCGGACGAACGGACCGAAAGTCGACCTCAAAGTTGTCCTGGGGCTCGGAGTCACCACCATCGATCGGAACTCCTATCGCACTCTTCAGCCGCGTCAGATCACGCGGCGTGAACGTGGTACCCGCCAACGTGCCTGAGACGGAGTTGGCCAGCACGGTCTCATGCACCTGGATGACAAACTGAGGTGATCGGTGCGGCAGCGGGCCTGCGTCCCAAGCAAGGCTTTCAATCGACGGCGGCGGCCCAGGTGCGGCCAAACCGGTTGGGCGTTGCAGCCGGACCCAAGCCGTGACGGCACTTGGTGTGGACGAAATCTCTCGCTGGGGTTCCGGCATATCCAACCGACGCAGCCAGGGGCGCATGAGATCGTCGAGATTAGGAAACGACCGGTCACCGATTTGGTCCGTCTGCCGTCGAAAGTCACCTTCGACCCGTTGCTCCAGTCGGCTTCGTGCAATGGCATCCGCACGTGGTTTCGACTGTTGGGCTTGCTTGGCCGCGATCTTGCGGACGATCCGCAATGGGTGATTTACCCGATTGATCTGTGTGGCCAGCCGAACGCGACTGATCACATCACCCAGCGTGATTGCACGTTGGGTAATGGCCACCTGTCGTGCCACGTAGACGTCTCCAACGCTATTGGAATCGAGGGAGACGGGACCGTTGAAACCGCGTGTGTCACTATGGAAATGACCATCCATTCGGACCAGGATCCGCACGTAATCCGGTTGGGGCAACAATGACGCGGTGACTTGTCCCACAAGTCTGGAATGACCAATCAGCCGAGTGCCCAGAATGCAGTCGCGCACCGGCGTCGATTCATTGACGGGCCGGAGGATTGCCTTGGAAACCTCCTGCCCGCTGACCCACACGTACATGTTAGGGGACGAGAACCGAGACCGAATGAACTCGACGACCGGCTCGGCTTGGTTCGCATCTCGTAGCGTCCCAATCAACGCGTCGATCTCGGCAACCTGGCTAGGACTCCACTGACTCAGCGAAGCCAGGTTGGGTCGTGCACCCTGCGTGTCGCTACTGGACGAATCCGACGCCGAATCTGTGTTCGGTTTCCCTGGTACATCGAGTTGTTTTTTAAGGACGGCCAGTTGTTGCGCTAGCCGCTTCAACGACCGTTGAGGATCCGCGAACTGAAGCGCTGCGATGTAGTGATCCAGTGAGTTCCGAAGTCGAATCAAAGACGTTTGCTCTAATCCCTCCTCGGGCCCGACCAATCGTGACCGCAGATCGACGGCGGCTCGTCCGCGTTGGGCCACACCGCCCTGGTCGGCAATGGCGTCGGTCAGGGTGTCGAAACTCAGGTACTCCATCCATGCAGCCGATTCAGCTGGGTCCGCGCCCCGTTCGAAGTACGACATTGTCTGATCGATTGCCGCCACCACATCCGACTCGGTGGTGGTCACGCTAGGAAGTCGTCCGGCGTCCAAGCGGTCGATGGCGAGATCAATCGCCATTCGCAATTCGTCGACTTCACCGCCCGCGGACGGTGAGATCGTCAGTGCACCCAGCAGCAACGCCAAAATTCGTGGAACGTGTTGGCGGTGCATGGATGGCGTCATTGGCAAGAACCGGACAAGACAACTCGATCAAGAATAGCTTATATCTTATCTATTTTGCCTAATATCGCGCCCCCTGATCACGCGATGTCGCCCAAATCCAGTGTTTTTTCGTATCGTCGCAGAACCTGCATCCGCAGTCCTTCCCATTGCGCGCCGTGAAGGTCCGGGTTTTCATCGATGAGATCTTGGGCGATATCCCGTGCGACTTGGAGGACGTGGGTGTCTCGCGAGAGATCCGCGATGCGCAAGGGCGCCAAGCCGGTTTGTCGACGACCGAGCACGTCACCGGGACCTCGAATGCGGAAATCCTCCTCGGCGAGTTCGAAGCCGTCCGTTGTGGACGCGAACACTTTCAATCGCTCGTCTTCCTCGGGGGAGTGGGAGCCGTCGACGAAGACGGCTACGTGCCCGACGTGGGTGCCGCGGCCAACACGGCCTCGAAGTTGGTGCAACTGAGCGAGGCCAAATCGGTTGGCGCCGAGAATGGCCATGACCGTAGCGTTGGGCACATCGATGCCGACTTCAATGACGCTGGTGCATACAAGCACATCGATCTCGCCTTCGGCAAACGCGTTCATCACTCGCTCCTTCGTCTCCGTCTCCATTCTGCCATGAAGCAGAGCGACATTGAGTCCCGATAGTGGACCATTGGAGAGCTCCTGAAAGATGCTTGTAACGGACGTGACGGTGTCGTCCACATTACAGTCATCCAGTTCTGGCTGGTCACCGACTTGGGGAGCGACCACGAATGCTTGACGGCCTTCACCGATGCGTTGGCGAACAAATTGCCACCACCGGTCGCGCCAACCATGGTGAGCGAGATACGTGTGGACTTCGCCACGTCCGGCAGGTTTGGAACGTAGGGTGCTCAACTCCACATCGCCGAACTGGGTCATGGCTACGCTTCGAGGGATCGGCGTGGCGGACATGACCAGGTAATGCGGGTCGACGCCACCAGAGCGCAGTGCAACGCGTTGATCGACACCGAACTTGTGCTGTTCATCGATCACGCACAATCCTAGTTTTCCAAAACGGACGTCGTATAGAAGCGCTTGGGTCCCGATCAAGACATCCAGCTCGCCGCTTGCACAGGCAGCAAGGGTCTCGCGACGTTCCGAACTGGATAGCGATCCGCAGAGGAGCCCGACCCGAACGCGGGCGTCACTCAAATAGCTGGTCAGTGTTCGGTGATGTTGCCTGGCCAGGACTTCCGTTGGCGCCATCATGGTGGCTTGATACCGCGATGCGACGGTCAACAACATGGCAAAGAACGCAACCACGGTCTTCCCACTGCCAACGTCGCCCTGCAGCAGACGGTTCATTGGAAACTGCCGCCGCATGTCCTCGGCAATGGTTGCCATAACCCTTGTCTGGTCATCGGTCAGATCAAACGGGAATCGCCTCCAGATTCGGTTGCGAATCTTCGGCGTGCATTGGATCGGCGGTGCCCGAAGCGCTGTTGTCAGGTTTCGTCGCCTCATCGCCAAGGCCAACTGCATGACAAGCAGTTCCTGGAAGACAAATCGAGATCGCGCCGCGGCGACCTCCGCATCCGATCGAGGTTGGTGCAACTGACGAATCGCTTCGGCAATGGGTGGTAATGCAACAGGTTCATCGTTTGGTGGCGTGACCGGGCCGGCGTCTGCCAATCGTTGGGCAGCCCGTTGACGGAGCGGTTCCGGTAGGACTTCAGCGAGCTCGCTTGCCAACACGGGAACCAGGGCGGTGGCCAACTGCCTCAATTCGAACTGCTTGACTCCCTCGGTAAGCGGGTAAACCGGAAGGATGGGTGGCTCCACGTCGTCTTCCTCGTCATCGGTCAACGTGACCACGTTTGGGTGAGTCAACTCGAATCGCAGACCGTTCAGTTTGGCCACGCCGCGGACGCGAATGCGCCGTCCGATTGGCAACTGATCGGCTCGAAACGGTTGATTGAAGAAGACCAAACGGACTGCACCGCTATCGTTTTCCAGGATGGCGCCAAATATCGAGCGACCCGGATTCCTGGAAACCAGTTCCGCATCCGTAACGGTTCCGGTAAGTGTGACCGACTGGCCATCGACCAGTTCGTCCACGCCGGCGGATGCCGGCGGATGCTCGAAGTCGCGAGGGAATAGAAAGAGAACATCACGGGCGATCCGCAGTTTCAGCTTTCTTAGTTTGGCGGCACGAGACGGACCCACACTTGGGACTGCCGACAACGGCGTCGTTAAGGTCAGCGGTGGTGCGTGGGTCACCGGAAACTCACACTTCAGTCTTGCTCGTTGGTGACGAAACCGTTTCGTTCAGTGGCGACTCCCACAAGCCAAGTGCGGGATTCTGCACAAAGTAGAACTCGGTACCGTCGACATCCCGATGAAACCCGTCTTCGAGTTGATGAACGTCATATCGACGCATGAGCTCGTCGAGATTGCCCGGAGTGAACCCGACACTGCGGATCTCTTCATCGGTCAGTTTGCCGGCCGCGTAGACGACTTCGAAACGATTCTCGGGTGAGCCGTGAACCAAATGAGCGGCGGCCGATGGATCGCCCGCCAAATCGGGATGGTCGGCGACGAGTTGCATCACTTCCGATTTCGTCCGATAGCCATACTTTCGAATCAACGCATCAATTCGTTCATCCTCACCGAATTCTTCGACGGCGGGTCCCAAGACGGTCAAGCGTCCGCCCGTCGCGATCGCCTTGCGTGTTCGATAGATCGCTTTATTGCCCAACCATGTGCTCTTGAATTCGGAGGGGTCCAAATAGGCGACGACGTGTTGCGGCGCGCGAGGCAAATGGGTGATGTTGACCTCGCGCGCCAGCGCCGCGGCACGAAAAAAGGTTTCGTGGTCGTCGCCGATATAGAGGCCGCGGGTGTGTTTGGTGCCGTCTTTCTCCTGCTCGATGACGGTCAACGCGTAGAGCAGGGGTAGGTCTTGGCAGAAGTGGTCTTGGGCATAGTTCAAGATGCGTCTCAGTGGCGTGTCCGCCACGCCCAGTGTCTCGTCGATGCCCACCATCGCGCTGAGGTAATGGCTTTCATTAATGCCAGCCTGTCCACCCGTTCCCACGAAGACGTTCTTGTTGTAATTCGCCATGCCGATGACTTCGTGTGGAACGACTTGCCCGATGGAACAGATCAAGTCGTGGCCGCCGTCACGCAGCAACTGATTGACTTGGGCGGGCCACGCCTTGGTGTACACGCCGCCGGTGACTTCGGAAACAAATCCGGCGGGCACTTGGCCGAGTTCGACGACGTCCTCGCGCCAACGATGGGGCCGAAACAGTTCGTGCGGCACGCCCGGGAACATCATGTCCAACTGATCGGGCTTCATCGGCGAATGCGTGCCCAGTGCCGGCATGATGTCGGCCACCGCATCGCCCAATAATTCGTAGCAAATGCCGGTAATCTCGCCGGCGCGGCTGAATAAACGCGTCGCGTCAGGCGGCAATAGTAGCACCCGGCGACGATCACCCAGTTGCGAGAACACATTGGACAAGGCGTCGCGAAAATCGTCCGTGGTCAGCGACGACTGCGGGGACCCGGTCTCAAAGAAGGTTGTCATCGTCGACGTTTGCGCAAAGAGTAGGTTAGTGGACGTGGTGCTCGCTGGCGCCAACGGAGTATGCCTGCAGAGCGTATCATGCACGTGCGTCGGGCACGAATCACTGCTCCGCAATCATCGGCAACTGGCATGATTCCATCCAGGGGATACTGACATCGAGGCGGCAAACCCATGACCCGTGAGGATGACCTGACCAGGTTTCAAACGTCAGCGACTTATCGAGCCCTGGCTAACAGCTTGCCGCTGAGTCTGCTGATCAAGTCCGTCGATGGGGGACGCGTTTTTGCGAACCAAGCCTACCTGCGGTGGCGGAAACTCAGTTGGGAAGATGTCGCTGGAAAAACGGACCACGATCTGTTTCCAACCGAGGTAGCCGATGTATTTGCAGCCGACGATCAACGCGTGATGTCGAGCGGCGAATCGTTTCACAATGTGGAGGCCAATCCCAGAGAGGACGGTTCCCAAGGCTGGATCGAACGCATCAAGAGTCCGATCTGGGACCAACACGGACGCGTCCTGGGTGTTCAAGTGATGTTTTGGGATGTGACCGATCGCGTCAACGCCGAACATCGATCTCAGTTTGAGGAGTCACTGTTGAAGACGCTGATGGAGAACATTCCTGATTCGGTGTACTTCAAGGACCTGGATAGCCGATTCATCCGCGTCAGCGAAGCGATGGCTCGCAAGTTCGGACTTCAAGGGGTGGATCAGGTCCACGGACGCACCGATGCCGACATCTTTTCGCCCGAACACGCATCGGATGCACGCCGCGACGAGGTGCAGATCATGTCCAGCGGCGAGCCACTCGTCGATCGAGTCGAGCGAGAGACCTGGCGCGATCGCGACGACACGTGGTGTTTGACAACGAAGATGCCTTTGAGGGACAGCGATCATCAGATCATCGGTACGTTCGGAATCTCTCGCGACATTACCGAGCTGAAGAAATCCGAAGCAGCCTTGCGTGAGGCTGTCCGCCGTGCCGACGCCGCCAATCGTGCCAAGAGCGAGTTCTTGGCAAACATGTCGCACGAGATTCGAACCCCCATCAACGCGATGGTGGGGATGTCGGAGTTGCTTGGTCAAACCGAGTTGAGTGAGGTTCAGCGCGACTACGTGCATGTGATCCAAGAGTCCTCCGCGTCGCTGTTGAGATTGATCAACGATATTCTCGACTTCTCCAAAATCGAAGCCCAACGATTGGAGTTGGAATCGGTGGCGTTCTCGATTCGACGCGTCGTCGACAATGCGTTTGCATCACTGCGTTGGAAGGCCAATGAAAAAGCACTGGAGCTAAACTCGCGAATTGACGATGCGATCCCGGATCGAGTGATTGGTGATCCGGGTCGATTGCAACAGGTGCTCGTCAATCTGGCCGGCAACGCCATCAAGTTTACAGATCATGGTCAGGTCGCCATTGAGATCCGATCTTCGCGCCGCGAAGAACAAACAGATTCGGTGACCGACCAGGTCGACATTACATTTGCCGTCGTCGACACGGGAATCGGGATTCCGGCGTCACAACAGGACGCGATCCTTCAACCATTCACTCAGGCAGACGCATCGACGACACGCCGTTTCGGCGGGACCGGATTGGGGCTGAGTATCAGTCGCCAATTAGTGGAGCTGATGGGAGGCGAGCTATCGTTGGCGAGCCAGGTCGGTGTGGGAACGACATTTCAGTTCGATCTGCGTTTGCCCGTGGCGCCGCCTTCGCTGGATGTGGATCTTGACGATGATCCCGAAGAAGACCTGGGCGCACGTCGTGATGTGAACTCGGATCGTCCCGCCCGTTCGCTACGTGTCCTGGTGGCCGAGGACGGGCTGACTAATCAACAGGTGATTGCGGGCCTGTTGAGATCGTTGGGGCATCAATGCACGTTGGCGAGTGACGGCCGCGAAACGGTGTCGCGTTGGAAAACCGGTGGTTTCGACTTAATTCTCATGGACATGCACATGCCGGTCATGGATGGACTCGAGGCGACAAGGGCCATCCGTGCAGAAGAGGATCCGACACGGCCAAGGATTCCGATCGTCGCACTGACGGCCGCCGCGACGCAAGAAGACGCGACCGAGTGCCGCGCGGCGGGTATGGATGATTACCTGACCAAACCGGTGCTTCGGCGTCACCTTCAACGCGCCTTGTCAAAACACATCCACTCGGGAACGGATCCTGCTGGATCTGATCGCGGCGACGACAAGACGATCCCTGAGTCGGCGGCACCCAATCCGACTCAGGTGGATGACTCATCAACCAGTTGGCGTCTCTCGCCGGAACATGCGGCGTGCTTGGACTTGGATTCGGCGCGATCGAGAATACCCGGAGGTGCCGCCGGTGTGCTGCGGTTGGCGGCTGTCTTTCAAGATGAGTGCGAGCAGTTGGTGAGCGCGATCCACTCACATTGGACGAGCCGCGACTGGGACTCTCTAGCGCGAGCGGCGCATACCCTGAAGGGCGCCAGTGGACTGCTCGGTGCGAGACAGTTGCAGGCTACCACGCAGCAACTTGAATCCGCCGCTTCAGCACATGATGAGGATGCAATGAACGGTGCCATGCCCGCGTTCAATTACGAAGCCGAGCGTGTCCTTGCCGCGGTAGCGGCATTGCGATCCCAGCATTCCTCATGATCCGTTTCGTGATTGCAACAGCTTGAAAATCTGCGATAGCCTTGAGGCCTGCTGAGGATCCGACGTCGCGTACAGTTTCGACAGGGAAGCGTACGGTCGGTCGTAGCTGGGATTGACGCTCACGGCTCGCATGAGCGCCGTCTCCGCCTCCGTCATCCGCCCCAGTCTCGCATAGGTAAGCCCGAGGTGATACCAGTCTTGGCTGCTACGCTGCAATTGAACGAGTGACTCCAAGTGCCAAAGCGCGTTGGCATATTGGCCCAAATCAAACTCGACCGTGGCAAGCAAATAGAGCGCCGTGCGGTGGGCCAGCATCGGCTTGCGCTGGAGCGTCAGTGCGCGACGAGCATAGCGAATCACCTCCTGTCGGAGGCCGTCCACATCGCCCGGATCTACGGGCTCCAGGCGTCGACGCCAAGCGGCATCCGGTGCGATCAGCTGGGCCGTGACCACGCACAATATGGCTTCCGAGACGACACCGTTTCGAGAGCGTTGCCCCGGTGCCTCTCGGCAGCAGCTTCGCAACGTCGCGATCAGCTCATGGATCCGGTCGACGTTCAACTGCGATGGACTGGCTTCGTCCAGGACCCAGATACCCAAGGCAACTGCTTGATTACGTTGACGTTGCCACGAGTCCGGCGGCGATGGATCCAACAACGCTATCGGGGTTGGCCAGACGGCGAGTTCGCTAACTTCGCTTTCACGGTTCTCGTGACCCACCGATGCACGATCGTGAACGGCGATGCGATGGTTGGTAATCGATACGTGTGGCACTTCGCTATCACCGCGCGGCATGTGGCATACCACACACTGGTTGTCGTTGGTGGCGATGCGAGTCGGATGATCGATACCGCAGGCGGCATCATCATGACACTGCAAGCATTGAGTTCGGTAGAGGTTCGCCGCCTCACTTGATTCGACTTCGTGGTGTGGATCGTGACAGGTGACGCATTGCAACGATTCGGAATTCTGATAGCACTGACTGGCCCGCATCTGTGAGAAGTGCCCAACAAATGCCGTCTCGGAAGGATCGGCGCTAACCAGGTACTCAATCTTGGTCTCCGTCAGCAACTCACCTGGTCGATATGACCACGCATCATGACCCTCGGGGTGCATCGTCACGTTGCCCTGCAGATGACACTGCGCGCATAAATCCTCCAGTGCCGCGCGCGATAGTTTGTCTGGGTGCACCATCGGCGAAATGACGGTGGACTCATCACTGACGGCGACCTGGGCGGTCTGAACATGCTGGTGACCGGCTCCATGACACCGTTCGCATCCGATCGCCATCTCGATGATCCGTGTGTGGTTCGAGTTGCCGGCTTGGCGTTCGATTTGGCCAACATGGCAAAACAAACACTGATCGCTAACCTGTCGCTGAAAACCTGGATGCCTTGGTAAGTCATATCCTGGAGACATGTCATAGGATGCTTTGCCGACGTAATAAGTCAGCGGCGCTTGCATCAAGGACGGGCCATCGGCCAACAAATAGCTCTTGGCAAAGGCGCCGCTGCCAACCACATACTGAATCGGTTGATCCGCGATCGGAAGCTGCACCTCGACGTCCGGAAACCCTTGCCACGATTGATGAATGACTCTGTCGCCGTCTCGGACGACGCGGAATCGCTGTCTGCTTTTCTCGTGCTGCCACGAAGGCAAAACGACTTCCTCCTCTGGATCGGGGAGACGAAGTGAACGAGCGTGATCGGTCGCAACGAAGCCATCAGCGCGATCGGAATGGCACGTGCGACAGGAGGAGGAGCCAACAAAATCTCCGCACACGTCGGCTTCATCGATCTTCGATTCGGCGGTTGTCGGCTTGGGATCCGACTGGATCCGATCGGGACGGCTGGAACGATCAGCTACCTTCTCACTTGAAAGCTTCATCGGCGACGGTTCGCTCTTCGTGCAACCCATTGCGGCGATCACCATCCATGCGATCAAGCCGGCGCCAGCCAGCACCAGCCTGTGCGGCAACGCTGTCCGATTCGGCGATCGGCGTCTACACATCACACTTCAACCTCCCTCGGCCATTGGTGTCTACACAATTCATGAAGGTAGAACTCACCCTCCTAGCAGAAGGGTGAATTGCGATGTGTAGACGCCACTGCCAATTCTGCGGGGTCGAGATGATCAAACGAATTCGTCGAGAGCGTGTTGGGTCAAAGTGATTGATGATCACATCAATCCGGTGATGTAGTCCGCCAACCCCGTCATCGCTGTTGGTAAGTTCCCCGGGCCAATCACAAGGGGGCCATCGAGTGGATCGGCTGGTTGCAGGCCGTGCGATCCTCGTACCAACCGGGCATCTAACGGAATGACATCCATTTTATACCGCAGTCCCAACTTCTTTTGGATCAAACGTGCCGCCGCTCGCGGCCGACTGGTCATGAAGAGCTCGCAAGGATCGTAACCGGGCTTCCGATGGATATCGATCGTCCGGGCGAAGTCGGGCGCGCGAGCGTCGTCCAACCAGTAGTAATAGGTGAACCAGTGATCCGGTTCGGCCAGCGCGATCCATTCACCCGCGCGCGGGTGATCGAGATCCAATTCGGCCGGTGGGACCACGGCGGCAACGCCGGGTGTCGCAAGTAGCTGTTGCCTGATGGAATCCATTCGCGCGGTATCGCGGACGTAGACGTGCGCGACTTGATGGTCCGCCACCGCGAATGCTTTGCTGAGATGAGTCTGCAACATCTCACCGTATGGTCCGTCTCGGACGACCAGATCGCCGGCCTGACGGAGAATCTGATTGATATGGATCGGCTGCGTCACGCGGGTCAGACCGTACTCGCTAACAACGACGACTTGGGCCCCGATCTCATGGGCTGCCTGGATCACATGGTTGGCGGCAGCGTCCACCTCGCGCACGCGCCCCGGATCTTGATTTGGTTGGCGTTGGTAGTCGTAGTCCAGGTGGGGCAGATAGCAGAGTGTCATTTCAGGCTGCCGTTGTCGCATGACCATCGCCGTGGCACGTGCGATCCATTCACTCGACGCCAGCCCTGCCATGGGGCCCCAGAACGCGGAGAAGGGAAATGGCCCCAACTCCGATTCCAATCCACAGCCCGTCCAATCCAAGATGCCGAAGGTCTTACTACCATCGCAACCGTAGTGAGGTTTGGGGGTTGCACCATAAGCGGCCGATGTCGCTTCATTGAACCACCAAAACATCTTGGCGGTGTGGTAGCGATCGTAGAACACATCGCCCTGGATCAGGTTGCGCGACTGTTGCCAGAAACGAACTTCGCCTGTTTCGCGAAACAGCCAACCGTTGCCGACGATGCCATGTTCCGCCGGCGTGCGACCGGTCAGCATGGTGGCTTGAGACGTGCAGGTGACCGCCGGGGTTGGGCTGGTCCATGGCTGCGCCCGGCCGATGGCACTTAAATTGCTTGCGTGCGGCAGCAGCCGAGGCGTTAATCCGACGACGTTGATGATGCAAACTCGATTCACGTCGCGCTCGAATTCACCGGAAGTTGGCTGGACGGAGTGTGGAGTTCGGGGACGCCACGCGCAGCCGCGTTGCTGGGGCACCGCTCCCTTTGGAAAGATACTATCCTATCGGCCGTCCATGGCACCGTCTTTGCCTCGAACCGGTGGCATTGGCCGCACATCGAAAACGTCTTGATTACGAATTGGAAACGGTCATGTTCTCGTCCATCCCTCGCCTGATGATCTTGGTTCGTGGGTGTCTCGCCGTGCTGTTGATGTCGTTGTGCATCAGTCCGGCCGCGGCGCAAACGATGTCCGAGGTCGATGGATCGGGCGGGTCGGATACGGTCGCCGCTGCCGAAGTCGGCTTCGATCAAAAGATCGACGAGCTCTTCAAACCCATCGCCGATTGGTGGGGGTCGATCGTTTTCTTTCTGGTTCCAATCCCATACAGCGATCCGCTGCCGTTCGTACTCGTATTGCTGGTGTGTGGAGCCGCATTTTTTACGTTGGCGTTTGGCTTCATCAACGTGAGGTTATTTCCATTGGCGATTCAGGTCGTCAGCGGAAAGTATGACGCCATTGATAGCGACGACGAACCAACGGGTGGTGATACGGGAGATGATGGTCGTCCAGCGGACTCGGATCACGGCGAGGTATCTCACTTCCAAGCGTTGGCGACGGCCGTATCCGGCACTGTCGGTTTGGGCAACATTGCCGGTGTTGCGGTTGCCGTGGCGACGGGTGGTCCCGGCGCCACGTTTTGGATGATCGTTTGCGGTCTGTTGGGCATGTCGACAAAATTTGTTGAGTGCACGTTGGGCGTGACCTACCGCGATATTGATGATGACGGCACCGTCCACGGTGGTCCCATGTACTACCTACGTAAAGGTTTGACGGATGTTGGACTAGCACCAATGGGCAAGGTCTTGGGCGTGATCTTTGCGATCTGTTGCGTTGGAGGCTCGTTTGGCGGCGGCAATGCATTTCAATCCAATCAGGCGACACAGCAAATCAAATCGCTGTTGGGACTTCCGGACTCAGGCGCATCCGGAACGATCATCGGTTTGGTGATGGCCGCATTGGTGGCAGTGGTCATCATCGGCGGAATCAAACGAATCGCGAAAGTGACGGAAAAGATCGTGCCTGTGATGGCCATCATTTATTGTGTCGCAGCGCTGATCATCATTTTGATGAACATCACCTCGGTCCCGGGTGCGATTGGAGAAATCATCTCGGGCGCGTTCACGCCAGCGGCAGGCTTGGGCGGCATCATGGGCGTGATCATTCAAGGATTCCAGCGGGCCGCATTTTCGAACGAAGCGGGTGCCGGATCGGCCGCGATCGCCCACTCGGCGGTCCGAACCAAGTACCCAGCCTCCGAAGGCATCGTGGCGCTGCTCGAACCGTTCATTGACACCGTCGTGATCTGCACGATGACGGCAATCGTCATTGTTCTATTCAATGGGGATGCCATGTTCGCGTGGGGTGATCTCGATGAGTCCAAGAAAGTCCTCATAGATGGCGTCCGCGTCGGCGGCGTTGATTTGACTTCGGCGGCATTCGATAGCGTCTTACCGGGATTCAAGTACATCCTGACGATCGCGATCATTTTGTTCGCGTTTTCAACGATGATTTCTTGGTCTTACTATGGATTGCAGGCGTGGAAGTATCTGTTCGGACGTAGCAAGGCAGCGGATTTGAGCTACAAGCTCTTGTTCTGTGCCGTCGTGGTGATTGGTGCGGCGATTTCGCTCGGATCCGTTATCGACTTCTCGGACGCCATGATTTTTGCCATGGTGTTTCCCAACATGGTGGGCCTCGTCTTGCTACTGCCGCGCGTTCGGAAGGAACTGCAAACCTATCTCGAAGCTTGCCGCGGTGCATGACGTTATCCGGCTTGGGACGCAAGCTTGGGATCAGGCTGCCACAGGTAAAGGAACGTGGGCATCGATGCCCGATCGATTCCTGGGAAGCTAATCGGCACCAAAGACTGCATGGGTGCATTGGGCGTCACATCAAACTCACTCAGCGCTCGATCGTTGTCGCGGCGCAACAAAACCACGGCAGCGTTGTCAGGCAGGCCAGCCATTTGGCCCGCAATCGATATGGCGTCGTCCAAATAACCCGTCGCGTCGACGAGACCCATCGCTAAAGCTTGATCACCGCTCATGACGCGACCATCGAATATTTCATCGGGTTGCTTGAGATCATCGTCGGCCGCATCGACGCTTTCGAGATTGAGGGAGACCGACGGCGACAGGCTACCGGCGCGGGACTGACGCACCTGAGCGATGAATCGCTGATGGAACTCGTTGGCCATCGCTTGCAAGAGCTGGCGCTCGTCATCTTCCATCACGCGTTCGGGTGTGCCCGTATCAATCTTGGGGCCAGCTTTAACGGGAATGGAAATGATGTTCTGCTGTTCCAATGCGAGTTCCATGTTGTAGGCATTCAGAATCACCCCGATTCCACCCACGACCGAAGTGCTATGGGCCACGATGTGATCGGCGTGGCTGGCAAGATAGTAACCGCCGCCGCATCCGGTCGTCATCAAGCATGCCACGACAGGGATACCCCGGCTCGATTTGAGACGGGCAAGGTCATGCGCGAGAATGTCCGATGCGGTCACGCCGCCACCGGGCGTGTTGATTCGTACGACGACGGCGGAAATTGACGCGTCGCTTTCGATGCGTCGAATTTTTTCACGGAAAACCGCCACCGGGTTTTCGCCCATGGATCCCAAGCCGCTGGCGGACTTGTTCACAATCAAACCGTCGACGTCGACGATGGCGATTCGTCCGGAACCACAGGCCGCATTGCCATCGACGACAACCGGCTGCACCGGTGTGGCGGTATTATCGGTACGCGTGACGGTGGTCACCTCACCGGTCATCGCGATGTCGCCGTTGACACCCATGTTACCGCCAATGTTCATGCCGCCCCCGACCAAAGCTCGGATGGGATGCTTGCATCCGGGTGTGCCGACGATGAGCGCGACTAGCCCGAGCGTGCAGGCGGCGACACGTCGGTGGGTGCAGCGGGATGCTGTCTCTCGCAGATTGGCCATCTCGAATCCATTCGAATGCGTTGCGGCGCGGGGGGATATCGACTTCGTTCGCATGGGGCGACTTGGTGTCGACGGACGCACGCCTTTAGGGATTCGGCGATCCACTGCCGCGATGGTTATCTTCGAAGAGAGTTCCGACGCCTTTTCAGAGCGTCCGATCAACAGTCCTAACGATCATGCGGATCGGATCGATGACACTAACATCATGTCGAACACCCGAACCATCACGAAGAAGGGTCATTTCATCTTGCGGCGAAACTTTCGGACCGACTCCTGGATGATCAGTGGAAGCTTGCTCCGCAACAGATTACCGCCGCGAAACCAGTTCTCCGGCTCATGGATCACAAGGTGACACTCAACCAGGCATGCATCGACAAGTGCGTCGTCCATGGGTCCGAGTGATGCCATGGAAACATACCCGGCAATACCGGCATAGGGCATTCGCTCGCCTTCGATCTTGCGACCAACATCATCGTTTTCCAACGGAGCCCAACTGGACCGATACTCCGACGCGCCGTCGATGCTGTCCATCAACTTCCACGCAGTCACCGCAAACGGGTCTTCGACGGTGGTTTGACTTGCGAAGACGCCGCGAACAATGATTCGTTTCAGCAATGAAAATTCGGCAAATCCGAAGTCGGTCCCTTCCTGCACCGAAAGACCCAGTGATCGCACTTGATCCTCGTCGAAATCTTCGAACGAGGATTCCTCCCGTTCCTCAGAATCCTCGAAGAGCGTTTGGAGGAAGCCTTTGCTCTTGAGCACATCAAACGTTTCGTGCACCACAAACCGAAATTGGACTCGATGTCCGACTCGAGCACCGTCGTCATCCTTGATTGTCTCCAATCGGATCACGATTGGCGCCGACGTGCTGTCGCGCGTAAAGCGTTTCCAGTCATGTGGTGCCGAAATCTCCCTCTGGATGTCCGTCGAAGCCGCCGTTATGTCGATGGGTGATGGAAGTCCAACGGGATCGGGGCCCACGCCCTTGATGCCAGACTCGGTGAACTGACTCAGGAGCGAGCCTTGTTGGACGGGTTCCGTCGCCATCAAGGGGATGGAGCCCATCGCGATAATGATGATCGTCGCAAAGATAACAACGGTCCGTTTTGGTCGCGCCATCGTTTGGTCGAGACTCCGTTTCGATTCTTGCATGTGGTTTCTTCTCAATGGCTCATGGAGCGTAGGGTCATCCATCACGGCGGCGTCATGTAAAAAACGAATCGACGCCCTGGGCTTCAAATGCGGCCTCGTAGTGTTCGATCTTAGTTGGTCTTCGTTCATGTCGGGGCCACCAAACGGCAACGACATCGAAGCGGCACGGGACCCCGATGAGGCGCTGTCGGCGAAGGTACCGCAGCGCCGCCCTCGTGATGCGCCGCTGCTTGGCCTCATCGACGCGATCGGCGGGATGGCCCGGACGCAGGCTCGCGAGCGTCTTGACTTCAACGAAGACCATCAATCGACTGCCTCGCCCCATGGCAATGAGATCGATCTCTCCGCGGCGATCGGATTCACTCTCGACAATGACCTTCAAACCGCGTTGACGCAGCAATCTCGCGGCCGCCTGTTCACCACGCCGACCCAGAGCGGCCGATTCATCAATGGTGCCAAATCGCCAATCATCCACGCGATCCCGCAATCGACTCATCCATTCCATTGGAGGCATCCAAAGCATGACTTGATCCGCATGCGGGCCTTCACGACGACAAACTAGGGCTTGGGAACGTAGCGGTACTGACCAAAATTATTCTGTGCAATGCGTCGCATGCGACTTTCGCCTTCTTGGCTGTGATAGCTAATCGTGTGCACGATGCTGATGGGATCGGCTTCACCAAAAAGATTCGTGACCTTGTTTTCTTCCGCCAAGAGATCTTCGATCGCTTGCGGGAACTCACCATCGGAGAGCAAGAAGATAACGTCGGGCTTGAGTTCCAGGGCGAACCGCAGCGGATCATAGGGAGCCCGGCCACGATCCATCGAAATCCGCATGGCCCAGTTATTGAGCCGTTGTTTATTCTCCGCTGTGGCGTACACGCTGCGCGGTTCGTCCACGCCGGGCGTAGAGAGCTGCATGAAGTCCGGCTCGGCATCGAAAAAGACCACGTAGAAACGCTGCTTTTCCGTCAACATGTTGATGGACTGGAGGAGTGCCTGCCGAGCGGAATCGAATCCCTCTCTCATGCTGCCCGAGCTATCGACCAGATACACGAAATGGTTGCCGCCTCCCTCGACACCACAGAAGGCCATTTTCGCCTGGCTCTTGCCGCCCCCCGCCAACGACTGAAGTGTCGATTTGGCGGTCGACGACAGCGCCGACATCGACGGCATGGCGGCCGACTGACCCACGATGTCATCAGGCAATGCGACCGCCATCATTTCGCCGACGGGGCTGATATCGTAGGTCGTTTCGCTGGGAGTTGATTCAGACGGTTCACGGACGGGTTCGGCGGACTCGAGTGAAAACGTTTCCATGCTGACGTTTTCCGATTCACCGACCGAGGCTGCCAAGAAGACCTGGTCTTTAGGCAGCGTGGTCGTCAGGGTAATCATCATCAGCATCAAAAATACGCCGACGTGAACGAGCGTGCTGACAATCCAGGCCGCCGGCCGCGATCGTCGCGATGGTGTGGTCTCACTGGTCGCCTCGAGCGACGCCAACGACGCAACCGAGACCTGGGCGGGGGAGGATTCCGCTGAACGAAACGGCAATAGGTCATGGGCGTCGTCGCGTGCGACGGTCGGTTGAACACGTTCCGATGCCACGTCCAGCGGCGTCGAACTTGCATCAACGCGCCGCATGGCCGGTATCGGCACCGAGGCATGCGCCGCATCCGTCCTCTCCAATTGCCGGTCGGGCAGATCGGTCCGGCCTTGCACCGCCGCCGAAGCGGCATCCGATGACCTGGCGTCACGGATCGCTTGCCATGAATCGAACGCATCCGGATTCGATCCTGTTTGCTGCTCCGTCGGGCTGGCCTCGCCGTTGATTCCCAGACTCTGCCATTCCGCGTCATCGATGCGCTCACCGTCATCGATCCGTTGCAACACGGACTCCAGCTCCGTCGCTTTAGCTTCGAGTCGGGCAAGTGAGGCTTCTTTCCTGACACGATCTAACTCGGCCTGGACACGATCGCGACGGAGCTTTCGAGATTCATCGGTGATGTCATTGGCGTCGTGAGCCGAGTCGGGATCACGGTCATGCGGCTCTGGTTGCATGGCTCGCTACTTCAACAATTGAGTGAACTGCCGCATCCATGCTGGGTGAGCCGGCCATGCCGGCGCGGTGACGAGGTTTCCGTCAGTGTGCGCGGTATCCATGCCGTCCCCCGGCGGCACGTAGGTGCCACCGGCTCCGGTAATCTCGGGCGCCACCGCAGGGTAACAGCTGCACTGTCGCTGAGAGAGCACTCCCGCCGCCACCAGAATCTGCGGCCCGTGACAGATGGCCGCAATCGGTTTGCCCGTGTCGGCGAAGTGGCGAACCACCTCGAGTACTCGCTCATCGAGCCGCAAATACTCGGGTGCCCGACCACCCGGCAACACCAACGCGTCGAACTCGGCCTCAGCCAAGCTGGCCAGGTCACCACTGATCGCAAACCGGTGTCCGGGTTTTTCGCTATAAGTCTGATGACCCTCAAAATCGTGAATCGCTGTGACCACATAGTCGCCGACTGTCTTGCCCGGACACACGGTCGTCACGCGATGGCCGAGCATTTGCAGCATCTGCAGCGGTACCATGGCTTCGTAGTCTTCGACAAAGTCTCCGACGATCATCAAAACGGACTTCATCAGTTCCTTTGCCTGCAAAGGAGATTTTAGAAAAGCGACCGGGAGATGCCCGACGCTGGGCGCACTGCGCCTGGGTCACAGAAAAGACATTCTAACGCCGGGAATTCCTCGATGGCGATTCGCCAGTCTGGGTGATGTCAATTAAGCTGTATCGTCCCTCACGAGCGGTGTGGGGTGTCTCGATTCTCCTTCTTGCAGTGAACTTCATGCTTGGTTTTGTCGGCCGGAATCCTGTCACCAGTCATTTGGGACGGTTCTTTGTCGTCTCGACTTTCCTGGTGGCAGCCCCCGCATTACCAGATGCGACCGCGATCGAGCCTTCCGTTGGGATCGGGAGACAATCGCTCGTACAGCCGATGGACGTAGCCAGGCTGGGGCTCACTGAGGCGTGGCGACGATCGCTTAGTACGCCTGCGGGAGCACAATCGATTGTCGATGTTGAGTTATTGGTGCACCGAAAAGATCCGGCATCGTACGTGGAAATTGTGGAAGTTGGGGCCGAAGCGATCTCAGCACCGGACGATGATTTGAATGCGTCGGCTGCCGCTGACGAAACAGCCGTGCTGGCGCGGATTGCCTTTGAGACACCCAATGAAGGTGGCCCTGTCGGCCGGGTCGGACTGGTGGGTGGTCTACCAGATCAAGCTGAAGCAGAGCGCCTGGCTCGCAACGAGATTCGTCGACTGAAACGGCGCGGCATTTCGGCACAAATGCGAACGCTGGAGGTTCCGAGGATTCGGCTCTACACGCTATCGGATGACGGGACGGTGGAGTGTCGTGATGCGGAGACTGGTCAGCTGCAATGGCTGCAGCGTGTCGGCGAGCGTAGTAAGGGCTATACCGGAATCGGTGCGGATGATTTCTTCACGACCGTCATCAATGGTGGCGAGCTCATCAAGATCGACAACCGTGATGGAAGTCTTTTTGATGTGTTGTCGTTGGTTCATACGCCTCTGCGCGGCGCCGAACACATCAATGGTTACGCTTTGATTCCGTCGGTTGGCAATCGCATCGTTGGTTATCCGCTCGCAGACCTCGGTGAAGTCCCATTTGCCGAGATGGTGGCGGGTGCCTGTTTGGCGCCACCGGCAGCCTCTGTCGATTCACCCAAGGCCGCTTGGGGGACGTCCGCGGGGTTCGTCTATTTCATGGAGTTGGCGGGTCGACCGAGTGTTCAGTTTCGACTCGATACCGATGGCATCATTCATGGAACGCCAGCAGCCGCGCCTGGGGAACGATTCTTTTTTGGTTCCGACACCGGCCAGCTCTATGGTGTTCGAGCGACGCGATCGGGTGAGGTGTTGTGGAGCCGCCCCACCGGACAACCGATTTACCAAACACCAACGGTCGTGGGAGAACAGGTCTTGTTCTTGACGGCCTACGGCAATCTGCTGTCGGTCAATGCGGAAGACGGCTATCAGACTTGGGAGACGGCCGCGACGGGAGTTCGTGACTTGGTCGGTATCGTCGACGGTCACATTTACGCTCGCAAGCTGTCGGGACTGTTTGTTCAAATCTCACTGGAGACCGGTCAAGTCGAAGCAACGATGGGCGGAACGCATCCCGAGAGCTTGCTGTTTAATCGAAAGACGGACCGGCTCTACCTCATTGATGCCGGGGGTGGGGTGCAGTGTCTACGCCCGGTCGACCGAGTCATGCCAACCATTACGGGAACTGTCGTTCTAGACACCATCGAAGCGACCGAAAACACCGAAGTTCCGCCAAATTCCGGAATGGCGCCCGGCAATGAATCCGCAATTCCGCCATCGAATCTGTTTGATGGAGGCGGCGACGATCCATTTGGAGCCGGCGCCATGGACCCATTCGGAGCCGGCAGCGACGACCCGTTTGCACCATCATCGGACGACCCATTTGCACCATCCGATGGTGCCCCCGATCCGTTCGGTGACAGTCCGTTTTAGCCTGAGCGTGTCGTTCCCTCGGCTGCCCGTTTTAGCTCATCCGACGGATGAACCAGATACAAGACAGCCGATAGCCACAGCTTCAGTTGAATGGATGTCTAGTGACGACTCCCTTTGCTTTGCAGGATCCGACGCAGGTCTTCAATCGAGATCGAATCAACTTGGCTGCGTTCGTGCTTTGAAGACGTCATCGCCAACCCTTTCAACGGCACGCCAGGAAATGACTGTGTCAACTGCTCCATCCAGTGATTCTTGAACGTTTCGACGAGTTCGCGCGTTTGCTGGGCCTGTCGATCACTACGGTTGACGAGGCTGGAAAGAAGATTCCTACACGCATACTCTTCGAGCCAAATGAGCTCAGCTGGACCACAGTTCTCCAGGACAACTCGAATGGCCGTGATGGTCGTTGCAACTTGTTCAGGTGTTTGGACATGTTCCAAGGATGATTCAATGACTTGGCTGATTTCGAGTTGACGCCACGTAGCCGTATCCTCACGGACCCGATTGCGGATTGTGTCCACGCGATCCGGAAACACCGCGAGGATCGGCAACGATTGGATCAGCCCGACGCTTAGGAAAAAGCTGGTGATCGCTGTTTCGGATTCGGGCCGTTCCATCGATCGGGTCATTTCTCGAAGGACACCGACGCTACGCCAGGCCGCCGGTTGGTACGCGATCGTGATGAGTGGATCGTTCCGTTCCTGGAAGATCCACCGTTGGGGGTCCACCTTGACACGGCTCTCAGCCGTCGCGGTTAGCATCTTGTTGCCAGCATTGAGCCGGTGAGGCATGAGAGGAACACGTTGGCCGGACCGAACGTCAATTGTGTCGCCAACCGCAAAGAGTTCTTGCGATATCTCCGCCGGTCGGACTGGAGTCGACGCCTTCAGGACGCAGGGAAATCCTTCTCGAATGCGTTGAATAAATTCGGGTGAAGAGTAGCGAAATCGAAACGGCATGATGCTGAAGTAGCCAACGGGCTTCTTCGATGCCGTGGGTTCGGAATTGGGTCGAGAGCTTCCATCGATCGATTGATCGCCACAATGGAGAGTCAAATCCGTGATGCTGTCGAGCTGTCCCAACGAGGGCATGTAGGTCGACTCCTTGGCGACATTGGCCAATCGGATGAATCCGTAGATCGGTTCTGGGAATCGGATTCGGTCTGAGTCCAAGATGAACTCGAAGGAAACCTCCTCCAGATCTGCCGCAGCGACTATCTGACTATGGATCGAGCACACCAATACAACGAACAATCCCATCGAATTTGACGGCAACCAAGGCGGGCGGTCCTGGATGCGGACGAAGGATGATGCCATGAGATTGATCCGAGACGGAGGCTTCGGAAAAGGTTCTTGCAAGTGACGATCACAACGCTGCAAGAAACTGAATTGTAGCCACGAGGGCCAAAGACCGTATCGATCATCTGGCCGAGCGTGAGAACCGGACTCGACCGAGCACTCATCAACGCAAGGACAATCCGTTCGCGTCGTTTGCCAGTCGGACTCGGTGAGAAACCGATATCGATCGCGGCCGTCAGAAACGCAAACTCTTCAACAGCCATCCAACGCGTGCTGGTCAGCGAGGTCGAGGAACGACGCGATCGTCGGCAATGAGCCAAACCTGATCGTTTGGCTGGCGACGGATCTTGGCGGTTCCCGTGAATTGTCCGCACGCTGGCAACGTAAGGCACCCCTGGTTCAACCAAAAACATGGCAGTTTGCCCGTCGACTCACCGCCAACGGTCACGACATCCGCAGGGTGCAAATGTCCCGCGATGACCAGGTCGTTTCCCTCCGAACAAGCCGTTGGAACGTGCGTCAGCAGGACACGATCGATGTTCAAGGACTCCTCGATGATGGACAGACCCCAGCGCGATGGTAGGTGCCCGACGTGACGGTCGTGGTTGCCGCGAACCAGCGTCATTTCCAACTTGGCATGGCGGCCCAGCCAGCTTTCGAAATCATGAATCGTTTCTTTCGAGAGCGAACTGCGAGCGTGAAAGAGGTCACCGAGGATCACCAATTCGCGCGCGTCACAGCACGCCAACATGTCGCTGAGAGATTGGAGTGTGCCCTGCGTGCTACCGCGAGGGACGCCGATGCTGGCACTTCGAAAAGTGGCGTCTTTTCCTAAGTGAAGGTCCGCGACCAACAGCATCTGCTGGTCGGGCCAATACACGCCCCCTTGAGGCAACAAATGCCAATCGCGATCGGCCATTCGAACTTCCAAAGGAAGGGTACGTTGGCGCGATGGACCATCGGACGTCGTTGGCATCATTGATCGGCGGCACGCTCGAGTTGTTGCTGCATACGAGAGATTCGATCCGTCAGTTTTTCGCTGCTGATGCGATCTCGCAACCGGTCGACCAACAACCCAAACGCCATGGGCGTGACTTTGGGGGGCCGCGTCACGATCACCCGGCTGCGTTCGATGCGTCGCAAGGCGTCGCTCATCCGCGATGCGTTGAGCTGCTGTTCTTTGACTTCGGCATCACACTGTCGAAGCAACTGATTGCCGGGGTCATATTGCTGAAACACCTCGTAGAACAGATTGCTGCTTGCTTGTAGATGCCGCGAGGGCGTCGGCCGGCCCGGGTATCCACCTTGAATGAGACCGGCGATCCTCGCAATCGCGCGAAAACCTCGCCGACGCATTTCATTTGCGTTGAGAGACTGGTCGATCTCCTCATCAAGTCCGTCGAGGCTGAGCAGACCCGCCGAGATGGCCGTATCCAGGGCGGGAACCTGAGGCGAGGTCAATACAAATCCATAGTCATTGCACGCCATTGAAAAGGTGCTTGGCCGCATGCGGGCCAAACGAGATGCCATGACCGATGCCAATCCCTCATGGGCCAATCGTCCTGCGAACGGGTAAAAGAACAACTGATGACCGTCGCGCGTTTCAATGGACTCGATCAAGAACTCATCGGTTCTTGGTAGGCGGCTCCACTTGGCCTGCACCTGCAAGAGCGGTCGGAGCCGTCGCATTTCGGAACCGCGAAATCGTCCATGAGCGGCCTCGTCGAGGCGTTCACGCAACCCTTTGCTCAACTCGCTCGACAATGGCATGCGGCCACCCATCCATCTGGGCACGGCATCCGGTTTTCCAGTGGTCCGCTTCACAAATGCCTGATTGTCTTTCACCGACACCATCTCGACCAAGCGACCCGCGAATAGAAATTTGTCTCCCGGGTTCAGTTTCGACAGAAAGCTTTCCTCCGCCGTACCGAGGGTCCTTCCCCGCTGATACTTCACCTGCATGGAGGCATCCGAGACGATGGTGCCGATGTTCATTCGGTGCATCGACGCGGTTCGCCTTCCTGTAACGATGTAACGTTCTCCGACCAGTTCGACTCGCTTGAACTCCGGATAGGCGTCGAGTGTCTGACCGCCTCGCACAACAAAGTCGACCGCCCACTGCCATTGTGGGTCCGTCATAGCGGCATACGCCCGGGTGCGGCGAACTTCCTGACGCATTGAATCAAACTGGAACCCTCCGCCGACGGCAATGGTCACGAGGTGCTGAGCCAAGACATCCAACGGTGCGTGGAGCAAGGGGCGTGACTCCAGGTTCCCAGCGGCGATGGCGTCTTGTGCCGCAGCCAACTCAATCAACTCCAATGCGTTGGTGGGCACAAATGCGAGACGGCTCACCGCATCGGGTTGATGGCCGCTGCGGCCGGCCCGCTGTAGCAGCCGAGCCGCTCCTTTGGGACTCCCAATCTGAATCACCAGGTCGACTGCGGTGAAATCGACACCGAGATCCAAGCTGCTGGTGCAAACGACTGTCTTCAACCGGCCCTCACGTAGGCCCTCTTCGACCCAGGTTCGAACACTGGAGTCAAGCGACCCATGATGCAGAGCAATTTGGCCCGCCCAATCCGGCCGATGTTGTAGTAGTTGCTGGTACCAGATTTCGGTCTGGGATCGGGTGTTGGCAAAGATCAACGAGCTCTTGGCGGCATCGACGTGTTGGACCACCTCGGGCACCATTCGTGTACCGATGTGACCCGACCAGGGAAATCGTTCGATCACGGGCGGGAGGATCGAGAAGAGCTGGACCTTCTTTTGGCGATACCCCTGAATGATCTTCGCATTCGTGAAGTCATCCGAACCAACCAAGCTATGCAGTGCCTCGTCGAGGTTACCCAGTGTCGCCGAGACACCCCAAGTTTGCATTCTGGGCGCCAGTCTTCTCAATCGTGCCAGCGCCAATTCCGTTTGCACGCCTCGCTTGGTTCCTAACAATTCGTGCCACTCATCCACGATGACCGCTTGCAGCCCCGCTAGCGATGGCTGCAGGCGTTCGTGCGTGAGCATCAAGCAAAGGCTTTCGGGGGTCGTGACCATTGCCGTCGGCAGTGACTTCAGTTGCTTGGCTTTCAAGCTGGCACGGGTGTCCCCGGTGCGGGATTCGAGTCGCCACGGCAACTTCATCGCGTCGATCGGTGCGCGCAGTGACTGTTCGGTATCACCGGCCAAAGCCCGCAACGGGGTCAACCAGATCACACGCAGGCCGGGTGGTTGTTTCGGATTCCATTTGGACCGATCCCGATGTGCCTTCATCCATGTCATCAAAGGCCCCATCCAAACGCCCAACGTCTTGCCGGTTCCCGTTGCGGAGTGCAGCAAACCGCTGTGTCCCTTCTCAAACGCGTTCCAGGTCGATCGCTGAAAACGAAAAGGGCTCCACCCGAGAGAGTCAAAGAATTGGCCGACCTCGTGACGAGGGTGGACTCGGTCAGGTACGGAACGGGCGGATCTCCCGGTCATGCTGAATCGGGCAGCATGGTCAACAAGTCCGCCAAACGATCCGCGTCGGCAGGCTGCTTGTCGGTTCGCCAGCGCACGATGCGAGGAAATCGAGTTGCGATGCCGCTCTTATGCCGTGAGCTTCGCTGCAACCCTTCGAAAGCCAATTCCATGACCAGTTGTGGCTTGACGGCGCGAACCGGGCCAAATCGCTCGGACGTGTTTTCACGCACGAATCGATCGACGCGGGCAATCTCCGCGTCCGTCAATCCGCTGTAGGCCTTTGCGAACGGAACCAACTCGCCGGCGTCCCAGACCGCGAAGGTATAGTCGGTGTAGAGGCTCGCACGACGACCGTGACCACGCTGAGCATAGATCAACACGGCATCGACGGTGTACGGCGCGACTTTCCATTTCCACCAGCTACCTCGCACGCGACCGACGTGGTAGATCGAGTCGCGCCGTTTCAGCATCAAGCCTTCGGCATGACGTTGACGACTGGACGCTCGGATGTCCACGAGGTCGGACCACGATGTGGCATCAATCGACGGATTAACGATGAGGTTTGGTGGCTCGGTCGCGTCGATCAGTTCCTTGAGTTTGGCTTGCCGAACCGAGAGTGGCCGATCCCGGATGTCGATGCCATCGGATTCCAAACAATCAAACGCATGAAACATCACGGGCACTTCGCTAAGTAGTTTCTTGCCGACCGTCTTGCGTCCGATGCGACGTTGCAATTGAGCGAACGGCAGGACCTGCACACCCGTCGGATACTCAGTCAAGTCGCGAACGAGACGGCTGGCGAGGATCTCACCGTCGATGACGGTACCGTCGGGTAAGGACTCCGCAGCGGTCTCGACTTCCGGCCAACGACCGTTCATGAGCTCCTCGCCTCGGGACCAAATGTGGGTTGTTCGGTTCCGTCGAATGACCTGGCCGCGGATCCCATCCCATTTCCACTCCGCGATGAACTCTTCAATGGCGCCGATGGCGGCGGCCACCGGATCACCCTGGGTCGGATCGTCTCCGGCGACGGGGACCGCGTGCGCTAAACAAAACGGATATGGACGGCCATCAACGGCGTCACCGGTGTCGGACGATAGTAGCGATTCGACGAATGTTTCGCTGGGTTGCCACTGACCCATGCAGCGGTGGGCGATGACGTCGCGTGGCAAACCCGTCGCATTGGCAATCGCTCTGGAGACCAGCTTGGCACTCACTCCGAGTCGGAAGGCGCCGGTGATCAGCTTCATCAAGATCAAGCGTGGCGTTCCGTCCGACTGTCGCCACATCGCCGTGATGGCGTCGCGCTGCTGCGCCTCGTCAAGTGACGACAGCGTCATCACGTGACGCTCAATCCACTCGGTAAGACTACGCTGGACCGGATCTCCCGATGCCGGGACGACCAGCGTGATTGTTTCGGCCAAGTCGCCAACGACGTCATAGGACTCATCGAAAATCCAATCGGGAATCCCCGCCGCCTCGGCCGCCCATTTCCGCAGGCGAGTCGTTGGGATCAAACGTCGCCCGCGTCGGCCGGACAGATAGTAAAGGGCCCAGGCCCCATCGACACGTGTCGACGGCGTTGCCTGTCCAGACCAGCACGCCGAAAAATACGCGGTCATCGCGGCCACTTTTTCGTTCGTCTTGGTCGTTTGATCGAGACGTTCGAAGAGGGCCGCGAAGGATTTCATTGCAACTGATGAGTCAGGACCGGATAGGCATTGTCATTCTTATCTTGCTGCGCTGCCAACTCAGCGACCGCCAGGCTCTGATAAATCCACTGATCCACCGTCGCGGGGTCCAGGATCGCCGGAACGGAACCGTCGTCGTTGGGCTGGTCTTCATGACCATCCAGGGCCGATGGCGGTAGTCGAACCAAGCCAACCGACAATGTTTCGGTCAGGGATTCGTTGTCGTTGGATCGCTTTTCCGAATCTTCGAGGTTACCAAACGCGAGGGTGATCCCCGCCGACGCCGACGTCTTGCAGATTTCTTCGCCACGTTGATAGGCTTGCTCGGAAGTCAACTCCGGCATCGCAATGAGCAGTGTGGCGCTGTCCAAGCATCCGATTCGGTCTTGATTGCCGACCGCCGCACGAACCAACTGCAACAGACTACGCAGTGTGGCGCCCGTGGGCTGACCCGAGAATCGGACGCTCATGAGATAGTTCTCCAGTCCGCTTCGGTTGGACGTGGTCGCCATGTCGTGAACGAAGTCGGTCATCGCCGCTTCATCGGGCAAATAGTTCAGGGTCTCCGGCGGCTTTCCCCGTAACTCCACTTGGATGGACTCCAGGTCCGCCGGCGTCAGTCCACTCGACTCTTCCGGGTCCGTTTCGTTGGGCTCGGCCTCCGCTGTCGGCGAATCGGAGATCGTTGTATTGAGTTCAGCTCGCATCTCCGATAGGGCATCCGATGCCATGGATTCCACGTTTTCGAGAATCTGCGTCTCCGATGACTCCTCGGGTTCGCGGGGTGTTTCAACCGGCGACGACGCAACAGCGGCGTCGTTAGCGACATCGTCGGCGGAGTTGTTCGACTGCGAGGCTTCGACAATCGGCATGCCGGCGTGATGCATCCGACCGTCACGCCACACGTGCGTGCAGTTGCGTCCCGCTTGCTTGGACTGGTAAAGCGCTTCGTCGACACGTTGAAGCCAACCTTCTGAGGTTTCGCCTGGGTCGATCTGTCCCATGCCGAAACTGGCTGTCACTTTCAGCTGCTCACCACCAAAGGCGATCTCTCGGGCCGCGATCACTTCACGTGCCGGTTCGATCAATTCGGCAGCCGCTTCCGTCGATTCAACATCGAGGAAGACAGCAAATTCCTCACCGCCAAATCGCGTCACGACGCCGTGCGGCTGTAGCCGAGCTTCCAGCGTCCGCGCGATCACTCGTAACACTTCGTCACCGGCTTGATGACCGTGAACGTCGTTGAACTGCTTGAAATGGTCCACATCCAGGACGACGAGCACACCGGCGTCGGCTATCGATTCCGTCGAGACCTTGGTTCGACGCTGAAGCTCGCGATCAAACACGGCGCGGTTGCCGATATCCGTCAATGCGTCGGTACTGGAACGCTGACGCTCGGATTGAAGGCGTTTGGTTTGCTGCCGGAGTTCTTGTCGTGTGTTTTCGAGTTTTTCCTGAACCAACTCATTCGCTTCAATCAACTGCGCCACCGCATCCACGGCAACGGCGGGGACTTCGGAAAGGTCCGTGGATTGAAGATTCGTGCTGATCGTGGTCACGCTGGCTTGGTGAACGTCGATGTCTTCGGCAAACGATGACGCGAACTGCCGCAGTCGGTCCGCGACGGCGCGAATGGTTTCCGGATCCGAGGGCATCTGATCGAGTGGATCACGCGGCTCGTCGGTCAATCCGTCGCTGTGGGAAGGATCGACCGACCGCGTGAGTTGACCGATCGCGACGCAATGAATGATCCAACCGCAAGCGGCCCCGACACCGGCACAACTGAGCGCTATGAGGATATCCAAGAACATCGTGTATCTACCAACGATGGAAACCGAACGGACCGGGAGCCTGGTGACATCGGCCGTGCGCATCCGCCCCAATTCGACTGGGGTAGTGACACGTCGGCCGGGATGGTGAGACGCGATGTGTTCGACGATCCATCCACGCTCTGGAGGCTTATAGGTTGCCGACGGTGCAGTGGCTCGGCATGCACTCGGATTCCTCTCGGACCGACGCGAGCCTGTCCTGCAAACACCGGAAATTGCCTGGTCTGCCTGTTTTGCCGGCTATGCACATTTATCGAGGATTAAATGTGCAAATTGAGCTAGCCCCATTTTGAATCATCAGAAATAGTTTGGCATAGCGCGGTGCTTGCCAACTTTTTTCTTGCCGGACGGACCCCGTATGTCTTCCATCACGCGTGAAACACCTATTTTGACCGATTCCATGGAGTCGGTCTCGATCGAGACGGATCCTTGCCTGGATGCGGCCTCGGCGATCGCCGCCTTGGCGAGCAGCAGCGTTGCGGAGCTGCGGTTCTTGCGCGTCGATGAGAGCGAGGAACAGATCTGCCTGACAGGCCACGTGGGAAGCTTTTATCACAAGCAGCTGGCCCAAGAGACCATCCGGCCGTTGGCGGCGGGACGAAGGGTCATCAACCGAGTTCGCGTCGAAGCCTAACCATTCCGATCAGCGACATTCCGCTAATCGGTCATACCCTTCCTGATAACGCGCCTGCGTCTGCCGAATGATCTCCGCCGGCAGGGGTGGTGGATCCGACTGCCGATCCCAGTCAGATGCCATCAGGAACTCACGTACAAACTGTTTATCGAAAGAGCGTTGCGGTCGACCGGCGATGTACTCATCGGCCGCCCAATAGCGGGAACTATCGGGCGTTAAGATCTCGTCGATCAAGATCACTTCCCCATCGATGATTCCAAACTCAAATTTGGTGTCGGCAATCAACAAACCGCGTTTGTTGGCAATCGCCGCTGCCAGGCTATAGATCGCCAGGCTCAAGTCCCGCAGTTGCGTCGCCAAGGGATTTCCAAGCGAATCGGCCATCACCTCCCAAGAGACGTTTTCGTCATGGCCGGTGTCCGCTTTCGTCGCAGGGGTAAAGATTGGTCGCGGCAAGGCATCACATTGAGAGAGCCCTGCTGGCAGATCAACGCCGCAAATCGAACCCTCGGACTGGTAAGCCTTCCACCCGCTGCCCTCGAGATAGCCGCGGACGACACACTCAAATGGAATGACCTCCGCCCGACGACTGATCATGATCCGCCCACGCAGGGGTTCGGCATCAACAACGTCAGCGACATCCGATGGGACATCCGTTGAGATTCGGTGATGATGAATCGGTCCGCCGTCGTGCTGGGCGATGGCACCAACATCGAGTTGTTGGAACCAAAACTCACTCATGGCCGTCAACAGTCGTCCCTTCCCAGAGATTCCCGTCGGCAGGATATAATCAAACGCGCTAATACGATCTGTGCTGACGATCATCAATCGATCGCCCAGATCGTAGACGTCACGAACCTTACCGCGTCGGCATGGCCAAGGCAGATCCGTTCGCAGCAGGGCACCGTCTTGGTCGAACTGGTACGGTTCGCTCGACGGTTGGTCGTTGGCGTGGCTCATGCCGCGAATCGTGTCAAAAATCACGCGTTTCGCCTAGCCGTTGCGGGCCTCCGGATCGTGGGCACCGATTCCACGGCGCTGACGTACCGACTAACATAACCGGGAAGCGTATCCGTCGTCTTGGCCTGGATTTGACCTCCGTCCGCGGAACGTGACTCTCTGGAAAGGCTGGAACGCGAATCGCCATGGGACAAATGCATTTCAGTGTCCCTGCGTCGGCGTTGGGCTTCTTTGAAGCCAGCCTCTGGCAAGACGCCTATCTATGCGGCATCGAGGGTGTGCCCTGGGAGTCGCACAATCGGTTCGCCGATGGTCGATTGACACTGACGCGTGGCGTCGATGCATCGGCCAAACTGCTCGTCACGTGCCCCGTGCCGACGATCGGGATGCGAGTCTTGACGACGTGCTCGCTGCGCTGCCAAGAGCAACCTCATCGATTCATCCAGGAGTTGGCGCGGGGCAGTTGCTTCCGCGTTCGGGTCCAGTCGGACACTTGGCAGCGCGGTGGTTTGTCGCTGAGCGATCGGTTTAACCAATTGCTCGATGAAGGCACCCTGCTGTTCCTCGAAACGATTCAGCGATCTCTCGTTGACGAAGATGATCCACTGGCGACCCAAGCCGCCATCGACGCCATCACGAAACTCGAACAGTCGGCCACCGAGTTGGGCAACTTGTTTTCGGCCCAGTCGATCGCGTTCCGCAAGTCACGTGAGAATCGGCTCAGTACCATGCTTGCCGTGGGGATGCTGCCGCCGTCCCCGTCGGCAAGTGAGGAGGCGCACCCTGCGGACGCCGATCAGCTCGGCACAGACGACTCCGCGAATCCGATGACCCATTTGGTGGGACGGTCATTCAACGCGGCGGCGGTGCGAATCAGTTGGGGCGACATCGAAACGGACTCGGGAAAACCCGACTACGATCCAGTCACCCAATCACTGGATGCTTGCCTTGGCGCGGGACTACGCGTCATCGGTGGGCCGCTGGTCGACTATCAGACCGGTCTTTTACCCGATTGGTTGACGTTGCTGGAAGGTGACTTTGACAAGCTGGTATCCACGATGAATCAGTTCGTCGAGGGAACCGTCAATCAATTCCGTTCGCGGGTCAACCTATGGAATGCGGCGACCAGTCTCAACACTGCGGGGCCACTTGGTCTGGACGACGAGCAAATCATGCGTCTATCCGTCGGCGTGCTGCAAACCGTTCGACGTTGCGATCCTAATACACCCGTCATCATGTCGCTGGATCAGCCTTGTGGTGAGTACTTAGCCAAGGACCAGAATGGGATCTCTCCGTTGCACTTCGCCGATGCCCTGTTGCGCAGCGGACTCGGGTTGGCAGGCATCGGGTTGAATTTTCGCTTCGGTTATGACGGTGGTTCGACCCATCCTCGATCGGCGATCGAATTTGCGCAGCTGATCGACCGCTGGGCAACACTGGGCATGCCCCTGTTGGTGCAGTTAAGCGTCGCCGGAGCGCCCGGTAACGACAGCAGGTCGCGTTTGCCGTACCGGCCAATGTCACTTGACCCAAGTTTGAACGGCGATCCATCCACGTGGGCGCAATTCCAATGCGAATTCGCCAAGCCGCTCGTCGAAACGTTACTGGCCAAACAGATTGTGCACGCCATCGTCTGGGAAGATTGGTCGGACGCAAGTCCTCACCTTTGTGCTCATGCGGGGCTCCACGATATCCAGGGACAACCGCGACCAATGCTGGGTTATTTGAGGAAAGTTCGGGACGAAATGCTGATGTGATTGAATTTGCCGATTGCAATGGCAGCTCGGCATGGATTACATCGAATTCGATTCGACGCGGCGGATCATGGCCGCGTTTATGAATTCCTTTACAGTAGATCACCCTTTCCATTGTCGTTTCTTGGCTCACAACCATGACCCATTCATTGTTGACTCTCCGGGGACGGATTCTTCCCTCGATCGCGATTTTGACGCTGCTGTCGGTCGGTGTCGTGTTGGTCGGATGCAATCGCATCAGTTCACCTATTCCAGCAAAACCATCGGTGGAGGTTTCGCCAGCGAAATTTCAGCAGACGATCGATCGAGACGGCTTGACGCTGGTCAAGTTCGGGGCCACCTGGTGCGGTCCCTGTCGAGCCGTGGATAGAGAGCTCGCCCAGTTAGACGGAAAACTTGGCGAAGTGGAGGTGTTGCAGATCGACGTGGATGAGAATCCGGGATTGGCTCAGCAATACCGGGTCAGCGGAATCCCGAAGTTGCTGCTCCTGCGGAGCGGCGAAGTCGTTGACGAGCAGGTCGGCGCCATGTCGGCCGCCGACATCACCGATTGGGTCGCGTCGGCGCAATGAACCGACGACGTGACGGGTCCTAGAAGAATCGGTTGAGCAAAAGGCGAAGTTCGCCGTCGAACTGTTGGTCGGCTGAATTCCCCAGCGGCGTTCCGTAGGCGACCGTGGCCGTCGTATGACGTTGAAGCTCCATGGTGAGACCCACCAGGGCGTTGACGACACTGACATCGTCCGCGTCTTCGCCGAACTGGAACTGGGTCGTCTGGCCCTCGAAGATCGTCACTTCCTCTCGCACAGCCGACTGGGCTTCCAGAGTTTGGTTGATGTGCAGCTCGCCCACGAGCGCAAGTCCCGTCAACCAGCTCGCCGAGCGGCTTCGGTTGCGGTACAGCCAATGACCGGCCTGCAAATCAATGTACATCAGTGAGACCTCACTGATCTGGTCGACCATCGTGAGGTTACTCTGTCCAGAGAACGGATTCAGATTGAATGAGACGGGACTGTTGCCGGCATCCATGTCGAACTGCAGGAATCCCTGGAAAAAATAATCGCCGCGGACATAGAGTCCACCCAGAAACGGTAACAGGTGCACCGATCGATTCTCCACTTCGATCAGAGGGATGCTGTCAGCCGAGCCAGTTCCCGTGCTCACCAAAAGGTCGTCGGCGGTCGGAGCCGTGAATGACAAACCTGCTGAAATGGCGACGTCATCTGATTGGTGCAGCAATACCTTGATGGACATGAACAGATCACCGAACTCAACGCTGTTCGTATTTAGGTTGTCTTGAAACAAATCACTATCGACCGTCACTGCCATCGGCGTGCGCAGTTCAAATGAGACCACGTCATCAAAGAGCGTCTTCTCGAATCCCGGCGTGAATCGATGGACGGAGACGCCGTCAAAGAAAGGCACGTTGTCGAAGAAGCTGTAGTTCACGAAGATTCGATCGCGGGGGATCGGACTGACGTTTTCAGCCAGTTTCATACGACCGACCGATGACGATGCGGAGCCGGGAATCAGCAACGAGGTTTCATAGGCATACTGGACATCAAAGGATTCGCCGCCGGTGACAGGCCCCGCCGCGACGGACGTGGCCGAACCGCCGATGAAGTCAGCATCGGTCACGCCCAAGTCCAACGCCGTCGGCGCGTCCGTCGAACCGAGCGGCTCACTCAACGTGTAGGTCACACGGCCATCGCCCAGTGTGGTCGCCACGCCGATTGTGGTCAGGTCGATCGATCCATTGATCGGCGAGCTGATGTCAAAGCCCATCGGCGGGTTCACGCCGCCTGCCAACGCGGTCGACGTGACACCGTTGAATTGAAACGGAAGTGGAACCCTTACAAAGGTCCCGCCGCTGCCAAAGAAATCCCCGACCATGCCGGGCGTATCTGCCATCGCCAAGGCGCTCGCGGTTCCACCACCCGTACTGGCTAATCCTGCCGCCAAATTGAAATCAGACGGCTCGGCCTGATCGACCGTTGTTGACGTGTCCGCCGGGGCGCGATCGGCGGTGGGTGGAATCGACTCGGTCGCTCCACTGGTGTCGCTCGGCGGCGTGGGCAAGTCCGGCATTGGGCGAAATGCAGGTGCAGATTCGGCGGATGGAACCATCGAAGGCGGGCTCAGTTCCGACGCCGCTGACGGTGGACATGGTAGTGAACCCGCTGCCGAGTCACCTTGGTAATAGTGAGACACTCCGTCGTCGTAGTACTGCGCGACATCGGGATCGCATGGTGGACAAGGTGATTGCGCCGTCGCCACCGAGCAAACGGCGACTCCGAGCATGGTCCAGCTGCTCACCCGGCCCGCCCGGAACGAAAACCGACATGGTTGATTGAGGTTCGTCATCATCCATCCATCACAAGTGACATGCGGCAAAACGAAGGAAATGCCCCGCTGCCGGAGGACTCCGCTAGTCGGTGTCATCGGATCTTCGAGAGCGGCCGCCTTAATCGCTGCGGCTGGAAAAACCAGACCAAGCCATTTCAGCGAACTATATTTGGCAGCTTGTAACGATTACGCTGACCTGGCAGTCACACCCCCCGTTCGTGGATGAATCATGTTTCCAGCTCGATACCAGCGAGGTCGCTCCCGCTCGAATGCCCGTCGATTGGATCGGTCGCTCCAAGTCGAATCGCTGGAGAAACGTCAATTGCTGGCCGTGGACGTGGTCGGAGCGGTCAAGATCACGGACGGCTCAATACTGACGGGAGCCGATGGAATCACGGGGACTTCCGACGATTTAAACGTCTTCTTGTCCGACGGCGACCGATTGGGTGCAAGTCTGACGGCGGCGGATTTGGATGGGGACGGCCGGAACGAACTGGTCATGGGATTACCCGATGCCCGCGGGGGAGAAGGTGAAATCCGCATCCTCCGCTTCAATGCCGACGGAACACCCGGAACCGACTTCACTTTGGCTGACGGGATCAACGGGATCGCTCCGGGCAGCATCGCCGCTGGTGGAGCTCGATTTGGTACCTCATTCGCCATCCTCGATCGACCCGACGGCTCCATCGTGGTCGCTGTTGGGGCCCCCGGAACCGACCAAGGATCGGATCTGGACGCCGGTGAGGTGCACTTGCTGACACTGGATCTATCCACATCGCCCAACCCGATGGTCACCGCGCAGTCGACTTTGTCAGCCTCGCTCGTCAACGCGTTTCTACTGCAGCCAGGGGATCAGTTTGGTAGCGTTTTGGTGGTCGGGGACACCGACGCCAACGGATTCAATGAATTATTCGCGGGAGCTCCAGGTGTCGACATCGGTGGCGCGGAGGAAGGGGCCGCGTACGGATTCGAGTACGAGACGAGTCCGCTGACGATCATGGACGTCTTTCGTATCAGTTCCGAAACGGATGAGGATCTTGACGACGTCTTGATCGATGAAGGCGATCGAATTGGTAACTCGGTCGCGCTGCTCGGCGACCTCGGCGGCGGGTCGTTGCTCAACGTTGTCGTTGGTGCGCCGGGCGATGATGGTGCCTCTGGAGCAGATCCGCTCACGGATACGGGTGCCGTGTACTTGGTTGATGACACCCTGTCGACCGTCAAGATCGTTCCACCGGAAGGATCGTTCGGGGAACAATTTGGTACCAGCGTGAGCGTGTTGGCCGATCTCCCCGACATTGATGAGGATGGCCTCACCGACATCATCGTTGGCAGCCCATTCAGCCTTGTCGGTGGGCCGAATCTGGGAGCGATTGAGGGTTCGATTTCACTACTGGGACTAGTGCCCAGTGGAGCCTCGTCGATCCAGAGGATCGATTCCACCGACGCAGCATTAACGGGCAGCATCTCCGGTGGATATGAGTTCGGTTCAAGTGTCGCTATCCTCGGCGACCTCAATGGTGACGGGACCGTGGAAGTCGCCGTCGGTGCGCCAGGCGATGACACTGGCAGCCTCCCGTCGGGCAGCGGTCAACGTGGCGCCGTGCACATCCTATCCCTTGAGCCGGTTGCCGCTGGATTCGTGTTGCCGACCAGTGGCAGTGTGACGACGTCGGAAAACGCGACCACCGTGTCGGTTTCGATCGCGTTGCAGCGTGAACCAACCAGCAATGTGACGCTGGGTGTGGGAAGCTCCGACGTGGGTGAGGTAATCCCGTCACCGGGTACGTACACATTCACGCCCAGCAACTGGAATGTGCCACAAACCTTGAACCTAACCGGTGTGGACGATTTGCTCGTCGATGGAGATCAGCTTGTCGACATCACGATTTCAGTGACCTCCTCCGACGACACGGGTTATCAGAATTTGGATCCGGGCACGTTTACGGTAACGAATCTCGATGACGACGTGGCTGGTTTTCAGATCTCGAGCAACCCGAGCCTACTGGTCAGCGAGGACGGGCTGATCAGTGACATCGCAAGCGTCACGTTGGACACGCAGCCAATGAGCAATGTCGTCGTCACCGTCACGCCCAGTGACACGACGGAGGTGGGTGTCAGTCTTGATACGCTGACGTTCACGCCGAGCAACTGGAACATTCCACAAGCGATCGATATCGTTGGCGTGGATGATGTCATCGTCGATGGAGATATTGCCAGCGACCTCATATTCGCCATCGACGCCATCGCATCGGACCCACTGTTCTCGGGCGTGGCCAGCCAGACGATCGGGGTTGTTACGGAGGACGATGATTTGCCCGGGTTTGAGGTCTCCAGCAGTCCAGATCCCGTGGTGAGTGAAAACGGTCAAGTGGCCGAAATGGTGGATGTTGTCTTGACCGTTCAACCGCAGAGCGATGTCGTCATCACCATCACACCTAGCGATACAACGGAGGTGGAGGTCGAGCTTGATACACTGACGTTCACGCCAAGTAACTGGGATCTTACCCAAAGCATCAACGTTTTTGGCGTGTTCGACTTCATCGTCGATGGAGATGTTGCCAGCGACCTCACATTCGCCGTCGACACCATCGCATCCGATCCACAGTTCTCTGGCGTGGCTGATGTGACGATCGTTGTGACGACGCTGGACGATGATGTGGCTGGATTCGTGGTCTCCGGTGGTCCAAGTCTCCTGGTGAGTGAAGACGGTCAGCTATCCGAATCGGTGGAAGTGGCCTTAGCCGCGGAGCCACAGAGCGATGTCGTCATCACCATCACGCCTTCGGACTTGACCGAGGTGGATGTCGATCTCGATACACTGACTTTCTCACCCAACAACTGGGACATTCCGCAACAGGTCACCGTCTTTGGCGAGGACGACCTCATCGTCGACGGAGACGTTGACAGTGACCTCACGTTTGCGATCGACACAATCGCCTCGGACCCGCTTTTCTCCAACGTGCCCGATGAGATGCTCGGAGTCACCACCGAGGACGATGACGTTTCCATCGGCTTTGGTACCGTCATCGGCGTGGTCTTCCGCGACGAGAATCTCAATGGCGTTGTGGATGGCGCGACCGAGACAGGCATCGCGGGCGTTGTCGTCTTTAGCGATTTGAACCAGAACGGTCAGTTGGATCCTCAAGAGCCATCAACGGTTTCCGATGCCAGCGGCGCCTATGTGCTGTTGGGCGTTCCGATTGGATTGCAGTCGATTCGCCAAGTCAACCCCGATGGCTTTATTGCCCTAGGCGACCCTCAAACGACCTTCGTCATCGATGGGACGGTTGCGGTGGACTTGCCCAACGTGCCCCTGGTGACGCTCAGCGGCGTCGTCTTCGAAGACGTCAACGGAAACCAGATACTGGGGAACGGTGAATCAACTTCGCTGGGTTTTGACGTTGATTTGTTTGAAGTGCGAAACGGTCAATCGACGTTACTTGATATTGACTTCACCGACGCATCGGGGCGTTACACGTTCAGCAATTTGTTACCCGCCGGCATCGCCTTCATGACACCCGACGGCATGGTGACTGGACCGGACCGTTACGAAATCATCGCGCGCCAGACGGCAGGCGGTCTTGACGCATCGAATCTGGAACAGACCACACCACTCTCGGGAAGCTTCAGCGATCCCGAACTCATCCCCACCGGTGTCACGTTGCCGTTCGACCGTGAGAATGCGACGACCGCTCAGCAGGCTCAGCTTGACACGTTCAATCAGACCGGACAGGTCAGTCCCAACTGGGGCTGGGGCACGGGTGTGCTATCGGGACAACTCGCCATCGGTGACTTCGATAACGATGGCGATGACGACGTGGCGGTTGCCAATGAAACGTCGGACTTGAACAACCAGTTCACCACCATCACCGTGTTGCGCAATGACCAAGGGGCTCTCTCGGTGGTACAGGAAATCCCTGTGATGGAGGATTCGCCTCGTTTGACGTCGATTGCGATAGGCGATCTCAATGCCGACGGAAGAGATGACTTGATCTTCGGTTCGCTCGGACGTCGCGAGACCGACCAGGACGCACCCGGGAACTATGTCGCGGCGTTCTTGAATGTGAGTGGCGTCTTCACGCAATCGATCGGCTTTGATACGAATGCGCTGTTGTTGGCCGATGGAGACTCGGGTGCGCCGACGGCAGCCCAATTGGCCGCATTGACATCACGAGTTGCCGCATCGCCACTGATGGACACATTCAGTTCCGATCCCATGAACGGCCCACAGGCGATTGCCGTCGCCGATGTCATTGGCGATGGTTCCATTCAGATTCTGACCGCCAACGCGTTCAGCACGAACGTTTCGATCATCGCACCTGAAAATGGAATGACCACGGGCGTGGCCGCGTTGAACGTGGGATCGGATCGCCCGACCAAGGTCACCGTGGCCGAAATCGACGGCGACGGCATCGATGATGTCTTGATCGCCAATGCGAGTGGCCACATCAACGTCGTGCTTTCGGCAAGACCAACCGGCTCAGCGACGGGGCTTTATCGGTTCGACTCGACACTGATTACCGATGATTCATCGCGACCTCGGCCAATCATCGATATCGACATCGCCGACATCAACGGCGACGGAGATAACGAGATCGTGGTGACTGCATGGCCCAGCAAGGACATCGAAATATTTGACCAGGATGCTTCGGACGATGATACTCAAGGCCAAGTGTTCGTTATCGAACTTGACGATTTGTCGGCGGCAGGCGGCGCCGACATCTTTGATTTCGACATCATGGAAACGATTGGAGTGGGTCGCCGGCCGACGGCGATCGCAACCGGTGACGTCAATCGCACCGTCACGTCGCCGCCGGCGGCTTTTGGCCAGCAGATTGATTTGGTCGTGGTGGATGAGTCGGAGGGGAGCCTCCAGTTTTTGTTGAACACGCCCGGCGGTTTCGTGTCGGGTCCGTCCTTCCCGACGACACGGAACGGTGAGGGATTCATCAACCCTCAAGACGTCACATTGCGTGACATCGACGGTGATGGCCGTCTGGATGCCTTGGTTGCCAACCTGACCAATGGCATTTCGATCTTGCGCGGGCAGCAGGGGCGTCACCAGATCACACCGACGGTCGGTGAAACACGGGATGACCTGGATTTTGGGTTCACGTCGATCCCGACGGGCTCTACGGCCCCCAGTGGGGAACCTTTCACCAACGGCGTCAACCCATTCGACGTCAATAACGACGGTGCCGTCACGAGCTTGGACGCTTTGCGGATCATCAATCGTCTCGATGCAGGGCTCGTTCAGGGTGAGTCTGTCGGTGCATCCGATCCAGTCGAGTATCTGGATGTGAGCGGTGACGGACGGGTTTCCGCACTGGATGCTTTGATGGTGATTAATGAATTGAATCGTCAGCCGCCGCGTGCCGATACTAGCTCCGAGCCTCTGATGACTTTGGCGCGGACTCCGGACGGCGGAACCGATGGCACGTGGCACTCATTGGTTGATGAGGTGTGGGCAACCACGAACGCGGCAGTGGGTTCCAAATGGGTGGCGCCCGCGTCGGCGAGGGATTCACGGGACGTCTCGATGGAATCAACGACCGCCGAGTTTGCCAACCCATCTGAATCCGAAAGCCTTGGGCAATCGGCAAAGTCGACGTCGCTGCAATCAACCGGCTTAGGGGGCATGAAACTGGTCTTGGATTCTTGAGGGAACTACAGATTTCGATTGATTGCGGCCGATAGTCGCTCGTAGATGATCGAAGCCTTCCGTCGAGGACCGGTATATGCGAGTTGATTTTCGTCTAGGACTGATATTGACCATGATGGTCGCGGGCACGTCGGCGTGCTGTTCGCGAGCCCTCGGTCAGTTTGAATGGTCCGTCAATGGTGGTGCCTGGGCCGCTTTTCTGCCCGAGTATGAGGTCGGCCACGTCGTTTCGACGGGAGACAACCTGCTCTCAGCCGATCAATCGGGTGTGGGAGGTTCGGTTCAGTTCCACAGCTTTTACCACTTCGCCCCGACGCGAACGATGGCGGAATTCCGAGCCACGATTGCCGGTGCGGACTTTTCCCGAGACGACTACAGTGCCGTCGGAACTGCAGTTTGGTCGCCTGCAGGCAGTCTTCCCGATGGGACGACGGTAGCGGCCGGCGATGGTGAAGACTATTACGTGTCTGTCCGTGGGCGCACCATGTACAACGATGTGCTCGTTGGATTGCGGGACAAGTTTGACCTCAGCGACTATGGTCTGGGGCTCATCACGCTTGGTCTTGGGTTCAGCCATATGCAGTTCGACACCACGTTCGATTCGGTGCTCAGCGTCAACAGTGGTGTCACCGCCTACGACGGTGTCGAGTCTCTCGATACCAGTTACATCGGTGCTGAAATCGTCGGCTCGATCACTCGTGAATTGCTCGGTCACAACGTGTTGCTGGACTCGTCATTGGGCATCTATGACATGAATGCCGACTACGTGGCTGACTTCGACAGCACCGGCACAACGCCAGCGGCCGACGTGGACTACACGAACGATCTGAGTGAAGTGGCTTACACATTCAGTCTGACGTTGATGACCGAGTGCTTGTACGGAGATTCATTGATCCGGCCAAGCACTGGATTCAAGTACATCTCCAGCATGCCTGGGATCACTCGTGGAGATGGGTCGCCCGCCAATCTGTTACGCGATGACGACGCGTTGACGTTCACGGCGGGTCTTGAATTCGTCTTCTAGTTGTTGCCACAGTGGCGGGCCGCAGCTGGTCATCACGCCAGCGCGACCCGACCACACCGGCGCGACCGTCTTACAACTTGGCGGCAAAGATCGGTCCGCCATATTGAGCGGTGGAACCAAGCGTTTCCTCGATGCGAAGCAACTGGTTGTACTTGGCCATTCGGTCACTTCGGCTCGCTGACCCGGTCTTGATCTGACCCGTCGATAAAGCCACGGCCAAGTCCGCAATCGTGGAATCCTCCGTCTCGCCGCTGCGATGGCTCGAAATGGATGTGAATCCATTTCGATGTGCCAGCTGGATCGCATCGATCGTCTCGGTCAGCGTACCGATTTGGTTGACCTTGATCAGAATGCTGTTGCCAATCCCTTCGGTAATACCGCGTTGCAGCCGCTCGACGTTGGTCACGAAAAGATCGTCGCCGACGAGCTGAACCTTGTCGCCGATTTTTTGGGTGAGCTTCTTCCACGTTTCCCAATCATCCTCATCACATCCATCCTCGATGCTGCAAATTGGGTACTGACTGCACCAGTCAGCAAGGAAGTCCACCATTTCGTCGCCAGATAATTCCTTGCCGTCCATCTTGTATTTCTGCGACTCCCGGTCGTAGAACTCCGATGATGCCGCATCCAAGGCGATCCAAACCTGTTGCCCAGCTTTGTATCCGGCTTGATCGATCGCCTGCATGATCACGTCAAGCGCTTCTTGATTCGACTTTAAATCGGGCGCAAATCCACCTTCGTCTCCGACCGCGGTGTTGTAACCCTTGGATGCGAGCACCTTCTTCAAGTTGTGAAAGATCTCGGTACCGCATTGCAGGGCATCGCCGAATCGTTCAAAGCCCAACGGCATCACCATGAACTCCTGCACGTCCACGTTATTGTCAGCGTGCTCCCCGCCATTGATGATGTTCATCATCGGTGCAGGTAGAAGGCGAGCGCCGGCGCCTCCCAGGTACCGGAACAGGGGTTGATGAGTCGACATCGCAGCGGCGTGGGCCGTCGCCAACGACACCCCCAAAATGGCGTTCGCACCCAGGTTCTTTTTGTTCGGCGTGCCGTCAAGTGCCACCATGGCGTGGTCCACGCCGGCCTGGTCGGTTGCGTCCATGCCCTCGAGTGCCTGGGCAATTTTGGTATTCACATTCTCGACGGCTGTCGCAACGCCCTTGCCCATGAATACGGACTTGTCGCCGTCGCGAAGTTCCCATGCCTCGTGAGCACCCGTGCTGGCGCCACTGGGCACCGCAGCGCGGCCGGACGCACCATCGACCAACGTCACTTCGCATTCGACCGTTGGGTTACCACGACTATCCAGGATCTGTCGGGCATGGATGTTCTTGATCAGGGTCATGGTTCTCAAGGGGTCGAAGGGTAAACGGAAAACATCGGGTCACACACGACGTGCACTCTCGACCTGTGCTGAGATGCCGTCATGTTGTGGGTTCGTTGGGCATTTTGTCCAATGGCTCCCCGGATGACCACCCGACCAATTTGCCCTCTTGATCAGCTCGCCCATGTTCACTGGACTCGTTGAAACCGTTGGACGTGTCGTTCGAATTGAAGATCAACCGCCTGGAAAACGGATCGTGATCCAGGCTGCTGAGTTTCGAGAGGAAGGCCAGGGCGACGATGTCCAGATTGGGGACAGCATTGCGATCAACGGATGTTGCCTGACGGTCGTCGAAATCAGCGGCGATCACTTGGCATTCGAAGCTGGCGAGGAAACCCTCTCCCGCACCAACCTTGGCCAGCTAACGTCCCAACCCTCGACGGACCATCCGGTTACCGGATGCGTCAATTTGGAACGTTCGTTGGCCGTGGGCGACCGGATGGGCGGTCACTATGTGACGGGTCACATTGACACGTTAGGGGAACTCATCGAGCGAACCGAGGATCCGCCCTGGGCCAACCTCAAGTTCTCCATCCCGGCTGACTACGCGTCCCAGGTCGTTTCCAAGGGCAGCATCGCCATCGACGGAATTAGTCTCACGGTCGTAGATGTCGGTGATGACTTCTTCACCGTCGCTTTGATCCCGCACACGCTTGAGGTGACGACATTGGGCAAACGGCGTGTCGGCGATCAGGTCAACCTCGAGACGGATCTGCTGGCCAAGTACGTCCAGCGAACGCTGCAGAGTGGTGGAGCTTCAAGGTCATGAGTCGGCGGGAGCCAGGTGAGTCCCCAAGTCGCCCGCCGAACCCGGGGCCATGGGATCGATCGTCGACGCGTCCATTCAACGCGACCCGTGCCCATCGCCAAACCGCGACGTATCTTTCCAAGCGGCTGACGTCGGCCGGGCTGAAGCCAATCTCTCGCTACGGACAAAACTTTTTAGTCGACCTCAATCTCGTCGAACTCATCGCAAGATCCGCCGAAATGACCAAGGACGATGTCGTCTTGGAAATCGGCACAGGTGTCGGTTCTCTCACGTCCATCCTGTCGGAGTTGGCCGGCGCCGTCTTGACCGTCGAGATCGACCAGAACCTCTTTGGGCTAGCCAGCGACGAGCTGCGGGGCCGGCCGAATGTGAAGATGATTCACGGCGATGCCCTGAAGAACAAGAACACGTTTCGACCTGATTTATTGCCGCTGATTCGCGAGGCACAAGCGAAGCTGCCTGATACCGGCCGATTCATGCTCGTGGCGAATCTGCCCTACAACGTCGCAACCCCCATCGTCAGCAATCTCCTTCGACAGTCCCCCACACCGGACCGCATGGTGGTTACGGTTCAAAAGGAAGTCGGGGACCGAATGACGGCGCAACCGGGAACCAAGGATTACGGTGCGTTGAGTGTTTGGTTGCAATCGCAGTGCGACGTCGGGATCGTTCGAACGCTGCCACCAGACGTTTTTTGGCCGCGCCCCAAAGTCGACTCGGCGATCATCCGGTTGGACCTGGATCCTCAGCGACGCAGCCAGATCGTCGATTTGGAATACTTCCACCAAACCGTCCGCGCGCTGTTCTTCCACCGTCGCAAGTATCTGAGATCGGTCGTGATCAGTGCGATGAAGAATCGTCTCAGCAAGACGGATGTCGACGCAGTCCTGCAATCGCTTGACCATGGCGAAACCGTTCGGGCCGAGGAATTGAACTTGGACCAAATGGCCACGTTGGTCGAAGCCCTGCGCAACAAGGAACTGCCGAGTCGGTAGCGCCCGCGTCCTCGGGTCCCTTAACATCCGCGGGCGACTAAGGTCAACCAGCGTTTCAATTCGCCAGCTGTTCGTTCATCGCGATCGTCGCTGCACGGACGGCGTCTTGCCAACGTCGATCGCCGAACCGGTCGGCGTACTCTGGCCTCTTGTGCGCGAAGATGATGTGCCGCGAGCTGTTGACGACCGCGCCCGATCCATCCGGCTTGCGAGCCGCTCGAACATCCTCGGCCGCGCCACCCTGCGCCCCAAACCCCGGTACCAGCAGGACACTATGGGGCATGGCCTCACGTAGCTCGGCCAGTTGGTCCGGGTACGTCGCGCCCACGACGGCACCGATCGGACCATAGCCGTGATCATCTAGCCGTGTCTCATTCAAACGCGTGATCATCTCGGCGACGTGCGTGTACAAAGTCTGCCCGTCGATCAAACGATCCTGGAAATCACCGCCACCGGGATTGGATGTTTTCACCAAAACAAAAATTCCGGTGTCACGCTGATCGCTGATGTCCACAAATGGTTGCAGGCTGTCCTCGCCCAAATAGGGACTGACGGTCAACGCGTCTCCGCCCCAAGGACTCGACGCTCCCAGAAATCCGTCGGCGTAGGCCGTTGCGGTGCTACCGATGTCGTTTCGCTTCGCGTCGATGATGACCTGGAGCCCAGCCTGGCGTGCATGCGCAATCACGCGCCCAAGACCGACCGCACCGGCGGGGCCAAGCTGTTCAAAGAATGCGACCTGCGGTTTGACACAGGGAACCAGACCACCGACAACATCCACGATTTCGCAGCAAAACTGTGTGTAGGCCGATGCCCAGGCCTCAGGCGTGTCGGGCGTGACCGTGTCCCGAATCGGCGCGGGCAAGGACTCCTTGCGAGGATCGAGTCCGACGCATGTGACCGATCCTGTTTGTTGAATCGCGGTGTTGAGTCGACTGGCAAACGTCACGTGGGTCTCGCATGAGTGGAAACGGTTCGGCAGGTCGCTTTTTCGGGTGTTTCGTCTTCGGTTTCAACCCGACACCAGCCGCCGCAATGTTCGCCACCCATTGGCAACCTCATTTCGAGCGATCCCTTGGGTTCTCCTTCTCATCAGAAGTGGTGCTTCTCTCATGAACATGCGGATTGATTCGTAGGCCGATGGACGCGTATGTGGCGTTGAATTCCGCGACAAAGCTCATGGTTTGTCCTGTCGGCATTTGAAGTGGACCGACCGGCCGGTTGTCCAGTGTGACGACCCCGTCGGCGGGAAGCGGAACACGTGGACTACTCATGATGCAACCGGGTCGTCCAGATCACCGGGCTGGAACCTGTCCGGATCTGACTGGTACTTCGACCATGCAACCGATGGATGTGGGAATCCCAAACTCTTGTCGACGTGGTTGATCAGCGTCTGGCCAGCAAAGAATCGTCGCAAGTTCTCGCACACCAGATCCGTTGTGTCGCTGACTCGTCGGGCTGATTGCGCGCCCACATGCGGAGTAATCAAGACTCGATCATCGTCCCACAGTGGCGAATCCGTCGGCAAAGGCTCGACCTCCGTCACGTCAACGCCCACGCCCGCCAATTTCCCATCGGCCAACGCCGCCTCCAGCGCCCCCTCGTCAACGACGGGCCCGCGAGCCACGTTGATCAAATAAGCACCCGGCTTCATCGCGGCGAATTGAGCCGAGGAGAACACGTGATGAGTCGATCGATTCAGTGGAAGCGTCAGGACAATGATGTCGGCGACACGACACAGCCAATCCAAGTGGTCGGCGGGTCGCAGTTGATCAACCTCATCGGGTCGGTCGACGGTGTAAACATCCGTCGCGACAATTTGCACGTCCCATGGCGAAAGCATCCTGGCGATTTCGCGGCCGTTGCCCCCGAGGCCCACGATGCCGACGGTCTTGCCTCGCAGATCGTCGGTCGGCAACCGAACGAACTCTCGATGCGGCCTTGCTCTTTCGAACAATCCAATGCGCCGGAGAAGTCCCATCATTAGGCAGAAAGTTTGCTCGGCGACCTGCGGTGCAAAGAGGCCAGCGGCGCTACTGACCACGATCCGGTCATCGGCAATCACCCCCGGTACCAAGCAGTGATCCAAGCCAGCCGCGGACGACTGGATCCACCTCAGGCGACCAGCGTCGAGAACACGACCCCACTGGACCGGTACCTTCGCATGGCCGATGAAAATGTCCGCCGTGGGCAGCAGGTCATTGATCCGCTCTTGTCCCGCATTGACGATCTCCACCGTATGATCCAGCGCTGACGATGGATCCGATTGCAGCGCTTCAAGCGTCCCTCGCATCTGATCGATCTGGTGAGGCTCCACCGGATAGCACAGGACGATTCGGCGGATCGATGCAAATGGGCTTGAGTCCATCAACGCGACTTCCTACGCGTCGGCCACGTTGACAAAGACCTTCAAGGCATCCTTTTCCTCCACGAGCAGCCGCATCATTTCCTTGTAGTTGTCCAGCCCGTCGACGGGATTGGTCAAAATACGTTCCAGCACCCCTGGATACATCACATCGCCAAGGGCCAGGTCACGAATGCCCATTTCGAAATGCGTCCGATTGGCGTTGACGCTCCCCAGCAACAGCTTGTTACCGAGCACCCACTCAAGGTTGATCTTGTCCGAGGGAACCTCCGTCTTTCGTTCGCCGCCAGTGATCCCCGTCCAAACGACGACCCCGTTATGACCAATGCACTCCATCGCCTCGAATGCCATCGGACTGAATCCCGTCGCATCGACAATCAAGTCGGGTTTACCGGTCTTCGTGACCAGGTCCGTCATGCTGATCTCAGCCGTGCTGACGTAGGTTGCCTCCAGGCCTTCGACGATCTCCGATTTGAGATTCGGAGCGGCCCCCCGCGCCAGCGTGTACACCTCGATGCCGCGTAGCTTCAAACAAAGCGTGGTCAGCAGACCGATTTGACCAGCACCCAGGACGTAGGCAAGTTTCGGCGACCAGATCTTCATCCGGCGCTGTGCCTCGTAAGCTTGATGAATCGCCTTGGCGGCGCAACTCATCGGCTCCTGCAGCACGTGAAGGTGTCGCAACCCCTCCGGTACACGAACAATGTATTCCTCTTCCTCGACGAAGTACTCCGTCAGGAAACCATGACGTAAATTGATACCTCTTTCGTAATAGACTTCCTCGCTGGTCATGTCGTTGGTGCCGATCAAATCGTACAGCGACGACCCCGGACGACGCACGGTCGCTGTCACATAATCACCTGGTTTGACCCGCCGTACGTTCTCGCCGACAGCTTCCACGATGCCAAAGCACTCGTGACCGATGACGAGGTAATCATCGCCTTCGGGAGCGTTGCCGTAGAGTGCGTCGTTGATTTCGCGGTCGGTCGCATCCACGCCCACTTTGAGCAGTTTCACCAGGACCCCCATGCCATCGCCGATATCACTCAGGGACGGACGCGGCACCTCTTGCATGTGAACGCTATTGGGAGTTCCAGGCTTTACCGCGACGGCTTTCATTGTCGACTCGATTGGGGGGGGAGGAATGCTTTGAAACGACGCTCGGTCGGCCGGCGCGTTATCGGGGGCGGGCGACGTGAAACTCCAGGCAGCCCAAATGTCTCACGGGGCCCGTCGTAAACCGCCCAGAGATCCTACCGTTTCGGCGAATTCGCCGTGAGGAGGGGAAAAGATCTTTTTTTGACAACAAAGCTTGTCAAAAATGGCGAGAAAGCAATAATACCGTCGTTTCGCCAACGTACCGTCGCAGCGTTTCAATGTCATGAGCACCATATCCGATCCGGAGCCGAAAACATCGGAATCGCCGTCTCGGTGTGGAGGCGGCATGGCAGGCGGATCATCCGTTCGTCACATCGACCGCGAGCTACTGATGTGCCTGCGATCGGGTGAATCTCAGTCCATCGGTGAGTTGATGTCCTCGCTGGGTGTCACGGCGACAGCCGTGCGTCAGCGGGTCGACCGGCTGTTGGAGCTTGGTCTGATCGACCGAGAAAAAATCGTCGCAGGCCGGGGCAGGCCGTCGTTTCGATACCTGCTGACTGTGGACGGCTTCCGAGCGGCCGGAGCCAACACATCGGATTTGGCGGAGGCGATGTGGCGGGAGATTCTTAGTTTTGACGACAGCGAAGCCCGATCGAGGTTGATTTCAGGGATCGCTCGACGAATGGGGGGCCAGATTGGCCACTCCATCGCCCCACCGGCTTCCTTGGATGAGGATGTCGCTCGCTTTGATTCGGAAACACCGCGTTTCAGCGAACGGATGCGTTCGGTCGCGCAGGTGCTGCGCGACCGCGAAGTCTCCGTGGAGTTCGCGGAGGTCGGTGACTTGCCAGTCCTCGATATTGCTGCGTGTCCCTATCCGAGCCTCACCGACGCATCGGACGATCGTTCAATGTGCCGCCTCGAGGAAGAGATGTTGTCGGAGGCACTGGGAGAAACCGTTCGGTTAAGCCAGTGCCGTCTCGACGGGGACTCGTGCTGCCAATTTTCTACCGAAAAAGCGAATCACAGCGACCAAGCCCTCTCGTCGTCGGAAACGTTGAAATCCGATGTGGGGTAGTTCGTATTGGCTGATTCGCCATCCATTCTCATTAACCTCATTAACTCATTTACCCATCCGATCCTCGATCGAAACTTCGTCATGAATCACGTCTTAAAAATCGAAAATCTGCAAGTCGCCGTCGGAGACAAGCCAATCCTTCGTGGCGTTGACTTGACGATCAATCATGGGGAAACGCACGCATTGATGGGTCCCAATGGTAGCGGCAAGAGCACGCTCGGTCTGGCGATCATGGGGCATCCCGGATACGAGGTCACTGGCGGATCGATCACGCTCGACGGTGAGGATGTGCTGGAGATGGAAGCCGATGAACGAGCCCGAGCAGGGATCTTCATGGCATTCCAGCGACCAATGGCAATTCCCGGCGTGAAAATGGCCGACTTCTTGAGGCATGCGACGACCAATGTTCGCAACCCAGAACGTCGCGAGGGCGAGGAGCTCATTCCGATGCGTCAGTTCAGGAAAGAGCTCAAGGAAAAGATGGCCCATTTGCGAATGGACACTGAATTCGCGCGGCGCTATGTCAATGACGGATTCTCCGGTGGTGAAATGAAGCGAGCGGAAATCCTTCAACTGGCGATGCTGCAACCCAAATTTGCGGTGTTGGATGAAACGGATTCCGGGTTGGATGCCGATGCCGTCCGTTTGGCCAGTGAATCCATCGCGGACATTGGCCGCGAAAAGATGGGCCTGTTGATCATCACGCACCATGACAAATTGCTGGTGCACAATCCGCCCGAATACACGCACGTGATGTTGGGTGGACGGATTGTCGAAACCGGCGGCAAAGAGCTCGCCGAGGAATTGCACGAACACGGTTACGATCGGATTCGTGGTGCCTACCCCGATGCCGAAGCAGCCAACCAAGAAATGCTGGCCGAGGAGGCCATGGCCTAACGACGCGAGACGACTTTCGCAGTCAACTCACCGAACACCGACTAATCAACTTTTAGGATACTCCCATGGCCACTGATGCTCCCGCCAAAGAAGACATTGGCGAAATCAACAAGTACAACTTTCGAACTGAAACGACCGGCGTCTTCAAGGCTCGCAAGGGATTGAATGCGGATATCGTCAATCAGATTGCGGACATCAAGAATGAGCCGGACTGGATGCGGGAG
>JBCDIU010000025.1:0-86596 GCA_038748615.1 Planctomycetota bacterium | reverse complement strand
AGGGCGAGGGCCAGCAAGGTGAAGGTCAACGAGGCGATGGACAGCAGGGCGAGGGCCAGCAAGGTGAAGGTCAACGAGGCGATGGACAGCAGGGCGAGGGCCAGCAAGGTGAAGGTCAACGAGGCGATGGACAGCAGGGCAAGGGCCAGCAAGGTCAAGGTCAACGAGGCGATGGACCGCAGGGCGGCGGCCAGCAAGGTGAAGGTCAACGAGGTGATGGACAGCAGGGCCCAGCGGACCAATCCAGTGGTAACGCCGCTGCCCCCCAAAATCCTTCCGACGGTGACTCCCAAACGCGCGACGCCGCACCACCTCAAGACGATGCCGAGGCGTTTGAGCGAATCAAGCAGTACCTTGATCAGAAGAGAGATACGAGCAAGCCTGCATCGACCCGACGTGACGCCAGTGGCGAAAACCGCGGCGACCAGCCGCCGCCGGGGCAGCAGGGCGAGAATGCGACATCCTCATCCAACGAAGGATCTAGTAACCGCGGGGAAGGCACACCAACGACAAACCAAGAACCGCGTGGTGATGGCCCTCAGGGCGATGGCGATGCATCCAATCCAAAGCAAGACCCTTCCCCAGACAAGCCGGCCGGTAACGAACCGGGCCGCTCCGAGGGTCCGCCGGGGGAAGGCGAGCGATCATCAACGGACACGGACCGCTTGCAAAATCCAGGCGATGCTCCATCGGATGGAGCAGCCGTTAGCCAGGCAGCACCAGGCGAACCGAGCGGGTCGGGTCAGGCCAATGATGCACCCAAAGGTCGCGAGTCCAATGACGCGACCAACTCCGAATCAACCACCAAAACGGGGCCGAGTCAATCGTCTCGGGCAGGCGACGAATCCGGCTCTGGCAATCGATCGGAGTCCGACCAAAACAATGAGTCTGCCGATCAGTCCCGTTCGGCAGATTCTCGTCAGTCGAGTAGCCCCCGCCAATCGGGCAATCGCCGCGAACGCGGTGCCGAAGACTCAGATGCCGACAACCGGTCAGGACGACCAAATGAATCCGAGGGGCAGAATTCCGATCGTGAACCGATCACGCGACGCGATCAGGATGGCTCCTCCACATCCGGTGGCGCCGGAAGCGGTGGTGCCCGGTCCGGCAAGGGCGAACTCGGTGACGGTGATTTGCCCGAACCGCCCGACATGCAATACACCCGTAAAGCCACCGACATGGTCCTGGACTACCTCAACGAAACGCGAGAGTCACCCGACCCCGACTTGCTCGAGCGTTTGCGATGGAACGAGAACGACCTGGAGCGTTTTCGTGATCGTTGGAAAGATGCCCAGTCCATATCCGACGAAACACCGACATCGGACATCCCGACTGACGTGCAGGAGGCACTTCGGAGTCTCGGCATGCGCCCCAACCCGGTCTCGTCGAGCCGAACGAACCGTGGCACGAAAGACGGACTTCGTGGCATTCAGGATTCGGGCAATCGGCGCATGGCTCCAGCGCCGATTCGCGACGCCTTTGAGGCATTCCAACGTCGTATGTCTTCACCACGTTAACGGGACTCTCGACGTGCGCAACGCCTCGTTGTAGCGTTGCACAGCGTTCTGTTGATCTCGTCGCATGCGACCAATGACGTCGATGCCTGCTTGGAAGTCGTCCAACACCGAGACGATCGCGGCGACCGATGCATCACCGACGCTCGGCTGAAACATCAAGACCCGTCCTGAATCCGCCACCAAGCTCATCCCACCCGGCGGCAAGTTCCAACGCCGAACCTTGCGCCCAAGCTCCTCAACCGTTCGGATCACACCTCGCTCGCCAATGAAAGATCGAAGTGGGTCTCTGGCATCGGCGTCGTCAATGACCCAAACGAAATCAACCTGTTCGCCGATGAGTGGCCGGAGCGACGATAACGTCGTGGACCATTGCCCCGGATCATCGGGGAGATAGATGATCACTGTGGAGCGGGCACGACCCGTTAGGTTGGTGATGTCCACGTCCTGACCCACGATCGGTGAGAGCGGCCCAGGAGGCAGGACAACCAATCGGGCAACGGGAACCGATCGAGAACGGTCCGGTCGATCGGCAATCCATCGACGATTCGTCGATTCGGCTCCGAGTCGTTCGAAGGTGGCGTCGTCCAATTCCAGCGATAGTGTGGCGAACCCGGCCGCGGTGTCGGCGGGCAGTGGCAATTCAACTCGTCGAATCAATCGCTGCGTCGGTTCGATCCAAAAGACATAGGCTTGGCCAGCCGCCACGACTCGGACGCGTTTCATCCTTTGACGTCCGATTGACGCGTCATCCAAATAGGCAAAACGAGAATCGTCCGCAAAGATTGCCGACATCGGATCGTGCGCCAGCAACCATTCCAATTGAGGTGGCGGACCAGCTAGTCCGGCCGATAACCGTGATCGCAACACCTCATCCTGGAGCAAACGATCCAGCGACAGCTGCGAACTCGATGGATCCTCGTGGGGCACCGACCAACGTAATGAAAGCACTTGATGATCAAAATCGGACGTGCTGGGTTCATCAAACCAGGCGAGCAATGACCGTGACGACTGCTGGTCGGTTTGCTTCGATACGACTCGAATTCGACTGGTATACGCATCTGCGGCCAAGTCATCGCGATCCAGGCTCACGCGTAGCGGCGCCGTCGTCGTTACCATTCGACCGTCACCCGACATCGACTCAACGCGCAACACCGCGCGGCCACGATCCGAATAGGACGAACAGCTTTGGTACCGAGCCAGCACTTGAGAGAGCAAATCACGAGACCCGACGGGTGCAGCCGAATCGATCGAAGCACGTGAATTCGATGTCTCGATGTCTGAACGCTGGCAGCCGATCGCGGTCAGGATCGCGATGATCACCAGCAGGACACGGATCATCATTTCGCGCGGTGTCTCCGATGTCCAAACGATTCGGTCAATCGCGTTGTCCTCTGGTCGACTGCCTGGCCAGCAAGTCGATGCGTTCGGACTTGCATAACAGACGCGGTTCCGACGCGGCACGGCCGCACTTCCGGCAAACGTACTTCGCCGACTCGATCTGCTGGCCCAACAAAGGTAACGCTTGGGATAGCGTGCGTTTATCCCACTTGCAAATCGCCTTCTTGGGCAACTTCATTGACTTTCGCGTCACGATGCTCTAGCGGTTGGGTAGTTCACGGCCGTCAATGGACGCCGACGCACGGTGAACATCCAAATCGATCGAATAGTCGATCAAGCGAACCGAACCGTCCACCATTGCCATGTTGAATCCGGCAACATGGGCGCTGCCAAAGTCATGGCACGCCAAACAATTGTTCGGTGAATCGCGTCGCGGCGTCCGCGCCGCGTACCGAACATACGAATGAGGCGTGATCCGAGTCTCCGTATAGCCGGCCAACGGCGCCCGATCTCCAAAACAATCCCCGGTATCGTACCGCAACGAATCCATCGCTTTTTCGCCTAGCAAGTAGGTATGCGACAGTCCGTCAAAAATTCGTGGCAACCGTGTCGTCTGTCCAAGACGCCATACACCATCGTGATGGAGCTCAATCATTTTTTCATCGATGTCTTCGCGAACATGAGCATCGCCGCCGCACATTGCATAATCGGTACGACCACCCGTATCGCCGTAACGTCCTCGATAGGGTTCGATTAGCGGATAGGGCCGTGCATCACGTCGTGAGGGGCAATGGAACGTTTCGACGGCGGCGGAGACCATGGACTCCACACGGCGATCGGGACTCAATGCTAGCGTCGCGCCAATCCTCCCCAGCGGTTCGGCCAGGTCGTGCCGCTCCATGAACGTCAATACTTGACTAATCCAATTACCTCCACGTTCACTCGGCGATGCCCATCGCGACTGGCTGTACATCACGAAGTAGGGTGACAACTCGCCGGCGTAACCCGGCAGGCGGCGAAACGCCGACTGGTAGTTCTGGCTCGCCAGCGTCAATTGGCGAAGATGATTTCGGCAAGCGGTCAACCGCGCCGCCTCTCGCGCCGCCTGCACGCCCGGCATCAGGAGACCCACAAGGATCCCGATGACAACCAAAACCACCAAGAGTTCCACCAACGTGAATCCGGCGAGTCGTCGAGCGGTTCGCCAGCGGTCGAACCTGGCAACCAATTCCCGCCGCCGCAACCCGCAATTCACTTCTTGGAAAGAGGAGCCACTCACTTAATTACCGCTCATTGCTAAGTCGTGACAGATATTCGAGAGAAGAAAAGACCTAGGAAGATATCATCTTTCTTCGGCGAATCCACGGAAAATACGTGCGTCCGCCCTGATTTCGATGCGAGCGGATCCTACCGATTGTACACGCGACACGAGTGATAGCGATTGGTCCAGGTGATCAACGACGTCCACCGAACCTACCCGGCCTATGCGTTCAGCTGTCAGGGGCTCGCGTCGATAACGAGGGTGGCGTTTCATGGACGAAACGGCTTTTGACAGCTACGAACTTGGCGATGGATCGCTCAATGACAGGGATTTCAACCCGATGGATCGCGGCGGCCATCGCCTTGGGCATCGCCCCAGGTCCATGGCGTCCCGTCGTCCATGGACAGGTCCCATCATCGTCCAGCGGCGTGATGGAGCCGCGCGTCATTGCTCCTTGGCACCCCAGTCCGAAGTGGCAACCCCGGCCGTTGGCCTTGCCGACGACCGGCGAGGCGCCACGAATCGCACCACCCCCTCCCGGGCCCGTCGAAGCCTCACCGACTCAGATCGTCATCCAAATGACGACCCCCGAAGAACCTGCTCCGACCGAGCCGGACATCACCCGACCGTTACCGCCGACTGCCCAATCCAAGCTCCACCGCCCTGCTCCGAAGCGAGCCGCACCGCCGCGGGACGCCCTCGCGACGCAAGCGCGCCAATCCCAACTGGCCAAGACATCGACGGATCACCTGCGAGAAGCCTACTGGTCCGCCCGCCGCGGCGCGTTCGCGTCGGCGCGCAAGGCAGCTCACGAGACACTCCGGTCGATCGCGTTGTTAAGAGACTCGCAGGTCGGGGACTCTCGACACTCTCGTTGGCTCGACGCTGCCACGCAGGCCATTCGCGAGTCGAGTGAGTTCACGGGTCATTTCGGGCGAGTCGATGCGGCGGCCATGGATCGTTTGATACAGGTTCATCAGACCGAAGTATTGCGTCACGTCGACACGTCAATGCTGACGCCTCCCCACGCGATCGAGGCCTACTTGTGTTTGGCACAAGAGAAACTGGTCGCGGCTGCTCGGGGTGGCCCACTTGCTGCCGAAGCGATGATCATCTTGGCCGATGTGGAAGCACTCAATGCAAATTTCACATTTGAAAACGCCGATGGGTTATTGGCCCAGTCAGCCTTACACGCGTCGGAATTGTCATTGATGTATCGTCGCGCCGCCGTGGCCATCGATCCGGCCAATACACAGGCGGTGAGCAAACTTGGCAAGACGCTGCTGAAGCGATCCATGCCAGGTGTTGCCAAGCCTTACTTGGCCGCCGCCGTCGCCGCCTCACCGACGCGGCAGAATGTCGAGGCCCTGCAGCAAGCAGCAATCCTTTTGGGCGATTTGAAAGTCGCGACTCAATGCGAATCTCAACTGACCAATGGGACCCTTCCTAGCGAGTTGCCGGTAACCGTACTCCGACCGCATCAGTTCGCATCGACCCATCAAGGTGGTTCGTCTCGATCTCCGGTGCCACCACCGACGCGTTTGAACGGGCCGTCGGCAACCGTTGCGACGAAGCCGGCCGCCGGCCACTCCAGCATCGTCCGTCCGAAGATGCCGGCCAACAGCCGCCCGATTGCCATTCCCAACAGTCGGATCGTTGAGCCACAACCATCCGTCGCTGTACCTCGAAGACGCTGGTTCTGGTGAGCGGTGGTCGCCGCGCGGCCAACAACGCTCGACATGCGTTTCCCATCAAATTGCCGACACCGTCATGAACCCTGAATCGCACCCACGACACTCAATCGCTCGTGCTATGTCGGAGATCAACCGATCACTAGCTCTTAGCGTTGTTGCTTGCGTCACCACCATGGTCAGTTCGGGCTTGGCCGAGGATGCGACCACGTCAATGCCACACCCGGTGCGTCTTGGCCGGCCACTTCCATTCACCCCGATCCACATGGCGGGTGACTCGGACCTGCTGGCGCCGTTGAATCTCGACCCTGTTCCCGATGACCCGGAACCGAATCCCGCGGAAGTCTTTGGGCTCTTGGATCCCAATGGCGGTGTGCCGAGTGATAGCAACGTTGATTCGCCCGCAACCGAATCAACGAACCCGTTCGCCAAGGCAAACGAGTTCGTTCAAACGCAGGAAGAACGCATTCTGCGTTCCGAACGCGCTCGACTCGAGGCCCGAGCCAGGTTCGATGCCCGAAACCGGGATCGAATACCGGCCGATCTCGAATCGATCCCGGCACCCCAGGGTGATCAACTCAATGGAGCGCCAACGATCGCCAACGATCGGTCCGGCGATCCGTCGCTTCGACCGTTGCCAAGTGCTCCCGCGATGATTCCGGAGATACCGAGCGTGGTACCGCCGACACCCGATGACGCTTCGTCACCGAGTGATCTACCAACCACGCCATCCCGACCAATCTCGCCGGAACTGCCCGAAAGCCAGATCAAGCCACTTCCCCGCCCGCGACCGAAGCGACTATCCGATGCGCCGCCACTGCCGCGTTTGATGCCCTCATCGCCACGGTCCACCACTCCGCTGCCGGACCTGGATGACGGACCCGGCGAGTCATCCGGTTGGCAACCACCGATCAACGAAGACGCCAGCGCTGAACAGGTCGAGACATCAGAGCAGGAAGGTTCGAGTCAATCGGTGTTGCAAGGCCCCGCACCAATGCAAGGCCGATTAGCAACACCGGCGCCGGTGGTTCCATACGCAGGCACCATCGACGGCCCGCTCGAACCGTTTGGTCACTGGCCCGCGCCTCCACAACACCAACATGCCTTTCCATACAGCAACGTTCCGTGCTCCTCATGCGGCGGTTGTGTCGATCGCGATGGTGTTGGCCTCTGTGACGAGGTCCAAACCTACTTTGGTGTTGGACGACGAGCCAAGAAAAAGTGCCAGTGCTGGAGGTGCCCGCAGTCACCACCGTTCAACCTCTATGGTCCAGGTGGGTACGTTGGGCCGGCGCGACCGGCGCCGATACGAGAGTATCGATTGAGGGGAGGCGACCAAATTCAGCTGACGTTTCTCATTCGCAGTATCCAGACCGATGGCGCCTACCGGTTGGTCGTGGGCGACCAGTTGCTGGTCGAATCGGAGGCGGATGAGAAACTGACTCGTGGCACGCTCGACAGTGGACTGGAGGTCCAACCGGATGGCACGATCACGTTAAGGTTCATCGGTGAAGTCCATGCGGCCGGCCGCACGATCGACCAACTGCGTGAAGTGCTCAACGAACGTTACAAGACGTACTATCCCGAACCCGCGATTGACGTTACCCCGGTTCGCACGGGAAGTGTCGCTCGACAGATCCGAGAGGCCATCAGCGGAAGCGAAGGCTTCAACGCGCAGACGACTTTGCAACGAGTTACACCAGAGGGAACGATCCGCTTGCCGCGATTGGGGGCCGTACCCGCTCAAGGACTGACACTCGCCGAGCTAAAGCGCGAGATCAACCTGCGTTACAACTCCATCGCAGCCGGTTTGGAGGTCGAACCCAACCTGGAAGAACAAGCGCCCCACTTTGTGTACGTGCTCGGAGACGTCACCGAGCCCGGTCAGTTCGAGATGACGGCGCCAACGACCGTTCTGGGTGCGATCGGATTGGCCGGCAGCTATGTGCCCGGAGCGAATCTTCGACAAGTGGTCATTTTTCGACGTGGTCCCAACTGGGAGCTCCTATCGACCCTATTGGACCTGCGAGCTGCCATTCTTGGTAAGCAGTCCAATCCACCGGACGAAATCTGGCTTCAAGACGGCGATGTAGTGATCGTGCCCACCGCGCCGATCCAGCTTTTCGACCGTTTCGTGACGCAAGTCTTCACCGAAGGCATTTATGGCATCGTGCCCTTCGGCGGCGTCTCATTCACGTTCGGCGAACAAAACTGAAGAACCGGCAATTCAAGAGGGCGAATCCCCCAATTTAACCGATCACCACTCGACCAGAGGTTCAACCAAACAATAGTTCATCACTCGGAGGAATCGGTTCGGAACGTGCTCGCGGGTAGAGTCCCGCCTTCTGCAACGACAATAGCGTGAGGTACGCCGGATTGAGATAGAGGTACCGCCTCCAAAGCCGTCCGGGCTCGCGGGTCAAACGATAAAGCCACTCCAGGCCGCGACGCTGCATCCACTCGGGCGCTTGTTCAAGGGCACCTGCGTGAAACGCGAACGCCGCACCCACGGCAATCAACGGCATGTTCAGATGGTCCCGCATTTCGTAAGCAAATACTTCCTGTCGAGGACAGCCCAACCCGACGAAGCAAATCTGAGCGCCGCTCTGATTGATTTCCGCCGCCAACGCGTCGCGTTCATCGGGCGTGATCTGACGGAACGCAGAACCTCGTCTGCCAGCGATTTTCAGTCCATCGAATTGATTACCGAGATTCGCGGCAAAACCATCCAACATCTCTGAGGTGGCGCCAAACAGGTACACCGACAAATCGCTCTCCGCCGCCGCCTGGCAAATCTTCAGAGTCAAGTCGGGGCCATAGACTCGATCCGATAGCTCCGGTCCATCGAATTGTTTCGAATGCAGCCGGTTGAGGGCCCAACGCACAGGCTGGCCATCGGGACAAACGAGGTCGAATTGATTGAGCCTGTATTGGTGCTCCCGATCCAACACTCCCGTCATAACGCCATGCACCGCAAGGGCCGTGACCGTCATCGGCCTGCGTTGTCGTGCGGCCTCGATCACGCGATCGACGGCGGCTTCGTAGTCAATGGCGTTGACATCAATACCAAGGACGCTGTGTTTTCCGTAGTCAAGCATGGAGCACGCTGGTGACAGGCTGAAGAACCGAATGGTCGTGAGCGGGATGGCCGTCCCGTACACGGCAAAGCCGAAGCTGATCGCTTATCGTTTGAACGTCAAATTGTTCGTGAAAGGTCCTCAAGGCCCACCGCATGAACGCCAACTTCGACGCCCGCGACAATCGCATTCCGGGAAAGTACGCCATGTCGGCGTCGTCTTCCTGGCCGAGGAAATCTGGCGGATGCAGCAATAAAGAAGGCGGTACCTTTGACCAGCGACACAGTTTCAGCGCCGCACGAAAGTAGGTCTTGGCCGCGGCAATGCTGTAACCGGCCAGAAACGTCAAATAACTAAAGTGAATGGGTGTCCGCGTCCAAGGCATCACGGTCACTGGGACTTCGCCAAGAACCTGATTGGAACCATCGCCATCGACGACGCGACGATGCGGGATATTGGGCTGCCTCATCGATGCAAAGCCGCCGTAGAGTTGTTTTGCCTTCTCTCGCTGTTCGCCTTGTAGATCGGTCCGAGCCAGAAATACCGCCCTGGCGATCGGAGCCATTGAAGTCGCGAACACCGATGCATCGTAACAGTATCCCGCGTCGGCGAGGACGCGTAAGACGGATGGTGGACAGCTAAACCCTGGCCCACGAAATCCGACGGCGGTTTGCCCGGTCAGCGACCCGATGGCATCATGGGTCCGGTGAATCTCGTTGGTGACCTCGCCTTGGGACATCGCGTGCATCCACGGGAGATGGTTCCACGTGTGATTGGCCGCTTCCCACTTGCGAAGTTCGCCGAATCGTCTGATCGCATCGCCGTCCGCACCTGACTGGCAATCGCGGCCAACCAGAAACACGGTCAGGGGTAACCCAATCTCGCCGAGCAAGTCCACGATACGTTCGACAGCCAATGGCAGGTAGCTCGGTGCACTTTCCCAGTCGCCCCGTCCCGCCGCGCGCAGGTAGGCCCATTTGTTATCCAAGTCCAGGGATAAACTGGCGACGGGTTGAGCGTTCATTGCGTTGACCGGAATCGGGTATCGACACTCTGGATCGCCGCAAGCAATCCGTCCGCCGACGCACCGGGTGTGATCGCCGATGCATCCGATATTGCGTCACATCGCATCTGGGCGAGCTCGCTATCGGGCGTCCCACAATATCGATCCAGTACGGTCGCGAGCGAGCCGGGTTGCAGCGGATCATATTGCCATCCATTTCGACCATCTTGGATCAGTGTCGCAACCGCTTGTGCGTAGATGCTGCCAATAACCGGCATACCCGCGTGCATCGCTTCGTTGACGACCATCAACCATTCGTCAGCCAGTGTGGGCGCAATCACCACACCGTGTTCCTGCATCAAATGGGGTAGGGTCGAAGCCGGCTGATTCCCCAACAATCGAAGACGCAGCCGAGGATCCAGTGGCGGGTCACTCGAATGGATCGTTTCGCCCGCCGCCAAGGCTTGCACCGATGGGCGAAGAGGACCATCACCAACAAAGGTCAGTTCCAGGGGGCGACCCCGATCCATACAGAAACGATTCGCGTCGCGAATCAATGGTAGCACCCCTTTGCGCTCGGTCAGTTGGCCAATGCACAATAATCGATGCCTGGTGACTGACTCATCCACCCGCGGTTGCACGTCGATGCGCGTCCGATCGTCAGCGGCATACGGCATCTCGAACAATTTTTCGGGCCGCGCCCCAGACGACAGCAAATAGTCTCGACAGGACGGACCATTGTAAGTGATCGCATCGGCTGCGGCGATCAAACGCTTGCGAAGCCAGATGCGAGCCCGGCCACGTCCCTGTTCGGTGTGCTCACTCATGAATGTGGCCAACACCAATTTCCGCCCATGACGACGGCAGTATCTCGCCGCGGCCAAGGAACGCACCCCAAGTTCATGCGAAACAACGACGTCCGGCGAATACTTTCGAAGCTTGCGCCCTGTGTCCAACGGTACCTGAACAAAGAGCGGATCTTTGAACCCCGCCGTGGCGTGTTTCCATCGCCAACGCAGCGTCCAGTTTTTCTGGACCGTGACGTCGAGATCCGACCAGTCCAATTCAAAGTCGCGGTTGGGTTCGATCGCCGTTGAGAGCAGCACTCGGAAGTCTCGGATCCGTCTGGAAATCTCCTGGAGCACGCGAACCTGATAGAGGGGAATGTAGTGGGTCAAAAAAACGACCCTTGCATCCAGGCGTTCCGGTGCCCGGTCCCCATGAACCGGCGTCGTTGCATCCGGCCACGCGGCGCCGTTGGGACCCAGCGTCTCCGGCGCGGCCGGTCGTAACCGAATCTCGATCGACGTCGAGGGTGCTTTCATTAAAACGGGTTCGCCGTATGCGTTGAATAGGAAGCAAGATTCGCGGTCGCCAAACCGATCGCGAATGGCGGTTCAGCCGTTACCTGGTATGTCGACGCTGTTGACTCTCTGATGCCGAGGACGACCCAATCCGCGTCCGACTCGCCACAAAACCAGTCGACAGTTTAGCTGGGAATCCTCGACTCGCCACGATTCGTCGATCGCATCGCCGACGATCGAAGCCTCCACGGGACGGTGTCGCATTGGAAACCGCCTATACGTCGGAAACCGGATGATCGTCATGATGAAGGCAAGGTACCGCACCTGGGAACGCGGACGGCCGCCGTGCCCGAGGTCGAGCCGTTTGCCACGCGAAGCTACTCTCCGCCGCGACCCGTCGCCGAAACGACGACCGTTTGGGCGATGAGCTGCAGGTCGCGCATGACGCCGATTCGATCGACATACCGCAAGTCCATCCGCATCCAATCGTCAAACGTCTCTGCCTTGGATTTGTTGATTTGCCAAATGCACGTGAGACCAGGTCGCACATCCAGCCGTCGGCGATGCCAGCGATCGCAAGCGCGGCTCTCATGCCATGGCAAGGGTCGCGGTCCCACGAGCGACATGTCGCCACGAAGAATGTTCAATAGCTGTGGCAATTCATCGATGCAAGTTGCTCGCAACCAACGTCCAACTCGCGTCACACGCGGATCACACGCGATCTTGAACGCGGGACCATCACGATGGCTCCTCGATTGGAGCGAACCCTGCATCTGTTCGGCATTCACGCACATCGTGCGTAATTTGTAGATCGTGAAAGGCCGCCCATGGCGACCCTCGCGGGTTTGGCAAAACAAGACTGGCCCGCCATCGGACAACCGAATCAACGCCATTGCAAATAGCATCGCCGGACCGGTAACGATCAGTCCCACACTCGCCCCCGTGACGTCGATCGCGCGTTTCAACCACATCACCCAAGACGGCGTTAGGGATGATGTGAGATGCGACTCCGAAATCACGTTGGGGAGGGATGATTTGTTAGCGGCCACAGCCGACTCGGGTGGACGTACCCAGCGTTCGGTCGCGGGATCATCATGTCGTCGACTCGATGAACCGGTATCGTCATCACCGTGGTCGTCACCGAACCCTTCAGGATCGTGGACTTCCATGTGCATCTTTGCGTTGATGCCCTCCGTGATCAGCAGTCGCTGCAGCCGGTCCAGCACAGCACGGCCGCCCATCTCCGGCGTGTCGACCAGCAAGACGCCATATCGATTGCCGGACAGGAATGCTTTCTCATCCGTGACACGGAGGTTTCGGTGCAGAAGGCCCACCAATCGACGGCTTGATCGGTAACGTGGCAATTTCGAACCGGATCGGTCTCGTCGAATTTGACGAGTTTCTAAATCATCACCCAGATGCGTGATCGTGACGATGCAGAACGGAATCGAACGTCGAGTCGATCGAATGCGTTCGCACGTCACGGCTCGCTCAAACTGTCGAGCCGATAACAAAATCGCATGCCGTCCACGCGAAGAGGATCGGAATGACGCCCCAATCCGATCTGCCAGCGATCCGTACGAAAACCGACGAGCCCAGTTGGGCCACCGGCGACGGTCGAGCATTTGAGAGAAAATCACAATCGAGTCCAAGGTGATAAATCAATGATGCAACAATCGCGACGGCTCGACATGATTGACGATTGAACCAGCGGATCCTGGCAAAGCGTTTTCATCGAGGCACCACACTCTTATCCGGTCCCAACGGCTCCGCTGATGCCTCGGCAACCGTCTCCAATGTTTCCCTTGGGCCGACCGGTGCCGAGTCTTCGTCGCCGGTGCCAATGGTTTGTCGTGCCGAACTGCGGCCAACCACCCGTTCGGACTTACTCCACGTGGATGTGGTTGCCACGGGGCTGACGGGTGGATCACGCAAAATGGCCTGCAATAATCCCAGCGAGAGTCCCAAAAATGCACCAACGAGCGCGAGAAGGCCTCGAGGGGGACCCGACTTCTTGAGATTCAACGATGCGGGCTGGATCACGCTGACGTCGGACATGTTCCGGCGATCCAGTTCGGAGTTGACGCGTGCCTCTTCCAACGATCGTGCATGGTCGCGGTACGTCTGCTCGGCCAACTCGGCCTCCCAAGTCAACTCGGCCATTTTCGTCATGTCGCCATTGAGTCGCTGGATATCCCGCTGAGTTTGACTCAACCGAGCCAACACGGCATCGCGTCGACTCTGCAGGCCAACCGCCTTTGCCCGAATTGTCTCAAGCTGCGTTTCGAGTTCCTGGTAAACCGGATTGATGGCCTCGGTGCGCTCGCTCCGATCTGCTCGCTCTTCCAGGGCGATCTTCTCGCTGTCGGCCATCTTTTGCTTCAGCATTCGGTACCTAGGGTGGGCTGGGCTCACCCGCGCCAGTGCCTGACCGTCTTGAACCTGCACGTCGTAGAGTTGACTGCGGAGCTTGTCGCCAGCGGCATTCGCAATGCCCAGTGTGGTCTCGGTGGGAACCCATTGCTCGGTTCCCGCCAACTGCCGGCGTAGTTCGTTCGCGGTGCTATCGGCCTGTGCCAACTCACTCTCGGCTGCGTTGAGTGCGGACTCCAGATCGATGAGTCGTGCGCTGAGCGTTTCCTCGGCGGATGCCGCACTCAGCCAGCCCATTTCGTTTCGCGTGGTTTGTAACTGGCGTCTTGCCTTCATCGCCAGGTCCAGGCTCTCGGCCGCCTGCTGCTCAAAGAAGTGCTGAGAGCCCTCGTTCTGATGCGCTTCAACGTGATAGCTACCAAATTCGTCCATCACGGCTTGGACGATCTGTTGAATTAACAACGGATCATCGTCGAGGCCGGAAACGGTGATGGTGTAGCCATTCTTGGCGATCCCAATGTTGACGCACTTCAGCACCGCGCGAATCGCGGCCTCGCGTTCCAATTGTGCGTCCACTTCGTCGGTCGATAAGTCACCGACGGCCTTGTTGCTCTTTGGAAGCCATGAGACGAGCCGGTTGTCGGATTCCATGAAGTCGCCGACGGCGACCTGAGTTCGGTCGATCCAAGTCCGCGGAGCATTGATGTGACCCACCCCAATCCGATCGACGGCCCGTTCGGCGATTTCCCGGCTTCCGACCATTTCGCCAATGCTGATGACCTCCGCCGTCCGGCTCTCCTGCATGGAAACGGCGTTGTTGGATTTCGTCGTCGGATCCGCCCCCAAAGCACCGCGACCCAAGCGGACGTACATCATCCCCTCACTGCGGTACTGATTCGGCCAAACGACCAACACGGCAATGACCGCGACGGTGACCAGCGCCGTGGTCACCAAAATGGACGGAATCCGGCGACAAACGGATCTGAATACGTCGGCGGGTGTGACCATGGCCCATGAATCCGGGCGCGGGTTATCCCGCTGTCCCACGGACCTGTTGAGGTCGCGGTCGGTTCGATTCTTGGAAAGAGCAGTGCGAAATCGTGCCACGATGGCCATTCTCCCGAAGGTTCCGGTCGACTCGAAGGCGCGCCACCCCACATGCCCCCGGTGGTGCAATCGCTCCATTATCGCCAAACCGCCCAGGGCGAAAATACCGCCTGAATGGTGTCGTCGACCTCCGATCCGGAGCACGTTTTAATCGCTCAATCGCGATTTGCATCCCATTTTTTGACGAGATTCAGCCAAAGCCATTCTGAAAACCCGCGTTGCAATGCTTCGGGCGATCATGGCCCCGCAGGCTCTGAAGACCCCAACCACCGATATGGGTTTGAAGCCGGCCGGATCTGGGACGGAAAGCGGATAGGGACGGTTTTCCCCCAAAGCCTTATGAGCGGGCCCGCAAAACACTAGACTTTCCGTCAGGAGATCATTGTCTCGCACCCGCCGTTGAACACGCCTTGATGAATCGACGGGTGGACGATGTCTCTTGCCCCCTTCCATCCGGCCTCTCGCCGATCCGAGAGGTCTTCTCGAGTGACCAAAAAGCTGACTGATGAGCGATCCAACCGTGCGTGGCGTTGTCCATTTGATCGAAGAAACCAAGACATACGGCCAGAAAGGGTTTCGAAAACGGCTTGTCGTGTTGGAACAGGACAAGGGTAGTTTCACCAACTACGTTCCCGTTGAGTTCACTCGCGATGCATGCGATAGCGTCGATGAGATGAACATGGGTGACGAGGTCGAAATTGCGTACCGGCTCAATGGACGACGGTGGCAACGAGACGAGTCCAGCGACGTCAAGTACTTCGTCAACGTCGAAGCGATGTCGTTTCAGCGACTCAGCGGTGCTGCCGGATCCACCGCAGGGGCTAGTTCTGCCAATGATGCGTTTGCCGAGGCCGGTGGCGAGGAAGATGCACCTTTCTGAGGTCGGACGTCCAAAAACCGATCCGGGGGCAATTCGGTATAGAACATGGCCGATGCATCGATGCCGGCCTCATCAAGGCGTTCCAGGTAGCGCTTCTGACTAGGAATGTTCGCCAAGTTGGGTAGAACACCACCCCAAATGGCCACAGTCCCCAGCCCAAAGATGGCGAGCCTGAGCAGTCCAACCCGGCGATTGGCGTTTCTTTCATCGGCTGAGTGTGTCGGACGAACGCTCACGGCGCGGCCAACCGAATGGACTGTGGAAACAAGACTTCGAAGGCAACGTAGGCCATCGCAAGCGTCAAAACGAGATTTAGCGATTGCCCGGCGATGTAAAGCACCAGTGGCTTACCGCCCTGCAGGTTCTGCCTCAACTTTCGGAAATCGGTCTCCAGCCCGATACTCACGAACGCCAGACAAAACAGCCATCCACGCAGAATCTTGGTGACGCCGATCGACGATTCGGCCATCAGGGCTCCGGTTGCCCCGTTTGCGTGTAGCCAAGAGAACAGAATCGAGGCAGCCAGAAAACCAAGGATGAACTTGGGAAATCGAAACCAAACCTCGCTCAATCCCACATTCGTTGGTGGTTCGGCATCGTTGTCCGACATGTTTGGCGGATTCCGATCCATGAACGTGGTCCAAAAAACAGCAATGCCCAACGCGGCAACGCCAATCAAAATGTTTTGAATCATCTTGATTGTCACGGCGACCTGCGCCGCCTCGTCGCCCAACATCTCTCCAGCCGCGGCGACGGCGCCTGATGCATCAATGGTGCCCCCCATCCACGCGCCGCCGAGCGTTTGCGTCATCCCCGTTGCGGAAATTACCGCTGGCATCACGACCATCATGATGACGGTGAACGACAATGAGAGCCCGATGGCCAGCGACAATTCCTCCTTCTTGGCGCGGCACGCGGCGGCCGACGCAATCGCCGCGGAGACACCGCAGACCGACATGTCCGCGGAGATCACCATGTTGAGCGTTGGAGACTCCATTTTCAGCACGCGTTGACCAAACCAAAACGTTGAAACCAGCACGATGGGTGTGACCACCCAAGCGACGGCAATCCCTGGCGGTCCGAGGGCCAGGAGACGACTCATCAAGATCTCACTGCCGAGCAAGACCAGGCCGGTCTTGATATAGAACTCCGTATTGGCCGCTGGCTGAATCCAACGCGGCGTCCCAACCGTATTGGCAATGACGAGGCCCAGGACGAGTGCCCAAAGTGCGTATTCCAGGTTGTAGGCCCGCACGAAAACTTGTCCCGCCATCAGATACGCGGCGGTCGCCAGCACAAACAATCCGGCAAAGCCGAGCGAGAATCGGAGCAGCGATTGCCCGGTCGCGATGGCCGCGATCGCGAATACCAACCAAAGCAGCCCGCCGGCTCCCGCGACGGCTTTCAATTTGGGCAAGCCCGATTCCCAACCCCCAAGAGCCTCCCCTGGATCGTTGGCCCATTTACCGGGCTTGGCAACCCAGTTGGTTAGCCCGTGTCGGGCCAAGACTGAATCCTCGTCGAATCGGTCTGGCGCGTCCTGAATCTGCACGCACAACAACGAAACCAGTAACAGCGATCCTCCGATCAAGATCGCCAGAATATCTTCGGCAGGGGCAACTTTCATGACGCCGATGATACGACGACCGGCAGCCCATGAAAGGGCCACGGGCGAACATTCGCGTCACGTCAGTCGCTCGGACTGGAACCCGTTCACGCTGGGACGTTTCCTAGCCCCGGCCGATGCCTCGGATCCGTCGGAGCAGCGAACGCACCGGCTGCACGGGCTGATATCCCGTCAGTCGACGACGATTCCAACGACCGTCGGAACTCTTGTGATAGAGGATGATCTGCGGAATCATCTTTTCATCCTTCATCAGTTTCTTGGCCAATTCGGGCTCAGCATCGCGGTCAACGACGGCAACGCTAACAGAGTCCAACTCCCCCGTTTGTTCCATGTTGGCGATGGTCGTCGTTTTCAGGACTTTGCATGCCGGGCACCATTCGGCGCCGACCACGACCATCAATGGTTTCTGCTCTTCAACCGATTTCTTGTATGCCAGCGTGTAATTCTGGTCGGCGTCGGCATATCCACTACCGCGTGGTTGGGCGCTCGCGCCGACAGTCGTCCCCGATACCAACAACAACCCCAAGAACATTGAAAACGTCATCAAGCTTCCCCGTGCAAAATATTTCCCACCGTGACTGCAAACAGACGAAGATCACTCGAGGCGTATTGAACTCGTTTCAAACACTCACGTGCGGAACGTCAACGAAGACTCGCCTTTGACATCGCGTGATGTTCCCTCACGTCGCCAAGTTCGAAGTCGATCTGACTTCTACCGCGTCCGGCCAAGCCAACACACCCACCTAGGGCGTCTAGCGAAAGCCTGACGGTCGCGGTGTCCGTTCAAACTGGGCGGGATTGTAGGTTTGATCTGGGTGCACGCAAGGCATCGATCAGGGAATATGAAGAGCGATCCTCAGGATCGCTCGCACGGCCGTTACAGTCTTCCAAGGCGGCGTTCCGGGCCATAGCCACCCGTTGAATCGTTGTCCCAACCCAGCCATCCCAGCATCGACGATTGGCCGCCAGGGATGGTTGCTTACTTGGGTCGGCGAGGGTTCCTGCCCCGGGTTGCGACCAGGGTAATGAATCGACCGTGCTGCAATTGACGACCTTCCTCGGACAGCAGTCGTCGCATCCAAGTCACCCGACCGGCTCGACGCCCATGCGGCTGAATCGATTCGAGTGTGGTCTCCACACGCACTGAATCGCCGAAATAGATGGGGTGATCGAACTGCCAATCCGTGATCCCGACAAGAGCCAAGGTTGCCGCGTTGGGAAACTCCGTCCCGAGACCCGCCAAGACGCTCAATCCGAGCAATCCATGGGCGACCGGCTTGCCAAAGGGTGAGGATTCCGACGATGCCGATGCCGACGTCGAGCTGGCGTTCTCCGGCATCCTATGCAGGGGGTCGTCGTCGCCGGTCAGCAACGCAAACTGCCGCACATCCTCCGCCGTCACCTCGCGAAACGGACTCCGCCAGATTTGGCCCGGATGGAGATCCTCGACATGGAGCCGGCGGTCGCGTTTGGGTAGCGATTTCGTTGGAGAATCCGGACCATGGGCCGCTGGCAAGATCGAATCCGCGACGAGCCGTTCGCCAACGGAGGTTGCTGGTCTCGACGCCGACGATTCTGCGGTCGTGATTGAGTCGGCCATGGTCATTTCAACGCTAACGAAGTCACTGGAACAATCGGCTCTCAACGCCGATTTGGGCAATCTTCGACACTCCTCGCCAATCGCCTGCCACCAATCCATTCCCTCTTCCCACTGAGGTGGATGGAAAGGGCCGTCATCGAGATTGTTCAGGAAGCCCCAGTTTGCACCGACGACTCCTCCGCCGCAAACCCCTGGCGAACATTGCGGCACGCAGTCATGCCAATCCGCGCCGCCAATGGACCACTTGCAACGATTGGCTAGACCAGAGCGGCCTCCCGCGTGTACAGCTCCAGCATTTGGCCTTGGACTTTGAGGGCCCGCATTAGGGCCCACAATTGATCCGGCGAAAACTCAATCGGTGAGTCACCAATCATCGCGTTCAGTTCCGACACCACGGCCGCGTGCTGATCCGTGGCCGTTTCCAGCCGAAAACTTGCCGTCTGCCACGCCCGCGACAGCTGACGGTCGTCGGCGAATACGGATGGATCCCTCGTGGAATTGAGTAGCATCAAGCAAAGCCGCGCGATTTCCAGAGGCGTCAAATCGGGACGTAATGTGGACAGGCGTTCGGCAAGTTCATGGCAGCTCATGGTCAACGGTACGTTACGTCGCGTCGCTGGCAAGCCATTTTGGGTTCCAATCTGAGCGATTGGTCCAATTGTCCGCCGGACCCTAGAGATCCAGTTCGTCCAATGAATCGATCAACTGGTCGAGCGAATCCTTCGGCTGTGCCTGCAACTCGACTTGGCGTTTCCTCAATTGATCGTCGATACCGATCGTCTGCCGCCCGGCCAACATGAGATGCTCATCTCGTTCCCTGGCAGCGGTGGCGATTGGATCGTCGCCCCCCGCGGGGGCGCCGAATAGCTGGGACAGATCGATCTTGAATCCCTCGTCGCCGTCCGTGGGCGCTCCGGCGATCGCGGGCGCCTTGTGTTGCGGGAACATGATGGCATTTTCAGGACAGACCCGACTGCACGCTGGGCATCCTTTTCGGCAATTATCGGGTTGCTCGACCAAGATGCTCTCAACGCCATCAACTCCATAGACTCCGAACAGGCAGAAATCGATGCACTCCATGCAGTTGGTGCATCGGTCATAGTCGATGACCGGATACCAACGACGGCCAGTCGTCTCCGTGACTTCTTGAACGCCATGGTCCGGCGGAGCAACGCCCAGACTGACGACGGGCAATGACATCGGCTCGTCACCACCCAATAACCGCTGCAGCTCACCAAAGACGGTATCGGCGTCTCCGGCAGTCTTAAGGTCCACGCAGTAAATCGTCCGAGAACGTCGCGGATACAAATCCGTCATGCGGTCAACGGGAACCGCCTCGACATTGTTGACGGCATCGGCGTCCGGATCGCCTCCGTCCTCATCGGCGTGAAGATGCACCTCGCCGACTTGGCCATCGATGCCGTTGCGATCCAACACCCAATGGGCCGCCCGCGGAAAAATCCAACTGACGACCAGGATGTCGCCTTCGATTGCGGATAGGGCCTGCAGCGATTCACCACCTTTGGGCAAATCGTACAGATGGGGTACGACGATCACGTCGACGTCGTCGATCTGTCCCGCCAATTCCGCGATCTTTGATTCCAGACCACGTTTGTCGGGATGACGCGACTGCCCTTTGGATACAACAAGGGTCAGCATCGGTTTCTTCGCGGCCGTGATCATGACCTCATTGTACAAGCCGGCTGCCCATGCGTCGCCACACCGCGCCACAGAACTCGCGTCACACAGGAATAACGCCTGGCCACGCTATCCGCATCGTTACGATGGAACCAAGCTTGTTCCGACCCAGCACGTTGTGGGGCGGAGCGGCTGAAACCACCCACTGATGCATCTTTTTGGAGCCGCCGCTGTGAGTTCGCCCGCCCTCGATACGACGACTCCGCCCGAGGCAACCACACTGGCGGCACTGCGTGACCAGGGATGGCAGTCCAAAACGGTCAAACACGAAATCCGTGACAATTTCATGCGGATGCTGGGGAACGGAGACGAGTTGTTTCCGGGGATCGTTGGATATGACGACACGGTGATCCCCGAAATCAACCTCGCCCTGCTAGCAGGCCACGACATGCTTTTCTTGGGTGAGAAAGGTCAGGCCAAGAGCCGAATCATGCGGATGCTGGTGCGATTCCTCGACGAGTGGATTCCGCACATCGACCATCCTGACTTACCCGTTCATGAAGACCCACTGGCGCCGATCACATCACTGGGCCGCCGGTTGGTCGATGAACATTCGCCGGATGATGTGCAAGTCGCATGGTGGAATCGTCGCGATCGCTACACGGAGCGGCTCAGCCCGGGGACCAAATTCGCCGACATCATTGGTGAGATTGATCCCGCCAAGCTTACCGGTGGCGTCAGCATGAGTGCGGAAGAGGCGTTGTCGTTCGGTTTGATCCCAAGGATGCATCGCGGAATTTTTGCGATGAATGAGCTTCCCGAGCTGGATGATCTGGTTCAAGTCGGACTGTTCAACATTTTGGAAGAGCGAGATGTTCAGATTCGCGGCTATCCGATCAAATTCGACTTGGACGTGATGATCCTCTTTTCGGCCAACCCCGCCACCTACAACCGTTCGGGAAAAGTGATTCCCCAGCTCAAAGATCGAATCGGAACAATCGTCCAGACGCACTATCCCGACAGCCGCGATCAAGGCATCGAAATCCTCCAGCAGGAGGTCAACGATGACCTCGGAGGGGCCTATCCGGTCGTCGTGCCCTACTTCATGTACCAAATCATCGAAGAGATCACCGATCAGGCGAGGCGAAGCAAGTACATCGACCAAGCATCGGGCGTCTCAGCTCGATTCTCGCTCGCCAACTTTCGCACCATCGTCGGTTCGGCACGGCAACGTGGGATCATTCACGACGAGAAGCCCGCCGTGCCGCGAATCAGCGATTTCGGCCACCTCTATGCCAGCTCACTGGGCAAGTTGGAACTCGATTTGATGGGTACCCATCAAATGAGTGAAAAGCAGGTCCTCGATGCCGTCGTTGCGGAAGCCATTCGCGTCGTATTTCAAGAATACGTCGACGAGCACGGTCTGTCGGAAATCGCGGAGATTTTCCGAGGCGGTGTCCGCGTCGAGGTGGGTGACCTGTTGCCCAGCAGTGAATACGCGGAACGACTCCAGAACGTGCCCCCGGCATGGGACAAAGCATTTGAAGTCAACGCCAGCGAGGACGAGGCGGTGCGTGCATCCTGCGTCGAGTTTGTCTTGGCCGGGCTCTACAGCCTTGACAAGATCAGCCGGTCCCAGCGTCACGGCAAGATCAACTACGAGTTGTGATGCGGCAGTGACACGATGACCGCCGCCATCTGGTTCCAACCGCCATCGGGCAGCGCCAGTGGAACCCTCAATCGATGATCCTCAGCACCTCAAATGCCGGCGAACCTGTTGGCAATTCGCCTGATGGCACGTTAAATGGCTCTTTGCGAACCTGATTCCGGGCCCATGGTGTCCCGTCTGCAGGGATTTGCCCTTATCCGTTCGAAATCGAATTGGTCGCATGAATTTGTTGCCCACCGCCGCCGAGTCCATTGAAATCTCAAACGCCATCACGGCCGATGAGCTCAATGCGCCGCTACCACTGGAGCCCTACAAGTCGACCCCCATTGCGGAGTTGCAGGCGCGGATCGAATCAGTCCGGGCGGCGCTGGGTGATCATTTGCTGATCCTCGGGCATCACTATCAGCAAGACGAAGTCATCGAGCATACGGATCTGCGGGGTGATAGCTATCAATTGTCCGAAATGGCTGCCAAGAGCGATGACTGCCGTGCCATCGTGTTTTGTGGCGTGCACTTCATGGCCGAAACGGCGGACATCCTGGCAAATCGGCCCGATCGCTTGGCGGCGCGCGACGGTCGACGCATCGACGTCAATTTGCCTGACATGTCGGCTGGCTGTTCGATGGCGGACATGGCGGGGATCTCCCAAGTCGAAGCCGCATGGGCGGACATGGGAGAAGTCATCGACACCGATCAAGTCATCCCCGTCACCTACATCAACAGTGCCGCTAGTCTGAAAGCATTTTGCGGGCGACACGGCGGCATCGTGTGCACAAGCAGCAACGCAAGGGCAGTCCTTGATTGGGCGTTCCAACGTGGTCAGCGGGTCTTCTTCTTTCCAGATCAACATCTCGGTCGCAACACGGCTCTGACCATGGGCGTCAGCGAAGAACAGATGCCGGTATGGAATCCGTACGCCGTGGACATGGGTGGCAACACGGACCAGCAAATCACAGACAGTCGCGTGATCCTGTGGAAGGGTCATTGCAGCGTGCATCAAATGTTCCGGCGTCAACATGTCGAACAGTTTCGCGCCGATCATCCCGGCATCCAGATCTTGGTTCACCCGGAATGCCCTCGAGAGGTCAATGACATCGCCGACGTGTCCGGCAGCACGGGCAAGATCATCGAAACGGTGCGCCAAGCGCCGCCTGGGACGCGGTGGGCGATCGGAACGGAGCTTCATCTGGTCAATCGATTGAAGGCGGAACATCCCGAGCAGGAGATCCACTTTTTGAGCCCCGTCGTGTGCATGTGCGCCACCATGTATCGCATCGATCTGCCGCACTTGTGCTGGACGTTGGAGAACCTCCGCGACGGAACGTTCGTCAATCGGATTCGCGTCGATGAGGAGACGACCAAGTGGAGTCTTGTCGCTCTTGAGCGGATGCTCGCTGTGAAATGATGGTCCATCGAGCCACACTCATCGCCGCCGGAATCGCGGGCGCTACGGCGATCACGATTGGCGCCTTTGGGGCGCATGGGTTGGAGGATCAACTCGCGGCGGCGGGGATGGATGCCGCTACGATCGAACGTCGTTTGCCCCAGTTTGAGACCGGCGCCCGATATCACTTGGCCCATGCACTGGCGCTGCTGACACTGTCGGTGCTGCCGCTTCCACCCGGCCGGCTTTGCAGCGCCATTACTTGGCTAATCGTGGCCGGAATCGTCTTGTTCTCGGGTAGCCTCTACACATTGGTCATCACCAACACACCATGGTTGGGTGCGATCACGCCAATCGGCGGCGTCTGCTGGATCGCAGCCTGGTCATTGGTCGCGGTACTCGGAATTCAGGCTCGCGAATGAAGCTTGTCGGGAGAATCGCCGCAGCCTAGTCATCTCCGCATGACCACCTCGCCGGTGACCGCGCGATGGCGTAGACTTCCCGCCATGGACGTGCAGGCAAACCTGAGCGAGTGGGAAGGACCAGCGTGGCATCATCGCCATTTGATCGATTTGGAGCGATTGACCGCCGGCGAGATTCTGACGGTCCTGCGAACCGCCGATTCGTTCCGAACGGTGACCGATGGCTACCGTCGAAAACTGTCGCTGTTGTCGGGCAAGACTTGCGCGAATCTGTTTTTCGAGAACAGCACGCGAACTCGCAATAGTTTCTCCTTGGCCGCCAAGCGGCTCGGCGCCGACACGGTTGAATTCTCCAGCGGCGGCAGCAGCGTCGCCAAAGGCGAATCCTATGTCGATACGGCCAAGACGATCCAAGCGATGGGTGTGGACTGGGTCGTCACCCGGCACCACACGCCGGGGACACCTCACTTGCTTTCGCGCGAGCTGGATGTATGTGTCATCAACGCGGGAGATGGTCCGCACGAACATCCAACGCAAGGTCTGTTGGACATCCTGACTATCCTTCAGAATCGGGTCGATAGTCGAGTCGATCAACCCAATTGGCGGACCGAATCAACGGATCCGTCGAGCATCCTGTCGGGAATGACCGTCGCACTAGTGGGGGATATTGCTCACAGCCGTACCGCCCGCAGCAACATTTGGGGTCTGCAAAAATTGGGGGCTCACGTCATTGTGTGCGGACCACCGACCCTGGTAAGCCCACGCTGGACGGAGCTTGGGTTTGAGGTGGCCCACCGGCTCGACGACATCGTTGGCCGCTGCGACGTGTTGAACTTGTTGCGTATCCAATTTGAACGTCAAAGCACCCGACCCTTTCCGAGCGTGCATGAGTACGCGGCGCTGTATGCAATGAATGGCAATCGCATTCGGAAGGCGAGGCCAGACATCTTGATTATGGCGCCGGGCCCCATTAATCGCGGTGTGGAAATCACGCCGGATGTTGCCGACGGACCGCACTCAGTGATCCTAGAGCAGGTTACCAATGGGATCGCCGTACGCATGGCGGCGCTGGCTTTGACTGCCAAGGCAGATCAAATGCACGCTCAAGGAAGAGTCATGCAGGAAACCGGATCATGACGCGGGATCGACTCATCGAAAATGGCCGACTGATTGACCCGGTATCCGGTATCGACCGAATCGCCAGTGTGTTGATTCGCGATGGCTTGGTGGCGGCGATTGACCCAAGCGAATCGGATATTCCATCGGACGTGGATCGGTTGAATGCCTCGGAACAAATCGTTGCGCCAGGGCTAGTCGACTTGGCTGCCGAGTTTCGTGAACCCGGTCACGAAGGGGATGAAACGATTGCCACGGGATCCGCCGCGGCTTTGGCAGGCGGGTATACGACCGTCCTATGCTGTAGCAGCACGGAACCGAAGATGGATTCCGCCGCATCGGTCCAGTTGGTTCGACAGATCGCCGACGCGGTCGACGGGGTACGGGTGCTGCCCATTGCCTGCTTGTCCAAAGGGCTCGCGGGAGAGCAGATGGCCGAACTGGGGATATTGGCCCAGGCCGGCGCGGTGGCCTACAGTGATTCGCCAGGGTCGATGCCCAACGACGCTTTATTGAAACGGGCACTGGACTATTGCCGGATGTTGGATCTGCCAATTTTCGATCGCCCGGAGGTACCCGAACTCGCCGATGGTGGCGTCATGCACGATGGCCGCATCGGACTGGTTCTGGGACTGCGAGGCCTGCCGACTGAAGCGGAGGACCTGGCCGTTGCACGGGATGTTCGACTCGCCGAGGCCACCAAGGGACGTTTGCATGTGGGACCCGTTAGTACCATGGGTGCGATCGACATGATTCGTCGCGTCAAGGACCGAGGCATCCGTGTGACGGCGTCGGTTTGCGCGCACAATTTGACGGGCAGTGATGAGGATCTGCGCACATTTGACTCGCGATTCAAAGTTCATCCGCCTCAACGCAGCCCCTCGCACGTCGCCGCCATGCGAGCCGCGCTGGCCTCGGGTGTGATCGACGCCATCGAGTCTGGTCATATGCCTCGGGCGCGTGAAAAGAAAAGCGATGACTTGGACCGGGCACCCTTCGGTGCAGCAACGTTGGAAACGACCCTGTCAATCATCATTACGGACTTAGTGCTCCCAGGCGTGCTGGACTGGACACGCGCCATCGAGTGTCTCTCGTCCGCACCCGCACGAATCGCCGGCATCCGCGCCGGCAGCCTTGCCGTGGGAATGCCCGCGGATGTCACCATCATTGATCCGGGCGCCCTTTGGACGGTTGATGCGTCCCAGTTTCGGTCGCTTTGCCAATCCAGCCCCGTTGATGGCCGCGAGTTGTCCGGCCGCGTGCGTCACACAATCGTAGGCGGCGTCACCAAATACTCACTTGCATCGTGACGAGCGGTAACGCGTTTCCAAAGTCGGCTCGCGTGGTCGCGGGCACTCAGTTCACGCGGGCCTTGCGGAATGGAGCCGTGGCCTCCGATGACACGCTCGTCGTGTTCGCGTTGGCCACTCAAGGTGAGGCCGTTCGATTGGGCGTGACGATTCCAAAAAAAACGGGCAACGCGGTCAAGCGAAATCACTGGAAACGTCTCATCCGTGAGTCATTCCGACAATGCCAGCATGAGCTACCACGCGGCTACGATTTGGTTGTTCGGCCAAAGCGGGGCGCCGTCGCTGACCACACCAAGATCCAGCGCGGCCTGCCCACATTGGCTCGTAAAGCCGTTCGTCGTGATCGTGACTCGGCGCGACAGTCGAATTCGAAAACGCGATGAAGCAACCGTCCTTGCCACACCAGTCCACATCCATCGCTTCGATGCCCTAAATTGAGCTCGAGGTTGGCGCAGCCTCGGCCCCATTTCCGCTCCCATGACCCTTCAGTTGATTCAATCCGAATGCCCGATACCGCCCACATTCGCCCGATTCAAAAGCTCCTCGTCGCCAACCGTAGTGAGATTGCAACGCGAGTGTTTCGAACGGCGACCGAGTTGGGCCTACGCACGGTGGCGATCTACTCGCACGAAGACCGTTATGCGTTGCATCGATTCAAAGCCGATGAGGCCTACCAAATCGGAGGCACCGGGGAACCGATCCGCTCCTACTTGAACATCGACGCGATCGTGGCTCTATGCGTGCAACACAGCATTGATGCCGTTCACCCTGGATATGGATTCCTATCGGAAAACGCTGATTTCGCGCAGGCCCTCGAGAACGCGGGCATCCTGTTCGTCGGGCCGAGTGTTCGATCGCTGCAAGACTTGGGTGACAAGACGAGTGCCCGACGACTCGCCGAAGTCGCCGGTGTGCGTGTCCTGGGTGGGACGGCTGAATCGGTCAGCTCCTTGCATCAGGCAGAGACGGCCGCTGGTCAGTTGGGCTACCCCATCATGCTAAAAGCCGCCAAAGGTGGTGGTGGTCGAGGCATGCGCATTGTCCGCTCGTCCGACGAGTTACCCGGATCGCTGGAGGCCGCCCAACGGGAAGCCAAGACGGCTTTTGGAAGTGACGAAGTCTTTCTCGAACGATTTGTTCAGCGCGCTCGGCACTTGGAGGTCCAGTTGCTGGGCGACCGTCACGGTAATCTGGTGCATCTCTTTGAACGCGATTGCAGTGTTCAGCGGAGACATCAAAAGGTTGTCGAAATTGCCCCGGCGCCGAACTTATCGACCGAGATGCGCGACGCGATTTGCGATGCCGCGATCCAGATCGGCCAAGCCGTTGGCGACCGTTCTGGCTACGAAAACGCAGGGACCGTCGAATTCCTGCTCGACGTCGATCAGAACCAGTTTTACTTCATTGAAGTCAACCCGCGGATTCAGGTCGAACACACCGTCACCGAAGAGGTGACCGGCATTGATGTGGTGCGCAACCAAATTTTGGTTGCCCAGGGCCATCGATTGGATAGCGATGAAGTGAATTTGAAGTCGCAGGCGTCGATTCGAACCACCGGGTTCGCGATGCAGTGTCGCGTCACGACGGAAGATCCCGCAGCGGAATTTCGCCCCGATTATGGTCGCATCAGCCACTATCGAAGCGCCGCCGGTTTGGGGATCCGACTCGATGCCGGCACCGCCTTCAGCGGCGCCGTCGTCAACCCGTTCTACGACTCCATGCTGGTCAAAGTCACGGCACGAGCACCAACGCTCGATGCTGCCGCCTCTCGAATGGACCGCGTCCTCCAGGAGTTTCGGATCCGTGGGGTCAAGTCGAACATTCCGTTCCTCTTGAAACTGGTCAATCACCCAACATTCTTGGCGGGCGAAGCGACGACGCGGATGATTGACTCGACGCCAGAGCTGTTCCAGCTGCCTCGTCGACGCGACCGCGCCACCAAACTGCTAACGTTCTTGGGTGAAGTCATCGTCAACGGCAACTCCCTGGTTGCCGGCCGCGTTGACGCGACACGACGCGAACCGGCACCCGTCCCGGAGACGCCCGCAGCCACCAAGCCACCGCGTGGGACAGCGGATATCTTTCGAGATAAGGGTGTCGACGGTTTGGTCCAATGGATAGGTCAGCAGAAAGGACTGCTGATCACGGACACGACGATGCGAGATGCCCATCAGTCCTTATTGGCAACCCGGGTGCGCACCGACGACATGTTGCGCATCTGTCCGGCTTACGCTCACTTGGCACCGCAGTTGTTCTCGCTGGAGATGTGGGGCGGGGCCACGTTCGACACCAGCATGCGGTTCCTCAAAGAGTCGCCTTGGCAGCGATTGGCGGATATCCGAGCTGCCGTGCCAAATATTCTGACTCAAATGTTGCTGCGTGCCAGCAACGCCGTCGGCTACACCAACTATCCAGACAATGTCGTGCGCCTATTCGTACGCGAGGCAGTCCAGGCAGGCATGGACGTCTTTCGGGTCTTTGACGCCCTCAACTGGGAAGAGAACATGCGCGTCGCCATGGACGCGGTTTTATCCGAAGGCGGCATCTGCGAAGCCTCGATCTGTTACACCGGTGATCTGCAAAATCCCAAACGAACCAAGTACGATCTCAAGTACTACGTAACCCTTGCGAAAAAGCTACAGGCCGGGGGCGCGCACCTGCTGGCGATCAAGGACATGGCGGGGCTGTTGAAACCACGTGCGGCTGTTGAGCTGCTCACGGCTCTGCGTGATGAAGTGGATCTGCCGATTCACTTGCACACGCACGATACGGCGGGTATCCAGGCATCCACATTGATGACTGCTGCCCAGAACGGCTGCCATATCGTTGACGCCGCACTGGCACCACTGTCCGGTGGCACGAGCCAGGTCAATCTCAACACGCTCGTCGAAGCATTGCGAGATACCGAGCGAGAGTCGGACCTATCGAGCGAGGCTTTGACGCAGCTAGCAACTTACTGGCAGGCGGCCAGGGAGTTTTATAAGCCGTTCGAAGCAGACGTCTTACCAGCGACCGGTGATCTATACGAACACGAAATGCCCGGTGGCCAATATACGAATCTCTTTCAGCAAGCTCGCTCGTTAGGCTTGGCGGATCAATGGGCGGGTGTCTGTCGCGCCTATGCCGAAGTCAATGAGCTCTTCGGTGACATCGTCAAAGTGACCCCGACTAGTAAAGCGGTCGGCGATATGGCGTTGTTCCTGGTTGCCAACGAAATGTCGGCATCGGACGTCATGACATCGGATAAGTCCCTCGCGTTTCCCGCCAGCGTTCTTGATTTGATCGGAGGCCGTATGGGGCAGCCGCCGGGCGGTTTTCCCGACGACGTGCAGCGAGTCATCCTGGGCGACACACCACCGGTCACCGATCGTCCCGGTGCTTCCATGCCCGACGCCGATATCGACGACGCCCGAGCCGAGGCGGCCAAGTTGACCGGTGAAGCTCCAAGCGATTGCGATGCCGTCACCTGGCTGTTGTACCCAAAGGTGTTCGCGGACTTCGCTCAGCATCGTGATCAATACGGCGACGTTGGCGTGCTACCAACGTGCAATTTCTTCTACGGACAACAACCCGGCGATGAAATTGCGGTCGACATCGAACCGGGTAAGCGGTTGATCATCAAGTACTTGGCTGTCGGTCAACCGTATCCGGATGGCACGCGGACCGTCTTTTTTGAACTCAACGGTCAACCACGCGAGGTGTCCGTCGTCGACCGATCCTTGGATGTCGACGTCAAGGCATCCATTCAGGCCGACCCGCAGGATCCGACGCACGTGGCAGCATCCATGCCCGGGATGGTCATCACGGTCGCGGCTGCGGCGGGCGAGAAGGTCAAGGCGGGTCAGAAACTACTTGTTCTCGAAGCGATGAAGATGGAAACCACCATCAATGCGCCAGCCGATGGCACGGTTCGGGAAATTCAGACGCCACCGGGCACGCAAGTCGAAACAGGGGACTTGCTGGCGATCGTGGATCCCGCTTCCTAGGCGAGCTGGAAATACGGATTGACCGGTGGGGCGGGCCCACTTGACCGTCTCTTCCTGGACTGGCACGAATGTCCCCTAAGGCCGGACGTGTTTCCCTAACGCTCGTCCGATCCTTGCCTCACTTGGCTTGGCGAGACGGCCCGCCAGAAACGGTACGCGACCAGTCGATAACCAGCCCGTCTCGTAGCGTCGGTTTTCTCACCGATGCCTTCCACGAGTCAGCCACATCTCCCTAGGTCGATGCAACTTGTTGCACGAAGAAAAACCATTTCGCGCTATCGGTCTGGCGAAAGGGTGGTGATCCTTTTGCAGGTGATCGGCGTTTCCATCGCAATCAGTCTTTATGCCGTCGACTACTAAAGGCAGAAAAAAGCTGCGTTTTGGGGTGACGTTTGAGTTCTAGGATCGATTGTGTCGTAGACGGGTCTTTGGCTGGCCTTTCTTGCTAACGCTTGTTTTACATCTGTGCTTTGGGTTGTACGTGCCTTGGAACCAAATCGTTGCCGAACACGGGGAAGTGCTTTTTCGAATTGCATTCCGTGTATTGCGGAACGCCCATGATGCCGAGGACGTTACGCAGGAAGTCTTGTTGGAAGCTCACCAAATGACTCAATTGCCTGACTCTGGGCTGTTGCGGCGTATGGCGACTCTGCGAGCGATTGATCGACTACGACGTCGTGTGAATTCGCACGAGTTGGATCTAGGGATTCGTGATCACCGTTGTCGAGCGCCTGATCAACTAACCGAAGACGCGGAACTGGATCAGTTGTTGCGAGCGGCGATTGGGAGATTGCCCAAACATCAAGCTCAGTGCTTTTGGTTGCGCTATGTCGATGGGCTGACAAACCAGGAGATCGCTAAATCGATCGGAATGAGTGCCACTGCCGTCTCGACCTCGTTACACAAAGCACGCAAGACCTTGCGTGATGCCTGCCAGACAATCAAGGAGAGTTCAAAGTGAGTTCACATGCCAAAGACAATATCGCTCACCGCGATGAGCTGAACCCAGCAATGCAGAAAGCATTGGCGGCAGTGCTTTCTGCTACGCCAACCGATGCTGAATTGGCATGCGCGATGAGTAACCTCCGTGATCGCGCAGTGCAGCGCCCGCGTAGCAGCGAATCGTCAGGTAGACCCATGCTATTGTCTTTCGCCGCTTCGGTGGCTTTTCTCGTGATGTGCTTTGTGGCTTCGACCGATGCGTGGGCCGACGTCACCAGAGACTTTCAGTCTCCGTCCAATGAACCGAAGACTATTTCGACTCTCAATTCGCCGAGTGTCGCAGACACGGGCAATCGCGATTCGACAGATACGAGTGCACCGGGTTCGGCTGCACGCCTAGTTCTATTGGTACATGTTGCTTCGTTAGTCATCGGCCTCTTGGGGATGCTGGCATCTTGGCTAATCATCTTGCTGCATTGGTGGCGTACGCATTTGACACGACGTCATACGGTCCCGCGCGTTGACCGGATCGGTCATCGTGTCTTGATTGGAGCTCTCGCGTTTTATGCTGTTGGAATATTGTTTGGCTGCTTATGGTCACAAGTTACCTGGGGGCGTCCGTGGAGTTGGGACCCAAGAGAATCATTCGCATTAATTTCATTTGGTCTTGGGATTGTGTGGTTGAGTAGTCCCAAATTGGCAAGCTCCGACTGTGAATTGAATTTGAAGTCGTCGACAAACGCAGCGACGGTGGCATCGATCGCGTTTGGAATGATCTCGCTGATGCTGTCACTCGGCGGCATCTACGCGTCCAATTCGCGTACTTACGGATTTCCCTCGAACGTACCTACGATGATCACGGGAATTGTCAGTGTCACCGTGTTGGTGTTGTGGACGGTGCATTTCAGCTCAGTTGCGAGGCGCCGCGGGGAGAGATCATCGCAAGTCGGATAGTCCCCGGTTTCCAGTTGTGTCTCGCTGCTGAGAGCTGGGTTGTGCGATAGCCCGCAACTCGCGAACACCGAAGCCAATTCCGCCACCCTGGCGGTTCACTCGGTTGGACCCACCTCTGCGTCCTTCGGAATGGTTTGCCGGCGGGAAGTGTTTTACACCAATGTCAGTCGACTCGCTTCAAGGATCAAGGCACCAAAAGGTGTTCCGTGAGAACCCTTGATTTTCAAGTCCCAGGAAATGACAGTCTCGCGGTATGATCGAAGCTACCGGTCGTATTAGGAATGGGCACGTTCGATCGCTACCACAGTCGGTAGTCACCCGACGCAACGATGTACGCTCCCAGGATCGCGTTGGTCACGGAATGAGCCACAACACAGTCCCAGAATCGGTTGGTGCGCACCATCATCCAAGTCACCAGCGAGAACCAAGCGGCCGCGGCAATCCATTCGGCAGGATGCGACACGATGCCATAGACCGTGGCCGTGATCAGCCCGACCCGACCGATCTGGTTGAGCGGCAGGGCGTGCCAATCGTCCGCCTCGATTGCCCGCATCAAGCAACCACGAAGCATCAACTCCTCGGCGATCGGAACGGTGACGACCAGCAACGTGAAGCGGAAAAATAGAAACGCGAGCCGATGCGATGCGTCCGGATACAAAGACCACGGGTCAATGGCGTCGCGAGAACCAAATTGGTCCGCCGGCAGACCAAACATCAACAACATGGATGATTCGATGTTGAGCCGGCATAAGATGATCCAGATCAGTGCTCCAACAGCACCAACTACAACCGATACGGGGCTCACTCGAATCGGAAAGACACGCCGAACGAATGGCATGACGCAGCCAACGACCAACAGCATGCTGACGACACGGATGACCGTGACCCCGAGGGCTAGCTGTGGATGATTGGACAATGAGATGCCCGACGCGTCAGCCCCTAAAACGACTCGAGGCCCCCAGTAACCGACCAACGCAAACGCGACTAGAGGTCCCAGAAATGCGACCCACCGCATCCACGGCGGGTCGATTCGTCCGTCGGCGTCGTTGTCCACTAGCCGTCAGCCGCGGGAGTCACGTCGTCGGAGGACTCAGCCGGCTCCTCGGTGGTTGATGGTTCCACCTTATCGCGTTCCAGTTTGTCCCCGGTCACCTGATCGGCTTCGAGATTGGCCTCGGCGAACGCCAAGAGTTTTCGAACCGATGCCGTGTGGTACTTGAAGTCATCCAACACGAATCGCCGATTTCGTCCGCCGTCGTTGTAGGTGACCTTCGCGATGCCTTTTTTTGCCCACTTGCGTTTGTCAATCTTGGTGATGGCATCAATGGGTACCTCCTGGCCACGGCAATGCCGCAACTTCGATTCGTCGCCCTCAATCCAGGTCCCACGCGAACGGAACCATGAGAACAGGGCGATCCCACTGATCAAGATGCAAATCGTGGCGTAGAACATCTGGCCTGAAATCATCCCAGCCAATTCATCCGCACTCTTCAGTGGAATTCGCTCCGGCCAACCATTCTTGGATGCCAGGGCAATCCAGGTATCGATCCGCTTGGCCCCGTCTGGGATCGCCTCAAACGCGGCAGCTCGTTCGAGCTGACTGGGATAAGCGATAAAGCCATCGTAGAGGCACCACAACGCATAGGCGAGGCACCCGATCCCTATCCAGAGGTACCTGCGGAAGAACGACGAATCCACATCGGCGCGAATCATGAAGCGAGCGTTCCCATCCAAGAGTTGAATTAGCCAGAAATCCTGACCTCGGGACACAACTCTTGTTGCTCCTATGCTGAATGTAAACCCTCCGCACACGGGTGTGCGACTTTCGCATCATGAAGTGGCTTGCCAAACGGCATAATCCGACGTTAACGGTGATGACGAGATGACCACCGAAGAGGCCAGCGCGCGAACAAATTGGTGACTTTTCCGATTGCGGAACGAACCGAGATTAGGCCGAAGACGCTGGTCACCCCGATCGACCGGAAGTCGATTTCGACTTCTTGGTCGTCGATCCCAAATAAACCTGAAGTCTCAAGAGCGACGAAGCCGCGTGCCGAAATGGAACAGGTGGCCAATCGACCGATACGGGACGACCGTGTCATTCATTGCAACCGCCACCACGGGTCGGAACGCCGTTGCCAAAACGAGGATTGCGAACAAACGCATGGGATCGAGTCAACCTGCCGCGACGATCGGCTACTTCACGACCCTCAACGAGGATCGAACGGGCTGGACGGGCGGGTTACTGATCCTCAATGGCGGCGGACGTCCGCTCGAGTTTCAGTGCACGCTGCCGATTCGTCCCACGCGGGCTCATGAGATCCTATTTGGTGCTTCACTACGGCAGCACTTGATTAGCGAAGTGATTGGCCCGGCTCTCCTGACGAAGTGCCGCACACCGATTTCAATACTCTGCTGCCAGCAGCCAGAGGCACTCCGTCTTCAGGCGTCGGCTGTTGCCAGTGACTGTCACGTCGCCCTCGTCGCACCCGCCGCGGAAGAGGACGAGGGTCCCATCGATCCGAATATGGTCGAAGGCCACGGCCCGATCACACTCAACGGCACGTCGTTGCTCGTCAGCCTAGACCGTCTCGATGCGGTCGAGTCCATCGCGCCGCATTTGGCCGACTTGGCCGACGTCGTCGAGCCTTTTGAACGCATCCGTAATGCGATTCGGGAGGCGCAGTCTCAGACCGCGCGGGCGGCGGCACGATCGTCCGGGTGTCGATCCCAAGAATCTGACGACCATGCTGAGGCGGCTTGACGGTGTGGTTTCGAAAGTCCGTTGGAAAGTCAACCGAAACGTTGGCATGCCAGATCGACGACCAAGCCAGTTTTGAAACGAACAGTTCGATCCTGCAGGGCGGTGGATCCAACCTACAAATCCAAACGTGGGATCTGCCGGCGCTTACGCCATCGCGTGTGCCCATCAAGCTGCCGCCGATCGAGGTGCGAGTCACTGGCTTTCAGTTTCCCGAAGCGGCGTCGTGGCTGACCGATTCGCCATCCGCATCGAGTCCGAATCTGAAGACCTTGCCGACCCGAGGCAAAGAAGCTTCGGAAACGAAGAATGCCCCGTCGGCGCGTCGGCGCCATTCAAGGATCAGGCCACCCGGTGACGTCGTCAAGTTGCAGGACCGGCTCTATTACATGCTGCAGCCGCCACTGGATCTCTTGGTCACTAGCGGGCAATTGAACTTTCCGTTTCAGCCCTTTCCATACCAACTTGATGGCATTGCCTTTCTATTCCCCCGCTACGCGTGCGTTTTGGCCGACGAGATGGGACTGGGCAAGACGATGCAGGCCATCAGCACGATTCGAATGTTGGTGTGCAGCGGAGAGCTGAAACAAGCGTTGCTGATATGCCCCAAACCGCTGGTGAGCAATTGGCTGCGTGAGTTCGCCCTGTGGGCGCCCGAGATCCCGGTTGCCGCGATCGAAGGCAATGCGGCATCACGCGAGTTTCAATGGCGCAGCGCCAGTGTCCCGGTCAAGATCGCCAACTATGAGTTGCTAATGCGAGATCGAGACGTGATCCTAGATTCAGGATTGCACTTTGATCTGGTCGCCTTGGACGAAGCACAACGCATCAAGAACCCCAACAATGCGACCAGTGACGTGGTCAAGGCCATCTCACGGACGCGGTCATGGGCTTTGACGGGTACTCCGGTCGAGAACTCACCAGATGATCTCGTGGGTATCTTTGACTTTCTGTCACCAGGATACCTGCAAGCCGGTATGCCGATCGGACAGATCGCTCAGCGCGCCGGCGACTACATCCTACGGCGCACCAAAGACATGGTGCTCGACGACATGCCCCCCAAGCTATTTCGCGATGCCGATATCGATCTGACGCCCGAGCAATGGCTGACTTACGAAACCGCCGAAAAGGATGGCGTGGTTCACCTGGAAGAGCTCGAAGAGGCTCTGACGATCCAGCATGTCTTTGAGCTTGTCTTGCGGCTGAAACAGATCTGCAACTTCGATCCCGTCACAGGCAGCAGCGCCAAGCTGCAACGACTTGAGGCGGATATGGAGGAGGTCGCCGCCAGCGGCCAAAAGGCCATCGTCTTCAGCCAATGGACCAACTCGATCGCGAAAATCCGTCCGCGACTCGAACGATTCGGACCACTGGAGTACCACGGGAAGATCCCACACAAACAACGCGAGACCGTCATCGACCGATTCAAGCATGACCCGAATGCGCGAATCATCCTCATGAGCTACGGAGCCGGTAGTGTCGGACTGAACCTTCAGTTCTGTCGGTATGTGTTTCTGTTTGACCGCTGGTGGAACCCGGCCATCGAAGACCAAGCGATCAACCGTGCCCATCGTATCGGCGCCGCCGGCAGCGTGACCGTTTCGCGGATGCTCGCGACCAATACGATCGAACAACGCATCGCGAACGTTCTGGAACAGAAACGAGAGATGTTCGACACGCTGTTCGCAGAGACGAACCCACCGTCGGCCGGCGGAGCTCAGGACAAGGAACTGTTGAGAATCAATCGACCTGGTGCGCCGACGTTGAATGGACCCACGTCGCACACCAGCGGACTGTCTCGTGACGAGATCTTTGGCCTTTTTGATCTCCGCGCACCTGGCGGACGCAAAGTCGCCTGACTTCGTCTCGCAAAGGCCGTGGTGGCAAGAACGTCAACCCATCCACGCGGGTTTGTAATTCAATCCCAAATTCAAAATGCGTTGGAGCAGTTGTTCGTAATCGATGCCCACCGTCTCAGCGGACTCTGAGAAATCCTCGCCGTACTCAATGTTGGGATTGGCATTCGCTTCGATGACGTAAATGTCGCCGTCAGGCGTCAGCCGCAGATCCATCCGTGCGTAGCCACTCATGCTCAGTGATCGATAAACGCGTTTGCACAATTGGTTGAGCCGCGATTGCATCGCCGCGTCTAAGCCCGTTGCGGCATGCGTGATGATTTGGTGCTTCTCTTGATACTTCCGATTCCACTTGACTCGGCGTGTCGCGATTCGGGCCATGTCGGCCGGCATCTGACCAAAATCCATTTCCCAGGCGGGAAAGGTCTGCAACCGTTCGTTGCCGATGACGCCCACGTACAGCTCGCGTCCATCGATGTACTGCTCAGCGATGGCATCGTCGTCGACTTTCTCATGAATGAACTGCACCCGTTCGATGAGTGCTTCATCGGTATGAACGATACTTGCCTGCGAGATCCCAAATGAAGCATCCTCGACATTGGACTTTACGAACAGCGGGAACGTGAGTCGTTTGGGTCGACGAATCGCGCGACCGCGTGGGAAGACCGCGAACTTGGGCGTCGGGACGCGGTGATACGTCAGCAGTTTCTTCGACAGGGCCTTGTCTTTGCTGAGCAGCAGCCCACGCGGATTGCAACCCGTGTAGGGTTGCTGCATCAGTTCCAAATAGCTGATGACTGCAAAATCGTAGGTAACGACGCCGTGGAATTCCTCCAGCAGCATGAACGTGATGTCTGGCTGGAAATCGGCCAACGCCTGCCGAATCACCGTCAAATCGCTGTAGACGCCCAGCGGTAGCACGTCATGCCCAAGGCCACGCAGCGTTTCGCAAACGTCAAATTCGGCTTTCCACGCGTCCACCTCGCTCTCGCTGAACCCCTCGAGCGATTCAGGTGGAACGTGCCCTTCGCGAACCAAGACCAGTACACGACGCTTGGCCATCGGATGAAACCCTCCACTGAAATTCCGTTCGCGACAAAGGATTCCCTTCCGGGCGGTCGCGTCAAATGGCCACTCTTTGCCGGCCCTGGTGCATGAAACTCGTGGTTCGAACCGCGACCAAGATCATCGCGTCCCGTTTCACGTCATCGACGCCCCCAGCAACTCGAAGCCTCAATTCCCGACATCGTTCAATCATTTCCTGGATGACTTGGTCGATTGTGTAGCTGTATTGGCCTGTCCAACGTGCGACGACTCGGCGTAACTCGGCACGGATGCGGCTTAGGAAAGCTGCAGCGGTCGGTAATCGTTTTTGATTGACATCGCCTGTGAAGAGTCGCCTCAAGTCTGCGTCGGCGACGTTTGGATGATTAAGACCGTAATGATCGCGTTTGGCAGTGTAATGCTCCCGGAGGGTTTTGCGAATTCGGGTCAAGGGCTCCACACACTTTCGACTGCGGACCACCGGAGCGGTTCCCCGGATCGACCGCATCCACTCATCGACTTGATTGAGTTTTCTGAGTGCCGGCCACTGGCGATATTGCGTTCGCCACCGCGACCCGGGTCGCAACCAAACCGCGAATGTTTCGGCAAAGTCTTCCAGAGGGTGCGCCTGGGCATACCACATCTCCAGATGCAAAACATAGTCTTGACTCGTCGGAATCGGTTCATACGTGTCGCGGTATGGCGCTGTGGCTGATCCGAACAGGCGACGGTAGGCGGAACGACGGCGGAGCCGGTAAGCCGTGTCGATCGCATGACCAGCCTCGTGTCGCAGAATTTTCATGCAGGAGACTTTCGTACCGCCCTCGACCTCCAGCAGCATTCGTCGCTCCAACCGCATCAGTCTCGGGTGGGCCAGATAGAACGGGATGGCGATTCCAGGGATTCCATCGGGCGAATACCAATCATCGCTGAGCCAGCAATGCGGCCGAAACTTCAGTCCGCGAGCGGACAGCTCACGATGGAGTTCGTCCACGTTCTTCTGAAGCGCGCTGTCAACGAGACGGAGATTGAGATCACAGAACCGCATGTCGAGCAGTTCGTCGTCGCTTAGCTTCGATAGGTTCAGCGTTGCCTTCGGCATGAACGGGATGACATCGACACGGACAAATGAATGCGGACCGATTGCGTTGGTAGTCTATTCGCTATTGCGATTGTTGCGAGCATGTTGTGGGATCAGCAACGAGCTCCAACAACCAACCGCCCGTCGCTATGCCGATGCGAACAGACGTTGCGGCGATGGAGTTGGCATGGGAGCCTCGGTGAATCCGGTCGCCGGTTCGCGTTCGATCTGGTGAATGGTCCGCTCAAAGTCGCGGCGAGACTCCGATGAACACTGAGCCATCAGCTCGCGAATTTCCTCTGGATCGGTAATCTCCGTCAGCGGCGTCACACCGCCGGACGTCTGGGTCACAACAAGGACGCGGTTGCCGCATTTCAAGAGCATCAACTTGGTTCGAGGGTCTAGCATGGTGTGCCCGATCGGGCTGACCAGCGAGGCGGGCAAAGATTTCCCCTTGGCGGATCCCTGTCCGAAACGCCGGCTGACCCAAACCAAGGCACTGAACAATGCCAGCACGATCGCCAATGAAGAGCCCACCGTGATCAGGGATGACATGGATTGACCGTCCAGCCCGAAGTCCATCGAGCGACCATCGGCGGTTTCGACGGTCTCGGGCGTTTCGGTTTCGGTGGTGATGACTCGGGGCGACAAGCTGGGAAATCCGCGAGCAACAACCGTCGGCGGCTCAACGGCCGATTCCATCACCACCGCCGAATCTGCCGGCCGCGGGGACGTCACGAGATAGGACGACGGTGCCTGGGCCGCCGCCGATGCCGAAATCGCGAGGGCCAAACCGAACGTAGCGACGCCTTGGATTCCACTGTTGCTGATCACATTCCGGCTCCCACCAATTCAGTCACGCGAACACAAAAGTTGTCATTCATCACCAACACTTCGCCACGCGCGATGAGTCGGCCGTTGGCAAAAATGTCGACGGGATCTCCGGCCAGTTTGTCCAGCGCGACGACGCTGCCGCTGCGTAGTTGGAGGACCTCCTCCAGTCGCATTTGGGTGCGGCCCAGTTCGACTCGCAAATCCATCTCGACCTCGCCGAGCAGATCGACTTCGTGGGAGACATCGTCCGCCCCGGCTGGCGTTAGATCACCCAGCGCGAACGGTCGCGCGGTTCCTTCGGGGGCTCCCGATGGCTGGCCGGTCGCCGCCTCCAAAGACGAGGATGCTTGATTGAGCAGCGCTTCGATGTCGTCGGTGTTGAGAAGTTCTTGGGAATCGTTATCGCTCACGCGTCGAGCCTCGCGTCCGTGCGGGGTTCGGGCGTCCGGCCTATTCCTCGATCAGTTGATAATCGTGAAACCCAACGCCCAGCAGAATTTCGTCTTCAAGCAGGTGGTTACATTCCGTCAAAATCCGCCGCTGCAGCAAGGCCAATTGGTTGTCTTGCAGCTCACTTAGTTCGCTATTGCGGACTTTCATTCGAATGGCGTGTCGTAATCGTCCATTATTTCTCTCGAAATCCTTCGTCATCTGCGGCCGGTCCTTGGCACGAATCGTGCCATACAGACGCATTTCCAGGCGGAACGATCGATCATTGTTGAGCGGGCTGAAGGTTTCACCGAACGTGCCCAGCTCGAATTCCTCCACGCGATTCTCATCGGACGCTTCCTGCTCGGCCTCCTCGGCTCCTTCCTGGACCGACTCGATCAACTGTGCCTCGGCCAAAGCCGACACTTGCTCGGCACTGGGGACCAAAAAGAAAAACATCCCGGTTTCCAGCACCACCATCAGTCCGACGAACGCCGCGATCAGACCCGTGTTGCCGCGTGGCGCCGCCTCGGACTCAGCGGAGTCGTTCGATTCTGGGGTGGTTTCATCTGCCATGCGAGCACGTTTTGGTGGGGAGGGAACCGATGAAGGGATTCATGGACGGGCGAAATCGAAGGGGATCTAAGAGGCCGATTCGGCAGTACCACCGGCATCGTTGACCGTTTCATCGAGCAGGAACACCTCGGCACGGCTGTCTTGCCCGACTGTACTGATCTTGCGTTTTGCGTCCATCGGCTCGGCGGCACCTGCCGACGAGACCCGAAATCGGGACTCGGGGATGTTCTCCGTCTCGGTGAGATAGCGTTTCACGGCGGCGGCGCGACGAATCGCAAGGAGCAGCGAGTGATCCGCGGATGTTCGCGCCGCGTACTGCCCCGAGACATGCCCCCGGACCTCGATCCGCTGCGGCTTGCCTTTGAGCTGTTGCGCGGTCTGCTGGAGAATCGTTTTGGCGACATCACTCAGCTGATCGCTACCAATCTCGAAAAAGACGACACTGCCGACGGCCGTCATCTGTCCGGGGCGGATGATCCTCACGTGCTGCTCTTCACCGATGGGCGATTTTTCGGGGACGCCGCCTTTCGCGGTGTCCTTTTTCTTGGCCCGGCCTTTCGTTGACAGAACCGAGAACTGCATCGTCCGGGGTTTGGCCTCACCCGGCGTCAACGCGTCGAGCGTCTTTTGATAGCCAAACTGTTGCTGCATGGACTCCACCAGTGCCTGGTACGTCTCTTCCTCTTTGATCTCGCTTAGCGAAACCAACATGATGAAGAACGTCAGCAACAGACTCATCATGTCGCCAAACGTGACCACCCACTCGGGGATGCCCATTTCTTCCGGTTCGTCGTCCATGGTCTATTCCTGAACGCGTTGGTTGGCGGGCAGGTAAGTCTGCAGTTTCTGGTCGATCGCGCGAGGCGATTCGCCGGACTGGATGGCCATCACGCCACGGATGGCGATTTCCATACTGACTTGTTCGTTCCGGCTCATCAGGCCAAGTTTCTCGGCGAACGGGCTAAAGAATACGTTGGCAACGATCGCTCCATAGAGCGTTGTAATCAGAGCGACGGCCATACCGGCACCAATCCCGGACGGATCCGACATGTCCTGCAACATCATGATCAATCCCATCAGGGTCCCGATCATTCCGTATGCCGGAGCAAAGCGGCCGAGTTGGTCCATGATCGATTTGCCTTCCCGATGGCGCGTGACCATCGCGGCAACCTCGGTACGCAAGACCTCTTCCACGATTTCGGGCGACGTACCATCGACCGCCATTTGCAAACCACTCTTGACCAAGGGGTTTTCGATGCTGGGGATTTGTGACTCCAACGCCAATAGGCCATCACGACGTGCCGTCTCCGCCAGAGCGACGATCGACTTGATCAGCGCCAGGCGATCCTCGGCCTTGTTGAGGATCACCTTCAGTGCAATGACGGGGCTCTTGAGCATGCTCGGGAGCGGGAAACAAATCAGCGCCGCCGCGATCGCTCCCCCGACGACCACCAGGCCCGATGGAATGTCGATGAAAGCCGAGAACGGTGCCGAACCCAACAGGATCGAAGCGAGGATCAGGCCGATCGCGCCAATCAAACCGAGTAGGCTGGCAATGTCCATAAGATTGTTCGTCGAATGAAGTGCGAGGAAGTTCTCCGGACCTGCATGGGCCGCTGGTTCGATGTCCGGATCGTCAAGGCTGGTTCGTCAACGGCAATCCGTCCGGCGTCAACGTCGCCCCAGCGGGCGTTGATTGGGCGGATGTCATTGGCGGAAGGAAATGCTTCTGACGCTGGTAATCCAGAGACGCATCCACGATCTGATCCATCGACTCGGCGACGACAAATCGCTCACCGGTGGTCAACGTGATGAACGTGTCTCCGCGTCGTTCGACGTACCGAATCAACTCGGCGTTGAGCACAAAGGCTTCACCGTCGAGGCGTGTCAGTCTGATCATGGCGTCGCAGAATTCCCCAAAATGACCGTGCAATGCTGAAAGCTAGGTCACATTGTGGAACGCGTGGCTTGCCACTGGAGAGCCGAGCCGGCACCACGGCAGGAAACAGGTGACGCAATCGTTGCCGTCGGCGCATACGGCATCACTGCCATGATCCGCTGATCATGAAGAGTTTGGCCTCTTGAGCCAAATCAATGGTGAACTTGGGGACCACTCATTGATCGCCCGATCCAATACCCCCTGCCCGATTCGAACGAGCGTTTCCGATCCGAAAAGACCGACGTCCTGGGCCACTAGACGAAGGGGGCGCGAACGACTCGACGCATGGATCCAGCACCAGCCGTTGGCGAATCCATGCCCGTCCACCTGGGCATCTTGGTTTGACCTAATGGGTCAATGGGACGCTCAGGAGTCCTCGATACTACTGACGACCTGATCGATCAATCCGTATTGCATCGACTCTTCGGCCGACATGAATCGGTCGCGATCGGTATCTTCCTCGATTTTCTCCAAGGAATGTCCCGTATGCTGGATCATGATTTCGTTCATGCGCTGCTTGATGCGACGCAATTCCGCGACATGGATTTCGACTTCGCGAGCGGTGCCCTGCATCCCAGCCAGGGGTTGGTGAATCATGATTCGTGCGTTGGGCAGCGCGTGGCGTTTCCCTTTGGCGCCTGCGGTCAGTAATACGGCTCCCATCGATGCGGCTTGACCGATGCAATACGTGGCCACGTCACAGGATACGAACTGCATTGTGTCGTAGATTGCCATGCCCGCCGTGATGCTACCGCCGGGCGAGTTGATGTACATGTGAATGTCGGCTTTGGGATCGTCCGCCTGCAAGAACAACATCTGCGCGACCAACGCATTACTGATCTGGTCGTCGACTTGCTGACCCAGAAAAATAATCCGGTCCTTCAACAATCGGCTGTAAATGTCGTAGGTACGTTCTTCTCGGCCGTTACTTTCAACGACGTAGGGAATGACGGGCATCGGGATTCGCTTTGAATGATCGGGAGGTTAAGTGGAATGGCTGCCAATGGCGATCGCTATGAATCGTCGTCATCATCGTCGTCTTTGCTCGGCGGCTTTTTCAGCAGGTCGTCGACCAAGCCATACTGGACCGCTTCCTCGGCCGACAAGAAGAAGTCGCGATCGGTATCCTTGGCGATGTCCTCGACCGACTTCCCGCAATGGCTACTGATGATCTGGTTCAGGCGATCTCGATATCGGAACATTTCGGCGGCTTGGATCTCGATGTCGCTGACCTGCCCCTGAACGCCACCCATGGGCTGGTGCATCATGACACGACTATTGGGCAAGCAGAATCGCTTTCCTTTGCTGCCGCCAACCAGCAAAACCGCCGCCCCACTGCACGCCTCGCCGACACAATAGGTCGCTACGGGGCACGAAAGCATTTGCATCGTGTCGTAGATCGCCAGCGTGGCCGTCACCGAGCCACCCGGTGAATTGATGTAAAAGTGAATGTCTTTGCGGCGATTCTCGCTTTGCAAATAAAGCAATTTCATCACGATTTCATTGGCGTTGCCGGTATGAATCTCGCCCTGCAAAAACACAATGCGGTTTTCCAGCAACAAGTCACCCAACGTCATCTGCCGCTGACGCTGGTAACTCTGGTACGAACCGGCGCTGGCCAGCCGAAAGTCATTGATGGAAGAAGAAGGGTCCATGTATCAGGTCCGTAGTCGAGAATTCAGAAATCGGAGGTCGGCGAAGCATCGCCAGCCCGATCGTTAGTGTTCGCGATAGCTCACACAGTGGCAAGACCGGTTGCGTTGGCGGTGCCCGATGGGGTGCAGGCACACCAGTGGCCTCGAGCTTGGCCGAATTGCAAGAGCCGTTTTTCCGAACTGCTGTTGTCGACCCAACCCTTTGACGCAATAAGGCTTGTCCACGTTGCGGAAACGACTGATCGAAATCGGTGAAACACCATGCCCGGACCCACCGTAGCGGGCTTTCGGATTGATCGGCGTCTGAGTTCGGATGCGGCGTCTCCGAGCATTCTTTTGTCCCCGAGCGGGTGGAATGGTCGATCGACGGTGATCGGTTGTCTTCCGCCGTGATTCAACAGATGGTGGCTGACGCCATTCGACGTTGCAGCCAATATGCTTGCGTTGTTGATGGATGCTGTAGTCGCTTCATGAACGATCAACGACAAGCCAACGCAGATCGGAATGGCGAGGAGGCCGATCGTGATTAGCGAGCCGACCAACATCTACAGAGACCGATCCACCCGGCGGCCTAGCTCGACCGAATTCCGATAGGTTGTTTGCACCCAGGACGCCGGCCGTGGAACGGTCTGCGGGAGGCGATTTACAGCGTCTTGAGGTACTCCAAGACCGCTTCCTTCTCCGGCTCGGTTAAGTCGTCGGGATAGTCATGACCCGCATTGCTCTTGCCAAAGCGTCGCGTGTCAAAGTGGCCACGCCGAACAGCGACATCGGGGTTCATGAGAGGCACCTTGTCAACCGATTGGACCGTCAGCCCGATCTTTTGAGGATCCATGGCTTCGGTCGTCGGATACCAAACCGTTGGACGTTCCTTTGGATGCAGTACATCCCAGAGCGTCGGCACGCTTCCGTTGTGAAAGTACGGCGGGCTGGCCCAGACGCCGTCCAACGGCGGAGCGACATAGCCGATGGGTTCAGGTCGAGTGTCTTGTTCATCCTCCTCGCCGGCGTGAGCGAACCAGCTGCGTCCATATTTCTGGCGGCCTTGGACGGATAACGCCTCCAGGCGAACAGGATCGGTTCCGACGTCGCGGATGTCGACCATTTGGTTCGGGTAGGCGGCCTGGTCTCCATACGTTCCATGGCACCGGGCGCAGTGATCGTTGAACAGATGTGATCCGCGTTGGGCCAGTTCAGGATCGATCTCCCCTGTAAACGACGGGGGACGCAGGGACGATAGGAACGCAAAGACGTCCCGGAAATCATTTTCTCGACGACGGTAAAAGGACGCGTCGTTCTCAGGCACGAGCGTGAACTGCATTAAGCCCCGGTGCCCCTTTTGGGCAAAACCATCGATATACAGGTATGGCCGTTTATGAAAGTGCCACCAGGGCGGGGCATCCATATCATGGCTTGTGAACTTGGCGGGCATTTTCTCGACAAAGTTCAACTGCTCGTCGCGATAGTGCATCAGGCCCATGCCGAAGACCACCGCGTTGGTCGTGCCATTGGTCGTGCCAAGAGGAACCAACAACGAACCCAACTCCATGCGTCCAAGCGGTTTACCGATCCGAAATTTGGTCGATCGGATTTCGTCGGTGAGCGTCTGCAGGGCGAAGCGATTGTTGGGCGCTCCCGGAGTGGGCGTCCCGTACACGGATCCACCGTGGCACGCGAAACAATTCATCGTCCACTCACCCGACTCGCTGACGACATACTGCAGCGGAGGACCGGGGTCGCCATCGGGAAGGGATGACGATGGTGCGAACGTCGAGACGACGTCGCCGGAATGGGGATCGACTCGCACTTGATGCTGCGGTCGAGGCGTTAGGCCGTAGCGGGCGAAGGTCGCCAAGCGTCGCTGCGGAAGATCCTCGGCCTTGGCCTCAAGATGCAGCGGATTTGGCCAACTTCCCCATAGGTTGTCGATCGTCTCTTGGTCGAAGTCGCTCGGCAGAAGTGCCTGCCGGACCAGCACGTCCCACCCTCGGCGAATGCTGTCGGCAACTTCCTCAGGCGGCGCCAAGTCGCTCGCCCGCAACGGTTCGATGGCGATGAGCTCGGTGGGAACCGACGTCCCAAACGCCAAAACAATTGTGAAAGCAAGCCAACATCTGTGACGCTGGGCTTGCCGCGGCCGACGGAAATTCGCTAGTCCCATGGCCATCGATGAGTTGAAAGAGTCGACCATTGCCTGACACATAAACGCCGGATGCCATGAACGTTCCCGATGCTTCCTACGGTACCGCGTTGACAACGTTCGCGACAACTCGCTTCCGTGGACCAGGATGTCGAACGTGCCGGGTTTCGGTCGTCACGCTGCTTATCGCAAACCTGATGATCATTTCTTCAGGATGCAGCAGTTTATGGGGTAAATCGGATCGTCTCGGTGATCCCGGGGACGGGAACACGCTGAAGGACTTGCTGCAAGTCCCTGAACCCCCGGATCTGGTTCGCGAGGCCGCCGTTCCCAGCGGGATGAAATTTGTCCGCGTGGAAGGGGTCGGCGTGGTCAATGCGCTACCCGGTAGCGGCGGACCCGCCCAGCCGTCGGCACTCCGAGAGATGCTGATGGAGGAGATGAAACACAATGACATTCCGAATCCGAATCAGTACCTCGAACGCGCGGATACCGCCTTGGTCCAGGTGCATTCGATCGTTCCCCCGGGTGCCCGGCGCGGTGATCCTCTGGACGTGACTCTGAGGACGCCCGTGCAGACCGAGGCGGTTGACCTGCACGGTGGTTGGCTACTGGACACGCGGTTGCGTTATCAGCAGCGGCTCGGCGGCACGACTCGCAGCAGCGAAGTGATGTCGATCGGTACCGGTGAAGTCCTGACGCGATTCGATCGGGAGGGACGCGACGACGAGGCCAACCGGGTTCAGGGAATGGTCCTTTCCGGTGGAACAGTGCAAGTCGATCGGAAACTCGGGCTTGTTCTTCGTCCCGGTTTTAGTCACGTCAAAATGGCCAGCGCCATCGCCGCGGCCATCAACCGACGATTTTACTTCTACGACGGCACCACCCGACGAGGCATCGCCAAAGCGATCGAGGATGACTTCATCGAAATCGAGGTGCACCCGCGTTATCGTGGCAACGAGTTTCGACTGATGGAAGTCATCCGCGCGTTGGGCGTCGCGCCAGAATCCTCCGCCACTCAGACTCGATTGGTTCAGTTGGGCGAAAGGCTGCGCGACGTTGAAACAGCGGCCGACGCCGCGCTGCAGCTCGAAGGCCTGGGCGAAGGTGCGATTCCGACCCTCTTGGATGCCATCGAACACGCCGACGCCGAGCGAAAGTTTTACGCCGCCGAAGCATTGGCGTATCTCGATCGACACGAGTCCATCGAACCATTGATTTCGTCGATTCGGCATGACCGAGCATTTCGAGCGCCGGCCTTCGACGCGCTTCGTGGATTGCAACATCATGACGTCGCACCGGCCCTGGCGGATTTGCTCCACGACGATTCGTTGGAAACTCGCTATGGTGCTTTCGACACGCTGCGCCGCCGCGAAGACCCGTCGCCCTCCATCACCGGGCAACGGCTCAACGGATCGTTCAGTCTCTACCAACTCGAGTCCAGGGCTCCGGCAGCGGTTGTTTTGTCGCTACGACGACGTCCCGAAGTGGTGTTGCTCGGATCACCTCGCCCTCTGAAGATCGAGTCGTTCCTGCGTGGTCCAGGTGGACTACTGATCCGACAATCCGATACCCCGGGGAAGCTGCGACTGTCGCGATTTCAACCCGGCCAGGACGATGCCCGAATCGAAGTCGACGCGACACTGCCGGGTGTGATCTCCGGAATCGCGCGGGTCGGCGGAGGCTACGGCGATGTCGTGGCGCTGCTGCGTTCGGCCAAGACCAATGGCATCCTGCCCGATCAATTGGCCATGGATCCACTACCAGAACATCATCGTCAGTACTATCGAGACGACGACTCATCGGACAGAGACTTCGATGCATCGCCTGCCAACGACGATTGAGCTAACTCGACGCCGGTGACCGGAGGATCCGCCGGACCGCGTCGGAGTCGCATGATGCCCGCGATGATGGGTAGGATCACGATTGCAAACACCAATAACATCAGGTTGAGTAGGAGACCCTGAACGATCGTGGTTGCGAACGCGAGCCAAAATCCAAACTGATCGCCCTCGGGAGACGTCCCGGTGACGGCACCCACGGTAACCATCGAGGCGACACCGACCATCATGTCAATGTATCCCCCGACGGGGAACACCAACGTCATCAGTATTCGAAGACTGTACGTCGTCACCAGCGTGCGACGTATCAGTTTGCGTTGTCGCCACCATGTCGATGCCGTCGCGATATCGGCCCAACTGTAGGCGATGATGAAGAAAACGACACCCGCGAGCATCCCCAACCATTGCCCCGACGTAACCATGAATCCAATCACAAAACTGGGAGCGGCCGCCAAGACGCACACCAACGTCCAACGTCCGATCGTCCGAGCGGGGCTCCTGGGCTCCGCATCGGGGCTGGCCAGTTCCACCGGAGTGGTCGAGACTTCGGCCACCGGTGCGTAGGGATTCAACGGATTCATCGGCGAAAAACCTCGAGTGAGGGCGTTCCTATCGGGATCGTTGATCAAATGGAGACCGAACCGAATATCCGAACCGATCGCGAACGAACCGAGAGCATGTTGTTAGCTGAGACGTCTCACAAGTCCATCAAGACATGAGCGACAACCCCTACCCGGCCACGTCATCGACGCCGCCGGACCCGTCATTGGTCCATCAGTCACCGCGATCGATTGCTCCGGCGCCGCGGCTATCGACGCGTGGACTGGTGATCGCCCTGGCAACGGTTTGCTTGATCCCACTGGCATCGCTGAGCCTCTACGCCGTCCTCTATGGTAAAGCGTCCGAACAAACGTTGCCGGTCTCCGTCCTGATTGACCGTCGCCCGCTCCCCACCATCGACGGTCGCAGCCAGATGCTCGAGGACGTACTGGTGGTTGAAAATCTGGAGTCGTACGACATCCCAAATGTCACGCTCAATCTCAATGGTCAGTATTTTTTGTACCAGGACCGTCCACTACCCGCCGGCGAAACCCTGGTCGTCCGGCAAGCCGCGTTTGCCACCAAGAGCAATCAATTCTGGAAACCCGGCCGGTACCCGATCACCAAAATCCTCGTGACCGGTCGTTTACCCAGCGGTGCTCGAGGCGTCACGGAAGTGCTCTACTAGGCACTCGCCCGAACGTCAGTCGGTAGGCACGGATCAGTCGAAAAACACGGGCCAGTCGAAAAACATGGCCAGTCGGAAGAATCGTGTGTCCACGGGAACTTACCAGCAACATGCGCGAACCGTTCATTGATTCGTTGATCGATGTCGATCTCCGCGTCCGGAAGTTGTCGGTCGCGTCGCGAGATACCCAACACGGGGAACCCAATGCAAACGATTGATGTGAACGAGCTCGCACGCGAGCAACGACGGGGACATGTGGATCTCATCGATGTGCGGATGCCATCGGAGTATCGGGAGGTTCATGCCGAGGGCGCGCTCAATGTTCCGATGGACTCGCTGAATCCCAACGAGGTTGCCAACGAGTTGGTCGGCAATTCAAAGAAGCCCATCTATGTGATCTGCCAAGGCGGCAGCCGATCGACGAAGGTGACTCAGAAATTCATGGACGCAGGGATTGATCATGTTGTGAATGTCGTCGGCGGAACGACGGCCTGGGTTGGCGCCGGACTGCCCGTCGCACGCGGCAAGAAAGCGATCTCACTGGAACGCCAAGTGCGGATTCTCGCGGGCTGCCTGACGCTGGTCGGTGCCACGCTTGGATTCTTCGTTCACCCGTACTTCATCGGACTTTCCGCTTTCATTGGTGCCGGACTCATGTTTGCCGGGATCACAGACACATGTGGAATGGGCATGGTCCTCGCCAAAATGCCCTGGAATCGGTGAGACATCCGCGACTTGCTCTTGAGATGCGGCGCCGATGGCGTCGAGCCGAATGCCAGCTGGTTCGTCGAATGACGCACAACCGGGCGTCATCATTGCGTTCTCGAGGACTGGGGAGATCGTCGCCATCATGTGAAACCGTACTATCAGTATGATCATGCCCTTGCCGACCGCTAGACTTTGCGTCCACGACGGACTGTAACCGAGGTCGGTTGCCCTTTTCGTGGTTGCGATAGGCGTCTCTATCGCCGGTTCATGATTCGGTTCACCATCGGAGTAAGAAAACAGATGTCCTTGGATAACCCCTACAACGCGCCGTTGACGACGGATGAATCGAGTGCTCCATCCAACGTCGCCGGAATTATCGACGAGCTTCGCATGACGCGACCTTGGGTTCGCCTCATGGGGATCCTAGGTTTCATGGGTGCCCTGCTCATGCTGTTGGCCGCGGTAGGGATGATTATCGGCGGTGTGGCGGGCGGTGGTGCAACGGAGTTGCTCGGGATCGGTTTCGCCTACCTTGTGATGGGAGCTCTCTACGCCTATCCCGTTTTAAAACTCATGAAGTATGGCTCGGCGATCAAGCGGGCCGAGCAGACGTCGGACTTGAACGACATCAGAAGCGCGCTGGCTCAGCAGCGATCGTTTTGGCGGTTCATTGGCATCGCGACGGCCATCGTGATCGTCCTGTATATCGTCGGGGTCGTGTTCGTGGTGCTGATCGGAACCATTCAGACTTCCTCTGCCGTTGCTCCATGACCCCCTGCCACCGCCCGAGGCTGATTGGCGGTGTTCAAGCCAGTCAGAGTGCCAAGTCCCAGCCCAACAGTCCCACACGTCGTTGCAACGGTCGGCATTCTGCCCGGAATCGAAATGCGCCGGCCGGTAACCCTTTCCCGCAAATACAATAGGAGCTGCCCGAAAACCTCAAAATAAAGAGCTCGATCGATCATGGCGGAGACTAGCGGAACTCAAACGGATCATCTGAGCGATCCGTTTGCCGCAACCCAGTTCCATGACCCTGAGCCATCGTTGTCTCGGCAGGAAGAAGACATTGCCCTGGCGGCAGAGCTGCTCAAGTCGGGCTATGCCAACGATCGTGAGATCACCGCCGCGATTTCAGATTGGTCGATGCACGGCAGCGTGCCTCTGGCAGAGCATCTCAAGGCGAAGCGGATTCTCTCATCCGAGCAGCTGTCGAGACTCAGTACCGCTGCCCACGCTCGTGTCGAGCAGCTGCGCCAAAGCATCGCCGAAGGATCCGAGGCGCCTTCGCCGGGCAGCAGCATGCTGCTGGCCACCTTGGAAAGACTCGATGGTTCCGGGCGTGTCGCCAAGCTCTTTGGGGTGACCGTGGCCGCGAGCGATGGCGGTGACGATACCCGTATCATGGAAGGGCGATTTGAGCTGATCCGAAAAATCGGACAGGGTGGCCTCGGACGTGTTTGGCTTGCTCGAGACGTGAATCTGAATCGACACGTGGCTTTGAAGGAAATCAGCCATGGATCTGCCAGCCGTGCTGTGTTGGAACGATTCCAACGTGAAGCGGAGATCACCGGAAGATTGGACCATCCCAGCATCGTGCCCATTCATCAACTCGGCCAAGACATCGCCAGCGGGCGGATGTTCTACACGATGCGTTTCTTGGGGAGGTCCACGCTGCAAGATTCCATCAATGAGTACCACGAGCGTCGACAAGACAACGACGACGATCCGATGCTTCTAAGGCGATTGCTGACCGCATTCGTCAACGTTTGTCACGCGATGGGACACGCGCATTCGAGGCAGGTCATTCATCGAGACCTCAAACCCGAAAACGTGGTGATTGATAGTTTTGGTCAGGTCATCGTCATCGACTGGGGGTTGGCCAAAGTGGTTGACGAGACCTCGGTGGAAAGCATGTTGGAGTCGAGCGTCAGTGAAGGAGGCGGTCAAACACTTGACGGACAGGTCCTAGGAACACCGCTTTACATGGCACCTGAACAGGCTGCGGGCCGATTGGACGAATTGGACCAGAGGACCGATATATTCGGTCTGGGTGCGATGCTGTTTGCGATCATCACCGGATGTGCGCCTCACGAGCGGACCCAGAAAGAAGCCGTGGATTCTGGGACCGGTAAGCGAGGCATGATCAGTGCGATTGCGGCCGGCACGATCCCTTCGGCACAAGAGATCAATCCGAAGGCTGATCCTGCATTGCAAGCCATCTGCGAAAGAGCCATGTCTCAGCGTCGCTACGGGCGCTACCAACAAGCCATCGAAGTCGCCGAGGATGTGCAGCGTTGGATGGCGGGAGAACCGGTGACGGCGTTGAATGAAACGCCGCGACAGCGAGTGAATCGCTGGCTGATCCAGCACCGGGCAATGTCCCAGTTGCTTATCGGCGTCGCCATGGTGGCCTTGGTCACATTGACCACCCTCGGGATGTCGGCCCGGCATCAAGCCGAAGACGCCACACGCTCCCGCTTCAACGAAATGCTCGGCGATGCCGTTGAAGTTGAAATGCAGTTCCGCAACATTGCCGTGGACCTTTCCAAAGACGTCCGGTTCCTTGCGTCCTTGCCGCCTATCCAGGGCATCATTCGCGCCAAACAAGGCGTCGAGGGTGACGCCGTCGACGTCTGGCAAGAGCGTCTTGAATCGATTTACGAGAGCATGCTTCGTGCCGAGACGGACTACCTCGCTTTGGCATTTGAGGAGAAGATCGGTGACGGGACCATCGACCTCGTCCGAGTCGAACGCAACGCGTTTGATCCCACTCTGATTCGCGTGCTACCAACGATTGCTGCCGAACCCATGGAATCCGATGAGTTGCTAACGGGCCTGGAGTCACTCGAACCCGGCGATGTCAAGCTAAGCGATAGTCCGCGGACCCGTCACTTGTCCAAGCCCTATTCGATCGATCGGCTCAGCGTTGCCACGCCGGTCTTTGGGGACGCAGACGGACAATGGTTTGGCATGACCGTGATCGAAACCGATATCACGAAGCGTGTCACTCGCGTGATGGGAAATCGGGTCGCACCGAACCACGAAATTTATGTCGGCGACGGACAAGGTCAACTTTGGGTCACGTCCGATCCGGATCATGGTGTGCAGATCGCAAGCCGCGGATCGATCATTCCAGATCTGCCTGAATCCGTGAAAGAGAGGATGGCCACCGAAGGCCTCAGCTTCGAGGTGCAAGAAGAGAATGTTTACTACGCGAAGCGTTTCTACGCGGCGCCCACGGGACGCGGCGTTCTGATCTACGCTAGACTCTTATGACCCTTCGTTCCTAGTACTTGCAATCCTCCACGCCAGTCTTCTTGATGGCTCCATCGCCGTTTCCGACTGATGATCGAGATTCATGCTGGTGAGGAATCCGTGTGCGACGCATGAGAGTCTTGGATGAACCCACAATCTTGGTTTGGCGTTGCCGTTCGATGCTTTGGTCTCTTCTTCATTTACGAAGCGTTCACGCATCTGCTCTATTTCCTTGACTGGCGTCTTGGGCTCTCCGAGCCTGTGGTGATGAATGATCCAACCGTTTCAACGGGTTACCTGATTTACGTGGTTGGATACGGCGTGATGGGCATTTTTTTCCTGCGCTCGTCCCACTGGCTGATTCAGTTCGCCCATCCCGATCATGACGATGATGCATCGGTCGAAAGTATTTGACATCGACGCTAGATGGATACTTCGGGTTTGACTGCGTGCTCGTTGACGAGACGTCGAATGAGATCGTCAACGCCGATGCCGTCTGCCTCGGCGGCGAATGTGGGAACGATCCGGTGGCGCAATACCGGTAGGGCCAACGATTCAACGTCGTCGATCGTCACGTGACTTCGGCCTAGCAATAGGGCTCTAGCCTTGGCGGCCAGGACCAGTTGTTGGCTGGCCCGAGGACCAGGTCCCCACTGGACCCACTGACGAACCCAGTCTTTGGCGTCTTCCGCCGACGGACGGGCGTCCCGCACCAGATCGATGACCCAGTGTTTGACGTGTGGTGGTAGAGGCATTCGACGAACGATCATTTGGAATCGGCCCAATTCATCGCCGCTCACCACGCGATCGACCGATGCATCGACGTTGGATGTCGTGCGATCCACGATTTCGGATTCCTCGTCTCGCGACGGGTACTGTACGACCACATGAAAGAGGAACCGATCTCGCTGGGCCTCCGGTAATGGGTAGGTGCCCTCTTGTTCAATTGGGTTCTGCGTCGCCAGCACAAAAAACGGTTCGGCCAGCGGGTATGTCTTTCCGCCCGCGGTGACCTCGTGTTCTTGCATCGCTTCAAGCAATGCGGCTTGGGTCTTGGGCGGCGTGCGATTGATTTCGTCGGCCAACAACATTTGGGTGAAGATCGGCCCGTGCCGAAACGATAGTTCACGTCGACCGGTTTCGTGGTCTTCTTGAATGATGTCCGTGCCGGTGATGTCCCCGGGCATCAAATCGGGCGTGAACTGGATTCTCCGAAAATCCAAGCTCATCGACGATGCCAGTGTTCGAACCATGAGTGTCTTGGCCAGTCCGGGGACACCCTCGAGCAAACAGTGCCCCCGCGCCAAAATGGCGATCAACAATTGATCGATGACGGAGTCCTGGCCGACGACGACGCGCCCGACTTGACGCTTGACCTCGGCCATTCGGCGAATCATCTCGTCCGCAGCGGCAAGGTCCGAGCCGGTAAGATCCTCCGTGATCGGCGAGGACACGCGGTCGCCGGGAGACGGAAGATTCGGGTCGATCGGGGGTGGTTGAACCATGACTCCATCATAGACGAATCGCCAGCGCGTATCATGTTGGCACGCCAAAGGATGACTTCTGACTTTTTCAAGTGGTCATGGCACTTGTCCGCCACAACCCGCCATCCCAGGAAAAAATTGCTAGTGAACATCATCATGGCCGATGACTTGGCGACTCTCGGTGCCGCCGCAGCCGACGAGGCGGCGTCCGCAATTGTCGAGGCGATCGACAACCGAGGCCAGGCCAATGTCATTGTGGCGACGGGCGCCTCTCAGTTCGAAATGCTGTCCTCTTTAGTCGCCCATGACGAAATCGACTGGTCGTCGGTTGTGGGATTTCATTTGGATGAGTATCTCGACGTACCGGCGACCCACCCGGCATCGTTTCGACGGTATTTGCGCGAGCGATTTGTCGATCAAGTGCCGTTGAAGCGATTTCACTACATTGAGGCTGACGCCGGGGACGCACGCGGGACTTGCGACACGCTCGGACGCATTCTCGAGGATCACCCCATTGACGTCGCCTGCGTCGGCATCGGCGAGAACGGACATCTCGCCTTCAACGATCCGCCCGCGGATTTCGAAACGGATGAACCTTATCTGGTGGTCTCATTGGACGAGGCGTGCCGTCGTCAGCAGCTCGGCGAAGGCTGGTTTGCGACGCTCGAGGACGTGCCTCGGAAGGCCATCAGCATGTCGGTCAAACAGATTCTCCGGTCCAACCGAATTGTTTGTACTGTGCCGGATGAGCGCAAAGCATTGGCCGTCGTGCGGACGGTGGAGGGTCCCGTGACGCCGCACGTCCCCGCCTCCATCTTGCAAACGCACCCCGCCGTGACGCTTTTTCTGGATCCGGCATCGGCGGACTTAATGTCGCCTCCATGACGGAATCACGCATCGACGAGACGGCCTCAGGCGGAGTTCCTATTCACGGCGGATTCTGTGACTTGCAGGTCAACGGTTACGCCGGAGTGGACTTCAATGATGACGCGGTCTCCGTCGACGCCATCGGTCGTGCGTGCGAAGCCATGCGCGGTGACGGAGTCGGGCGGTTCCTGGCAACGGTGATCACCGATACGGTCGATTGCATGGCGGATCGAATGGCTTGCCTGGTCAAGGCAATCGAGACGGATGGCCTCGTTCGTTCGATGATGGCGGGAATTCACGTCGAGGGTCCATTCATTAATCCGAGTTCGGGTACGGCCGGGGCACATCCGATTCGGGCGATCCGCCGGGGAGATGTCGACACCTGGCGTCGACTCGAGCAAGCCGGTGGCGGCCACATTCGCTTGATAACGTTGGCGCCCGAATGCGACGACCGCCTGCAAGTCACTCGGAGGGCCGCTGACAGGGGTGTACGGGTTTCGGCGGGTCACACCGACGCGAGCCGCGATGAACTGCGGGCCGCCATCGATGCGGGACTCACGTTGTTCACGCACCTGGGGAACGGTTGCGGGCAGAGCTTGCCGAGGCACGACAACATCATTCAGCGTGCATTGTCTTTATCGGCGGCACTGCAAATCGGATGGATCGCCGACGGAATTCATGTCCCACCCTTCGCATTGTCGAATTACATTCGATTGGCGGGCGTCGATCGATGTTGGGTCGTCACCGACGCAATGGCCGCGACCGGTTTGGGTCCGGGACGCTATCGTCTTGGCGCCACGACAGTCGACGTGGATCACGAGGCCCGAGCGCAAGTTGCCGATGGCGATGGTCGATTGGCCGGATCTGTCGTCACGATGCGACGTGTTTGCGCCGTGCTGCGTGACAGTGTTGGCTTGTCCGCGGATGACATCGATCGCCTAACCCGGCGGAATCCACTTTCGATCTTGAATGAAGACGCTCCATGACGACGTTGGATATTGCGGTCGTGCTGGTCTACTTCGCCGGCATGGTTGGTGTTGGTCTCTGGTCGATGAGCCGCGTCCGGGATCAGGAAGACTACCTGATGGGTGGTCGTCGGTTTGGCAAGTGGATGCAAACCTTTGCCGCCTTTGGCGCCGGGACGGGTGCCCATGAACCGGTAACCGTGGGCCGGACGGGTTGGACGAGTGGGCTGTCCGGGGTTTGGTCGGCGCTGATGTGGCTATTCGTGACGCCGCTCTATTGGTTTACCGCGGTTTGGTACCGACGCATGAGGCATCTGACGCTCGGCGACTGGTTTGTGGAGCGGTATGAGTCCAGGACGATGGGGGCCGCGTACGCGATCTTCACCATCGTGTTCTACATGTTCTATCTGTCGACGATGTTATCGGCGATCGCCAAGTTTGCCGCGCCGTTGTTGCAGGTGGATGCGTTGCAGGCCGAAACGCTGCCCTGGATCATCATTCCGTGTGTTGCGTCCGTCGTGACGATCTACGGAATCGCGGGCGGTTTGACGGCCGCTTACATCACGGACTTGGTACAGGGCGTCTTCATTATTCTGCTGTCGGTCATGTTGATTCCATCTGGATTGTCGGCCTTGGCGGACAAGTACGGCGATGATGCGAGTGGCGGATGGACCGACGGGCTTGAAATTTTGCACCAACGGGTCCCACCGGATTTCTTTGAGTTGCTTGGCGGCCCCGCCGCTGGCGAGTTCCCGATCGCGTACGTGGTCTCATTAACGGCTCTCGTGATCGTGGGCATCGTTGTGCAACCTCACTTCATCACCACCGGCGGCGGGTCGGCGAAAGATGAGACCGAGGCACGCATCGGTCTGGTTGTCGGTAACTTCATGAAACGGCTGTGTACCGCCGGATGGGCGCTGACCGCATTGATCTCGCTGGCATTGTTGGCCGACAACAGCGAGATCGCCGCCGACCCGGATCTGGTTTGGGGCGTCGCCTCGCGTGAGATCCTGGGGCCACTCAACCTCGGATTGGTTGGGCTCATGTTGTCCTGTCTACTGGCGGCCGTGATGAGTTCGGCAGACACGTACATGATCGTCACGTCGGGCGTGGTGGTTCGAAATCTCTATGTGGCATTCATCGACGAAGACGCGACCGAGCGGCGTTGCCTCCTGGTTGCCCGCATGACGGGATTGATGGTCGTCGTCGGTGCCTCCGTCATTGCTTTGACGATGGGCGACGTGTTTGGCCAATTCAAGATGGCGATCGAAATCCCGCTCGTTTTCGCCGCGCCGTTTTGGATCGGAATGTTTTGGCGACGTGCCACGACGGTGGCGGCTTGGCTCACCATGGCGACGACTTTCGTTGTTTTCTTTGTGCTGCCGTATGCGCTGCCCGCCCTGCAGCCGTCGATGCGAGCGGATGCCAAGTGGGCAACGCGGACACATCAAGTCGTCACGACGCGAACGCGACCGGCGACGGCGGCGGACATTGCGAAGCATGATGCGTGGTTGACCTTGCGGAGAGATGTCGCGAAAGAAGATTCGGTGGCGCTGCCGGAGGAGCCTCCTCGTGGAACGGTCGGAGAGCCGATCGAGATCCGTATGGTGACAGGTGACCGGTCAATATTCTGGCGAGATGGCCTTGAACTGACTGATGAACCTGAATGGCAGTTGATCCAACAAGTTGATGGGCCCAGCGAAGCGATCCAGTCGCAAAGGCAGCTTGCCCCGTCGATTGGTCGGGGACCGTTTCAGCTTGATCTCTTGATCTATCAGATGGCCGGCGTGGATCTGAGCCGTTGCAGCAAGGCGACTCTGGAGGCACTGCGGTTACCGCCTCGTCTAATCGCCCCATTTGTCCTCATGATCCTATTGAGTTGGATGACACCGCGTGGTGACGGCGTGGTCCTGGACCGCTACTATGCGAAGATGAAGACGCCGGCCCACGCGGATCCGGATGTCGATGCGAGGGAACTGGCGCTGTCGTACACGAGTCCGGCACGATTCGATTCTCGACGGATGTTTCCACGCACGCAAATTGAGGTGCTCAAACCAACCAGGATGGACGTCTTTGGATTCGTGTTGTGCGTGTTGGCATGCGGCGGCATTGTGGCTGGTTTAATGTGGTTGGCAGGCTGGGGTGCCGCGCCGCGATGAAGCACTGGGGTGGTCGGAATCCGTTGCTAGCAATCGGATCCAGATCGTGTCTTGAATGACAATCGTGACGCGAAAGGCTTGATTCACGGCGCCACCGCTTGAATACTTTCCGTCGAGCCAGAGCGATTCACGCACGGGGTTGACCATGGATGATGACGATCGAGACGCACCAACCAGTCAGCCGTGGAGCCCAGCGGACGCCGTCCCGGGGCTCATGGTGTTCATGTTACTGATGTTCGGGCGGCTCGCCTGGGCCACGTTGGCTTCGCTGACGGCGGCGCCGACCGTGCCGGTGGAGGGAAATGTGACCCGCGTTTGCATCAACGATTGCGGACCGTCGGAGCTGCAAATGTTACCCAGCATTGGTCCGCATTTGGCGAAACGGATACTGCAACATCGCCGGATCCATGGGCGTTTTGAATCATGGAACGATCTCGATGAGGTGCCCGGGATCGGGCCGGCGACGATCGCGGCGATTGCACCGTGGCTCGATTTCAGCCGGCAGCGAGATCTCGGGAGTCGAGCGACTTCCGATGCGACCAAACCATGGGCGTTTGACGACTGGCGGGTCGCCCAGTCAAGATAATTAAGGAAGTCTTGATTTCGTCGTTCCCTCCTCACCACCCCACACGGACATCATGGCATTGGAAGAAGACAAAGTTCGAGAGGCACTCAAGGAAGTCATCGACCCTGAGCTGTATGTCAATATTGTTGACTTAGGGTTGGTGTATGTCGTCGATGTCCAGGACGAGAAAGAGGACGGTCGTCACGATGTTCACGTGGAAATGACGATGACCAGTCCCATGTGTCCGGCAGGGCCTCAGTTGGTGGCCGGTGTCAAGAACGCGGCCGAAGCGATGGAAGAGGTCGATCAATGCGAAGTCAAAGTTGTCATGGAACCGGCGTGGACGCCCGAGAAAATGACCGACGACGCCCGGGATCATTTGGGTATCTTTTAGGCACTCGTGTCTCTCAGGTGAGATCTTCCATGCGATTGAAGTGGGTTGGCATCGTCGCGATCGCGTTGCACTTGTTGGGTGCAATCGATCGGCCCCAAGCCGCCGAGGCTGCGACGGGTGTGTTGGCGGACTACGTGTCGAGACCGCTGCCGTTGATTGAACCAGGTACCAAATTCACGGATGGCCCACCGGCGGATTGGTCGCACCTGATTTCATTTGTCCGAGGCCAATTGACACGCGGTGATGTGGAAAAGGTAACGGATACGGTTCGGTACTACGCCGAGATATTCAACTTGGTCATGCTTGCCGATGCTCAACCCGGGCCCGAGGGTGATTTCGTCTTGCGACGCGTCGGCATCGGTTTTTCGATGCGGATTGGGGATACCAATGTCGTGGTCGATTCCGAAACACAGAAACAACTCGGAGGCAACCTTTCATTCATCGGTCGTGGCGTCTTGAGTGGGAACTATGATTCGTTGGACAAGGTCCGTCAGATCGCTAGGACGGCGCAAACGATGCTCATCGATGCACCCGCCATCATGCTCCAGGGGCAGCAGCACGTGAACATGGTCGTCCGGTACTTGGTCTGGGTCCATCCGACCAGTGGCAAGATCGGCACGGCGGTCTGGTTACTGAATCCCGACGATGCGACGAGCCGACTCCAACTCGTGGAGCCGACCCTGCAGGTCTTGCCCCCGTCGATGTTCGAAGATCGTGTGATGCACGTCGACGGCAACGAGTTCAATTTCTTGGGGGTGCCAACTCCAAAAGCATTTGCGTTGGTGCGAGTCCCGCCGGGTAAGCCGTTCGCAATGTCTGACGAGATGCAGTCTTTGGCCGCAACGGACAGGTACTCACCGGAATCCTATGGCAAGTTCATTCACGGTTTCACGCGGTCGTTGTCTTCGCCGAGTCCGTAGCTAGCCTCGACGCGGCGATGAAACACCAATGGTCCTTGCCCTTACCTCCGCAAGGCTTCATTGGGTGATAGTCGGGACGCGGTGAACGCGGGCAATAACCCGCCCAAGAAACCGACGACCAGTGCGATGAGAATTCCTTGGCCGACAACCCATGGGCTGATCTTTCCTTCGATCAAGCCATTCACCGCAGGCATTTGGGTCAACAATTTCACGAGCACGAACGAGACCACGATACCGATGATCGCCCCGATCAAGCTAAGCATGATCGCTTCGACCAAAATCATTCCCACGACGCGAGCCCGAGTCCAACCAACCGCCCGAAGCAGTCCGATTTCCAACGTCCGTTCTTGAATGGACATGAACATCGTGTTCAAGACGCCGACGGCACCGATGAGCGTAGCAACGGTGGATGTCAGCCACGCCATGGCAACGGCCATCTGAATTTCGGAAAGAGACTCAACATGATCCTGCGTCGGCCGGACCTTGATTTCCTTTTCCATGGCTTCGACTTGGGCCGCGATCGAATCAAGCAAATCGGTGTCCGTCGAATCGGTGGCAATGATGCTGAATCCAGATACTTCACCCTCGCGTCCCATCAGGCGTTGGAGTTGCTCGGTGGCGACGACCAGGGAACCGTTTTGCAACACATTAAAACTCTCGAAGACGCCGACGATTTCGAACGACTCGTCTTCGACGATTTCCAACATGTCGCCCGTGTCTTTGCCAAGGCTGCCCGCTAACGTCACACCGACCATCACGCCTTTGACATCACTCTTGAGCAATCGTCGTCCAGAGATCGGCTCCATCGCATCGAAGACCTGAGTCTCCGGCTCCAAACCGCTGACCGGGACGACGTAGAGACCTTCCTCGGGAAATGAAACAACATCGGCCAAACCAGGGATCACGTCCGCCACACCTTCGATTTCGGCGATGCGATCGCCGAGGCTCTCATCCAGCGTGCTCGTGAGGCGACGCGCACTACCCGAACGAACGACTAAAAGGTCGACACCGGCGCCTTGATAGAAGTTCATGAACGTGTCTTTGAACCCCGTGGCAATCCCAACCAGTGAGACGACGGCGCAAACCGCCAATCCCACGGCAACGAGCGTCAGGCTGCTGCGAAGTCGCCGGCGAAAGATATTCCGCATGGCCATCGTCATGAACTGCATCGGAAGTCCTTTTGATTAAGAACCGATCGATCGAATTGCCGTCAGCGGCTAGGTGACCGTTTTCGTTTCGGCCGGCAACCAGCCGGCACCGTGGTAATAATCCGTCGTCTCCGCCACGCGTTGCGCGAGCGGCGCACTGGTTGCAAAGCTTAGCTCATCGGCGGCTCGCTGCCCCCGGCAGATCCAAGATCCCCCAACACCCTCACGAATCTTATCGAGATTGAGGAACATTTTGCGTCCCGTCGTTCGCAGAACGATTTCCCCGACGCCACCGATCGCGTAGCCGATGAAGGTTGGAATTTGCATGTGACGGACACGATCTCGATTGATCGTGCTGGCAATCATATCGGCCAGTTCGACGAATGTGACCGGATGATCATCGGTTAGGTAGTACAACCCGACATTTTGCTGCGTTCCGTCGATCGCAAACTCTCCCGGCACCAGCCGTCGTCCGCGATGGCATGCAGCTACGAGTCCGCGAATGAGATCGACGACACTGATATACGAATACCGGTCGGTTTTGGACAGCACGACATTCCAGCGATAACGGACCGTTTGATAGAGCGCCAATAGATTCCGATCGCCCGGACCAAACACGCATGGTGGCCGCGCAATCGTTACAGGCAAACTGCCTGCCATTTCAGCGAGGCTCACTTCGGCCGCCAACTTCGTCCTGCCGTAGTGCGAAACGGGGCGGCAGGAATCTGGTTCTACCGACGGTCTTGATCTCGGTCCCGCGGCGGCGAGTGAGGACGCAAACACGAACGTTGGCGGCTGAGGTTGGTCTGCTGCGGACCGAGCGAGCACACGCGTACCGTCAACGTTGATGCTTTCGGAGAGGGCTTGGCTTCGAGTCGCCACGGCGGCAGCTAGGTGAAACACCTGATGAACCGATTTCATCGCGTCGCGGACGTCACTCTGGCTTCGAATGTCGGTCGGCAACAACTGGAGTCGGGATTGCCAATCAATGGAATCATCGCGGGGCATGAATTCATGGAACCACTGCCACACCGATTCCGGAGTCTTGGAACGGAAATGGTCCAGACCGATGACTTCGTCGCCCGCTTGCAAGCGTTCGGCAATGAGGCGTCGACCGATGAATCCGCCAGCACCGGTTACCAACGTTCGTCTCGGTGCCTCGCCTTGACGGGAAGGACTCACACTCATGCGGATACTTCACTGCGTTCTTTGCTGCGATGACGGTTTCCGAAGGCACCTCCGAGTGCCTTTTTCGATTATCGCTGGCCGCTCGGGGGCCGATAATTCGAATTAAACGGGGAAACCGGCAGCGGGTGGTATGGCGATCTCTGCTCTCCGGTAAAATAATCGCCGGAAAAGTCTGCCCAAAATGCCTAAATCTCAACCACTCAACGAAACGTGCACCAATTTGGTGGATTTGCTGGCAGCTCGCGCGCTCGCTCATCCCGAACAGGTGCTGTATCGACTGAGCAGGGATTCAAGAGAACGCGACGCCACCGTGGCTTGGTCATACCGGGAGGTGGACGCCCGTGCGCGTCGGGTCGCCGGTTTCCTGCACGATCGCCTCGGTGGCAATCCGTCCCAGCGCGGCCAGCGCGTCGTCATTGCGCTTCCATCTGGACTGGATTACGTCGGCGCGTTCTTTGGCTGTTTGTATGCGGGAATGATTGCTGTTCCGGCATACCCACCGCGACGTCCGCGGCGGAGTGAACGTCTGCACTCCATCATGGCGGACTCGGACGCATCGATGGTGCTCGCCAGCGACGAGTTGGCCGAGATGATGAAGGGCGCCGACAGACAGTCGACGCCAGCGGCCGCCTTGGAAGTCCCATGGCATTCCATCTCGGAGATTGATGAGTCGTCGATCAACGCTTTCTGCGAGTTCCGAATCCAGCCGGATGATCTCGCGTTCCTCCAGTACACCTCGGGATCGTCCGGGACGCCAAAGGGTGTGATGGTCTCGCACGGGAACCTACTGCACAACCAAAAGTTGACCCGATCGAGTTTTCGTTCAACGGAAACGGATCACCTGGTTGGATGGTTGCCGTTGCATCATGACATGGGTTTGATCGGCAATGTACTCTACCCCCTATTCCTAGGGTCGTCGCTCACGTTCATGACGCCACTGGACTTTTTGCAGGCGCCGGTACGTTGGCTGCGCGCGATTTCGGATTGGGGTGGCAGCGTTAGCGGTGGTCCGAACTTTGCATACAGGCTCTGCGTCGACGAGATCGATCCGGGCGAATTGGACGGCATCGATCTGTCGCGTTGGACGGTCGCCTTCAACGGAGCCGAACCGATCGACTTGGACGTCATGCAAAGGTTCGCCGACAAGTTTGCCTCCGTTGGTTTCTCGATCAACCAATTCTGCCCTTGTTATGGCATGGCGGAGACGACACTGCTGATCACCAGCAAAATTCGTGGTCGCACGCTTCAGACGGCAACCCTGTCGGAGACCACCCAACGCACTTGGGTTGGTTGTGGGTATCCCGACGATGACATGGACGTTCGCATCGTTGACCCGGAATCCATGCAAGAGTGCTCACTTGGAACCGAGGGTGAAATCTGGGTTCATGGGCCATCGGTGACGCAAGGATATTGGAAACGTCCGGACGTGACCGCTGACGCATACCATGCGAGCATACTGAACGCCGATGGAAGCGTAGCGGATTCAAAACACTTCTTGCGCACCGGAGATCTCGGCTTTTTCCAGGACGATGCCGGCACGCCTGACAGGCGTCAGCTATTCATCAGCGGGCGCTGCAAGGATTTGATCATCGTTCATGGCGTCAATCATTATCCCCAAGATATCGAGGCGACCACGGAATCGTCTCATCAATCCGTCCAAGTTGGCGGTGTGGCTGCATTTGGCATGGTCGGCGACGATGGCGAAGAAAAAGTCGGATTGATCGTCGAGTTACGCCGGACGCATCGACGTCAAGTGAATACTGAATCGGTGATCCAAGCGATTCGTGATCGCATTGCGATTGACCATGAGATCAGCGTTGCCGCCATTGATCTGGTTCGTCCAGGCGTTGTCCCAAAGACGACCAGCGGTAAGGTCCGGCGTGGCCAAGCACGTCAACAGTTGATCGAGCAAGGTCACCATTCGATCGCGAGCTATCGCCAGGGGCCGGAAGCAGTCAACACGGAACGCCCGCGTTTGGAGACGGCCACGGACGATTCGGGCGATTCAATCGTGAACCGTTCGGCGACGACGGAGGCTCATCAGTTGCAGTCGTGGATTCAGACGCAGCTTGCGTCGCGACTCAATGTGCCACCGCATTCGCTGGATATCGACGAACCGTTTAGTAGGTTCGGATTGACATCGATTCAGGCGGTCCGTCTATCGGGTGCGCTCGGGGAACATCTCGGACGATCGATTCCTCCGACACTCGCTTACGAGTATCCGACAATCCGTCGCCTTTCGTTTGCCCTTGTCGATGCTGGGCGCGGTTCCGAGCCACCGATTCAACAGAATCTCGGGCCTCGTCCGGCCATCAAAGTTGCCGACGATCCAATTGCCGTGGTGGGAATCGGTTGTCGGTTTCCGGGACCCGGTGGGGATCATGTGGAAGGTCCGGATGATTTTTGGGAGTCGCTTCATTCGACCAAGTCTGCGATCGGATCGCCCGATCAGGAGGATTTGGTACGCAGTTGGACTCGTACCTCGACTTCGCCCGATGCCATGCGAGCGGGCTGGATCCGTCAGATCGACCTTTTTGACGCCGGTTTCTTTGGCATCAGTCCGCGCGAAGCTGACGCGATGGACCCACAGCAGCGTTGTTTACTCGAGGTCACTTGGCAAGCGTTCGAGAACGCGGGAATTCCGATCGATCGCTGGTCTGGTCAGCGCACCGGGGTCTTCGTCGGTGCCGGAAATAATGACTATGGCCGATTAACGGCGGGGGTCTCTGGGCCGTATATGGCCACCGGAAACTCATTGGCGATGGCATCCGGGCGTCTCTCGTACACGTTTGATTTTCGCGGGCCCAGTCTGACGATTGATACGGCCTGCTCATCTTCGCTCGTCGCCACACATCATGCGATCCAGGCGCTGCACATGAACCAGTGCGATATGGCCATCGCCGCTGGCGTGAATTTGATTCTGTCACCCGAACTGGGCAAATCGTTCGATCAGGCCGGCATGCTGTCACCCGACGGTGTCTGCAGGACTTTTGACGCTGGCGCCAATGGATTTGTCCGCGGTGAAGGCTGTGGCGTCGTGTTGCTCAAGCGACTTTCTCAGGCCCAAACGGACGGTGACGACATTGTTGCGGTGCTCGCAGGTTCGGCCGTCAATCAAGACGGCCGCAGCAATGGGCTGACGGCGCCGAGTCGCGTGGCACAAACCGAACTGATTCAGGAGGCTCTCGCCAATGCAGGCACCCGGCCACAGCAGATAGGCTATCTCGAGGCACACGGAACCGGGACGTCGCTGGGAGATCCGATCGAGATTCGCGGCATCTTGGAAGCGTTCGGCGGCCATTCAGAGCAAGACCAAGGTCCCGCGCGGCTCAGTGTGGGCAGTGTCAAAGCCAATATTGGCCACCTGGAGGCTGCCGCCGGTGTTGCGGGGCTGATCAAGACGTGTCTTGTGGTGCGGCACCGCCAGGTCCCTGCCCAGCTGGAGTTTCGTCGACCCAATCCTCACATCGATTGGTGCGACACCGTCTACGTCGCGGAACAGACGACAGAGCTGCCACCGCAAGAAAACTCCGTCGCGGCTGGAGTAAGCTCATTTGGTTTCAGTGGGACCAATGCGCATGTCGTTGTTCAGAGCGTCGCACCATCGGTGTCGGCTCCGGAGACAGATGCCGCGATCGATGCAACCGTCTTGATGGTCTCGGCGAAGTCTCCCGAAGCGCTGGATCAATTGATGGCGAACGTCGATTCGCGTTTGGATACTGGTGATGTGGCGGCACTGGCGGCTGGATTGGCGCGACACCGCACGCACCTGAAGTGGCGAGCCGCACGCGTGGTCGAGTTAGCCACCAACGGTCAATTCAAGCAGGGTCTCGATTCATGGGTTCGATCCGAGGAGCCGATCACGGCTCGGATGGACTCGATTGCCGCGGAGCGACTGGTTTTACCATTCCATCGGTCGTCATCATCGGAAGCGACCAACGCCTCCAAAGCCATCGCCATGGCTCGGGAAATCGCGGCGGCGTACATCAAGGGGATAACACTTGATTGGGATCGATGCCTGGGGCCGATCTCCACTCGAGAAGCGCTGCCGAGGCATCCCATGCAGCGTCAGCGGCACTGGATGTCATCGAAAGAAACGGAGTCTGGGGATACCAGTCGTCCAACTCGGAATTCGGCGGCAACCAACGCCGGCACGCTGCCAGGCAATGAGTTGAATTTGGCCACTTCGGAAACCATCTGGGAAACGAATCTCAATGACGCCGCGCCATGGCATGACCATCGAGTCGGCGACCAAGTGATTTTTCCGGCCGCTGGTTACGTGAGCTGGGCGATCGAGACGTCCAGCAAGTGGGCAGGTGCGTCGTCATCGGGACCGAGTTGTTTGTCGGATGTTCACATCGAACAGCCCCTGATCCTGGGCGAAGACACCTCACGCTGTCATTTGATCGCTGACTCGACCGGTGGTCGTATCTTGTCGCAGTGCGACGGTCAGTGGCGGCGCCATGCCACCTGGACGATCGCAAGTTCAAACGGAGAACGTGAATGGTGTGATTCGACCATGATCGGTGACACGGATATCGACCTCGACGTTGACGAATTCTATTCGCGCTTTGAAAAGATCGGACTCCATTACGGTCCATTGTTTCGGGGAATCAGCCAACTCCGCGTGGGCGATTCCGTTGCCCGAGGACGAACGACTGCACCCGACTTGGGTTGGTGGAATCGATTAACGGTCAATCCGATGCTGATCGATGTTGGCTTTCAGGTGGTTGCCGCTGCCGGTCGGTACTGGGATGACCAAATTTGGTTACCCACGTCCATCGATCGAATCGAATGGTTCGGCGGGCTTGATGTCAGCGTCGCGGCGACATTGCCGTTGGATGTCGAAGTGGTACTGCGTGAAACGATCACGGGACAATCGGCGCAGGCGGACGTTCGTTGGATCGGCCAGGATGGCTTGCTCGTCTGCTCGGTGGCTGGTTTGACGTTGACTGCTGCCGGGCGACGTGAGCCGCCCCAAGCGTTGATGGAAACGTGGTGCCCACAGATTCGCGAGCGTGAACCGATCGTTTGCGCCAAACGATCGACGATCGACGATCTTTCCAAACAGCTGCATTCGGCGGCTTCCAGGGTGGTTCCTCCAGCACGCTCCAATCGGATTGCCGAGCAGTGGACGCGGCTTGAGTCCATGGCTGGGCGGTTGGCTGTGATCGTCCTCCGACAACTCGGCATGCCTTCGCGTGCCGGTGAAGTGTTCACGCAGTCGACGTTGGCGAAGGATGGCAACGTCGAACCTCGGTTCAATCGTTTGTTATCACGTCTGCTGGCCATTGCTGGTGAGATTGACGCTGTTCAGCAACGCGGAGACCAATGGGTCGTTCGATCCGAAGAGATCGATTTGGATGTGATAGGCTTGACCGACCCGGCGATTCACCATGAGCAGACGCTCCTGCAGCGATGCGCTGCCGCGATGCCGGAGGTGATGCGTGGCGCGCTCGATCCGTTGCCCTTGCTTTTTCCGCGCGACGGCGGTGTATCGGCGGCCAATGTGTATCGCGACTCCCGTGGTGGCGAGTGTCTCAATGATCTGGCGGCATTGGTGATGCGTCAGGTTGGTGACCAGCTACCTGTCGGACGTGGGTGTCGAGTGCTGGAAATTGGGGGTGGGACCGGCGCCACGACCGCGTCCGTGCTGCCGCAGCTACCGAGCGAACGGACGCGGTACACGTTCACGGACATCACGCCTGGATTCTTGGCATCGGCAAGGCAAACGTTTCAGCCATTCGAGTTCATGGACTATCGCGTTCTCGATATCGAAAAACCTCTCGACGAGGAGTGGTTGAAGCAAGCCGGGACGTTCGATGTCATCGTTGCTGCCAACGTGTTGCACGCCACCTCGGATATTGCGACGACGTTGACCAACGTGCGTCGGCTGTTGCACGATCATGGGCAACTGATTTTGGCCGAGGGTGTTCGGCCAACGCGCTGGCTGGATTTGACATTTGGACTGACGACTGGATGGTGGCAATGGACCGATCACGAACGGCGTCAGTATCCGTTGATGAGCGTTTCCCAATGGCGCCGCGCGCTGTCCGACGCGGGACTGGATGAAACCATCGAGCTATCACCAACGCGTCATTGTGACGATGCCGATTTTCAAGGTCCCGCGGCTGTGATGGTATCACGATCATCCGGCGTGAGGCGAAACACAGTTACGATCAGTAACGCTACGTTGCCATCACTGATCATCTCGTCCGAACGGGATGACTTTGCCAACGAGCTCGCCGATCGCTGGCAAAGCTGCGCTGGTCAGTCGGTTGAACACCTGAGGATTTCGGTGGATCTCCCCATGGATGCCGCGCGACTGTGCGTCGTCGATGCGTGTGAGCGAGTTGATCCATCCCATGCGGTCTTTGTATTCCCGACGGATCGCGATGCGGTTGATGCTGATGAGACGGTCGATTCCGCGAAACATTGGTTGGGCAGTCTGCAGGGATGCTTGGATCATCACCGAGATCAACTCGCCGAGGGCGCGGGGTTGTCGCATTTGACTTGGATCACTCGCGGTCGTGACGTTGCGGGCGAGGCGGCTGGATGTCTATTGCCGACGACGATGGCATCGATTTTGCGGACGATCGAACTGGAGCATTCCGAACTCGCCTGCAAGGGGATTCGCGGACACGATGTCGACTCGCTGATCGACGAGCTTCTCTCGTGGAGATCAATGAACGAGGCAGATGCTGCTGTCGAGATCGACTTCACGAGAGGCGATCGTCGGGTGCGACAGTTGCGTCGTCTTCCAGGAGTCGAGTCCACGGATTCGAATCCGCGTCGCTTGGTTGTGGGCGAGCGTGGCTCGCTGCAGGCTGTATCCATTGATCGTCTTCCAATGTCGCCAGTGGCACCGGGGGAAGTTCGCGTTCGTGTGCGCGCCAGCGGGTTGAATTTCCGTGATGTCCTGAACGTCTTGGGGCGATACCCGGGCAGTCCACCCCCGGGTGCCGAGTGTGTCGGTGTGGTCACTGGCATCGGAGACCAGGTGAGCGGCGTCAACGTTGGTGACACGGTCGCGGCAATCACGACGGGATGCATTGCGGACGAAATCAACGTGCCGGCGAACCAAATTTGCAAGCTCCAAGACACCTGGTCACCGGAGGAGGCGGCAACGATTCCTGTCGCATTCCTGACAGCGTCGATGGCGTTGGAACAGCTCGGTCAGATCCAGACGGGGCAGCGGGTTCTGATCCACTCAGCCGCGGGTGGTGTGGGACTTGCGCTGATTCAACTCGCCAAGCTCGCCGGAGCAACCATTTACGCGACCGCGAGTGTGTCGAAACACGCCATGTTGCGTGAGCTGGGCGTGGAGCATGTTCACGATTCGCGTCGGTTGGGATATGCCGATGCGGTCTTGGAATCCACCGGCGGCCAGGGAGTTGATGTAATCGTCAATTCACTCGGCCGCGACTTCATCGATGAGAACCTGCGTTGTTTGGCAGCGTCCGGCCGTTACATCGAGATGGCGATTCCTGATACTTCGTTGACCAATCGCGTCCATGCTCGGTGTCCCCAGGCGACGGTCCATGCGTTCGATCTATCTCGCCAACTAGCCGAATCGGATATGGACGTGTCTGAACATCTCGCGGCGGTTTTCGCGCGGGTTGATCGAGGCGAGATTCGTCCGCTGCCGCATCGGACCTTTGATCTGAACGCGACCGTGGATGCGATGCGGTGGTTACGTGATGGTACGAATATCGGCAAAGCGGTGATCCGATGTGGTCGTGGCGCGTCAGGCGATACGGCGGATGAATCCCCGATTCGCGGAGATGGCGTCCATGTCATTACAGGCGGACTTGGCGGATTAGGTCTGATGACGGCGCGCTACCTGATCGATCATGGGGCGACGTCGGTGGCGTTGATCGCGCGGCGAGATGCGTCGCCATCGGAGAAGAAGGTGGTCCGTCAGTTGGGTCGGCTTGGTGCCACCGTGCGGATCGTGCGCGCTGACGTGTCGAACATCGATGAGGTGGTCGCGGCGATTCAATCGATTCGCGCCGGCGGCCCGCTCGCCAGCGTCTTTCATTTGGCCGGTCAGCTGTCCGATGCGGCGCTGCGAGATCAGTCAGCCGAAACAATGTCCGTCGCGATGAGGGCCAAGGCTTGCGGCGCATGGAATTTGCACCAGGCAACGATGGACGATGACCTCGACCAGTTTGTGATGTTTTCGTCGGCGTCGTCGATATTGGGTTCCCCTGGTCAAGCCAACCACGCGGCGGCCAATGCATTCTTGGATGCGTTGGCGTCGCGACGACGCTCCGAGGGCCTGCCCGCGTTGTCGGTTGCTCTGGGACCCGTCTCGCGCGTCGGTGCTGCGGCCAGCCGCGATGCAATTGGGCGAGGCGACCTGTCAGGTGTGGCGATGATGTCACCTGAGGAAACATTCACGCGGCTGGATCAAATTCTGAGGCTGGATTCAACTTCATCGCCGGTTGTCGGTGTCTTGCGATTGGATTTGCAGCGTCTCCCGCCTCGAATCCGGTTGCGGCATTTGTTCGAAGGGCTTCGAACGGAATCCTCTCTCGATGACGTGGACCCAAGTGATGCAAAGTCGTTTTTGACGCAGTATCGATCCGCGCCGGCGGATCAACGTCAACGCTTGTTACTGGCGCACGTGCAGGGCCTCGTCGCGTCCGCTTTGGCCATCTCACCGTCATCGCAAGTTCCCGTCGATAGTCCCTTGTTCGAACTGGGGATGGACTCGTTGACTTCGATGGAGCTGACCAATTCATTGCAGCGAACCCTTGGTTTGAAGTTGAGTTCCGTCGAGTTATTCAACTATCCCGATATTCAGGGTTTGGCCGGTCGGATCGGTGAACTCCTTGGCGCCGGTGATATGGACGTCGAAGACGTTGCCGACGAGGCTGCGTCATCCGATTCAGCGGAAATATCCGATCACGTCGCCGGTGCAGGCGAGTCAAAATTGCCGGAGGAGTCGGCAGATTCTTCGTCGGACGCGCCGGAATGGGCAATCCTTATGGACGACTTGAATCGAATGACTCGCCAATGGGACACGTGGGGAACCACTTCATGACGGATCAACGCCCCACGACGCGCGAAGTGCCGGACCAAACGTCGATGTTGCAGGCACTGCAGCAGATGAAGTCCAGTATGGAACGTGTGGACCGGCGACTCGCCGAACCACTCGCGATTGTCGGACTGGGATGTCGATTTCCGGGTTCGGATGGTCCCGATGCTTTGTGGCGACGATTGTCCGATGGGGATCGATACGAACCCAACGAAGGAGACCGTTGGGATCAGTCGTTGCAGTCGGCCCATGAGAAACAACCGGGCCGGATCACGGCCAACGGAACCTCTTGGTTGGACAGCATTGACCATTTCGATGCCGGGTTCTTTGGCATTTCGGGTCGCGAAGCGTCCACGATGGACCCGCAACAAAGGTTGCTGCTCGAAGTCGCGTGGGAAACGCTGGAGCACGCCGGCATCGACCCTCACTCGCAGCGCGGTCGTCGCGTCGGGGCATTCGTGGGGATCTGCAGCCACGATTATTTGCATCGCTTGACCCAACGCGGGCTCTCCAAGGTCGATACGTATCTGAGCACAGGCAATTCACACGGCGCCGCCGCCGGCCGTCTGGCCTATGTGATGGATTGGCGTGGACCTGCGGTGGCCGTCGACACAGCGTGTTCGTCATCATTGACCGCCATGCATCAAGCGGCTCGGGCATTGCGTTATGGCGATTGCGATGCGGCGATGGCGTTGGGCGTCAACGTCATTTTGGCTCCTGAACTGAGCGTGAGTTTGAGCCAGGCGGGCCTGCTATCGCCCTCACGACGATGTCATACATTCGGCGAACAAGCCGATGGCTTTGTCCGCGGTGAAGGCTGCGGTGCGGTGTTGATGAAAAGACTCAGTGACGCGATCGATGACGGTGATGAGGTCTTGGCCATCGTGCGCGGCAGTGCCACGAATCAGGACGGGCGCAGCAATGGATTAACCGCGCCCAACGGCGTCGCGCAGCGTGATGTCATTCACGCGGCGTTGGCTGACGCACGCTTGCGTCCGGAAGAGGTTGGTTATATCGAGGCTCACGGGACCGGAACGAAGCTGGGCGACCCGATTGAAATCGATGCACTCAAACAAGTCTTCGCACCCGAACGATCTGCCGATTCGCCGATTCGTGTTGGGTCGATCAAGACGAATCTGGGACACCTCGAGGGTGCTGCGGGCATTGCGGGCGTGATCAAAGCCACCCTGGCGATTTCCAAAGGGTATCTGCCGGCTCACCTCAATTGCGATCAACCAAGCAGCCAAATCGATTGGGATTGGCCGGTTTCAATTCAGCGTCAAGGCGAGGATTGGAACGTACCACAACCCGGTCGTGTGATTGGTGTCAGCTCGTTTGGGTTTGGCGGTAGCAACGCTCATATATTACTGTCAGGATTCGAGGCCGCGCGGCCGTCGTTGGCCAACTCGGATGCGGGCCACCCCGATCATGCGAGCTCGCTCTTTGTGCTGTCGGCTAAGTCCGCGAGTGCTTTGGTCGCGCTGTCGACGAAGATGGCCGATGCGTTGGACGGCTCGCCGCTCCGGCTGGCCGATGTATGTCACACCGTCGCGATCGGTCGAGCGTGCTTGAGCGTGCGAATGGCACTGATTGCCGATTCGATCGAAGATCTCGTCGCTCAGTTGCGTCACTATTCCGAGCATCGCGAAGTCTTGGTGCCCAGCTCGGCTCCCGCCGACTTGATCCGCATGCGGGAAAGTTATCTCGACAATGGAGACATCGACTGGTCGGGGCATTGGCCCCGTGATGTTCGACGGGTTCATCTACCCACGTACGCCTTTGACCGCAAACGACGCTGGTATCAAGACGGTGACTGCAGATGGTCCCCCAACGTTGCCGACGCGACCGTCTCGGAGAACGAAGCGACGGCCGATTCCGTCGTCGAGTCTACTCGGTTCGATCCGCACCCGCTGATCAACGAGCGAATCGATGTGGCGGGTGCGTCCGGCGACGATTCAACGACTCTCTACGACGGTTCCGTTTCTGCCACGCATGACAACGGATTCTGGGCGGATCATCGCGTGCGAGGATCCATTTTGATGCCGGCGGCGGGATTGCTCGACTTGATCGCGGCGGTGGCGGAGCGTGAGTCGAGTGATGCCGATTCGTCGCTGGACATCGTGGACTTTGAGTTGCACCGTCCGGTCAAGTTGAATCCGGGCCAAACCATCCGTTTACAGGTTCGAGTGACCCAGTCAGGGTCCGACCGATCCGTGACTGTCTGGATGTGCCGATCCAATGAGATGACTCGGCGAATTCGTTGGCACCAGGCAGCGGCCTGTCGGCTGGTGCCTCGTGAGGGAGAATTGAATCTGGCGTGGACGGCGGACTTGCCGTCTTGCTGGACAGACGAGACCTCGTTGCCGATGCACTGGCAAAAAACGGATGCCGCCAATCACTATCAACGCTTGTCAGACGTGGGGCTTCAGTACGGCCCGGCGTTCCAGGGTGTCCAGGTTCGACATCAGTCTCCGATCCAGGATGACGCAGTCGGCGACCACGAATTGGCGGTGGGTCGAACGCGATTGCCCGGCGGACTGTGCACTCGAGGATTCGCTTTTCATCCCGCTTGGCTCGACGCTTGTTTTCAGGTGGCGGCGGAGCTGGTCAACGACGCGTCCACCGCGTGGATTCCCGTATCCGTGGATGCTTGCCAGATTTTTGGCATCGCCGATGAACGAGCGGAGCTGGTCACGGCCGTTTCGGCGACGGCGGCAAGCGAACCTGATCGGATGTCATTGGACTTTCGAGTTGAAACGACCGATGGCAGCGTGGTGGCCATCATTTCGGGGCTTGCCGTACAACGGTTGGCACCGATTCGCCGAACACCCACTGTGACCGAATCCCAATCACCCGCCAATCCCGAATCTGCTCCGACAGAATTGTTGCAACACACGCTGTCGGATGACGCTATTGTGGTCGAGCCCGGCACGCTCGATCCGTGTGAGCTGCGAAACCGCCTACACCAACGGGTGGCCCATATCCTGGAAACTTCGCTTGCGGATGTGCCGCTGGACGAACCACTCGACGGCTTGGGTTTAGACAGCCTGATGGCATTTGAGCTACGTGACGAGGTCGACAAGATGTACGGCGTCGAGATTCCCTTGGAGATGTTTTTTCAGAGCGTGACGTTGAGCAGCTTTCTCGACACCGTCGTTGATCGAATCATGGAATCCTGCTCGGCGGATGACCGCGGCTTGGACACTGCCTCCACATCACGCGACGCCAACGCCGGCAATTGGGTGGAGGGTGCAATATGAGTGCCGAATCCCTCTACGATGAATTGAGAAGCCAAGGCGTGGAGCTTTGGTGCCAAGGGAAAATGCTGCGTTATCGGGCGCCCGATGGAGTACTTGATCAGGCCGCCATGGCAAAGCTTCGGAAGCACAAAAAGGAATTGCTTCAGATACTCCGGCGAGAGGCGGATAGCCGAGCGATGGATCGTCGTCTGGAACCGACCACGGTCGGTCAGCAGGCGATGTATTTCATGCACCTGTCAGCGCCGTATAGCCCAGCCTACAACGTCGCGTCCGCGTTTCGCCTGTTGTCGCCGGTAACGACCGAGCAAATCCGGCATGCTTGGACTGACTTGGTTGAGCGTCATGAGTCCTTGCGGACGACGGTCCAGATGCACGGCGCCGAGTTGAAGCGTGAAATCCATCACAAACTGCCGCTCGATTTCGAAGTCGTCGATGCCTCGACGATGAGCGATGAGCAGTTGAAGCAAACCGTTCAAACCGACTACGAGCGTCCGTTCGATCTGGCGGCGGGACCGTTGCTTCGCGTTCGCGTCTTTCGCCGCGGCGAAGCTGATCAGGTGATCTTGATCGCATTGCACCACATCATTTTTGATGCCTGGTCCTTATGGATTCTTCAAGATGAGTTCTTGCGGCTACTCGATCCGGTCGTCTCGGTCGCGGACTTGCCCATTGCGACGAAGTCATTCGGTGATTTTGTCCGCGAACAGGAAACCGTGGCGGACACCCCTCAGGGCGTCGCCGATCTGGACTATTGGAAGAACGAATTGGCCGGCCCTCTACCGGTGCTGACCCTGCCAACCGACCGAGTTCGATCACGTCGATCCGGTTGCCAAGGCGCCACGCATCGATTTCGAATCGGGGCTGATGACGCGGCGGCCATCCGCGCGACCGCTAAACAGTTGCGAGTGACTCCGTTTGTCTTGACGCTGGCGATGTTCAAGGCGACGCTTTATCGTCTGACGGGTCAGTCGGATTTGGTCATCGGAACCACAACGTCGGGACGAACAGCGTCACAATGGACGCAAACCATTGGGTACTTCGTCAACACGCTGCCAATACGAGCCTCGGTCCAGGCAGCCGCGCCGTTTGCCGACTTGGTAGCCACTGTCAAAGAAAAGGTCTTGCGGGCAATCGGGCACCAGTCCGTCCCGTTTGCGACCGTCATGGACCGTTTGCCTGGGCGCAATGCAGCGACGTCGGCGCCGGTGTTCAATGTGATGTTCGGTCTACACAAGCCGAAGTTCACCGAAGTTGCCGACATTCTCGATGGCGAGGATCAGCCCATCGATGTGGTGGGGCAATCGGTGGCGGCGTTCCCGTTGGATCAACAGGAAGGTCAATGCGACTTGACGCTGGAATTGTTTGAGACGCCCGAATCATTCCTTGGGTCTTTGAAGTACGACACAGAACTGTTCGACGGAGAGACCGTCTCTTTGATAGCCGAGCAATTCCAACAGTTGGCGCGTTCGGTCACCCGAGAGCCACAACAGTTGATTTCGGAGATCGGCGTCGTGTCGACGTCTCAGGCGGAAACGGTCATGCGTTGGTCTCAGGGATCGCCGATGCCCGAATGGGATGGCCGACTATCCCACCAAACCGTCACGGATCACGCCTCATCGACACCAGAACGCATCGCGTGGATTCATGACGATGTCCCGGTGACTTATCGTGAGCTAGATGATCGCTCCAATGCGGTCGCCCATCGCCTGATTGGGATGGGGGTCCGGCCCGGTCAGATCATCGCTTGCATGATTCCCCGGGGTGGCGAGGTCGCGGAGTTGATTTTGGGCATCTGGAAATCAGGTGGCGTGTACATGCCGCTCGACCCTGATAGTCCGGTGCAGCGGCTCGAGCAAATGATCCGAGATGGTCGCGCCGATGCCTTACTCACTAACGAACCAACGAAGGCACCGCACGATGGACTGCGAGTGATTTCGCTGAGTGATCTGGTGGGTCCGAGTGCGACCGCCGCGTCCATCAACCGACCGGACGTATCTGTTGAGCCGACTGACACGGCCTACATTTTACATACTTCTGGGTCGACGGGCCTACCCAAAGGCGTCGTGGTCTCGCACGAGAAGCTTGCCAAGCATGTCCTCGCGGTCAACGAGTCTTTTCAGCTGACAAGCGATGATCGCGTGTTGCAGTTCAGCAACCTGACCTTTGACCCATCGATCGAGCAGATGCTGGTTCCTTGGCGTCTGGGTGGTTGTGTCGTCATGCGAGGCAATAGTCTTTGGTCGCACGATATCTTGGCTTCCCAGATTGAACGCCATCGCATCACGATGCTCAATGTGCCACCAACCTATTTTGAGCAGTGTCCAGCCGGACCTCTGCATGAGGCGGTGGATGATGACGGGCCGCTGTCGAGTCTTCGGCTCATCATCCTTGGCGGCGACGTGTTTCCTACTCACGCGGCGCTACAGGGGTGGCGTCAACGTGGTGTTCGCTTGCTCAATGCGTATGGCCCTACCGAGACGATCATTACGGCGACCACCCATCAAGTTGACTATGATCGAATGAATCGGCCACGCATGCCAATCGGCCGCCCGCGGGCTGGCACTCGGGTGTACGTGCTCGATGACAAAAAGCAATTGTGTGCTCCATGTGCGCGAGGGCGGTTGTATATCGCAGGTGAGTTGCTCGCCGACGGCTACCTTGGTGATGACGGATTGAACGAGAAGGTTTTTGTGCCTGATCCGTTAGCGCGCCGGTTTGGGGATGCCTCCCAGGCACGCATGTACGATACCGGGGACTTGGCGCGTTGGAATCGAGACGGAGAACTCGAATTCTTGGGGCGTGCCGATTCCCAAATCAAGATCGACGGCATCCGCACGGACACCTCCGAAGTGTGCCGGGTGATCAAACAGGTCGACCGCGTTCAGCACTGCCACGTGGGATTTTATCCCGCCAAAACCGCCGACGGCGATGATGACGTTCAGCGTCGTTTGGTGGCGTGGGTGGGCACCAGTATGAAGCTTCAACCGAGTCAAGCTGAGTGCTTGCAGGATGAGATTCAAGCTGTTCTGAAACAGCGTTTACCTCGGCACATGGTGCCCCGTCACATCGTGATTTTGGAACAATTGCCGCTCAACCCTTCGGGGAAAGTCTGTGTGGCTTCCTTACCCGCGCCGCCCGTGTCGGAGGGTCGGGCTCTGTCGGACGAATACGTCGCGCCGCAAAATCAATGGCAGTCGACACTGGCTAAGATTTGGGCCGACGAACTGGGCGTGACGCCCGTTGGCATCCACGATAACTTTTTTGACCTCGGAGGCGCTTCGCTAACGAGTCTGCGGATCATTGCGAAGGCCAACGATTCCGGGTTGGCGTCGCATCTGAATGGCCAGGGGCGTGATGCGGGTCCAAAACCTTCGTCCGATCGTGATCCAAATTTCGTATTGCAGCCGGAAATGTTGTTTGAACATCAAACGATCGCCGAACTGTACGACTATCTGCATCACCGACCGCCGGCGCCGCTGACCGCACCGGATCCGGCCGCGAATGCTTCGTTCGATCCGTCCAATTTGCCCAACGCATGACGCCTGTTCAAACCATCATCGAAAGCGTTGGGACCTATCTACCACCCCGCGTCGTCACGACCCGCGAAGTTCTCGACGGATGTCGCGAGCCGATCCGCGTTCCGCTGGAACGGTTAACCGGAATCAAGTCGCGTCATTTTGCCGGCGAGGATGAATTTGCGATCGACTTGGCAACCGAGTCCATCCAGGACTGCTTGAAGCATTCTCGGATCAAGGCATCCGATTTTGGACTGATCATCAGCGCCAACATCTCTCGCTGGGATGGTGACGGTTGTGTGGGATATGAACCGTCCACAGCCGTCACGCTCAAGGATCGTCTTGGATTCACCAACGCGTTGGCATTTGATATCTCCAACGCTTGTGCCAGTCTTTGGACGGCAGCTTTTGTCGCCGACGCGTTCATTCAGTCCGGTGCCGTTCGGCACGCGATGGTTTTCAGTGGCGAGTACATTTCTCATTTGACGGCCAATGCTCAACGAGAAATTGAGAGTTACCTGGACCCTCAATTGGCGTCGCTCACCCTTGGCGATTCTGGTGTGGCCGTGGCGATGTCGGCATCCAACCGAACCGGCGTCGGATTCGAGGGATTCGACATGTACACGCTGGGCAAGTACAGCCGGCTATGCGTTGCCAAACCCAGTGACCAGCCGCACGGTGGCGCCGTGATGCACACCGATGCGGTCAAGGTGACCGCGTCCATCGTGCCGCATGCGGCCGCCCACGCGGAACACGTCCTCCAGGCGACGGGTCGGCATGTGGAGGATCTGCAACACATCATCCCCCACCAAACGTCTCGGATGACCATCCAAGGCGCGCTGGATGAAATCGCCAAGCGTCTCAACAGCGATTGTCGTCACCAAATGATCGACAACTTACAGGAACGCGGAAACACGGCGAGCACGACTCATTTTCTGGCAATGCGTGATTGCATTGACAATGGCCGCATTCGAACCGGCGACAAGATTCTGTTTGCGATTTCCGGGTCCGGGCAAACGACCGGTACAGCGGTCTATACCTGCGATGACATGCCCGATCGTTTGCGTGGCGGCGAGAAGAATGGACAGTCGACCCCAAGCGAGGTGAAGCTTCATGGTGAGGCGATGCTGACGCCGTTCACTCTGGACCATATCTCGTTGGCGACTCCCGCAGAAGGAACGCGGGCAGACAGCATGACCCTCATGAAGGAAGCGGCATCGAGCTGTCTGAACCGATCGGATCTTTCCAGAGACGAAATCGAGATGCTGATATCCGTGGGTGTCTACCGAACGGATTTCCTTACCGAGCCCGCGTTGGCCGCCATGCTGGCTGGTGATTTGGGAATCAATGCCGACGCGGCCGCGGATAATCCGGTCAAGACATTTGGTTTTGATCTGCTGAACGGTTCGATCGGCTTCTTGAACGCCTGTCATTTGCTCATCGAAATGGGGCGTGCCGGTCGCATTGAGTGCGGGTTGATCGTTGCGTCGGAGGTCGAGAACAACTTGGATTTACCCGATACGCCGACGATTGGGCTTTGCGAGATGGCGTCCGCGGCCATCCTGCGGGAATCGACGGACGGTGAATCCGGTTTCCACGCGTTTCGATTCGACTCGTACCCTACCGAATTAGACGATTACCGCGTGACGGCCCATTGGAACCATCCGTCAGGACGAACGTGCATTCAGCCCAAGATCGCGCCGGATCTTGCCGAACGTTGTTTGCCCTGGATTCGGCAATCGGTCAATGCATTTCTTTCCGAGCAAGGTCTGAGCCTGGACGATATCGACTGGCTGCTGCCGCCTCAAATGGGAAAAGGTTACCCGCATCAGGTGGCGACCGAGTTGGGGATGCCGAGAGATCGAACCGTTGACATTTGCGACGACTCCCTGGACCGCTTCACATCGTCGACGCCGGCGGCCATGATGCACCTGATGGATGGGCCAACCGCGTCGAATGGCTCGGCCGGACAAGTGGCCAAGACGGGCGACAAGGGTTTGATCATCAACGTGGGCTCGGGCTTTCAAGTCGCTTGCGCCTTGTACCAATTTTGACGTGGACCCTTCTCAAGGTGACTGGATGTCCGCCACGACGACGCCATTGTTACGCGGCATTGATCTGACCAAAGACTATCCCGACGGAAACGTTCGAGCTCTCGATAGCGTCAACTTCGAGATCGATTCCGGTCAGTATGTCGCTATCATGGGACCCAGCGGCAGCGGCAAGTCGACGTTACTCAGTTTGCTTGGGACACTGGATTTGCCGACGTCGGGCCGTGTTGAGTTCGATGGTATGTCGGTCAGCGAGATCCCGGATCTGACGGAATTGCGTCGGCGGGAGATCGGTTTTGTTTTTCAGTCTTTTTATCTACTGCCGACGCTTAACAGTCTCGAAAACATCCAGGTGCCGATGTTTGGCACGAATCGAACGGCCCGTCAGCGTGTCGAGAAAGCACGCGAGTTGATCGAGGCCGTCGGCATGTCCGAACGAGCCGGTCACTTACCGAGCCAGTTATCGGTTGGGCAACGTCAGCGGATCGCGATCGCGCGATCGTTGGCGAACAGTCCGAGGTTGCTATTGGCTGATGAGCCGACTGGAAACTTGGACACTCAAACGGCCCAAGGGATTCTGCAGCTATTTGATCAGCTGCATCGAGAACGGAAGATGACATTGGTGACCGTGACGCACAGTGAAGAAGTCGCCTCGGTCGCCGAACGCGTTTTGCGAGTCCGCGATGGTCGTATTGAAAGCGATGAATCCCTGACGGCATAGTTCACCCTGGCGCCCTGACCGGGATTCATCCGCTCCAAGCAGTACGTCGTCGGCGATGAAAAAGGGCCAACACATGGCCACCGATGACCCAGAGGCAGGCCACGCCAGGCTAGGGAATTGCGACGACGGAAGAACTGACAAATCCAACGCCTGGGTCGGTCACGTTGCCGAAACCCATCAATTCAAGTGAGTTGAACGCGGCTAGGATCTACCAAAGAATTCATTAACCCGTCACGTCGACTCCGCGATCCAATCCGAAAGCGCCTCGCGCATCGGATCGTCTTTAGGCCCGCAGAAGCCCCAATGCTGTCGACGGCGCCATCCCTCGGCATGCTGATACCGGCCGCTCATTTGGCCGACTTCCCGTGATCCCTCTCGCATGGTTTCGATATAGCTATCCATCCCTTGGCTTTGATCCAGCCATTGCTTTTGACTCTGATGCGCCGCGAGCGCCTCCGCTTTGGCATCCAACACGTCGGTGGTGTCGACATAAAAGTGCGGTACAACCAATTCGCCGGTTGGTAACCGGTTGCCAACTGGCTGGGCGTGGTAAACCGTGACGGGATGCATGTACACATCCACGGGAGGGTCACTTGGAAGATTTGGCATGCCATGGCCAAAGGCGGCACTCACCGCCAGGCGGCAGGCGTTCTGATGGTCTTCCATATAACAGATCGGCGAATGGGCGAGCACGATGCTCGCCTGCGAACGCCGAACAACGGCGGCAACCTTCTGCAAGTTCTCATACGTGTACTCGATTTGCATATCCGGACAGATCGGCCGATGGAACTCGGCGCCAAGGAGCCGTGCGGCGTCCTGGGCCTCCCTCAACCGTGTCGCGGCACAAGTCGCATTGTCCATCACCGTGCTGCCTTTTGAACCGTCGGCCACATTCATGTAATGCAGATCCCAACCGACCTCACGCAAGCGGATCATCGTGCCTGCAAACAAGAATTCGATGTCATCAGGATGGGCGGCAATGGCGAGAACGGAGGGCATGGCGGTGAGGTTTCCGATACGCGGTGTGTCGTGCGTTGAAACAGTCGAACGATCGCTCACAAAGGAACGTGATCAGGTAAATGGCGATCGCGACGAATAACGCGAGGATAAGATGGCGCCATTCCAGCGCAGAAATATCGTGTCAAATGAATCGGACCGTCGCCGGCTGGTCGAGACCGGTACCGCACCACGTACGTGCTCGCGTAACAGTCGCGCAGCGGTTATTGTTCGGCGTCGGCGCTCAACCATATGAGATCCAGGAACACGCTGAATGGTCCAAACGTCGACAAGAGGAACCGGATCGTCATTGCGGCAAGCGATGGGTGCCCGCCGGTCAACGAGACGATTCGGAGTCCTGTGAGTCGATAACCGATCGTACGCCAACGGGACCGCTTCACGACCGTCAGGTAGACCCATGCGACGGCTCCCCAGAGCGCCAGGAACAACGGGTAGGGCACCCACCCCGTCTGCGGATCCCAAAGGAGCATCACCAGGACTGCCCAGATGACCATTGCGGTGACGTAGAGCACGATGCTGTCAATCAGCATCGCCAAACAACGCCGGACGAGACCCCCGTAATCGGACTGCTGAAAGAAGACTCCGTTACCGAGGGATGCGTCGACCATCAACACTTCAACGAGGTAAGGAAGGACAATTGGCGGTGCTGGTCGTCCCGTTGACTCCGCGTACGCACAACGGCAACACGGAGCCGATGTCCCTACGATGCCACTTTCGATGGCAGCGCACATGTTCCCGCTTCTCGCGTCTTGGCGCGCCAGAGGAGTCTTGGTGAAGATGGCGGTATAGGCGCGTGGGACTCATCCCGTCAGTCTACTCGATTGCCGGGCTACTGAACGCCCGGCCCGTTATCCCACCGCGACCAATACGGCTTCCGCCCGAGCAGCAGGCCTTGTTGGATGCTTTGCTGGAGCAAAACGCCGAAGGAACGATATCTGCCTCGGACAAGGTGATATTAGTTAACTTCGTAAGTATGGCGGAACAACTCATGGCTGAGAACTCGAAAGTCTTCGCTGACTTCACCAAATGCGATGCATCGGTCCTTTCACCGACGCGTTCAGCATAGAGACCGCATCTTCCGAAGTCGATGCAACCGACGCAGACAAGCAATCGAATTCGAGCGGGCGTCAAAGGCTGGTTCTGCACCCTTGCTAAGCCGCAGGTGGTCGACTCTGACAGGATGATTCTCTAACGTCAGTAGGGGCTGATGGCCCCGATGAAAGGTCTTGTTGGGTCTGTCCTGTTGCCAAGGAAATGAATTTGAATTCACGAACCCCGAAAGTGTCCTTCTTTCAGCTGCGCACTAAGTCGCAGTGACATCCGACATGGGCGTTTACTCCTTTACCCGCCAGCCGGGAGGCAAGGCAATGTATGGACCGCCACGACGGCGGTTCCACTGGACGATAATGTCGCCATCGGGGTTCGGAAGCGAGCCGCAACGATGAACTAACGGATTGTCAGGCAGGGAGACGAGGATGGTCTTGTGCTGGTAGTTGACCGACCGAATACACGAGATATCTCAACGGAGCACCACGGCGGCAGGCGGTGCAGTGACCGCGGTTAACAATTCGAACGGAAACCTCCTTTCTGTTAATGCGTGCTAAGTAAATGTCTTCAGCGATGATTCATCCTTAGGAAGGGCACCGCTACGACGACAGCAGCAACCTGCCGTCGAGGACGGGGCGATCTACTTCAAGTGATGGATCGCTGCTGGCAGTAGCTATCGCTGCAAATTTGGATCTTTCTGATCGCCAGACATGCGTTGGGTATAGGAGCCAACCTTGCATGCTTTTGACCATAGCTTTGCGGGGATCTCATTCATCACCCCAAGAGCCTCGGCCGCGTTCAATGCGTCGAGTGCAACCACGGGATCGATCGCCGTATCCAAAATGTTCTGCAAAGCAACGAAGCCGCGCGACTGACTTCCCGTGGCATAAAGAGCTTCTGCCGCGGCAAGCTGAACTGATGGCGACGAATCCGCCAACAGCTGTTCAAGCTGACGCTGAACGCTCGATGCGTCCTTCCCTCGGATCGTGCAACCAGTCACGCCCCAATATCGAATCACGGGGTGTTCGTGTTGCATGGCGGCACGCAGCAGCGGCAAAGTCCCATCTCCTTTGCTGGCAGCGACCAAGGCAGTCTGCAGCACTTCCTCGTACGGAAAGTCAGCACTTTGGACATAGTCGAAAACGGTGCCGTCTTTCGAGATCGCCGTGTACATCGACTCGGGAACCAGACCTGTATCACGTACTTGACGCATCTTATCTAGCGTTGCCTGTCGCATCTCGGCCAATTGTTCTTTATAAGCAGGGTCGCTCGCCAAATTGTTTGTCTCCCAAGGATCTTCGGCCGTGTGATAAAGCTCCTCGCTCGGCTGAGGGATTGTCCAATATGCCGACTGTTCCTCATTAAGTTGTCCGGACTTGTACAGTCGCAGCAGTGATTGCCAGCCGCGTTGACTATGTGGGAAACCCGTGAAGATGCCGCGGTGACGATGCGGGTGAAAGTTGCGTACGTAGCGATATTGCCCATTGGTGACACCGCGAACAAAACGAAGCATCCGAGCATCGAATCGCTGGCCGTACAGGAAAGCAAACGGCTCGGCATCCTGAGCGGCTGCGCCGGCAAACGCACGTCCCTGAAACTGCTCCGGAATCTCGATTCCTACCAAGCTGAACACGGTCGGTGGTAGGTCGACAAAGGAGACGACTCGGTTGCTTACAGAACCCGGCTTGGACGGCGCCAGGTGTTGCCACTTTTCAGGAAAGCGAACAATCATCGGAACGTGAGTTCCCGTATCGTTGATGTAGCGTTTGGCTCGAGGCAGGATCCCGCCATGGTCGGAATAATAGAAAACGATTGTGTTCTCGCGGACGTTCTCATCATCCAGTTCGGCAAGCCAGTCTCCAATCTCCTGATCCATGGCCGACATGACGTCCATGTAAGTTACCCAGTCCTGGCGAATTTCAGGCGTATCGGGATAGTGTGGCGGTAGCGCAACGGACGATGGGTCACGTGATGGCATGACAGGAATTTTGCCTTGCTTTCGGTAACTATCCGTCTTCTTTTCGAACAAGCTGCTTTCGTGGCTGGTCGTCGTGTTAAACACAGCAAAGAATGGTTGGTCCTTCCCGCGATTCTTCCAATGTGCTTTTGGTCCACATTCGTCCCAGTGACTTTTGTCATCTGTTGCGAAGTTGTAATCAGTCTTGGAACGATTGACGCAATAGTAACCCGCTTCGCGAAGGAACGATGGATATGTCCGAAAGCTCTCTGGCACGGGATATCGGCTTCGCATGTTATGCGTACCATTGCTGCACGCGTATCGTCCCAAGATCAGCGTGTTGCGAGCGACAGCACAAACCGCTCCATTCGAATAGGCGTACTCGTACCGAATCCCCTCGCGCGCAAGGGCATCAATGTGCGGCGTCGAGGCAGCTTCGTTGCCGTAGCACCCTACCCAGTGATGGCTGTTGTCTTCGCAGGTGACCCACAAAATGTTGGGGCGGACTTCTTCGGATGCCCGCGCGGGTGAGGAAAGTACGCAGCCGATGAGCGCAATGATTAGATTGGACTTCCGCATGTTCCATTTCATTTCGTTGACTTGTTTGCAGATTTGCATCGGAAAATGTGTTGTCTTCTGTGCAACGGGCCATCAATGTTCTTGGTAGTGGGCCAGGTTTAGAATGCATAACAACCCGGCAAAGAAACACCCACACAAAAAAAAAAAATCCAAAGGGTCGAGGTAGTTTT
>JBCDIU010000024.1:0-90620 GCA_038748615.1 Planctomycetota bacterium | reverse complement strand
GTCAGGAACACTCGCTGCGGGGTCGCGTGACCGAATTCGAGACCAGTGAATTTGATGTCATGGTCGTTTTCAAATCGCCCGGGTATGCCGCGGACGTGTTCATCAATCGAGATGACGGGCGCTACACGGTTACAACGATCACCAGTGGCGTCGTCTCGATCATGAATGATCTGCACAAGGGTCGGGATTCTGGACCAGGCTGGTCGATCCTCATTGATGCTTCAGCGGTGATCTTGATGTTGTTTTCGATTTCCGGATTTGCGCTCTTGCTGTATCTCAAGCGGCGACGTCTCAATGGCATCGTCGTTGCGACGCTCGGAACGATAGCCATGATCGCGGTCTGGGGCATCTGGGTGCACTAGCCGCCGTTCGCCGCTTATGGACGGCGTCCCCGTGGGTAGCTCCCTAAGACTTGCATGAGTTTCGTCTGCGTCTGGAGCGTCGACGTGGCGCGCCGCACGTGGACGTCATCACGATGGCCGCGAAACTCGACCACGAAGAAGTATTCATTGTCACTATCGGGCTGTGGAAACGACTCAATCCAAGTCAGGTTGAGGTCGCACGACTTGAAGATTCCCATCACGTCAGCCAGGGCGCCGGGACGATGGTCCACCTGAAACATCAGCGTGGTCTTATCGTCATCGGAGGCGGGTGGCGATTGATTTCCCAAGACTGCAAATCGCGTCACATTGTTTGGATTGTCCTCGATGCTGGCTTGAATGACCGCCAGACCGTGTCGACGACCAGCTTCGAGACTGGCCACAGCGGCGATCCCGGGTTGCTCGGATGCCAGTTTTGCCGCGGCGGCCGTCGAAGTGGTTTCAACCAACCGAGCCGACGGGAAATGATCCGACAAGTATCGCCGGCACTGCGATAACGCCTGAGGTTTGCTGTGGATCTCTCGGATCTGGTCGCGTTCGCTGCCACTGAGCAACGCATGATGGATCGGCACCAGGACCTCGCCAACGATCTGCGAGTCACCGTGCAACAACCGGCTCAGGGTATCCACGACGCGACCATCGGTGCTGTTCTCGATCGGGACGATGCCATGATCCGCTTCATGACGACCAACCGCGTCAAACACCGCAGCGATGGATGTGACAGGCACTGCGGCGATGCCGGCGCCAAAGTACTCCAGACATGCAAGGTGACTATAGCTATCGACGGGTCCGAGGAATGCCGCCGACAACGGTTGATTCACTTGCAGGCATACTGAAGCGATATGCCGCATGATTTCCACTTCAGCATCCCTTGAGATCGCTGCCGGGATAGCCGCCTCCGTCGACGAGTCACGATTGGATCGAGCGATCCTTTCGACACGGGACAGCTCAGCTTGCCACGATCGATTGGCTCCGGCTGGACTTGTGGTGTTGCGTCGGGCCAAAAAGCCGCAGCGTCGACGAATGGCAGCGAGAATATCTCGGTCGATTGAATCCAGTTCGTCTGGGTTGCACTCGTCGGACATGATCGTCCCAATAAGGAGGTGAGGGATGGTCGAGCGAGCCTCGATCGCCCCGCGGGTCTGCCTATTTGACAGATCGTCATGGTGGCCGTCCGATGCCGAATCAGGCGACTGTCAAATACGACGTCGAAATTTTTTTTGCGAGCAAACTACCGCATTTAATGCTGTAAAACGCGATGTCTTCGGCATCTGCCCATTTTGCGCGATCCAGTTCAACATGCGTCCGGCACAGTTCTTGCCAAACAGGTTCGGCGAGACAATTTGCTGACGAATTGGACCAGCCTAACCATTACAAACCAACTTCGCGAAGGAGACCACCAGATGGCATCAGGCGAAAAAATCATCGGAATCGATTTGGGGACCACCAACAGCGTCGTTGCCATCATGGAAGGCAGCGAGCCCAAGGTGATTCCCAATCCCGAGGGCAACCGACTGACGCCGAGCGTGGTCGCGTTCACGGACAAAGAGGAAACCATCGTTGGTGAACCGGCTCGACGACAGGCGGTCACCAATCCCAAGCGGACAGTGTATTCGGCAAAACGCTTCATGGGCCGTCGGCACAATGAAGTCGAGTCCGAAGAGAAGATGGTGCCCTACGGTGTAACCGGTGGTTCTGGCGAATACGTGAAGATCGCGGTGGGCGACAGCGAATACACCCCGCAGGAAATCTCCGCCAAGGTGTTGCGCAAGCTCAAAGAATCGGCGGAATCGTACCTCGGCCACAAAGTCAACAAGGCCGTCATCACCGTTCCCGCATACTTCAACGATGCCCAACGACAAGCGACGAAAGATGCCGGCCAGATTGCGGGCCTGGAGGTCGCACGGATCATCAACGAGCCGACGGCCGCTGCATTGGCGTATGGTTTGGACAAAAAGAAAGACGAATCGATCATCGTGTTCGATTTGGGTGGCGGTACGTTCGACGTCTCCGTATTGGAAGTAGCCGACAGCGGTGACGAGGAGCAAGAAAGTCGCGTCTTTCAGGTGATCAGCACCTCGGGTGATACCCACCTGGGCGGTGATGACTTTGACGAAGCCCTGATCAATCACGTCGCCGAGGAATTCAAGCAAGAGAACGGCATCGATCTACGTAACGATGCGATGGCACTGCAGCGATTGCAAGAAGCATGTGAAAAGGCCAAGAAAGAACTCAGCACGCTTCCCGAAACGGACATCAATCTACCTTTCATCACGATGGATGCATCCGGTCCCAAGCACCTGACGATGAAGATCACTCGTTCGAAGTTCGAAGAATTGATCGATGACTTGGTGGATCGTTGCCGCGGCCCCGTCATGCAGGCACTCAAGGATGCCGACATGAGCCCCAGTGACATTGATGAAATCGTCCTGGTGGGCGGAAGCACCCGTGTGCCGAAGGTTCGCGAAGCCGTCAAAAAGATCTTTGGTAAAGAGCCACACCAGGGAGTCAATCCTGACGAGGTGGTCGCGATTGGTGCGGCGATTCAGGGCAGCGTGTTGGCCGGTGATCGCAACGATGTCTTGTTGCTCGATGTGAATCCATTGACGTTGGGGATCGAAACCGAAGGCGGTGTCATGACCGCCCTGGTCGAGCGAAACACGACGATCCCGGTGGAAAAGAAGAATGTCTTCTCCACGGCGGCGGATAACCAAACCGCGGTAACCGTGCGTGTCTTCCAAGGTGAGCGCAAGATGGCCAACGCAAACCGCTTGTTGGCCGAGTTTAATCTCGAAGAGATCCCCGCGGCCCCGCGCGGCGTTCCGCAAATCGAGGTCAAGTTCGATATCGATCAAAACGGCATCCTCAGCGTCTCAGCCAAGGAACTGAAGACCGGTAAGGAGGCGAACGTGGAGATCAAAGACAGCGGCGCGTTGTCCGACGACGATATCGACCAAATGCGAAAAGACGCCGAAGCCAATGCGGAGGAAGACAAACGTCAATTTGAGTTGGTCGAGGCTCGCAACAAAGTCAATCAACAGGTTTATCAACTGGAAAAGTTGATGAACGACAATGCGGACAAATTGTCTGATGACGATAAGGCACCGATGACAGCTGCGATCGATAAGGTGAAGGCCGCCGCCGAAGGCGATGACTTGGCTGCGATCAAAGCCGCGTCCGACGAATTGGAAGCGGCATCACAAGCTTTCAGTAAGGTGCTCTACGAAAAGACTGATGGCAATCCGGCCGGCGCCGATGGTGCTGCCGACGCCGCTGGAGCCGCTGCGGCCAGTGGCGGTGAAGACGACGACGCCATCGATGCCGAATTCGAGGTGAAAGACTGACACGAGGCAGCGACGTTTTCTCACCTCGTTGAACTGGCGCCATTCACCATTGGCGACCACCGATTCGGCGGGCGGACGCGGCACTCCGGTGCATGCGGACGCTCGCCTTTTTGATGCCGTGACAGCAACCCGGCGTTGTTGAGTCTCGACATCACCACTTATCTGGACTGCAAACTTGGAGGTTGCCAATCATGGCCTTTCGCATCGATAAACTGACCACTCAAGCTCAAGCTGCTCTGGCGTCGGCCCAGTCGATGGCCGCCGATGCGGGAAATGCGGAAATCGACCCACTGCACCTATTGCAGTCGATGTTGGATCAGTCGGACGGCATCACCAAGCCGATGCTCGAAAAGCTTCACGTCGATGTCGACAACTTGCGTTCATTGATCAGCAGTGAGATCAGCAAGCTACCGCGTACGACGGGATCCGTTCAGCCTCGCGTCGCCGCGAAGTTGCAATCGGTCCTGGATGCTTCAGCCAAAGCCGCTGAGTCGTTGAAGGATGAGTACGTCAGCACCGAGCATCTTCTGCTGGCGACGACCCAAACGGACAACAAGGCTCAAAGTCTGTTAGCACTCTCAGGCCTCGGCGCCGATGATGTGTTGCAAGCGATGAGCCAGATCCGAGGTTCGGCGCGAGTGACTGACCCCAACGCCGAGTCAACTTATCAATCGCTCGACAAGTACGGCATCGATCTGACGCAATTGGCGCAGACCGGTAAGCTGGATCCAGTGATCGGTCGCGACAACGAAATCCGCCGTGTCGTCCAAGTCCTCTCACGCCGAACAAAGAACAATCCGGTGTTGATTGGTCAGCCCGGTGTAGGCAAGACCGCCATCGCCGAGGGTCTCGCCCTGCGCATCTTTGAGGGGGATGTCCCAGAGAGCTTGAAAGGGAAACGAGTCGTTTCTCTCGACATGGGGGCCTTGGTTGCCGGCGCGAAGTTCAGAGGCGACTTCGAGGAACGCCTCAAAGCAGTGCTGCGCGAGGTCAAGGATGCTGATGGTGGCGTGATCCTATTCATTGACGAATTGCACTTGGTCGTCGGTGCCGGAAACGCCGAAGGTTCCGCCGACGCGGCCAATCTGCTCAAACCAGAGCTAGCCCGCGGTGCGCTTCGCTGTATCGGAGCCACCACCCTCGACGAGTATCGACAACACATCGAGAAAGATGCGGCACTCGAACGACGTTTTCAGCCGGTGATGGTTGGCGAACCGAGCGTGGAGGATACCGTGGCGATCCTGCGCGGACTGAAACCGCGCTATGAGTCGCATCATGGCGTGCGAATTACAGATGATGCGATCGTCGCGGCGGCGCAACTTTCCAACCGATACATCGCCGATCGGTTTCTTCCCGACAAGGCGATTGATCTCATCGATGAAGCTGCCAGCCGTCTGGCGATGGAGAAACAGAGCGTGCCAGAGCCGATCGACCGTTTGCAAAGGCAACTTCGACAACTCGAGTTGGTTCATCGGCAACTTGTCGACGAACCGGAACAGTCTGCCGTCGAGAAGCGGGAACAGATTGAATCGGAGATGGATTCCGTCAAGAGTGAGCTGGCAAGCCTCAAAGAACAGTGGGACGCCGAAAAGTTGGGACTCGATGATGTGCAGTCGATCCGACAAGAAGCCGACCATCTGCGACACCGATTCACGCAGCTGGACAGTGAGGCAAAGGAAATGCAATTGCGCGGCGAAAGTCCCGAAGACCTCTATCGAGAGATGCTGCAGGTCCGCGCCCGACAGAATGAATTGCAGGAACGAATCGAACGGGCTGATAACGTGGACGCGTCGGGCGCCGATGACTCCCAGTCATCGGACGAACGTCGACTGTTGCGCAATGAAGTTACCGACGAGGAAATCGCCGAGGTCGTCAGTGCTTGGACGGGCGTGCCGGTGACGCGAATGATGGAGACCGAACGTGCCAAGTTATTGGTGATGGAGGAACGCCTGCATACGCGCGTCATTGGTCAAGATGAAGCCGTTGAAGCCGTGTCGGACGCCGTTCGACGCAGTCGGTCGGGACTGCAGGATCCCAATCGCCCGATCGGCTCGTTTCTATTCCTCGGCCCCACCGGCGTCGGAAAGACGGAGCTTTGTAAAGCTTTGGCGGAAATCCTGTTCGATGATGAATCCGCGATGGTGCGGATCGACATGAGTGAATTCATGGAACGTCACAGCGTCTCACGAATGATCGGAGCCCCTCCCGGTTACGTCGGCTACGAAGAAGGTGGCAAGCTGACTGAGGCCGTGCGGCGACGTCCCTACAGTGTGATTCTGCTCGATGAAATGGAAAAGGCTCACCCAGATGTGTTCAATATCTTGTTACAGGTGCTCGATGATGGACGTCTCACTGACGGTCAAGGTCGGACGGTTGACTTTACGAACTGCGTGATCGTGATGACCAGCAACGTGGGTAGCCAAGTGATTCAACGTGTGACCGAGGAAGGGGGCACCGAGGCCGATATGCAAGCTGCGGTGGAGGACTCACTGAAGTCTCGATTTCTACCGGAGTTTCTCAATCGCATTGATGACATTGTCACCTTTCATCCGTTGCAGCCGAGTGAGATTCGTCGCATCGTCGAGTTGCAATTGGACGACTTGGCAAACCGACTGCAAGCCAACGGACTATCCATGCATGTCACCGAGGCGGCAATGGACCAAATCGCCGAAGCGGGCTACGACCCAACCTATGGTGCTCGTCCATTGAAACGAGTCATTCAGAAAGAAGTGCAAAACCGCTTGGCGTCGGAACTGCTCCGCAACGACAACGTCGATGGGGAACAGGTCACGATTGATCATGATGGCAACGTGTTTCGATTCGAGATGGCACCACGACCTGTCGAAGCGACTTAGTCACTGCGTTGGCTCCAACGCGCGTGCGCAGTCGTCATGCGGCATTACGCCGACGGCGACACGCCATCGAGGCAATACCGATGGCCAGCGCCGCCAGCGATCCTGGTTCGGGGATGGCCGTGACGGAAGCGACTTGAAAATCAAACGTGTACGAATTCGGATCACCCGTTTGCTGCGCGACGAAGGTGTACTGCCCCGGCCCCAAGGGTGCATCAAGGGTGATGGCGCCAAAGTTGGCGTTTCCAAGTATCGTCGGAAGAATATCGGATCCCTCAACGGCTCTGCCGATCAAGGCTCCACCCAACCAGTTCGCGCCAACCGGAGGTCCGAACCGACCGGTGAAATTGGGATTGTTGAATTCACTACGCGAGTTCGCAAAGGTAGCGCCCGACGAAACTGCCAAAAACATGCCGTTATCGTTGGACGCTGGATTGGCATACGTAATGTCGGTGAATGTGATCGCCTGCAGCTCGCTGCCGATTCCGATGTCAATCGTGAAGAAGTCAGCAGCGCCTGCATCGGTGTTCCCGATCACCCGATATTCCTGCAACGCACCACCGGACCCCGGTGCGAGGAGCCCCAGTTGCGTGGGTGTCCCGGGTGAATCGTTGGGAGCACCGCTGCGGTTGGACAGATCCCCTGTGGCAGACTCATCGTATAGGACGATTGGCGCCGCAAACGCCATGGATTGCCCGAGCTGAACCGAGAGAGTGAGCGCTGTAGCGACAAGCACAATTGAACGTGGCGACATCGACGCAGTCCCAACAGAGAAGCAGAAAAGTCCCTTAAGTCTAATCAGCGGTTCCCGAAATTCCCAACAGGACACCCAAACGGAGTAGCTGATGATGCGGAATCCGGGCCCGATCCTCCGTTCGTGTTGCGGTTGAACACACGGCAGTCCAACCTCCAGCGGCGGTCGACCGGTGCCGTGGGCGAACAATCGTTCGGGAGGCGTCCGAAACGATAAATTAGAGCGAGGGTTGGTGGCCGCGTTGAAACCGTCTTCGAGGGCGTCATGATTCGATTAGGGCAAAACCAGTGGGCGTGGCGTTCGAAGGAAGACGCCTGGGCCGCCGTCGAATTGGCGGCGGAGTTGCTGTCGAAGGCTCAGTCGATGCAAACGTCCGCGGAACGACGACAACAAGCGGAATTGGATCGTCTTGTCGCTCACGATCGCGACAAAGCAACGTTGGTGGAGATGACCGATCAGGCGTTTCGAACCCATACGCCGGCAAGGGTGGCTGATCAGTTAGCTCACGTCTTGGGTGTTCAGGGGGTACCGCAATTCTTCAACCCGGTCGAGCGAGCGATGCTGCGCGGATTCCAGGCGTTCGGCCAGTATCTACCGGGCGTCGCAGTGCCTTTGGTGAAAGAAAAGATGCGGCAGGAGACCGCCAATGTCATCTTGCCCGCCGAATCGCATTTACTGACGGATCACTTACGCGCCCGCCAGAGTCATGGCGTCGCCATGAACGTGAACCTACTCGGCGAGGCTTTACTGGGTGAACAGGAAACTCGCAGGCGTCTCAACAAGTACTTGGACTTGTTGCGAATGCCCGATGTCCGGTGCTTATCCGTTAAGCTCACGACGCTCTACAGTCAGGTGTCGCCGTTGGCTTGGCAGCACACCGTCAAGACGGTCGCGGACCGTTTAGAGTTGTTGTATCGCAACGCCAATCGAAACGTCGATGCCACCACCGGTCGAGGCAAGTTCATTTACCTCGATATGGAAGAGTATCGTGACCTTCACCTGACCGCGGATGTACTGAGGATGGCGCTCAGTCGCGAGGGCTTGCAACAATCTCGAGCGGGGATTGCGTTGCAGGCTTATGTACCCGATTCGCGAAGCGTCATGCGATCCCTCATTGACTGGTCTCGGCATCGAGTCGCCGATGGCGGCACTCCGCTAACCATCCGATTGGTCAAAGGCGCCAACATGGAGATGGAGCGGGTGGTTGCCAGTATCGAAGGCGTCGAGGCGGCCCCCTATGACCGTAAGTCCGACACAGATGCCAACTTCAAAGCCATGCTCGCCGAGCTGATCGATGCCGCATCCAAAGGTGATATTTGTGTGGGCATCGCCTCTCACAACCTATTTGATGTGGCACTTGCAATGATCTGGACGGAGGCGTCCGGATGCGGCGACGCGGTGCAGTTCGAGATGCTCGAGGGAATGGCCAATCACCAGCGACGGGCCATTTCACAGACCGATCGTCCTCTATTGCTCTACGCACCCGCGTGCACGCAACATGACTTCATCCATGCAATCGGGTACTTGATCCGTCGTTTGGATGAGAACACGGGGCACGAAAACTTTTTAAGGCACTCCTATCGTCTTCATGCCGATTCACCGGAGTTCCAACGGCTTGCTGAGGCATTCGTCGATTCAGTCAATGAGATGGACACCGTTTCAATCGAATCCCATCGTACACAGGATCGTCGCCAGCCTGCCGTGATGCCGTCGACGGCCGATGGATGGACCCATTTCGTCAACGAACCCGACACCGACTGGTCACGGCCACACAACGCAGCGTGGATCGAGTCTGTCTTGGAGACCTGGCGGCAACGCTCCGAACAAGCGTCCGAGCGGATTCAGCCTGTGACGTCGGCCAATGAAGTGACCAGTGATGGCGAGATCGTCTCGCGCGATGTCTCCCAACCACATCGAGTGACGCTTCGCTGCGAGCTTGCCGATTCGGAGACGGTCCAACGAGCCGTCAACGCCGCAACACAGTCTGATTGGAGAACGACGGATCTCGCACATCGGCATCGGTTACTGCGAAACGTCGCCCAGACGCTGCGACAGCGGCGTGGTGAGCTGATCGCATCGATGGTGGCGGATGCCGGAAAGAGTGTCGCACAAGCCGATCCCGAGGTGAGCGAAGCCGTGGACTTTTGCGAGTTCTATCCATTGACGATGCGGATGTGGGACCGAGACGTGTCGGTCAAGGTGACCCCTCGAGGTGCGATGGCCGTGATCACGCCATGGAACTTTCCACTCGCAATTGCCGCGGGCGGAATCGCGTCTGGTTTGGCGGCCGGCAACCCCGTCTTGCTCAAACCATCGCTCGAAACGTTGTTGCCGGCGTGGCGACTTTGCCAAGCTTTCTGGGATTCCGGTGTACCGACGCATGCCTTGCAGTTCGTTCCATGCACCGACTCGGTGGCGCAGTCCTCCTTGGTGGAGAATCTGGATATTGAAGCGGTGATCTTGACCGGCGGCACGGACACCGCCAAAGCGATGTTGGCGGCGCGCCCGGGCCTGCACTTGCTCGCCGAAACCGGCGGAAAGAATGCAACGATCGTCACCGCAATGGCTGATCGGGACTTAGCCATCAAGCACGTGGTGGCGTCCGCTTTTGGCCACGCTGGCCAAAAATGTAGTGCGACGTCGCTGATGCTGTTGCAAGCCGAGGTGTTCGACGATGAGACGTTTCGTGAGACACTCGCCGATGCGGTGCGCAGTCTTGTGGTGGGATCCGCTTGGGACCTGCATACCAGCATTACGCCGCTGGTTTGCCAACCCAACGCGTCGCTCACCCGTGGCTTGAAGGAACTCGAACCTGGTGAGTCTTGGTTGGTGATGCCCGAACATGTCGTGAATCATGCCGATGATGTTGAAGGCACGCTGTATCGACCGGGTGTCAAATGGAATGTGTCCGCAGATAGCTTCACGTCCATGACGGAACTGTTCGGACCCGTTCTTGGCGTCATGCGATATCAACGGCTGGAAGAGGCGATTGAGATCGTCCGCCGGACGGGTTACGGATTGACCAGTGGAATTGAGACGTTGGACGATCGCGAAGTCGAATTGTGGAAGCGGACCGTATCGGCGGGGAACCTTTACATCAATCGCCCCACGACGGGCGCGATCGTGTTGCGACAACCGTTTGGTGGTGTTGGGTGGAGCGCCTATGGTCCCGGCGTCAAAGCTGGTGGACCGCATTATGTGTTGGCGCTGTCAAAGGTCGAAGATCGACACGAGACACTCCTCGAACACGCTCATCCGACGTCGCAGAGCGAGTTGGAGGGCACAGCGCTGGGCGGTTTCGTCCATTGGCTCGATGCGTTGCCGAGCGCCGATCGAGTCGATCCACAAGCACAACGCCGCCTTCGTGCGGCCATTGCATCCCAGCTGGCCGCGCTGAAGAACGAGTTCTCGCTTGAGCACGATACGTTCCAGTTGGTCGGTCAAGACAACCACCGTCGCTATCGTCCCGTGGAAGGCATGGATGTTCGCGTGACCGCCGGGGACCACCTGGATGACGTTCTGGTCGCGTTGAGCGCCTCGATGGCGGTGAAAACGCCCATCACGTTGTCGATGGAGCCAGCGCTATCCGCCCAGACACGTGAGCTGTTTGAATCCCTTGCCGATGCGATCCCATCCATGATCGATCCAGTCGTTCAAACGGATAGGGATCTAATGGCGAGTCTGACAGAAATGCCGATTGCCCGACTTCGGTGTTTCGCACCATTGCCAAAACCGGTCGCGGAGGTTTGCGGTCGACAGTTCATCAGCGTGGTGGCCGAACCCGTCGTCACTCAGGGGCGCATCGAGTGCCTTCGCTATCTCAACGAGCAATCCGTTTCCCACGACTACCATCGTTACGGAAACTTAGGTCGACGAGGCATCGATTCAGCATTATCGATCCACCAAAGTCTTGCGAAGCGTTAGGACGGCGTTCAAGAGACGAGTCGCTGCTTCGGTCTGCCGCTCTGCGCGGCTTTGGCTTGTCAAACGAATCGACTCCGTGAAGATGTGGCCCGAATCGTTTCGGTGCAACCATGCAAGATGGATGAGACCGTCAACATCCGTGGGCGCATCCGGACCAAGGTGCCCGGTGATCGCCGCTGCAATCGAGGCATCGGGCGTGCGCTCCATGGCCGCCGTTGCCATCGCCAGGGTGGTTTGTGGACTTTCCGCAGTGAACGAGTCAATGAGCTCGTCGGGAACCGACAGCCAGTCGACTTTACTGGAGACGCGGTACGTGACGAGACTTCCGCAAAATACTTGGGATGCCCCGGGAATGGCGCCGATGGATGCCGCAGCAAGACCGCAGGTGCAGGATTCGGCCAAGACGAGACGATGACGGGAGGCAACCAGCCACCCGACCAACTGCATGGCAATCGAAGGAGCGTCTTCGCGCGCTCTCATCCTGCGGCTTCGGTACGCGCCAGGCATTGCCTGACGACATCGAGAACACGTCCCAAGACGTCGGATGACGAGAGTCCATCCGTCGGAACGATCACCGCGTCTCGAGCGGCGCGCAAACGACCGACAGGTCGCAAGCGATCCTCCAGATCCCGTTGATTCTGCGCGGCAAGGATTTCTTCGTAACTTGATGGTTGACCGGACTGTTCGAGTTGCTTGTGTCGGCGTTTAGCTCGTTCCTCTGGTGACGCCGTCAGAAAAATCTTGCACTCGGCGTCCGGAAATACCTCACTGCCCTGGTCGCGTCCCTCGGTGACGATGTCGCGGCCTTCGGCGAAGCGACGTTGTTGTCGACTCAACAACTCTCGGATATCCGGAGGATCGGCGATGCACCGAATATGGGATGTCACTTCCGGTGTACGGATTTGATCGGTCACATCCTGACCGTCGAGGAGGATTCGACGATCGGACCAATCCAATTGAATGTTGCTGGCGTAGCGAACCAAGGCGGCTGCGTCCGTCATTGGAACATCGGCACGCATTGCACCCAGTGTCACGGCACGGTACAGCGCACCGGTGTCCAAGAACTCGAACTGGAGCGCTGCCGCCAACTGCCGGGCGATGCTGCTCTTGCCGGCACCTGCAGGACCATCAATGGTGACAATCATTCGCCAGTGGGATTCGGTGGAAGTGTCGGGGATGAGGAGACTTGCCGCAGGACGGTTAACGATTCCTCGATCTTCGGCTGCCAGCGAGCATCATGCTTGTCATCGGCGGCGTAGCGAAGTTCGTAAAACGCACGCGTAAGTGTATTCAGGGCAGTCCGCTGCGGCGAGGCAAGGGTCGGCACCGACGCCACAAAATCGTCATTGAATTGCGACGGAGTTTGACTCGGTTGACGCAGTGGCCCGTTCTCTTCCATCCACGCCACCGTTTCGGCATAGAAAGGTAGCGACGGCTGAAGAGCCGCGACCACGGATGAATCACCGAATCGTCGTCGCCACCAACGCGGTGGTCGAAGTCGAAAAACAATGATACCCACCACGGCAGATACGATCGCGACGATGGCGGCGGGCACCGAGAAACGAGGTGTTTTCGCAAGACCGCCGATATCACCGGCATTGATTTGCGCGGCCAAGTCCTTCGCCTCGTCAATCCAGCTTCGATAAGAGTCCGTCATGGGTGCCAGGCCCACCGCCGCCCTCAACGCCACGTTTTGCCGCTTCGGATCCATTTCGATGACGTAGTCATCCCACAGACTCTGGGCGATGTCCAAGACCTGACTTCCTGAACCGGCCGCGTCGACACCGCCGCCACCAGGCGTGGGATCCAGCCGCAACCAATACTGGTCCGCCGGTGCTTGCCCATAGATGATTCGTTGCTGCGGAATGTCTTCCTTGGAAATCAAGGCTTCCACCCATGCGTGCGCGTGACTTTGACGGGCGACGAAATACTGACCCAGTTCGTTGAACTCGTCCGTGTGATAGCCGACCACCACGCGGGATGGGATTGATTGACTGCGCAACATCATCGCCAATGCGGATGCAAAGTATTGACAATGGCCTCGTCGATCGACGGTCAAGAACTGCTCAATCGGATCCATGTTCGTCTGGATCGCCGCGTTCAAATTCAAGGTGTACGTATAGTTGCCGCTCTGGGCCAGATGATCCTGGAATCGTCGGGCGATGGAGGCGGCGTCACGTCGATCTGGTTCCATTTCGTCAACGATGGAATCCGCAATTAGCTTGGCCGACGGAATCAGGTTGGACGGATAAACCAGCGTTTGGTCGATATAGTCAAGGTCCGCGGCGGTTAGACCTTGCTCGGTGACATTGGCCTCGCGCCCGTCTTGGTCGACTTGTTCCGATTGAAACCGCGTCCACTCACTTTGAACGCCGTCATTAAAACCGGTGGTTTCGAAGGCGTACCGGATGCGAGGCTGCCGCCGAATCAAATTGCTGCGACCCGGCTTGAGACGCTGGATCGTCCAACGTCCCAAGAGACTGATGACGTCGTCGCTATCCGCGTCGGCCGACGATCGTGGCGTACGATGAAATGGCGCAATGGCGAACAATGATGTCGATGACGACGGTTCGGCTTCGATGTCGACGCGAACACGATCGAAAAAGTTGTCATCGCTGCTGCGATCCGAGATGAACTCAGGCGCGAGCGGCATCATCAGTTTGGCGCCCCCATTCGAAACGGCCGTCCAATTGCCGAGAATGTTGTTGGCGTCATACTGTTCGAGCACACGACCTCGCAAATAGACACCGCCGGCGACCGGGTAGAACAGCTTGGATTGTGGATCCCTCATTCGAACACGAAGGGCGAGCCGGTTGTTGGTCAACATCTGGCCGATCTGCTCCAACCTCATCTTGTCATTGAAGCCCGTCAGTGGTGCGCCCGAGGTCGATCCGCGGCGTGCCTGAGTTGTCCTGGGGAGACCAAAAAAGAACAACGCGGCGACGCCAGAGACGGCCGGAAAGAGGACGAAGATGCTGATGATGGGTGTCGTGCGACCAGCCCGGCTGAAGGAGCTGAGTGCCCCTTCGTTGTTGACGACACTCCGTTGGCTAGGGTCTGATGACAACCGAGGCGAGGTCGCCGAACGGGGATGATCGCGTCGCCAAAACGGCTCGATCCTGCCAAGTCTCGCCCAGATGGATGTCCGGCGTTCTTCGGAGACGAACTTCGAATCGCGTACATGTTCAACGGTGGAATCGGCGGCCAGAAAACACAGCGCCAAACCCAGCGTGATGCAGAGTGGAATCAGCCAGATCCCGTAACTGAATGCATCATTGAAGACGGCGGCGACCACACAATTCAAGATGGCGAAAACAACCAACTGCTCAAAGATCCGTTGGTTCTTGGCTTGGAGCATCAAGATCGTTTGAGCGATCAGTAGCAGCTCCGCGACGGCGACCATCCTGTTCCCGGACGCCGTCGCACCTTGGAGGAGACTATAGAAACTACTGACACAATACGCCGCGGCGATGATCATCGCCGCGTAAGCCACCATCGCGGGCAGCGAAAACAGTTTCAGCCAATCCACACACACGAAACCGATGATCGATACGACCACGACCAAGCCGGCCGCACCCCCAACATCGTCGCCGGTCCCAATCACCATCGCCCCCAATGCCGTCATGGTCGCGAAGGCGAGTTTGGTTCGTAAACGAAGAGGCGAGTCAGGTGTTGGCAGCGCGTAGCCGTCTGTAGACTCATTGGCCAAGTCATCCGTGTTGGTCCGTTTCATCGCGCTCGGCTTCGTTGTGCTCGGCGTCATGGTACCGCCTCCAGTTCAACCGACGTCTCTGGCCGGACAGCCGGCTGCGGTGACGGCGCCTCGGAATGATTGGAACGGTCCGAAACATCGGAAGCTATCCATCCGTGAATCTCCTCGTCGGCGACGTTGATCCAAGTGATGGGACTGCGACGTTGCCATTGCCGCAACAAGGATGGCTGGGCATGGATGGACGTTTGGTCCGCCATGGCATCGGCGTGCAAGAGCGCCTCCGATAGCGATCGTGTGCTAACCACCATCAGATCGGGTCGGTGTGGGCTCAGCTCCATTGCGTATTCCAGCGTGGCATCCAGATCAACCGATGGGGCGGGCTGGGTGCGGGCAAGCATGCGCAAGACTCGGCGAAGACCTTCTCGGGAAGCTCCGCTGGAGACCGCATCGGAAGATTCACCAGCAACCGCCACGACGGACAGTGCCGTCAGGCCACCGGATAGCTCCACGGCGATTGTGGCCGCCATACTGATGGCGATTTCCGCATCATGGCTCTCTTCGAAACAATGCGCATCAACGACCAGACAAAGGTCGAGTCGCTGCTGTTGCTCGAACTGCCGGACGGCGGGCTGTCCTAATCTCGCGGTCGTTCGCCAGTGGATGTATTTAGGACTGTCACCGTGCCGATACTCTCGAAGGCCAAAGAACACGTCGTCGGCGACCCCCTGGCGTTGGGCATTGGAACTCACACTACCGATCCGCGCCGGTAGCCTCTGCCGCCACGTCGGCTGAAGGGTCAACAACTGCGGATAAACATCAATCGTCTCCATCGTGGTGGCTTGATCTCGCCACGCGGTCGACAGCGCCAAGGGTGCAACCGACGAGGCACGCCACCGTCCCAACACGTAGCGTCCTCGACGCATCACCGTGACGTCGGCGTCCACGCTGGCCGTCCGTCGCGCCGATAGCCACCCAATGCCGGTACGGATCATCTGATACCCCGTTGCACCAGTGAACCGGCGCAGTGGGTCATCGATCCGTATCAGCCAAAGCGGTCGAATGCGATGGCGGTTGGTAATCTGATACCGCAACCGTGCCGGCGATCCCGCAAAGATCTCCGCCGGCAATCGTCGCTCGACATTGGTCAGCTCAACCATGTCCCGACAGACGCGCCACTGCATGACCAAGGCACCAAACGAAATCGCGGCTACCACGACCAAGAGATTCAAACCGTTCAGTGCGCCTCCAATCAGGCCAAACACTCCAATGAGCATGACCTGAAAACCGAGCCGTGTGAGTCGATGGCGTGTCGGCTGACGGCTTCTTGACGCCGAGTGTTGATGAATGTCGATGCGTTGGGACCGCATGACGGGCTCCATCAAACGGGAACTTGGATCGGCAGGATCAAGTCGGCGATCTGCTGCTCGACGACTTGGCGACGACCACCCTGGAAGACACCCTCCGGAAGAACTCGGTGTGCCAGCGTGGGCACGGCCAGTTCTTGAATGTCGTCGGGTGTGACGTAGTCACGTCCTCGCACGATCGCCAGTGCTTGGCACCCTCGATAAAACGATAACGCCGCTCGCGTGCTAACGCCGACCTGGAAACTACTGTGCTCACGCGTCGCCTGCACGATGTCCAACAGATAATCAGCTAGGGACTCATCGAACCGAACTTGTCCGACGACCTCCTGAGCCTGAATAATTTGGTCAACGTCCACCACACTGACCAGTTCATCGACAGGTTCACCGGATTGGTGCGTCGTTAAAACATCTCGCTCAATCAATCGATCGGGATATCCAATGGACGATCGCATGAGAAACCGATCGAGCTGACTTTCCGGCAGGGAATACGTTCCCTCATATTCAAACGGATTCTGGGTTGCGATCACCATGAATGGTTGAGGCAGCGAATGGGTGACACCATCGATGGAAACTTGGCCCTCGCTCATCGCCTCCAGTAATGCCGCCTGCGTTCGCGGTGGGGCACGATTGATTTCGTCAGCCAAGACAATGTTGGCAAAAACAGGGCCCGGCGTAAATTCGAACGTGCCTAAATCGGTGCGATAGATCATGCTGCCCGTAATGTCGCTGGGCAGTAGATCGGGCGTGAACTGAAGCCTGGAAAACTTCGCACGGATGCTGCGTGCAATCGCCTTGGCGGCAAGGGTCTTCCCGACGCCAGGCACATCTTCGAGTAAAAGGTGCTCGCCGGCCAGCAAACCCACCAACAACTGATCAATCAACGCCGGCTTGCCCAGCACGACGCTCGCCACGTTCTGTCGCAGCGTCTCGCACAAATCGGTCGCGTCCTGGAATGACATGAGGCCTCATTGTCGGTCCGTAATTGATCTTCAATAGACTGTATGCTACTCAGCGGGACCCAACTGGACCATCGGTCGAGCATCACGCGGAAACACGTGACGTGGTCGCGTCCAATCAGAGCTCGTTTGAGTCTGGAAGGCTTCAATGGATGAAGGAGAATGCAAATGAGTGATTTGGAGTATCAAGCAGACACTGGCGCCCAGGCGACGTCATCGGACACATCCGGGAGTCGTCGTCGGCGGATTCGGAATCATCGCGTCTTGGGCTTCGTGGGGCTCATTGTCGGTTTAGGAGTGCTCGCCTACTTGCAGCTACAGGCCGAGACGACCGATTACCAGCGCGCGTTCATTCAGTCTTCGATCGCGGCCGGATTGACGCTCGCATGGGTTGGGTTCCACTTTCAACGATCCATGGCATTGAGCGGTCGGCGGTGGAGATTGCCGATCACCTTGGTCGTCGTCGTGGCGGTTGCCGCGACCATATGGAAGGTGGATACGCTGTCAGGGGAGATGATTCCCCAGTTGCGTTGGCGCTTTGCATCCGTCGACGTGCCACCTCTCCGAGCTCTGCAGGATACCGGGGCGGTCAGCGGTGACAACGATTCGATCGATACCGAACCGCCCGCTGCGATGGATGATCGATCCTTAGCAATCGATCCTTCCGCGGAGATGGGAATTGATTGGCCGAGTTTTCTTGGTGCCGAGCGTGACGGCGTGGTCGCCCGGCGCCGGTTTGAGATTCCCCAGTCCGTTGGCGATGTTCAAGAACGTTGGAACATCGGCATCGGTGAAGGATGGTCGAGCTTTGCAGCGACAGGTGATCTGGCGGTCACGCTCGAGCAGCGCGACGACCTCGAATGTGTGACCGCTTATGACGTGAATGATGGAACGCTGGTTTGGAAAGTCGACCACAACGCATCCCACTTTCACCCTCTCGGTCAAGGAGGCCCGCGCTCGACACCCGCGATTTGGAATCAGCGCGTCTATGCTCAGGGAGCGACCGGGCAACTCTGGTGTTTGGATTTGTACACGGGTCGCGTGCATTGGTCGCACGACTTGATTGCGATGTCCAATTGGAGTCAAGATGAATCCGAGTCCGCAATCGCTTGGGGTCGCGCCGGCTCACCGTTGATTGTCGACGGAATGTGCGTCGTACCCCTGGGAGGGCCCGAGGAAGCCGCCAACGAAGGCCGCTCGCTGATCGCCTTCGATGCCATGTCGGGCGATATTGTGTGGCGAGCGGGATCCGACCAGATCAGCTATGCGTCGCCCCAAGTCATGCTGGAGGGCCAGGATCGGCAAATCGTTTCGGTCAATGAAACCACCATTACCGGCCACCAAATCAGCACGGGATTGGTGCTCTGGTCCTTCGATTGGTTTGGCCGGTCCAACTCGGGCGCGAACTGCGCGGCTGCGATGCCGGCGGGTGACCGACGTTTTCTGATCGGCAAGGGATACGGTGGTGGCAGCGCACTGGTGGAGATTCAGGCGATGAATGATCAATGGACGGCGACACCGTCGTGGACGTCCAATCGCGTGCTCAAGACCAAGTTCAACCACGCGGTCGTTCGAGATGGGATTGCCTACGGCATTAACAACGGCGCGCTTCAAGCGGTTCAGGTCGACACAGGGGAACCGCTGTGGCAGCAGCCGCGGCGCAGTCGCTGTGGGCAGGGCCAAGTCATCCTCGCCGAGGACGTCTTGCTGGTTCAGGCGGAGGACGGTGAAGTGATCCTGGTGGAGGCGACCGGGGAAGACTATCGAGAGTGGCTGCGAATCGATGCCTTGCACCACAAAACTTGGAATATTCCGACGTTGTTCGCTCGCACGCTCCTGGTGCGTAATGACCGTCAGGCCATTGCGATCGAGCTACCACCTCGTCGGTGAATCGACGGTATCGCCTGAACATCGATGCATCGATGGTGGGCGGAGATCGCAATCGATGGTGGCATCAAATGGGGTCGCCGCGAATGATTGCCGGTCCGCGCGATGGACCCTGCAATCAGTGGTCTTCTTGATATAATGCAATCAGGGCGCGCCACATTACCGCTGCCGAGTAGATCGCATTGACGAACGAAGATTCGCCTGACGAAATTCCGTCGCTGGATGAGCAGACGGTCCACCTAGTCGACCAGTGTCGCCTTGGCGATCAAGCCGCGTCGCGTGAGCTGTTCGACCGATACGTCTCACGTCTGATCGCGATGGTGCATCGGCGGATGAGCGGTCGACTCACCCGGCGCGTCGACGCCGAAGACGTCGTGCAGTCCGCGTTTCGCAGTTTTTTCGTGGGTGTGGGCGACGAGAAATTTCACATCGACCAAACGGGTGACCTTTGGCGTCTATTGGTCGTCATCTCCCTGAATAAACTACGTCGTCGGGTGGCCTACCATCGAGCGGCGAAACGGGGCATGGATGCGGAACAATCGATATCGACACCGCGTGATGACGAGAACGCGCGCGTTTTCGAAGCAGCCGCCTGCGAACCGTTGCCGGAGGCAGCCGCGACCATGATGGACGAGTTTGATCGCTTGACGGCGGGTTTGGAGCCGCATCAAATCGAAATCATTCGGCTACGAATGCACGGTTATGAAATGACCGAGATTGCCGATCAGATCGGCCGAAGTGAGCGAACCGTTCGTCGACTCCTGGAAAAAGTCCGCAATCTCTGGCTTCAACGAAGCGAAACGTCCGCGACATGACCGACTCGTCGTTGAACGCGTCCGCGGAATTCGATCCAGATCAGGCGTTTGATGAGGAACGCTGGCTCGACGAGTTTGAGTCGCAGTGGCTCGTTTTTAACTCATCACCGGACGGATCGATCCCAATGCCCGACGTGGCGGCATGTCTGAATGACATGTTTGATCAAGAGTCGACGCTCGCGAAGGATGCCAAATCGCAAGTGTTATTGGAACTCGTTCGGATCGATATGGAGTATCGTTTTCGCGGCCGGCCTTCCAGCGGTCCCCTGTCGAAGGGTCCATCCACCGACGGCACGGCCCCAGACAATTCGTGGATCAAGACCATCGAGCAATATCGAGACCAATTTCCCGAATTGAAATGCACTTGCGAGTGGATTGCCGATGAATGGCGGTTGCGTCGGCAGCGAGGTGAGACCTTGGATCCACAGGATTGGCGCGATCGATTCCGCGTGACCGATTTCACGTCACAAGCCGAGTACGAGCTATTCATCGGCTTGCACTTCTCCCAAGACACGCCCGCCACGAACGACCCGGTTGATCCCATCGCGACGGGCCAAAGCACGCAAATGGGAATCGACGGAGGAACCAAGATCCATCTGGAACCTCGGCCTCAAGTGGACGTGGCGTCCATTGACACATGGGCTAGCCTGCGCGAGCGATTCCACCAGAAACGCATGCTTGGGCAGGGGAGCTTCGGAACCGTTTGGCATGCGTTGGATACCCAATTGCAGCGTCACGTCGCCATCAAGACACTGCGAACATCGTTGGTCGGTGATGCCGAGCAACGCGACAACTTGATCCGCGAGGCCAGGATCGCGGCGACGCTGGACCATGCTGATCTGCTCACGATTCATGACATCGTCATCGACGAACACCAGGTCCATGTGGTCATGCAGTGGATCGACGGCGTCACCCTGGACGAATGGTTTGATGGCAAGTGCGAGTCAGGACGCGACGCGCCTGTCTACGTCGAGTTGGCGCAGATCATGGCGCGAATCGCCACAGCCGTTCACCACGCGCATCTGGCCGGCTTGATTCACTGTGATCTGAAACCTCAGAACGTGTTGGTGGATTCGAGCGGGAATCCGACCGTGCTCGATTTTGGACTCGCCGTGCGACGCGCCGACCAGGACTCGATGGGCGGACACATTGTCGGCACACCCGCCTACATGTCCCCTGAACAGACATTCGGTGAAACGCACCATCTGGATGGACGCGCCGACATCTGGAGTCTCGGTGCAATTCTGTTCCGTTTGGTGACCGGGAGGTTGCCCTTCGAGGCCGGCGGGATCCATCAGATTTTTGAGGCAATCCAGACGCGATCACTGACACCAATGGGGCAGCTGCAGGATGATGTGCCTGATGCGATTGAGCGGATTTGCAAGCGATGCTTGGCCAAGCGAATCGAAGATCGATACGCCACCGCCGCGGAACTGGCCGAGCACCTGACGCGATTCGCCGACCAACGCACGTCCGTCACGCGATTGATCGCTCCAACCGGGAAAGTTGCCGGATTGCCGTGGACGCAGCCGGACTTGATCGGCCGCGATAAAGTGATCGAACAAACGGCGGAATCGCTTCGTGCCAACGACGGAACCGAGAGGCTCATCACGCTGACGGGCGGAGGCGGTGTTGGTAAGACGCAGACGGCGGCGGCAATCGCCCGTCGCATCGCAGGTCGAGCCGAACAAGACGTCATCTGGGTGGAGTTGGCCCATGCCACTCGAGCCGATCAGCTCGCCGCCGCCGTGTCCGCCGCCTTGGGAATCCGCCAAGACACCAATGCGACCGCAAGCGAACGCTTGATCGACGCGTTGGCCGTGGGTCGGCCGATGGTACTGGTCCTCGATAATGCGGAGCAGATTGTCAGCGAAACCGCCGATCAGGTCGCCCGCTGGCTCGCCCGATCGGAAACCCTACGCGTGCTGGTGACTAGCCAGACCCCGCTGCGCATCGCGGGCGAAGTCACCTGCGTGCTTTCGCCGCTGAGCCTTGATTCCGATGGCATCGGACCGGGTACGTCGCGTTCCAGTGATGCGCTATCACTTTTGGTCCGGCGAGCGCGACAAGCCCGGCCCGACTTTCAAATCGACGACTCCAATCGAAACAAAGCCATCGAGATCTGTCGCCTTGTCGATGGCAACCCCTTGGCCATTGAATTAGCAGCGGCTCGGCTGAGCGTAATGAGTCTCGGTGAGTTGCACTCGCGGCTGTTGAATTCCTTTTCCGTGCTCAAAAGCAATCGGATGGATCAGCCCGAGCGGCATCGGACGCTGCATGACGTGGTGGCGTGGAGTTACGAGTGGCTCGCGCCGGACGCGCGACAAGCGTTTCTGTCACTGGCGATCTGGCCGGCGCCGATGCGGTCGGGTGTCGCCGAGGCGTTATTGGACCAGTTGGGTCTATCGGGCCTCGATTGGATGGACGACCTGGCCTCGAGGCACCTCATTCGGATCCGCGAAATGGAAGGCCGAATGATGGTGCAGACAACAGCGGCGATTCATCGATTTGCGACCGAAACGATTCCGCCGTCCCAATCCACCGATGCCGCCATCGCATTGATCTCCGTGGTCACCGATGAAGATCGGTCACAACCCGAACCCGACGACTCGGCATCCCATCACGTCGCCTCGAACTTGTTTGCCGCTTCGACTTGGTTGGAAGAAGCCGGGGGAAACACGGACGCTCGATTGTCCGCAGTGTTGGCCGCCGATCGGCTGGCTGGCGACCATTGGGACTCACGTATCCGTGTGGAACGGCTGACACCGATGCTACGTTTAGCCTCCGGCGTCGATCAACTAACGTTGGGACTACGACTCGCCGACGCGCAACGGTTGGCAGGCAAGACACAGTCAGCTTTAAAGTTGTGCGATCGCATTGTCCAGGGCATCGCGGCGCTGGATCCGGAGAAACGATCCAGTGGACCGCAGGTGGATGAGTTGATGGTGGCCGCCGGGCGACTGCGGGCTCGACTGCAGTATCGACTGGGTCAACTGAGTAATGCGATCGCGACGCTGGAACATCTGTTGCCTGACGATGATTCGGTGATCATCCAACAAGATCCGTTTGAAGAACCGATGTCCGCGACGCTTCTGGCCGAGCGAATGGACGCACTGTTGGAACTGGTCGAGATTCAGCGACGCGCCGGGCACCTCGATGTGGCTCGCTCCCAACTTCAGAGAGCTCGTCGGTGGATCGCGTCGAATCCCGATTTGAATCCGCGTGAAGTACGGTGCCAGATCCAAATGGGTAAGATTGCCGTTCAAACCGGTCGAGTGGAGGACGCATTGGCGACGCTGCATGCGGCGGTGGAGGGCGCATCGGAAACACGTGATCATCGCGATTTGCAGCAAGCCTTGCTCGGTCGAGCGGCGGCCCACGCGGAGTCGGGTGACTTCGAATCCGCCGAACGCGACTACGACCGATCTGAGACGATCAGCCGACAACTGGGCGATTTGCCGACGCTTGCACAAGCACTCAACAATCGGGCACTCGCTCAGGACGATTCCGGCGACTCGAGCGCGTGCTGCGAGACGCTCGAACGCGCTCTGGAGATCTATCGCCAGCTCGATGATTCCATCGGTATCGCGATCGCGATGTCCGCCAAGGCGGCTGCGCTGTTGCAACTGAATCGAGCCAGCGAGGCCCAGGCCATTCTCGAGTCAGCGGCCGTTCAGGATGCGATTCCACCCGACTCGCTTCACCACGCGATCGTCTTGGGCGACTTGGGTGCGTCGCTGGCCCGACAGGGAGAACTTGCAGCGGCGCAACAACATCTTCGCGCGAGCCTCGGCCAGCTCGATCAACTCGGCGTGACGGATTCAGCCGAGCGGTTGATTGTTTCGATCGAGTTGGTTGGAGTCTTGGTGGCACTGGATCATCCCGACTTGACATCCATTCGCGACGGCGTGACGGAGTTGGTCGCCAGGTGGCCGCGACAGCGACGTGACCGACGACGCGTGTCGGTGGCGATCGAAACGTTTGAGTCCCTGTCCGAGTGACCAGCCCACGCGGGGGGATTATGATTCTCTTGGCAGCGGCACCGTACCGCAAAATGGCGTATTCGAATTTGTGTGATTTTTTCTTCCGATTGGTTGTCCGCTGGCCCCACCATCTTCGCCTATCTCGTACAGCTGGAACGAATTGAAATAGCCGGAATCGCATCGGGTCACGCTCCTGGCAGGACGGTCGAGCGAAGCAAGGCTGATTGGTTCCCAGACACTCCGTTGTCAGCCCCTGAACAAACTTGAATTTCAAGCACCTTTCCATTTCGGAGATTTGAGATGAACCGTTTCTCCCGTCGATTGCTAGGCCTTTTGTTTGTCGGAGCCACGATGTCGTGCTTTGCGACGGCGCGGCCGGCCGAAGCCGCTGGCTACTATCGTCAGACCTACACCACTTGGACCTATCACCCGGTCCGTCGCTATTACTACAGTCGGTACACTTACGCCCCGGTTGTGGAAACGACGACTTACCACCATCACTATGCGATTCACTATCCGTCGCGTCCGAGATACGTCTATTACTACAACCCAGTGCGTCAGGTGTACTGGGGACGTTACGACCTGCAGGAATCAGGTTACTCACTGCTGAAGCCGGAGGATCGCAGCGGCGATCTGGAATCGATTCCTGAGAGTGCCTTCCCAGCGCCGGGCGAAATGCCACCGATTCCTGAGTCATCCGATGGCGAGAAGATGGCCAAGCCCGACCTCAAGGATTTGCCGAAAGTCGACGCGGCCGACGACACGCCGTAAAGACGTACAGCCTTTCCCACAGCAGCCCATGGGCAAACGACAGTTCGCCTGTTGGCTGTTATCATCTGGCGGGTTCAATTCAGACCCGCCATTGTCGTTGGATCAGCGAGGATGGATTCCACTTGCGTCAGTACCTTTGATTGTCACCGATGATTCAGACCTTTGACGATTTGTCTGGCCTATCAGCCGCTGCGGCGGACACGTTTTGTCAGCTTGCGACGGAGGCCATCGGGCAGCGTGGGCTATTCCATGTCTCCTTGTCGGGCGGTTCAACGCCACGACGGTTGTATGAGCTCTTACGTGAGCGAGAGTTGCCCTGGAATGATATTCGTTGGTACTGGGGTGACGAACGGCACGTGCCGCACGATCATGCCGATAGTAACTATGCGATGGTTCGCGCGGCACTGTTGGATCATTTACCCACGGACCAAGTGCATGCGTTTGGCGTCCCCACCCAGAGCGGCGACCCGGTCGAGGTCGCGTCGGCATACGAGGCCACTTTGCGGGAACAGTTCAGCGATCAAGAGATGCCCCAATGGGACTTAGCGCTGCTGGGTCTCGGTGATGATGCCCATACCGCGTCGCTGTTTCCCGGCACCGATGCCCTTACCGAAACCGAGCGTTGGTTCGTATCCAACTTTGTGCCCAAGTTCGATGCATACCGCTTCACGTTGACGGCGCCGGCGATTAATTCGGCGCGGCAACGGCTTTTCTTGGTCAGCGGAGCCGCAAAACAAGCCGCCATGCAACACGCGGTTTCCGGCGTCCCGGATGATGTCACCACCTACCCATCTCAGTTGATCCGCGACGCCCAGTGGTACGCCACTCGGGACGCCTGGACCGGTTAGCATCGGTCGGACGTTACCGGGAAACACTGGCCCATACCTTGGTGGCGATCGGCGAGAAGTCTCTTTTTTCCCGGTCAATCCTCAGCGGGTGTCCCGGTGCTCAGGACGAAGGTCGCCACGTGGGGCGTTTCCGCTGGGCATTCGGATGGTGTTGAACGAGATCGAAGGTCGCGTCGCGTCCGGATAATTTGCGACCGTCCGGTCGATTCGTGGGCCGGAACACTCGAGCTCGAAGCCTTTGCTTGGTTTCGTACTGTTCGTCGTCCAACTCAAATTCAACGTACGAGTCCAAATAAAAACACTCGTTATTGGGAGCTTCCCATGCGGAAAAGTGGAAGAACACATCGTCACGAAAGTCATCGGACTCGATGAATCCAAATTCCTTCTCGGGAAGGACGGTCTTGATTCGACCGAGACGCTTCTTCTGAATTCGGAACTTCGACGGGGGCCGCTGCCCGTCATCATCCGGCGGGGTTTTGTTCGATAAGGGGCTTCGAGTCACGATAGGATCCCCGTGGTGACAATGGAAAGGCACGTCGCGAACGTCGCCGAACCGATCAGTTTAGCTCGCCGGCATCCGCATGGTCAGGAGCCCCCATCCAACGGGCCACCGAATTGGCGGTCGCCCGCCGAATCAGCTTGGGCCACAAGACAGAATCGTCTGTGCTCAAGACCTCTGCCGTTCCTGGAATCCGGTGCCAAATGCCGTCGGTGATCTCGTGATCCAGTTGGTCATGTGCCCATCCGAGATGGCCCACGATCAGGCGAAACGGTGCATCGGGCTGCTGCAACAAGCCTTCCAAATTATCGCGCTGGGCGGCCACGAAAATACCCTCGCCGGCCTCCGCTTCGGCCCACTGGGAGGCTCCATGAACTGCAACGATCGGACCGGCTAGGGGTCCTCCGAAGTGCAGTGAGCTGCCTTGGACCAACTGCGCACCCAACGCATCGCCGGGCGCGGATGTGACGGCGACGCTGGGCAATTTCGGCTCCAATGAACTGCTGGCCTGCAAACCGCCCTGAGCAACCCAACGCGGCGCCGGTGCTTCGGTGGACTGCGCCAGTTCGTCCGATGGATCGGGATTCGAGGAATCGGACGTCGGCGCCTCGCTCGGAGGCACTTGCGAGGCGGCTTGCATCGGACGGTTCAGCATGACGCCAATCGCATTTTCGTCATCCCCGTATACCAATAAACAGACGCTCTGCTGGAGTACGGTGGAATCGACCAAACTGGACGCCACCAACAGATCGCCGACTTGATAGTTCTGCATGATTGATCCGATCTGAGGAAGGCATGCTTCATGCATCCCAATAAACCCAACTTTCAATCCGATACCTGCCAAATTGGCAGCTACGATCTCGCATGATTCAATAGGCAATCGGCGCGCCAAACGCAGTGAATTGCTAAAGGAACCGTTATGAACCCCAACGAATCAACCTCGTCGTCATCCGAGGCGACCTCAATCGATCAAATGCGTCAGAATTACACCATGGGCGGGCTCCACGTGAAGGACGTCGATGCGAATCCGGTGGTTCAGTTTCAGCGTTGGTTTTCGGAGGTCGCAGGCCTTGATGGCAACGGAGAGCCAGTCGCGAACCGCCAAATTCCCGAATGGTTCGAAGCCAATGCCATGACACTCTCGACGACCGACGGTGCGGGCCATGTCACGTCGCGAGTCGTGTTGCTCAAGGGCATCGAAAAGGGTCAATTCGTCTTCTACACCAACTACGACTCGGCCAAGGCCCGTCAGCTCGACCGCAGTCCGTCGGTATCGCTCTGCTTTTATTGGGCGCCGTTACAACGGCAGGTTCGCATCGAAGGTCACGTCAGCAAGATCAGTCGCAGCGAATCCGAGGCGTATTTTCACACGCGACCCCGCGGTAGCCAACTCGGTGCCCATGTCAGTGAGCAATCCTGCGAGATCGCATCACGGAGCGTCCTCGAATCCGCGATGCAGGGACTCGAAGACCACTACGGTGACGATGAAATCATTCCGATTCCCGATCACTGGGGTGGGTATTCGGTCGAGCCGGTCTACTTTGAATTTTGGCAGGGACGTTCCAGTCGCTTGCACGACCGAATCGTCTATCGACGGCGCCCAGACGGCTGGCAGACGGCTCGCATCGCGCCGTGAAACGGTGCACCCAGAGGCCCCTTGTTATCGATGTCTAGGCAGCGTTAGGTGAATCGGGCCACAATTCATCGAATGATTCGGCGAATACGGATTCGCCATGCCAATCTTCCTCCATCTGCCAGTTCGCCCGTGAACGATTCCGATTCTCCAACGCCCGACGATCCCGCGTCGACTCGAAAGCACTTCATTCGTCAGGCGATCGACGAAGACTTGGCTGATGGTCGCTTTGATGGTGTCGCAACGCGGTTTCCGCCAGAGCCCAATGGCTACCTGCATATCGGGCATGCGAAGAGCATCTGTTTGAACTTCGGTTTGGCGGCCGAATTGAATGGCACCTGCAATCTCCGGTTCGACGACACGAATCCGAGTAAAGAGGACACCGAATATGTGGAGTCGATACAAGACGACGTGCGTTGGCTGGGATATCAGTGGAACGAATTGCACTTCGCCAGCGATTACTTCGATCAACTGTATCAATGGGCGGAGCAACTCGTCAGCGAAGGAAAGGCGTACGTCTGTGATTTGGATGCCGAACAGACGCGTCAGTTTCGTGGAACGCTGAAAGAGCCGGGTCAAAATTCGCCGTTTCGGGATCGAACACCGGAGGAGAACCTCCAGCTGCTACGCAGGATGAAGGCGGGTGAATTCGCCAACGGCGAACGAACGCTACGGGCCAAAATCGACATGGCCGCTCCGAATCTCAATCTCCGTGACCCGGTGATGTATCGCATCGCTCACGTACACCATCATCGAACGGGTGATGATTGGTGCATCTATCCGATGTATGATTGGGCCCATGGACAAAGCGATTCACTGGAGAACATTTCATTCTCGATCTGCACGCTTGAGTTCGAACAACACCGTCCACTGTACGACTGGTACTGCGAGCAACTTTCCATTCACCATCCCCGCCAGATCGAGTTTGCCCGATTGAACATCACCTACACCGTGATGAGCAAACGGAAGCTACTCCAGTTGGTCGAGGAACAGCATGTCTCCGGATGGGATGACCCGCGCATGCCAACGATCGTGGGATTACGTCGTCGTGGTTACACGCCGGAATCGATCCGGGCATTCTGCGCTGACATTGGTGTCGCGAAGTTCAACAGCACGATTGATGTCGTGCGACTCGAGAATGCAGTGCGCGACCACCTCAACGCAACCGCCCCGAGGCGGATGGCCGTTCTCAACCCAGTCAAGTTAACCATCACGAACTGGCCAGACGGTCAAGTCGAGATGATGAAAGCGGTCAACAATCCTGAGGACGAGACAGCAGGCACTCGAGAGGTGCCGTTCACGGGTCAGCTATGGATCGAACAGGATGATTTTCGAGAAGAAGCACCACGGAAATTCTTTCGTCTCAAGAAAGGTGGCGCCGTTCGATTGCGGTCGGGTTACATCGTCGATTGTCATGATGTCATCAAGGACGCCGATGGAACGGTTACAGAAATTCTCTGCACCTATGATCCAGAGACCAAGAGCGGTCAGGATGCATCGGGCCGCAAAGTCAAAGGAACAATCCACTGGGTCAGTCGCGAACATGCCGGCGAAGTGACCGTGCGAAACTATGATCGCCTGTTCAACGTCGAAAGTCCCGACGCCAACGTCGAGGGCAAGACCTTTTTGGACTTCTTGAACCCGGATTCGCTTGCGACGTTGACGGCCTACGTGGAACCTGCACTGGCGTCGGCACCGGTCGGGACGCGCGTGCAATTTGAGCGACTCGGCTACTACGTCGTCGACCCGGATTCCACGGAGGCCGCTAACGTGTTCAATCGAATCGTTCCGCTACGTGATAGCTGGGGTCGACTGCAGAAAAAGTCGTCTTGAAATCAATGATCCGGCTTGATGCGGTCGAGCCGAATTTGTACAGGCAAAGGTCCTCCAGCCCGCGACGGATCGCGGGCGCTGCGACAAGTGAACCCGCGATCATTGAAAGCTGATGACCTTTCCTCGAATGCTCGGCCAAGTGGCCACCGACGCGCCGACGAACACGACCGCTGCGACGATCACGAACCCCAAGACAAGTGACCTGGCCGATGCAACCTCGGAAATCATTGGTCAGCTGATTCGACGCGATCTCTCGGGTGTGAGCGACTATGTGGTGTCGCACTTGGGACCGGCGCTGCTGACCGCTGGTGTGGGACTGTTCGTGGTCTTCCTCGGCTACCTGGTCGCGAAGTACTTGATGGTGGCCGTCAGCCGACCGGTGTGTCGGCGCGTGGATGAAACTCTTGGCAAGTTCATTGGCAAGATGGTGTTCTACGCGATCATGTTTGGTGTCGTCGGCGCTGTGTTGAGCACGCTGGGGGCGCCGCTGGGTGGATTGGCTGCGATGCTGGCCGCCGCCGGTTTTGCGGTGGGCCTCGCCTTTCAGGGCACGCTCAGCAATTTTGCCGCCGGCGTGTTGATGTTGGTGTTCCGTCCGTTCAAGGTGGGAGATTTTGTTTCCGCCGCCGGCGTCGCGGGAACGGTCAACGAGATCGATCTGTTCACCACGACGTTCGATACACCTGATAACCGCCGAATCATTGTTCCCAACAGTTCGATTTCCAGCGGCACGATAGAGAACATCAGTCATCATGCACATCGACGAATTGAGGTCGCCGTGGGTGTGGACTACGACGCTGACTTGCAGGCCACGCGATCGGTCCTGCAACGGGCCGTCGATCAGCTCGCCGATAAGATGGTGTCCGGTGAGAGCCGTGGTGCTGCGGTGGTGCTTGCCGGACTCGGTGACAGCGCGGTGAACTGGAAGGTACGCATGTGGGTACAATCGGCTGATTATTGGCCCATGACCGAGGCACTGACCGGAGAGATCAAGGTTCAGCTAGACGCGGTCCAAATCGGAATTCCTTATCCACAGATGGATGTGCATTTGCATCGCTTTGCTGACGAATCGGTAGGTGATTCCTCATCGGGACGTGTCCGCCCCACCCGCCGTTCGGCATGAGTTTGGCTCGAGCGGTGTCCGATCGTCTATCATATAGACGACCTAGGAGATCCCATGACTATCGCATTGATCATCGCTGCGGCATCACTCATCATCTTGCTCTCGGGAGTTGGATTGCTCTGGTTTTGGTTCGTGCGCAGCCAGGACTAAGTCGCGTGATCATGCAATCGAATGGGCGGTGACGGTTTAATGCGACTGTTATTGACCAATGATGATGGCGTGGATGCGCCAGGTCTGCGGGCACTGCATGATGCATTGAGAGCGGATTGTCGGCGCCGGGCAATGCACGATGCTGAGATCATCGTGGTGGCGCCGGATCGTGGTCGCAGCGAATGCGGCCACAGCATCACCACGGGTCGCCCATTGCATGTCGAGGAGTTACAGCCCAACTGGTTCTGCTTGGATGGCACACCCGTCGATTGTGTTCGTGTGGGGCTCCATCTGATCTGTCCCGATGCAGCAGCCGTGTTTTCGGGAATCAACGCTGGGGCAAACGTGGGCGTGGATCTCATGGTCAGCGGGACGTTCGCCGCGGCCCGCGAGGCTGCCATCCTTGGTTGGCCGGCGATGGCGGTGTCGCACTATCGGCGACCGGACATCGCCAAGACGTGGGACCACTGCGATCGCTGGTTAGCGCCGATCTGGAACGCATTTTGGGACGCCGCCGATGGGAACGCGGATGCAAACCAACCGCTTTGGAATGTGAACCTCCCGGCGATTGACCCCGAGGGGCCCGCACCGTCGGTCGTGGAATGTCCCATTGAACAACAGCCGATGCCCCGCGAGGGAAGGCTCGTTCGAGTGAAGCCAGACGATCCGCGCCAGCGAGTGGAGATGATCTCCCAATTCCATGATCGACCTCGCCTGCAAGGCACCGACATCGATCAATGCTTTGGCGGCAACATCTCCCTCAGCCGGTTGCAATCGACGCTTCGCTAGCGATCACTCAGCCGGCGTGATCGATGACAAAGCAATCATGCGACCTACCGCTCCGGTTGACTAGCGACGGCGATTCCGTCGTTCATCATCGAAGCCGAATTGGGCGATCCGCCACGCTTGGAAAGGTGTCCGCTGGATTCCTCTGTCGATCGCGGCGCACACTCGTGAATGTCCAGCTCACCGCGAACGATCGAAATCTCACGAGGAGCATCGATGCCCAGGGCAACCCGGTTTCCCGCGATCCGATTGACCGTGATCACGATGTTATTGCCGATGACCAGCTTCTCGCCTTCTTTGCGGCTTAATACCAACATTGGATTTTCCTTCCTTGCTGAACGCATTCCCGTCTGGAGGGAACACTGTTTTCGATCTTGGTTGTCACGCAGGCGCGACGGGAGTCAAATTTGGTTTGTAACCATTTAGTGCAATCGACGCGCCAATCTCTCCATCAAACGTCCGTTTATGTGCATTTTGACGGGGACTCCGCCGATTTGTTCGCCAAAATCCTAGGATTTTCGCAAGATTACGGTCGGAATCACCGATGCACCGGGCCGCGTCATTTGCGAATCCTCTAGCTCGCGTGTTCCCTGGAACAACCGTCAGACGGACTGTTTGTCTCACCGTGAGACAGATCGCGTCTCCGTCTGACACTTTCATTATCCGCTGGCGGCGGACACGTTTGGACCGGTGCGAGCGGATCGCCCAGGATTCTGACGAGCAATCGACTCTCGATCCGGTTCGTGAATGACACCGAGCTCAGTAATGAGCGCTGTGATCAGCTCGGCAGGCGTGACGTCAAACGCCGGGTTGGTCACAGCGACGCCCTCTGGAACCATCGCCGAATGGTGACCAACCGGGTGGGTCACCTCGCTGGCATCACGCATTTCAATCGGGATGGCGTCTCCGTCGGGAATTCCCAGATCCAACGTGCTCGTGGGCGCAGCGACGTAAAACGGCAACCCGTGATGGCGAGCCAAGACAGCCAGTGGGTAAGTACCAATTTTATTGGCCGCATCACCATTGGACGCAATGCGGTCGGCCCCAACGATGACCGCATCGATTTGACCGGCACGCATAAGGCTGCCGGCCATCGAGTCAGTGCATACCGTGACCGGAATTCCAGCTTGATGCAGCTCCCACGCCGTCAGACGAGCCCCCTGCATCAGTGGCCGGGTTTCATCAGCAAAGACGTGCAGGCGATGACCGGATTCATGCAAGTGATAAAGTGGCGAGAGTGCTGTCCCGCGCAGCGACGTGGCCAGCGAACCTGCATTGCAGTGGGTAAGGATGTTCCTGTGCGGTTTGAGGACTTCACTACCCCATCGACCAATTCGATGGCACATGTCGACGTCTTCGGTGTCGATCGCGACGGCTTCGGCGTGCAATCGATCTCGCAGCGCGGTCACATTCAATCCATCGGCCGACTCGATCACGTTCGTCATCCGGTCGAGCGCCCAAAATAAGTTGACTGCGGTGGGACGACTCGTCGCCAACAACGCAATCGTTTCGCGATATCGCCGGCGCACCGTCTCGGCGGACATGTCCGGATCGACCTTCGTCAACAGGACCCCATAGGCCGCAGCAACACCAATCGCGGGTGCGCCCCGAACGACCAATCGCGTGATGGCATCGTGGAGCATCTCTCCATCGGTACACAAAAGTCGTGTCAGCTCGCCGGGCAGCTTGGTTTGATCCAGCAGATCCACCACGGAGGGTGGACCGAGACGGAATCGCACACTTCGAGCATCCTCGGGGATCATGACGTTGCTAGAGCAGGCTGACTCGTCGGTACCTCGAAACCCTCGCGGTATTCACGTGTGAGGTACGCGTTCGCACCATCATGGTTCGTGTATCGCTCCGAATCGACATCGAACTGGAGCACCGGCCCAAGTGACAAAGGTGTCGCATCCGTGTCGACGCCGTTGGCTTGCAGGTGCTTCACGGTGCGATCCAGTGTGGCCGCATCATCATCGAGCGACTTGATCACCGAGAGTGCATCTCGAATCTCTGCCGGTGTCGCTAAGTGATCCTGGCCGACGTAGTACGACGTATTGCCTAAATGAGCAATCGCTGCCGACAAGTGCCCGCACATGGCATCGGCATTCAACTGGTTGGCGTCCCGCGACACAACACAATCGATGAAATTGGAGAAGTGGTCATCGCCGACCGAAGACGTGGCCTTGAATTCGCGGATCAGGTTGCGGCTGCGGTCGTAGGCGGCGGCTCGCGAGTAACTCGGGCCCTGCACGACGTAGCCTTCGCTTCCATAGAAGATCACGCCGATCTTGTTACCCTTCTTGGAATCGAAGAGCGCGTTGATCTCCTCATCATCAGAGTCATCGACGCCCAAACCGCGAGTCTCAAACACGATGCACTTGTCGCCGTAATCGTAAATCGATACCTGCGTATTGGCCGTGTCGCCAGCATCGACGTAGCCTGGATCCTTCCGCTCGGCCTGGTAGCCGAGCCGACCTCCGTAACTAAGGATCGTCTGCGGGTGTCGCTCTAGTCCAAGACCCCAGCGGGCAACGTCGGTTTGATGGGGACCTTGGTTCCCGGAATCACCATTGCCGTAGTGCCGCTGCCAATGCCAATCATAGTGAAACCGTTGCCGCGTTAGCTTTGGATCGGTGAACGATGCCGGACCGCTCCAAAGATCAAAATTCACGTCCGATGGAACCGCGTAGTCGCCCAATGGCCCGATCGATTTGCGACGCTTGTAGCACAAGCCCCTGGCGAAGTTGACTTCACCGATCCCGCCATCGGCGATGAACTGCATTGCCGGGATGATCCCCGTGCTGCTTCGACACTGCGTCCCGGTTTGAAACATCCGACCGTACGACTTGGCCGCGTCGACCAGGGTACGCCCTTCAGAAACGTTGTGGCTGATCGGTTTCTCGATGTACACATCCTTGCCAGCCTGCATGGCCCAAACACCCATCAACGCATGCCAATGGTTGGGGGTCGCGGCGGTGACAATATCCACACCGTCGATATCAAAACAATCGCGAATGTCCGTGACAACCTTGGGCCGCTTGCCTTGGAGATCGGCAACTTTGTTGGCGCGTTTCTCGGCGACATCGGGATCAATGTCGACCAAGACTCGGATCTCAGTACGAGGGTCTTTGTCAAAGCCGCGGATATGCTCGCCACCGCGACTGTTGACGCCGCAAATGGCAACACCGAGTTTTTCGTTGGGGGCAGGATTGGCGGCCCGCGCTGAACTGGTATGCACCATCGGCGCAGCCAGTGTCACCGCAGAAGTGCCAAGGAATCGTCTTCGATTGGGAGATCGGAAAAACGTCATGTCGGGCTCGTCTCGTGTGGGGCGGAAGGAGTCTTTGGGTGGGAACCTCGGGAAGGACGCCCCAGTATGGTTGGGGCCAGGACGAAAACCAATGCGGCCGCCATGGCGCCCAATCCCGCCAACGCGAGATCTTTCTGGGCATCCCAGGCGTCGCCCTGCTGACCATTGTAGGCTTCCGCCGCAGCTGGCGAGAGCGTCACCGCAAGTAGCCATTCCAGAATCTCGTACACCGCTCCCACGGCCAGCACGCAGGCAATGCCCATGATCAATGATCCGCACCAACGCATGCCACCGATGCGTCGCAGTAGTTCCGATGCGATCGGAACGCCTAGGCACCCCGACGCAAAATGGACCAAGCGGTCATAGTGATTTCGTTGCCAACCAAACAGTTCCGTTAGCGTGGTACCCGTCATGGACTGGATCACCGCGTCGTACGGCACGTAGGAGTAGATCCAGCGGGCACCGACGATGTGGAGCCACCAAAATAGAAACAGACATCCCAGCGAGAGCGATCCCAGCCACCGACGCCGAATCGTGACGGCGATCGCGACCAGTGCCACCACCGTCGGTACATGTTGCAACACTAACTCGCGTGGGTACGGTGCCGCAACGAACGACATGGCGACGGCGATGACCGTGGCCGTCCACGCCAACCAAGCTGCCACGCCACGGTCGTGTCTTCCCGTCGCGTTGGGTTGGCCCGCGGAATCGCTCACGATGTCGATTTGGACCGCTGCCGCGTTTTGGCGAGTTCTTCCATGACGGCTGCGGGCATTGCCGTTCGCATGGGCAGCGCCCTCGTGCCGACGCTGGCCAGTGCCAACAGAAACGCCGCCACCGCGCCCAACACCAGTACTGGAATCACGTCGCGAGGTAGCGAGCCGCTCGTCGTCAAGCCAAGCGTCCAAAACCAGTTGGTGATCTGCCAGTACGAATAACTGTACGGACGATAGTCGTTCCAATGGAGGCCAACCGAGTAGGGAATCAGCGCGCTGAGCACCGCAACAACAATCAAGGCCGCAAGGCCAATCTCGACGCGCGGATTGTTCTTGATACGGACAACCGCAACGATCCATCGCACAGCCACCAAGAACATCACCAGATAACTGGAGTAAATGATCGTCCAATCCCATAAAAGACGACGATCGCGATTGGCCAAACCCACGGCGCCGTTGTTGGCGATTGTCTCGATAGCAAATAAGACGGCGCCACTGACCACGGCGATCATCAGCATGCTGAAGACCAGTCCGGTCGCGGGTCCTGGCGTGAAGAACGTCAGCAACATGCGACTGACAAAGTTACCGGGTAGCTCGCGCCGAATACGCGGCGTCAGGGTCTCCGACTCCGCAGAGAACATGGCCCCGGAAACGGTCCATAGGCCCGCCAGGAGGATCACCGCCAATGAGAACGTGGCCATGGCGACTTCATTCGCGTCACGGCCACTGCCGGCGCTCTCAATGCCGAAGGCTGCCATCGTCACCAGTGTGATCGTTAGCGCTAGGATGGACCAGCGAATGGGAGTCGACCGATTCTCGCTTTCAGGCGTCAGCAACGCCGCCGTGGTCGTCAACAATAGGTGGCACACGACCGCCGACGTGGCTGTGAATGCGAACAACAGGTACCCGGCCAACACGATGGGGACGGGGTTGCCGTAAAGGATCATTGAAACCACACCGAATCCGATCAAATACTGGGCCAATAGCAGCACCGCCATGACCACCAGCAAAGTCGAAATGCGCCCGGTTCGACCTCGTGCGACGGGCGCCAATGAAAGGGCCACCACGGTCAGCGTCAGAGCGGTCACGATCAACGCGGCCATGATCAGACCAAGTGTCGGCAGATCAATGCCGCGAAGCGTGTACGCATACGCGACGCACGGAAACAGCGTTACCAAATACAACAAGATTTGTAGGCAAGCGCTGGCCAATTTTCCTAGAACGATTTGCCAAGGACTGAGTGTTGTGATCGAAAGCAACTCAAGCGTCCCGTCGTCGATCTCGGCTTCAAGGGATCGATACGCGGCCAGCGGAACGATCAACAACATCGGAATTGCCAGCAGGACGTAGTAGCCAATCAACAGGCGCGGCGCCGACGGCGTCGTGTAGATCTGCGGCATCATCGAAAGGCTACCGATGATCGTCCAACCCAGCGCGGCAACCAACAGTGTTGAAAACGTCACCAGGAACTGACGACTTTTCAGTGCCTGTCGCGTTTCCTTAATCAGAATCGGGTTGATGCGATCACCCGCCTTGATCGCCCACGCATCGATTGCATCGATCACTCGATGGTGGGTGTGTTGGTTGGAATCCAGTGTTCCGATGGCTGCGGAATCAGTCATGCGGGCGAGGAATCAAGCTCAGGGGCGCCCCACCGAGCCAACAAACGGCAAGGACGGTGGGTTCGAGGATCGTCCAGCGGGATTATAGCAGTTGACCGATCGTTGCTTGGCAACTCGGTTCATTGGCTCGATCGACCAATTAACCTAGAGGGGTTGGCCGGCTCGTTTCGACGAGTCGCGCCAACGAAGTCGGATTTCGATCAAGGACGCCGTTGGATCCGGTTTTTCGGCCTGTTTTCCGAGTATGTCTGCTTATCTGACGTGTTCCTTTCAATAGGCCGCTCTTTTCTAGGTTCTCATCGCATGCCCCATTCCGCCGCCTCCGACGCCCTCGTCGCCGTCTCCAATGGCGTCGAATTTCTGGTTGTTCCGGAGTCATCCGTTGACGAACTTCGCCAACGCGGTTTCTACCGTCCGTCGCAAAAAGGGCTGACGATTTTGTCCAAGGATGGGCGACTGTTCGAAGTCCCCAACGACTTACGGGCTGCCGCGACGTCCCAGGGATATCGTGACTTGCTGCACCGGCACGATCTGTCCGATTCCCTAGGCGCGGTGGTTGCCCAAGAGACCCGACCATCTCCAACCACCGATTCGACCGAGACCAGTTCCGGGGCGCCTCAGGCGTTGATGGCCGAAACTCCGTCCATGGAGGAAGTACTCGCCCGAGCGGAAGCCAACGAAGCGGCCGCCCAGTCGGCCCGACAGGAGGCCATCGACGCGTCGACGGGATGGCAGCGATGGTGGCTACGGACGAGCTACTCGGTGCAGCAGCAGCGTCAGGTGTGGATGCAGCAACTTGGCACCAGCGGGATCAGCCTGCTGATCCATGTGGCGATCTTGATGTTGTTGGCCAGTGTCTGGTTGGTCAACGAAACGCCCCGCGACAGCGTGATCCTGGCGTCGGCCAACGCGGAGTCGGAACTGATTGAAGAATTCGTCGTCGAGACGGAACCGATTGAGATCACGGAGCCTGATGTATCCGAGCCAACCTCGGCCGCGCCGGTCGAGGAGGTCGTCCCATCGTTGATGGAGGAGGCTCCAACGCCGGACTTCATGGCCTCGGTTCAGGCCGAGTCGCTACGACCGCCGACGCCTCCCGCCGGGGAGTCGGTCGCCCTGGATGCCGGCAAGGCCAAAGTCAAACCGACGATGTTCGGAAGCAAGTTCACGGCACGTACCTTCGTGTTTGTGATCGACAATTCCAACAGCATGACCAACGGACGGTTTGAAACGGCGTTGATTGAGTTGATGCGAACGGTCGACCAGTTGACCCCCAAACAACGGTTCTATGTTGCTTTCTATAGTGACACCGCTTACGGCATGATGTTTCCCAACGTGGTAACCAATTTGGTTCCCGCCACCAACCAAAACAAAGAATACCTTCGTCGTTGGCTGGGGACGGTGGAGCTCTGTTTGAAGACAAACGGTCGAGAGGCCATCGAAGCCGCCATGGCGTTGAAGCCCGATGTGATTTATGTCCTGGGCGACGGCGCCTTCACCGATGGCGCCGCGAAGTTCTTCGCCCAGCGACCCAATCGTTCGGTGACGCTGCACACGCGCGGCATGGAGGTCAAACCATCAGCCGCCGTCGCGTTCCAGGAATTGGCAACGACGCATCGTGGAACGTATCGAGACGTGGGCGTTTCGCCTGAAGGAGCCGCGCTGGCCAAGCGATTCCCAAGGAAACGCAATCGTGTGCGGGGACCCGTCTGGGGCGTCAACCTTCGACCCGACATGATGAATTGAGTCTGTTCTGGGGACGCTGCGCTTGACCACTCATGCCGAACGCCAAAGTGGCCGTTGCCCGATCTGCCTGGCGACCATCGAGCTTCGCCCATCCGATGCGCAGGCGCAACACGTTTGTCAGTGTGGCGCGTCCCTCTCTTGGTCCGCGCAGGGTTTTTGGACCGTACCGATCGAAACGTCGATGGGCGGACTCGGTCCGAAACCAAACACATTGGATGGTTCCGACGAGACGCGCGGCCAGGAAACATCGCGACAGAGTCATTCGAAGACCGACTGGTTGCCGCGACTTGGGTTGGCTGGCGTGTTGATGTTTGTCGTCGGATCGGCGGGCGTGTGGCTATGGCCAAGAACTTCATCGAGTTCCGCAATCGGCACAGGCGAGCAGGAGCGCCAAGATTCGCCCCCCGCTCAATCGACGGTGACGCTGACGAAACTCGACAAGGGAACACTGCGTCGCCTGGCGTCCGCGTTGCCGTCAGCCCCCGACGATCTGGTGCCGAACCCGCTCGACGATACTCAGACCTTCCTGACCAACGTCCGCAAGGATCCTTCGGCCCGCGACTCCTCCAATGCATCGTCCAAATCGCCTTATGGCGGTCCGGCCGTGGCGCCGCCCTCGGTACGGCCCTCGCCAACCCCGCCGCCGAAACGCCTGGATCTACCGGTCGTTCGAACTGGCGGGCGCATCTTCAGTGATATCGATGATCGAGCGTATGCGAGCTATGAGACGCTGATCGCGATATCGGACGAGCAGAGTGATGAATATGACGAGCAACTCGTCAAGACGTTGTCGCTCTGCCGCGACGCATACCAGTGGTCGCAACGGCGAGGCGACTCGGGCCGAGCCGCTGAAGTCAGGTACTTGTTGGCGTACTTGTCCATGAAAGCGGGCCACGTGATCGAGGCGGCCGTGTACGGCGAATCGGCAGCACGGTGGGGTGATCCGGCGGAATCCACCACGCGTTCAGCCGCTTCGATCGCACTGGCTGCCGCACAAACGGCATCCGAGATGCATTGGGCGGACGCGACGCAAGTCGGTGAACTGAGCCTGATGGAGACAATTGCTGACTTGATCGACGCCAAGTGGCCCGATGACCCTCAGCGTGATGACATCTGGATGGAGTTGGCCGATCGTTACGCGCGGTTTGACCGGTTCGCAAAAGCCACCAAAATCTATGAATCCTGGGCACCCGAATCGCCTCGCTACGCGGAGGCGCAACGGCGACTCGGGATGATGACATGGCGACATTTCCTGACGCGGGCCAGTCAACCTGACCCGCCGACGCAGCCGCTAGTCAATCTGCTCAAACGAACGTCCAAATACCTGGGGACGGCGGCAAGTCAGATGAGCGCAAAGTCCAAACGACCCACTCGCGAGCTTGTTGATATTCAGTTCACGCGGGCACGCGTCTTCGAGCGGCTCAGCAACGCAAAGTCACTTCGCCAAGTGCTACGTTCGGGCAAGTTCTCTCTTGTCAATTCCATCAGTACCGAGTCGAAGGCAAAGAAGGACCAGGTCGTCGTCCCGGTGCCTTTCATGCGGATGGTGGTGGAGATGAACTATCGAAATCAGTTGGAGTTGGGGGATCGACGTGGCGCGCAGCGGACCTTGAAACAACTCCGCGAACTCGTCGGATCCAATGGAGACGTCTCGGTTCAATCTGCCGCCGTCGCGTCGGCCGTCCAAACGGCGAAGTCACTGCTCCGCGGCAAAACGATCCGAGCAGATGATGTCGAGACGCTCGCCGGGGCCGTTGGCAGTGTGCTGGAAAAAGACTCACGTTTATCGGTGACGGATCGGACTTGGTTTGCGAGGGCCTGGGCTGCATGTGCCACCCTGGGCGCATCTCGGGACGTGACGCGGCAGTGCTTCGATGAAGCCGCGAACCTGTTGCGGTCAGCGATGGACGACCAAGAGTTTCCGCCCGAATCCCGTCCTTCGACGCTGCGCACGCTATCACGTTGGTACCAGCAGTCCGGTCAGCTAAACGAGGCACTCGAAACCGCCCGACATGCGTTGGAATTGGCGCCGACATCACTCGATCTCCAAACCGATGCGGTCCGGCTGTTGGAGGAAATGGCTCTCGCGGAGGACTCTGTCGACTATCTCCGGCAAGCGATCGAAGGAACAACCTCGGATTCGGATGACCCACCGGTCAAGGTGTGGGGGTGGTCCAAGCTGGCCGTGACCACGCATCAACTCAAGTTTTCCGATCGTGGCACGGATCGCCACGGCGAACTCTTGTTGGTCGCTCACTTGCACTTGGCTCGATGCCGCTGGCTGTTAGGCCGTGTCACATCCGATCAATCAGCCACCCAGCGGTCACAGCAGCGTTTGGACCGACAAATCAAAGCGGCTCACTTGGCGATTCATGACACGACACCGGGAGCGGATCGATGGCGAACCATTTTTGACCAAATCAGCCGACTCCGGCTGGCCGGCATGTCCCAATAGCCCTCAAGCGCACGACGGTTGATTGCATCATGCATCCCGTCCAAATAAGGAGGCCAACGGACACCTCTCTCAATGGTGTGAATGACCTACAGCGCAGCAACATCAGCTACTTCATAGCAAGGTTGGCTAGTCACGACTTCAGTCGCTTGAATTCGTTCGAGCACGCCAGTCGACGTGTTCGGGGTGCGTTCTTGGCATGAAAGGCACCTTTAGCGCCCTTCACTTCCTGCCATCTCTGGCGCCACAACGGCCTGAGGTGGTCCTCTGCATCTCGTTCAACTCAACAGCCGCTTCATTCAAGCACCGCAAAGCTGGTTCCGCATCCGCGCTGAGAGCGCACCGGAGACGGCGACGCCTCGGTTTCGAATCCTGTCAAAGCAAATCCGTGGGGTAGGCATCTTGCCTGCCATCCAATTTCGACAAGCTGGAAGCTCGTCCTACCAACAGTTCGCTACTAGCTGCGTAGTTGAATTGCTCCTCTGATTGTGGAACCGTCTAAGAGCTTTTGCTTCTGCAGTTTCCGATTTTTCTGCATCATCTTCGGTGATGGAGTAATGAAATCCAATGTCACAGGACCGGTTCCAACTTGACGTGGTTTGCGATGCTGGTGTCGGCGCTCAAGTTTGAGTGAAAACCATCGCCGCAGATTCTCACTCGGGGGTAAAAGAGCTTGCGTCGCTACTTCGGCTTGGTTCCGCTCCTCGCGGAGAGCATTCACCCCACCCCGTCTATTTGCCTTGAGAAACCTCACTTCCCGCTGAGACAAATCGCAAATCGCAGTCATCTCAGTCGACCAACACCTGGAAATCAGCGACGGAAGAATACTTCTCGCCATCAAGCAACTCAGGATCGATTCTCTTATTCACCGAATGCCAAACAAAATGATGGGTCCGGTAGGAGACACTGGGTGGATCAAGCAGTTCACGATTTGCTCCTCGATCGTACGACAAACGATCCGACACGATTTGGTCAGGCAAATAAATATTGTCCACTAGTTTCCACGAGAACCGCTCTCGAGTGACAAGCTTGCGTTCATCTTTCCCCTGCCAACCTATGTAATCTCGAAATTCTGCAGGCATTAAGGTTCTTAGATCAAATACCCATTCAAGGATCACGAGTGCGCTGCTAGCCCCGTATGGAGGTCCTTGTAGTCCGATACGAAGCGTCGTGTCGGAGCGCTCCAGAACCTTAACTGCGTCGTAGCGATGGAGGTTGTCGACGAATGCCACATCATCGAGCCCTTCGTAGTCGATACGGGGGAAAGCTGATCGACCCAGAAAACGAAAGTCTGGAAAACCACGTGTGGTCGCGACCGAGGCGTTTGCAGCCACTGGCATCACACGACGAACATGGGGACGAAACTCAAAAACCTGTTTCTCGCCACCAAAAATGGTCGCTTGCAGGAATGAACGCTGATCCGTCCCGTGGTCCTCGCGAATAACCTCCGCCTTGGATCGGTTGACGATCATCTTTCGACCCTCATCGCCGTCACTGATGAAGCGCTTCTTGGTCTCAACAACCCCCAGAGGATTACCTGTCTCCTCGTTAATTGTTGATGTTATCACGGAGACATCGTACCGTTCAAGTGACAAATTATTCCGCAATAGTCCTTCAAGTAGGTCAACGGCGTATTGATCATGTCGGCTCAACTCGCCGACTATCGTGGAATCACTCACTGCCCCTTTGTTGCTGTCACCCTGACCTCGAGCGGCGTCCGGAATTCCCGCCAAAAAAGCAAATAGACCAAACGACGCCACGATCCTCACCAGAAAAAACACGGATCTACCCCTTCAATACGCGGTTCGAAGCTCGTGTTCTCCAGATCAGGGTCCGAGTAGAAATTAGTTTCACGCGGAAAACAAACTCGAATTGTGCCACCTGACCCATCGCTAGCTTCTTTGCAGGCTCCACAGGGGCGTTGCATCATGCATGGGACCTCGCCTGTCGACGTAAAAGTTGAGTACTCGCCAACGCCAGCACCCCAGTCTTCGGTGTAGTCGAAACTGTCCCAGGTATTTTCCTGTTCCATTGCGGTGCTGACACACGCCAACCCATCGCACCCTTGTCCCGGGCACGCGACATAATACGGGTGCACTTCATCGCATGATTTTGACTCGACGTCAGCACAAGGTGGATCCGCACACGATTCGCCGATGCCAAGCAAAGCAATTGCCACCCCAATCAACATTGGAGAGATGAAACGCGAAGAGTTTGCCAGCAGACTCAATTTCAATTCGATCATCGTCTTTCTCCAGGTTCATCAAATACTCGCGAATTGATGGTCCCGCGACACGCGGTCCCTTTCCATCGCACATTCCAATGTATTTTTGCGGTTCCATTCTCCATGCCATCGATCGAGGACTGGGGAAACGTCAGTTCAAGGCGAGCCAGTGCATGGTGGGCAACTGAACTCCTAACAGGGATAGATTGACCGCCGACAGCGAGTTCGACGTAAGGCGGGGAAATCGACTCATCATCCGAACTGGCGTCTGTTGTCCTGGCAGCAAAACGATCCACCAAGAGAGCAGATGCTTTCCATACATCCGGGCTAGACTCTTTTGCCCGCCGTTCGATGAGAATCGTGTCAGGAAGGATTGCAATGCGATCTTGTTTCGCTAGTGCGAGACGCATCGAATCCGACACTCCTGTGGCTGGATGCTCCACCTGTAGTAGGCCATGCAAACCTCTCGGAGACAACTTGGTCACATCGATGCTTACTTTGACTGACGCTTGCTGGCTCGTATGGTCGGCCCGCAGGGGCTTGATCGTAACGGCTTCGGTATCTGGTAGGAAGTTGAAGACAAGCTCATCGGGATCAACAGGTGCGGAGTAGCGGATGAGATAGTCATTGGATTCCGCAGTCGCGGATTTGCTATTACTCGGAACTACGACGACATCGGACCGTTCGGTAAATTGAAGCATCGCGGCGATACGAGACGACAGGCTGAGTCGAATCAAGTCTCGTTCAGGTCCGTCACTGTCAATCGCAATCCTTTGAGTCCAGATTGGCTTTAGCGCTGCTTTGGTAAATTGGATTGTTAACGTGATTGTGGCACGGCCGTTGGGTTTAATTTCCGAATCCGATACCTCTCCCTTGAGACATCCGCATGTCGTTTGCACTCGGCCGAGCTTAATAACTCGATTCGTTGGGTTTAGCAACTCGATCGCTATGGTGCGGCTGCCGTTGGCTCGCGACTCCCCAATGTCCACCATTGCTTCATAGTGGCCAACGACGTCGCTTCGCAGCGTGACCTGTATCAGTTCAGCGGCGGTGTTCGACGAAGCGATCACATCACCACCTGCGGACCGTTGAAGATCGCCTTGATTGAACACCACCATCGAACACGTCACAAACAGAAACTGTCGAAGCATCACAATACCCTCTGCAGGAGTGTGGTCGAATGTCCCAGGTGATTCTTGCACCCCTCCTCGTAAAGAGTCAAGCAGTCTTGGGGCTTCACTTTTCGGCTTTTTTGCCAGTTGACGATCAATACATAGTTGATGATCAATGCATAAACGATCAGTCGCAGTTGGGCGATTTCGCGGGAGACACTCAGGCAAACCCCAAACGCTGACGTGGAAGAGAGAGATTCGATCGGTAAATTCAGCGGCCGGGCAATCGCGCGCAAAGTAGCGAAGAAATTGTCTATCAGAGTACCGTCTCTCTCAGCGCATGAGCCGTTCCCGAACCTGTGATGAAAGACTTCGGAAATGAAAGGTATCAGTACCGAATGACACCTTCTCCTGTTCCCGTGCTCCTCGCCCCAGCTGAAGTGCCAGGTGCTGCGCGGTCATCGCCCTGTTGGTCGATTTGATGTGATAGAGTGAAGCTCGTGTTTAGGATGGGCGGCCGTCGTATTGAGACATGGCGATGCGCGCATGCATGATTTTTCTCGTCGGCGGATGGTCTCTGGCTGCCGGTGTGGTCGTGACGGGACAAGACAATTCGACGTTTGTGTCGCCCGACAACGCGCCGCCGCTTCTGTATCGCGTTGCCCAGTTCCAGTATCGTGCCGGTGAACCTGCCGAGGCGATCGCGACCTTGCGCAGGATCGAGACGAACTCGAGCGTCGTTCCAGTGCGGCACCGACTGGCACAAATCCCCATTCAGACTTTGTTGGGACAGTGTCATGAATCGCTGGGCGATCTAGACGCGGCGCTCGTCGCGTATGAGCGGGCATTGGGTGTAGCCGGGCAGACACCGATATGTTGGCACTCATCACATGGAATGCGATGGAAACGCGAACGCGTTCGATGCAGGCGATGGCCACCATCACCCTTCGCCGATCGGGGCTCATCAATGCAGCTCGCTCGGCCGGAGTTCAGCTGCCTCGTATTCGGTTGACCGAACTGCCTAGACGCGAGCTATGGCCCTCCGCGTTGCGCATCCCGGTCGCGAGTTTGCCGCCGCATGTGCTCGTCGGGGCACCTCGTGCCGATTTCTTCATCGGCCAGCAAACGATGGAAGAGGTCAATGCTCATTCGGGGTTGGACGTTCCGGAAACGCTTCGCATGTTGGCGCTGGCGGGGTTCCGGCGAAGGGTACTGCTCGGCCGCAAACTGACATCGCGTTCGCCGTTGGCAGGGGCGGTGCTTTCCAACACCGAAATTCCAAATGATTTAGCGGCCCGAGGTTCGCGACTCGTCGCGATGCCGCGATCCCTGCGTGAGGTCTTGCGCTATCACGCCGGACAAGCAATGGTCGCATCGGTGGTCGAGTCATCTGGACTCGTCGACGGTGGCTCCCATGCCGTTGCTCCGGTTTCGGCATTAGCGTTACTTCACAGCACGGTGTTCGCTTGGGACCTCGTTCAATCGGCACTTGATGCGGGCGATGCCGTTGCTCCCGGCGCACGCCCTGCCACCCATCGCGAACGACTGGCGTTGATGCAACGAGCTCGCGCCGCGGCAGACTTGGGGGCGGCCCACCGACAATACGAACTTGTCGACGATGCGATGGCGATCGGGCTTCGTCAATGCGAACAATTGGCTGAAACTCCAACTCCGGATGTGGCTGCGGCGATGGAAGAGTTCGTCGTTGCATGCCTGACGATGAGCCGCGTGCTTCGTGATGCGGCGATGGAGACATCCTTGCGACTGTCTCTCTTGGCGGCGGAGGCATCGTTGATTACCGGTGACATGGCGACGCTGAAGGCCAGTCTGTCGGACGTCCGACATGCAATGGATACCCGCCGCTTCATGCTGCCCGCATTGGAAGCACATTGGTCCGCCGTGAGTTATCGCTATTGGAATGCTGTGGATCCGTCCAATGACCACCAAGTGACATACTCAAAACAGAACGCTCTCCATTCACTTCGCGCCTACGCGTCCGCACAGGATTCTTGGGCAAACACGTCCGGTCGTACCAATCGATCAACCCACCGCATGATCTTGCGCACGCGGCGTCTGACTGATTCGCAGCTGGGCGGCATCAACGATGCCGCGCGGGAAACGATCTATCGCGAGTGTTGGAAGGCACGCGACTGGGCAATGGAGCTGAGCCCGATCGATCGGATCGCGTCATGCATTGACACGCGAGACCAGCCAAAACGGGTTGGCATGCGTTTAGCCGATTCGCTGGGCGACTCAGCGTTGTTGCTGCAACGCGTCGACGATTGGATGGCACATCGATTGAGGAGCCGATCGGTGGAGCTGCCCATGATGACGGATTGGCGATCGGCCGCAAGAGAAGTTCAAGTCGACCACCAAGCCGCAGATCGACTGATGCCGAGTCGGATCGACCGGCGAGATCAGCTGCAACAGTTGGCGATCGATCTTCATATCAATCGAGCCGTCCTCGGCGATTCAGCGGACACCCTGCTTGCCCGCGCGGAGTCGAAACTAGCGCGTTTGGGCTGGGACCACGGGTCGTTGTCTCGAGTGTCACCTCCGCGCACAACGATCACGCATTTCGCCTCCGAATCGCGTCGCACCAGAAGGCTCGCGAAGATCCCCAATGACACAGCCATCCTGGCATTTGCCATCGTCGATGAAACCGTCATGGCGATCATGCATCATGATGGCGAAACCACCGACTGGACGGTTGGTTCCGCTGCGGTCATTCGATCGCAAACGGAAGCGTGGCTCCGTTCGTTTCTTGATACCGGACCTCGAAATCAAGACTCCGATCAAGCATACACCCAGGTGACGTTTGATCTGCGTTCACGTTGGTTCCCACCCCTTTGCGGCGTCGATGACATCGATGCCAAACGCTTGGTGGTGGTCGCCGATGGCATGCTTTGGCAACTTCCTTGGGAGCGGTTCATCCGTGGTGATCAGCCTAATCGTTTTCCGTCGATTCGATTTGCGGCGACTCCCGGATACGCGTTTACCATCGCCCGCGATCAATCCAACCAGTCCTCAATTGGTGGTCAAGTTGCCAAATGGGATGGGAAATTGGGCGGCCCGATCGTATTTCCATCCGACCCGGGCATCTGGCGCGGTCCATTGGCACTGAACTGGAGGCCGCGGTGGTGGGGCCAAGACATCGCGCATTTGATGGTGACGCCGCCTTCGGAAAGCAAGGCTCAAAACGAATCCCTCATCCGTCGTGGCCTGCCGACGGGTGGCGTGACACAACCGCCGTTTTGGTCCTCTGAATGCATGAAGGCTCCAACGCAACCCATAGTCAACGTGATCGATGGTTCGGTGCAGATGCTTTGGGGAACTCCATCGGGCGATGACGCTGTTTGGCAGCATGCGGGCCGGTTGCATGCCGGCGGCGTGAATCGCGTTGTATTGTGTCGCTGGCATGTGCCGACGTCGGCAATCGAAGCGATGCAGAACGAGCTCGCATTGGAACTCCCTCATGTACCATTCGAAGACGCCTTCCAACGCGCCAAAGCGATCCTGGCGATAAGCGAATTCGAACCCGACTCGAGTGCATCGAGCACGGCAGCAATCGATGGCAGTACGAACGTGATTCAAGACGCTTGGCTGGTGTTGCGATCTCAATCATGGAACTAAGGGTTCCAACGCGGTCCGGTATTTGGGTCGGGCGGATCGAGCGACTTCGGCACCACTCCGACATCACTTTTTTTTGCAACTTGCATCTTTAATAGGTACGCTCTGGGCCTGGGTGCTCTTTCTCTTTGCGTATTGGGGTATGAGATGCGTGTTCCTCGAGGGTATTTTCTGGCCGGTCTCGCTCTGGTTGTCACTTCGGGGCGATTGACGACGCTGGCGTCGGAGGCGGCTCCGTCGATGGAACGGCCGACGGCATCCAGTCGACTGTTGGAGCGATACGAAGCTCGTCGTGAGTCACAGCTGGAAGTCTCGGACGAGAAACTCGCGATCGCACATCGCGATCTGACTGTTTGGTGCAAGCAAAATCATTTGCCGCTTCGCATGCGTGCTCATGCGATCGAATCGCTGCGTCGAAACCCGGACCAACCAGGGCTGCAGCGGATCCTCGGGCGCATCCGCGTCGGCGACCGCTTCATGGATGCGGACCAATGGCGAACCCAACGCGCCGATGCCATCAAAGCCGAAACATCAATCCGGCGTTTCGAGAAGCGGCTGCAGAAGATCGCTCGGTCCTCACATCTTTCAGCAGACACGCTGGGTCATGCGTTGCGCCGAATCAGCGATCCCGCGGCGATCGATGCGATGACCAGAATGGTCTTGACGGAGAGTGACGCAGCTGCAACCGCTGGCCTGGAGTGGTTGGCTGCCCGCGATGAGCCGGAGGCCATCCTCGCGATCGCTCGTGTCGCGGTATTTGACGATCGGCTCGGATTGCGGAAATCAGCAATTCGGGCACTCGCGGACGTCGATCCGTTTTCATACGTGCCGAGCGTGCTTGCATGGTGCGAAGGTTCGGTCGAGGTGCGTCACCAACTATTGACGTCATCCGCCGGCATGTTGGCGGGTATCCAGCGTCAGCTGACAACCGACGAGGGTGTCTCTCAGAAGAGGCACATTCATACCACGTCCGTTCGATATACGGTTCCGGATGATCTTGGACCCAACCCGGTTGCAGCCATCGATGATCTGCAAACCCTGCTCGGTGAAGCGAGCCGAGATGAGCAGTGGCTGCGAGACTCGGCGGCACAGCTCAACGACCGAGCTGAATTGATCGCCCGCCGAGCCGCGATGGTCTTGCGGCAACTCGACGATTCGATCGCCATGGAATCGAGCAAGGGTGATCTCGTCCGTTGGTGGTACGCTCTTCATCGCTACGACGTGGGTACTGCGTCGAGTATGCCGATGACCTTGACGCAATCATCTGATTCGATGATTCGTCAGCTCGGCAATGATCTGGTTTCGTCTCAATCCGGCACCACTGGTGACATGCTTCTGGTGGATGGGCCGACCAGTAGCGGCACTGGCCGACCAGGACCGACGCGTTCGGTTCAACGGAGCTTTCAAAACCAGAATGTCATCCGACCAATGAATCAAACGGTGCCTGCAGCCGGCGAGTGTTTGCTCGCCGGCACATCCATCATGACCGACCAAGGATTGCGACCAATCGAATCACTGCGGATCGGAGACGTGGTACTATCGTGCAATGTTCAAACAGGCGATATCAGTCATCAGCCCATCCTTAAAACGACAACTCGACCGCCGTCTGGTCTGGTCGCATTGAATGTGGATGGCGAAACGATTGTCGCGTCGCCAGGGCATCCATTCTGGGTAATTGGAACGGGCTGGGTCATGGCGGGGGATCTGGTGAGAGGACAAACACTGCGAACGGCCAGGGGCAGTGCGATCATCCGAGGGACGGCAACAGCGGATGTCGCCGAAACACATAATCTGCTGGTCGATCACAATCAAAGCTACTTCGTCGGTCGATCTGGTTTGTTGTCACATGATGTTCAGTTACGACAGACGGCGGTGGGCCCGATTCCTGGTTCGCCGGTCACGCTGACGAATGTCACGCCGCAGTAATCTGATTGGAAGAGCTGGACCGTGTGAGGCTCTTTTCAGATGCTCTGATCAGACTCGGTTCACTTCTGGTCCCCAATATCATCTTCGAAAAGTGGATCTCCGATGTGGATTCAAACCGGGTTCCCCCGATCAACGGATTTTCCGCCATCGACCACAACATCCCCGGTGAATGAGCGACGACGAATTCGGCACGATCTTGCAAATGACCTTTGTGCGTCACCTGAACTACAAGATCGAGCAAGAAGGGGTCTTCGCACACGGAAGACCAAAAGCCCCTACTGTGCTCCGGCAAGCCAAACCGAAACCAAGGCGCGGTCGCAGCTTAAACATACGACCCATGCCATTGATTCCCCTCCCCTTTTCATTCCCTGGTGTAAATGTGCAGGAATGCAACCCACTACCTAAACGGGTTTCTCTCTTCGCTTTCGCGGACTCTTTGGTCTGCTAGGCTCTGTCCCTAAATGGCGTGCGTCGCAATGATCGGACGGATGCTCCGACGAACGAGGCCCAACGGTGACCAACCTCCGCTCAAATACCGACTGACGACCTTGACCATTTTCCCGATTGGTTCCGAGTACATTGGTTTCGCCTGAACCAAGCCGATTCGTTCGAACCGCGTCAGCTCCGTATCAAGACAATCCCTGAGTTCTCTCGACCCCCTGAGATCCATGAATCCAATTCGACGACTTTTCCTATTGGTCCTGGGTTGCGTGGCGCAGGTCCACGCGGCGTGTGCCGATGACCGTCCCAATGTGTTGATCATGATGGCCGATCCATTCGACTTTATCCGCCGTCAACTGACCGCCACGAACACGCTGACCCTGTCACTACCCATCACGGCACGGGAAACAAGTACTTAAAAAGCCGCACGTTGTACGCGTCTCTACAAATTCAGAAATTGGCGCTCAATCCAATTGCTTGAACCCAGCCCGATGCGACCTCTGGCGTGATCCGTGAACTTTGCAGACGAGCATGAGAACCAATCCTAGCATTGCGAAAGACGAGGGCTCCGGAACGGCAGCAATCGACAAGGATCCGGCAGAAGTTTCGAATGGGATCACCATCGTGGTGTCATCCGGATCGACAAAGAAACTATTGCCATCTCCAAGGACGAAATCGATTACTATGTCCCCGATGAAATTGGGCTGAATTTCAAGCGTGATCTCCATCAAGCCTGCGCCGTCATTCAGCTCGAACGGCGTGCCAAAATTAAACGGTGATCCAATTCCTTCCGTTGGGCTAGGAATGCTCGTAAAACCCAGAATGCGTCCCTGTGGATGCGATTGCGAACTTGTGTTTCCAACACCCGCGACGGAAACTCCGACGCCCGCTCCTGTTCCACTCAATTCGATACGCATTTGATAATCGATGACTCGCAGCGTTCCGCCGTCGTCCCCCTCAGTTAGATCGAGGTAAACCTCGAGTGGAACTTGCTGCACTGATGAACCCGTGACAATCGTTTCGTGCTCGACCACGGTCACGACGGCGGCTTCTGAACTCTCGGATCGCAGGGGCCCGAAAAACGCAATCGATGTGATGGGAATCAAGAAGGCGGATACTCGGTTCATCGCAAGGACCTTAGAGCAAGTGAAGATATACCGAAAGCTGACACCGCACCTCGGATCAAGTCGACGAAGCCGGATTCTCGGATGTAAGGATTATAAAAGAGCGGGCGGCTCGATTGGGTGCCATTGTTTGTCAATGTCTTCCACAAGTGACGAGAGGGTTTCCTCATCCATTGGGGCACCCGTTGGTGGTTGAGTAACTGCCGGCGACTTGAATGGGTCGTCGTTTAAATCAACATCTGCATTTCTGGCTTTTTTGCTAAGCGATTGCGCTGCTTCGACAATTGCTGCATCGACTGTCTGACTGGAGATCCTGGAGATTGGTTTGCTCGACGCTGGCGTGACCTTCTCGGCCTCCGTGATCTCACCCTCCGGCTCAGAGTCTGCCGCTTCGTTCTGGTTCAGGTAATTGATCACCTGAAGTGCATCCAGGGCAGACAACCGAGAATCCTCGTTGACGTCCATGAACACCTGAGGGATGCTTTCCACGATTAGTCCGGCAGAGTTCCTGTTGCTGGCATTGAGTTGATTGATCACCAACAATGCGTCGAGAGCAGTAACGCTGCCGTCGAGATTAACATCGGTACGAGTAACAACTCGCTGCAAAGAAGATGTGGACGATGTGTTTGTGGTGGCCGTGCTGGGCTCTCCGTCCGGCAAGAAAATACCAATGTGGTTTCGCAGCGGATTTGCGTCGTCGATCGTTACGGATCCGCTACCATCTGCATCAGCGAACGGACTGTACGCCACATCACCTACGACCGTATCTAAAGCGTTTCTGAGTGGACCTAGATCGATGACGGATCCGATGCCGTTGTTCGAGAAATCACCAGGCATCACATCGAATCGAATGCTCTGTGAAAGGCCATTGGTCGGATCAGTGATGGTTAGCAACAACTTGTCAGTATCGAGCGTCGTATTCAAAGCCAGCGTGGCAGTCCGCGTTGCCGCGTCGTATGTTGACACGAGATCGTAGGACGAAATGTTGACGCCATTGAGCACGAACTCGAACCCCCCGATGCGTGACGCTACGTCTCTGCTGAACTTAACCAGCAGTCGATCCAAGTTGCTCCATGAAATCGTTTCCTGGGGGGCAACCGAGCCGTTTAGCAGATAGCCCTCGGAGTCTTGTGGATCAATCGTCTGCAGGAAGCTAGCGTTGGTCCAAGCACTTGATGCAATTTTGACGCCGGCGATGGGTAAAACGACCGAATCGGGAAGGTCATTCAAGTTCACGTAGACCGTTCGGCGATCCTCCAGACCGCCTTGGTCAGTCACCACGATATCGAATTGGAATTGCGGTGTGACGTTGAAGTCCAAAGCGGAGCTATCGCTGACAGTCAAAACGCCTGTCGCTTCGTCGATCGTGAACGGCAGATTCATTCCGTCCAACGAGAACGTGACCGCGTCACCTGCGTCTTCATCAAAGGCAGTCACCGTATCCAACACAGTCCCATTGGGCGAAAACTCATCAAGTTGGTACACCAAGGAATTGAGTGTCAGTTCCGGTGCAAACTCGTTAACGTCACCCACGTTGATCGTGATGGTCGCCGTGTCCGTCTCACCCCAAAAATCAGTCACCTTCGCAAGCAATGTGTAGCTTGCGGCGTTCTCCGCATCGAGAGACGCCTGATTAACGGTGATGACACCGGTGTTCGGATCCACCGTGAATTCAGGAGCCTCGATGGGATCACCATTCCCGATCGTCTGATTCGTTCCAAACCCAAGTGCTTCGCCGCCGGTGAGCGTCAGTCGAATCGCGCTACCATCAACACCACCGATCGACAACTTTCCGGCGACGCTGTTGCCATTTGCGTCAACATCCGCAGACACCCGCAACAAACCAGAAATCCCGGCACTAGCAAACTTGGCATTCAAATCGTCCACCAGATCGCTGAGTGAAACATTGCCGGAAAGAACGGCATCGCTCAGTGGAAGATCGATCGTGGCAAGCATTTCGGTTGGTAAGCCACGATTGATGTTGATTCCAAGTGATAAGTCTTCGGTCGGCATCCCATTAACGGGCCCATCGGAGAGTGCCGTGAGCGCCAATAACCTTGGCAGTTCCGTCAATTCGTAACTCAGGTCTCCATCGTCCGTGGCGGCCAAGTTGCCAACAACGGTCCCAGTGGATGAGTTCTCGTCGACGGAGAACATCTGGTCGCCGATAACAGGCGCGGTGTTGGTGTAGTCACCGACCACTGCAATTGTGCTTGCCGTCAAAGACCTTCCGCCGTCATCATCGGTGATGACCACTTCGATGTTATAGATATTTCGGGCCGCATACGGGTGAGTCGCAGTGAACGTGCCCAATCCCGTGGTGGCGTCGAAGCTTCCAGTCGGCGTCGTTGTTGTGCCATCGCCCCAAGCGATTGACACCGAGTGGGTATCACTGAAACCACGATCAGCAAAGTTGACCGTCAGCGTGACGTTCTCGGAAATGGCCGCTGCGGTCGTGTAATCAAAGGCGTCCGTTCCAATACTTGTGATTTCAGGAATTGCATTGTTAACGACCAGCGTCGTCATCGTCGTGATCGTACTGCTGCGATCGGCCACGTCCGTTGCCGTCACGGAGATCTGGATTTCGTCATTGGGCGTGTTCGGATCGTCTGTGAAGACGTGCGATGCATTGAACACACCACCAATCAACGGCACAGTTTGAACGTTACTTCCATCATTCCAGTTGACCGTGATCTCGTGGACATCCTGAATGCCAAGGTCGTTCACGACTCCCGACAAAACCACGCTTTCGTTCTCGCCAATGGCTAATGCACTCAAACTGACGTCAAGCTGAGGAGCATCATTGATCACATCGATGCTAACCGTTTGAGAATCAGAACCACCATCGTCATCCGTGACCGTGACGATGATGTCATACGATCCATCATTTTCGTAGCGATGATTCAGATCGAAGGCATCGGTGCCGTTTGAAAGTGGAATAGATTCAACATCCCCATCGCCCCAAACAATCGAAAGCGTGAACGTATCCAACGAGCCAGGGTCCAGGATTGAACCACTCAAGTTGACCTCGCTTCCCTCCACAACCGGCGAGATGTTGTTGGCTCCGACAACCGCGGTGCCAAAGACGTCGGGTGCCACGTTTGAAACGGAAATATCTTTCGTGCGTTCGACACGTCCGTCGTCATCTGTCGCGAAGACACGAATCGTCGTGTTGCCCAGCTGATTGTCTTGGAATGTGTAGGTAAAGCTTCGATCAGTTGGCTCGTAGGATCGCACAGCCGATCCGTCGCCCCAGTCGATCTCGATATCCGTCAAAACATCGCCCGTTCCAGGATCAAACAGCCCATCCAGATCGAGTTGGTACGCGTCTCCTTCACTGATGCTTGCAAGCCCTAGTAAATTGAAAGTGGGCGACACTTCATTCACTTCAAAGCTGGTCAGATACTCGCTGAATCCGCCGTCCTTATCCGCCACCCGACCACGGACGGTCACGCGCCCCCGATCAACCATGAAGCTTGCGGGAACAAATGCCGAAACGGATGTGCTGTCCTGAATCTCGAAGACACCATCGTCGTTAAAGTCATAGCTGTAACGCAAAACGCCGTTCGGTGGGGCAGTCGTGTCGCCAGCGGCAGGATCGACTTGACCCGAGAATTGAATCGAAACCACATCGGATCCCGTCCCTTCATTGACCCCGCCCACGGGAGCATTGTTGCCGAGCGTTGCCGTTGGTTTCACGTTGGCGATAGCAAGGGTCGACGATGCGGTTAACTCTTGTCCGTTGCTATAAATGAACTTGGCTGTGACGTTCCGTGGAACCGAGGTGCTATCGTTGATGCCTTGAGATTGCAGAGTGCTCCACGTGACGAGACTTGAAAGGCCTGTCGCGTCATCAAAGCTTCCATCACCGTCCAAGTCCCAAACGACACTGGTGGGCGTGCCGACCGCAGTTGCCAATAGTGCAAGATCACCACCTTCATCGATTGCATACGGCCCACCGGCGCTGAGATCTGAAGCGTCGACCGTCACAATGATTTGGTGTGGTTGCGTAGCCGCGGCGTTCAAGGCGGAGTCATCATCAGTCAATGAGACCGAGATGTCATAAGTGCCGGGTTCGGAATACGGATGTGACGCGGAAATTTGATTGGTTGCTCCGAATCCGTTGCTCGAGGTATCGCCCCATGCAACCGTCCAAGAAAGCGGCCGATCGTCACCGGGATCGGAATGAGTTGCCAGCAAAGAGATTGATTCGCCTACTGACGCGACGGACGGCGCCGTGATTTGAATTTGAGGTGCTGTATCGACGACGTTGAGCGTGGTGACCACGGTTGATGTTAATCCGTTTCCGTTGGTCGCCCGCACAGCCAATTGATACGAGTCATCGCCGTCGTCCACACCGAATACATTCTTCAACTCATTCCATGTGACGGTCAGCGTGTTGCCCGTTTTCACACCAAATGAACCGTTGTTGATTTGCCAAAGAGGCTGCCCGAGAGACTGGTTTTCAAATCGATTCGGATCGAATTGGAGCGTGACGCTCAGGTCTTGGCCTTCATTGATCTCCACGTTCGCTGGAAGCATGAGGATCGGCGGTGCAACAGTTTGAACCAGTTCGATCTCGCTGTAATCAACGACACCCTGACCCGACAATCCAATCTGACCGCTCGAGCCGTTATCGTTGGGGTTGGGAACCGCACCGGCGGGATCGAAACGGAGAACATCACCGGGCGCCGATGTCGGATCACCGCCCCGCACGGTCGTTGTCGCACCGGAAGGAACGTTTGATCCTGCAATGGTGAATCGGTCCGCTTCAGTTCCACCGACCAATGTTGTCGTGGTGGTCTGGCCCACCGTGACTAAATCGATTTGATCTTGGCCACCGCCGGCGTCCACTGAGAGTGTTCCGCTGGATGCAGTTCGAATTTCCGCGAAATCACCATCCGCACCCAGATTCACCAACGTTGTAGCGCTATGATCGTTGATCGCAACGGTATCGCTATTCGCGCCTGTTTCGATTGTCAGCTTCACCGTCGTCGCCTCCGGTGCATCGAACACGGTGATCTGGTCCGAACCAGCACCCGTGCCGACGGTGACTTCTTCAATGCCACTGAATTTGGCGCGGAGATTTTCCGCCGTGGCTTGAAGTGTTGTTTCGGCAACGATCGAATAAGTTCGTTGAACGCCGCTATTGGCGAATGGATAAACCAAACCGGTCGATGGAGTTCCAACGGACAGATCCAACGAGAACGCGTTCACGGTCGATGCATCGGAATACGAAACGCCGCCGGTGAATCCGTCCGGTCCCGGATCAAAATCGTCGATTAGCGTCTGGGTGTACCAACCAAAGTATCGATCCTTGGTCGATGGATCGCCGGAGACAAGACCGAAGTCGTAAGTCTGAGTCGCAATGGTTGCGTCAAAGCCGTCGGCAAGCCTCCGCCTGGTTCCAACCGCGGTGATGATCCAATCTCCGTTGCTGTCCTTGTCGAGAAGCACCGGAGTGATATCGGTGGGTAGATCAGCAATCGAATTTTGGTGTGCGGTGTGGCTCCACGAACCGATCACACCATCGAGCGATGGAAACATATCCGCGAGAACGACCAACGAACTCTGTAGATCGCGGTTTGGGCGTTGGGTGAGTTCGTTCCCGATCCCCGAAACCCGTCCAAACGAAACGATGCCGCCCCGCACGGAGTTATCGCCCGCAGTCCCAGCGAATACGGAAGACCCGTCGAGCCCGATGAGTGCGGACACCGGCGCGACAAAGCCCGTTACACCACCGGCATTGTTGATCAATCGTTGTTGCTGAACGCCGAGACCATCAATCGGAATCGCAGCGATTGAATTCCCACCTGAGGCAACAACAAATATCGTGGTTCCGTCGAGGGATTCGGCAACGTCAACCGGTTGGTCCAGTCCCGTGATCCCATTGCTTCCATTCGTCACTGTTTGAATTAATGCAAACGTTTCGGGATCGTAGGTGCTTATTGAGTTATTCGTCTCACTTAAGAGGTGGACGTAGTTCTCGGTCTCAATGATCTTCGTGGCCTGTGACGGACCAACACCGCCGGGAACTCCGGCAAGGAAGGAGATGCTCGTGAATCCGCCATTGAAGATACTGACTCCCGAGGGTCGCATCACCCAAAGATCAATCCCAACCAACTCGACATCCATGATGTCGTTGATCTGTCGTTCGAAGAACGGCGTATCGCTGTTGGTCACCGCCGCCAAGAGTCCGGTGCTGGTATCTCGCCGGAAGCCTTTGATCTTTTGTTCAACTTGGCCGCCCAGCTCTTGGTACGAAAGATGCGCAATGGCGGTCGAGTTAAAGACATCGCTGAGCTCCAAAGATTCAATCTTTGGTGAATCGAAGCCGGTCAGTGGCGTCAGCCCACCTGGTGATAAACCGAGATCTATAGTTTGCTCGGTCAGGTAGCTCAGTTCCCCCGTCAAAGCGTCCACTGCGAAGATGGTTAACGTCGCGTCCGGTCCGGTCACGTACACATGATTGCCATCAAAACTCGGGACGATCTCAATGGCTTCGGCCAGGCCCTGCACTCCGTCGATTCCCTGTTCCAAGACCTGCTTAAGCTCAAGTGTCTCAGTATCAATCACCAAAAGTGCAGTGCGTTTCTTCGCCAGCGCGTAGATTTCAGCACCACCAGCGGCATACTCAACCGCACTGAATCCGCCGAAAGTCTCGGTGATTCCACCAGCACCCAGTTGGCTAAGCACAGGACGTTGCGCCGAGATGAAATCGACGCTGTTCACCAAGATGGGTTTGGCAGCCAAGTTGGGAATATCGCCGTCGATCGCAAAGTTGATTTTCGCGTTACCTTCGGGAATCAACGTGGCCCAAACGGCATTGGCGTTCAGAGCGGTAACATCGACACGGCTGTTTTGCGTAACTCCCTCAAATCCAAGCGGCGTAAGGAATCCGGTATCTGCCGTTTGTGAATAGTCGATACCGATCTTGGGATTGGGTAGATTCAGATCAGTGAGATTGACCACGACGAGCATGTCATAGCCGGCGAAGTCAACGGCCGTCGTGGTTGGATCACCATCCAAGTCTTCGAAGCCAGAACCGACTCGAAAGATGGCAACCAAAGCGTCGGAGTTGGCTGCGTCTTTAATGCTGGTCTGCAGATCAAAGTCGAATAGAGTCTTGAGATCCGGATTGACACCGAGCCCATCTACAAACCCGAAACTCTCTGCCCCTCCGATGAAGACGTCGGGCACATACGGAGTGATGTTACTTGTCCCAGTGATATAGGGATTGGCTCGGGAGGGAGCCGCGAATGTTCGATTGATCTGCGCGCTGTCACTTGGAATGTCGGTCGTAAAGAACTGATTCGCACCGCCGGTGTTGTTAGCAAGCAATAGCAAACGACCATCGGAACCATCGTCGGTTGTGATGTTGTTGTTCGTTCCTGTTCCGCCGCCCACATTGGCGACCGGATTGTTACCGATAACGAGTTGGCTACCGCCAAGCTTGATCGTTCCGCCCGCACCGCCAGCACCTGCGCCGCCGACGCCTCCGTCTCCGCCGCGACCACCATCACCGCCATGACCACCGTCGCCACCACGACCGCCGCTACCGGCATCCGAAGCCGATCCGCCGGAGCCACCTGATCCACCGGCGGCCCCGGTTACCCCACCGGACCCACCTCCACCGACGCCGGTGTAGACCTGACTATTGTCTGTTCCAGCTCCATTACCTTGAGCGTTCGAAGCAACCGGCACACCGGCTGAACCAGGACTTCCGGGTGCACCGGAGTTCCCCGACGAATCGCTTCCACCGGAGGCGCCTCCGGCACCCGTACCAGCTAATCCTCCACCGGGCGTCGCGGCCGCACCACCCACGCCACCAAGCCCCAAGGTTGCGTTGCCTCCGGTTGCGGTGAACGTGACGTCGTTTCCGATATCGAGTCGACCAAACGCGAGGAACTCGATCGCACCGCCACCACCGCCGCCCGTACCGCCGTCGGCACCTTCGCCTCCATTGCCACCGTTTCCGCCGCCGCCTCCGCCGCCACCACCGCCGCCGCCGGCACCAGTTTCCTTACCCGAACCAATCGCGCATGCACCGCCAATGATCAGCGTGCAGGTGAAGCTGGCTCCACCACCGCCGCCGCCTCCTCCGCCGACACCACCGGGGCCACCGTTTCCGCCGCCACCGCCGCCGCCGCCACCCCCGCCGGCACCACCACCACCGCCGGAGATCACAAACGTCGAGCCGGTATTAAGCCCAGGCAGCCCGTCGTCCCCAGCCGTTCCCGTGGATCCAGCATCACCATTGATTTGCGGTCCACCAAAACCGCGACCGCCATCGTCGCCCGGCGTGGAAGAGTTTGTCGACACGCCACCACCGCCGGACGCGCCGCATATGATGGAAAACCCTGCTCCGGGAAGCCTACAACTATCAAATGACCGGGCATTGAATCCGCCGTTGCCGCCAAAACCGCCGGTTCCGGCGATTCCCGCAGTTCCGCCGTTGAATCCCGCCGTGCCCGATGAGCCATCCGTTCCCGATGTCCCGGAAGCAGCCCGAGTGTCGGGACGTCGCCCGCCGGTGACTCCACCGCTACCTCCGAATACGGTATCGGAAGTAGTCTCTCCGCCAACGCCACCGCGACCTCCGTTGCCTCCGTTTTTGCCCGCACTTCCAAGTCCACCGAGTTGGCCATCACCACCGACTCCACCATGGCCGCCACCCGCCCCGCCAACACCCGGCACGCGAACATCATCCTCGACTCCCGCGTTACCCAATGAGATGGTGGCATTCGAACCCGCGACATTGAAATCGATTGAGTCACCGATCTTGACGTTGTTCATCGCGATCACTGACAACGCATTGCGACCGTCGATCATCACCATGCTGGAATCGGGAATGACAAAGTCGCCATCGAAGATGAAACGAGCGAGATAAAGTTCCGACGCAACGGGGCTATTGACGACTTGTTCGGACGCGTCCAAGTAAACGACACGAAAGTCCGTTCCGTTCAGACGACCCGTCGTACCAGTCAGCATCACTGAGTTTCCACCGACGGAGATCGAGGGAAGGTCATCAGCCGTCGTCATATTTTCAAGGTTGCCGGTGTGGATGACGATGTTCTGAACTCCGATCGCATCAGGGTTCGAGGCCTCTATCAGCGGCGTGGGCATCACCGATGCCGTTGTGCCGTTAAAGAAACCTTGGCTCAACGTCATGTCGTCTAAGTCAAAGCCCAAGTTCTCGATTGTGGATTCAAATTCCAATGACACGAGGTCATCAAGCATGGTGAATTGAATCGCTTGGAATCCCGTGTTCCCAGTGAAGTTAACGGTCTCGGTAACGACTTGGCCGTCGCTGGTCGTTCCTCGGAACGTGACCGACTCTTGCCCGGCCTGTTGCGATGCGATTCGCACCGATTCAAAGTCAAACGGACTTCCGTTCTGTGCAACGATCCGGTAGTTGCCGGTAAACAATGTAGTGAATGCGCCAAACTCACCACTGATGGCTGGGCCGCTTATCCGATAGCCTCGTTCCGTATAGACCGTCGTATTGTCATTGAAATCCAAAGCCTCGAAGTGCAATACACCGCTGACTCGGTCGGCGGCGACAAGGTTGTCGATTTGGATTCCCGCTGGCATGTTCCAACTAATCGAAAGCAAGACGTCATTCAGGTTCGTGAAAGGTGACGTGACTGTTTCGAATCTCTGTCCTGGTGCGACAGTGACCGGTATGCCAGCGAGCGTCGTTCCATTGACCGTGGTTGCGTTGAAGGTCAGCACCTGGCTGTCGGCCGTGGTGTTAATGACATCCAGTCCATAAAACACAAACGGTCCTGTATCGGTTGACGTCAACGTGAACGTGTCGTCCGCCGTCTTCGCTGAGACAGCGGCGCGCACGGCTCGATTCGCCGCAAGGCCTCCGGTAGCACTTAGCCGCAATCCATTCTCGTCGTAGCTGGTCGGATCGACTGCCGTCATCCCGCTAAAGTTCATGACCCAGTCATATTGCGAATACGTTGTGACCGTTCCAGGTTGCAAAACGATATCGCCGTATCGAAGGGAGACCTCATTTCCGTCAACCGATCCGGTCACATCAGTCAAAGTCTCCGTGGCAACCTTCAACTGATCGTTGGCCGTTCCACCGCGAACTTCGATCACATCCGCTCCCGTAGAGGTCAGCACATTCACCGGCGCGACCGAGGGAATTCGATCGGCGGTAAGAATCCCATCAGTGAGATCCCATGCGATCGCCTCCGTGCCCGTGGAGTTGTCGACGACCAAGGTTTCAACATCAACACCCAGATTTGAAAACTGATTCGCCGTGGGGAAACCACTAATGACCACGATGACTTCATCGACTTCGTCACCACCTGACAACGCCGTCGCATTACTAAGCTCAATGACGGTCAGCTTGTCATCTCCACCACCGCCATCAACTTCAAGCTGTGTCCCCGCCAAATTCGAACCAGCGTCGATTCGAAGACGATCATTTCCTTGGCCCAACAACACGTTGAACTTTGCAATCTCGTTGATTGTTAGTGTGGATCCGAGGATGCCTGACAACACCCCGGAACTGGTGTCGTCCAGTGCACCATTAAGGCTCTCTGTTTCTGCGGTCACATCGGCGGTGACCACATCCAATCCGCCGACCTTTCCCGTGACTGCTAGTGCTGCTGAAAGCGACTTAACCGTCAACGCGTCGCCGTCGGTGTCATCGCCTAGATCGATCGTGCTGGCGACTGACAGATTGTTGACGGTAACTTGATCCGCTCCACCGCCCGTGTTCATCGTTAACGCAGCCCCGGCATCATTGATGGTCACGATGTCATTACCATTACTCAGATTGGTAACAATCGAAGACATATTCGTGTAATTGATCGTGCCGGCCGCTGCACCGCTGGTGATCGTCGTTGCTCCCAATGTGAGCGTCGTCGGCAACGCCAAATTAAGCAGCAGGCGGTCCGTGTCGGCGACATTTCCCGTGATGGTGAGATCACCATTGATGCTCGAAAGCGACCCCGAGATCACAACGTCATCGTTCCCTGAACCCACAGTAAGTGAGGTCGGGATCGAGACTCCCGAGATCGTGAACGCGTCGTTCCCCGAACCAAGCGAGACGGCGAGCGTTTCAAAACCGCCATAGCCAACGCCACCCGCTCCTAGCCCCGTCACTGCCGATCCGGTCAAGGTACCGCCGGTTTCGGCATCGGAATCACCCGAGTCGTCAACGGTGAGGGAGTCATTTCCAAGACCCGCCTCAAGGTTCAACTCGCCCAGAATCTGATCGGCCGTCATCATCGCATCGGCCACATCCACAATGTCATTGCCACCGCCAAGATTGACGTTGAACACGGTGCCCGTTGCCGTGGCTTCCACGTCAAGCTGATCAATCTGATTGCCCAATAACAGATTGAACACGTCGAGATTGGCAAAGTTGACGTTACCCGTAAGACCCTGAAGAGAACCGTCAAAACTCATTCCGCTGGCGGGAGCCAACGTCAATGTTCGCGCGATGCTGCTGCCGGTATCATCGAGCACCACAAGGTCATTAGTCCCCATTCCACCGTCAATACTCAGTGCACCTCGAATCAGATCCAACGTCGATGTTGGTGTGCTGATGGTGAATAGATCGTTACCACCACCACCATTGAATGTGGCGGTGGCGTTGGTTGCCAGTGCCGAAAAGTCAATCGTGTCATCATCATCGCCACCAGTGACGATGACTCCACTACCGGGTGAAAGGGTACCGAAGAACTCAGCCGTGCTTCCGCGAAGCAAATCGCGTCCCGCTTGGTCAAGCAACAACGTTACCGTCGTGCCGGCTTCTAAAGTTCCCCCAACGGCCAATTGAAAATCATCGCCGACATTCAATGTCACGGAGCCCACGTCAGCTTTGATGGTTTCACCACTTGAAAGAATCAAATTCTGACCTAGGTCGTCGGCATCGGTCACAACGAGTTCGACGTTTCCCGCCGTGGAACGCACCTCCTCAACTGCCAAAGCATTCGTCAGTTCGACCAGGTGGATGTTGCCTGTCGCCGTTACCTTGAGAGCTACCGAAGTGTTCGTGGTATCAACTTCGATTCCATTGCCATTGATTCCCGTTGTTCCAATGCCGCCGGCCTTTGCGTCAAGGATCACCTTGTTTGCCGTGATATCGCTCAGAGCGTTTTCGCCACTGCCATCGGTGAATCCACCGAGCGAAATGATGTCCACAATTCCGGTGGTCGACGTGACTCCCTTGGGGGCAAAATTGCCGGCCAGGTGCTGGATGTAAATATCGCCGGATGCCGTCGTCGCTGTTTTCGTCTCGGTAATGGCAGCCGCGTTGGCATCTTGAGATGTTTGTGTTCGGAAACGCTGCCCGGATGTGCCAATCTTGCCAGATGCGGCCGTTAAGGTCAGCGATTCAGATTCAATGAAGTCGGTGTTGTCGAGCGTCAGAAGATCCGTGCCGGCCACGAAGGTGGTCACACCAAAGGCGTTATCAACGATGCCTCCAACCGTGATGTTCTGCGTACCCGAGACGGAAAGATTGGTTGCACCAGGGTTAACCACCGGAGTCACACTTAAGGTGTCCGTTTCGACGACCGATTTGGTGACCACCGTCTGGGCGCTCACTGAACGATTGAGGACGTCAATGTCCTGAACGATCACGTCGAGCGGTGCATCGACATCAATCGTGACGCGATTGAACCCCGACTGGAATGTCACGTTGGGCGATCCCTTGATCGTCGAAAGCGTTGCCGTTTGACTCGGGGCAGTACTCACGTTGACCGCATCGACGATCAAATTGACCTCACCATCCAACGCTCCGGAATTGGCTATGGGATTGACCGTCAAAGTCGTACCATCAGCGATGCTGGCGTTCGAGCCGTTGTCGCTAAACGTGATGCCTTGTCGATTCAGGACCGAACCATCCGCCGCAATCTCCAAGACCGGACTGATGTTGACGATGAAGACATCCGAGTTGAAGTCAATCGTTCGGTCGATATCCGCTAGCGGGGTCTCGTTCTCTGGATTGGGTCCGACGAGTGCTCCTCTAGTCACGGAATCGGCTCTGATGGTTGGCGTCGTGGGCGCCCCAGCAGTGATGTTGAGTACTTGGGTTGTGATTCTTGATGCGGCCAGTGCGCCGCTTCCTTGGGTGGTCACATTGCTGTCGGTGACAACATTGGCGACCGTCGTCCCTTCGGCCTTTCCAAAAGGTGAACGAAGTTCGACCCTCCTGGTTGCTATGGCGGAGGCAAATGCTTCCGAATCGACGGTCAACGCTGCGTAATCAGAAAGCAGATTCACCGACGTATCACCCTCAAGCGTTGCCCCCGACCGAATCAGGACATCCGCCGCCAAATTGACTCGAGTTTCGCCAAACGCGTCGACGTCCACACCCAAGGCGCCTGCAACGGCATCGGCATCGGCAAGCGTATCGATGTTATTGACCACCGATTGAACCGTGATCACGTCGGCTTTGAGGCGAGCGGCCCCAACGTCCGCCAACACTTTTCCCGTGTTGTTGGATATGCCGTTCACATCGATGTAAGACCACGCCGTAGGAACGGCGGCAATCGCGGCACCGCTGTTCGCGTTGGAATCACCATCAAGGAATGTCGACATCGTTGATGAGATGGTCAGCTGGTTCTCTGCGTTGATCATTGCTCCACTGGCAACGGTGACACTTGTGTTATGCCTGACGTCGATATCCGTCGTTGATTCCGAGATGGCTACGGCACCACCGCTACCCGCGGTCGCTCGAGCGTCGGCATCCTCCGTTGAATCAGCTCGCAGGGTCACATTGCCGTTCTGGGAGGTGATCTTTGCGTTGCTCTTGACGTCCACGGTTGTGTTGGTCGTGATGATGGCGTCAGCAACCTGAGCGCCCACACCGATGATTCCGACGCCCACTCCCGTCGCAACGGAATCGGCATGGTTGTGAGCACGTGATTGAATCACCACATCGTTGGTGGTCGCCTTGAGTGTCGATTCATCGATCGAAGTGTTGGCCGTTGCCGAACTGGTCGCCGTGCCCTTACTTCCAAAGACACCAACGAAGATTGAACCGCCCGATGCTTGGACATCGACCTCGGCTTTACCCGCCGTTTCGACTCCAACGGAATCGACGTTGTGAAGCGATTGCACGGCAATGCTTCCCGCGTCGATGATGACATCTTTGCGAATGTTGGTATTGAGCATTGGCGAAATCGTCGCCACTCCCAACGATCCACCGACTCCCACACCCAAACCAACGGTCACTCCAAATCCTCTGGCGTGTGCGGTCATGTCAGTACTGCTTGTAACTGCCACTCCGCCGGTCGCGTAGACTTCCGATTCCAAGCCGATACTTGCATTGACCGTTGGACTGACAGTCACATCCGATTCAAGACCAGCGCCTGAGAGCACTCCGCCCACGATGGCGTTCGCGTGAGAGTTTGCTTTGGTCACCGTCGACTTCGCGTCAACCGTCAATGATGCAATGCGGCCGACGATTCCAGTGCTGTCGACTTGGCCAAAGCGGACTCGAGTGCCGACATTGGCATCCACCGTGCCTTCTAATTCGACTTTGGCTTTGGACAAACCGGCCGCGATGGCACCGAGAGATCCACCGGTCGCATTGGCGTCGACATCCCGTGTGTGATCCGCTTGAACGAGAACCGCTCCGGCCAACTGCACATCCACGTTGTTGTCGATGACGGCTGTTTGGTTGCTCTTAACAATGGCTTCGCTGAATTGGACCGCCAAAGCCAGCTTGCCGCCTGTTCCCGCAAAGGAAAAGTTATCAACCGTTTCATTCGCAGTGGCTTTGACGGTGAGCGCCCCGCCGACTGCGATTACCGCGTTGTCGTCGATAAAGGCTTCGGTCACCGTTCTCAAGGTGAGTGAGGTAATCGAGCCTCCGACCGCGACACCGCCGAGCGCGACGACTCCGGAGTTTCCAGTGAAGTTAACCGTTTCGGAGGCCTGAACCGTTAACGCGTCACCAGCGGTTATCTGGGCTTGATCATCGATATAGGCCGCAACGTCTTGTGCCGAGCGATCAACCGTTCCCGTTTCGTTAATGTTTGCCGAAGAGCTGTTCAGTTGATTCCGCACGGCAACCGGAGTCTTGTTCGCTGCCAAACCTTCGGAGCTGAGCACGGAGCTTAACGCACTGTTGACCGCGTTGATGGCAACCGATCCGATCTCATTGAATGCACCGGTCGATACACCCGACCCGATCGAGCCGATCACAAACGATCCGGCCAATCCGACACCACCGACCGATAGCCCACCCGCGTCGACACGAACCGTTTTGTTGGAGTCGGCGGTGACGGAGATGTCATCACCCGCATTGACCCGTGAGAAGCTGCCGATGTGGGCATCGACCGTGTTTTGGATATCTGTCAGTGTCAGCGCACCGCCAATACCAGCACCAATCCCCAAGGTCGCTGCTCCCGCAAGCGCCTTATGGTCATAGTTGTCGCTGGCGTTGACGATGACCGACTGGCTTGCCGAGTCATAATTTGAATTGCGATTCACTTCGGCGTTTCGCGAGCCACCTTCGATCACCCCTCGGGTCACCGCACGCGACACATAGAATTGAAACACGCCGTTAAACGCGCCCTTCAATCCGGCGGAAATCTGAACCGAGTCTGAATCGGAGTCCGACACGCTTCGCGCTTTGACGGTCGTATTACCGCTCGCGTTCGTGTGTGCCGCGGCAATGCGAGCTTCGGTTTCGTTGTAGTTGAGCGCGGTAAGAAACGTGCCACCGCCGGCAACCGTTGCCGATCCCGACAAACCGCCGGTGATAGCATCGAGATCAATGACGTTGTCGGCTAGAACGGACAAGTTGCCCCGCGAGAAGACATCGACCTCACTGATGAACGCTTTGCTCTTATTGGTCATGCTCAAGAAGTCGACCGAACCAGCACCCGCAAACGAGTTGGCGATCGCGAGTCCGATGACCGTTGATGCCACTTTCTCACGAGTAAACGAACTGACTTCGACATTCCCACCCGAGTGAACCGCAGAGCGACCGTCGGTCAGATTTGAGTCCGTAATGTAGGCCTGCGTGTCATTGAAGATGAACACACCCGTCGCCGCGATACCAACCCCGACACCACCGAGACCGATACCGGCTCCACCGATGAATGAACGAACCTGGGTGTCCTGGTGGGCCTTGACGATGACGTCGCCGCCTTGGTTCGACGAGCTGTTGACCGACGTGTTATCCAGGAACGCGTAGGTGTTGTCGGAGATGAAGGTGGGCGCAAGATTCACTCCGACGCCCGAACCTGAGATACCCAAGCCCAACGAGGCCGTGATCTGCTCGAGAGACTCCGTGGAACTAGCGATCACGACGAGACCGGAGACCTGTTCGGTAGTCTCATCACCCGCATCCGTCCAATCCTTGATCATTACCAACTCACTGTCGTTGGCGAGCGCGGTGAGCGACGAATTGGAGGCCGATGCTTGAACATTGTTTGTCAAGACGTTGATGCTCAGGCCACCGCCGACACCGTTGCCGTTGGAACTAATCGACAGGGCACCTCCGTAAGACCTGATGGATCCGTCTTGCTCAGCCAGGATCGATAGATTTCGATCAGCGAAAACCGTCGAGCTATTGACAAATGACTCGACGGTTCCAGTGATCACATTGGTTGCAAGCGAACCGGCAATCGCCGTGTTCCCCGCGACCGCGACACCAACGCCAATCGTGCGAATGTCGCCGGTCGACTTGGAAGAAACCAATACGCTTCCATCACTTGCCGTTACAGTGGAGCGACGTACGAATGCGCGTGTTGTGTCAGCCAAGATGTTGAAAGACAAAGCGGCGCCAATGGCCGTGCCAGCGGCCTCCAAAGCAATCGCTGCACCACCCGATAGCGATCGGATATTCGAAGTGTTGTTGGCGGTGACCAAGACATCACCGCCCACACCGTTGGCAGTAACCGTCGAGTCAACGATCTGCGATTTCACGTTTTGATCGGTCACGTTTAGCGTCAGCTGTCCGCCAACGGCAAAGTCGCCTGCACCGGCACCGCCAACGCCCAGCGACCGAATGGTACCGTTGGCTGTGGAAGCGACGGTCACTGCATCGGCAGCCACCGAAGTCGAATCAATCATGGAATCGATGTCGGTTGCAATCACATTCACAGCGACTGAGATGCCCACGCCGTTGGCGCTGTTGGGCGCACTTGCGAACGCTAAGCCGCCCGAAAGGGCATTGATCGTGGACGTGTCTGTCGACGTCGCCGAAACGTTTCGTCCCGCCGTGACGCCCTTGCCGTTTTTGCGACCTTTGATTCGTGAGTTCGTCTTCGTTCCGATGACGTTGACACCAACGCTGAAACCAACGGCATTGGCCGATTGAGCCGTTCCCGTCAGGCTCATCGCAAAGCCGATGGCCCCGGCCCAAATCGTGCTCCTGGTCACCGCGTCGACGGTCACATCCCCCATCGTCCCGGAAACCACTTCGGAGTTGTCGATGTAAGCGACCGTGCCGGGATTCTTGCCCAAAGTGTTGCTGATGACATTGAATGCGATCCCAGCGCCAACCGAAGTCGTCGATGTTTGGTCCGAACTCAACGAGACGGCAATTCCGCCGGCAAACGCGGCGATGAAGGCGGTGTTCGACGCATCCAAATCGACGTGCCGACCCGCGGTGACGATCGAATTGCGAACGCCCGCCGTTGTCTTCAAAGAGATGGAATTGACGGCGATGGTACCGCCAACGGCCAGACTACCAGCCGCACCTGTGCCGCTGATCGCAATCGCGATGATTCGACCGGTGGCTCTTGCGTCGACCGAAACATCATCGCCCGCCGTGATCGTGGAATCGAGGATTTCCGCAATCGTTCGATTTGCGATCACGTTGATCACCAACGATCCCGCAATGCCATCAGACCCTTCGCCATTGACGACCGTCGCGAAGACAACCGCCCCAGCACCCATGTAAATGGTGGTCGTGTTACTGGCGAAAACGTCGACCGAGTTGGCTGCATTGACGATGGCGCTTTCGATCGTTGACCGTGTGTGATCGGCCACGACACTCAAGACAACCGTACCCGAGCCATTCAGCCCGCCTTCTTTCAAGAACGCTGTGTCCTTGTTGTTGTAGGCGGCCCAAGATCCACCCAACCCGGCCTTTCCTTCGACGGTTGGTGTCGAAATCGTCGCCGCCAATGAAACGGAAATGATGCTGCCGGTGTTGGCTGCCGCGGCCAGAACCGAGCCCTGTGAATTAACAAAGCCGGCGGCGACGCTGGGACTGCCAAATGAATGTGCCGTTCCTGTCGCAACCGTAGGATCGATATTGATTGCGGTCGGGTTGAGCAAGGTTTGAGAGAGCTGAATGCGTTGACCATCCAGCCGAATCACTGTGTAGGTGTTCCCAGACATGAGATTCCCAATTCCCGTCCCTCCGCCATCGCTGTATTGCAGTTGCTGACCGTCAGCGAGGCCATGCAAGCGTCCAAAATCGATGACGTTGGTTGGCCCATCCACCGCCGGATTGGGACGCACCAACGACTGAATCGCATGCGTGTTGCGAGTTGCGTTGGTGCCATCGAGCTGAACGGCCGTTGGAGTCTGTGCAATGGCTTGAGCCCGCGTTTCAGCAAGCTGCAATTTCGTGGGATTGCCACTGACAGGAATCACATAGTAAGCCTGGCCTTCATTGAGACCTCTGATCGATTCTCCTAGGCCGGAGGTATACAACACCGCTTGGCCTGCGATGTATCCATGGTTGTAGCCCAGGTCGATCGTATCATTATTGGAATCGCTATCCGCATCGGAAAGCGACGATGACCCGGTAAAGCCTTTGGCGAACCCGTGCGTGTTCTTTGTGGTCGTTGTTGGATCCAGACCCAATCGAAGCGAATGATTGCCTCCCGTTGTCGACGTGGTATTCAGTTCAACACGACGATCCCTCAGAAAGAAGTGGTTCTCCGTAATGAGCGGCGCGGACACGCCCAGATTCACTCGATCCGAAACCTGAATGAAGTACTGCATGTCAAACGCGGTGTTTGACTGGGTTAACTCGACCAAAGCGTCCGAGTTTTGGGGATCGAGAAGTTGAAACTTCGAGAAGGTTTTTGGAAGGAGGCTGTTGTTTGGCAAAAGCCGAACCTTGTAGGCTCTCCCATCAACGAGCCCAATGTTCGTACCACCGTTTTGGTAATACACCAAGAGATCGCCATCTTGGTAGCCATGGTCGACATAAACGTCGAAGGTATCGAACTTGCCTACGGCGGCGTTCCCGTTGTCTAGCAAACGCGATCCATCGATGTATCGCAGACGTCCTGCATCGGCAGCGTCTTGAGTCGTTGTCAGTGCGATGCGACGTTCGTCCAGTGCAATGACGAAGTAACGATTGCCATCGACAAGGCTACCGAGGTTGTTGGTGCTGGCACCCTTGTCGTAGATCACCCCATCGCCTGTGATCAGTCCGTGGTCATATCCAAAGTCAATCGTGTGATCGAACTCATCCGTGACGCCATTGATCGTCACTGCGGTCGACGCGTTGAATCCCGTTTGCAGACTGTGCCCCGATCCCGTCGCCGCAGCAAAGTTCAAGGTAATCGCCGTGCTGCCACCCGCGGTGGACTTCAGTTGGATAGCGTTAGGATCGCCGGCAACGAGCTTGACGAAATAAACGTCCCCATCGGTTAGGTTTCCAATCTCCGTACCACCACCGGAGCTATAGAGAACCGGCTGCCCCTCAGTGAGTCCATGGTTGTAACCAAAATAGATCTGGTTAGACGCGATGTCGTTATGGGGAATGAAGTAGTAATCAGCGTCCTCAATCGCGTACTTCGTTTTTCCGGTTAACGCGATGGTTGTCGAGTTGATAACGATGACATAGTAAGTCTCTCCGTCGACAAGGCCGCCAACACTGGTTCCACCGCCATTCCGATAGACGACTGCGTCACCCTGCTGGAAACCATGGTTATAACCAAGGTTGATCGTCATTCCTTGATTGGTTGTGTTGACGGCGGTTTTATCAAACGTTGCGGTTCCTTCGGCCTGTGTTCTCCCGATTTTGAATGTGTTTGAACCGGCTTGGGTAACCACGTAAGTGTCACGATCGCTCAGGCCGCCGATCGTGTAGTCCCCACCCGACGAATAGATCAATTGATCCCCGGTGGAAAAGCCATGGGCATAATCCAGCACCACGGTGTCGGAACTATCGATTCCCAAACCGGGCGAGAATGGTTCTTCGCTAACGTTGTATTGATCGGGTCCGATGTAGGCTTCCGTGGTACGGCTGATCACGTCAACCGATACAACCAAACCGCCACCTGCCCCACTCGTTTTGCTGATGGCGCCAGTCCCACTGAATTGGGCGGTGGCATCTTCGGCCAGCACGAGCACGTTCTGATTGGTTTGCACCACCGAACCGACGACTTGATCGGTGATCGTCACCGACTGAATCAGTTCGTCATTGGCGCTCAGGATCCCATCGTTGTTCTTATCCAACAAGGAGATATTGGAAGGGACCAGCAGATTGTTGAAGTTCTCGGGAAATAACGAATGTCCGTTCCCCGTCGCGCCCGCCGTAAGTGGCACTGCGTCCGTGGCGAGTCCGCTGACTTCTGCCTTCAAAGCCGCGGCCGCAGAAGAAGCCAACTTGATCGTCGTTGGCCCAGTGACCACCGCAAAGTACCTTGCCCCATTGGTGAGCCCACCGATCTGTGTCGCGGCCGCTTCGCCCTTGCGATACGTCAGCGGTTGTCCGGTTGTCAGACGATGCTCATATCCGAGGTTGATCTCTCTCGTTGTTGTATTGACGACTCCTTGGGCGGTCGGATCGAATCCGTTGTACAAAGCATGAGAACCGTCGTCCGTTCCCGTAAGATTGATGGGAATGGCCCGGGACAAGAGGGCATCATTCTTTGTGGTGGCAAGCTGGATCGTTGCCTCGTTGACCACAATCGCGTAATACGTTGTTCCCGATTGCAACCCACCGATGTTGGCGCCGCCACCTACACCGCTGGCATCGTTGACATAATAGAGCGGATCACCCGTGGCCAACCGATGATCATAAGGCAGCGTGATCGTATCGAGCGTTGGATTGACGCGGCGTAGCGTTGGATTGTCTTCGTCGTAGGTCTCTTGCGGTGTGAACTGGGGAACGCTTGTGGTGAGCGTGGTGGCATCTTGCGAGATTTCGTCGAATGCTAAAGGAATCGTGACGCTTCCTGATGCCAACGTAAGCTGGGCATCATCGGAGACCTTTGCGACGGTGCGATTGTCAACAAAGCGGCCCGTGAACGCGCCATTAAATCCAAACCCGTCTGACGCCGAACCTTGCAACCCAATGGAGACGTTTTGGCCTCGGTTATTTGCAAACACTAAAAGAGTGTCTGCATTGATCACCGTTCCACCCGCGATTGACGCACTGTTGTCGTTTATATAGCCGGTCAGCATCACGGCACCGCCAACACCGGTTCCCGGTGTTGCGTTGAAGGGTGCAATGGGTGATCCAACGAGGTTGATGGTGTCGTTATCCGTATCCGTTCGAACACGGACATCACCGCCCGCGGTGATCATTGCATTGTTGCCAATGGTCGCGTAGTTATGCGTATCGGTAAGCACGATACTCAGCATTCCGCCATAAGCTTCCTCTTGAGCCGACGCGATCGCCTCGGTCCACGACGTGAAGAAGGCGTTTTGAACGCCGAGGTTGAAGTTGAATTTGTCGGTGAACGTCGCCAATCCAACGTTCTGAGGATCGAAGAATCGCCTCAACCAACCTGCCTTGCCCGAAGGGATGTCGTAGGGCACCGAAGCCTCACCGACGATGTCGATGTCATCACCGGCGATAACGGTCGCACCGGCTCCGATCGATACGTCCACATCGTTTTCGATGTATCCACCACTCAGTGCCGCGGAGACGCCCTTTTCTCGCTGGCTGACCGATCCTTTGCTGCTGTAGGGGTTGTCGGGCTTGCTGCTATTCAAGAACGCGATGGCGCTGAACTCAGGCTCTTCTTCAGCATGTCCGAGTAGGCGGATGTCACCACCCACATCCACGCTTGCCCCTGGGCCAATTCGAACATCCACATCGTTGAAGCTAATACCGACATTGACTGCCGCGGATACATCAAGCTCCGTCACTCTCGTGCCCTGAGGGTCTAACGCGTTGCCGAACTGAAAGAGGCGTTGAAAGATGGCGGTCGATCCGGCCAGGATTCCAGCCGATGCAACCTTACCCAACCTCGATCCAAAAAACTGTGCCGACAGCGGGCCGGTTCCGACAGTCGATGTCGCCGTGAACTCGCTCAGCGAAGTCAGGATGTGGCCCGTCGCGTTGAGGTTTCCTCCGATGTCGATGTTGCCATCCATCAGAGCTTCGACGGCAGTCTCATGCACGGCCACGTTGAACGCCGTCGCAAGCGTACCGTCGCCATATGCCGCGGCGTTGGACAGCACCTTGTGACTACGCGTGGCGTCGGCATCCACCGTCATGTTGTTGCCCGCGACCACGCTCGTGCCGCTGGCAAGATTGATCTTGGACTGAACGTTCGAGTAGCCGCCTGCCAGCGTGATATTGAATCTTTCGACGGTCGTGCTGGTGCCGACCAGATTCTGTGTGGCTTGAATGTCCATTTCGCTCTGAGCGAACGTCGTGAACGAGACGTTGTTAGCCGCATTGATCTGGGCAGCGTTCTTGACCGTGACTTTGGCCTTGGGTTCAGATTGACCGTAGGCGCCCGCGCCATAGAGGGTCAGCACCTGTGCTTTGGCATCCGTCAGCGATCGCGAGCTCAGACGGACGTCACCGCCATCGATCGAACCACCATCGACAATCACTTCGGATGTGGCAACCGAGATTGCCACGCCGGCGGCCAAGGACACCGACCCAAAGTATTCCTGCAGCCCTTCTCCGCTGCCCCATCCACGCGGTGCGTCTTCATCGGAAAACAAATCCGCAGCGTCCGCTTCGGCACCAATGACGATGTCACTGCCTCTGATCGTTGAAGAAGTCAATTCGATCTTTGATTGGGCTGTTGAAATGTCCGCTGGCAAGATCGGCAAGGAAATCAATCCGCTGCTGATATCATCCAGACTTCCGTTGGCGGTCAAGCTGATGTTGCCAGCCTGGAACGGAGCCCCCCCCACGTCGGATAGTAGATTAGCTCCTGATTGAAGAGCAATCTGAGGCGCATCGATCGTGATCGAGCCCGAGTTTCCAATCGACGCGTCCGTTAACAGGTTTCCGCTCGCCGCGATCTGACGCGTTGAGATCGTGCTCCCAGACTGGACTTCCACGTCCAATGCCGAAATGTTCACGTTCTTGCCGGGCAGATTGAGGTTGCCCACGAAGAGCGTGCTGATCGAAGAGCCAAAAAGGTTTTGCCACAGCTGGGTGAAGTCGGCGTTCGATTGAGCTCCGTACTTCACTCCGATGTTGATCGTGTTGAAGGCTGCAAGATCGGGGATGTTCTGGCTGGTGAAACCCCTTGCAGATTGGTTGCTCCATTCGATCGCGCCGTTGTTGTTGGTGCGCAGGTAAACGTCATCGAGAGCCAGAACCGTTTGCCCGGGGGCGTAGGTGATGTCAAAGTTCAGATTGAGCGTATCGCCACTGGGCGTCGCACTCGCGGCCACCGCGAGAAGTCGCCGCTGCTCAAGTGACTCAAAATGAAGCCATTCGCGGCGAATCCGCCGACCAAGCTGGCGACGTTTTGCAATCTTGGATCTTGTCATAGCCTCGGACTGAATGTGGGCTTGGAAAGAAAGTCTGGAGGCCGCTGCTGTCTGAGCAGTCATCGACTTCTTCAGCAAGTACCTCTGAAATCTGGCTTTTCTTACACAAATACTCTGGATTCACGGTCCACCGAAAACGGTGTGACCGCTTGAGCTCAGAATAGGCTTCAACAGATTCCCTTCGCAGGCGACATGGGCCTTCATTTCCCCACCTCGATTCGATTTGGCCGAAATCAAATCGAGTGAGGATGAAGCTAGCTTTTGAAGTTTCTTTGCGTTAAGGGCCGGAATTCCTGACCCGCGGCGTTGGCAAGGGACGGAATCGGTCCGAGATTTCCATTGCTAAGGCTGCGGGTTGGGAGGACAAAGCAACTTCAAAAAACACACCTCCAGTCGATAGGCCCCACAAGCACAAGCAGCGCGGACCAAGAAGTGAGTGATTTCCAAGTACTTTTATCTGCCGTGGTCTGTACTCCGCACAGGGTGAGATCAATCCAACCACTCTTCAAAAGGCGGTCAATTTGCGAAATGGGATGGAAACTTAGGCGGCCCGATCGTATTTCCATCGGACCCAGGCATATGTCGCCGTCCATTGCCACTGGCTACAAGGCCGAACTAGGTGGCTACGTGAACCGAAAGAACGCCAAACCACCCGGCCCGATCGGTCTGGTCAGGTCTACAAACGATGCACCTCATGGCGAACTGCTGGCAAGCTTTCGGACCAGAGGCAAACAACACTTGCGTGGAACAACGAGGTTTGGCCAGCCTGAATGGCAGACGCGGCTCCCGTTGGGCGACTTGCATTCAGCTGTGAAGCGAACACCACCTCCAATCGTCCGCGTGGTCCAATGAGGTGGTGCCAAGCGCATTCAACTCCACTTATCGGCCGAGCGGCAGGAAGTGATCGCTTCGGTGGACGATCGCCATGCGGCTCGCCCGGCGATGAAGTAGCTCTCGCAATCGCGGCGACCGCGCTTGCAAGTCGTTTGGGCTGATTCGAATCACTAAAGTCACGCATTCAATTCGTGACTTGGGCGTTAAGTGGTTCCGCCCTCGAGGCCGAAGGTCGTTGGTCACCCCAACGGAGGCAAAGTAATCGGTCCATCCGGCTTTATTGAGGGTGAAGCCGAAGACGCGGGATGTTTTGAAGGCGTGACGGTGGTGTCCGAGGCTGTTTAGATGTGGATGTTGGAAGTACCGGTGGCGGACGAAGCCCACCACCGGCCAGACACACCTCTCAACGCACCCCGACGGCGATATCCCTGGCAGGCCCGCGTCCCCGTAGAGCCTGCTTCCGTTTCGTGCGGCGATGGAAATCGATCGCAACTCTCTCTCTGCGACAAATCACTCGGACACCACCGCCATACCTCCGAAAATCCACCAACCCCCAGCTACCCACGGAAATCCTGGATGGACCGACTGTTTTGTCTTCTAGCATCGCTTTGCGGTTGAAATTGGTTGGAGGAACTTTATTTTGCGGAAGGGTGCACGGGCATTCGTCGGAGGCTATTTCCTCCAACGACATGGATGACGGATGAAACATTCAAGGTGTCAGTTACGCCAACAGAGAGTACTTAGCAATGACTTTGCAAAGACATGCCAGGGCTCAAGAGTTCTGGCTTCCAGTCGATTTGCCGCTTTCAGCTCAATTTGAAATGGCGATGACCGTTTATGCTCCAGCACCCCTACTCCTCTTCACATTGCTGTGGATTTCGACCGTCGCCGACGCAGCAATCATTGTGGTGCAGCAGTATGCCGTGTGCAACAAACTAATTCCGTTGATGTGAGCGGAACTAGTCTATCGGTCGGTCAGTTCTCAAATGACGTCGCGCTCGCCTTTGATGCAGGAACAGGTGGCGTCATTAACTTTGAGGCTGGGCAGGGGTCTGTGCCGAATTCGCGGATGATTGACGCCATCTTCGACGGCGGAAACAAAACCCTTCGAATCACCAATAGCCTGCGAGATTGGAGCGTCGGTTTTCTTGGTTTCGGTCCGACTGACGGACCCATTTCTGGAGGCCGCGTGCTATTCAATGGTGCTCCTAACCCGTTTCCCACGCCGTTTGAAAATCGCATTGTCTTTGGGGACGTGGTCGATAATTCTGGTACCGTGATCCCCGAAGCGGTACAAGCTTTTGGACTCACCGTCCTTGATTCCAATTTTAACAACTCAGGCAATACTGTCGAATTCACGGTAAGTTACTCCGACGGCCAAACGCAGTTCGTTTCGCAAACCATTCCTCGAGCCATCAATACCGCTGACACGTTCTTTGGATTCGAAGCGCCAGCGGGACAATTCATCAGCGAGATCGGCTTTACGGCGACAAATAATTTGGCGACCGACGACTGGGCATTTATCACGACGACCGTCTCCCCACCATCTGTTATACCGGAACCTGGATCAGGTTCGGCTTTAGGCCTAATCGTTCTACATTGGCTTTTTCGTCATCGAAAGAAACGGAAGGTGGTAGGTGCAAGGACTCATTTCGAAGCTCCTTTTCTTCCAGCATCATGTTGACTTAGTGGACCCGACCAGTCAGTCGCCGAGTTGGCCAGCCTGAATAGCAGACGCGGCTCCCGTTGGGCGACTTGCATTCAGCGGTGAAGCGAACACCACCTCCAATCGTCCGCGTGGTCCAATGAGGTGGTGCCAAGCGCACTCAACTCCACTTATCGGCCGAGCGGCAGGAAGTGATCGCTTCGGTGCCCGATCGTCATGCGACTCGCCCGACGATGAAGTAGCTCTCGCAATCGCGGCGACCGCGCTTGCAAGTCGTTTGGGCTGATTCGAATCACTAAAGTCACGCATTCAATTCGTGACTTGGGCGTTAAGTGGTTCTGCCCTCGAGGCCGGAGGTCGTTGGTCACCCCAACGGAGGCAAAGAAATCGGTCCATCCGGCTTCACCCACGGAAAGTTCGGATGGACCAAAGAATCCCGTTGCGTCCCTAAATGGCGTGCGTCGCAATGATCGGACGGTTGCTCCGACGAACGAGGCCCAACGGTGACCAACCTTCGCTCAAATACCGACTGACGACCTTGGCCATTTTCCCGATTGGTTCCGAGTACATTGGTTTCGCCTGAACCAAGCTGATTCGTTCGAACCGCGTCAGCTCCGTATCAAGACAATCCCTGAGTTCTCTCGACCCCCTGAGATCCATGAATCCAATTCGACGACTTTTCCTATTGGTTCTGGGTTGCGTGGCGCCGGTCCACGCGGCGTGTGCCGATGACCGTCCCAATGTGTTGATCATGATGGTCGATGATTTGGGTTTTTCGGACATCGGCTGTTATGGGGGCGAGATCGAGACACCGCACCTTGATTCCTTGGCCGCCGGCGGCATCCGATTCTCGCAGTTTTACAATACGGCCAAGTGCCACTCGTCACGAGTGTCCCTGTTGACGGGGCAGTACTGCATTGCCGCCGGTGACACGGCGCTCTCCCATGGCGTGACGAGCGCGGAAGTGTTGCACGCCGCCGGTTATCAGACAGCGATGACCGGTAAATGGCATCTCAAACAAGAGCCGACCGATTTCGGGTTTCAGCGTTACTTCGGGCATCTCAGCGGCGCGTGCAACTACTTCCGCGGCGACGGCACGTTTCGACTCAATGGCGAGCCTTGGAGTGTGCCGTCGAGCAACTTCTACACGACGGTCGCGAACGTCGACTACGGTTTGCAGTTTTTGCGTGAAGCGGACCAGACGGAGCAGCCTTGGTACCTCTACATCGCCTTCAACGCTCCCCACGCCCCGCTGCAGGCATTGCCGCAGGACTTCGCCAAATACGAGGGCCGCTATGACGCGGGTTGGGACGTGATGCGAGCATCTCGGCTGGCAAAACAGCAAAGGTTGGGTTTGTTGCCGGCCACCACGGTACCCAGTGAGCGTCCCGATCATGTACCAGCTTGGGACGAACTGTCGGAACCACGCCAGGAATTTGAATGCAAACGGATGACCGCCTTGGCCGGCATGATCGATCGGGTGGACCAAGAGGTCGGGCGGGTTCTGTCGTACCTTCGCGAAACCGGACAATTGGACAACACCTTGATCTGGTTCGTTTCCGACAACGGAGCGTGTCCCTACGACCGCAACAGCAACAAAATCGAATCCATGCCGACGCAAGGCGACGTCAGCTGGAGTGATTCGACGGGGTGGGCCTGGGCCCGCAACAGTCCATTTCGGTACTACAAACAGAATCAATTCGAAGGCGGGATCGCAACGCCAGCGATCATTCATTGGCCCGCCGGCATGACGACAACTCCGGGCAGTATCTGCCGGCAACCGGGCCACCTGATTGACGTGATGCCCACCGTGGCGGATGTGACGTCGGCGCCAATTCCTGAAACATTCACCGGTCGCGAATTGAGGCCGGTATCGGGCGTCTCGCTCAAGCCAGTCTTCAGCGGCCAGAAGGCGGAACGCGGCGAAGCGTTGCACTTCCTATTCGCGAGCGATCGCGCGGTGCGTGACGGTGATTGGAAAGCCGTCAGTTTTCGCAGCGGCCCGTGGGAACTCTATGACTTGGCCACAGACCGAACCGAACGGCACGATTTGGGAGCGCAGCATCCACAACGATTGCAACGACTGGTGCGACTCTGGACCCGCATGGCAGAGGACGTGCTGCACACGTCCGAACGATCGCGGGCCCCGGTTCGTTCCGAATCATCCGTTCATCAACATCCCGAGTGGACCAACTTCGATGCCGATCCCGCATCAGGTGTCCGTGGCAATCGCAAGCAGGCGAGTTCCAAGGCCCGGCCGGGTCGGCCGAAGACTACGGCTCGCGCTCGCAAGAATACCACCATGAAGTTGACGAAGTCCGGTGTCGAGCTGACCTTCACCGGCGACGATCCTGGTTTGGCATTCGACCGTTTAGCTTCGGCGTTTCCCGCTGGCAAACTGACGTTGTCGTTCGACCTGAAGAGCAGCGCCGCGGGCAGCGGTGAAGTATTCTTTACGACGGATCGTTCACGATCACTGCCTCGTGGCACGCGTGTGCCGTTTGACGTCGTGCATGATGACCAGTGGCATGCTTATCAGGTGACGCTCGACGCGTCCAAGCCGGTCGACAAACTGCGGCTGGACGTCAGCGAAGGACGCGGCACCGCCGTACTGACGGATGTTCGTGTCTCCAATGGGGATGGCGTCGTGATCTGGCGATGGCCTGCGGGCCAATGACTTTGTTGCTACTGCACCAGGCCATGAGTGACTTGCAGAAAGACGTCCTCAAGGCTGGTTCGATGGGCGGTGACTTCCGCGATGGAGAACCCTTGCGATACCAACCAACTGATCAAGTCCGCTTGTGCCTGGAGGTCGCCATCAAATCCAAATCGGACCAGTTGGCCGTCGACGATGACCTTGCTGGCGCCGGTCTGCTCGGGCGTCGATTCGGTGTCGGAGGGATCATGGAGTCGCTTACGGATGTCAACGGCCGCATCCTCGGCTCGCTCGAGAATTCGTATCGTTAATTCACGGGTTCGGCTTTGTTGGCGTTGGATTTCATCGACACTACCGGTGGCCAACAATTGACCTTGCTCGATGATGCCGACACTGTCGCACATCTCGGCCAACTCGGTGAGGATATGACTGCTAATCAAGATCGTCTTTCCGCGATCGGCCAGTTCGCGGATCATCGTGCGCAACTCGATTCGGGCGCGGGGATCCAGGCCCGCGGCCGGTTCATCGAGGATCATCACGGCGGGATCATGTATCAGCGCGCGACCCAAACAAAGACGCTGTTTCATCCCTTTGGAAAGTCCGCGGATCGGTTTCTCTCGCATTCCATTGGTGCCCGTGAAATCCAATACGAATTTCAATCGTTCGGCCCGTTCGCGACCGACGAGTCCATACGCACGTGCAAAGAAATCAAGGTATTCGGCGCAGTTCACGTCACGATACGTTCCGAACGCATCTGGCATGAATCCGAGTCGTCGGCGGACGGCCTCGGGGTCATTGACGACCGAAAATCCGTCCACGTAGGCGTCGCCGAAACTGGGCAAGTCGAGCGTGGCGAGAATTCGCATCGACGTAGTCTTCCCGGCGCCATTGGGGCCGATGTAACCAAACACGTGACCGCGCGACACCTGGAATGAAATATCGTGGACGGCTCGAGTGTCTCCAAAGTATCGGTGCAACCGACGCAGCTCGATGCAGTCCGATGTCGCAACGTGCGGCGCGATCATCGGAGGTCACCCATTACAAAGTGAATGCTCTCACGAGCCACCGCGTCGTCGATGCCGAGTGCGTCGTCGGTTAAGTCGGCGACAGCAACGAAGGATCCCATTGGCAAACCTGATCCGAGTTGCAGCCGTGCCTGCAACTCGGTTTCAAAAATGCCTTCGGTCGGTTTGAGAGTACTTTCGTAGGCTTGATGCAGTCTACTGAGGACGTCGTAAGTTCGGGGTGCGTAGGCGTACGAACGACGTGAACTGGTCCCGTTGGTGACTGTACTGACGAGCCACTGACGTCGATAGAGTGCGCCCATTTGTTTCGATGCTTCTTGCGCGGGCAACCGTTTCGCTCGAGCCTCCCCTTTGGCGGGCACCTCCGCCACGGAGTAGTAGATGCCGTTGTCGTCGCGTGCCAAGAAGTCTCGAAGCCGATGATCGCTCGTCTGCTTGACTTGCGCAAACAGCGCCGAATCGGGCGTTATCCAGATTTGGCCCCAATCTGGTCTAGGTTGTTGGACCACGAATTGTCGCTGTTGTCGGCTCGGTAGGAATAAGCCGCTAAAGCGGATCGATTCGTCATTGATGCTCACCTGCCCGCGAGACTCGAAGCGGCCTTCGAGTCGATCCTCCCAAGACGCTTGCTGGTTATCCGGGAACACGGTGACATCGGCATTGGGCGGAAACGCCAGACCATTCGACGGGCGTATCCCAGCGAAGTAGGTCGCACGAGTGCGTGTGAATCCATCACCTGTTTGCGAATCCACCCAGGTGATTTGGCGAACCCGTGTTTGTGTTCCGAATCCGTCCGAAAGGATGCCATAGAGCAACATCGAGATCGTGGTGAGCAGCGCCAGCACGGGCGCGATCAGGAACATCAGATAGCCGCGTCCGGTCCGCGTCGTCTTACGATAGGCGATCGGTCCGACCAACACGACGAACAGTGACAACAATCCCATGAATGTATAGACGGGCGGCTCCGCCACACCGGGAATCAGCCACTCGGAAAATCGCTGGCTACCCAACATGGGATCCACGCCGCTGCGCAACAGCCGACTCTGCCGCCAACTCAGTAGCTCCGCAATGCAGAGCCAATCGGTGATTTGCAGCGGCATGTCGTCAGGACGGGGTGGTAAATGGATGATGGTGCCGGCCCCCATGTCCTGGATCGTGACGCCATCCTTACCAAACCATTTCGATGGCGACATTTGAATCAATGCGTTGGCGACCTTGGCAACGACAAGACCCGCCTGGAGCGATTGGTTGGTCGACGTGACCAAACTCTGGGATATCACCATGTCGATCAATTCACGGACACTGAGTTCATCCAGTCGAACAGATTCGGCCTCCGTTTGCCGTCCATCATTGAACCGCATACGAAGAAACTGTCGCATCATTTCAGACGTGGAGTTCTCCACAGCCGAGCGTGCGTTCGCCAGGAATGTGTCGCTAAAGCGTTCAGAGTTTGATCGAGCCCGTTGGGGATCTTCGTCATCGTCCATGTAGCCACGAACGATTAGAGTGCCTCCACCCGCAAGCCAGGCCCGCAGGGCATCACCCTTGGCGTTGGGACTTTTTTGCCATTGGGCCCAGCGTTGATGGTGGATGACCACGTTGTCCCACTCCTGATACGCTCGCCAGTCCGTCGGCAGCTCCGCCACCTCACGTGTCGCTAGGTGATTGTCGAGATCCTGCATTCGTCCGGTCGCCAATCTCAGCCCAGGGTAGTGCCACGACTGCAATGAATCCGAACGCGTCGACTCGTCTTGCCGATCATTGATCCAAAGCACGCGTCCCACGGTTTCGTCATCAGACAATTGGCCAAGCGTCGCGTTTGCATCACGCAACGTGTTGCCCAAAATCGCATCAAAGGAAACGCCTTCAATGGTGGGTCGGCGGCCATCGGGGGCAATCGAGACTTCGAAAAGATTTCCGTACGAAGTCTTGGGAAGGTGGCGGGCCACTTGATGCTGTCGGGATCCCTGCGGTACCAGAAAGTCAAAGGCGACTTCACACGATGCGTCGAGCGGAACATGGCCTCCCGGCAACGGAACCAAACGGATCCGCCAGGTTCGATCCATGGACGAGGGACCCGTGCGACTCTCAAAGCGACATTCGATCCGCGTCATTCCCGGTGACGGATCCGATGACAGGATGGTGGTGATGCGGTAACCGGGATCGGCACCTGGGGCGGCAGTCGCGTCGATGCGAGGAAGCGACGCCGACATATTCGGTGCCGTTGCCAGAAACGTGACGTCGTCACCCGTCAAACCCGTTGCGTGGATGGACAGGGACAGCGCCACACAGACGCTCGTGAATCGAATCATCATCCGAGACTCGGGTCACGTGGTTTGATTTGTTGTGGCGGTAGGTTGTCTTTGGCAAACGGATTGCCTTGCAGGGCATCGGAGGCGCGTCCGTGAATGAGCCTCGCGATCATCCAAGAGACCAAGAAGGCCAGGATCGAAAGCATCATGAACGAGACTAGAATCGCCAGTCCCGCCAAGACGGCGCGCAATGCCACCACACCGTTGCCGGCCGCCCGAGCCATAGCGGCGATCGCCGCTGCCAAGACGGTGGCACCCAGCAGGGAACGAAACGAGATTCGCGGCAGCAAGCGGCTGCGGAGAATGGGTTGCATGTGACCAGACGATGAAGAGAGGGGCGATAACGCGTCCACCTTGAATTGTCATGGACCAAGCCCGTCGCTGCAACTGACGGCGGCAATTCAACGGACGCCACCCTGCGATCAACGTGCCACTTCAAACGGGTTGCTGGCCCGTCGCTGCGGGTCGCCGACGGCCTGAACCGCGCGATCGTACAGCACTTGTTGCACGCGGAGCGGCTGTTCGCGCTTTGCCATGGCGACCCGGTGATAGGATCCGTCCGGCTGCATTCGCCAAGTATTCTGGTTGTCCTGAAAATAAAGTTGCAGCGTTTCCCTTAAACGGCGTCGACAATCACGATCGTTGACAGGTACGAGTAATTCGACGCGACGGTCCAGATTGCGCGGCATCCAGTCGGCGCTGCTGATGAAAATCTCGTGGTCGCCACCGTGACGGAAATCGATGATCCGCGCATGCTCTAAAAATCGGTCGACGATGGAGATGACCTCAATCGTTTCGCTCAGTCCTTCGATGCCGGGCCGCAAGCAACAGATGCCGCGTACATTCAAGCGAATCTTGACGCCCGCTTGGCTTGCGGCATAAAGCGCGTCGATGATTTCCGTATCAACAAGCGCATTGAGCTTCGCCGTGATCTCCGCCTTCTCGCCCTGACGAGACCGTTCGGCTTCGGACTCGATTAATGACAAGAGCCGCCTGCGCAAGGTCAGCGGCGCGATACCCAACTGCTGCAACGGTTGTGGGTGACTGGCACCAGTGACCGCATTAAAGAACATCGTGGCATCCGTACCGAGTTCGTCGTCGCAAGTGAGCAGTGAGACGTCGCCGTACAGATTTGCCGTCACCTCGTTGTAGTTGCCCGTGCCAAAATGAACGTAGCGGGCCAGCCCCTGGGTCTCACGCCGAACAATGATGCAGACCTTTGCATGCGTCTTCAGACCACGAATACCGTAAATCACCTGCACGCCGGCCTGTTCCATCTCGCGGGCCCACTCGATGTTGCGTGCTTCGTCGAATCGAGCTTTTAGCTCGACGATGACCGTCACGTATTTGCCTCGACTGGCCGCGCGCTTCAGCGCCGTGACGATGGGACTATTCCGGCTGGTCCGATACAGGATCTGCTTGATGGCGAGCACGTCAGGGTCAACAGCGGCCTCCTCGATCAACCGCACAACAGGGTCGAAACGTTGATACGGGTGGATCAGCAAGATGTCCTGATGGCTAATCGCCGAGAACATGGTTTCATTCGGGGAGATGGCGGGGCTCGACTGTGGCGGCCAATCATCGTCCCGCAGTGGGTCGAACCCCTGCAGTCCATGCAACGTCCATAGGTAACCGAGGTCGAGAGGCCCATCAATGTCAAAGATCATCTCGCGATCGATATCGAAGCTGTCCATCAGATATTGACGGAGTTCCACGTTGGCGCCCGCATCCACCTCCAGACGGACGACATCCGAAAGACGTCGACTCTCGAGCACCTCTTCCATACCACCTAACAAGTCACCGGCGCCGTCTTCGCGAAGCTCGATATCTGCATTACGAGTGATTCGAAATGGTGAGCATGCGACGACTTCGCGGCCGGGAAAAAACTCATCCACAAAGTGCGAGACCAGATCCTCCAACAGCACATAGGCAAACCCGACTTCGGACGGTCTGGAGAGGTCGGAGTCGAGCGATTCATTCTCAGTCGATTCCTCCTTTGGATTCGAGGCATTCGTCTCATCCGCGAATCCAGGTCCAATGGTCTCCATCGGCAAAGGAACCACTCGTGGAAGCGTTCGTCCCATCGGGATGACGGCAAACTGATCGGGGGATTCCTCTGACGAGTCGTCGATCGGTTGCGTCGGGGCATTCGAACCCTTTTGTGGGCTCGCCGTCGATAATTCGTCAGCGTTCTTTAACTGAACGCACAGGTGCAGCCCAAGTCCCGGTAACATTGGGAACTGGCGATCATGGAGCGCCTGAGGCGATAGCACGGCCACAACGTCGCCGCGAAACTGTTGTTCGGCTGCGGCCAGCAAACGGTCGCTACAGTGACCGAGGTCAACACGTCGAATGTGATGGCGGTCCAACTCGGGTTGGATCACGTTGCGTAGCAATCGATACTGGCGGTCGACATGCTTGTGGCAGCGTTTCAAGACCGCACGGAGTTGTTCGTGGACGGTACGGCCAGTTGGATCTCGTCGCGATAGACCACGGCTGTTGCGAAGTTGGAGTTGAAGACCGCCGACCCGAACCATCACGAACTCATCGAGATTCGTGCCCGTGATCGCGAGAAACTTGGCTCGTTCGAGCAGTCGCGTGCGTTCATCCTTGGCTTGTTCGAGCACACGCGCGTTGAAGTCCAACCAACCCAACTCGCGGTTGATGTAACGCGGTTGATCCGCATCCATATCGGTCACCTCGTTGCCAGGTTGGTGCGATGTCGGCTTTGCAGTCTGGCTGGATCTCGGCGTGGCGGACAAAGTGATTTCCTCGTCAATGGCGTTTCAAAGCCGGCGGCGCCCGACGGATGATTCGGTCGCCGATGCAAAGGGCTTGCTCCGTTGCGGAACGATTGCATCGATGCTGGTGACCCGACCTCGGCTGAAACGGGCGGGCAACCAATGGACTCGGTAGCGCATGCTCGCCCGACGATGCCATCGGAACCGCGTCGCAGTATCCAAATCAAACGGCGGCGGCAGGGAAAAACGAGCTGCGCGACCCAGTCCAGTCTAGCCTGGCAGGTCGGCTTCACGCGAGAGACCCACCATCGCACGATCGGTCGCTGCGGTTTGCTCGCGAGCCTGCTCGGTCACGGGGACGTCCTCCGCCTCGGGTTGGTCAAATAAGATTCGAAAGGCTCTGGGATAAAAATCGCGTCCATAGGTCAATTCACCGCCCTGATGGCCCACGGCGCCGACCATGGCCGCTACAGCCAACAGGCCGATCTTCCAGATCCGAGTGAGTCCCTGTCGCTTCGAACGAAGGTTCACGATGGCGATCATCGCCAGTGCCGTCGAAACGAACGTGACGATCACCGCCGACCAACGGTGCCAAAAGATCACACCGTCAAGATCCAGCTTCGTCCAAGACCCGTAACCCTGCTGTGTTGCAAATGACCAACCCATCAAGGTCGCGACGATGGCCGAGGCAGAACCAATCAGTAGGCAAGCCAGCGGAATCTGCTCACCCAGCACGGGCCACTTCCATCCCAACGCAACGAACAGTCCACCAATCAACAACAAGGCAATCGGAAAATGCACCGTCGCCGGATGAAGGAATCCCTGAAACGACCAAACTCGGCCGACCAACCCGGCCGGCGCCGTCGCAGATGATTCAACGATGGACGCTTCCGTATCGGGTGATTCATCGATCGCCACTAGAGCATCTTCGGGCCACGAGGCACCTTCCTCGATCCACAACCGCACCAAGGCGATCTCGGCGGGCTGAAGTGGTCCACCATGACTGCGAGGCGGCATCAGCAAGTCGTCGTCTTCGCTGAGCAGGTAGTCGGTGTACAGATAACTGTTTTCCAAATCACCGGGTTCGACGTAAGAGAACACCGTATCCGCTTCGTCGATACGAAAATCGGCCTTGGCGTCGTCGGCTCCGTGGCATTCAAGGCAGTTGGCGCGGAAGATCGGAACGATGTCGCGCTGGAATGACACCACATTCCCCTCATCATCGAGCGCTTGACGCTCCCCTTCATCCTGAGCGAAGACTCGGTCCAGCGGAAATGCTCCAATGAACACGAGCAAAGCGGCAATCGCAATTGGGAATCGACTTGGCATCAGACTGTTGGGCCAATGGGTGCGGGAGGGGTCTTGGTACCGCATCGACATTCCGCGACGCGCGACCAGGAGGGAATCACTATCCTAACAAGTGCCCATCTTTTCGGCCAGAAATCACTTGCCGATCGCCTGATCACATCACCGAGAAGTAGTTCTCGCAGGCAAAGTCGAAGTACTCTTTTTTGAGCTCGACTTGGAGATCGTTGTAGAGGCAGTAGTTTCGAACCTGCAGCAAGAGATCGCGCGGCTGACAATTCCGAAACGGTCGATTGATTGGCAGATAGTGCGTCTTGATCAGGTAATCGATCGCTTCGAAGTCATACGGAATCTTGGTGACCTTGCACATGATCTCGAACAATTTCCGAAAGTCCTCCTCGGGCGGATTCTCGACTTCGATCTTGTAAGGAATCCGACGCAAGAACGCGTCATCGACCAAGTCTTTGGGCTCCAAGTTCGTGCTGAAGATTACCAGTTGGTCAAATGGCACCTGAATCTTCTTGCCCGACGCCATGTTCAAAAAATCGTACCGCTTCTCCAGCGGAATGATCCAACGATTCAGTAGCTGATCGACGGACATCTTTTGGCGTCCAAAGTCGTCGATGACCAGCGTCCCGCAATTGGACTTTAGCTGTAGCGGCGATTCACTGACGTTGCTGGTTGAATTGTTGAGCACTTCCAGCATCGCCATGGTCAACTCACCGCCGGCCACGATGGTCGGCCGCTCGATGCGAATCCATCGCTTGTCGTAGTTCCCCGAGTCGAGCAGTCCGGATCCGGACTCTGGAACCGCCGCAACATGATTGAGCGGATCGTAAACCCTCATGATATCGCCATCGATATCGATCGCCCGAGGCACCCAGATGTACTTGCCAAAGGCCCCGGTGACGCGCTCGGCGATCGATGTCTTGCCATTGCCGGGGAATCCGAACAAGAACATCCCGCGACCGCTTGCAATGGCAGGGCCAAGCCGCCGCAGCATTTTGGGGTTGATCAGCAGGTCGTTGAAAGCTCGGGTCAAATCATCGCGCTTGGGGTACTGGCCCTCAATCGACTGATGTTTGACGCTGGCGATGTAATCGGGAAGCCGGACCGGGCAACTGCCGTAATAGGTGCAATCGGCCATGTGACCGCGCGCGATTCCCCGACCCGCCTCGGTGAGGACGTAGATGTAGTCGTTGGTCGCCGTCGAGTGCTTGTAAGCGACGAGATTGTCCTTCTTGAGCCGCTCCAGGATCGGCTCAATCAGACGGAACGGCAGTTGGACTTGGTCCGCCACCCGGCGTCCCTCCGCCTCGCCCGCATTGATCAAGAAACGGAAGATGATTGCCTCGAGGAGGGACTCGTTGATCCTGGCTGTTCGTAGATCGTTGGGCTCTGTGGGACGCCATGGTTCATCGCGCGATGGTTCCCAGGCCAAGCTGGATACTGGCGGATTCGGGGTTGCGACGTGAGCCGGACGGGGCGTTTGAAGATTCGGGTTCGATGGTCTCGCTTGGGCAGGACGTTCGACGCGGCCGGCGCGACTTGTCTGGCTTCCGACCTGACTGGTCGGCCCGCCCGCCTTCGTCATCCCACCAGTGACGTCCGTCTTTGCTGGCTGCTCGGAGCGTGGTCCATCGGGCCCCGAGGCCGATGCGACTGTGGCCGGCACGGCCGAAGTTGGTGTCGATTGCCTCTTTGGGGACTCACTGGAGCTCGTGGAATCCCCCGTCAGTGCCTGAATACGGTTGAGCAACTCATCGAGCTGGCTATCCGCGGCATCGTGGGATGTTGACATCGTTGATCGGTCCAGGACGGTCGTTCACGCGAGATCACCGCCAGCAAAACCGGCCAGTCTGCAAGTTGTATTGGGATCGGCATTCCGCAGGCGGAGCTGCGTTTTCCCAGCCTGTTCGCGTCGGAGCCGTCATAATCGGTACGGTTTGAACATCGCACAGCGGCGTCGCTTTTCAAATCGCGAGCGCCGATTGCGGCGAGCCGACAAAGTTTTTCTGGAATTCTCTCCAACGGCTATTGCGGCCGGTCAGGAGTGTCCGTATCTTTCCGCACCCTGATGGATGCGACGCGGATAACGCTGCGAATCAATTGGCTTCAAGATGGTCTGAACGACGTTGGTCTGCTCGGGCGATTTCTGAAAAACTAGGCTCGGTCTACTTGACCGACGTCAGGGACATCGCGAAGATACGCGACCCGCCATAGGACACTCCACGAGATTGTCCTTTTGCTCTTCCGAGCGTGGTGGATTGATATTTGACAATTTGGTGATGAAACTTCTGTTGAGTTCAGATTGCGAGGTCGTTTTGTCCGGTGCCAAGGCACTGGAGAGAAATGGCGAATCGCTGGGGTCTTTTACCGAGGACCCCTTCCAGAATCAACTTTCGGTGAACATTGATTTTTCCCGGTTTTGCTTCGGTGAAACTGGTGAACCAATACAAATTGAAGGGTTTGATCCTGGCTCAGAATGAACGTTGGCGGCATGGATTAGGCATGC
>JBCDIU010000023.1:0-91426 GCA_038748615.1 Planctomycetota bacterium | reverse complement strand
TCTCGCAGTCGGTTCCCATCTGTTTCCAGATAAAGGCGACGGCGTCCAATCGCAGCATATCGACACCGGTATTCGCAATAAACAACATCTCACTCAGCATCGCCCGGAACACGGCCGGATTGCGGTAGTTGAGGTCCCACTGGAAACTGTTGAACGTCGTCCAAACCCATTGCTGCATGCCGTCGTGCCACGTGAAGCTACCGCGACGCACCGTCGGGAAGATCTCGCGGATCGTTTGCTCGTATTGGTCCGGAACGCGACGATCCGGGAACAGAAAGTAGTAGTCCTGGTACTCCCGCTGGCCAGATTGAGCTTGTTGAGCCCAATAGTGATCGTCGGCTGTGTGGTTGAACACGAAGTCGAGTACCAAGAGGATGCCCGCCTCGCGAAGTGCATCGGAAAGCTCGCGTAGATCCTCCATGGTTCCGATACGCGGATCGATGCTGCGATAGTTGCTGATCGCGTAACCGCCATCGTTGTTGCCCGGCCGCACGGCGAACAGCGGCATCAGGTGCAGGTAAGTCAAGCCGAGCGATTGAAAGTACGGTATCTGCTCGCGGAGCTTGCCCAAATTCTCGCTGAACAAATCGACATACAACGCACCTCCAACGAGCTCTTCGCTGAGATACCACGTCGGATGATTCATGCGTGCCTCGTCGAGTTTCCTCAACGAGTCCTCACGCAGGAGCCATCCGCGCACCAGTGTCAGGACGATCTGCTCGAGGTGATAGAAAAAGTCCCAACGGTCTGAGTAGAGACCGTGCAAGAGGCGAAAAAGTTGCCGCCAATGACGGCTCAGGCGCAACATGAACTCGGCGGCGTCCTGATCGTTGACGCCTTCGACTTCCCAGACCGGCTGCAACCTTGGCAGCAACCGCTCCAGCGCATCGTCGGCGCGGCGTTCCACTTCGTCCTTCGGTTCGGTCAGTCGTAGACTGGTCGGTGTTAACGCAATCATAGGTGAACAGCGACGGGGTCAGCCGGTTCGGATTCGATGCGATCGTTTGGAATTCGAATGTGATCGAGGAAGTTGTAGTACTCGATGCCTTCAAGGATACCTTGCGCATGTCGGCCCTCGGCAAAGTAAATTCGTGGTAGCCGCCTTAGCTTTTCCAGTTCCGCGCTATAGTTTCCTACGACTACGCCGAGTGTTCCGCCCTTCAACATGCCTTCGTCATTGCCGCAATCGCCGGCCACCAGTAGTCGTTCGGGCTCGAATCCCCATCGATATGCCAAATGCCGTAGAGAGAGTTCACTGCCGCCTCGAATCGGGATCACGTCCAAGAAGGAGCCCAGTGACAGGATGGTCTTGACACGAAGTCCCGCCTCGCGAAGCCGCTTGCGGAGCGGATGGACCGAACGGATCACTTTGGGATCGATTCGGTAGCTCACTTTGAACTCGGACTGCTCATGGGCCTTCTGGAGGTAGAGGCCGTCGACATCCTGTAGCACCTCGCGCACCAGATGCGGTTTCCATTGAAATCGAATCTGATGGCGCCAGGATAGATCCGGCGTCAGCGAGGCGCCGTAGTAAAGCTCCGTGCCCGCAGCGGTCGAGAGCACGTCGGGGCGAGGCAATCCGAGTTGGTCAATCAGCGCCATCGCGTCGGGTAAGGAACGCCCCGTGTCGATTCCAAATCCGACGTCACGACCGGCGGTTTGCATCAGCTCAATGAATTCTTCCAGCGAGGCTTCGTCACCGGTCAGCGTGTTGTCCAGATCCGTCATGATGATGCGATCAAACTCGGGCAGCCGCCTCGAGGGTCTCCCCATTGGCTCATTGGCAAACGCCTGCGCCAAAACGGGTGTGGCTGCCTGGTCGACGATTTCGCGGACGTCGCGTAAGTATCGATCGACGTGTGTCGACCAGCTATAGAATCGCTTCGAACCGGCGATGCCATTGCGTGCCCAATTGTCCCAATGCTCCGACTCGGTCAGCACCCGCATGAGCGCCTGAGCAATGGCTTCGGGATCGAGGGGATCAACCAGTAGTCCATTCTTGCAATTGGCAATGATGTCACGCGGGCCTCCATCGTTGGTCGCCACTATGGGGACCCCACTCGCCGCGGCCTCCAACAGCGTCAATCCGAATGGCTCCGTTAGAGCAGGGTTGATGAACACACCGCGTGAACGTGCTGTCCAACGATACAGATCCGGAACGTCCGCCGGACGATGTGACTTTGGATAAGCAACTTTGCCGTAAAGATCATAGAAATCGATGAGCTGAAGCAAATTAGTCAGTACACGTCGCTGCGCCGCCGGCATCGTTCGCAAATCATCGCGTGACCCCAGCACCAACACCAAATTGGCCGTCTGCTGCAGTTTGGGGTTTTCCCCGTAAACCCGCACCAACATCTCTAAGTTTTTGCGTTCGTCCGGACGAGCCATCGCAACGATGGCGGGTCGTTGCGGATTCCGCAGAAAAGGGACGAGACGGTCATAGATTGGGGGCAACGGATCGGATGCATCGTCCGGATAGAAATGATCAAGATCGACCCCCGGGGGAATCACTTCCATCCGCTGAGGTTGGTAGTGATCGTAGATCGCGTACTGTTCGTTAACTTCCTGCTCGGTGCTCGTGATGACGACCGAAGCGGTCTCCAACGCCGTTTCTTCAGCCTCGATCCGCGCTGCAAAGCGAAATTTCTTCTCGAGATCTTCGAGTGACTTCGGCGGCTTGGCGGCGTCTGTCAGCCGCTGTCGTTTGACCCGTCCCAGCGAGTGACCGGTGAATGCGTATGGAATGTGGAGCAGCCGAGATAGCTGCGCGCCGGCGTGACCGGCATCGGCGTAGTGCCCGTGGATCAAATCGGGCAGACCCACGCGGCGGTAATGGCTCAGCATTTGGTCGATGAATGAATCCAAATATGGCCAAAGAGCTTCCTTGCGCAGATACCTCTTGGGACCGAACGGAATACGGACGATTTTGGCCTTATCCGTCAATGGTTCCTCGACCTGAGCGTAGTCGGGACCGACGCGGTCGTCCAAGATTTGACGCGTCACCAATTCAACGCTGTGCACTTCGTCACGGCGACTCAGCTCCGTGGCCAGCTCGATCACGTATTTGACTTGACCACCGGTGTCGGCGTCGCGACCAAGTTCGCATGGGTGCGCGCGAATCAAACCGTGCAGGCTCAACAACGTGATCTTCAGTCCGCTTAGAGAGTCACTCATGATCCAACTCGGTTGAATAGAATTGTGCGTCAACGGTTGTCGCACCCGGCAACCCACACACTTTGGAGGCAAAACGGGTGGCTCGCTGAATGGACCGCTCGATCACCGACGGATCCATCGTCTTGGTGAAGTTGGACGCCGAAAGACACGCCAGAACCACGGATGAGAACGCGTCACCAGCTCCGACGGAGTCTTTGAAACGTTCCGCAGCGACCCCGGCGATACGAATCGGATCCGGAATCGACCGGCAGTATGCAACCGCGCCGTGCTCACCCAGAGTGACCAGCAAGGTGTTCAAATCCGGGCACCTCGGATCATCGAACAGCTCGGATGCGGCCGCGTCCAGTGCGTCTTCCTCACCGATGGGCCCCATGAGCATCGCCATTTCGTCTTCATTCAGTTTGAGAACCGAGGTTCCTGGACCCATACGTTCCAACCATTGCTGGTCGAAATGAGGCATTCGAACATTGATGTCCAAGAAGACATCGCCTCGCGTCGGCCACCACTCGCGAATTCCCTCGATCGTTGCGCGGGAATCGGGGCAACGAAACGCCAAGGATCCGTGATAGAGCACCGATGATCCTGCTTGTTCGATGCGGTCTGCCCATTGGGCGAGTTGCTCAACCGACGGCATCCCGATGCGATCGTATGCCACATCACTCACTAAGTCGTACGCCGGCTCCCCATCGACAAAGGTGACTTGCACATGGCCGGTCGGTACGCCCGGAATCAACTGGACCGCGTCCGTCGAAAGACCCCAAGACTGCATTTGACGGATGGCCTCGTGGCCTAAGTCATCGTCCCCAACGGCGGATACAAAGATAGGATCGAATCCGAATCCTCGCAGGTTCCAGGCCACATTCAACGGCGCGCCGCCCAGCACACGATGATCTGGAAAGCAATCCCAGAGCACCTCGCCAATGACGACGACGACCCCACGCGGTCTTTCCTTGCCGGACGCTGTCGAATCAAGACCGATCGACGATGACTCCATGGCGGGTTGTAATGCCTTTTCATGCTTGCTCGGGGAACGGAGTGTAACAAATCGCAGGCTCCCATTGAACTACATGACACGTGAACTACATGACACGCTACCAAGAGCACGATCCGAATTGCCGCATCCGACCCTTTTAACCCAGTCCAGCGAAATTACCGTTTTGGCGACGGATCTCGATGGCACCCTCATTCCCAATCGAGGTGACAGTGCCGCGATCGATGCGTTGGAGTCGATTCGTCACTACCTCGAGGACGTTGATGGTGGGGATACCCAACTCCTGTACGTGACGGGTCGGAACTTCGATTCGGTGATCCGCGCCTTAGCGGACGAGTCCTTACCGACCCCGGATTGGATTCTCTGCGACGTTGGAACGACGGTGTATCGATGTGTTGGTCGAGAGAACCCACGCGTTCGCGATCGATTCGCTCGTGAGACCGCCTATGATGAAGAGATCGCCAAACGTGCGAGTGGCATGCATCTAGAAATGCACCGGGAAGTGATCGGCAATCTCGACGGATTTCGGCCCCAAGAGTCGATCAAGCAGGGTCGTTTCAAACTGAGCTATTACGTCGATGCTGATTCGATTGAACAAGCCCGGGCGGACGTCCAGCGGTACCTGACACAGCAAGGCCTAGCATGCAGCGTCATCGTGAGCGTCGACCCATTCAATGGTGATGGGTTGTTGGATGTGCTTCCCAGTGGTGTGTCCAAGTCGTTTGCCTTGAACTGGTGGTGCCTGTCTCAGAATCAATCCCAAGACTCGGTGCTGTTCTGTGGTGATTCAGGCAATGACTACGAGGCCATGACAAGTGGCTATCGAACTTGCGTTGTCGCCAACGCCGATCGGCAGCTGGCAAGACGCGTGCAGGACGTTCATTCCCAGCGAGGTTGGGTCAATCGCCTGTTCTTGGCTGGTCGAGCGAGCACCGCGGGAGTTCTCGACGCCATGCGGTGGTTTGGCATGATGTCGCCAGCGAACGACGGCTCCCCTGATAAGTGGAATCATTTTGGTGCGATCCCGATCGCTCACCAGACGACCGTCTTTCGCGTCTTCGCGTCGGATCAGCCAAAACTCAACGTCGAGATTCTCAGTGACGACGGCGATCGAATCTTCGACTATCCGATGACCCGCGATCAGGATGGCTTTCATATCGCGGCGATCGAGGGCGTCGGAGCAGGGGGCCTTTATCGATATCGCTGCGCCGACGAATCGTTCGTTCCCGATCCAGCATCCCGTTTTCAGCCGAATGGTGTGCATGGACCGTCTCAAGTCATGGCTCGTCAACATGCCTGGGTCCATGACTCGGCGCGCCGGCCTCAGGAAGTTGACGAGCTAATCCTCTACGAGATGCACATCGCCACGTTCACGGATGCGGGTACGTTCGCCGCAGCGATCGAGCGTCTGGATGAGTTGGTTGATTTGGGAATCACCGCCATTGAAATCATGCCGATCGCGGGGTGCCCAGGAAGATGGAATTGGGGTTACGACGGCGTCAATTGGTACGCCCCCATGGCTGCGTTGGGGACTCCGGAAGACCTAAGAAGTCTTGTCGATGCGTCACACGCTCGCGGAATGGCCGTCATCGTGGACGTCGTTTACAACCACTTCGGCCCGGAGGGCAACTACCTCTCCAAACTCGGACCATACGTCTCCGATCGGCACGGCACGCCGTGGGGAGCGGCTCCGAATTTCGACGGTGCCGGTCAGGCCGCCGTTCGCCAGTTCATCATCAATAACGCCATCATGTGGCTCGACGAATATCATGTCGACGGATTGCGTGTGGATGCCATCCATTGCATGAAGGACGACTCCATAACGCACATCACTCAGCAACTTGGCGATGAAGTTGGCAAATGGGCGGAGACCAAACGTCGGGTCGTCTGGATGGTCGCCGAGTCCAATGTTCATGATGCGCAGATGACGTCATCCGTTGCCGAAGGGGGCACCGGCTTTGACGCTCAGTGGAACGACGACTTTCTCCACGGTGTGTTTGCCACCGTGCGTCCGGGAGAGCAACTGACGACGAGGTCGTACGAACCTCAGGTTGACCTCGCAACCACGCTTCGACGTGGATACGTTTTTGAGGGTGACATTCGCGAGTTCCGGGGACGCGCCGACCCGTCGAGTATGCGAGAGGACTGCAAACGGTCTTCGCTCATCCACTGTATTCAAAACCACGACTTCATTGGCAACCATCCAATGGGGTTGCGTCTCCATGCGTTGACTTCCACGTCGACACAAGCGGCAGCGGCAACGTTACTGCTGATGTCACCGTCGATCCCGATGCTATTCATGGGCGAGGAGTTTGCCTGTGATCGTCCGTTCCAGTTTTTTGTCGACTTCACCGATGAAGACCTACGTCGGGCCGTGGTCGAAGGAAGGCGACGCGAGTACCCTCAGCATGACTGGTCGATGGGAGTGACACCGGTCGACGTCTCCGCGATGACCGGATCCAAAATCGGGCCGACGGAAGATGGAGACCCGATGATGAGAGCCTACTATCGATCGCTCATTGAGAGTCGAAAAGACTTCATCAAACGGCAACTCCTCCGCGATGCAATCATGCACGTGGATCATGATCCCTCAACATCGACATTTCGGGTCGATTATCGAAACGCGGAGAATTGTTTAACGGTGATCGCGCGACTGGGACCGTGCGATGCTCCCACGGTGCCAATACAACTGACCGAAGTCTTGGGGGGACCGCTTCCGGCACACCAGTGGCATGACTCGAGAAGCGAGTTGGGTGATGGTGTTGACCCTGGTTTACATCTCAATCACGCCATCGTCGCTGCCACCTTGGCCCCACGATGCGGGTCGCTTCGCTAAGTTATCGCGGAGTCTCGTGATGATGTGTCATTTCGCTGGCGACCAGCTCCAGAAGACTTGCTTCGAGTGTCCCAAAAGAAGTTGGCGGATCCACTCCGGCATGGTGTTCATGGGACGAGAATCTCGCCGCACAGAACAGCCCCGTGACGTCGCTCGTCGTATTCAACCAAGGCACCAAGAGTGCGTTGACGGTTCGACGACCCGATGGGTCACGGTCTGTGGGCAACCAATGATCTCGATACAGCATGTTGTGTCGAGTTTCGCAAATGCGATCGAAAACGTACTTCGGTGGCGCCCAACCTTCATCCTCGTCCGTGGATATTGATGCCTCCATTTGCCAGTCCATCTCTGAGGAGTTGTGCGGTTGAGTCGTGTCCCGGTTTTCCGAGACACCCGAGCCGATGCTGAATGCCAATACCATGTCGGCAGCGACCATTCGCTGAATGGTGCTGACGGCTTCCTTGCAAAATCGTTCACCGTCGGTCGCATGTCGAAATAACCAGGCCGTTGCTTGCAGCCATTGCATGAGACAACTCTGCTGTTGTTGGTCAAAACTGGATCCAATCGTGGCTACCAGCGATTGACGAAAGTCGCTCCTCGGGTTCGAAGTGGACCCGTCACTGGCCAGCGTCAACAGACTCATGCTCTCGGGATTCAAATAGTCGTTGGGCGTCCCGAGCGAAATCAATTCACGCCGCACCGGTGACGGCTCGAGAACGAGCACAAAACCGCCGACTCGAACACGCACCGTACCCGTCATTTCACGTTGTTTGCCGGGAGTCAACACGGGGCCCGGATCGATGTCGATGGAGCATTTCGAGCTAAGATTGGCGAGCAAGAACCCATCGCCGGCCGCCGAAATCCGCAAGTGATCCCTCGACACTGTCTGATCAGTGTGTTTTGCCACGACAAGCCGATTCGCCGCCGGAGTGTCGATTCTTGTCAACGGCGGAGGCTCGTTGGAGCGTTGGCGTCCGAGAATCCAAACTCCGTCTAGAGAGGCCTTGAATCGGAGCTGCCCGAGCTCAAAGATGGCGATCGAAACTTCGCCGGCGGGGATTGGATCTGGGTGCCGTGACATGCATTCCTCGAATGAGTGTGGACTCAAATGACAATCACTGTCAGTTGCGACTGGCAACGTTATATTGGCGACCAACACGGATGTGACGACGATCGAACCACCACGGTCCAGCAAGACGTGATCGGCCATGCCAGACATGACCCAGTCCAATCCAACTTCGGGCGATCCCGAACCTCCTGATGATAGCCGCTCATCGGCGGATGAGTATGCGACCCTGGTCGGCGGCGAGGCGGGTGAAGCGAGTTCGCGACACGTGACTGCATCGCGACCGAACCAATCGCTTGACACGGTTGGTCAACCCGTTGAGACAACGTTTCCATCGGCGCCAACGGGCGAATCGACGCTTCGGTTTCGTGTGCTGCGTCCGCACGCCAAAGGTGGGCTGGGTCAGGTCCTCGAAGCTCACGACCACGAGTTGAGACGGACGGTCGCCGTCAAGGAAATCCAACCTCAATATGCGCACCTAGCCGAGAGCCAAGCTCGATTCATATTCGAAGCGGAAGTGACAGGTCGCTTGGAGCATCCCGGCATTGTTCCCATCTACGCGTTGGGGCGACACGCTGATGGCCGGCCGTACTATGCGATGCGTTTCATCTCCGGCAGGCCGATGAGCGATGCCATCGCCCGGCTCCATGCTCCAAAGAATGTTGACGAATTCAACCGCGGATTGCGTGAACTCTTGCAGCGGTTGGTTACCGTTTGCAACACAATCGATTTCGCGCACAGCCGTGGTTATGTTCATCGCGATCTGAAACCGTCCAATATCATGTTGGGCGACTACGCCGAAACACTCGTCGTCGACTGGGGACTTGCGAAGCACGTTGGCACGCCAAGTGTTTCCCCACGCGATGTTTCTGGAGACTCCCAGGAAGCTGCGACGTCCAGCGCCTCCCACAAGCAAGAATCCGAAGACGAACTCGATACCAAAATCGTTGATGAGGAGACTTCGCGGGAAACAATTGGGTCGTCCGACGAAGCGAACCCAAGCGATCCCGAGGCGACGATTCGGACGGTGTGGGAGAAACAGCCTGCGATTCAGGAACGAGTTCCAAATGCACACGCTCGAGAGGGCGAACATACCCGAGCAGGACGAACCGTCGGAACGCCGCGTTACATGGCTCCAGAACAGGCGGCCGGCCGGATTGAAGAAGTCGGACCGCGAAGCGACATCTATTCACTCGGGGCGACGCTCTACCATCTATTGACCGGCCAGGCGCCCTTGAGCGGGAGTCCATCTCTTTCAATCCAAGGTTTATTGAAACGGGTCATGGATGGGACGATTCCGGCACCCATCGAAATTCAACCGAGCGTGCCCAAAGCACTCGATGCCATTTGCAGGCATGCGATGTCGGTACAGCCCGAGTCTCGTTACGCCAGCGCCAAGATGTTGGCTGGCGACATTGAAAGTTATTTGGTGGACGAACCGGTATCCGTCGTATCGGAGAGCTGGTTGGACCAAGCCGGGCGTTGGACGCGAAAACATCGCGGCATCACGACCACGGTCGCGGGCTCGTTGATCACCGTGGCAATAGTGGCATCGATCTTTTTGTTCGTGACTCGGCAGGCCCTGGATCGTACGCAGCGGTACCTCACGATTTCGCAGCTTCAGCAACAATTTGACACTCAGGTTAACCAAGAGGAGCAGCGTCAAAATCGATCCGGTATCCAAGTGAAGGATATCCCAGTTGCCGACGGATTCGTCACGAGCAGCGAGCAATTGATTCGGAAATTGGAGTCACTCCGGCAAGTTGATGAGCCTGCGTTCCTTGATCGGAATCGTCGAGAGGCGCTCTTGCAGACGTGGGTGGCGAGTATTGACCGGCTGCGTCAACAGCGAATGAACCGGCAGCGGCACCAAGATCTGCTCATCGAAGTCGATCGTCTCGAGCAAGACTTTCCATTCGCTGCCGACAAGCGATTTACGGAGCAGACGATTCGTTTGCGGGAGCAGGCGCTTCAGCGAATCTCGCAATGGTTTCCGCTGGACCTGCCGGAACCGCCGCCGACACCCCTGTCGACCGAAATGGGCAACCAATTCGAAATGAGCCAGTTCGGCGGCGGCATCACGATCGCCGACTCGCCTCCAGGCAATGTGGAATTGTCGGTTCAGTTCGGCGGCGACCTGTCAGCGGCCAAGGCGATCGGTTTGATTTTGAACGAATCGGATGTTTCCGGGTATCAGTTTGTATTGGCCGATCAAGACTATCATCCCGTCTACGGCTCCGACTCACTGCCTAGTCTGCAGCAATCGAGTGATCGAGGCCGACTCGTGGCCATGATCATTCGTGGTGCCGATGTGTTGAGAATGCTGCCGGTCACGATGACCCAGGATTTCAAACGCCTGACGGCAAGGCGTGAACAAGGAACTTTGTTGACGCTCATCTATGGGGACCAGCAACTGCGATTCGTGGACCTGTTTCCGTTGAAGACTCAATCACCGGGACGCGTCGGCCTCATTTATCCGCCCAGTGTGACGGTGAATGACGTGGCATTGGAGACGCAACGAATGGCCACCGCGTCGTTGGATCTGCCACGTCCATCGGCATCCAATGCGATCGAATTGGGCGACCAATCATTTGCTCGCGGTGACTATGCCAAGGCGCGACAATCCTATGAACGTTTACCAGCCAACGTGGAGGCACTCGCGAAACGGGCGTTGGTGTTGGAGGTCGTCGATCCAGACCAGTACGCCATCGCGCTAAGCGAGATCGTGGAGAACCACTCACCCGCGGGCGTTGAGGATGAATCTGCGCGGCGCTGGTATCTCTACGCCGGCGTCCGGCTCTTCCTGCATCACCTTCGTCAAAGCGACGAACAGATCCTGGCTACGGAGGTGCTCTCAAGTCTTAAGGTGAACTACACACTCGAAGATGTTCAGTCTTTGATACCTGAGTCCGAACGCCATCTGTTTAGTGAAGCGCTCATCAAACCGGGTAAACGAACGCGAGTGCTGTTCGATAATACTGGCGATTTGGAATCACTCGACGATGCGATCGACCTGTTTAGCAATAATTCGAATTGGCGACGACTGGCGTATTGGCGCAAGTCCGACGCATTGCGGTATGACGAGCAGCTGGATCCCGGTGAAGCTCGTGACCAGGCCGCTTCGATTCTTGATCGCTTGATCGAGGAAATGAGACAAGATCCATCCTTGGACGCCCTTACTCTTGTGACGCTGGTCGCCGACCGCGTTTGGTTGCACCTGCTGGATCGGCGTTTCGAGAGTGCCCACGAATTGATTAATCGGTACTTACCAGATGCGTTTGCTACGATCCCTGCAGACCGATTACCTCTCTTGATTGAGCGTGCCCGAGTCTTGATCGGTGAAGCCGACTTCCTGGAGGGCCAGGTGTCCGAGGGTGACCGCGAATCCGGGAATCAAGAACAGATCGTCTCGAAACTTGAACAGGCCCGCGACGCTCTGGTTGCTTTTACAAAGCGTGTTGACCCATCGAGACCTCCGACGGGGATTCATTACACTCACTTCGGTGGCGCCCACGCGATGCTAGGTTTGATGGAAGAACGTGCGGGCCGTGCAAAGGAAGCCCAGACCTGGTGGCAACGCGGTCGGCGACGCAATTGGAAACCGTATTCATTCGATCCGAGTCGCATGGTGACGGTGCGTGGTGCGGAGATGATTCTGGAGGGCGAGTCGCCTGAACCATTCCTATCGGCTTGGACAGACGGGTATCGAGGCAACGAATGGCGAGAGATTGTGGAGGAGTTGTTGGCGGGTTCGGGCCTGAATGATTTCGCGACTCGGAATCTCATCCTCAACAGCGACCAGTTGCCTAACGAGTGGATTCAAACGGTTGCCGAAAAAGTGTTTTCGGGTCCTCGAGGACGCCGAATCGGGCAACAAACACTGCTGCACCAGATTCCACTGGCACAATCCAATACCGACGGCGTGGCACTGATTTTGTATCAAGCTGTTCTGCATCTGGCGTTGGAGGGCGAGGATGATCTGAATCGCTATCCGGAGCTGGACCAACTGCTATTTGACCGATGCCAGCGGATCATTCAGTCCTTTCAAGACGGAAAGTTTGGCTGGAACGAGATGGCCTTCATTCTCTCGGCTTTTACGGGTAGCTGGAATGAGAATTCGTTTGACCAACTCAAACGGCGGCTCAGCGATCAGGATTTGACGGCAGGTCTTGCCATGGTTTTTGCGATGATGCAACTGAACCAGCAGAACGATTGGGAAAAAGCGAACGATATCGTCAAAAAGCATGTCCGCCCGCTGGCCGCCAAATTACCATCGCTGTACCTCGAAGTTTGCGACGACAAGCTAGACCTCCGCAAGCCATGACATCGCGGCGCGGTCTCGAAAGGTCCAGGTGACGCATCGTCTTTGAAAACCGTTGACATGAATCCAGTCCTCCCGATGACGCAACATACTCAAGACTCGAATGGAATTTCGGCGGTCGTCTCAGGGTGCATTCGGCAGCTGGTCTTCATTCTGTCGTTGGTGTTCCCCCAATTCGGTTTCGGGAAAGACGCCGAATGGATCGCGAGTGTGCTTCCGTCGGATACTCTGGCAATGGCCCGCATCGAAGACTGGAACGGTTTCCGACAACTCGCCTCGGAACTACCCATGGGGCAGTTGTATCTGTCGCCGGATATGCAGCGTTTTCGCGATGAACTGAACGAAAAGGGCGGCGGCTATCTGCTGGACACTTTTGGCATCGACATCGAGACCGTTGACCAGTTCATCGCCGGTGAGTTCGTCATGGCGGGATTGCCGAGTCTGACGGAAGTCATGTCCATCGTTACATTCGTGCAAGCCGGGGATGAAACGTCGGCGCAGGCCCTCGCCGTCTCGATGAACGACAGGCTGATGACCAATGGAGTTGCGTCGCTCGATCGTCCACCAGAACTTCCGGAAGCGGCAATGGTCTATCAGTTAGATGATCGTCCCAATGATCCGTTTGCCGGCGGTCTTCTGATTGTGTGCCCGAAGGAAGATTACGTGATCTTGTCGCGTGATGTCAGTATCGCCACATCGCTCATTCGTCGGTGGGACGACGAGTCTCGCGACGAGGGGCTTGCTGGCGTATCGGCCTACCAGTCGACGATGACGAAGCTGGACGGACTCCATCCGAATCACTTGGTCAAGTACTATCTCGACCCGATCGCGTGGGGTGTCATGAGCGATCAAGTAACGTCGGACAACTCCGACATCAGCCTCGTGCCGCTCGAGTGGCGAGACGAGGATGGTCGGCCGGTCCCGTTTCCGCGGCGCCATGGGCTGGCAAGTCTGCATGCTGTTGCGGGTGCTGCCTGGCGAAATGAAGCCACAGGCATGCTGGAGTTTGAGATTCTCGTCCAGACTCCGCCTGACCGTTTTGGAGTGATGGGTGTATTTGACTTTGTTGGCGGCGAACTGATCTTTCCCACCTGGATGGCCGAGACGACTGCGGTCGCCACCGTGGTGCGGAGCAACATGGAATCGGTGTTACCGAACATCGCCGGCATCTTTGACGACATAACGAATGCTACCGGCGCGTTTGATGCCACGATGAGCGACTTGAAGCGGGAGCTGAATGTCGATTTGCAAGGCGAGTTGATGCCCGCGTTGGGGCCCGAGATTGGGATCATGAGCGGTTTTGATGAGGCGACCCAATTGGACTCGACCGTCGTCGGAATCAAAATCAAGAATCCCGCGGTCAATGAACCCAAAATCGCGAAGATGCTGTACCAGTTGTTGGCAAATGACACCGAAGCAGGACGTTCGCGGATACCGCGACAGAAATATGAGCTTTGGCAGGTCAAGTTACTCGTCGGGAGCGACCAATCATCGTTCTCTCAGGCGGGTCTGATGGTTGCTGACGGTCATCTGTGGATCGCCACGCACACACCGACGCTTCGCCGAATGCTCTTGCGTGCGGGCTCGCCGACGCTGCAGGACAGCTCGATCAATCAAGAGTTCATGAAGGTCATTGATCCGCATCGGACCTCAGCTTCATTTGGCATGTCGCTTTCGCGAATGGATATCGACTCCAAACAAGCCTACGAAACTCTCAGGGTCGACGGGCCACTTGGACTGCGCGACGTTGAGAGCATTTATTCCACGTTGTTGCAAGTATTGATCGATGAGGAGAACAGCATGATCGACTTCTCGCTAATGCCAGCGTTCGACGATGTCAAATCGAACCTTCACAATCTCGCCGTGATCGGAAACATCACTGATGAAGGTTGGTCGTTTCGCGGAATCGTCTTTCCGGGGAATCCATGAGTCGTTGGAAATGGAATCGGTTGGTAGGTTTGCAGCGACGATCGACCGTTCTGCTTGGATTGGCGATACTACATGGTTCGCTTCTGCTACCAAGTCTTGCCCGGTCGGGTGAATTAGTTGAGTCGCTTCGTGCGGCAGGTTTTCAGCGTCCGACGGAAACGGATCTCAGGAACGCACGAGAGCAGGCGCTGGTTGCGCTCTCGGCAGCTGAGTCGTATTTGCGACAGTCCGACCCCGATGGAACCTGGCGCCGTTACCTCGCGCTCGAATCACTCTTCGAGGCGATCACCAGGCTATCCGAGCAACCTCCAGAGAGTTCGGCCGAGCTGGTTCGCGTCGACGAAACGCTGTCACGATTGTTTGGGAACCAACCTGGTCTCGAAACGCCCGTTCTGGTCGATCTTCGCACCCGCCTTCGAGTCCTCGTCTCAACTCATGAACGTGTGATGGATGAAACTCTGGAGCCTCGATTCGAGGCTTTGCGGACAAAATTAATCCAATTGCTGAACGTTCCGGCGACCGAACGTCGTGTCGACTGGTTTCGGCAGGCCGCTCCGATCGTTTCATGGATGGATGAATACGACCAGGCGCCGATGGTCATCGACAACATGAAACGGCTCTGGTCGTACAACAATCTGGATGCCAGGATCTCCGCCAGTGCGATGCAGCTCATTACGTCGCGAAACATTAGCGAGGTGGAACCGATCCGCGAGGTCGACGATGGACGACTGATCACAGGTCGAGCTGTCGCCACGGGTGTCGCTCGAATGATGCCGACGGATCTGGGCCCGAGCGAATGTCGCATCATCTTTGACGGAAGCATCGATTCGACGCTTGGTGGAACCGAAGGCCCCGTGACGTTTCGGCTTGCAGGCCGCACACGCCTGCGAGTCGAGCAACCGGTAGATCTTTCACCGGATGCGTTTGTCCTCCAACCTCCCATTCCGGCCTCCGCCACCAATCTGTGGACCGATTGCGTTTCGACCAAACGAGACGGGATTGGAAGCGGTCTGATCCGCAAGATCGCGACCCGAATGATTGAGAAGGAGCAACCTGCGGCGCAGCGTGACTTGGATTGCGGATCGCGTGAGCGGTTCGTCAAGCAGTTTCAATTGGACGTGGCCGACGAGATGCAGTCGGCATGGGTCGATCTGCAAGAAGACGTGATTGCTCCACTGGATCGGTTGGACATCCGCCCAGACGATCTGCACTTTCGAACCAGTCGCGAGGCTCTGAACGCTCGCATGACTCTCAACGGTGGACTCGGTCTTGGTGCCACATCGCCGCCCAATCGAGTACCCGTTCTTGGGCCGCTGGGCGTCGACATTCATGAATCGGTCATCAATCAACTCGCCCAGCGTCTATTAGCTGGTGAGAGACTTTCGAACTTCCCCTCCCTCATCGAGTCGTTGGGCATGCCGTTGGAGGAAGAAACGTTTCAGAAGATTCCTGACGACGTTTCAATTCGCTTTGCCGATGAGAGGCCGATCACGGCTCGATTCGAGGATGACACGCTCGAGTTCACGATTCGAGGTCGGCAGTACGTGCTCGGGCAAGCGGTCCTGGTCGCGATGAATGCTCGGCTTCGTTATTCAATCTCGATCGAGTCAGGGCAGCTGGTCCTGACGCGCATCGGTCTGCCGGAGGTGCTTCCTCCCGCGGATGGCAAGAGCGGGCGTTTTTACTTGCAAAGCAATGTCCTGGCGACGCGTCTGGCCTCGGAGCTGCCGGCGGTAAGCCGCGTTGACGGATTCACACTTCCCGAACCAGCTGATCGCCTGGGCAAGACCACCTATCGGTCGGTGATTGCTCGTAACGGATGGCTGCAGGTCCAACTCGGCGGGACCCAATAGCGTCGGGTGAGTCGTCTGGATGCCGCTGGTTCTTCAATGAAGGATCGATTCGACGTTCCCGTGGGTCGCCAAAGCTTGTGCCAACCACCCGTTGCTTCACGTCGATTTTTCACAAGGCTTCTTGAACGAATTGGCAGCCTCCACGTCGTCATTTGAACGATTTGACTCGTCGCAAGTGGCATAAACCGCGCAGGCGCACCACTAAAACGTTCAGTCGGCTTCAAATTCGTTCAAAATGAAGTCGAGCTTGGCAAGCTTGCCCAACCATTTTGCACGGGCGCAGTTCGTGGTCGGGCGAATCAGCCGGCACGGCCGCGCATGCGAGTCTTCCATTGATCTTGGGCAAATCAAAATGAATAGCATTCTCGGACGTTTTCGTATCGGCACCAAACTGCTCTTAGTAGTGGGACTGCAAGCGTTGTTCTTGTCGGCAACCTTCCTCTGGTTCTTCGCAAGCACTGTGCGGTCAAGCGCTCACCAAGACACCGTGTCGCAAGCCAGACGCGTCGTGACGGTTGCCGAGTCGATTCGTTCGGAAATGTCGGACAAGTGGAAGCAGGGAATCTTTGATCAAAAAACACTGGCGAAGTGGGCCGCTGATGGACATCAGGATAAAGTGCTCGCGTCTGTGCCAATCGTGACCGCGTGGGAAGCTGTAATGGCGCGGGCGGAGGAAGGCGGGTACTCGTTCCGCACGCCCAAGTTCGATCCGCGAAACAGCGAGAACGAGCCTGATGCGGTCGAGGCGGAGGCACTGAAACTGTTTGCTACCGATCCGCGTCTCAAGGAACACTCGGTGTACGACGAAGAGAAGAATGCGATTCGCTACTTTTCGCCCATTCGTTTGGAGCAAGAGTGCATGATCTGTCACGGAGATCCAAAGAATTCGTTGGCGCTTTGGGGCAATGACGATGGCTTGGATGCCACGGGGCACACCATGGAGGGTTACGAGGAAGGTGACCTGCACGGTGCGTTTGAGGTCGTCCAGTCGCTTGACGAGGCCGACACCCGAGCCCATGCCGCAATCGCAAGTGGCTTTGGACTCATGCTCATTGTGCTGGTGCCTTCCATGCTGTTCTTGGCCTATCTCATTCGGAAGACGATTGTCGCGCCCATCCGAATGACCGTGAACACGCTCAAGGACATTGCAACGGGTGAGGGCGATTTGACCAAACGTTTGCAGGGCGATGGCAGTGATGAGGTGAGCGAGCTGTCACATTGGTTCAACACGTTTGTGGAACGAATTGAAGGTGTGGTTCGGAAGATCTCCACTGCTGCGGGGACGCTCAATACGGCTAGCAATTCAGTGGTCGCCAACGCTGGTTCGGCGAGCGAAACCACGAAGCAGAGTAAATCACAATCGGCAATCGTCAGCAACGATGCCCAGGAGATGTCCAGCAACATGCAAGACGCATCTGCTCATACGCAGGAGATGTCCGGAACACTCTCTTCGCTTTCCAATGCGGTGCAGGACATGCAGCAGATGATCGGAACGATTGCTGGCAACGCGGAGGAAAATGCCAACTTCACTAACGAAGCCGAGTCCGTTGTTCGGGAGAGTCATCAACAGATTGGCGAAATGGGAGCGGCGGCGAATCAGATTGGTGAAATCGTTAACGTGATTCAGAGCATCGCCGAGCAAACCAATCTGCTTTCACTCAATGCCACCATCGAAGCGGCGAGGGCCGGAGACGCTGGTAAAGGATTCGCGGTCGTTGCGTCCGAGGTCAAGGCACTTGCACACCAGACGGCGATTGCCACTGAGGACATTCGATCGAAAGTATCGGAGGTCCAACGTCAATCCAATGTGGCAGTCGACTCCATGGCCGAAACCAACGAGGTGATCGCTCGCGTGAACGAGTTGAACCGGCAGATTGCCGCGGCGGTTGACGGTCAGCGGACGACCGCCTCCGAGATCTCAACCGACATCACCTCCGTTGCCGATTTGGCTCGATCCGTTGCGGGTCAGGTGGAAGACTCGGCCAGCGCTAGTCGCCGAATGACCAAAAACATGTCCAGTGTCGATGAGCTTCTGACCGAGAGTGCCTCGGGTGCGGAAGACAGTTTGCATGCCGGCGAACGATTGCACGGACTCGCCTCAGAATTGGATGGATTGGTATCACAGTTCCGAGTGTCCGACGAACCTCGCGAGGCACAGAAGACCGATCCGGTACTCGCATAGGGTTCGGATCGATCGACACGATTTTTTAACCGACCCCGGTTCTCTCGTTTGAGAGCGCAGATCCGGGCAGCACCTTGGGGGAGGGGCTGCCCGGACTGCGTCTTGGTCTGAGCTGCCGTGCAATGGTGATCCAACGCGTCATCAAGTGCCGAAGGTCAGCTTAAACGCAGGTAGCTATCGACAATGCGATCAAGATACGGTCGTTGGTCTTGCGACCAAAGCTCGGTCGAAAAAATCTCGACTTCATTCCAGCCGTTGAATCCGGCTGACTCAACCCACGAACGGATCGTCGGGATGTCGATGCAACCGTCACCCATGACTGCGCGGTCGTTGAGGAAGTCTCTCGTTGGGACTCGCCAGTCACATAGGTGAAAGGCGAAGAGGCGATTCGCCTGACCTAAACGTTGGATTTGAGACTGCAATTCGGGATCCCACCAAACGTGGTAGACATCGACCGCGACGCCAACGAGCGGATCATCAATCCGTTGGCAGATTTCGTTGGCTTCGGCGATTCGATTGACGCAGCTCTTGTCGGCCGCATACATGGGATGCAACGGCTCGATCGCAAGCCGCACGCCCGAGGCGGTCGCATCCTCGACGAGCGCGGCAATGCCATCGCTCACCCAAGATCGTTGGACATTCAGGTCTTCCTTGGGAATGGCACCGACGACCAGCACCAGCATCTCTGCATCCACTTCGGACGCGATCTCAATCAGACGACGATTCTCGTCGATTCGATCTTCTCGGGATGCCTTCGTATCGGCGCAGAAGAAACCACCACGCACCAGTGCTGGAACGGAGAGGCCGTGATCCATGATCATCCGCCGCGCGGTAGGCAAATCGAAGGGTTCCAGTGCGTCTTGCCATACGCTGATGCCTCGGATGCCTCGCGAAGCATATTCCCGCACCGCTTCATCGAGCCGAAGCGGTTTCGTCGTGATGGAGTGAACGGCAAGATGACCAAGATCCGCCGCTTGATGGAGAGAGGCATCCGTCGTCATTGCACCAACGTTCCCACATCAACCCAACGTTGTTCCTGTGCCGAAACCTGGCCTGCGACCGCCAGTTCCAACCCTTCAACGCCTTTGCGGATCGACCAGGGGAAGTCACCAAATCCCGCTACGTGCACAAGAAACTTCTCCCATTGGACCTTGAAGGCGTTATCAAAATCGTCCGTGTTGGGGAGCTGTTCCCATCCCTCAAAAAAGTTGATCGGCTGAGGAATGTCTGGATTCCAAATGGGACGGGGCGTCGCCGGTGCACCCTGGACCCAGCATTCTCGTAGACCCGCGACTGCCGAACCGTGGGTGCCATCCACCTGGATCGTCAATAAGTCGTCACGCCTGACACGCGTCGCCCACGAGCTATTGAATTGGCAGGTGATGCCGTTGCGAAGCACGAACAACGCGTAGGCCGAATCGTCAGCCGTGCAAGGGAACGGCTGTCCCGATTCATCGATCCTCTCGTCCAGATCCGTTTCGGCGTGAGCGAGGACGCGTTCGATGGGACCGAACAGATCTTCAATGACATATTGCCAATGGCAAAACATATCCAGCATGATGCCGCCGCCATCTTCCTGGCGATAATTCCAGGACGGTCGCTGAGCAGGCTGGTCAGGATCATGTCCCGAGAAGACCCAGTAGCCGAACTCGCCCCTCACGCTCAGGATCTTTCCAAAGAAGCCTTCGTCACGAAGCCTTCGAAGCTTGCTGATTCCAGGGAGCCAAAGCTTGTCCTGCACGACGCCATTCTTGATGCCGCTGGCATCACATGCGTCGGCAAGCTGAGCCGCCGAATCGATGCTATCGGCGACCGGCTTTTCACAGTAAATCGCCTTGCCGTTGCTAACCGCCCGCCGCAGGATATCAGGTCGTTGTTGCGTACCAGCGGCATCAAAGACGATGTCAATGGTTGGGTCGGCGAAGACGCGATCGACATCGGTGGAATACTCAAACGACCGGCCCACGGTGTCACTAGCGACCGTTTCAGCCAGGTGTTGTAATTTGGCCGCATTGCGTCCCACCAAGACCGGTTCGACCTGAATGACGTCGCCCGTCGTGGTCTTCACGCCTCCCTGTTTGATGATTTCGAGAATGGAACGAACGAAGTGTTGATTCGTCCCCATTCGTCCTGTCACCCCATGCATGGCGACTCGAAGCGTTGTCATTGCGTTTGCCTTCTGCGTCAATTGAGATTGGGTCTCGTCGATTCCGAGGACGCTTAGTTTAGAGACCGAAGTTGGCGCAGGCTTGGGTGATCGGGCACGCCCAATTGCATTTCGGGCAAGACAGAGAAACCCGATTCCGGCCTCGGCTCCATCAGGTATTAGGGAATGAGCAATCGATGACTGTCCGATGGACTTTTCTTTCCCGGCTTCTCGAAGCGGAAAAGACCTTGAGAGAGGGACAAAGGAAGGCAGTAATGGACGGCTCCGTCCTCGGCCGCCGAAACGCATGCCGATGGGCAGCATCTCTTGACTACTCGGTGGGTGTTGAACCGGTGCCACCCGAATTCGCGAGAGCCTCTCGGGCAATCTCAAAGTACCGTGTCAGCTGCGCTGGTGTGAAATGTTCGGCCAACCTCTTGGATCGATCCTTTCGCGACTCACGAACTCTTTCCTTCATCTCACTGGTAGGCAGCTTCTGGAATTCCCGCATCCGCTTCTGGGTGGCCGCCTGATCCGCCGCGAACCAACTTGCTTGTTCCGCATCGAGATCGAGCTCTGTGATCGCGCGTTGGATAAACCGACTGCGACGGCCGGATCGATTGGAATCGGGAGGCGACAACGCGGAAGGTGGCTTCGGTTCGATCATGGGGGCCCTGACTCGCGTCCGCCACGCGCGTAGATCCGCTTTCAAGTTGGATACCAACGTCGGGTGATCCGACGCGACGTCATTCCGTTCTCCTACGTCGTTGGAAAGGTTGTATAGCTGAGCGTCCCCCGTCTCGAGTGACTCGATCAGTTTCCAATCGCCCCGTCGGACGGCCGACGCCGGACGCTGTGTCGATCCCGATTCGACGCCATCGGATAGTCGGTTTTGTATCATCAAATTTCGATACCCTGGGAAGTGCCAGTAGATGGACCTAGCTGGTTCTGTGGCACGCCAGTCATTCAAAACAGGCACGAGCGAACGACCGTCGAATCCTGAAACTGGTGAGATGCCCGCCAACTGTAGGAACGTCGGTAGCAAGTCCATCTGCGTGACCGGTTCATCCACGACCCCCGATGAAACGCCGTCACCGAACGTCATTCCCATTGGCACTCGAATTCCGCCTTCGAACAGTTGGCACTTGCCTCCTCGAAGCGGAACATTGCTCGTCCGGGCCCCGACCTTGAATCCATTCGAGCCGGGGCGTGCCGATAGCAAGCCGGTTGCCCCGCCGTTATCAGACGTGAAAACAATCCATGTATTGTCCAACAAGTCTGCCGCGCGAAGGTGGTCTAACAACCGACCGACGTTGGCATCGAGGTTGTCGACCATCGCCGCGTAGACGGGATGATCGTGATAAGGCGATGGCGACTTGGACTCGTACCTCGAAATGAGTTCCTGTTTCGCTTCGATCGGGATATGAACGAGCGTGTGGGCAAGGTAAAGGAAAAAGGGTTGTTTCGCTTTGGAGACGCGGTCTAGAAAGAGCGAAGCGCAAGTGGTGAGATAGTCGCCTGAATCACCTTGCGCCTCGGGGTAGCCATCCGACTTGCCTTGAAAGGCCGTGCCAACATCCAGATGCGAGCCGCCCGAATTAACGTTCGTCACTCGGACAAACTCGTCAAACCCACGTTCGGCGGGGCCCTGCGAACCGACATGCCACTTGCCGAAGAAACCGGTGTAGTAGCCCGCCTCCTTCAGGTGCTCCGATAGGATCTTTCGATCACCCGGCAGTCGCAACTGATTGATCGGCATCTCAAAACCAACCTCAGCCGTGTTCGATCCCTGGAGGAATCGCCCCGGCGTGACTTCGTAACATCCTACACGTGCGCTGTACCTACCCGATAACAACGCCACGCGCGACGGCGCGCACAAAGGTGCCCCGCTATAGGCAGAGGTGAATCGGAGACCACGCGAGAGCAACTCATCGATATGGGGCGTTTCAAAGTACTGGTTTCCGTAGCATCCCAGATCGGCATATCCCAAGTCATCCGCATAGATCAGAACGAAATTCGGCGGCGAATCGGCTTCGGCCGCCGACGAGAACAGAGCCGCAATGGCGACGAATGTGAATCCCCATCGATGCGAAGCTCGCCATCGGTTTGCGCACTCAGAATCCATGGCTTCGACTCCCAACCTGCCTTACTGTGTCACGAACCGCACGCTCGCCATTGTTCCGGGCTCATCGGCCACCAGATCTCAATTGCCTGCGAGTGAGCCCCAACCAAAACTGAAAGTCGCCTCCATTTCATTCGGTGCCCCTGTAGAGCTTGACCCAATCGATTTGGACGGTGCCGAAGTCCTGGCCTTTGAAGTCCAACTGTTGAATTTCTCGATCCGTTCGCAATTTGATCAGCGGGTGCTCAATGATCTCGGTTCGTCCATTAACGTCGATCAGGAGCGTGCCATCCTTGAATTCGATCGTGACGTCGTTCCAACGGTTCAAAGGAAAGAAGTCGCCGTCGATGAAGATCTTTTTTTCTTTCTGGAGCGTCAGTTTGGTTTGTGGGCTGCCGAAGATAAATGAATTGGCATGATGCCCAAGATCCAGCAGCGAGCCGCGATTGCGTCCTTTGTTTTCAGTCTCGTCGTATCGAACTCTCATTTGCACCGCAAAGACGCTCGGTATCGGTGTCAGAAAGATCACTGGACGCGTGCCATCATGCCCGTCACCTTCGGCTTGCATTTTCTTCTGGTAGGCTTCGTCGGCAACTTCGCCGATGAGAACACCATCTTTCACACTCCAGCGCGTGTTCTGTCGAATGACCCAGCGTTCGTTGTTGGGCAGGGGACCATCCTCTGCAAACGGTTCGTCGTAAATCAACTCGACCGATTGAAGAAGCCGCGGCTCGTAGTCCGCGGAAGCGGCTCGAATCAGGCAGTCGCCGGTGAAGAACGACAGGGTCATCAAAGCAAGAAAAAAGTATTGCATGGCTCAGTCAACCAAGGAGGCGGTCAGGGGATCACAAGAGAGTAGGCTAGTTCGAACTCTCGTGCATTGTTCCAATTCGATTTTGGGATTCGTCCCGGCCTCGTGTGAGATCATCGGGACCAACTCCCCTCCGCTCATGAAGGGAACTTCCATGCGAATCCACTCGACTCTCATCCACATGCCGGGCATGCCGATCGCGGATCGGCCCGATTCAGGGCTTCGAATGAAGCCGTTATTGCGTTGACGGGACTCAGGCGTCTTCACGTCTACCTGCCCTTCGTAGACGTGAAGATCGTCCTCGCCTGAATCCTACTTCACCCAGGTGCCAACGAGTACGGCGGCACCACCGTCCAATAAGTCTGGATTAGCGACCTTGGTCCCCGCCGCAGAATGAACGCGGCAGAAGCTCCAGCGAAGCATGCAACGATCACGGACGTTGTCCGGGCGTCGCGGTTCAGGGTGCGGTGAAGAAGTCCTGGCGAGGTGGCAGGCTGACGCCCGCCCCAATCGAATTGGGCCAGGATAACGCTCATGAAAGTGCCGCAACCGATATCGGGCAAGCGAGGCACAATTTGGCCGATTGGCCGTCGAGTACGCGGCTCGATCCAGGCCGACCTGGAGCCGCATCGTCGTCACGTGCCGCCTCGCACGAAAGTCTCATGATTTCAAACCGCCTAACATCGAATCGCTGAGATCGCTGTACAAATGGATCGCTTCAACCCAGCAACTCCCGCCCAGATTTAACTCTGACTCGCTAAGTTCTGATTTTTCAGAACTTCTTATGCTTGGGATTCACCCTAATGACAGCGAATACCCCACCCTTAGGGGCCATCATTGGGGCACTCTACTCGTTTAGACCGAAACCGTTCTCCACAAGTAACTCGCTCAAGGGAAGTTGCCCCGGCTTGGGCCACGCGTCCTTGGTTCCTTTTCCGATGGCCACCATCGGTCCCATGACGTGATCATCGGGCAGGCGGATCAGCTCGGCGACTTTTTCGATGTCGAATCCGATCATCGGACACGAGTCATATCCCATTTCCTGAGCGGTAAGCATTAGCGATTGCATCGCCATGCCAATGGATCGTTGGGCTTCATCTCGCTGCAGCCACTGGCGACCCTCGTGGAATGGCCCCATCCAGCCGACCAGCAACTCCGCCACCGCTGGAGGAGCGTTCCTCCAATATCTCTCCGGTTGTTTCTGCCAAGCTTTGGTATCTGCCGTGAAGAGGACCAAGAGCGACGCGTCGGTCATCTGAGACTGATCATTTCCGAACTCGGTGCGAATCTTGGATCGCAACGCAGCATCCCGCAGGATCACAAATCGCCAGTGCTGTATGTTGAAACTGGTGGGTGACAATAGTGTCATCTCAAGCAGCTTCTGCTCTTCCTCCGCGGTGATGGTATGCGTTGGATCAAAATGCTTGATCGCGCGACGACTCTCAATCGCCTCGAATGTATTCAAAGTTCAGTCCTCTTTCACGCATGCTTTGAGTAAGAAATCGGAGCTCCAACTCACCGGCGAATATCAATGATTCGGGTCAAGTTGCCGGTTCGGGGGATGCTACAAGTGATTGTTCGGACAAACTGACGTTGGTCGCCCATCCGAGCCGTGTCAATGTTATCAGACCATCAAGCTGCCCGGGCGAAAACTCGACATCAATGGCTTCGGCCGACTAACGTTGGCATCGATCGCGGCAGTCGTCCAAACGCTCTGACCAATAACCCGAACGTTCTGCCGCCTGGATGGATTCGATGGCCGACGAATAGTCGCCCAACTCGAGTGAGACGGCCGCTCGCGTCTCATGAGCCTGACCAAAATCCGGTCGCACCCGGATCGCTTGATTCGCGTACGATTTGGCAAGCTGCCATTCGCCTAACTGCGCATGCATCAGAGCCAAATTCGCGTAGGGCCACGGGAAATCAGCATGTTGACCGATGCAAGCGCCGTACAACGTGGCAGCCTCCGCGAATCGTTGCAATTCCTGGCATGAGTACGCCTCCCAGAAACAGCACCAATAGCGGGGATCAGCTCCGATGGGTCTTTGTCGACGGGAATCCGCGAAACGTCGACGGGCGTTCTCAAAATCACGTTCACTGAATCTCACGATCCCAACCAAATAGCTTTGGAATTCATCCATGACTTTTGGAATGATTTGACCGCCATCCTCGAGCAGACCGAAGGCCCAACCATCACGATGAATCTCCGGAGTCCGGCGCAGCACTCGCGCGAGCGTTTCGCGTTGTGAGTCGTCCATTTGGTTACGCTGAAGTGACACCAACAAGATGAGTTCCGTGATTTGCTCCGCGACTTGCGACTGCTGCGCGTCATCGAGCTGCGTATAAGGGGGCGAGGTTTCCCAGTCATCGCGATCCAATAGTCCAAATTCGGCAAGGGAATCGCGGGCAAAATCGGCGCCCATTGACGACCTTGGGGCCGATACTTGCGACGTGCGGAACGCATTGAGTTGCTGACGCAGCTGAATCGATTGCACCGACGCACCCAACCGCCGCCATCTTCGTTCGAGCTGCTCGACTCGATGAAGCTGAATGAGTTGGACCCCCGGCGATGAGGCGATGATCCCCTTCGCTTCTCCAATCGATTCGATCGCTTCGGAGAGGAGGTGCTGCTCTAGGTTCGCGGCGGCCCTATCCGTCAACGTCTGGGAACGCAGGACAATCGCGCGGGTCCGAAGGTTTGCGATTATGACCAACCCGATCAGTAGTCCGCACGTGATCGCCGCTATCCCGGCAACCTTGCGATGGACTCGCAACGCGTGCACGAACGAACGTGTCCAACCAACGTGCCGAGAATGGATAAGCGATCCACCCTCACGCCAGGCGGACAAGTCGGCGATCAATTCGGAAACGCTTTGGTATCGATCCCTCGGATCTGGCCGCAAGCACTTGGCCACGATCGGGCGCAACGTCCATGGGATGGATTCGAGAACCTCCGTTGATGGCCCGGCACTTCGCTGGACCAGCAAACTCGATTCATCTGACCACGTCCTATCGCCCGTCAAGAGCTCCATGAACATGACACCCATCGCGTAGACATCGGATCTGGCGTCCACCGAATCGGCTTTTGAGTCGACTTCGAATGCCGTCAGGTGCTCAGGAGACATGTAGGCAAGCGTCCCGCCAAACAGACTTTGTTCAGCGGCCGTGTCGAGTGCCGCGACGTTGAAATCCATCAGCATGGGTGTGCCTGAGACGTCAAGCATCACGTTGCTGGGCTTGATGTCTCGGTGGAGCACACCTCGCAGGTGTGCGTGATGGAGTGCCTTGGCGATTCCAAAGACCAAGTCCACGACGACCCTCTCGTAGGAAACGTCTTCTTGAGCACGAAGCGTTGACTCGCCTTGGTCGGTGTTCGAGTGACGGCATTGACGTTTGATCCAATCAATCAGTTGGTTTCGGCTCCACCGTCTCGGCTCCCGAAACGGCTTCGCGGCCAGAACACTTGCCAGCGTCGGACCGTCGACCAGTTGCATCGCCAAAAACCGATGGCGACCGATCACGAACTGTCGGTACACATCAACAATGTTGGGATGCTTCAGCTGGGCGAGAATCCGTCCTTCAATTCCCAGGTCAGGCGAGACCTTCAACGCGATCGTTCGGTGTAGCTCCATATCTTCGGCGAGAAACACCTGACCGTGAGTGCCGCGACCGATGGGTTGGCCAATGACATAGTGATCGATTCGATCGCCGGTCTGGATGGACGATTCAACTCGACGAACACTCCGTTGTGAGATTGGTTCGGTTGATTCGTTCTGGATACCACAAAGCTGTGCATCGACCAGCCACTCTTTGGGCATGTCTGGCCAGCGACTCAAATAGTCCCTTGGAGATACCGACTCGCCGTCGGCGATTCTCGCCTGGATATCGACCTCGACGAGCGCCCGAAGTATCTCGCTTTGGTCATCCGTCCCCTCCGGTAACACGTCCTCGATCGCGATGCTTTGGTTGCGTCGACGCTCACGAAGGTAACGGTCCACCAGCGGCCGCGGGCTCATCTTGGTTGCATCAATCATATTGATCGCTCGATGACTCAATGGCGATGGAACGCAAAGGGCACGCCAACGTGCTCAATCGGTATCGCCTGTACACGTAGCGGCCTGATCATTGACACCATGGTTGACGATGATCCATGGCTAAAACGACGGTACCGGCATAGGCATCTGCTTGGGCACCTTTCACCCGATGAGTCAATCGCTTTTGGTAGATGCAAACACCCGCAACTAAGAAGAACAGACCGGCCATCGCGGAGCGACCTCCGCTCGGACGAAGCACTTCATGCTCGCCGAGAAACTCTGTCGACGTGCAAAGCGCGTCCAAGAGACTCAGGGTTGCGATCGCGCCCATGGGGTCACCAAATGCCACCTGCCGCCGTTCATTCTGGCGAAGATCGTGATCCCCGATGCGGAGCTCCGCTGAACTTTCGATCTCAAGATCCCCGGCATTGACTTGGGTCGTGGGAGAGCGTCGATGCTCGGCAGCGACTACGCCTGACGCTCGAGGCGGATTGCCGTCCGTCCTCTCCCAAGCATCCTGATCCATCAGGAAGTGCAATGGATCGCGAAATCGATACGCGGACCACGAAGGGTCCGTCGGTACGGACATCGCCACGTGACCATTGATACGGGTCTCGATATCGATCGCGAACCCGGGACTCCACCGAACAATGATTGATCGCGATCCGGCATCGCGCTCAACATCAACTTGACTTAATGATCGACGTTCAGAAGTCGCACGGTAGTCGATAACCCGTTCCTGCAATCGATTCAGAACCTCGATGTCCGGCAAGTCGAATCGTTCGGCAATGGAGCGACTTTGAGCCGCCTGCCGCTCGAGTCTCAACGGGATAGCATGGCCAACCCGTTCCAAGGCATCTTGAATCGTTTCGGCGAGTCGATGTCCCAAATCGGCGTCATCGACCAAATTGAAAATCTCTTCAGAGGAGGCGATTTGGTCTCGGATGACCAAGTGATCGTTGATGTCCACGGCCTCACCGATGGAGCGAAACTGTTCAATGATGAACGGGTCGTCCGCGAGGTTCGACAACTCAACCAACGCATCTTGAGCAGATACCCGGCCGCGTTCGGATAAGTTGCCCCCAGTTGAGCCAATGGCTTCGATCGGTTGATCCGCCGAATCCGACGGACGAAGGCGGCTCGGAATGAGGTTGAGCCAAGGCGGTCCCGAATCATCCGGCGTCGGCAGGACTTGCGGTGGTCGATCGCGGATCGCGAGGCCGGGCTGAACCGATGTCCTGACCGCTTGGGGAATGATCGCATCAGCAATCACGGGATCGAGTCGGGAGATGTTGGCTCGGCCAACCCCAACGGTGTCGAGTTGTTCAGAGATCGCCGGCTCGGCGATGACCGCAGGTGTTGATGAAACGACGTCCGACCAATCCGAGTTGCCGGAAATGGATGGCGGCGCAGCCAACAGTCGTCGCGTTTCGAAAGGTTGAATCGAAAGCGTTCGTCTTGGTCTTCCATCCATGTTTCCGCTTTCTCGACGATTCCGTTTCGTCAGCGTTGGCTTCCGACACCATCGCCCACCATGACCCATTTGCACCCTGCAGAGCTTAGAGACTCTCATTTTTTTAGTTTGTTGTACAGCGATGTTCTTGGGATACCGAGGATTTCGCAGGCTCGCGTCTTGTTCCCACCCGTCAACGCCAAGACATGTTCGATGTGCCGTCGTTCTACTTCGGCCAGAGACTGAGGCAGGGAGTTGGACGACTTGGGCTGAGTCTGGGTTCCGCCACGGAGCCCCAAATCGTCAACGCCGATGACGGTACCGGTACTGAGCACAATGGCTCGTTCCACGGCGTTTCGAAGCTCTCGAACGTTCCCTGGCCATGGATGGGCGAGCATGGTCTGCCTTGCATCAGACGAGAACTCCAGGTTGCTCACCCCAAGTTCACGTCCCAGTTCATCGAGAAAGTGTTCGGCCAGACTCATGATGTCGTCGCCGCGTTGTCGCAGTGGAGGCATGAACAGCTCGACCACTCGCAGTCGAAACCAAAGGTCTTCTCGGAAGAGCTTCTCGGCCACCATCGTTTCCAGATTTCGATGAGTTGCGGCCACGATACGGACGTCCGTCGTGATGGGATTGGTGCCACCGACGCGTTCGAACGGCTGGCCTTCGATCAACCGGAGCACCTTGGCTTGGCAGCTAAGGGACATCTCGCCAATCTCGTCGAGGAAGATCGTGCCTCCGTCGGCTCGCTCGAACTGTCCGAGCCTCTTTTGGTCGGCGCCAGTAAAGGCCCCACGTTCGTGCCCAAAAAGCTCGCTTTCCAATAGGGATTCATTGAAAGCCGCACAGTTAACAGTAATGAAAGGACCATCGCGACGGGGACTCGATTCGTGGATGACGCGGGACGCGACCTCTTTTCCGGTTCCACTCTCCCCCAAGATGAGCGTCGTGACACTTGCCAACGCGACGCGTGCAATCTGGCTCCGTAATTCCCGAATTGACGGGCACTCGCCGATCAGTCGCACTTCGCAGTCCTTTAGTTGAGCACGCAACTGATCATTGGCGATCTCGACACGCTGCATCCGCTGCAGCCACTCGATCGCCATGCCCAGCTGTTGGGCAACCGAGACCATGAACTCCAAGTCGGCTCCGTTGAACGTGTTCTTCTCGGACGGCTGAAAGAGTTCAATCGCCCCGGTGGGTCGGACGCTGCTTGGAATCGGCACCGCCAGCACGGTGCCGCCTTCAACAGACTCATCAGGCGCGCTCCATGGGACGTTATCATTGGCATCCAACAACACCGCTTCGTCACGTTCGATGACCCAGTTGGAAAGGACATGCGCGGCGTCATGCGTGGGTGCCTCGTCACCTTGGAAGAAAGAATGAAGCCGACCACCGCTACCCCGAATCGCGACCTTCCCCACCGAGGCGGCCACCACATCCATCGACGATCTCAGTGCATACTTGCAGAGTTCCTCCACGTCGTTGACTCGATACATCTCCCGGGAGAGCCTGTAAAGAAAACTCAATTTTCGGACGGGTCCCGAAGTCGAGTCCGCTCCTATCGGATCGTTGGCGACGCGTTGTTTTTCGGATCCCAAAATGCGTCGAACCCGCGTGCTGTCAGCCAATTGGAGAGGGTCAATTTGAGTGCCCAGTGCCACATCGTCGGCAAACAGCAACATGAATTCCCCAATGCGAATGAGGTCGCCTGAGTAGAGGTCGCATTGATCGATCTGCCGGGAATTGATGTGGGTGCCATTGAGGCTTCCATTGTCACGAATCCGCCATCCCCGTTCGCCAGGTTCCAAGATCGCGTGGGTGCGTGAAACGGACTCGTGCTTGAGCTGCAGAGTCACACCGGGATCGCGCCCTAAGGAGATCGGCACCCCATCGTCCAATGCGAACGATTGGCCAGGTTGATCACCGCTAAGAAAGATCAAGCTGAACACGAAAACGTGATGCGTTGAAAGCGCGCCTGCTATGGAAAGAACAAGGGAAGAGAGGTGTCTAAATATGGGCGCCGTCCAGGATTTGTGCGCTCACATCTAGACAGTCGCACTATAGCAGCGTTCCCAACGGCCGCAAGAAAATTGCCTTAACTTCTTTCGCAAAAGACGTTTACAGAAATCAGGAAACGGTCATTCGGATCGTTTGGTATGGCACCTGCTTTCGAGCGAATTTTGGAAAGACCTCCGTGATTTTGCTAGCTAGGTGCCAGCGGTTCTTTCCGACTTCTCCATGGTTTCAACAGGAACGTACGATGCAACGAAGAAGACCGCACTCCCAAAAGTCGAGTGTCAAACGTAGGCTACTGTCCGCCGAAAACCTCGAAGCGAGACAGTTACTCGCCTTTGATCTCACCATGCTGGGCGGATTGGAAGGGGCCATGCCGAGAATCGCGGACCTCCGACTGTCTGGGGACGCCGATATCAGCGCGCTCGTTTCCAGATTCCAAGGGTCCGGGTTGAGCCCCCAGGGTTTGTCCTTCGGGGCTCTTCGGGAACAGGTCTCCAGTCTGCTGGTTAATCGATTGCAAGGTTCGGTCGAGACGACACCAGAACAGTCGGAGGCCGAGACCATCTCCGACACCGCGGTCGCCGACGAAGGGGCTAGCGCGGTATCCAGCCCGAATGTCGATTCAGAATCGACCGAGAACTCGGAGATCGCCTTGATGGCGGACGAGGAACTGTCGGTGGATGTCGCGATACCAGCAGTGGAAGCATCCGACGAAACTCGCCCGCGTGATTCAATCGTTCGAAATGAAGATGGGACAATCGACCGCGAAGCCACTCGCGAGAGTCTCCGAGCTCAGGCAGCCGATAGCAACATCGCCGAGCAATTTCGCGAGCAACTGACCGAACGCTTCGACGGTGACGTTCCGGAGAATCTCCAAGAAATCGCGTCGCGTTTGCGTGACGGCGACCGACCGGCGAGATCAGGCGAACTCCGAGAACGTCTTGAAGCCCGCATCGCCGATTCGGATTTGGATCCGAGCGAACTGATCGTTCGAAATGACGATGGCACGATCGACCGCGAAGCTACTCGCGAGAGTCTTCGTGCTCAGGCGACCGATAGCGACATCGCCGAGCAACTTCGCGAAGATCTAACCGAACGCTTCGACGGCGAAGTCACCGAGAGGATACAAGTTCGGTTTGGAACCGACGGCGAGGATCGTGTCATCGGCGCGGTGGGCCGTCAGGACGTCAACCGGGACGGGGTGGTGACGCCGCTGGACGCGCTGAGCGTGATCAATGTGCTCAACGGAATGCCAACATCCGATCCAATGAGCTACGACGTCAATGGCGATGAAACCGTGACGTCTTTGGACGCCCTGATGGTGATTAACCAATTGAATTCAACAAGTGAGACCGAAACACCATCACGCCGATCAGCGGTGGTGGATCAACTATTCGCCAGTGACTCCGACGATGACGATCGAAGGCGATTTGGCTTCGGCGCTCGGACGCGGTTGTTCGGATAGGTCCTCCCTGCATCGAACCGTCGTGGAAACATGCCGTTCGATGACAACAATGCAGACGCGCCAGCTCGACGAGTCGGTGAGATCGCGCGGCGAACGAATCGTTCGTTCGCCGCTCAGGGGCCGGTTGTTTGACGATCGCACCTGGACGCGATGCAGACTCTATTGCAGCGTCAACTCTAAGAAGTGGGGTAGGCATCCTGCCTGCCATCGGGAACGGACGCTGCAAATCACAGGCAGGAAGCCTATGCTACGATGTCGCGTTAAACCGAAACCTAAGCTGTGACACGGCACTGGGCTCGCGGAAAGTCTTGCCGACCAATCTCGTCCTTTCGCATCGAGCGTTCCATCAATGAGTGTTAGGGCAATTGAGGACGCAACACCATGACCTTCTTGAATCCGGCCTGCCCGGCAATCATTTGGCCGTCATCACTAATCGTCAACGCTTGCACATACGAGCTCTCACCGGCTTTCATCGACTGAACACGGATTCCGGTCTTGGCGTCCCAAATGTTGATCTTCGCCCGATTTCCAGTCACCAGGTGACGACTGTCGGGAGCGAAGCATGCTGTCCAGGAGGTTTCGGAACCTTCGATTCGATTCAATTCGGTCATGCTCTCGAGGTTGTACAGGCGGAAGTCATAGGTGGCTCCAACGGCAAGCAGTTTAGCGTTCGGCGAGAACGCGGCGGTCTGTCCACTGTGATGCGATCGTGCCACCGTTTGGGCGCGTTCGAGAATCCCCGTTTTTCCGTCGACGATCTTGAGTGTCTTTCCGTCCGTGGCGAGTAGCTGGCCGGTCGCCGAGTCCACGCAAACCGCTTTGACCTTGCCGTCGAAATCAAGAATTCGGTGTCGCGGATCTCCCGACTCCAAGTCCCAGAAAATGGCCGACTTGTCTTCGCTACCGGTCAGTAGGTATTTGCTGTCGACCGAAAACTGGAGACAAGTGATGGACTTGGTATGTGCGGTCAAGCGAATCTTTGGCGTCATCTTGCCATCGCCTGTCATTCCATAGACGTCCAAGACTCCTTTTGCACCACCAAGCACGGCGATGGAACCATCCGGCGAAAAACCACACGCAGTAACGTCGCCAATGTCAGGCATGCGTCCCGAATCGATCAGCAAACGCCCGTCCGATAGCGAGTAGAGCGATGCCGACTCGGCCGCGCGCCCGATCAGCAGGAACTTCCGATCGGGCGAGATTGCCAACGACTCGGGGCCCCAACCCAACTCCTGAAACTGAGCCGCCGGTACCCAGCTGCGTGCATAGGGCGAACCACGGGTAGGGTCTGCGGATTGGTTTCCGGAAGCCTCCACCACATTCTGAAACGGATTCTCATCCTCCGTCGCCTCGTTCTGGCTGAGCCAGTCTTGATCGGCCTGACTCAGTTTCGCTGTTGGAACTTCGATGATGCTATGGTCTTCTCGGAGCAGTTTCACTGAACTGTCTGACTGTTCAACGAGAGAGGCCTTGATTTCAAATCGTCCCGTCGCGTCCTTCCAGATCCGAATTGTCGGCGTCGTTGAATTGGCGGCGCCGAATGGTGATGTCGGCGACTCGGGCCAACTCGTTTCTGGAAAGGTTCCTCCGGCGGCCATGTTCGACCCGCCACCGTCGGCTTTTGCCATCGAGTTGGAACTGCTTGGAATTCGCTTGGTGGACTCCTGGATGACTTCCAAGTCTTGTTTGTACTTCTCTCGAACCGACGCGTCAGACAAGGTGCCCAGAATCGAAGACTCGATCGCAAGGGAATCCACGGGCACGGACTGCGCCTTCGGTTTGGTTCCCACACCGACGATCACGTTGGCATTGTCGCCGCTGATGGAAACGAACCGCACGTCCTGGAAACGCCGCGACTTCTCCCATTTGAGCGGCACCCCGGCAGGCAACTGTTCCGTCGTTGCGATTGGCGTCCATTCATCAGGCAACGTGGTCAATCCACGAGGAAGCACGCGAACGATCGATCGATACGAACTGGGGTCGTCGCGCAAGCGTTTGAGATCTGCATTTGAAACCGCAACGTAATCGGGCCGGAGTCGGTAAATATCGTCTCCATCGTCATAACGCACATACGTGTCCTGCCCTTCGACTCGAGCGACGACCGCTTCGACCCATTCGCCGGCACGGCCCCCTTGAATGGTCACCCCAGGTACGAGGGCGGGATTCCCCGTGTAACGCTCATGTCCAGCCGGAACATCAGGAGGTGGTAAACGTTTCCGCTTTTCTTCGGCGATCTTGCTTTTCTCTTTCGCCGTTAGCGGACGTGCCTTCAATTGCGTGTTCATCACGCCTTGACGCACGGTGTTGGAAACGAGGTACTCTCGCGACGAGCCCATCATGGGCAACATCACCGGTGACGTCCCGCCGCTGATTCCGCTGGTGAAATAGAACTCCAATCCGTTGTTGCCGCTGCGTGAACGCAGGCTTGAGAGCATGTCACGTAATCGGATCGTTCCTGAATCGTTGATCCGCGGTGAGAGACCAATTACCCGCATGGGCCCGCTATCGGAACGAATGCGAAGTCGCGGACTGCCTTTGCCATCGCGGACCTTCTTGTAGTCGAACGCGATCTGCCGCCCCAGCGGCGAATTCTCTTCTCGAAGGTTGGATAGCCGATATCGAACCATGTCTTCAGGTGCTTGAATGAGCTCCTGCGACCAACCCGGTCGAAGTCCAACGACATTCCACACAATCGGGAGACAAACCCAAAGCAAGACAATCCTAGAAGACATTTGCCCGCCCTTCCTAAAGTCAATGAATCGACGATTGCCAATATCCACTCGGTTTCCAATGGCTTGGATCAAGGATGGGCAATCACCGTGTGATACTTGTTTAATAGCACGACTATAACATTGCCGACGACGCAATACGTTCGCCAGAGTGATCGAGCCCGCCGATTTTGCATCACTTGCCATCCACCTGCGTGCTTCCATGGACGCATTCGGAGCGAAACCGGGAAGTTCGACATGGCGTCCTTGTTGGACAACGCCACGTTGCGTGGACCGGCGAGCCTCCAGTCGCGACTTTTGCTGGTGGGAGACACCCGGGACGTGTCCTTTGGATCTATAATCTGGACCCTACCAGGCATCCGTCTCGATGCCCTTTTTCGTTCTCTCGCTGTGTGAAACGTCATGTGGTCGATTCGTTTGATTTGCCTTGCCGCTGCGGCTTTGTCGCTTCCATCCGTCCCAATCGGTGCAGATGACCGCCCGAACATCGTGTTCATTTTTGCTGATGACCACTGCGAACAAGCTCTCAGCGCCTACGACCCGTCCAAGATTGCCACTCCCAACCTGGACCGCATCGCCAACGAGGGCGTGCGGTTCGATCGTTGCTACGTGACCAATTCGATCTGTGGACCCAGCCGCGCCGTGATTCAAACGGGCAAATACAGTCACATCAACGGTTTCGTTCGCAACGGAAACACGTTCAATGGTGATCAACCGACGTTTCCGAAAATGCTTCAGGCCGGTGGTTACCAGACCGCCGTCATCGGGAAGTGGCACTTGAAGTCGACGCCTCAAGGGTTCGACTACTTTGACGTCCTGAAAGGCCAAGGGCCCTATTACAACCCTCCAATGCTGACGGCGGGCGATGACGGCCAGCCCGTGCTGCGAAAGCACACCGGCTACACCACGGACATCATCACAGACAAGACGCTCGCATGGCTCCAGAATGATCGAGATCCGACACGACCCTTCATGGTCATGTATCAACATAAGGCACCGCACCGGAACTGGATGCCTGGTCCCAAGTATCTCAATTGGCTCGACGACGTCACGATTCCGGAGCCGGAAACGCTTTACGATGACTATTCCGGTCGCACGCGATCCGCTTCGCAGCAAACGATGACGATATCGCAACACTTAACGTCACGCGATCTGAAGCTGACGGGTCTTGGGACGATGAACGAGGATCAGAGCCGCGTTTGGCAGCGGGCGTATGGACCGAAGAATGCTGCGTTTGAGAAAGCCCGCGGATCCATGACGGAAAAAGAAATCATTCAGTGGAAGTACCAACGCTACGTGAAAGATTATCTGCGTTGTGTTAAGAGCGTCGACGACGGAGTGGGGCGCGTGTTGAACTACCTCGACGAGTCTGGGTTGGCGAAAAACACGATCGTGATCTATTCATCCGACCAAGGCTGGTACCTGGGCGACCACGGTTGGTTTGACAAACGTTGGATGTATGAGGAGTCTCTGAAGACGCCGCTCTTGGTTCGCTGGCCCGGTGTGACTCAGCCAGGCAGTACCAACAACGATATCGTCAGCAACCTCGATTTTGCTGAAACGTTCCTCGACGTCGCGGGACTCGATGTGCCCGGCGACATGCAGGGTGCGTCGTTGGTACCTCTTCTCCGAGGCGAACGTCCAGAAGACTGGCGAACGACGTTTTACTACCATTACTACGAGAACCCGGGCGGTCACAACGTGGCCCGTCACTACGGTGTGACGGATGGACGTCATAAGCTGATCCGATTCTACTCGCTCAAGAATGAACCCTTGGACGACTGGGAACTCTTCGACTTGAGTGCCGATCCGAATGAGCTGCAAAGCGTTTATGACGATCCGGATTATTCGGAGGTCCAATCGGAGTTGACCAACGAATTGCGGCGGCTTCGTGCGCGGTACAAGGTGACCGAAGATCCTGTCGAACCGAAGACCACTCCGCGAAAGTCACGTCACGCGATGTCCAGGGGGTAGTGGTTGGTTTGAGGATGCATGAAGTGATCATGCAGGATCGCCGCAAGTGCACACGTTGCAATGGCCGTCGAGCATGTGGATCTATTGCATCGGCCCGAAGAACTCGTGCCGGATTCGATCGTCGGTGACGCCGATTTCTTTCAAGCTGCGAAGCACCGAACACATGAACGCGGGCGGCCCACAGACGTAAAACGCGGCCGTCTCGCATGGTGCCCAATCGCGCAGAAACTCCGTCGTGACGAAACCCGTTGTATCACAGCGATTCGCTTCCTGATCTCCCGAAATCGGCTCGTCATAGATGACATGGGTTTGAAAGTTCGTTGGTTCGGAGGCGAGCTCACGCAGCTCATCGGACAGGGCATGGATTCGGCTATTCTTGGCAGCTTGCAAGAAATAGACCGGTGCGGTGGATTGTGCATGCCTGAGTGACTTGGCAATGGACATCAAAGGCGTCACGCCGATACCACCCGCAACAAGGACGACGGGTTGGTTCGTGAGCGCACTGGGATCCAGAGTGAACTCGCCACACGGCGGACCGATCTCCAGGTGGTCGCCCTCGTGAACCGAGTCATGAAGGTAGTTCGAGATCAGGCCATCGGGCGCGCTGGCGGCGACGCCGGGTTCACGTTTCACGCTGATGCGAAAGTGTCCCGTGCCGGGACGGTCCGAAAGGCTGTAATTGCGTGGCGATGTCGGCGTCGTAGGATGGTCGATCCGCACGGTGATATACTGCCCGGGCAGAAAACTCGGCAATGGTTGATCGTCGGTAGGCCGCATGTAGAACGACGTCACGTTTTCGCTTTCGGGCTGTTTTCGTTCGATGGTCATTTGCCGGTAGCCGTTCCATCCACCGGGCTGCGATTTCTGATGAGCATAAACTTCGTTTTCGCGTCCGATGCAAACCTCCGCCAGGACACCGTACGCCTCCCCGACCGCACCCAGGATTTCGTCCGTCGCTCCATCGCCCATGACTTCCTTGATCGCCTCCAATAGGTGTTTGCCGACGATCGGATAGTGCTCCGCTTGGACTCCTAGTGAACAGTGCTTTTGGGCGATCAACTCAACCGCCGGACCGAGTGCACCCAGATTGTCGATATTGGTGAAATAGGCACAGATCGCGCCAGCCAACGCGTTCGGCTGCATGCCACTATCTTGGTGTGCTTGATTGAAAAAGGCTTTTGTCTCCGGGTTCCCTTCGAACAATCGCCGATAAAAGCAGCGGGTGATGATTTCCGCGTTGTCGGCGACCGCGGGCGTGATGGCTTTGATGGTCTGGATGGTTTGATCGGTGAGCATTGGATTTCTCGACTGGCTATCAGAATCAATGTGGCTGCGTGAAATGTACACCTGAAGGTATAGGATTGGATTCTGCACATCAATGTGTAGAATTCAAATTTGCTGAACTTGATCGGGCGGCCGATGATTTCCAAAACAGCTGAATACGCGTTACGTGCCACCGTGTGTCTCGCGGCCAATCGCGAGCAGGCGCTCTCGGCGGACACGCTGGCCGAGAGAACGAGGGTGCCAAGACGATACCTGAGTCGGGTCATGCAGGATCTCGCTTCCGCTGGCCTGGTCGCCTCACGGAGCGGTCCAGGTGGCGGCTATTTGCTCGCAGTCGCTCCGGCAAGCATCACGATCTTGAGTGTCATTAATGCGGTCGCACCACTGGAGCGGATCAAGTCATGTCCGCTGGGACTGACTTCGCACACGCAACTGTGCCCGCTGCATGCGGAGCTGGATCGAGCCTACGCGGCCACCGAGGCGGCGTTTGAGGCGGTCACGCTCGAACAACTGATGCAATCGACCAGCCCAGTGATACCGCTGTGTGAGTCGATCGAGCTGACCTGATGTTTCGCATCGGATCGAATTGCCGATCCAGAGAGTGGTCGGACTGTGGCCCGAACAACACGTCCAATTAGCGCCACTGTGACATCCCATCGCACCGCTTGGTTTTCCACGAACTAGTCGACGCGTTCGAATTCCGCGAACTCGTGAGGGTCGAAACAGGTGACCTAGATTTCAGCTAGCGAAGGCACATCCCCCACAAAACGGAGCTGAAGCACCATGAAAACCCGGATGACACTGAAAACTCGACTCCAAGTTCTCTTACTTCTATCACTTGTGACGCTCGTCGGGTTTGGTGGGCTCTTCACCAAGTCTCAATTCTCGGCTTACCGAACTGCGTCGAAGACGCCTGGCTACTTGGGCTATTGTGAGTTCTTGGGTGACCTGACGCACGAGCTACAAAAGGAACGAGGTCTCTCGGCGGGTTTCCTTTCCAGTGGAGGTTCCAAGTTTTCCAGCGAGTTGATCGGCCAGCGGCGTCAAACGGATGATGTCATCGCGGAAATGTCTGATCGCTTGAGCGAAGTCAACGCGGACGGCTTGATCACTGCGCGGCAGGTGGATGAACTCACCAAGAATGCAGTCTCACTGCGCTCGCTACGGCAAGCCGTGGATTCGATGCAGTCGCCTTCGGAGATTCTGCCGTTGTACACGAGCCTGATTCAGTACAACCTTTCTGAAACCGGCTGGGTCAGCAAGGCCTTGTCGGGCGCCGATCTGACAAAGACTTTGATTGCGGATCAGTCGTTGGCGAATGCCAAAGAGTTCGCGGGCCTCGAGCGTGCCAAGGTCGCTCAGGCTCTCGCCAAGGGAGAAGCGGATGTGCCGTTGCGGTTCGCAATCATCTCCCTGAGGCGAGCCCAGGAAGAACACCTAGTGATCGCGAGGGGGCTGTTCGGCAAACGTTTTGATTCCGTCTTGGACGAGATTGAAACTTCACCGGAATCAAGAGCTGCCTCCGCTATTTCCCATCACGTGACTACATCCGACGGCGAGCCGTTGACCAAATACACGGCAAGCGATTGGTGGAAGGCGCAGACGGCAAAGCTGGGATGTTACCGACGAGCGCAGTCGACCGTGGCGTCCTCCGTCGCCGAGGAAGCTCAAATTGCGGGAAGTGCGGCGTTGAAGATGGTTTGGCTTGTGGCCGCGGTCGTCGTCATCGCCGCCACGTTCGTCTCGTGGTTTGGCGTCTCGACGATTCGATCACTGAGCGATCGCACACGGGAGTTGGTTGAGGCGATTGGGCGAATTGCCGAGGGCGAGGCCAACCTTAGCGAACGCCTCGACGAATCCAAGGACGAAATGGGGCAGATCTCGGCCACCTTCAATCGCGTGATGGATCGTCTCCAGGAAGCCGGTGATCTGTGTGGCGAGAATTCGGATTCACTTGCCGCCCAAGGCTCCCAGGTCAGCCAATCGGCGTCCCAAATTGCCGAACAGATCAAGGACTCGCAATCACAGAGTCACGAAGTCACCACGGATGCGAGTCACATGAGCACGGACCTCCAAGACGCGTCGCGGATGATCACGGATGTCACCCAGTCACTCGGTGACGCATCAACGGCGATCGCGGATCTGGCGACGGATATGGAGCAAGCCAATCAGATTGCCAGCGGTGCCTCCGATCAATCCGAGCGAGCCTCGGTGGTGGTCAATCAGAACGCCGAACGAATCGGTGAACTGGCCGGCGCGGCGAGAGAAATCGGCAACGTGGTTGAGTTGATCCAAGATATCGCCGAGCAGACCAACTTGCTCAGCTTGAATGCGACCATTGAAGCGGCACGGGCGGGCGAGTCCGGTAAGGGCTTCGCTGTCGTTGCCAGTGAAGTGAAAGATCTCGCCCGACAGACGGCGCAGGCGATCGATAGCATTCGTGACCGAGTCGAGAGCATCCAAACGGCGTCCGACGCGGCCAACGAATCCATTGCGGAAATCGGGAATGCGTTCTCGGATCTGAGTCGATCTGCAAGCGAATTGGCGGAACAAACAACACAACATCGGGAAACAGCGAATCGTCTCAATGGCGATATCAGGGGTCTTTCAGAGTCCTCCCTCACGGCCTGCCAGGCGATGGATCGCACGGTCAGTCGGACCCAGTCGATCACGGACCGACTGAAGTTCATTGACAACGCGTTGTTGGCATCGGCAGAGGGCGTGGATGAGACGCATCGAGCCGGAATCGAATTGAGCGATACGGCAAAATCAATGCGCGACCAAATGTCGACCATCCTGAGTTGCTCCAACCAGTAAACCGGAAGGCTCGTCGGCACTTGTAACCGGCTGCGATGCGGCTGGCATGGGACCGACGAGCACCGGAGGACGTGGTCGGATCGGCAATGTTGCTCCCTCAACACGCGCCGAGCCCGAGGCATCGTGCTCCATCGCCAGGAGCGTGACGACGGCATCGGTCGACAAGGTCGACTATGCTATCGCAGGCAACCTGGTTGGTTTCGCGGCCGCGAAACGCCACACTTCCCCGGATTGGAGCAGACTTGATGAAGACCCTTTGGATTTGGTTTTGCGTTGCCGCGACGTCGTTATCGTTGGCCCACGTCCGGAAGACGACCGCCGACGATTGGCAGTCGTTGATCACCGGTTCGACCCTGGCCGATTGGACCAAAGTGGGCGGTGAGGCGACGTATGAGCTCGTCGACGGAGTCATTACCGGGAGAACGGGTGCAGGCCCCAACACATTCTTGACGAAGGGGCCCTACGGTGACTTCGAATTGGAGTATGAGGTCAAGTGCGATGCGGACTTGAACTCGGGCGTTCAGATCCGAAGTCATCTGTACGAGGCTCCCACGCCACAGGAGTCACAACCTCGTCGCATTCGCAATGAGGGTGAGATGTACGGATATCAGTGTGAGATCCGTGGCGAGGCGAACGGACCGTTTGGCTGCAGCGGCAATTTCTGGGATGAAGGTCGTCGAACGAAATGGCTCGACGAATCCATCGATGCATCCAAGTTGCAAGCCACCTACCTGCCGGGCGAGTGGAACCAGTTTCGCATTGTCGCCAAGGGCAATCGGATCCAGAGCTTTGTCAACGGTGTCGCGGTCGCCGACTTTGAGGATGACCGCGATACGTCGGGGCTGATTGGGCTGCAGGTTCACACGATCAAGAAGAACACTGGGCCATATCAAGTCTCTTGGCGCAATCTTCGAATCCGGCCGTTGGATCCGTGAACCGACTCGGTCCGACCGGCTCACCACGATCACCCGTGGGGATTGCCGGGATTAGGCCAAACCGTACTGTTTGATCTTCTTGTAGAGCGTATTTCGGTTCATGCCCAATCGGGCGGCGGCTCGAGTTTGCACGCCGCCGCACTGCGTCAGCACCTGGGCAATCAGCTCTCGTTCGATCCGGTCGACAACGTCGGCATGCACCTGGTTCTCTGATTCCGATTCAGCCAATCCCCGGGCAACGACGAATTTGGTCAGGGTGTCCATCTCCATACGCGAGATGGCTGCCGTGCTCGGCTCGGCGGATCCGTTGGTCGATTCAGGGTCGGCCGCCGGCGACGCAACGGAACCTCCACGATCGAACGGTCGATGGGCGTCCAGTCGATCGCTCATATCTTCGCTCAGCAAGACCCGCTGAACAGGATCGGGACTTGTCACACACTGCGGCAACACCGCGAGGGTCAATTCGTCGTTGTCGCTCATGACCACGGCGCGCTCGATGTAGTTCTGCAGCTCACGGACGTTGCCGGGCCAGTGGTAGTCCTGCAGTGCTTCCATGAACCCCGGTTGGATGTGAACGACATATCGGTCGTTCACTTCGTTATAGTGATCCAGGAAATAACCTACCAGTGAGGGGATGTCTTCTCTTCGATCGCGCAACGCCGGCACCACGATTGGTACCACGTTCAGACGCCAATAGAGGTCTTCTCGAAAACGCTCGGACATCACTTCCACGTGCAGGTTCCGGTTGCTGGCGGCAATGATGCGCGCGTCGGTGCGCAACGAGGTCGTATCACCGACCCGCTCGAACTCCTTTTCCTGCAACACGCGCAGCAACTTGACTTGGAGCGTTCGGGTGGTCGAGTTGATTTCGTCGAGAAAAATACTTCCGCCATCAGCGGCTTCAAATCGGCCCGCTCGGTTCGCCACCGCACCCGTAAACGCACCGCGAACATGACCGAACAACTCGCTCTCCAGCAAGCTTTCACTGAGCGCACCGCAGTTGACTTTGACGAACGGTCCGCCACCTCGTTGGCTGAGGCCATGCACCGCCGACGCAATCAGCTCTTTGCCCGTACCGGTCTCGCCCAAGATCAAAACCGATGCATTGCTGTCGGCAACCTTTCTTGTTAATCGGTCGACCTCACGCATGGCTGGCGAATCACCGATGAGGCCCGGCAGCAATTGCTTGCGACCGAGCGGCGAAGGCGTGGCAGCGTCACGAGAACTCACATCACAACCATGTCGCGGATTGACGAAACTGGCCCGTGAAGACTTGTTCGGCGAGTGGGTGTCGCGAACGCGGCCCATTCTGACGATCGTCCAATTCGATTTCGTCTGGGCTGGTGGGTTCGCGGAGGTCAGGGTAGCCGATCGCGATCGCCGTCTGCGGCTCGAAACCATCTGGAATTCGATATTGGCCGCGAATTTGCGCGACATTGATACCGGCCATTTGATGCGTTTGGAGCCCCAACTGTGTTGCCTGCAGGGCCATCTGAGTTGCGGCGCCTCCCAAGTCGTGGAGTGCCACTCGATTCGGCTTTTGGTTGTAGGCGAATTGCTGCCGTGAGACGCTGCAAATCAACGCGCCCGCCCGTGATGCCCAGCCGCGGTTCGCTTCGAGCAGGCAGCCGATCATCGTCTCAAAATCGGTGGTGTCTTGGCGCCGAGCCACAATCCAAGACCAAGGTTGGTCATTGAAGCTGCTTGCCGCCCAACGGGCGGCTTCCAAACAAGCGATCAGTTTGTCATCCTCGATGACTCGGGGCTCGAACCGGTATGGACTCCAACGTCGCTCCATTGCGGGCAAGATCTCGACCGTCGTCGGATTCACCTTTGGTGCTGGACGCGAGTCATCGGCAGTGGAACTCATCGGTCGTCACCTCGCACTCGAGACACCGGTTCGGAATCGAAAACCATGAACGAATCGCCTGAGACCGGCCCAGCCGCCACCGGTAAGGTTCAAGCGTATCAACTTGGCGAGGGATCGACCACGGGAGCGATGACGCCTACGCCGATCATCGACGCTTCGCGGCATCGTTGGCAGGCGAGGGACCATCGCGACCGCTGCGAAATCATTTCAACGGCGCGGTTTCGAATCAGCGAAGTGGCCGATGATTTGATCGCGGCCTGCCGAACGGCCCAACGTGTCGACGATGTGGAAACGGTCGCATCGGAACTGATCCCGCTGTGCGACGCGCTGGCGTGGATTGGGCGTTGCGGGCCGAGGACGCTAGCGGATCGGCGCGTCGGCTTGTCGGGCCGACCCATTTGGATGTGGGGTGTGCGGTCGGTCGTGCGTCGAAGACCGGTTGGTCACGTGCTGATCCTGGGCGCCTGGAACTATCCGTTGTTGTTGACGGGCACACAGATGGCTCAGGCCTTGGCGGCGGGCAACTCGGTTGGCATCAAGCCCGCCGTGGGCAGCGAAGCGGCTACGAGATTGATGTTGAATTGTTTTCGCGATGCGATTGGGCAAGCCGGCGGCGATCGTGACTTGATCACCGAAGTGGAATCGTCACGCGCATCGGCTCAATCAGCGATCGCTGATCGACCCGACTTGATTGTGTTGACTGGATCAGCGGCCACCGGGCGTCTGGTCATGCACCAAGCCGCGGACGTGGGATCCGATTGCATTCTGGAGCTTTCCGGGGCCGACGCCGTGCTGACGCTTCGTTCGGCGCTGACCCAAGCCGATTGCCGCGAAGCATTACTGTCGTGTCTTGAATTTGGTCTTTTGTTCAACTCGGGGGCCACTTGCATCGGCCCTCGCCGGTGGTTCGTTCCCCAAGGCAACGAAATCGTCTCGGAATTCGCCAATCGTTTGGCCAACGTGGGTCCGGTGCAAGTTCATCCCGCAGCACGCCCAAGCGTCGCGACTGCGATCGAGTCGGCACTCGCCAACGGCGCCGTCGACGTGATGGGGCAATTCGATCGCCAGCGATTGTGTGATGATGGGACGATGTTGCCGGTTCTATTGGACGGTGTCGAATCGGATAACCCGATTTGCAACACGGATCTTTTTGCTCCGGTCATGTCCGTCTTGCGATACAACCAAATCGACAACGCAATTCGACAAGTGAACACCAGCCGCTACCGGCTGGCGGCGTCCGTGTTTGGCGACGTTAATGAGGCCGAGTCCGTCGCCGAGAGGCTCGATGTGGGTACCGTCACGGTCAACGACCTGATCGCCCCGACTGCGGATCCCAGACTACCATTCGGTGGACGTGGTGATAGCGGCTTCGGCGTCACTCGCGGTCCGGAGGGCCTGTTAGCCATGACGACACCTCACACGGTGGTGTCGCGTCGGGGACGCTGGCGACCGCACTTATCGCCACGCACCGATTCCACGGCCGACCTGTTGTTGGGTATGCTCCGCTATCGGAATGCACCTTCCTGGCGCAAGCGATCGGCGGCCATGCGTCGAATCGTCACTTTGGCCCGAGAGCATCCGCCGAAATAATGACTCTTCCACACGATATTGTTCGAGTCCAAGGATAAGGCACTGTTTGATGATTGCTGTCAACGCGATGGAACCCAATTCCACTCTCGAATCGTCACCGCACGAGATTGCTCCGGTTCGGCAAGTGCCCGAGAGAGTGGCTGACGAGGAAGCTCGATCGGTCGTCGTGGTCGGCGGAGGTCTGGCCGGCCTTTCCTCGGCGTGTGTGTTGGCTGCCCGTGGTCATCAAGTGACGCTGTGCGAGAAGAACGAATGGGTCGGTGGCAAGGCTGCGCAGCATTGCACGGAGGGCTACCGATTCGACATGGGGCCGACCATTTTGACGTTACCGAGCGTGTTGCGTCAGGTGTTTGCGGAAGCGGGACGCTCGATCGACGACTACATCGAAATGATTCCGCTGGATCCGCAGTGGCGATGTTTTTTTGAGGGACATGCGGGGTCGCCCTCGACCAGCAACACGGTGTTGGATCTCGTGTCCGACGTCGATCAAATGAAACAGCACTTAAAGGACTTCACAGGCAGCGAAGTCTCGGCGGAGGGTTACGAACGATTCATCCAGGTCAGCAAACAGTTGCACGATGTATCGGATCGGTTCTTCTTTTGGCGATCCATCGGCGGTCTCACTGATACGATGGAAGTGGGCGGGGCGTTCTCAGCAGCCGTTCTGAAAGATGTTCTTTCATTGCGGATGGGTCGCAGTGTGGCATCCGTCGTGCGTTCACACGTACCGGAGCATCGCGTTTCGCAGATGATGGATCACTTTACGCAGTACGTGGGCTCGTCCCCCTACGCGTCACCGGCGGTCCTATGCAGCATCGCACACATGCAGACCAAAGAGGGTATCTGGTATCCGATTGGTGGTACGCGAGCGGTCCCGGAAGCGCTGGCCAAGCTTGCCACGGAATTGGGGGTCACGATCCGCACAGAAACGGATGTGCTGCGAATAGAGCAGTCCGGTGGTGCCGTGACCGGTGTGGTCACCACCGCAGGCGAAACGGTGGCATGTGATGCCGTTGTGAGTAATTGCGATGCTGTGCGGACGTATCGTGAACTCCTATCGGGTTCGGCTCAATCGACTGCATTCGAAAAATCCAATCAACACGAAGCCGCGTGCAGCGGCGTGGTGCTCTATCTCGGCCTGAATCGTCGCTACGAACAGCTGTTACACCACAACTTTGTGTTTTCGAAAGATCCCGAGGAAGAGTTTGACTACATCTATCGCAAGGGAGAACCAGCACCAGATCCGACGGCGTATGTTTGTGCTCCCGCGGTGAGCGAGCCGGAAGTGGCTCCACCCGATGGCGAAGCCCTTTACATATTGGTCCACACACCTTACTTGCGACCGCATCACGATTGGAAAGCCATGCTGCCGCAATACCGTGACGTGATCTTGGACAAGCTCGAACGAACCGCGGGGACCGACGGGATTCGTGATGCCATTGTCACGGAGGATGCATTGACGCCCGAGGGAATCCATAACCGGTACCGAGTACTCAACGGTGCCATCTATGGTCTGGCCAGCCACGGTAAATTTCTGGGCGCGTTCAAGCCCGGAAACCGTCGCAAAGATGTTCGTGGTTTGTACCTTGCCGGCGGCGCCGCCCATCCGGGCCCTGGGATGCCGATGGTACTGATGAGCGGTTGGATTGCCGCGGACTCCTTGGACGCCGATGCCCGAAGCGGGAAATTAGCGTGACGCAATCGTCCGCCCAGCCCAAAATCGTGGCGAAGCCGGCGGACTGGTTCCAAAACGGTTTTCATCACTTTTTGGAGCCATATCTGAAACGGCATTTTCACGCTTTGGCGGTCGAGCGGCGCCGCAGCGTCGCAACGCAATTCCGTGAAATCAGCGCTCGCACAGGTGAATCGTCACCGTTGGAGGATCCAACGATCCCGTTAATCGTCTACAGCAATCACCCATCATGGTGGGAGCCGCTGACGGCCCATTACGTCAATCGGAAACTGTTTGATCCGTGTCAGTTCTATGCGCCGATCGACGCCGACGCGTTGCAGAAATACAAGGTATTTGAAAAGCTTGGGTTCTTTGGCGTCGATTCGAAATCCAGCCGTGGTGGGGCACAGTTTTTGCGGGTGGCCAACGAGATTTTTCAGCGTCCCCACACGGCGTTGTGGGTTACACCGGAAGGCCGTTTTGCCGACGTGCGTGACCACGAACCTGACTTGATGCCGGGCATGGCGCACCTGTGCAGGAAGCTGCAGCGGGCTTGGGTCGTTCCCGTTGCGATGGAGTACGTTTTCTGGGAAGAACGGTTGCCGGAATGCTTGGTGCAATTCGGCGAGATGGTTTCGGTGACGGAGTTTCGCGATCGAGACAAACAGGAGTGGTCACGTGACTTGAAGCATCGGTTGCGTGATGCGCAGCGACGGTTGGCCGAACTGGTGATCGCTCGAGACAGTCAGCCGTTTGAGAACCTGATGCGAGGCAAGCAGGGCACCAGCGGCATTTACGATTTCTCGCGACGGCTCAAAGCCTGGATGACGGGACGGGAGTTTCACCCGGGTCACGGAAGGCAATTTAGTGAGCAATGATGTTGCCGGTCCCTTCGAGTCGCTCGGCGCACTCGCCGCGATCGACTTTGGGTCCCTTGCATGGATTGGGGTGGCCGTCTGGTCATTGATGGTCGCCTCGCTGGCGGCGGCAATGTTCGTTACGAATTTACGTTTGTTTCAATACATCGCATTCGAACCACGAGCGTCAACGACAGATGCATCGGTACCGAGCGTGTCCATTCTCATTCCCGCCAGGAACGAAGCGGCGGGCATTGGCGACAGCATTGCCGCAGCGTTAACCAGCCTGGATACCATCGTCGAGGTTGTCGTGCTGGATGATGGTTCGACCGATGGGACAGGCGACATCGTTCGCTCAATGATGGCGACCGACGATCGCATTCGACTCATCGATGGGATTCCATTGCCAGCAGGGTGGAATGGAAAGCAACATGCTTGCTACCGGCTGGCGGATGCGGCGCAGTATGATCTGTTGCTGTTCTTAGATGCAGACGTTCGTTTGAAGCCAATGGCCGTGGCAACGCTAGCCGGAAAGTATCAACGCGGCGTTGGAGAATTTCAGTTTGGTTTGCTATCCGCGTTCCCGTTTCAGGAAACGGGTACGTGGATGGAAAAACTGCTGATTCCAATGATGCATCAGATCCTCTTGTGCTACCTTCCGTTTACACGGATGCGAGCGAGCACCCATCCGTCATACGCGTCTGGTTGCGGGCAGTTGTTCTTGACGCGGCGAGACGATTATCAGGCCGCAGGAACGCACCAGGCGATTGCCTTGAGCCGTCATGATGGTGTCAAACTGCCGAAGGCGTTCCGAGACAACGGAATGATCACGGACTGCATCGACGGCACCGATTTGGCGACTTGCCGAATGTATCGAAACGGTCGCCAGGTGATTCAGGGCCTCTTGAAGAATGCAAACGAGGGTATTGCGAACGCCAAGCTCATCGGGCCATTCACGGTGCTGCTGCTCAGCAGCTTTGTCGTCCCATGGTTGATCGCGCCGCTGGCCGCCGCTGGCTGGATTCGATCGGGTGGCCAGTGGTCCGCTGGCTTGGCGGCTGCGGTGATTGGCGGCATCGCCATCGCAATCGGCTGGATTCCGAGGTGGATGGGTGTGACGCGGCTGCGGCAGAGTACTTGGGGCGCGATCTTCCATCCGGTCGCCGTGTCGATGTTCGTGGCCATCCAGTGGTGGGCCTTTTTGAATCAACTGACCGGGCGGACGGTGGCATGGCGCGGTCGCAAGGAAACGTGATGTGAACGTCTTACTGCAATGGCCGCCGCCCATGGTGCTGACGCAGCTGATTTAGCCACGTCCACGCTGCCGGGACGCTTCGGATGAATGATGTCAGACGACTTGTCGACACTCGCCAGCTATCGACTAGCAAGCTCGGTTGACCGCCGCACGCATGTAAGTCATTGAGCAAGACCGCCAGAAGGCTTGGTTTTCGTTCATTGTCGTTGGCCAACCTCATGGATGTGGCGGTGAAAGTCTGGATCACGGCTTGTTCAGCGACATCGATCGTGCGTTCCGTCGGTAGCCGCGACGGGGTGCGCAAGCCGATCGCCAGATTCATGCGTAGGCGTTGAATCGCGACGGTCCGGTTTCGAGCTTGCAACCGCTGTTCGGTCGCTTCCCCGATGATGGTGACGCCACGTCCGTCAGTGTCATCGATCACCAACTTGGCGAAGACACCTGACTCGGTTCGATTGCGGTGCTGCCCACCGGGACCGCTACGCGTTTGGGTCCGCATGTCGCATCGCTTCATCAACTGTTCAACCGGCCAAATAGCTGGATGAGGTGAATCGATCACGGTGACGGGTAAGCACTCATCGGGACGAGGCCATTGGGCACGCGGGTTGGGCATGACGCTAACCGGCCCAGTTCATTGCGAACCATGTCCAGATTTCTTGGATCAATCGGCGAGGTGGAAGCGACAAGGTCGCGTCGCAGACACTACCGTCCAGGTGAATGGCACGCGCGTCGAACCGCGGCGGGTTCACCAGAACGCAAATCACTTTCGAATGACCTCGATCGCCCTGCCACGGCGCCGACTCGTCGGTGGCCCGAGTGGTTGGTCGCAGCGGCGAAATGGCGCCGACACGGCCCGGTATGACTTGATCCGAAAACGTTGGGGCCCAAATCTGAACCGAATCACCAGGATTGATTTGCGACTGCAGTGTTGAGTCGATGGTTAACTCGATGTGAATCTCGTCACCACTAGCTACCCGACACCAAACATGATCGTCGCGGGATGCTTCGCCGACGTTGGGTTGGAGCCGAAACGGATCTTCCAATCGGGTCTGCCCCTCATCGCTCGAGTCCGCTGCCAGGATCACGCCCTCCATCGGGGATTCGACCCTCATGGCTTGCCGACGAAGATCGAGGCTGGTTCGCGTGGTCGACAAGGACTGCGACGCCGACTGCAACAAGTCCCATGATTGGCTTGCTTGTCGGGCAACCTCCCCCGCAGACGACCGCAGCGATGCCAACCGAGCCGACTCAATTCGAGACGTCAGAATGGCCTGGCGACCTTGGATCTCCGCTAGTTCCAACCGAAGGCTGGCATCATCCACTTCGGCCAGCAATTGGCCCGCCTTCACACGATCACCGACACGAACCGATACTCGGCTTAGAATTCCTTCTCCCGGCAGGAAGACATCGATCGCGTTGGCAACCCGTAGGTGACCGCCGACGGTATGCCATCGCGGCAATGGGAAAAAGACAGTGAAGATGCCCATCATTCCAAGGGCGGTCACAAACAAAAGCCGACGTCGGCGAGGGATGACTCGCCATCGTCCTTTGCCTCGTAGCGTTCCGGCGGCGTGACGGGCGCAACAAAGGACAACCCAAACAGCGGCAAGGGAAAGCAACAAGATGAGGCCTCTTCGCAGGTGGACGAAGTCGGACCACGTCAACGCGAGGCCGATGATCGCGAACGTGATGAAGTACCTGTAAATCGTCGTTGCCATGTGAAAGCAAGTCATCGAAACCATGCGAGTGGACCATGGTGTCGGATCGTCCGCCTTGGCATCCATCAACCGGTTGAATGCCATCGAAAAGGATCGCCGTGCATCCTGACGCAGATTTGCCGCATCGAGCCAGTCGCTCAGGATGTAGTACCCGTCGTAGCGCATCAGTGGGTTGGCATTGAAGATGAGTGTGCTCACCCCGCAAACCAGCATCACTTGGAGGGCCATGAGTTGCGTGGAGGGGGTTTTCGATACGAGCCAAACCCATGAGGCAACGATGGCGATCGTCCATTCCACCCACATGCCGGCGCTCATGACGGCCGCCCGACGCCACCGATTCGGTTCACGCCAAACGTCCGTCACATCCACAAACGGGCACGGCATACCACAGAACCACCAGATGCCAAAATCGCCACAGCGATTGCCAAGTCGTCGACATAGGACAGCATGTCCGAGCTCGTGTGCGACTTTTGTCGAGACAAAGATAACGCCCATGGACAATGGATGAAGACTCGCCATGAACGTCGCCAGCATTGGTAACCCACCCGACAATTGTTCCCAACGCACGGCAATGGATGTGGCTGTGAGGAATCCCGCCATCAGCCAACATGCGATGGCGGCGGCCGAGAACCACAAACCGCTGATTGGAATCCATCGATGGGCGATGCGATCGATGTTGAATAGCGGCATCCGAATCGAAAGGCACCTTGACCACTTCCCGGTCGACGTACGCGGCGCTACCAAGTTTCGTTGTTTTAGCCAGCCCATGCTGGCGGCGTCCAAATCCGGGGCTTCTCCGCTTCTTTGCCATGTGTCCCAAACGGATCGGCGAACCCGAGTGAAGGTACCCGCAACGTCATCAATGACAATGCAGGTGCGCGAACCCAGCGAGCCAACCACACTGAGATCGGAGCGATGACGTGACGTTTCGCTCACCGAACGAGTCCCGACGACATGCCCGCTGACGAATGGGTGTTCGCTGCCTGCGGAGCTCGACGCTCGATGCGCATGGTCACCCGGACGCCCGGGACCAATTGCCAGGCCGTCGGGAGCGCCAGTGGTGAGGGCGATGTGGTTCGCCTTTGATTGGTGATTTCGGCATGCAAACGGAATCGATTGCCCGGCAGACGGTCCGGATCGACCGAAACGACTCGGCCGCGCAATGATGCCATCGGTTGGGAGCCGGTCATGGTGGCGTGCCCCGTAGGCGCCGGCCATGTGACGACAACGGGCAATCCGACTGCAGTGGCAGGGTCGAGTTGGTCGGCGCCCACCAAAGCATGGCAATGCAACTGATCCGCCGTGGCAATCGTGGCGACAGTGTCACCAGCGTTGACCCATTCTCCCACGTTATGGTGTAACGAGAGCACGACGCCATCGATGGGGCTCACACTCCGCAGCTCATCCATCTGCTGACCAATCACGGCGAGTTCGGCCGCAGCAAGATCACGATCGATTTCAGCCTGGCGAATTCGCTTCTTTGCTTGTGCGACATCGAGTTGGCCCCGTTGGACGGCCAACCGCATGCGTCGGAGTTGATTCCGAGCGATGGAGCCTCGTACGGACTGTTGCGTCTGCTCGCTATCATCCAACTCCGCCTGTGCCTCTTCCAGAACCGTTTCGGCGTACTGCAACTCGATCTCGTCTTCAGCGGCCATTCGTGCCGAATCCAACCGCAAGATGGCCGCTCGTCGCTGGATCATCAGCGCGCTGTCGTCAAGCGAACCGACCACGTCCCCCGCCTCCACCACTCCATTGAGAACGCAACTCATCTGGGCGATGGCGCCGCTCTGTCGGGCAGGCACGTCCACCTGGCGAGCGAATTCCACGATCACATCCTGAACGACAATAACGTCGTCAGCGGCTATCGCCACGGTAGGGATCCATGGCGTTAGAAGCAGACGCAGCAATGATGTCCAACAGACACGTTTCATCGATATCGATTCCATATGCGAGTCATTCCTGAAATGACATCTTCCAACAAATACCAACCCAGAGGCGTGTAACCACATCGCAGGGTGACGTCAGCTGGTGACTCCGTTATCCGGTGTTGGGTTGTTGCGGCGGGTGGCTCCACTCGCATCCGGAGAGTCGCAACCGGGGTTCCGTCGACGGGATCTCGCTGAGTCGGACCAAATTCACCTTCGCGATCTTGAATCGTGGGGGACGTCTGCCAATCGGTTTGGATTCGGGTCGCCAGGGTATGGTCGTCCATGGCAGCAACCACCGATCGCAGACGGTGTTGAGGAATCTGAGTGTCGACAACCCAGTCGGCGTCTTTGGGTATCACGTTCAAGATCCGAGTGCCAGCACTGAGCGGACGATCGACCAATTGTTCTCGAACCCGCCAGGCATCGACCGTCCCGTCCCGCCGCGCCGTCAAAGAAAGATCGTCCATCGTGGATTCAAGGATTGCGAGTTGATTGTCGATCGACTGGATCTCGTCGTCGATTTCAGCGCCTTCGCTGATCGATGCATTCATCGACGGATCACGTTTCGAGCGAACGAGCGACTGTTTCCATGCTTGCAAACGTTGCACCAGCACGCTGCGACGACCGATGAGGGTCGTCCATCGTTGCTGCAAATCGCGCGACTCCAGTCGCGCCAGCACATCCCCACGGGCGACGCTTTGTCCGTGGTCGACCGCGATATCCACAACGACCGCGTCGACGGGTGTGTGATAGCCATCCAGTTCAGCGGGTCGCAAAACGCCGACGGCCGGCACGTTGCGCGCCACGGGACAACAGGCTGCACCCAGTACCAATCCTGCGACGACGATGCGTTTTGCCCAGGAACGAATCCGAGATGGAGCGGCTGGTTGCATCTTGGATTGCGCACCGCCACCTTCATCCTGCCACCGAAGCCACCAGCGAGCTGCTGGCAGTCTCTCGATCCTTCGAGCTGCCAACCAAGCAGTCTCACCATCACGCATCAGTCGACAAGTCGCATCGGCCATGCTCGAGTGCAACCATTGGTTCCCGGCGGTATCCGTCAACGACTCGTCACCACTGCAGACAACACGCCATGGTGTTTTCCGATCTGTCGCCCAGACCAAGCGAGGAGGAATTTCCGGTTGATCGGTTTGGTTCACCTCAACAACACGCCACACCGGCGAATCGCCATCGGATAGCGATCCCGATGCCGCGTCGACGATGTGCCTGGCTGCGTTGCCCCGCCGGTCGACCTGGTCCACGTGGGCGACGGAGGCGAGCCTTGTTCGCTGCCCGCTTACGTGACAAAGTGAAATGCGGGTCACCTGAGGTGATGATTCGCCCAGTAAATCCGCAATCGCGTCCACCCAGAGTGTTTCAATTTCGACCGATGATCGATTCGTCGACCAATCGGACACCCGATCGTCGATCCACTGGATCCAAGCCAGGCGTTGTTGTTGATCTCGAGAATGGTCGTACCGCAGATACTCGCCGGCCAAGTCGGCCATTTGGGCCATGAATCGCAGGCTGCCGCGTTGGGATGCCGGCGTCCCACCGGGTTCCAAGACGGCTTCGATGGTCCATTGTGGAATCGCCGCCGTAGGATCGATGGAAACGGGCACCAGGCCGATCGGATGGGTCAAAGGATTCGCGGACGCATCCACTTGGTCGGCGCCGGGCGTTGATGGGATTACGACGGGCTCACCGCCGACGGCAACTTCCGTAACCAGTGCCTCATGAACTCGGGCTTGCGGCGGCTCGAGGGAAGTGTCGGTGATTGAACCGAGCCGATGATGTGCGACAAAGGTTTGTTTGGGCTCGTCCCATCGCCAGATGATGACACCGTGAGCCGCCATCGCTCTTAAAAGGCGATCGGCAAAAAAACGCAGGTACTCATCGCGATGCCTCGGCACCGTCGTTGCGGAGGCAACCTCTCGCAGGATGGCGGTAATTTCCTGGCGTGCCTGATCGACGGGATTGTCGCCGGACGCACCGGGAGTCGAAGCCGCCGACGGCGTGAAGACAAACGGTTCGTGCGACGTGGTCGCCGTCACGAGTTACCGCCAAATCGAGCTTGGGGAGAGATCGTTGCCACCGAGTGTTTCCCCTTGCGGCTGGGAAGCTGAGTAGCGGCCCGCCGAGAGCACCGAGGGTGGTGGCGTCCAACCTTGATCGATTGGAGTGATAGCATTGGATGCCGCCGCACCGGCGTCGAGGCCTGCAAGTTGGTCGCTGGCTGGCGATGCCGTCTTGCGAGGGTTCCCTCGTCCGTACCAGGAATCGCTTCCGCGGTCACCTCTGTGGAGCCCCAATTGAGCCGTCGCAGGAGCGATCCGATTGTTGGGCGAAGCGTCCGCGGCGATGGCCAAATCAATATTCGGCGTCGATCGATCCGTTTTCACGAACTGCGTGACGTCGCCGCTGCCTGACTCGACCCATCGTAGCCAGTAGTCCTGCAATTGTGCTAACGATTCATAGTCGTAGTGTTTCTGAACGTTGGCGGTCCATGATGGGTGCCGCATGTAGTCACCCAGGAATCGGATGAACGTTCGAGGCCCCTTCTGATCAATGAGGAATCGACAGACGGAGTAACCTTGCGCATACATCGGTAGGACATCGGCGGGATATTCCGTCAACAAGAACAGCCGATTCATCGCAATGCCACGGCGTGACGAGAGAAACTCGCGCAACTTGGCTTCATGCTTTGCTTTCTCGGAGGCATGCTCCACGGTCGTGCAGATACCCTCGTCGGCCCAACGAGGCAATGGTCGCCCAAAATGCGTGGCCAGGACGGTGTGGGTCACTTCGTGCGGCAACACACTATCAAGAATCCGCTCCGGCGTTCCAATGACTTCCATTTGAAAGTCACGAACCGGTGCCGGATTGTAGGTGGTCACACCTTGGGCCGCTAACTGGTTGCCGGCAACGACGCGGATCGGGCAGGGCGTTGGCCACGGAGGGAGCCTTTGCCCCGTCCAGTACACTGCCAACTCATCGCGATACTGCTCTGCCGCCCGACCGACGGCTTCGGCCAGTTGGTCGCTGGGCGCCTGCACGATGAAGTTGCGAGTGCGAAAGTCGGCGGCCGGCGCGGACACGGCGGCCATGCCAGCAATCCAAATGGCAATGGCGACCAGGGTCTTCGGCTTGGCTTCCATGCCAACATGCTCCGAGGCGTTGCGAAACTGTGGGAATTGGACCCAGATCGGGGCATCCATCCCGCCTCCGGATCAACGAAGGGCAGTCTAGGCAAATCGAGCGAGTCGCTGAAACCCAGAAAATCGTCCTGCTCTCGCCCGCGGTTCGCGCACTATCGCCGCAAATTCAATAGTTCATCAATGAGCTGCTGCGTCGTCGTGATCACCCGGCTATTGCCTCGATATTGCGTGCTCGCGAGAACCAATTCGACCAAATCGGTGCCGATATCCGTGTTGGATAGTTCCAACGCACCGCCGATGACCGTTCCGATACCGTTCTCGCCGGGCTGACCTTGAACCGGTAAACCAGTGTTGACGCCTTCGGCATAAAGATTCAGGCCGCGAGCCTCCAAACCGGCCGGATTGGCAAATCGAGCGAGTTGCAATTGACCAAGATCACGTGCGATCCCGTTGCTGAACACACCGCGAATCGTGCCGTCTTCGCCCACGATGAAGCTATTCAAAACACCTGGCTCGCTTCCGTCTTGCTGCGTCGCCGCCAGCGAGGCTTCTTCCGTGGCTAGTCCGGAGACAAGTCCGAAGTCCATTTCGAATTCCAGTGGCGAAATGCTGGGGATGCCCTGCCGGTTGATCGAAACGGTTTCTTCCGTTGCGGTGACAAAGTTGCCGTTCCCGTCGAACTGAATCAGTCCCGTACCGACGGATATGTCCGTTTCACCGGATTGGGCATTGTCGGGGCTATCGGCATACCAACGATAAATGGTGGCTTCATCCGTGCGGCTTTCCAAAGCCACCGTGACGCGGACGTTGATCGGTACGCCCAATGAGTCGTAGACCACGAAGTCGCTGGCGGCGCTCTGACCAACGGCTTCTTGCTTGACACCAAACGCCAGGTTGGGTGTCGTCACGGCCCCGAATTCGTCTTCCAACCGAAAGGCCGACAAGTCGATATCGACAGCGTTGGAGACGCCGTTGTTGGAAACGACCCGGATGCCGCCATCCTGGATGTAGGCTCCGGCGACGAGCGTGCCGACTTCCCCTTCGATATTGTTCTCTGAGTTTGGAATCGGGTTGGCCGAGTCGACTTGAAACGCCTGAATGCCGGAGGAGTCGGAGATGAAATCCAGCAGGTCCTGCATTGTCGACGTCGCCGTGATTTCCATGGTTTGCGTGCCCAGCGTTCGACCTCCCTTGCGACCGGTGTAGCTGAGCGTCCCTTCCGTGAAGACCGACTCGTACGTCAGTCCATCGCGACGCAACACATCCGTTAATAAAGTGCTGCTGACAACGGCGGGACCATCCGAATCGAGCAGTTGGTTATTTGGATTGGTCAGATCCGCAATCTCGGCATCGGTTCGGTTGTCGGTGTAGGTGTCCCCCGGGGCGACCGTGTCGACCAGATAAAAATTGTTCTGGTCCCCCGCTAGGTTGCGATAGATCCGAATCTCGTCGTAGGCCGGGAATCCACCTCCCAGCGGCGGCGTCGGTGGGGTTGGGAAGTTTGATAGGGTCAAACGTCCGTTGACGACGCTCTTGGGCCCGATGAGACCACTTGGTCGCGATTCAGGTTCGCCGGCACGAAAATACGTCACCATGTAGGTGTAGTTTCCGGTCAGGTTGGTATCGTCCAGTCCCGTTGCCGACAGAGGCGTTGCGCCGGTGTCATTGAAGGTCGATCCGGCGGGAACATTCGTTAGTAGATTGAACGTGCTGCCGTTGGGACCGGTTCGGTAGATATTGACCGACGGAAACGGCCCACCCGCCGGATCCGTGGGAAGACCCGACAGATCGATGTTACCGCCACCCGCAATCGTCGCTGAGATCGCCGTGCTCGGCGCCGCTTCATTGCCACTGGCATCTACCAAGGCAAATCGATACTGATAGGTTCCTGCCGTTAGCGTCCCCGCCGCACCAGGTGTCACGGTCACGGCGCTGGCATCGGCGATCGGTGATGACTCGGCCGTGACCGCCGTCGCGTCGGGACGCGGAATCTGATTGTCGCCCAGATGCAAGCTCTCGATCACTTGGGCTGCCGTGGCGACGTCGCCTTCTGGCGTCAGCGTTCCCTCGAATGAGACGTTCTCCGTCGCTTTGGCAACGGTCTTGGTTCCCAGGGGAATCGACAATGGTTCCAAACGCGACGTCTGCAGTCGAAACTGCTCATCAACGGTGTAGCCCAGCAACCGTTGGCCGGTCGCGTCGACGAGTTCGGCATCGCTATTGAGCTTGAAGATACCGTTGCGTGAGTACAGCTTTTCGCCGTCGGCTGCCTGGACCTGAAAGAAGCCTTCGCCTTGGATGGCTAGGTCGCTGCTGCTGCTGCTGATTTCGATCGTACCCTGGTTGTGATTGGCCGCAATCTCGGCAACCTGAACACCGAGGCCGACCTGACGCGGGTTGGTCCCGCCGTTGTTGTCCGAGGGACCGGCTCCCAACGACAGCGTTTGCAAGAATTGCGTCGCGAACACCACATCGGACGATTTGAAGCCGATGGTCTGGGCATTGGCAAGGTTGTTGCCGATCACATCGATCTGGGTTTCGGCGGCGCTCAAGCCCGTCAGTGCGGTCGTCAATGCGGATTGGAGTCCCATCGGCCAAAGTCTCCCGGCTCAGATGAAGGATCACCCTCGCCGGAAAAGCCGACACAGGTCACCCAGTTTGAATTTCGCGAATGTTCTCTATGTTCATCGTCTTAGTACCAATGTGAACTTTGACGGAACGGGCCGCATTTTCCTCATTTGTCGTCACGGTGATCTTGTCGACGACACCGGACACATTGGATCCCGTGTCATCCAAGCCATCGACGGTCTGGCCGATCAGTCCGCTCGCCGTGACGAGTTGTTGGCTGTCAGATAGCTCCGTTAGCGTGCTGCTAAGTTCATCACTGGCTCCGATCTCGCGAATTTGGCCCAGCTGCTCGATCATTGCGGCGTTGTCGACCGGATCGAGTGGATCCTGATTCTGTAGCTCATTGATGAGCAGCTTCAGGAAATCGTCTGTGTCCAGCGCATTGTAGGCATCATTGGCGTTGCTGCTTACTTGAGAATTCAGCTCGGACGAGGTGAACTCGGTAGCCGCATTGATCGAACTTGGATTGTTGATGGAGGACATTCGGTCAACCGTTCGTGGACAGGGTCATCGGGGGTGACGCAATCTCACCTGATGAGACTCTCCTACCAACTCACGTGTCGAGAATGCGAGACGAATCATTCCACCAACGTGCGAAGAACCCTGCGTCGAGTGATCGGCCGTGAGCGTCGGGAATCGTTAGACGGCCGCGTTCGATCGTGCCCTCGGCTCGTGCACCATGCGATCGAGATCGGTTCTGCGCTTCGAACCAGGACGCCACGTCATCTTGGTCGACACTGGGCGAGTGACCGGTCACCACCACCCGATAACCCTCGTCAGGCAGCAGGCTGAGACACGACTCCAACAATGGCCAGAGGTCACGTTGCAGACGCCAAGTCGAGGACGGGGCTGATTTGGACTTGGGCCCGTGCCCGTACGATGGGGGATCGAGAACGATGGTCCGGTAGGTCTTGCCGCGGCGCGATTCTCGCCGCGTGAAACTGACCGCATCGTCCACCAGATACCGAATCGGGCGGTCCGCCCAGCCATTTGCCTCCGCTGCGAACCGAGCCGCTGAGACGTTCGGCTTGGCGGCGTCCACATGAGCGACAGACGTTCCAGACGCCACCATCGCCATGGTACTCGCACCGGTATAGGCAAACAGATTCAACCCCAATGATCCTTCCGGCGGTACAGCGACCTCTTGCAGCCAGCGCCAGTTCGCCATTTGCTCTGGAAAAACACCCAAGTGACCAAACGGCGTCAGCGAGAGGGGCATGACAAATCCGCTAGCCTCCATCATCACATCCGTTGCCCAGTTCTTCCGATGGATCCAGTTTCGATTTGATTCATCGAATCGATGGGTCCATGCCGTCCAAGCCTCCGGCGACGCCCTACGAGTCCCCTCCGCCGCCGGCGAGGGCCGATCCAACCGATAGGGCCCGACTTGCTCAAGTTTGCGGCCGTCACCAAAATCCAACAGGCGATAGGTCACCAAACGCTTCGGCACGTTCATCAACTGTCGGTCCTAATCGGCTGGCTGTCGAAAATTCCTCGGTCGGAAACGTACTCAATTCCTTTCAAACCACAACACATGCCTGCGAAGTCCCAATTGGGTCACCCGCGATCCGGCGGCAGCCTTCAGCATGTGGTCCAATACCGCACCAAGTTAACGGAATCCTGAAAGAGGACTGAACTGCGATGAAAAAACCCCCGCCCGGGACCGCCGAGCGCCTCGCCAAGATGAACTTCGCGTCGGTTTACCCGCTCTACCTATCGAAAGTTGAGAAGAAGGGTCGCAGCGAACAAGAACTGCACGAAGTCATTGAGTGGCTTACCGGTTTCGATGCCGCCAAACTCAGCTCGCTGATCGAGGACGAAGTCACCTTCGGAGAATTCTTTGCGGAGGCCACGTTGAACCCAAATGCCCACCTCATCAAAGGTGTCATCTGCGGTTACCGAGTCGAAGAAATTGAAGACCCCTTCATTCAGAAGGGAAGGTATTTAGACAAGCTCGTTGATGAGCTAGCCAAAGGGAAGAAGATGGAAAGAATTCTACGGAGCGAGTGAACGCCCTTGGTGATCGAGTCCTCGGAATCAGGAACCGTCTCGGAGCCCAAAGTTCGCCATTGAGATCGGCGTGCGAATGAACGCCATGTGCGTGTGAAACCGTGACCGTTTTTCAGACTTTCCCGCCATCGAAGCAACGCATCATCGATCCTTATGACCCAAGTCCAGACCATCATCGTGCTGACGCTGATGGCGGGAGCTGCCATGCCATTGGGTGCCGCGCTGGCATGTGTCGATTCGCTCTATCCGAATTGGCTCAGCTCGGCGGCCCGTCATGGAATCATCGCCTTCGGGGGCGGTGCACTGATATCCGCCGTGGCGTTGGTCTTGGTTCCCGACGGGTGTGAGCTGTTGTCCCTCGTTCCGGCGGCGGTCGCTTTCGGTTCGGGCGGCATCGCATTCCTAGCCCTGGACATCTGGCTGTCACGAACCAACAACCCGGCGGGGCAACTTGCCGCGATGTTGTCCGACTTCGTTCCCGAGGCGCTTGCTTTGGGCGCCGCATTCTCGACTGGCCAGTCGGTGGGTGTGTTGCTGGCCATGCTGATTGCCATTCAGAATATCCCGGAAGGATTCAACGCCTATCGTGAAATGACCGAATCCGGCCGCATCCAAGGGAAAACGGTGTTGATTTCGTTTTCGATGATGGCCTTTCTCGGGCCTGCATCGGGCTTGGTCGGATACTACTTTCTGGGGCAATACAGCGGGCTGCTTGGGTTCATCATGCTGTTCGCTAGCGGAGGCATTCTGTACATCATTTTTCAGGATATTGCTCCGGATGCCAAAGTCGACCAACGTTGGAGCCCTGCCTTGGGTGCCGTCACCGGATTCCTGTTGGGTCTGATCGGGAACATGCTCGTAGGTTAGGACGAGAACCAAAGTGCAAACCTGGATCGCGCTGTTTCGAGGCATCAATGTTGGGGGAAAGAATGCTTTGCCGATGGCAAAGCTTCGAAGCGATCTCGAATCGATCGAACTGACGAACGTGCGTTCCTACATCCAAAGTGGAAACATTGTGTTCGAATCGAACGCGAGGACGGCGTCATCACTCCAGAAGAAGATTGTCGGTTTAGTTGAAGCTCGCCATGGGTTTTCGGCGCATCTGCTGGTCCTCCAATGCGACTCGTTGTTGGATGCGATTCAATCCAATCCATTTCCTGATGCGGTGGCAGATCCAAAGTCCCTTCACTTCTTCTTCCTTTCCGAACCCGCTACTGCCGCCGACACCAAGGCGATGGGGGCTGCTAGGAAATCGAATGAAGAGTTCGAGTTAACGGATGAAGTGTTCTACCTTCATGCTCCCGATGGGATTGGACGTTCCAAGCTTGCCGCGAATGCTGAAAAGTATCTCGGTGTGGGGGCAACCGCTCGAAACTCCCGCACGGTCGATCAACTGCGTTCATTGATCACCAAGCTTTAGCGACTCTTCGCCCTACGCGGAGCGAACCATCTGTTCGATGTCGGAATGCAGCAGGCGTCGAGCACGATTGAACGTAAACACCCGCTGGACTTTCGAAAACAAGCACTCGGGCTGAGTGTTAGTGAAGCGGTGGCTTGGCGACTGCGTAAGGGGTCGCCAGCCGCTTGCTCAGGTGGGCGATGCCACGCTGAAGCACGGAATCTTCGAGTTCGCTGACGACGCGACCGGACTCGTCGGGCCGAGCGGCAATCTTAGTGTTCGGAACACGGATGTGCGGCTCGATTCCGTTTTGGCTGATCGCCTTTCCGCTGGGTGAATAAAATTGGGCGGTCGTCAGACAGAGGCCGAATGACGCCGACTGCATTCGAAAGATCCCTTGGACACGTCCTTTTCCATAGCTGCGTTGGCCAATCACCGTCCCTCGGTTGCGGTCGCGAATCGCACCCGAGAAAATCTCACTGGCACTGGCGCTGTTTTGATCGATCAGGACCGCCATCGGTACGCTCCATGTGTTGGTGCGGTGGGCCGTGTACGGAAAGTTCTCTCTCGGGTTGCGCCCCCGTGTTGTAACGATCGCACCATCAGCCAAGAACAGGTCGGCCGCTTCGACGGCCGCCGAGAGGAGACCGCCAGGATTATCGCGTAGGTCCATCACCAACGACTGCAGACCGCCGCGAATTCCTCGGGACTGACACTCTCGATGCAACTGCCAAAGAGCCTGCTCGACTTCGCGGGGCGTCGACTTTTGAAAGTTCGTTAGCCGAAAATAACCAATCCCCGCCTGAGCATCGACTAAGTGAATGTTTTCGACGCACGGCACCTCCACACGACGACGGGCCACATTCAGCAACCGCTGGGTATCGTCGGATGAAATGAGCGTGAGCTGGACGGTGGACCCTTCAGGCCCACGTAGAAGATCTGCCACGTAATCGGGATCGTGATCGCTGGCCGATGCATCGGCAACCTGAACGATTCGGTCTCCGGCGGTGATGCCAGCTTCATCGGCGGGCCCACCAGGGATGACCGAAAGAATTCTCAAGCAGTCCTGGCCCGCCTTTAGCTCGACCCCCAGCCCAACAAAGTTGCCTTCGATCGTTGAGAACATCTCGTCAAGTTGTCCGGGAGACAGCAGTCGAGTGTAAGTATCCAACGTCGAGACACTGCCAGAGACGAACTCAAGCACCGTTGCTGTCCCGGATAGCCCCAGTTCCTGGTGGGCCAGCTGAGCCACGTAGGAGACCGTGGCGCGCAGATCGAATCGCGTCTGTGTCGATCGACTGGCAATGCGATGATGAACGCCCTGGCGGAAACGCTCGATCTGTTCCCGGTCGACGCCGGCGAGCAAGCGATTGACGAACGCATCTTCCCACAATGCCACTTCGAGGGCCGCCGTTCCGTGAAGCAACACGCGTGACCATTCGATGGTGTCCACATAGTGTGCCTGAAGGTTCGCCAACATCTCGCCGTACAAGTCGAGCGCTTGTTCGGTGCTCAGCTCGCGGACGGCCTCCAAGTAGGTTGGATCCGTAAAGCGACGTTGAACATCAAAATGCAAACGGCTAATCAGGAGCCGTTGATAAAGGGTACGATCGTCGGGGAATTGCCGGTGTGCCGCCGAATAGTGTTCGACCGCATCGCTCCACTGGCCCATTCGTTCCAGATCCATGCCGTCACGTAATAACGCATCGAACTCGCTCGGAATTTCCGAAGCCGCTCCAGGCGAGGTCGCCTCATCGCCGGTCGCGATCGTGCACTCCCACACGAGGCACAATAGCAGCGCGATCACGCCATAAAGGCGGGCGCGGATAGATCCATGGATGGAATGGAAGAGCATATGGTGCGATTTACCCGTGCGTGAAATCCATCAAGCGCGACCGGTGGATGCGTGAGATGCAAACTCCGTCCAGACGCTTAGCTGGAGAAACGTAAGTCACAAAAGCTGCCCGGTCAAAAAACCGCTTGGATAAAAATTCCGGCCATTCCGGACAATCGAAACGACTGCAACTGCCGAGTACCGGTCGTGACGGTCGGAGCCGCCGGGTGACCAACGTGCAACTCGCCGACAGCCAATTTGACCTGGCAATTTCATCCAATGACGCGCGTCCGATGCGCGAAGAAGATAAACAGCCCCGATGGTTTCACGCGTGAAACCGAGTGTCGCCAAGCGACCGGATGCTGTTCTCTGGCGTCGACATCATCCTAGGCAGTGTCATGTTGATGGGCAACGTTCCAACTTGACCCTCAAGTGCGAATTCTGATACCCACGAGCCGCCTTGGAGATGAATCAACGGATAAGGAAAACTAGAACGATGAAATCGAGTTTCCGCAGCGCGGTGGCCGTGTCGACGATGGCGAAGGTCATGGCGATTTGTCTTGCCGCCAACGCAACCGCCCTTGCACAGCGCCCCGCCCTATTGCGAATGTTTGGGCGTGCGCCGAAAGTCACCGCCGATCCCGCGGCCGACTATGCGTTGTCCGAAGTCGACGGTCCATGGATGATCCTCGCCCACACGTTTGTCGGCGAGGGATCAGAGGGTCGTGCAAGACGTCTCGCGTTGGAGATTCGCAACGACCTGCAACTTCCCGCATTCATTCACCAGCAGCAATTTGATTTCACGGGAGAAATCAACCCTGGCCGCCCATTGCAACAAGCGTCGGCGGCTGCCGGCCGGCACATGCGTTATCGGAATCAAGTCCAGTACACGGCTCACGCGGTGCTGGTCGGCGAGTATGACCACGTCGACCATCCAAGAATCGACTCCGATTTGCAGCGAGTCAAATCAGCACCCAGCGCCGTCGTCGGTGACCAGAACGAAGTCGAAGCCGAAACGGATCTTCGTAATCCAGTTACCGCGATCAAAGCGATTCACCGTCAATTCATTCGCCTACGCGAAGATGAGGTCGGTCCCATGGCACGCGCGTTCGTGATTCGGAATCCATTGCTCCCCGAGGAGTTCTTCCAGCCGCCACGCGTCGATTCGTATGTGCGGAGTATCAATGAGGACAACCCGTACAGCCTGCTAACCTGTGATGGCAACTTCACCGTGGTCGTGAGAACCTTTGAGGGGTTGGGCACCATCCAAGGAACGAAGGAATCGGAGTCGTTCAAGCCATCCTTGCCGAGAATCAACGCCATGGGCGCGCAGGCTGAGCGGATGGCGGCGGCCCTTCGTGATGACGGACATGAGGCGTACACCTATCATGACCGGCATCGCTCGCTCGTCACGATCGGCAGTTTCCAGTCGTTGGGGCGCGAGCTGCCCGGCGGTCAATTTCAATACGATTCGAAGATCCGCGCGGTCATGAGTGAGTTTCGTGCCTTCAACGTCGACCCGAAACTCGCGAGGCACGTGAACGGACGCACGTCCCAGGGTGTCGCAGCCAACAATGTCGATAACATTCCTTTCGATGTGCAGCCCACGCCCATTGCGGTACCGCGCGTTAACAAGCGGGCTCTGTTTGGCGCGCTGAGTCGCTAAGGATGTTTGATCTGGTTCTGGGGACAGGCAACGCGAAGAAGCTCGTTGAGCTTCGGATGATGTTGCCGACCGATACGATCCGGCTGACTTCTTTGGCCGAACTGGAAAATGCCATTGAGGTGGTCGAGGATGGGGCGACGTTCGAGGACAATGCCTCCCTGAAGGCCTGCCAACAGGCCAAGCATCTCGGTCGATGGGTATTGGCGGAGGATAGCGGACTGGCAGTGGACGCGATCCAGGGACGGCCGGGCGTGTACTCGGCTCGCTATGCAGGTAAACACGGCGATGACGCAGCCAACAATGAGAAACTGTTGCGTGAGCTACGCGACGTACCCGCCGAGAAACGAGGCGCGGGATTCCATTGTCATCTCTGTCTTTCCGATCCAAATGGGAAAGTGGTCCTCACCGAATCAGGCGTCTGCCGCGGCCGAATTGCCGAATCGGCCGTTGGCACGGCGGGATTTGGCTATGATCCGCTCTTCGTCGTCCGTGAATATCACCGTACTTTCGGAGTCTTGGATCTCACGGTGAAGCGGGCCATCAGTCATCGATCGCGAGCACTGCGCCGATTCATCCCAAGACTGCTGCAGCTGATTGCGTCGCGTTCGTGATCGCGACCGTGCCGGCCGTCATAGTCGTCACCAAGCGAACGCTTTCACTACGAGTGAAACTTCCACAGCGCAGGAGCCGAAACTGGCACGTAGGACAGGATGTGAACTCCCAATCACATCCTCGTCTGCCAACCGATCCCGTCCCGGATCGTGGCACGCGTCGGCTCCAGCTAGGTGTCATCGCGGAGGATTCCTCCATCCTCCCTGATTGGTATGTCGTTTGAGCTCGCGATCAGCGGCTTAACCACCGATACGCGATGCCATGCAATTGTCGAGACGTGTTTGCACACATGGTTGGCCATCCTCCCTCCCAACCGGAACAAATGCATGTCCGACTCCCAGCTCGTTGACCCAGACGAATCGGCATTGTTGAAAGGTCGCCGACGCGCCGGCTCGACCAGTCGAGCCACCAAGTCCGCTTCGGCTCAATCTCCACTGGAGACTTATCTCCGTGAGATCAATGAGACACCGCTCCTGTCAGCTGACGAAGAACTCGAGCTGGCGGCCAGGATCGCCAGTGGCGACGTCATGGCTCGCGATCAAATGGTCCGGGCCAACCTGCGACTCGTCGTCAACATTGCAAGGGGTTACACCGGAAAAGGGCTCGGTCTGCAGGATCTGATCGAGGAGGGCAATCTCGGACTACTTCGCGCCGTCGAAGGATTTGACCCGGTCCATGGAACGCGTTTCAGCACCTATGCGAGCTATTGGATCAAGCAGTCCATCAAACGGGCGCTCATCAATAGTTCCAAGACGATCCGCATTCCCGCCTACATGGTGGAGTTGCTCTCGAAGTGGCGTCGCGCGACGGCCCGGTTGAGCGAAGAACTCGGGCGGACGCCAACCAACGAGGAAGTCGCGCGAATGCTTGGCTTGCCCAAGAAAAAGCTACCGATCATTCGCAAAGCGATCAAAATCAATAATCTCACACCACAGAGTGACCAGTCGGAGGCCGGTTGGTCGTTGGGCGACATGGTCCAAGATGAACGCCTCAAAGCGCCCGACGAGGAATTGGTTGATCACGACATCTTGCGACACGCGATGGGCTTGTTGAAGGACCTCGACGAGCGCGAATCAACCGTGCTGACGCTTCGATTTGGTCTCGGTGGTAGCGAGCCGATGACCCTGAAGGAGATTGGGGCGGAGTTGGGACTGACACGCGAGCGAGTGCGGCAAATCGAGACGGAGGCGCTCCGTCGACTTGCCGATGGATTGACCGATCCTCGCGATCGAGAATTCTGATCTTTTGCCGGACGACCTCCGCGTGGGCAGCGTTGGACTGGGATGGGCTGCCCGAGCGAAGCGCGAACGGAGTATGATGGAAACGGTCGAACGCACCCGCCGAGTTCCCCACCTCCCACAGCTTCATCATGATTTCATCGCCTGCGCTGCCGCTGCGCTGCCAGACATGTTTGTTTGCTATTCTGACCTGTTTCGCGATGCCCAGTTGGGCGGCATCGGACGATTCACCGACAGCGGGCCCCGACTCGCCAAAGGCCGTCGATACCGCAACCGTTCAAGAGGCTGCTGCGGGCGAGAAGCCCAAGGCGAACAAGAAAGTCCCGCCGACGGACCAAGCCCGGCCGGATCAATCGAAACCGGATCAAGAACCCGCCAAGCCAAAGCCAAAACCGGTAGCCAAGCCGAAGTCGAAGCCGGACGCGAAGTCAAAACCAACAGCGGAAAAAGAGAAGTCCACCGAGAAAACAAAAGCCACGCCCGCGAAGTCGATATTTCCTGACAAGGCACTCGAAGCCGCCGTGCGGGCGGAAGTGTTCGCAAAACGATACAACGATGAACCGATCACAGCGGATGATGTGGCGCGGGTATCCAGGGTCATTGGTGTCGACCGTGGGATCGGAAACCTCGAAGGATTGCAGCACTGCAAGTCGCTAATGCTGATTGACTTGGCGGACAATCAGATTGTGGAGTTGTCACCAATTGCTCAATTGAAGCGACTCCAAAGCGTCACCTTGGCTGGAAACAAGATCGCGTCTTTGGATCCGTTGGCAGGTTTGACGGCGATGCAGTTGTTGGATGTGTCGCGAAACCGCTTGACGTCGCTGGATCCGGTGAAGGACATGTCGAATCTTCGGACGCTCTATGCGGCGGAGAATCAGTTGACGTCCTTGGATCCGATTTCGAAGTTGAACAAGATCTGGTCGCTCGATGTCGCTGGCAATCAGCTCACCAGCTTGGATCCCGTCGCGAAGCTGGATTGGTTGACGATGCTGGAAGTGTCCGATAATCAAATCCGATCTTTGGCCCCACTGAAGGCGCTGCGTGATTTGGACATGCTGATCCTGCCGGGGAATCCTTTGGAATCGATTGGGCCTTTGGTGGAAATGTGCCGTGATGATGCCGAGGGCGACCGCCGATTTGCACCCTACCTGGACGTTTACGTGGATGCCGAGCAGTCGGAGATGGAACGTTTGGCGGACGATCTGGACCAATTGCGAGACATCGGTGTCCGTCTACACGAGTACTCGCGGGTGCAATCGAAACCGACGGTCGACGACGACAATTCGGATTGAGCAGTTAAACTGTCGTTTTCCGCCGGCGACCATGCCGACGACCTCCTTCATCCATTGGCGTCATCCTTCACGACCATGAGTGCTCCCACAGCGGAAGAATTCGCCCAACGAGCCGTTGCGGTTGGCATTGCCGAACGCCGGGATGTCGACGTGGCGATGAAGGAATTGGGGGTCGGGGACGTTCCCCTCAGTGCGGCCATTGAGGTGCTGCAGCGGCGCGGCATCGTGACGACACTGCAGGCCGAAAAGATCGTCCGCGGAGACCGCGTCGGTTATTTTTATGGCGACTACAAGGTTTTGTACCTCATTGGTGCTGGTACGTTTGCACGCGTCTACCGCGCCGAGAAAGACGGGCAGGTCTTCGCAGTCAAAGTCCTTCGTAAACGCTTTCGGGATGAACCGAAAGAAATGGAGCAGTTCCTCCGCGAAGGAAAAATGGGACTGAAACTGAAACATCCCAATATTGTCCGCATCACGGAGGTCGTGCCGGACATGCGAAACCCATTCTTGGTGATGGAGTTTGTCGAGGGACAGACTTTGCGCGAACTCGTTCGAATCCGAAAACAACTCCCTGTGGAGTTGTCTTTGAAGTTGATCCGAGAGGTGGCAGCGGGACTCGCGTTCGCGTCCGGGTTTGGGATCTCGCACCGCGACTTGAAATTGTCCAACGTTCTGATTTCATCCGAGGGCGTCGCCAAGCTGGTTGACTTTGGGTTGGCCGCTCTGACGGATCGCAACAACCCCGAACAGGTTGCCGATTGCCCCAATGCACGTGCGATCGACTACGCGGCACTTGAACGGGGGACGAATGTGCGCAAAGACGACCCGCGCAGCGACGTCTACTTCGCTGGAAACATGCTCTATCACATGTTGGCGGGAGAGCCAGCACTGACTGAAACGCGTGATCGTCTTCAACGTCTCAATGTGACCCGATTCCAGGAGATTCGGCCGATCGGTGAGCTGGTTTCCGGCATCCCTGGACTGGTGCTGCAACTGCTCGGTCGGATGATGGAGTTCAACCCAGAGAAGCGGATTCAGTCCGCGGCGGCCTTGCAGGCGGAGGTGACCCGAGTAATCGAGTTGCTGGAGAAAGGCCCCGTGAAACAGGAAATTCACCAAGGTGCCTCCGTCGACGCGGAAGCCGTTGGCGATGATCAAGTCATTACGAACGAGGGCGATGGCTACGTGGTCATGCTGGTGGAATCCAAGACGAACCTTCAGAATGCGGTGCGAGAGCGATTGAAAGCTCGAGGCTATCGCGTATTGATCATCTCCGATCCGATGCGTGCTTTGAGCCGATTCAACGATGGCGAGCGCCCAGCCGACTGCGTCATCTTTGGGGCCGCAGAACTCGGAAACGAGGCCTTGAATGCCTACAACAGCTTCACGGAGAACGCGGAGACCAGTGAAGTTCCAGCTGTGTTGCTGGTCGATCAACGGCAGACTCACATCATTGGTCGAGCCAAGCGAGCCGACAATCGACAGCTATTGCCCTTGCCTCTTCGCGTTAAACAGCTTCGACTGGCGCTCATCCATTTGTTGTCCGGGATCCCCAAACGGGAGCCAGGGCTCTTCTAGACGAATTTCTCCGGATTGAAAGCCTGATGACAAACGGTGCGACGCGTTGGATCGTATTGGCTTTGGCGGTCGTCTCGGGATTCTGGCCAGTGAGTCGCGGCGAAGCCTGTACCGTGATGCGGCTGCCGATTGCAGGACGCCTGATCATTGCTCGCAATCACGACTGGCCGACCGGAGCCGGCTTGGTGGTGGTCAATCAACGCGGCATCAAAAAAGAAGCGATCTCTGTCGTATCGCCTCACCGATGGACATCGACTTACGGTAGCGTCGCCTTCACGCAGTTCGGCAAAGAGATTCCATTTGCTGGAATGAACGAGCGCGGTTTAACCGTCGACTTATTGCACCTTAAGCAAACCCAGTTTCCAACGCCGAACGTTGACCGGGAATCGGTCAACGCCATCCAATGGGTTCAGTATCAGCTCGACACGGCCGCAACGGTCGAAGACGTCGTGCGAAGCGTGGACAAGATTGATCCCCTGCCATTTCTATGGATGCTTGAACAGGTGCACTACTTTGTGACCGATGCCAGCGGTGACTCAGCTGTCATCGAGTACATCGATGGCGTGGCCGTGGTCCAGCATGCCAATTCGGATCGAATCTCGCATTCGGGCATACCCGTTCACGGGCTCGCCAACTCGACCTGGGCGGACTCGTGTAGCGGGCTCCAATCTGACGCGACGACGGACGGGAGCCAGCAACGATTCGCCGCCGCCTTGTCGGCGTCCCAACATGCAAAGACGCTTGCCGATTCCGTGGATCCGGTGAGCCACGCCTTTGAGCAACTCGCGAGCGTGGCCCAACCCGGGCTTACCCAGTGGAGTCTCGTTTACCAACCCGAGTCTCGTCGAATCGATTTTCAAACCACGGCGATGCCTATCCGAAAGTCGATTCAATTGGATCGGATCGATTTCTCGCCCAACGCGCCAACACGTTGTGTGGACATCCACGATTCGCGGCCTGGTGAATTGGCACCGAACTTGGGCATTTTCGACAGCGAGATTCACCAGCAACTCGTTGATGCGTCGTTCGATCCATTGCTGCCACCGGGAATCAGCTCTTTGATGGTCAAGCAAGTGGTGCTGGACTACGCCGAGACGTTGAAGTTCCCGTCCCCGACGTCGCCCGTGATGAAGGCTGAGTTTCCCTAGTCGAATTCCAGGAACCCTAGGTCTCTTCGAGCGCGAGGATCTTTTGCAAACGGCGAGCGTGACGTTCCTGCGGTGTGTAGCTTGCACGCAGGAACGACTCGATGATTTCAAATGCCAGTTCGCTGCCGATCACGCGGCCACCGATGCACAACACATTCATGTCGTCATGCTCAACGCCCTGATGGGCTGAATAGGTGTCATGACAGATCGCCGCGCGAATGCCTGTAATCTTGTTGGCGGCCACGCTGACGCCGACGCCACTGCCACAGATCATCAGACCACGGTCGGCCTGACCGCCGTTGATCCGTTCGGCCACTTCGACTGCGATGTCGGGGTAGTCGCACGATTGCTCGTCATGGGTGCCGCAGTCGATCAGCTCGGCGACCAGGTCCCCGAAACGTTCGACCACCATCTGCTTCAAACCGAAACCAGCGTGGTCACCGCCAACGGCCAGGCGGATGGGACGGGGATGCGAGTCAGTGTCGTTGGAATCCGCAGAGGCCATGGCGATCGATGGTTGAAAACGGAGAATCAGAAAACCGGCATCGGTAGCGTATCGATCGGTTCGCCGGTCCACTAGATCGCAGACAGCCGAAGCGTCTTCCCTGATGACCGAATCAACGACTCAAGAGTCGGGTTTGGGGGCCGTCTCGGCGAGTGTCTGCAGCTGTTCGCCTCCGACTCGATCGCAAAAAGCCCCCAAAGACTCGCCATCGTCACGATTGGCTTTGAAGGCGGCAAAGATTCCGACCAGTTCATCGACGACGATGTCGTCTGGAACTTGGTCTTTGTAGACATAAGCCAAACGATTGCCGAGCCATCCGCCACCGGCGAACAGCGTGTACTTGCCGACCGCGCGGCCCACCAACGCGAGGTCGGCGTTGTAAGGTCGAGCACATCCATTGGGACAGCCCGTCATTCGGATCGTGAATCGTTCGTTGGAGAGGCCCAATTTGGCGAGTGGCTCTTCAATGGAATCAATCAAACTAGGTAGTCGACGCTCCGATTCAGTGATTGCCATGCCGCACGTGGGCAGCGCCACACACGCCATGGACCACCGTCGCACTGTGCTGGTTTCCTCGGTCGTCTTCATGCCGTGGGCATGAATGATGTCGATCAGTGATTGTTTCTCGCTTTCCTCCATGTCACAGAAGATAATGCTTTGATGCCCGGTGAGACGAATTTCACGATTGAACGTGCCACAGATCGTTCGTAGGCAAGTCTTGAGCTGTTGGTGTTCGTCGTCGTAGAGGCGTCCGTTCTCGATGTTGAGTCCATAGGACCATCGACCATCGCCCTGTTCTTGCCAGCCCATGTGGTCATCGAATCCGTGCACGTCATCGTCGGTGCAATCGGGCAATGGTTGACCGTAGACTTTTTGAACTTCGTCTCGGAACTTTTCAATGCCCCAGTCCGCGATCAGATATTTCATCCGAGCGACTTTCCTGTCGCCACGGTTTCCGTTGTCGCGCTGCACGATGATGACGGCCTTGGCAACATCGATCGCTTGGTCAGGCGTCACGAAGGCCATGCGTTTGGCCAGTGCCGGAAATGTCTTCGCGGCACTCGGAGTGCGTCCCATCCCACCACCAACGGTTACGTTGTAACCGATGATCTTGCCGTCTCGGACGACTGCCAAGAAGCCGAGATCCTGCGTGTAGATGTCGATGCAATTGTCTTCGGGTAGGGCGATCCCAATTTTGAACTTTCTCGGAAGGTACGTCGGTCCGTACAGCGGCTCGTCGATATCGATATTGACCGGGGGATTGCTGGTCGGGTCGGGCATGCCCCCACCTGCGAGTTCCTTCTCACCAGTATCCGGATCGGTGACCCACAGTTCATGGTAAGCAGGCGTCTGCGGTGCCAAGGCATCTGTGAGCGCATCAGTGAATCGGGCCAGTTCGTCATGGATTCCACCGACGCGTTTGGCGGGACAGCACATGATGTTTCGATTGACGTCCCCGCAGGCGGCGAGCGTCGACAATTCGATCGCGTTGATGCGATGGATGGTCTCGCGCAAATTGCTTTTGAGGATGCCATGCAACTGCAAGGTCTGACGCGTGGTGATTTTCAAGGTGGCGTTGCCGAGCTCGTCGCACATATCGAGGTGTGCGACCAGTTGGTCCGAGGACATTCGTCCGCCCGGGATTCGGCATCGAATCATCATCGAGTAGGCTTTTCCGCCTCCCGTCTTCTTGCGGGCTTTCCGTTGGTCGCGGTCGTCTTGTTGGTAGGTGCCGTGGAATTTCAACAGTTGCAAATTGGCATTGTTGAAGTGATCGACGGGATCCGCCAATTCGTCATCGATTGTCCCCAACAGAAATCGACTTTCCTCTTTGATCCGCTCCACCGGGCTCAGCTTGACGGGTTTGACCGGAGGGCTAGTCGGCTGGGATGGGGACGCCGGCGAAGGAGCATCGGTAGACATCGCGTCGGTTTTCCTGTGTGATTGGCGGGGCGCATCCGTTGGCACTTTATAACGATTGTAGGATCTGACCACTATGTCGCTTTTTGCCGGGAGGTTCGCAGATGCCCGCCAAGCTTCTTGATGGAAAGGCCATCGCGGCCGAGATTCGCAGGGAAATTGCCGATCGGGTGCATCAATTTGTCGCTGCCGGTCACGCGGTCCCCAAGCTGGCGGCCGTGCTCGTAGGTGAGGACCCAGCCAGCCAGGTTTATGTTCGCAATAAAGAGCGGGCTTGTGCCAAGGCGGGGATCGAGAGTCGGCTCGACCGATTGCCCGCCAGCACAACGGCCGATTCGTTGCTCCAGCATGTGGCGATGCTCAATGCGGATTCGAGCGTCCACGGTATTTTAGTTCAGTTGCCGTTGCCGACTCCGGAGGCCGGTGGCCAGGGCGTCGATGAGCGTCGGGTGCTCGATGCGATCGATCCATCCAAAGACGTCGATGCGTTTTCGCCGGTCAACGTGGGCCTGCTGATGCAAGGCCGCCCTCGTTTCTTACCGTGCACGCCGCACGGGATCGTCCAGCTTCTGCACCGATCGGGTATCCCCACCCAGGGCCGACACGTCGTCGTGGTCGGTCGCAGCGATATTGTCGGAAAACCCATGGCGATGATTTTGGCTCAAAAAGGGGGAACCTGCGGTCCTGAAACCGCCAATGCCACGGTGACGCTGGCCCATAGTCGAACCGCCGATTTGCCGGACGTTTGCCGAAGTGCCGATATTCTGATTGCGGCCGTCGGACGACCGGAGATGATTCGCGGGGAAATGATTCAGCCGGGTGCGGTGGTCATCGACGTTGGAATCAATCGCGTCGGAGATCGGTTGGTCGGTGACGTCGCCTTTGACGAGGCCGCAGCGGTGGCGTCCGCCCTGACGCCGGTGCCTGGAGGGGTCGGTCCACTGACGATCGCGATGTTGCTACACAATACGTTGCTGGCGGCCGAGCAATCGGCGCCGAACGAATTAGGGTAGAAGGTCGTTCGAAACGGTCGATCCAACTTGTTCCGCTCGTCATTCTTGAACACCTATATGCCCCGTCGGACTTCATCACGCGACCGCTCCCGAACTTTCGCGATCGAACGGCTGGAAGGCCGACGAATGATGGTCGGCGAAGCCCCCACGATTGCCGCGATTGAGCCGACGACTGTCGAGCTGGGGAACCCACTGCATTTGGCGATTGACGGCGCCGATGCGGATGGTGGGCCGCTCCGCGTCGATGTTGCCATTGCGGATCCAGCCATCCTTGAAGCGACCGTTTTGGAGGGCAATCGTAGCTGGCGACTCGAAGTCGATGGGTACGATGACCTGCTCTTTGAACTGTTCGAGCAGCGCGCCCCGAGGCCAACGGCGAGGATCATTGAACTAACTGAGGCGGGTTTCTATGACGGCATCCTCTTTCATCGGATCATCGACGGTTTCGTACTCCAGGGTGGTGATCCCGATGGCGATGGCACCGGTGGCTCGGACCTCGGCAACTTCGATGACCAATTCCATCCGGACCTGCAACACTCAAGCGCCGGAGTGCTGTCGTTTGCGAAAGCGTTCGACGACGGCAATGACTCGCAGTTCTTCGTGACCGATACGGCCACGCCCTTCTTGGACTTCAACCACAGCGTCTTTGGAGTGCAGGTTGAGGGCAGCGCCGCGCGAGTTGCAATGAGCGAAGTGGCGGTGGATGCTGACGATAAACCTCTTCAGGACGTCCGAATCAGTCGAGCCACAATCGTTGAGGATGAAGAGAACTCGGTGATCATGCTGCGGGCGCTATCCGATACGGGTACTACCGAAGTCACGGTGACGATCACGGACGAGGACGACAATAGTACTTCCGAGACGTTCGTGGTGACATTGGATACCGACGGATACAACCAACAACCCTTCCTTGCCGAACCGAGTCAGTTCGGTTTGCCCACCGCGATTCCGTCGGGAATTGAAACTCAGTTTCAGCTAATGTCGGAGGACATTGAGGGTGATGCCGTGCGCTATTTGTTGGCCGAAGACACGGCCAACTCCGTCGGAAGCGTTGATGCGGCCACGGGTGTTGTTTCGCTGACGCCCAATCAAGACTATGAGGGTTCCTTGACGACATTCGTGGGAGTCGCACCCGAAGTCAGTTTCAACAACACCGACTTCGATTCGCAAGCACTCTCCGTCACCGTGTACAACGGATTTCATAATCCGGAGGATCGATTCAACGTCAACGGGCTCAATGACGTCACGTCACTGGATGCTCTGATCATCATCAATGCGATCAATGAGGCGGGTGGGAACATCGTCATCTCACCCGACGTACCGGAGTTTTTGAGGTCCGACTACGATTACGACGTCAGCGCTGACCAGCAAATTTCGTCTTTGGATGCCCTCCAAATCATCAACGAAATCAATCGCCGCGATGCGGTTGCGGTGTCCGAGTCGATCACGGATGCGGTGTTGACGAAGACCGTGTTCAATTTCGGGGTTCCGTCGGATGAACGATCCGAGGCGATGGACCATTTTGCCGAGAACGGGCCGGCGCGGCTATTCTAGGGCGTCGTCCCTAGTTCCGTCCGCTGCAGGTTATCCCGCGGCCGAGTAGGGACGAACCGACGAAGTGGTCTCGAGGATCTCACGAATTCCCACGATTTGTTCCGCAGCGGTTTGCGTCATGTCGATGAACAAGATTCGTTGGCCCCGAATCTCGCACCATATGCAGCCGCTTGCGGCGGTGCTCCCGATCGGCTCGGTTCGGCTTCGGTCATTTGCCGTCGCCTCGCCGAATGTCGCCGTACGAATCTCAAATCCGTGTTGCCTGGCGATGCGGATCATGCGGTCTCGACGGTCGAGAATGTTGCCATCCACGTTGGAATCCCCACTGAGTCGCTATGACTGGGTTGTTCGACGGATGAACCACCGCGGTAAACTAGGCGATTCGGAGAAGGCTGCCGACAGCAATGATTCGGACTGCACCGGTGTGCGCGAACGGGTCGATGAAACGACAGCGTCCACTCCGATTTCCGTCACCACTGCGTCTCTACGTCAACGTCATGATTGCTCGCAACGCCGATTCCCATGGTTCTCCGACCCCGGCCCCGTCCAAAGATGCTGAGCTGGCGCAAATGCAGCATCAAATGGAACGGATGCAGGCGATGGCCACACTCGGCGAATTGACCGGCACGGCAACGCACGAATTCAACAACGTGCTCATGACGATCATGAACTATGCAAAGCTAGGCCTTCGCAACGCGGATCTCGAAAGCCGTGAGAAGGCACTGCAGAAAATTTTGGATGCATCCGTTCGGGCATCCCAAATCAGCAACACGATCCTCGCGCAGGCACGCAATCGCACCGATTCCAAGGAACCCACCGATCTGCCCAAGCTGGTCGATGAGACGCTGGTACTGATGCAGCGCGAAATGCAAAAGTATCGGGTCAGTCTGGAGAAGGACTACGCATCGGATCTCGTGCCGGTGTTGGCCAGCGGAAACGCGATTCAGAGCCTGTTGTTGAATCTGATTACCAATGCCCGACAGGCGATGCCGGACGGCGGAACGCTATTGATTCGGCTGCAAGCCGGTGAAATGGATGGACGATCCGGCGTTGAGTTGACGATCCGCGACAGCGGGTTGGGGATCGCACCGGACGTATTGCCTCGAATCTTCGATCCCTACTTCAGCACGAAATCGGGTCCCGATGAGTCAGGCAAAGGCGGAACGGGCATTGGGTTGGCCGCATGCAAAAAGATCGTCGACAGTCATGGGGGTCGAATTCGCGTCGAGAGCTCGGTGGGCCGTGGGACTGCTTTTGTCATCACGTTGCCGGGCGTCGCGGCCGATCGAGCCGATGCGGCCTAGCCGCATTGGCATCAGTTTACTTTCACCCTCCCTCGGGAGGGACGAGCGAAGCGAGGAGAGGGATGTGAGGACGTCGTGATGCTTTTTGGGCCTCCCAAGTTTCCCCCCTTCGCGCTGCGTCGCAAGCTCCTGCGCGACCCTGCCGAGGGTTTGTGGATTCTGTTTGGATGACTTGTGGGTTGGGACCAAGGCCTCGCGGGTGGTGAGGTGCCCGAGGGCGCAACCTGATGGGTGACGGAACCTTCCTTGACCGCGAGGGTTGATTCGCCGAAGCGTTACGATGTGCAGAGATGACTTTCGATCGCTACCGTTTCGAATCGGTTGAAATCGAGTTTGGATCGGCGGTCGTCGCGGATCCAGCGGTGTTGGTTGTTCGTTCTGATTCAAACAAGGGAATCGCTTGCCATGATTGACAACGTCCACCCCAATCGACGTCAGATCCTCGCTGGGGCCATGTCCTTCGGCTCGCTGCCATGGACGCTTGCGGGACCCATGCTGAAAGCCGGCGAACCGACGTTGGCGGAATCACTCGCTGAAACCGCACGACTGACCGAAGGGCCCTTTTATCCGGATCGGCTGCCGCTCGATACCGACAATGATTTGCTGATCATCAATGAGTCCATCACTCCGGCTGTCGGTGAGATTACCCATTTGTCGGGACGCGTTCTGACGGCGAGCGGAAGCCCCGTTTCCAACGTGACGGTCGAAATCTGGCAGGTTGATGCCAATGCCGTCTATCTGCATTCCCGCTCCGCTGGTGCCGGTCATCGGGACTCTCACTTCCAGGGCTTCGGCCGATTCCTCACCGATTCGAAGGGTCGCTATTACTTTCGAACGGTCAAACCGGTGCCCTATCCGGGCCGCACGCCACATATACATGTTGCGGTGAACCGAGGTGATCGGCGATTGCTGACGACGCAATTGCTAATTGCCGGCCATCCCGGCAATGCGCGGGACGGCGTGTTTCGTCGGCTCCAAGATCCAGTTGCCCGCAAGAGCGTCTTGGCGAACTTTGAACGTGTGGCCGAGTCAAAAATAGTGGAGTGGGCGACCACGTTTGACATCGTTCTGAATCGTACGGCATTCGAGGACGATGCGGGCCAGTTGCGCTCTTGAGTCAAGCCAATCCGGCGCGTCACATCGAGGAGGCCGCCGCGAAGAAGCCGCCCGAAATGGCGCCGCAAAGAATCGCCGTGATCATCGTCTTGCCCGCGAGGCGAAAGTTCCTGACGACGAAATAAAATAGATAGACAATCGTCAGCGACAGCAGCCCCTCGTTGCGGCTTTTCTTGAATGCCTTGGCGATCAGCGATAACACCGCGCCGCCGCCGACCAGTGCGAACGCGGCGCCGCCCAGGTTCATGAACATCTGCAACGGATTGAAGTTGAGACCTTGCTCACGATTGGACGCATTGACGGCAATGACTGCGATCATCGTGGCACTGCCAAGGATGAATAGAATGAGTGCGACCATCCACGCCGGCAGTCCGGCACTGCTGGTCATGGTCTCCTGTAGTTTCTGATCTCGTGCCATCATCTTTTCGGCACGTTGCAGCTGTACCGTCCCCATGTCCACGTCCACGCCGGCGACCTGGTGTCCGGCAAGCTGCTCACCGGTTTCTTTGTTGTAGCCACACTTGGTGCAGAGCACCGCACCCGCGTCCATTTCCGCTCGGCAGACCGGGCAAACCGCGGCTACGTGCCGATCAAAGCCTTCCTCGGCAAACAAATCGTCGAGGGAGTCACTGCCGCCAGTCGGTCGTGCAGCCTGAGTCGGGGTCGCTCGGGTGGCGGCCGCCGTCTTCGCCGGGCTTTTTGGGGCTGGAACTCGGACAGGTTTGCCACACTTGGGGCATTTCACTGCCTTGCCGGCGAGTTCGTCGCGGACTTGGAGTGCCTGACCGCACCCACACTTGATTTGAATCGGCATCGATTGCCTCGCCGACTGGTTCGCCGGATCGTCACTGGGAAAGAAACCTGGATCCGCACGAGTCTAACTGGATCCATTCACTTCGGCGACCGATTGGTCCAGCCGGCATCCACATCGATAGCAATGCACCGCATCACTTCGGTGAGTCGGGATGCTGCATCGCGGACACGGATGGAACTCGCGTTCCTGAACGGTGCGTACCTGTGATAGCTCGGCGCTAACAAATCCCGTGGGCACAATGATCAAACTGTATCCAAGCAGAATCAAACCGGCTGAAATGATTTTTCCGATGGTCGTATGAGGCACGACGTCGCCGTATCCGACGGTGGTCATCGTCACGATCGCCCAGTACATCGCTTGAGGAATGGACGTGAAATCGCTGACGTGACTGTCCCCCAACAGCACGGTTTCAATGTGGTACATCAACGTTCCACTGATGGTCACCGCTACCAAGACCACGGCCAGAAAGACGATGATTTTTTCCCGCGAATTCCAAACAGCCGCCGTTAACTCATCGGCCTGGCTCATCATCCGCCAGAGTTTCAAAACTCGAAAGACTCGCAATAGGCGGACGGATCGCAGGATCACGAACGAGCGGGCCGAACCGCCAACGAAGAATGTCGCATAACTCGGCAGAATGCTGAGCAAATCGACGATCCCCCAAAAACTGCATGCGTATCGGAGAGGATGTCGCACGCATGCCAAACGCAAGACGTACTCGATGGTGAAAAGTGCCGTGAGGATCCATTCGCAGAGAAAGACGAAGCGATCACCTCGACTAGCACCCTCGAATGTCACCTCACCGTTGGCCAAGCGGTCCAGTTCATATTCTGGGACCGTTTCAATCGACACGAACACGATGCTAATGATGATCGCCACCAGTAGGGAGATATCAAACCATCGTCCCGCCGGCGTATCGGCCTCAAAGATGATGTCGTAGAGTGTTTGCCGTGCGCCCGGGCTGGACGGTCGCTGCACGACCCGTCGAGGTCGAGTTACGCCTCCCGGCGGTATCGGTTCGGACGCGGTCATGGCTTTCACTTTCCTGGATTTCGATTGGGATGTCATCGTTTGAGACACGTTCTTAGATCAGTTCGAAACTGGCGTCCACGTCGACCAACGTTTTCAACAGGCGTCACCCATGTCTCATGATCACCAACGTGGTAGCGGCGGAGTCATCGCCGGACACATCGATTCGGTTGATTCCAGCGGTTCGATGTTTCAAGCGATCGATGCGTCCACGGGTGAAACGTTGCCCGGTAGATTCGGTGAGACGCCCCCAGCACGCATTCATGATGCATGCGCAGCCGCCAAAGGGGCTTTTGAAGGTTTTGCATCGGCGGGTGGTGGCGATCGAGGCAAGCTACTCTGCGAGCTTTCCACCGCGATGGCCGATCACCGTGACTCGATAATCGAGCGTTGCCGGGCCGAGACAGGTTACCTGCCGACACGTGTCGAAGTTGAGTTTGAGCGAACGATTTACCAACTGCGTTTGTTCGGCAGGCTCGCCGAACAAGTTGCTTGGGACGATCGCGTGACGGATCCCGCCGAACCGGACCGCCCCGGACGGCCGAAGCCAGAGTTGCGTCGTCGCCTCTTTGCACTTGGACCAGTGGCCGTGTTCGGTGCTTGCAATTTTCCGCTGGCCATTTCGGTTCTTGGAAACGACACGGTCGCCGCTTTCGCAGTGGGTTGTCCGGTGGTCATCAAATCCCATCCGGGGCATCCGGGTACCTGTGAGCTGTTGGGGCGAATCGCCACCAGCGTGATCGGCCAGCTCGGATTTTCCGCTGGCATCTTTTCATTGATCCATGGGCGGATGCCGTCGACCGCCGTCCAACTGGTCCAGAATCCACACATCGCTGCCGTCGGCTTCACTGGCAGCCCGACCGCCGGACGAGCTTTGGCCGATGCCGTCGCACGGCGTGACCGACCCATTCCGGTCTTTGCGGAATTGGGCAGCACGAACCCAGTGTTCGTCACCGAAGCGGCTGCTCGTGCTCGGACGGAGGGCATTGCCGCCGGTTTCGTCAGTTCGTTGCTATTTGGCAACGGGCAGATGTGTACCAAGCCCGGTCTATTGGTCATGACGAAGGCTGCAAGTGAGATGTTGATACCGGTGATCCAGTCGCGCATCTCCCGGATGGACGCCCAACCACTGCTCAACGAAAACGTGGCGGCGGGGTTTGATGCGGGGGTAACACGTTGGCGCGATCATCCCCAGGTCGACGAGTTGACACCACGCAGTCATCCACCAGCACCAGGGCCCTTTCATCGTAGAGCCGTCTTGATGATGGCCGAAATAGCCAACCTGGATGAAGTTCATGAACTGCTGCATGAGGAGACGTTTGGCCCCCTTTCGTTGGTGATCGTATGTGGATCCGAAAACGATTGGATCGATGTTGCTGGTCAAGTGCGCGGTTCACTCACTGCAACGCTTCACAGCGAACCTTCCGACGACGATCTGGCGAACCAATGGTTGGCGCGAGCTTGGCGATTCGGTGGAAGGGTGATTCATAACGACTGGCCAACGGGGATCGAAATCGGACCAGCGACACATCACGGCGGTCCCTATCCCGCCAGTCTCGATGGACGCTCCACATCGATCGGTCACGCAAGCTTGGAGCGATTCGTCCGGCCGGTTTGTTTCCAAAATTGGTCCTCTGAATCACTCGGTTCGATGTGGTCGATCGACAAGTGACTCCAACGAATGGGGTGGTGGATTTTGGATTTTCGAACATACTCGGGATTTGACGCTCACCCCATTGAACCGCTGACTCCATGATCCGCCCGTCGTCATTCCTCGTCTCCCAGTGGCAACGAGTGACGGGTGAGTCTTCGTCGCGTTTAGCGGGGACGGCCTTGATGGTGGGCCTTGTGGTCGGTCTGTTTTGCATTGCGTTGGAATGGTCCATCCAGATCGTCCGATTCCAAACCCTGACGTACTTGGTTGGGCTACCGCCTAGTGATGCGTTTGGTGAGGCGAACTTGCTGTCGCATTCGGGCGCGGCCGTCGCTCCGCCATCAGCGGGCTTCTCCGTCTGGTGGTTGTGGGTTGTCATCACGTTGGGCGGTCTCGTTTCCGGGTGCCTGGTGTATGGTTTGGCTCCATCGGCGGCGGGCGCGGGAACCGACGCCGCGGTCGACGCATTTCATCAACAAAAGGGATTGATTCGGGCAAGAGTGCCCTTGGTCAAGACCATCGCGTCGGCGATCACGCTGGGCACAGGTGGATCTGCTGGGCGTGAGGGCCCGATTGCGCAGATTGGGGCCGGTGTCGGTTCGTGGATCGCGTCACGGCTGCACCTGTCTGCCCGCGATCGTCGGATCCTGCTGGCGGCGGGGATGGGGGCGGGCGTGGGTGCCATGTTTCGTGCGCCCCTGGCCGGGGCACTTTTTGCAGCAGAAATTTTGTATAGCGACGCCGATATGGAGGCGGATGTCATCGTGCCCTCGGCGGCCGCATCGATTGCCGCCTATAGCGTCTACATCCACACGCTTCCCGAGTCGGTTCGATTTCAACCGATCTTCGGCGACGACTTGTCCAACCAACTACTCTCCGCGTGGGAGTTGATCCCGTACGCGATTCTAGGTTTGGTCATGCTGGTGTCCTCGGCGGCCTATGTTCGAATCTTTCATTTCACGCAGAAGGTTTTCGAGTCGATGCCTGTCAGGCCACAGTTCCGTCCCGCGATCGGGGCGGCTTTGGCGGGAGCCGTGGGGATCGCGGCCATGATGGCTGTCGGTGGCGGGACGAATCAATTCACGTCACCGCTGAGTCTCCAGGATGCCACCGCGCTGCAGATGCTGGGGGCACTGGGAACCGGATACGGAACACTGCAGTCGGCGCTTGCGGGCAGCGCGGAGACGACCCTTGTCGTACTGTTGGGCGTCGGCGGATTGAAGATGCTGACCTCGGCGCTGTCGATTGGGTCGGGTGGTTCCGGAGGTGTGTTTGGTCCGTCCATGGTGATCGGCGGATGTTTGGGCGCCGCCTATGGGCAGATAGCACAATGGTTGGCACCCGACTGGGTCGTTTCACCGCAAGCCTACGCCGTCGTCGGAATGGCCGGTTTTTTTGCTGGTGTCTCGCGAACGCCGATTTCCACGGTAATCATGATTCGTGAATTGACGGGCGACTTCGCGTTGATCGTTCCAACCATGCTTGTCAGTTCATTAACGTTTGTGATCGCGCGTCGGTTCACGCTCTACCGGAAACAGGTCCCGACCCGGATGGAGTCTCCGGCGCATCGAGGTGATTTTTTTGTTGATGTGCTGGAGGGGCTCAAGGTTGCGGATGTCTATCCGCGCGATCGCAGTTTGATGATGATCCGCGAGTCGGCGTCCCTGGACGAGATTGTTCACGGACTGGCATCCAGTAAACAGCACTATTTCCCGGTGGTGGACGAGCAAAACAAGATGGTGGGGATTTTCTCTGACGATGATGTTCGTGCGTACCTGTTCGATTCCACGCTGTGGCGGTTGGCCAATGCCGGTGATGTCATGAATAGTTCGTTTGTGAGCGTGGATCCGAATGAGAGTTTGAACACGGCGATGCAAAAATTCACGTCCCAGAATCTGGACGAGTTGCCCGTCATCGATCCAGATTCACCAGGCAGCCTGTTGGGGTTCCTGCGTCGAAAAGAAACCATCCAGGCGTACAACAAACGATTGATCCAACATCGCGGCGAAGAGTAAACAGGATGTGTGGCCAAATACAGCAGATTCGTTCTGAAGGGATCGTCCGCGTTTTGAGGCCGTTCGAATGCATGCCGGTCGCACGGCTGGCACTCTCATCGGCGAGGAACTGCCGAAATCCGCTCCGCAAAAATGAGAATTGCGTCGCCTGACATCGAAACATGACCTAACTTTCAAGTGGTTTTGGGGGTTGTCATGTGGGTCTTCCCTTCCATGCATGCGCGGAGACCTCCGAGCAATGGAATTGCGAATCCCGATCCTTTGTTCGATAGTCTTGGTGTTTGGTCATGAGTTTGCTGCAACCATCCGATTCAATTGCGTCGACTTTCACGCCCTCGGCGGAATCTCCGACGCAGCGTCCCGTGGACGCGGATGGTCGCCCGGTCGACCGTCGAGGGCTGAGCGGTCGTCAGCGTGTGGGCCAAAACGAGCGTCGCCAGTTTGGCAGTTCTCATAGCGACCTCTCTGACGAGGGTCGCGAATTGGCGGCCGCCATTGATGCCTACAAGATTGCCCATCACCGTCGGTACATCACCTGCGACGAGATGCTGACGGTGCTGCATGAGTTGGGTTACGGAAAACTCTCGGCAGCCTCGTAGCAGCAAGTCTCTCGGGGATGTCTGGGTGAGGGATCGATGAATCGTTGTCGGCTATAGTGTTGGGCGTCCCGCACCCAGCCGATAAAAGTCCCCTTCGATGAATGTCGCCAAGTTAGTCGAAAAACGACGAGGCAACTGGGACGAGTTGGAGAGGTTCTGTGAGACGATGGAGGTCGGCGGACGGACCGACGGCGTAGGTGCCCGTTTTCGTGGGGCGGCTGGTGTTACCCGCTTCGCGACTCTTTACCGCGGCGCATGCGCGGACTTGGCACTGGCCGATGCCTACCAATTACCACCGGCAACGGTGACTTATCTGCACCGCCTGGTAGCACGAGCCCATAACCAGCTCTATCGAGCCGGTAAGTTCGAGCCGGCAACGTGGTGGCATGTCTTGTTCCAGCAGGCACCGCAACAGATCTTTGCGGATCCGTGCGTTCGAGTCGCGACGATCGTCTTCTTTGGATTGTTCGCGTTGTCGATGTACCTCGGTTACGAGCAAACGCTCTTTCCCCAGTTCGCCGAAAGGGTGGTCGGCTCGGGCACACTCGAATCGGTGGAAGAGATGTACGACCAGCCGATCGATGGTTCGCTGGGGCACTATGTGTCGATGTCGGGCTACTACATCATGCACAATACGGGCATCGGTCTGAAGTGCTTTGCCTATGGGGTTCTGATTGTGCCATGCCTGTTCATCCTGGCATTCAATGGTGTCACTTTGGGGACCATCTTTGGCTACATGGCACGGACGGATGTTGGAGGCAGTGACAACTTTTTTCATTTTGTCACCGCACACGGTCCTTTCGAACTGACAGCGATTGCGTTGTCGGCGGGTGCTGGGCTGCGTTTGGGAATTGGATTGTTCACGACGCGCGGGCTCACCCGTTTAGACTCGTTGCGTCATTCGGCGTCGCAGGCGGTGCCCGTGATGGCGGCTTCGGCAACGCTGTTTGTGCTTGCGGCGATCACGGAAGGTTTCTTGTCGCCTAGCTCAGCTCCGTACCTCATCAAGGCGATTTGGGCGATCCTCTCTTCCTCGTTGATTAGCTTTTACTTCGTTGTTTTGGGGTTCCCGAGGACGTCGCTCGCCGCATTGGATCGACTCAGAGCATGATTGCGGGATGCTCCGCAAAGTGACTCGACTGCGATATGATGAGGGCTGACTTCAGCACCGCCTTGTATCCCTTTTGCGTCACATGCAACTTGATCAAACGCACGTGACGATTCGCGTTCGGACGCTGTCGGAGATCGGCGATCTCTCACTTCGGATGATCCGGCGTTATCCGTTCGCGTTTGGCCCCATTTTTTTGATGGGGTGCGGCGTTTGGTGGTTGATCGACGTGGCTGTTCTCGGGTGGATCCCATGGCAGTGGTCTCAATTGGACGAAGTCGATGACGAGGCGATTCTGGATCTGTTGCGATACGTGTTCTGGATGGGAGTCTTGGTCTGGTTGCAGGTTCCGATTGCCGGTGCGTTTTCCACTTACTATTTGGGGCAGGCCGTTTTTGAGCGAAAACCAACCATTTCAACGACTTGGCGCGATGTGCTGTCGAAGATATTTCCTGTCCTCTGGACGCTCGGCGTTCGACGGCTGGCGATTCCCATGACATTGTTGGCAGTCGCAAGATGGGGTCAGCCCACCGAGGCGTTCATCGATTTCGTGTTCCCCGCGACCGTCGTCCTGGCCGTTTGCATTGTCAGAGGGAACCGTCCGTTTCTGGCTGAGATGATCTTGCTGGAACGATGCCCGTTGAAGTCACGCGACGAAAGTGTCTTGACACTGCGGCGGAGATCAAAGTTGCTGCATGGTCCGATGTCTGGTGAATTGGTTAGTCGCTTTCTCGCGGTATCGGTCATCGTCGGAACCATGGTCGCGAGTTTTTACTACACGCTGATTTGGATTCGTGGCGTGGCCATTAGCGAGTGGTCGAATAATTGGATCGCGCTGGTTCTGTTTTATCCCTTGGCTCTTTGGCTTGGAGGCTCCTTGAGCGTCATTATTCGATTGTTGGGTTATCTCGACACTCGAATTCGCCTGGAGGGGTGGGAAGTGGACTTGGCGATTCGCGCCGAAGCGATCCGCCAGTTTGGAGAGACCGCTTACGAGAGTGTCGAATCCCATGCCGATGCCCGGGTTGTGGATCCACCGCCCCGAGAACCGACGGTGATGACGTCATGATCGAGTCCCGACACAGTCGCACTTTTGGACCTTGGCGGCTCGCGATCACGATTTGTGTCGCCACGGTGTTGTTGGCTCGTGTCGCCGTTGAGGTTCACGCGGAAACGAAGGTGAAGGAGTCGGTTTGGTATGACGCGGATGCCGACGCGATCCGTCCCGTGCCGGTTGAAGATGACACGATCGAAGCGGCCAACCGAACCAGCCGTTGGTCCAGTAAGCCGTCGAATGCAAAAAGGACGACGCCAGGCCGTTGGTTTTGGCAAGATTGGAATCTTTGGACCGCAGCGGGTTGGCTCTTGTTGGGCGTTCTCTTTGCTGCGCTGGTGGCTGCGGTGGTTTGGGTGTTCCGTCAGTCGGATTTCGATTTTGTATCGGACTCATCGACTCGTCGGTCGTGGATCCGATCCGATGCGTTGGATGAACAAACGCAACAGCGGATCGCTCAGCTACCGGCAGCAATGAGAGATACCAAGACTCATCCAAAACAGATTGCGGACGAACGCATGCGGGCGGGTGATTATGATGCCGCTCTGATCTATCTATTTGGTCACCAGTTGCTGTTGCTTGACAAAGCGGGCTGGCTGCGATTGACGCGCGGGAAAACCAATCGCCGTTATGTGGGGGAGACGAAATCAAATCATTTGGAAGCGTCGGAGATCCTGAACGAAACGGTCACCGCGTTCGAGCGATCGTACTTTGGGCAGCATCCAATCGGCGCGGATCCGTTTGCACGACTGTGGCAACGAAACGAGCAACTTGAGTCATTGGTGGCAGCCGCTCGGGAGATCGCGGCATGATTTCGGCAACCTCTCGTGCCGCATCGCAGCAGGTCGAGAACGTCCGGCAAACCCCGATGGCTTACATTTGGGTGCTGGTCCTCCTGTTGATGTCCACCGGATGTTCGAGATTCGTAACCACCTATGGGGACAGCAATGGGTTCAACGGCGACCGGAGCCTCAATGGATTTGGGGCACTTCGAGACACCATCGAGACCATCTCGTCGCGCATCCAGACGCGTGATCTCTATCGGCTTTCGAAGCGTTCACGTGATAACGATGCGATTGTGTGGATTCCTTCGAAGTGGCCACCGGCGAACGAGGTGGATGCCATCGAGTGGATGGATGAGTGGATGAAGAGCGGGGGTAAGACGCTCGTGTTTGTCGTTCCCGACGGCGGCAGCACGGATGCCTATTGGCGATTGGCGTCGTCGAGTGCCCCAGCAGAGGATTCCTTGGAATATCGTCGTCGATTAGCCAGGCAAGTCAATCAACGACTGATCTCGGAGGCGAATCGGAAGGATGTCGACGTATCCGACTGGTTTCGTGCGGTCGCGACCCGAGGCGGATTGACCCTCGATGATTTCCGTTCCGCATCATTCGATTTGCAAGGGGCCAGCAGCCAGGCCACCGCGGCATCTCCCAACGGTGCTTCGAAGGGTGCCGATCCGGCTGAATCGGAGGAGGACGCGTCAGATCAGCGAATGCTGTTCGAGCCACTTGATGAGGCTGACCCCGAGGGTTTGCCCGAAATGAGGCATGTGACGATTCTCGCCTCGACTTCGCGGATGTCGTGGGATGAGTCTCGCGTGATCGTCGTCGCCGGTGGTGGCCTGCTCACCAATTTTGCGATGACGCAGCGGCCAGCTCAGATGATGGCGACCGACATCGCCGAATCGATCGACTCGCGGATATCGGCGAACCAAGAGACATTGACGGTCGGATTTTTGGAATCGAATGAGACTTCGATTCCCATCTCGAAGGCTTCGCCGAGCGCTCCGGTCGCGACCGGCATGGAAGCACTAACAACCTGGCCGTTATCCCTTATCAGCATTCATGCCCTCTTCCTTGGCATTGTGATGTGTCTGATGCTCATACCCATCTTCGGTCGTCCTCGTTCGGTTCGTTACAATGATCCCACGCGATTTGGCAACCACCTGGATGCGATGGCGACCTTGATGCACCGTGGGCGACATCGTGATGCGGCGGCGGACCAGCGCTACGCACGAGAACGGATTAGCCGATATATGCAGCAGGTGCGGGGAGAACATGGTGGACCATGGGTCTTACCCGAATCCGATGTGACCTTCCCTTCGAATGAGAGCCCGTCTTGAGTGAGTCCGAAACCGGCCCGAGCGAACCTTCGCCGCCTCCTCCCGCCACCGCTGGGTTGACCGCCGAAGACAGCATCGCTGATTCGCCACCCCCCGTGGCCGCGCCGGCAATGGATCCGGAGATTCAGCAAGTTGCGAGTCTCTATCGGAGCATCAGCCAAGAAATCGCCAAGCTTTTTGTCGGCCAAGACGAGTTGGTGCTTGGGACATTGACGGCACTCTTCTCTGGTGGGCACGTGCTGATTGAGTCGGTACCTGGACTGGGTAAGACTCTCTTTGTGCGGACGCTGGGACGCATTCTCGGTTGTGAGTTCGGACGAATTCAGTTCACGGCCGACCTAATGCCCTCGGACATTACCGGCGCCCCCGTCTTCGACGTGAAGACAAGTGAGTTTCGGTTTCGCGCGGGGCCGGTTTTCACCCAGTTGCTACTGGCCGACGAGATCAACCGATCGCCCGCCAAGACGCACGCGGCGCTGCTGGAGATCATGCAGGAGTATCGCGTTACCATTGACGGCGTCGGTCATGAGGTACCCCAGCCGTTCTTGGTCCTGGCCACGCAGAATCCGTTGGAAAGTGAAGGAACCTACAACCTCCCCGAAGCCCAGCTCGATCGGTTCATGTTCAAGCTTCGCGCTGACTATCCATCCGCTAGCGACGAAGCCGAAATCCTACGGCTCCACTCGAAACAGATTCACCTGGATGATCGATTGAATAACGAGGTCCAGGCACTAACCAACCCAGACGTGGTCAAGAAGATCATCGGCGTCTGTGGACGCGTCCGCGTAGAAGACTCGTTGATCGGGTACATCAATTCACTTGTTCGCGCGACACGGTCCTGGCCCGCGTTTCATATTGGCGCATCGCCACGGGCGGGTATTGCGTTGGTTCAAGGTGCTCGAACGCTGGCTGCATTCTCTGGCCGGGACTATGCCGTTCCCGACGATGTGGTCGAAATCGCGCGGCCGACACTCCGACACCGTGTTTCGCTGACGGCCGAAGCGGAAATCGAGGGTCGGAGCGTGGATGATGAGCTGCAAACACTGATGCGCGGGATCGAAGTCCCTCGTGACTGAGTCGCGATCGATGTCGCTGGTTCGTTTGTCGGATGGAACGGTGCGCAGCAGGTTTTAGGCGATCGGCAGCTTCGATCATTCCGCGGGATTGATCTTTTCACTGACTTGGACATCGAGGTTGCTGTTGGGGAACGTTTTGGTGTCTTGTTCCTGGGAACGGGGCGACTGCATTTGCACTTGTTGCACGAGTGTTGGATGTCGGCTCCATCAGCCACTGCGTTCGATGCAAGACAACGCCCTTCCAACGGCACTTTGGTTAGGCGGCTTGGCCAGAGTGAAAGGATCGGGGAACTCCAACACTTGCCTTGATTGATGAAACCCGACGCTTCCGCCGTCGGCCGCCGAGATCGAATCTCAACGCGCAAATCCGCTTCGGTCTCCGGCACCTCTCGCAGTCCAACAATTTGTTAGTTCGCCGAGGTTTGTCCAACTTCAGTCCGCTTCACACGCTCAGAATCGCGTCGGTGTAGTACTCCAAGGTTAGCGGCTAACGAATTGGTGTGGTAAAGGGATCCCGGAGACACCCGCGCTGAGCGGCTTCAAGTCAGCGACCCTACAAGCCGTCGCGTGGCCAACAGCGCCTTGGCGAGGCAGCATCCAGTACCCTCTAGTATTGTGCTGCTCCGGTCTGGGCTAACTTGGTCTCAAGTTTGCAGAGTCTTCGCCTCGGCCGTGCCCTTTTCGAATATGCTCTACCCACAATAGAAGGGACTTATGTTCCCTATGTGTCGCGTAGGCGACAAGGTACATGGTTTGGTAGAGACCAGCTTCTTCATGTTCGGGATCCAGAAATCCAGCTAGGCACTGTCTGGTAATCGCTATTTGATTTGAAGAGCACATCTGGCAACCTCCCGATTGTCTTACCACAGATAATCAAGGAGGAAGTCAGATGCCCCGTCATGATCTCACGGATCGAGAGTGGAATGCAATCCAACAT
>JBCDIU010000022.1:0-93863 GCA_038748615.1 Planctomycetota bacterium | reverse complement strand
TGTTGGATTGCATTCCACTCTCGATCCGTGAGATCATGACGGGGCATCTGACTTCCTCCTTGATTATCTGTGGTAAGACAATCGGGAGGTTGCCAGATGTGCTCTTCAAATCAAATAGCGATTACCAGACAGTGCCTAGTTCGGAAATGACTAGCGTGATCACCGGATTCGTAATCGTTGGCTTGACACGCCGGCGTCGTATGCAAGTTAGCTGACTAAGGAGATTAGAGACGTCAACAGACCAATCTCCCAGCGATCCTCAGCTACTAAGCGAGCGGATCTCGAACTAGTTCGGATCAGGTGGATCGCGAGAGTGACTCCGTCGTCGGTGGCTGGTCATTTTTTGGTTAATCGGGTGAATATCGAGGCAACCTCCACCGCGTGACTGGTGATCCCAACGCTTGGTAATCGGTTAACAAGAAGTCTGCGATTATCAATAAGACTCTGGATTTCACTCGTGTAGACGCTGCTCGCCTCGTCGTGACCAGTGGAGGGAACGAAGCAAATAACCTGTCTCTATCGGTGATCCGGCGGCGGTGCTGGTCAGCCATATCGAACATTACGGACTGCTGGCACTTACCGATTCGATAGGGCGATAGGGCCCCATTTGAGGGTGTTAGAAGGAAGTGGATCCCCACGGGTTTGCCCGGCCATTGGACGCTTGAGGCCGTTCTTGCCCGGTTTGCGACGGTTCTGGCCTCCGAGTCGATCACTTCGGCCGATAGAGATCCTCGGGCTACGCAGTCGATCAACGATACAGTCGGGATTTGCAAACGAGTAGGTGTGTCGCTGTATGACGATCCAACGTGTCAGTGGGCGCTAAAAGGGACCACCGATTTGGCGTGTTGGAGCGCGGACTTGGTCACCATGACACCCCAAGCGTTGCATAGAACTGCGGGCGTTGGGTTTTTGAATGCGAGCGGGCTTTTAGGTTCGGCTATCTCTCTCAGAGCCAGGCTTCTGCTGACCGACCTTGGATGGAACTGGTGGCGCTGATCGCGACGGCCGCCGAGTATCCAGGTTGCCTTGGACATCGTGTGTCTCCCTGCTTGGAGACGATTACGAACGCCTGCTAACAACGTGGATCGGCAGGGCATCATGAACAAACGATCGAGTTCATCAACACAAGATCAACGCAACCCTGAGGCAATTGCTTTTGCGCCTGACCAATGTGGGATCGCAAATGAGTTTGTGGGGACGGGATTTAGAGTGGCTGCGCATATCACCGAACTCTGTCTCGCTGGTGTGGCTTGGCGTATGGACTATCGGAGATATGGTCTGTATGCAAAATGCATCCGTGAGGGGGCCGCTGTTACAAACGGTGTGCGTGTATATGGGTCGAACGCCATTTCAGACTTGACCGCCTGGCCGTATCACAAAGTCAAATTAGGCACGAATAAGGGGCGCTTGAACACCTCTTATCTATTTTTTGTCCAACGCCGAGTATCAGGCGTGTATCCACTGATCTGTCGGAACTCCCGCTAAGCCATTTGCTGATTCGACTGCATCGCTTCGCGCAGTTTCTTTTGTGATTTCAGCACTGTCATCGCCTTGCTGATCTGGGTCGGAATTGAAAGCAGGACAACGGGGGAGCGGACGAGTTCCTTGATTGCCCGTGTGACCCCGCGTCCGGCCGAAACATCCTCGGTCAGGTGATGCAGGGCCTCGATACCGACACCGGCAAATGAATCCAGCATGCCGCGTGTCTTGGAGGGTAGCACCGGTCGCAGTTTGTCCATTAACCACAACATCTCCGACTCGCGCCGAGCGATCGTGGTGTCCGGCGGGGCTTGCTTGGGCATTAGGACCCAATTGACGTTTACGTTGACTTCAGCGACCGAGTGAACGTGATGAAACCAGTAGCGTGGCAGGAATACCATGTCGCCTTCGTGGAGGTCAAACGTGTAATTTCGTTTGCCGTCCAAGCGATTGTTTTCGAAGACGCACGTCTTGCTCATGGGCATATTCAACAACGGCGTCTCGGGGGCCACGATCGTCCACCGCTTGTGCCCCTTGAGCTGTAAGTTGAAAACATGCAACGAGTGCCCGTCATAGTGCCACGGCGTCGTGTGACCACCGGAGTTGAACCAAACCCGCACGCAGTTCTGACGCAAGAAAGCAGTCTGGCCATCGAGGCTGTGAGTCACGACGTCCGGCGTGTCGCAAACATCACCAATCAAATCTGGTGCCACGTCAAACCAGAGCAGACGGTGCGTGACAGACTCGTCGGCTTGAATCCGCTGACATAGCGCGTCACGAATCTGGTCGGATGTCCTAGGATCATGCGTCACACCACGAAAAATGACCGGCTGTTCCGGTCGGTAGTAGTGCTCGACGAAGTCGGCGTAGTCATCCGCCCCAACTTCGGCGATGGCGGCGTGCGAACTGGATTGGTCGGCGATCATGATGAGCAAACGATGATTTAGGAACGTTCGACGGGTCGATCCAATCGCGGCATGATATACGATGACGCCTCCGTCGACTTCCCGCCCACGACTCAGCTTTGGATGACTCAACCACGAATTCTAATTACCGGCGCCTCGGGCATGATCGGTGCTCCCGTCGCAATTCGGGCGGCGCGGCTGGGCATGGAAGTGACTGTGGTCGCGAGGGCCGGCAGCGATCTGAGCCCGCTGAGTGAAATCAGGTACCGAACGATCGAGGCGGATCTAACGCAACCCAGCGAGGACGTCGCTGCGGCCGTCCGCCAGTCCGATTTTGTCGTGCATACGGCCGCGCAAGTCGGCGATTGGGGGCCCAAGGATTGGTATCGCGCAATCAATCTGGACGCCGTGGATCATCTGCTGAGAGCCGCCGCGTCGGCACCCGATTTGAAACGTTTTTTGCACTTGAGCGCCCTGGGCGTCTACAAGGCAACTCACCATCACGGCACCGATGAGTCCGCCGCGACGGACCTGAATGGATTCGATGGTTATACGCACACGAAGGCGCTGTCCGAGGTGATGGTGAATGACTTTCACAAACGAGCGGGAATCCCCACGACCATCGTTCGACCCGGGTTCACCTACGGGATCGGTGATCGGCGAATTCTACCGAGGCTGATCACCACCTTTGAGAACAACACGATTCGCCAAATCGGTGACGGCATGCGGGTCTTGAATAACACGCACATCGACAACGTTGTTGACGGGATTTTTTTGGCGTTGGACAACGACGCGGCCATCGGGGAAACGTTCAACATGCGTGACGAGCGTTTGGTGACGCGTCATGAGTTTTTGGGTGCCATCGCCGAGTACCTGGGGAAACCCCATCCACGGCGCGTACCCGAATGGTTCGCGCGCGGCTTGCATCCCGTGATGGAGACTTTTGCGCGACTGCGACGAAGCGCCAAACCGCCTCTGTTGACCGGCGCCACGATGAAGTTCATGGTGCTGAACCTGAATTTCTCGATCGACAAAGCAAAACGGCTCTTGGGTTACGAGCCAAAGGTCGATTTTCGGGATGGCATCCGCGAGGCGCTTGATTGGTCAATGGCCCATCGGCACGACGACGCTATTCGTCCTCAGGGGTGATCGACAATCCAATCGCGCCCAATACGTAGAGATACAGCATGTAGAGCACCGGGATCAGCAACAGCACCAACCCGGTCGCGATCATGAGTCCAAATGCCAAGCTGGTCGCCATCGGGATGAGCAACTGGGCTTGAAAGGAACGTTCGGTTAACAAAGGCAACAGGCCCGCGATGGTCGTCATGCTTGTCAACATGATCGGTCGAAAGCGGCGTGCCCCGGCGTCCAACAATGCTTCGAACGGCTCGACTCCGTCACGGACACGCGAGTTAATGAAATCGATCAAGACGATCGAGTCATTGACCACGACGCCGGCAAGTGCCACAAGGCCGAACATGCTGAAGAGTGTCAGCGGCAATCCGAGCAAGGCGTGCCCCCAAACGGCGCCGATCATCCCAAATGGGATCACGGCCAAAATGAGCAGCGGCTGGGCGTATGAACGAAACTGAAGGACTAACAGGACAAACATGCAAAGGATCGCCACGCCGAATCCGACCTTCAAGCTACCGACGGATTCGCGACTCTGTTCCTGTTGGCCTTCGAATCGAATGCCCACATCGGGAAAACGCTGCTGAAATTCCGGTAGGTAGTCGGATTTCAACTGACCGATGATCAAGTCCGCGTTGGCCGTCGTCTCATCCAGATCCGCCGAAATCGTCACGCTTCGCTGCTGATCGACACGGTTGATTTCGGAGAACCCTCGCTGAAGATCAATTTCGGCCAATTCGCCGATGGGTCGCACGACGCCGTCCCGCCCGCGAACTTCGATCTCGCGGAAATTGACCAGCGAGGCCCGCTCCTCCTGTGGGTAACGCACCATCAGTTTGACCTCGTGGCGGCCGCGTTGAAGCCGCATGACCTCGGCGCCATAGTACGAGTTTCGCACCGTTTGCCCCAGATCGGTCGGAGTGACACCGGTCGATAGAGCACGGTCCTTCACTCGGAACTGGAACTCCCATTTGCCTGGTGTGTTGTCGTCGGCGATGTCATAGGTGCCGCTGAAGTCGGCGATGCGGTCCTTCATCACCTCGGTGGCTTCGAGCAACTGATCCACTTTGTCACTGGCGGCGAGCAACTTGAACTCGATCGGCTTGCCGCCCGGTCCAACGCCAACACTGCCATAGGTCACCTTCTCGGCCCCCGGAATCTCGCCGACTTCCTTTCGCCACATTGCCAAGATGCGATCGCTGTGAACGTTGCGAATCTCGGTCCCATTGAGTTCGGCAAATATCTGACCAACGTTGCTACCACTGGCATTCTGGCCTCCCATCGGACCGGAGGTGTTGGCGATGGCACCGACCTCGCGGAATGCCAGCCGAACGGGTCCGACATACTCGCCATCCCGTACCGGAAAAATCTCTTCCGGGGCACGGTTCTCCAACGCGGCCCTTTCTGCAGCGAGTTCTTCATTGATCACGCGCAATACCTCGGCCATCCGGCTGGTGGCCGCTTCAGTATCGGATGCCGGTGTGCCGTCGGGGAATACCACCGTCGCTTGCAAGTAGTTGTTGTCCGATTTGGGGAACAACACCGTCTTGACGATTCCACTGCGAACCATCCCGATGGTTCCCAGTGCCATGCAGATGGCCACGACGATCGGCAAGACCGGATTGATCAAACAGAACCGAAGCGTTGGCACATAGATGTGCTCCGCAAACCATCGCAAACCGTTCGTCGCCCGATCATTACACCATGTCAGTACGAACAGCAAAGGCCGCAACGGATAGGTCACCACCGACAGAAATCGAAAGTAGCCATCATGGTGATGGGCCAGGTGACACGGCAACACGAAGGTGCTTTCAAGTAGCGAGATGATCAGCATTGCGATGACCGCAAACGGAATCACCGCCATGAATTTGCCCATGACCCCCGATACGAAGAACATGGGGGCGAATGCGATGACGGTCGTCGTAATCGATGCTGTGACGCTGGGTAAAACTTCGGTTGCGCCGTCGACAGCAGCCAAGGCAAACGACTTCCCCATTTGCCGATGCGCGTAAATGTTCTCTCCGATGACGATGGCGTCATCAACAACGATTCCAAGTGCGACCAAGAACGAGAACAGCGACAGCATGTTGAGCGTCTGGTCACCCCATGCTAACGCCGCACCGGCTCCCAAAATCGAAATTGGAATTCCGAGTGCCACCCAGAACGCTAATCGGACCTCCAGGAAGAAAGCTAGCACAAGGAAGACCAAGCACAGCCCCTGAACACCGTTGCGCAGCAGCAACGACATGCGATCACGCACGTCCGTGCTGGTGTCACCCCAAATGACAAACTTGTAACCTTCCGGCAAGGACGCTTCGTCGACGTACTTGCGAACGTCATCAACCAGGGCGAGCAAGTCTTCGCTCTTTGTCCTCTCGACATTGATCACGACCGACGGCATGCCGTTGATTTCTCCCGTTGCCGTCACATCCTCAAACTCGTCCCGGACCGTCCCGAGATCACCGACGGTGAGCACAACGCCACCGGGCTGGGTCACGAGCGGCAGACGTTCAATTTCCGAACCGATCCGCCCCTTGTTCTTCGCTCGCAAGAGGATCTCCTGCCCCTCCGACTTCAACTGACCTCCCGGAAGCTCCACGTTGTGACTGCGGATTCGCAAAGCCACATCATCCAGCGTCATCTCATAGGAACGTAGGGTTGCCTCCGGGATTTCCACATCAATCTGATAAGGACGGGTGCCCATGATGTAGGCGACCGAGACCGTCGGCAGGCGAAGCAGTTCGTCTCGCACGCCCTCGGCAACTTCGCGGAGCGCCAGTTCGCTGGCGCGGGTGGCCGCGGAGCGCGCCGCTTCGTCTGTCCCGCCATTCGACGCGGGCTCGGGAACGTCGGGACCCACGATTCCGAGCCGAATCGCGACCTCACGGAACGTGATCTGAGACACCTCGGGATCCTCGGACAACTCCGGAAAACTGGGGATCCTGGCCACTTCACGATCGATCTCATTCATGACGCGTTGTACGTCATCAACATTCGACTGAAGCTCCGCCAGCACGTAGCCGCGACCCTCCGTCGCAATGGAGGTGACCTTCTTGATCCCCGTGATGCTCCGAATGGACTCCTCAATCTTTTGGCAGATCGCCTCTTCGGTATCTTGTGGCGTCGCACCCGGATAGGGCACCGACACCATGACGACCTCCAGTTCAAACTCCGGAAATACCTCCCGTTGCATCGAGGCAAACGCGCCGACACCGATGACCAACAACGCCACCATCAGCACGTTCATGCCAGGTGCGTTCGTGATGGCCCAAGCGATCAAACGTTTCATGGCAATGGAACTTCGGGGCTAGGATAAGGATGGTCAGTTGAGTAAGCGGCGTCGCTGGCAGTCTTCAAGTCAGGACGAATCAGTCCGTTCGTGGCGTTCGGATGGCCAACCCAGCTCCCGTGACACTGCCCAGCGGACTGGTGATGACAAAGCTGCCATCTTCGAGCGTTCCGTCGGGCGCCTCGCAGATCCAGAGATCGGCACCGTCGCGTGTGATCGAGTCGACAGGACGTATGTTTCCATGAACCTCAAGCCGTCCTGGCGTCCAGGCATCCGCGTCAAATGCGGGCAAGTCTTCCGCATCGGCGGATACCGAGGGTTCGACCCCCGAAGGAGTCACCGTCGCGGTAAGAACGGTCTCGTCGGGTTCGAACTCCCAGATCCGATTGCCTGGACGTAGCGCTTCGGCGGGGATCATGATGAGTGGCACGGCTGGATCCAATTCCAGTTGCAAACTCACGAACATGCCTCGAACCAACGCCTTGGGACCCGCCGTCGTATTGGATGGACGCACTGGGTCCTGGCCATCCCGCTCGATGACAAAACGACGAGGCTCTCGCACCAAGACTCGAACTGGGATGGTCCGAGTTTGTTCGTCCAAGCCGATGCCGTCATAGCCGAGCAACTCGCCATTCCAGACGAAGCGTGTCTCTTCTCGATTGGCCACCTGGTAAATTACCCGCACCGGCGTATTGGGCAATCGGTACCCCAACTGACCCGCATCGTCGGATGCCGAATCGACGAAAGCCAGCGGATCGACTTCATCGGACCGATCTTGGTTGAGCACCCAAAACAACTGATCGCTCCGGAGACTTGCCGACACCTCGACACTCGATGTGTCTTCCACGGTCACGACGGGGCTACCTCGTGCGACGAATGTATTGAGCTCCGCGTCTTCCTGAACGATCACACCATCAATCGGCGCGGTAATCGCGGTGCGCTGCAGATTGACTTCGGCGGCGCGCAACTGCGTTGCAGCTAATCGTTCCGTCGCCTCCAATCGCGAACGCTTGTTCTTCAGCAGGTCGAGCTGGTTCTGGTAGTTGACTTTTTGCTGTTCGACTTGCAGTAGTGCTCGACGTGCCTGGTCGAGTTCACCCTGACTGGCAAAGCTCTTTGGCAAGCTCTCCAGTCTCGTGACCTCCCGCTGCTGCAACTGAATCTCCGCGTCCGCGATCGTCATGCTTCGTCGCGCATTGATCATTTCTTGATCGACTTCGCCAAGCGCTTCGTACTCCTGTTCGCGCATTCGCATCAGGCGTTCCACTTCCAATTCATAGTCGGTCGGGTCGATTCGGATCAGAACCGTTCCTTCCGTCACGTAGCGACCCGCCTCGCACTGCGGCGACTTTTCGATGACGCGACCGGCGACTTCCGTCGCCAATGTGACCTCTCGGAACGGAACGACGAGACCATCGGAATTCAGATGCAGCTTTTCGCCGGATGCCGCGAGCGATTGCACGGGCACCGTGATCGCGGCAGGTAAAGCTCGTAAGCGACCCGCGCGTGTCATGTCGTCCGGTGGTCGCGTCTCCGGCTGGACCGTTCCTAACAGATACACGACTCCAGCGGCGGCAGCCAAAAGCACAAGCGGAATGGCAACATTGAAGAGCCACCATTGACCTTGACCACCATCCATGTCGCGTCGCGGTGGCTCGGTCACCAAGGGCGAGGGTGAAATGTCGTTCGATGATGGAGCCGAAACCGCGGTCCCAATGGACTCGTCCGATTCAGAGACAATCATTTTTTCTTGAACCAATGACATGGCAAATCAATATGAGCTTCAACGAGTTGGCGATGGTAGGTGGCAATCGAGATCGGGCGTCCAATCGCAATCGGTTTGCGACTCCAGACGATGGCGTTCTTTGAGCACGGCCCCATCCCGACACGCGGCCAACGTACAAGCCGTAATGTGGCGACTCATTGACTCGAGATCGTAATGGCGGGCCCGAGCGGATTCGTCGATCAATTGTTCGATGACAGGCTGGCCGATCATGTGATGATGGCATTGCCCTACGACACCGAACGCCAACTGGGGCACCAGGGCTTCGGTCACCCAGCTGGGGTCCTCCGCCCGCACCGGGGGTAGCAAGAGTTGAATCGTGTCACAAAGCGTTTCAAAAAGTGGCCGAAAGTACTTCTGGATCATTTCACGTAGCACCTGCGTCGGTTGGTGCATCTCCCGCATCATCAGTTGGGCTTCCCAACCGCTTTCGCGACCGGTCATCATCCGAGACAGGATCGTGCGAACGACCGCCAAGAGCGTTCCGGGTGCATCCTCGGGGTCAATGACGGGGACCGGAAACTGATGTTCGCGCTTCCGCCGCATTTCTGCCACGACCGCTCGATAGAGTCCCATCTTGTCGCCAAAGTGGTAGCTGACAGCCGCGACATTGACGCCGGCAATTCCGGCGATCTCGCGGACCGTCGCCTTGTCGAATCCGCGCCGAGCCAACACAGGTCCTGCCGCACGCAGCAGCCGATCCGACGCCGACAATTCGTCACCCTCGCTCCCCGTCGAACGGCCATCCGATGCCATGGCGGATGAAATCCCATCCGGATCGATTCGCGGCCCATCCGAAGGCGAGTTGGTCGCGTCGGGCGCGGAACGGGGCTCTTCGGTCAAGGCACTTGGACAAAGCTGGAGGAGCGAAACGATATTTCAAACACTTGTTTGAAACAATTGTTTCGCTAAGACAAGGCCAAGATGTCCGATTTGGCGAATTTCGCCATGAAAACAGGCGATTTCACGTTCGCAGTGTTCGCCAACTTCGCCTCAGACGAGGGACTCGAAGAGCGATTGAAGCCCGCGACGGTACTCATCGTCGGACGACGAGTCGGGCCAATGCTGGGGTGCGACGGCGACCGCGTCGAATCGCTCAAACGTCTCGGCCCGTTCGAACCCTCGCGCGACTCGGCTGATGCCGTCGCGTGACCAGCGGGTCATCGAGTCCGTCGTTTGCCAACTTCCTTCTGGATCGTTGACGTAGATTCGGACGATGTCGTCGCCACCCTGGCTAGCGGTGGCCGAAACGTCCTCGAAACCATCGGCCACGGCCCGGAACCCGACATTACTGATCATCGATCGGGTAGCGGAGATCGACATGACATCATCGCCGGCGCTATCACCCAGGTCGGCGGAGTCGAATCCACCACTGGTGGCATAAGCGTAAACACGCTCGAATCCGAATGCAGACTGCAAACGGTCACCGCCACGTAGGGAACTGAACTGAGAACGGATGAACAACTCGTCATCGCCCGCCGAATCCGTCAGGTGAGCCGTGTCCTCACCACCGGATGTTGCATGCAGAAACATCTTGGGGACTTGATGGACCGTGAACTCGAACCCGGGTCCGGAAAAGGTGCCCGTGCCGTCGGCCGATCGGTAGGTGTCGTCATCGGGTGAATCAAACAGCGTGGCTCGATCACTGCCGCCGCCACCTTCGAAGGTGATGCTTTGGAAGCCACGAAATTCAAAGTAACCACCGACGAATCCGAGTGTCGACGATTGGCCGCTGGTGGACGGACGCAAGGAAACGCTCTCAGCTTGATCGGAGCCGATGATGAGCAATTCGTCGGCCCCGCCACCGGCATCAATCACGATCGCTCCATTGCCGTCACTGGCCAAACCCGTCGTTCCGCCATCGCTCAGTAAGCGCGCGATCGCATGGTTGAGATCCGCAGTCGAATCAAAATCCGAGAGGTCCAAGGTGTATTGCCGTGACGCGTTGTCTCCGAGGACTTGGTCGACGGTGGTGAGGGAGTCGGCCGGGGGTAGTGCCTCAGTCGAAGATGAATCGTCACCATCGGAGAAGTCCGTGGCGGCATGCAGATTCAGTCTCGCGATCGTCGACCCGGTGATCGCGTCCGTGTGCCAACCCGAAGTGGTCCGCATGCGTTCCAACACTTCGTCGGCGGTTGGGTCCAGACCGGCATCCGTCATGGCTTGCCGCACCAGCATCGATGCCGCCGCCACCTGCGGACTGGCCATGCTGGTTCCCGTCATCAACGCGTAGTCGTTGGGATCACCATCGAAACCGAACACATGTTCGGGTACGGCACTTTGCATCGCACGCCCCTCGGCGGCAAAGATATTGTCTTCCCGCTGCGAAAAATTGCTCAGTTGAAAGTCGCTACCGGACTCAATGGACCCGACTCCGGCAACATACTGACTTGACGCTGGGTACATCACGTCGTCGGACACCCCGTCAAACGCGTTGCCCGTCGCCGCGAACACGAGGATGTCATCCTCATAGAGTGCTTGCAGCTCGTCCTCCAACATCGCCATCGCGCCGACCAATCCGTCGCCGTCGAGCACCGCTCCGATCGAAAGGTTCACCGTGGTGATTGGATTCTCAAAGGTATCCTGATGCTCGTGAACCCACTGCAAGGCCGACTCGACCCAGTCGAGGGTTCCGCTACCAAAGTCATCAAATACTCGCAGCGCGACCAAGTCGGCCTCCGGCGCCACGCCCGCGAAAACGCTGCCATCGGCGAGTGTCCCATTGCCGCTTGCTAAGCCAGCGACATGTGAACCGTGATAGCCCGCCGGAGCGTCGTCATACGGATCGGCGTCGTTCTCCGCGAAGTCCCATCCTCCCACGACCCGGTAGCCCGGTCCGAAACCGCCGCCGAGGGAGACATGATCGTAGGCGATGCCCGTATCGATGACGGCAATGGTTTGGCCCTGTCCGGCCAATCCAGCCCCAGTCCGAAGTGCCGCTGCTTGATCAAGCAAAGATGGTGTCGCGGCAACGGGTTCGGCCGACGTCGGCGTGATCGGTGTTGCGGACGTCGGCGAGACGGGCGGCCGCTCCACCGCCATGTCAGCATCGGGATCTGTTTGAGATGGATCCAACAGGTCCTCAGCCCAGGAACTCAGGCATTCTCCGACGAGGCTTGCTGACAGGGCGTCACGTCGCTCACATCGTTGAACGCCCGGGACGACGTCCAACGAAAGCCCATCGTGGAGCGCACTCGCGACTGAATGTGCAGACTGTGACATACTTGGAAAGGTAGGTCACAAACGCAGTCGGCGTCGGCAAAATCGAAGACTTCGGCGATTCTTTCCCATTCGGCAAGGGCATGTCGAGCCGCTCGCCATCGAGACCATTGCTATGTGAAGGACTGAACCCTTTCGTGGAGAATATGGGAACATCTCGACGACTGGTCACGGTTCAAAGCACAACCGATGCTTGCACTTGCCGAACCCGTATCGATCGCATCTCGTTATATGAATCACGCATGAATGCTCGATCAATCACGTCACACTTTGCCGGGCTACTATTCACGGGCGCATCCATGATCGCGTATGCCGCTGGCAGTCTTGACTTCTTTATTGTCGAACAGGCAACGACGACCGATCGTTTGATTCGCATTACCGAAGAACCACACGAGATGGCTGATTCGACAGCGGGTCTTTGCCTCGTGCCCATCGGGCGGCCTCACAAGTTGCATGAGGGATTCAGCACACCTGCGTACTGTCACGTTTATGCCTCGAGGGACGCCGAGTACTTAGTTCGCACGGGCGGATCAGACTATCCGGTTGGTGCGCTGATCGTAAAAACTAAATTCCCAAAGAATCACCCAAAGCGGATTGAAATCTACACAGTGATGCGAAAAATGCATTCCGGCTACGACGTTGAAAATGGAGACTGGGAATACTCGGTCATTGATGGCCGGACCCGTCGACTGCAATCGCGTGGCCGCATCGACTCATGCATTGAGTGCCACGCTGCGTACAGCAAGACCGATTATGTCACGCGTGCTTACATTGCCGAGAACGGATGAGTTCCTGCACGTCTCGCTGATCACCATCCTTAACCTCAGGTTCAATGGAACGAACGGGTGGTTCTGCATTGGATTCGGGTTGCCAGGAAACCAATTTGGCGAATTCGTCGACGATTGTCGGCGAACTCTCCGAGTTCGCACCTAGACGGCGACCAAATCGAATCGCTGACCGATCAATTTGGTAGCGATCAGCGAGACTTCGCTGAATTTCCCAGGTGAAACCCAACGAGGGTTTGGTGATTGGGGACTGACATTCGAGTTGGTTGTTGGAGCGGTTGTCACGGCCGATACCGGTCGGGAGGCGGTAAGCCAAAGCATCCTGGTCGCCGGCGGATTGCCTTGGTCGAAACACGTTGACATCGAAAGATTACAAGTGTAGTCTTTTCAGCGAACGACGTTCTCTGGCTTCACGTGAGGGTTCGATGTCCGCCGAAGACATTCCATCGCTTTCGCCTGCCGAGTGGGAAGTGATGAAGACGATCTGGGACCACGGCCCAATGGCGGCTCGCGATGTCCATGCGTCACTTCCATCGGATCGAGACTGGTCGATCAAGACCGTGAAGACGATGCTGTCGCGGTTGGTGGCGAAGGGTGGCCTCCACTATCAGCAGATTGGCAACTCGTACCTTTATGACTCCGCGATCGCCAGAGACGATGCGACGCGTCTTGAAGTCCAGGGGCTGTTGGCACGACTGTTTGACAACATGGCGATGCCAATGATCGCGCAATTCATTGACCAGTCGGATCTCAATGACAACGAGATTCAGGAACTCCAGCAAAAGCTGTGTGAAAAGCGGCCCGGCAGCCGAGGCCGAGGTCGAAAGCGATGATCGATTTGGCTGACTCGATCGTCGAACGATGGGCGGTTTGGATTGGGTCATCGGCATGGCAATTGGCGTTATTTGTAATCTTGATCGCTGTGCTGGCGCGTTGGGTCGCCGACACGCAATCACGACTTCGACATGCGTTGTGGGTGCTCGTCATTGTCAAAGCGTTCGCGTCGCCAGCTCTCGCGTCTCCGATTGGTGTTGGCCAACTGCTGACGTGGGATCCTCTCCAGGCTGTCATTTCAGCCGGTGACGTCGTTGTCGCGGGGCAGCCCGCGGGTGCGTTGGTCGACACGGCGACGTCGTCCGAAAGTAGCCAAAGCATTGAAACGCCGCTGGTCGTGATCGGATTGGTGATTTGGGGCGTTGGATGCTTGGCCTACTGGACCATTGCAGCGGTCTCGCACTGGCGCGCCCTGCGCAGAACGGCCTCCTGTGTGTCGATGGAAGAAGGTCCTGAACGTGTCCTGCTCGAACAATTGTCAATGGGGATGGGTTTACGACGAACCCCCGAGCTCAGAGTGTCGCCGGAGATCGAATCACCCTACTTGATTGGCCTGGTCAATGCTCAGGTGGTGCTACCGTCAACGTGGCTCGAGAGTGCGTCCCGCGAAGACTTGGAAGCAGTCCTCGCTCACGAGTTGATGCATTTCCGACGAGGCGACCTTTGGATCAGTGTGCTTCAAGTCTTGTTCCTTGGAATCCATTGGTTCCACCCGATGGCATGGTGGTCGATGACGCAGCTGCAACAAGCACGTGAAGAGGCATGCGACAGTTCTGTGTTGAGCATGCAATCGATTCGTCCGGAACGTTATGCGGATGCCATGTTGCGGACGGTGATGATCGTACGCGCCAAACCTGCAGCCACGCGAGGTTTGGTGGGCGTATTCGAGCGTGGTGGTCAGTTACAACGTCGTTTGGAGAAGGTCATGAATCACAATGCGATGGTATCTGGATTGGGTTGGCGAGGCGTTGGCCTGCTAATCACGATCACCCTGACACTGATGCCGATGTCACCCTGGTCGCGCGGGACTGCGACAGCCGATCAGGTAGCGATGGAACAAGGTCCCGACGCGAAACCGACTTTGGAAGTCCAGGTTGTCCAAGGGCCACCTCGCATCTCACGCACGGTTCCCGAGGTGGGAGCGATCCGCGTTTCTCCGACGCTGACGTCCATTCGTGTCACATTCGACCGAGACATGTCCACGGGAATGTCATGGACCGGCGGTGGCCCCGAATTTCCACCCGTCGATCAAACAAGAAAGGCGAACTGGATTGATCCTCGAACATGTCAGTTGCCCGTCAAGCTGGAGCGGGGAAAGTTCTACCGCGTCGGAATCAACTCGACTTCCTTTCAAAACTTCAAATCCGTTCAGGGTACCCCGGCCAAGCCGAGCACGATCTACTTTGCCACCAAGGGTGCGTCTCCAGATGTCATTGCGAAGGCTCGGAAGCCAGAGATTGAGCGAATACGACCTGCCAACGGAACCGCCAACGTTGACCCATCGATCAAAGTGATCTCGGTCACGTTCAATATGCCGATGGCTGCCGGGATGTCGTGGACCGGAGGCGGCGCGAGCTTTCCGACGATTCCGCAAGGCCAACGTCCCTCCTGGTCGAAGGATCAACGGACATGTCGGTTACCTGTGCAGCTTCAAGCGGGAATGACTTATCGGCTGGGATTCAACAGTCTCTCTCACAAGAACTTTCAAAGTGCGGCGGGAATCCCACTGGAACCGGTGACGTACGAGATTCACACTCGCAAAGGCATCGCCGATCCATGATTCGTGTCGAATCGTCGTCTCTTGAGATTCGCCGTGAATTGCGCCGGGCGCACCCATGGGTTCGCGTTTGATTGAGTTGGCTCTCTCTATCAAGTTGGCTCGTAGTTCATTGGGCCCACCGCCGTCATTTTGAGCGACGGGCCTCGATGAGATGCCATTGTCACCGAGAGGGATTCCTGCGTGCGGTGGTCCGGTGACCTGGAATGTTCTCCAACTCGCGGTCGTTGACGAGCCCCCTTACTGGATACTCCTTGACGCGAAAAGACAATTCGAGACTCCGTTTTCACCATCGTAGACGAGTCGACGCGGACGAGTGTCTGACCCTCAACGGTGACTTGCGATTCATCGACGACGCCATTTCCCCAACCTCTTTAGTTGAGTGCTCCGAATGATTGTTGATTGGCTCCGCGCACCCTCTGTGCTAGCAATGTTGTTGGTCGCTTCGTCAGCGTTGGGGGATTGGCCCGCATTCCTTGGCGGTTCATCTCGCGCCGCGTCGGACGCAGCGCGGCCTCCGATCAAGTGGACGGCTGATCAAAATGTAGCCTGGCAAGCTGAGCTGCCCGGCCATGGACAGTCGAGTCCAGTTGTTGTTGGTGACATCGTTTACGTCACAGCGATTGAAGGGCCCATGAAAGAGACCAACCTCGTCATCGCATTCGATTTGAAAACCGGCAATCGGCTTTGGCAACAAGAGTTCTCCAGCAGTCTGCCCGTCGAGAACAATGTTTACACATGCCGGGCAGCGCCCACACCCGTCGCCGACGCCGATGGTGTGGTGGCATTCTTTGAAAGTGGGAACGTGGTGGCGTTAGCGAGTGACGGCGAAGTCCGATGGCAACGTGATTTGCTAGCGGAGTATGGAACGTATGAAGGCCGATTCGGGGTCGGCGGATCGATGGCTCAGACGGATGAGCATGCGATCGTTCTGGCCGACAACGAAGGGCCCGCCTATATTATGGCCCTGGATAAGTCGACCGGCGAAACCGTGTGGAAGACCGAACGGGAATCCCGAACCGCATGGTCGTCGCCGATGGTGATGCCTATCGGCGATCGTCAACAAGTCATTGTCTCCGCGGCAGGCACGATCGATGGATACGACGCGTCGACCGGAGAGTTGCTCTGGAGTTTCGATAAGGTCGGTGGCAACACGGTCGCCTCACCGACACCGGCGGGAGAGAACCAGTTCTTGATTGGAGCCTCACCAGGACGCAATGGCGAGAATGCAGCCGGGGCGAAGGAGTCAAACCTGCTCATGCGTATCAACGTGACCGATGGCGAATTTGTACCTGAAGTGGTTTGGAAGAATTCCCAAGCGACCAGCTCGTTCGGATCACCCATTGCTTATCAAGGCCACGCCTACTTCACGAATCGAGCCGGCGTGTTGTTCTGTATTGATATGGCCACGGGTGACTTGGCATACACGTCCCGAATCGGAACGAGCAACTGGGCGACGCCTGTGGGCATCGATTCAAAAGTCTACGTGTTTGGCAAAGACGGCAAGACGGTCGTGCTGGCGGCAGGCTCCGAAGAGAACATCCTTTCCGAGAATGAGTTATGGACTGGCGGCGGTGGTGGCGGTGGTGGTGGAGGGCGAGGAAACTTCGGAGGTGAGATTCAGTATGGATTTGCCGTCATGCCCAAAGGTTTTGTGGTCCGCACCGGTTCGCGGCTTGTCGGCGTTGGCGAATTTTGATCGTCAAATTCGGCGCCGTCGGTTTTTGTATCGCGATGCTCTCCTGGCGTTGCATGCCGCCGAAGCCATGCGTGCCGCAGGCCTTTGACAGGATTGACGCTGGAAATCTCGATTTTTTGGGGTGGATTCGTTGACGTTCGAACTGGTAGCCAACGAAATGGAAGTGGATCAATGGATCTCGCTCGAACCGATTTCGCGAACTAGGAGGGCCAGGGGTGTTTCGACGACTGGTCGGTCTTGCTTTAGTGATGGGATGTGTGTCCGGGTGCGTGCGCCGTCGCATGACCGTTCGAACCAACCCGCCGGGCGCGACGATTTCCGTCGACAACCAGCTGATCGGATCGTCGCCGGCGGCGACCAGTTTCACGTACTACGGAACGCGTGAAGTGCGCATTGAGAAGGATGGTTTTCGAACGGAAACGATTCGTCGAAAGATTCGGCCACCGTGGTATCAATGGCCGGGTCTCGACTTTATCAGTGAGACGCTCTGGCCCGGTGAGTTGCGTGACGAGCGCATCATCGATATCGAGTTGGTTCCGCAAACCGAGACCACGACCGACGAGATTCTGCAGCGCGCCGATGGATTGCGTTTCCAGTCGCTTCAATGAGCTGGGCCAATCGCCGCCGATACGTTTGGCGGATTGGCGTTTGGTGTTGGGGCCCCATCATCGTCTTGATCATGACGTGGCCTATATGGAGCGGCCGTGATCGCCTGGCGTTTCGCGATGTCGGCTATTTCTATACGCCCCTTTATGCTCACGTAGCTCAGCTGTCCGGCAATTGGCCTTGGCTGCAGCCGCCGATCTGGAATTCGTTGGATCAAACCGGCTTGCCGTTGGCCGGCGAAACGACGACCGCCGTCTACTATCCGGTCCGTGTTGCGGTCTACGCGTTGGATCGATCAGCTGAGTCGCAGATGGCCTGGTATGTCATCGTTCATTTGATCCTAGCATCGGTCTTTGCGACCGTACTCGCTCGACGGCAACGTTTTGGGCGAATCGGTGCTTGCGCCGCTTCGGTGGTCTATCCGCTGTCGGGCGGTGTATTGTTTCTGGCGACCAACCCAACATTCCTGGTGGGCGCGGCTTGGCTGCCACTTGTCCTTGCCGCATTGCTGCCTTTGCGTTCCATCACCATTGGCTGGGCAATGACGGGCGCTGTTGCGCTCGCCATGATGGTCTTGGGCGGGGACCCTCAACTTGCATTACTGTCACTGGTCACGGTCACGGTCGTCACGCTGTTGGCGCCGGTTTCGATACCAACGAAGTGTTGGCGGCTCAGCCAAGTGGCCGCGGTGGGCATCATCGCGGTCTTTCTGGCGATATCCCAAATAGCGGCTTCCATCGATTGGGCTCGCCAGAGCCAGCGAATCGCATCCGGCGGTTCGACGAACGCGTTCGCATTCTCGCTCTCGCCATGGCGTATCGCGGAACTCGCGGCGCCGAACTTGTTTGGTTGTCCATGGCCCATCAATACCCGATGGGATCGAGCCCTTTTCGCCGATGGGCGATCCGATCCGGCCGATGCGTTGTGGACGCCCACGCTCTACGCAGGTGCCTTGCCCGTCGTCGGCCTTGGACTCGCGTTTTGGCGCGGATATGTACGTAACCGACGCCGTCAATGCCGTCCGATGTGGGTTTGGTTCTGCGTATTCGCTTTGTCCATGTTGGGTGCGATGGGCGCCTACGGTCCCATGTATTTCGTTCAATCCATCACGGGTTGGGGGCAGGGATTCTCATCGGCGGCCTTGGGCCCGACTTGGTGGCTGCACGAGTACTTGCCAGGCTATGCTTCGTTTCGATATCCATCGAAATGGCTGCCACTGGCCATGATGGCCATGGCATTGTTTGCCGCGCAGGCGACGCGTTTGCGGCTCCGGAGGACTGTTCAGCTTTGGGGCTGCTTCCTCGTCGTCGGGGTAATCGCCGTCGGATTCATCGGCGTACCGTCGTTGCTAACGCATGCCGGCGATTCGCTTGCTCAGCGTGGCATCTTCATCAAGGATCCGTTTTGGGGTCCTGTGCAGTGGGGTCTGGTGCATGCGAACTGGCGCTTCTCGTGGATTCACGCATCCATGGCGGTACTGGCGGCGTTATTGCTCGTCGGTGTTCGCGATCGGCGTGCCGCCAAGTATGGCATTTTGCTTCTGATCACGGCGGACCTGGTGGTCGCCCACCATGATCTCGTACCGCGCATCGACCGGGTTGAAGAGTCGAGAGTCATTGCAGCTCGCGATGAAAAAACGCCATCCCTTCGAGCGAGATGGATCCGAACAAGTGGCCTGACGCGCTGGCCGAATACGTGGTCGAACGTTGCTGATGGAAAGCGTCTGATGGATGTGGAGTCGACGTTGCGCGCCACCTGGTTTGGCCGTTGGCATCTCGAAAATGATCAAGCCGTCTTCAATAGCATGACGTCGATTGAGTCGGCGGCGATGCGTTCGTTTTGGCAAAACAGCAGGCGTCAATTGCTGGACCTGGACGATGATCAACACGCCGACTACTGGCATCGGCAGCGTCAACGCGTTGGCATTGCTGGTCGTATCGAACCCAAGTCGAGACGTGACGATGAGCCCATCGGGACCGCCGCAGGTCAGCTGTTCGCCCGATGGACGCGGGACGAATCAGACGGCGAACAGGCCGTGGACCGTGTCGATCAAGTGCGGGTATCCGCGATCGGGGACGGATCCATCGAGCTCCTTGAATCGTCCGGAAACACCCAACGGATTCGCGTGAATACGATGAAGCCCGCTCGACTCATTCGGAATGTCTACCAAGACGGTCATTGGATCGTATCTCGACGTCCAATTGACTCCGGAGCCACCTCAATAATCGATGCTCCTATGCCATACGATGCCGGCTTGCTGCAGGCTGTTGATGTGCCCCCGGGAAGTTGGCAATTGGAGTTTCGATATCAGCCCTGGTGGCATCGACCTTGCATGTGGTTGGCCACCATCACTTGGATCGGAGTAGCGATCGCGTTGGGTGCGACTTCACCAGTCATCCGATCCGCGCTCACGAATTGGAAGCCGGCGATTCACCCGAATTGATCAACAATTCATCTGCCGGATTCCAATACAGTGACTGCATCTCTCCGACGGAGAGTCGCATCTGATTGCACGACTCATCGATGACCGGACGGACGATTTGAAGTTCGCCTTTCTCCAGCTCGATTCGTTTCCCGCCCTCCACGTCTTCCAACACAGGCGTTGAATAGCCATCAACCGGCCGCCGGATGACGTCAGCGACGGTACCGTCGCTGAGTTCAACGCGACTACCCAGCGGAAAGAGTGACTCGGTCCGCAGGAATGCGTGGATCACCTTCGGATCGAATAGCCCATGTCGAGCTTGATGCAAGATCAAACCCATCGCATCGTGCGGCACCAGCGGCTTGCGAAAACTGGCTCCCATGGTGAGTTGCAAGTACGTGTCGCAAACGTTCAGAATCCGCGCGTATTGATGGGTTCGATTGCCTTCCAGTCCAAATGGGAATCCCGATCCGTTGTATTGCTCGTGTACCTGTTCAATTGAAAGCAAGACGCCGTTGGGGACGTCGGAAATCTCTTTGAGTGAGGATGACGAAACAAGCGGATGTTTGCGGAATTGCCACATCTGTTCATCTGACAGCGTGTCCCGATTTGGTTTCGAGAATTCGGGGTCCATCTTGACCAAGCCGATGTCATGCAACAGGCCGGCGGAACCGACTTCGAGGACACTCGGCCCGTCAAGGTCCATCTCAGTTGCCACGGCCATCCCCAAAACCGCCAGCCGCACGCTTCGGTCCGTTATCGACGTTTCACTGGTTGGGCGAACGATCTCACCGACCGCGTGGTCGTGATCATCCACGAGGGCCATTGCGAATGCGTTGGAAAGATCCTTCATCGCACTAATCGTCTTGAGCTTTTCCTCCATGACGGTCATGCGCAGCGTTTCGAATTCCTCTCGCGCGACCTGAAGATTTTGTCGGAGTTGTTTGGTTCGTTCCGGTGAGAGCGATTCTTCGTGCCGATCGACCATGGATGGCTTTAGCGGCGTCCCCTTGGGCCAACTCGTCCCATCCGAAGATCCCCGCGGGGTGGCGATTGTTCTTCGTCGAGGCGTCCGACGCTTCCCCTCGCCACCGGCACCGCCACCACGCATCTTGGACGCATCGGCGGCGGAGATTTCGATCTCTTGAATTCCACGGTCGTGCAGTCCCTGAATCAGTTCCGCAGTGATTCGGGTTCCCGTCCCAAGCAGCAATTTGCCTTCTTCGTCCAGCAAATCCGTGCTGCAGACAACGCCTACCTTCAGCTCATCAACGGTGATGTGAACGGAATCGTCCGCATTGCTCTGACGAGACATTGTGCCACCAATTCCTGAAGCATTCTCCGGACCATTTCCGGAACCTGCTCGAAAGACATCGTTCATTGAGTGCCCCACTCAAGTTACTTTGTTTGTCTCGACCCAATCTAGTTTTTTCGTCAGTCTATTTTTTGAGGGGGGGCAAGCCCCACTCTTAAGTCCACTTATCTACTATTCAATTTGAGCATGTGCGCATGTGCCCCCGAGTATCGGTCTGCCGGAGCCGCATATCAACCATATGATCTGGTGGTTGTAGGGGCTGGACTGATTGGACTGGCAACGGCCATGCGATATTTACAACGGCGTGCCGCGAGCCGAGTGGTGGTGCTGGAGCAAGAGTCCTCCCCCGTCAGGCACCAGAGCGGCCATAATTCGGGCGTCATTCATTCCGGCATTTACTACCGACCTGGCAGCGAGAAAGCAGAACTGTGTCGCCGGGGCCGAGAGGATCTCGAAGCGTTTTGCAAGTCAAAACAGATCGACTGGCAGCGATGCGGCAAGGTGATCGTTGCCACGCGCGAGTCTGAATTGGAGGCATTGGAACAGATTTCGGCTCGAGGTCTTGCCAACGGAATCGATCACGTTCGCCTCAACACGGACCAACTCCGAGCGCGCGAACCGGCTGCTGCCGGCGTTGCCGCTTTGGAAGTTCGTAGCACGGGCATTGTCGATTATCGGGCTGTCGGACGCGCCATAGGGAGCGTCGTGGACTCCCTTGGTGGGAGCATCCGTACCAACGCGACCGTCATGGGGATGACGCCAACCGATCGCGTCGTGCAAATCGTCTTGCGTGGCGGTGAACGTTTGGAATCTCGTTCAGTGATCGCTTGTGCGGGATTGCGCGCCGACCAACTCTATGCGCTGGCGAATCCCTCCGCCGAAAAGCAGATGGCGATCGTGCCATTTCGCGGCGAGTACTACTCACTGCGAAAAGCCAAACGAGACTTGTGTCGGCATTTGATTTATCCGGTGCCCGATCCGTCGTTTCCTTTTCTAGGTGTTCACTTCACACGAGGGACCGATGGCAGTGTGCACTGTGGTCCCAACGCCGTATTCGCCATGGCAAGAGAAGGTTATCGATGGCGGGATTTCAACTGGGATGAGTTCGCCAGGACGATGGCGTTTCCAGGGTTTCGGCGTCTCGCCCAACAACACTGGCGAAAAGGTCTCGCGGAGATCAACCGCTCTGTACGTAAGTCACAGTTCGTTGCTGCGTTGAAACGATTGGTGCCGAGTGTCCAATCGGATGATTTGGTTCGGTCGCCGGCGGGCGTTCGAGCGCAAGCGGTCAAACGAGATGGATCCCTAGTCGACGATTTTTGGTTTGAGTCGACTCCCCGCATGACGCACGTGCTCAATGCGCCCAGTCCCGCGGCGACCGCATGCTTGGCCATTGCCGATCGGATCGTTGACACGCATCTCCGCAATAACGAATGATCCGCATGCGTTGAAATGATCCGATCCTTCGCTGCGATCTAGCTGGTGTCCGCCGAATCGAACGAAATTGGTTTTACGGAACGGATCGCGACCATTTTATCGCGTGGTCGCAGCTACGACATCGCAGCCGGAATCGAGGTTCCGGGTCAAACCCGACGTTCAGGCCACGGTGTCAACGAGGGACAGCTATACTGCTGCGTTCCCCCGATCCCCTCCCGCCTAGTTTGCAAAGAGAACTTGCCATGCGCCGCCCATGTTTGCACCGCCTCGTTGGGATTGCAGTTTGCAGTCTGTTTGTCATTCCTTCGATGGCTCCTAAAGCATCGGCTGAATTGTTCATGTCATCAATTTTCGGTGACTCCATGGTCGTTCAACGTAATGAACCGGTCCACGTTTGGGGTTGGACACTGCCGAACACCGACGTGACGGTGCGGCTCGGTGATCGCCAATCCAAGGGGACGGCGAATGCAACAGGCCGTTTTGACGTGATGCTACCGGAAATGCCTGCCGGCGGTCCCTATGAGATGGTGGTCACCGCCGATGAAACAAGGACCTTTCGCGATGTCCTGGTCGGTGAAGTTTGGATCTGTTCGGGACAATCCAACATGGCGTGGCCCGTCGGTTCCGCTGATGATGCCGACCTGGAAGCACTCGCGGCAAAGTACCCGCAGATCCGAATCATCAGTGTGCCCCAGGTTGGCACACAGGAGCCCCAACGTGATTTCAATGGTCAGTGGAAATCAGTCACGCCGGAGACGATCAAAGATTTCTCCGCGGTGGGATATTTCTTTGGTCGTCAGTTGCACCAAACACTCGACATACCGATCGGCTTGATCGACAACGCATGGGGCGGTTCGGCCGCAGAGGCGTGGGTGCCTCGAGACATCTTGGCGGCGAACGAGGCAACGAAGGGCTTGATCGATCAATGGGACGCCAGACTCGAGAACTACGACTACGACGCCGAAGTCGCGAAGTGGGAAGAACGACGTCAGAAGTGGGTTGATGGTGGTCGCAAGGGAAGTCCTCCTCGTCGTCCGCGCGATCAGGCAACCGGAAATCAACGTCCCGCCAATATTTATCATGGCGTGCTCGAGCCAACGATCGGCTACACGATTCGGGGCGCGATTTGGTACCAGGGCGAATCGAACGCAAGCCGAGCTTTTCAATATCGGGAATTGTTTCCGCTGATGATTCAAACGTGGCGAGAAAAGTTTGGACAGGGCGACTTTCCCTTCTACTGGGTCAATCTCGCTGACTTTCGAGCCGAGGTGGCTGAGCCAAGCGAGAGCGACTGGGCGGAACTCCGCGAGGCCCAAACGTTGACGCAGGATCGGCTACCGGCGACGGGCGAAGCCGTGATCATCGACGTCGGCGAAGGACGCGACATTCATCCTCGCAATAAGCAAACCGTCGCCAAACGACTGGCACGATTAGCACTGAAAGACCTATACGGATATGAACTCACCGCCCGAAGTCCGAGATTCAATCAGATGACCATCGAGGGAAACCAAGCGACGCTTCGGTTCGAACACACGGGCCAGGGTCTCTACACATTCGATGTTGCCGAACCCATCGGATTCTCCATCGCCGGTGAAGATCGCGTGTTCGTCAATGCGAAGGCCAAATTGATTGATAAGACGACGATTCAGGTCTGGTCCCCCGACGTTCAAGTCCCGGTCGCGGTACGCTACGCGTGGGCGGACAACCCCGAGGTGAATGTGGAGTCGCGCGAAGGTTTGCCGTTGACCCCGTTCAGGACGGATGATTGGCCCGGGATCACTCAGAAATAGGACCCGAGTGCAGCGTCAACTCTAAAAAGTGGGGTAGGCATCCTGCCTGCCATCGGGAACGGACGCGGCAAATCACATGCTGGAAGCCTATGCGACAACGCCCCGCCAAACCTAATCCTAAGCTGTGACGCTGCAATACATCGTCCCGCCAAGGACCTGGCGATTGTGCTTCATTCGGTTCGCGTACCGACTAATTGTCAGGTATGCCAATCAGTCTTTCTAGAACGCTTTGAAGGTTCCTGCCGGGGCGGCTTGCCACCCGGAGCGGATCGGGGAGTTGGTCGGGCCGATGGATGTGGGATTGGTCGTCAGCGGCGTCGCGGGCAACTGACCCGGTAGAGCGGATGAGCCGATTCCAGAAAATCCTGGCTGCCCCAAGCCTGTCCCGGTTGGATTGGTGGGATGCGTTCGGCCCACGTAACCTGGCGGTGCTGGGGAACGCGTCAGATCGATGACTGGCATGCCGCCGCGATATGGGCTGACCGGTGCGCCGGAGTTTGATCCTGGGTCGAACCCTGGAGCCGCTGGAGAAAAGTCCGTTAAACCCGCGTCAACGCTAGTGACCGTACTTCCAATCGGCGCGATGCCGGAGCCAGTCGGCGTCGTTCCGCTCCATCGATCTTGCGTGAAACCCATCGGCGCTACGCCGGACGCGGGCAGCTGAGTCGGCGCGTACCCGGGTGAACCGGTCCCGGAGATGCCTGACGGAGTGACACCAGCGACACCGTAGGAGCCTGTTGCCGGCGGCGGAACGCGTACCCCGGAGCCAAATGGATTCAATCCCGATAAATTAGGGCCGGTGGCCGCGGCGGCCGGTCCTGGAAGCGTTGTCATCGGTGCGACGGCGGTGTTCGCGCCTTGCTGGCAGCCCGCGGCGCTCACCAAGCCGCCCGCGCCGAAAGCGATGACCCACCATCTCGAGTGATTCGAGCCGGGGCGATGGCACATGGCCTCGGCAATTTGACGCGTAAGCTTCGCGAAGGTGTGGCGTCCACGGATGCGGCGGTGCCGAACAGCGACAAAGACCAGAAAAGAAAGGAACATGGGATGCCCACGACGTACGGATCGAACGATAACCATTGCCTGGTTTGCCTGTAACAAACCGGCGACGTTCGGCAAAAGACCGGTCTGGCGCAGCGCCATTGACACCAATGTCTTCAGGAATGAGGCTTCTCCGGGGGCGTCCGCGACGCCCGATTTGAGTAGCCGCATTCCACTGTTTGTCGACGCTAGACCAGACGCATGACCCAAGCCGACCGCACTCCGACGCTTCCCAAGACGATTATCTATACCCGCACCGATGAGGCTCCTGCATTGGCAACGCGGTCGCTCTTGCCCATCTTGCGAGCCTTCACCGCCAGTAGCGGATTGAACTTTGAGACTCGCGACATTTCCTTGGCGGCCCGAGTCTTGGCGGCATTTGCCGATCGAATTGAGTCCGCAGAGCCAATTCAGGATGCGTTGGCGGAACTCGGCGACTTGGTCAAGTTACCGGAGGCAAACGTCATTAAGCTGCCGAACATCAGTGCTTCGGTGCCGCAACTGACCGCCGCCATCGCTGAACTTCAACAATCGGGATTTGCCGTACCCGATTTTCCCACGGACCCAACGTCCGAGGAAGAAAAGGAGACGCGGGCACGGTATGCCAAAGTACTCGGCAGCGCCGTCAATCCGGTCCTACGCGAAGGCAACTCAGATCGACGAGTCGCTTCACCGGTCAAAAAGTTCGCTCAAAAGAATCCACACTCCATGGGGGCTTGGTCCCCGGAGTCGATGACGCACGTGGCTTCGATGTCCGATGGAGACTTTTACGGCAATGAGAAATCGGTGGTCATTGACGAGGACGAGACGCTGCAAATCGAATTCATTGCCGACGACGGTCGCGTGACCGCGCTGAAAGAGGAGGTGGCCGTCGCCGCCGGCGACGTCGTCGACGCGACCTTCATGAGCGTTAACAAATTGAAAACGTATATTGGCGAATCGATCGATGACGCCAAGGCAAGTGGCCTCTTACTGTCGCTCCACCTCAAAGCGACCATGATGAAGGTTTCCGACCCGATTCTGTTTGGTCACGTCGTAGCGACGTTCTATCGCGAACTGTTCGAGTCCCATGGAGATGTGCTGGCCGATGCAGGCGTCCGCGTGAACCAGGGGCTTGGCCAGATCCTCAGTTGTGTCGCCAAACTACCCGACGACACGCGCCAAACCATCGAAACGGCCATTGCAACCATCGACGCCGATCAACCCGATTTGGCGATGGTGGATTCGGATCGCGGAATCACCAATCTGCACGTGCCGAGCGACATCATCATTGATGCCTCGATGCCGGCGGCCATTCGAGCCGGGGGCAAGATGTGGGACAAAGCGGGGCAGCTCCGCGATACCAAGGCAATGATTCCAGATCGTTCCTATGCCGGCGTCTACCAAGCGGTCATTGACGACTGCAAAGCCAACGGGACCTTGGACGTGTCGACGATGGGCAGCGTCAGCAACGTTGGCTTGATGGCCAAGAAGGCCGAGGAATATGGGTCGCACGACAAGACCTTCGAAATGCCCAGCAAAGGTAAGGTCCGTGTCGTCGGCAATGCATCGGGCGAGTTGATGTCACATGACGTTGAAGCCGGTGACATTTGGAGATCGTGTCAAACGAAACGCGTTGCGATCGTCGACTGGGTCAAGCTGGGCGTCAGTCGGGCACGATTGACCGGAGCCCCGGCCGTCTTTTGGCTCGACGACGGGCGTGCCCATGATCAACAGTTGAAGGCGATCGTCGACGAGTGTCTGCAGCTGCATGACACCTCGCAGCTGGACATTCAAGTGCGATCACCCGTCGACGCGACGCGGCATGCCTGCGCCCGAGCACGCCAAGGTTTGGATACGATCTCCGTCACGGGCAACGTCTTGCGGGACTACCTAACCGATCTATTTCCGATCTTGGAACTCGGCACGAGTGCAAAGATGCTGTCGATCGTGCCGCTCTTGGCCGGCGGAGGTATGTTCGAAACCGGAGCCGGGGGATCGGCGCCCAAGCATGTGCAGCAGTTCGTTCAAGAAGGGCACTTGCGTTGGGATTCGTTGGGAGAATTCTTGGCCGTCGCGGTTTCGCTGGAAGACATGTCCCAGAAGACGGGCGACTCATCGCTGGCGGTCTTGGCGAAGACGCTCAATGACGCGACCGAAAAATTCTTGGACGAGAACAAATCACCTTCGCGCAAGGTTGGCGAACTCGACAACCGGGGTAGTCACTTCTATCTGGCTCTCTATTGGGCCCAGGCGCTCGCGAATCAGGAAACGGATTCTCGATTGCAGGCTGAGTTTACGCCGATCGCGAACACCATGGCCGATCAAGAGTCCGCTATCGTCGATGAGCTCAACGCCGCCCAAGGAGGCTCTGTTGAGTTAGGCGGGTACTATTTCGTCGATGACGAAAGAGCCGATACGGCGATGCGTCCAAGTTTGTCGCTCAATGGGATCTTGGCGTCCATGGCTGGCACCTGATCAACACCGGCACCTGATCAATCCCCATTGCTGAGTTCAGCCTTCCAGCCTAGCCAGCGACGAGTCGGGTCCAAAAAAACTCGCCACGAATGAACTTGTGGCGAGGTGAGTCATGTCATCGGATTGCCGCCGGATCCGATGCCGCAACGCGTCGCACCATTCAATTCAGGGCGCGACCACGTTTATAACCAAGCAAGCTCAGTCGCGATCTCGGCTTCCCCGCGTGGTGCGTTCACGCCCGCCAGATCGATCGCCGCCGCGCGAGTTTCGACCACGCCCGCCTCCTCCGCCGCGTCGACGTCGGGGACGATCTTCGTCGTCGCCCTCGCCTCGCTCGGGACGTTCCTCAGTATGGGCGGCCAGCGGATCGTCTTCACCGAGCACTTCGAGTGCTTTGCGGCGGCTCAGCTTGACGCGATCGTGCTCATCGACGTCGATCACAAGCACCTTCATGGCGTCTCCAACTGACACGACGCTATCGAGGCTGCTGATGTAGCCGCCACTCATCTCACTGATATGAACCAGTCCGTCGCGTCCGGGTAGGATCTCCACAAAGGCGCCGAACTCCTTGATGCTGCTCACGGTCCCATCGTAGATCTTTCCGATTTGAACCGTCGCGGTGCAAGCTTCGACCGATCGCATTGCCTCCATCGCGGAGTCTTTGTTGCTGCTAGCGACCAATACGGTACCGTCGTCATCGACTTCGATCACCGCACCGGTGCGTTCTTGGATACCGCGGATGTTTTTGCCACCCGGACCAATCAGTGCTCCGATCTTATCGGGCGAGATCTTGGTTCGGAGCAATCGCGGTGCCGTCGGCGAAATCTCACGCCGCGGCCGTGGAATTGTGGTCAGCATCTTCTTCAGAATCTCGATTCGGGCCCCCTTGGACTGCTTCAGGGTCGCACGAATGATTTCGTCGCTGATGCCGGTGACCTTCAAGTCCAGTTGGATACCTGTAATGCCGTTCTGTGTTCCGGCGATCTTGAAGTCCATGTCACCGAAGTGATCTTCGGTTCCGAGGATGTCCGTTAGCAACGTCCAGTCGTCACCTTCCTGGACCAGTCCAACCGAAATTCCGGCCACCGGATTCGTGATCGGAACTCCCGACGCCATCAGTCCCAGCGTTGCACCGCAGACGGACGCCATCGACGAGGAACCATTGGACTCCGTAATGTCGCTGATGACCCGAATCGTGTATGGGAAGTCATCGGCAGCGGGCAGTACTGGTGCGACGGAACGCTCGGCGAGAGCACCATGGCCAATTTCCCGACGGCCGGGTCCGCGAATGGGTCGGCACTCACCGACGCTGAACGAAGGAAAGTTGTAGTCCAGCATGAACTTCTTGCTGTACTCTTCCTGCAGCCCGTCGACGCGTTGTTCGTCGCGGCTGGTTCCCAATGCAATCGTGATCAAGGCCTGGGTCTCGCCACGTTGGAACAACGCCGAGCCGTGAACGCATGGCAAGACGTCCGTTTCACAGTGAATCGCTCGGAGAGACTCCCCATCGCGTCCATCGGGTCGAGTGCCGGCAAGAATTAAATCTCGGACGACTCGTTCTTCTAAATCGTGCCAAACCGTTTTAAACCGATTCACGTCAATGGCACCTTCGGCGGCGGGGTCCGGAATGACCTCGGCCATCGCCCGGTCACGCAAGGCTCCCACGGCCTCGGCACGATTCTGTTTGCCATCGGTTTGCTGTGCCGACTTGAATTCATCGTAGTACGCGTCCGTCAAACGCTGCAGAAGGCCGTCGTCCTCCGGTGGCGTGTAAGGCGTCTTGACGGGGTCGACCTTCTGATAGAGCTCTTCCTGCAATTCGATGACTTCTCGAATAATGCTATGGGCGAACTGAATCGCTTCCATCATTTCGTCTTCGGGCATCTCATTGGCAAAGCCCTCGATCATGGCCACCATGTCGCGGCTACCGCTGACGATCATGTCCAGTTCGGACTCTTCGAGCTGCTCAAAGGTTGGGAACGCGACCAGTTCGCCATCGACCTTACCGACTCGGACGCTGCCGAGCGGACCTTGAAATGGCAAAGGGCTGATGTGCAGTGCGGCACAGGCCCCGTTCATCGCCAACACATCGCCATCGTTCTGCAGGTCGCTAGCGACCACGAAGGCTTGCACTTGCACTTCGTCCTTATAGCCGGCCGGCCACAGTGGCCGAATGGGGCGATCCATCAATCGGGCGCTCAGCGTCTCTTTCGTGCTGGGACGTCCTTCTCGCTTCAAAAATCCACCGGGAAACTTACCGGCGGCCGCCAGTCGCTCGCGGTAATCACACATCAGGGGGAAAAAGTCGATCCCCGGTCTTGGCGTGCCGCTGGCGGCCGCACACAGGACCACCGTTTCGCCGTACTGAATCAGCACGCAACCTGCCGCTTGTTTGGCGACGTGGCCTGTCTCCATCGACATGACCTGACCACCGATTTTTCGCTCCACGCGAACTTTATGAACACTCACAACAACCTCTTTTCAAACTGCTATTTAGCCAACAAAACACTTTCGATGGAACGCGGCCCTATCGCGGGGCACTCCATTTCTCACCTGACCATCGGCCGCCGCAACTCGGTGAGAGGAAACGCCGCGACGAGTTTGGCTGGCATCTCGTGGGCACAACCGTGTCCACCTCACGTCCAGCCGACCGCCCAATTCGAAATCGAAACCGACGACCAGCGCCGCCCGAGCCAACTGCCCGGCGTGACGCGGTCCCGAATCGATCGGAGGCGGAATGAATAGAAATAGATCCGTCCTATCCTGACCAGCCGACGTGGCCGGTGACACAGCGGATCCAAGGACGTGGGAGCTCGTCGGCGACACCGTCGATTCCCTCCCGTCGACCCGCCGATAAGAACTTTATTTGCGAATACCTAGCTTTCCGATGATATCCAGGTAACGCTGCGGGTCTTGGCCACGCACGTAATCCAGGAGCCGACGACGTCGGCTCACCAGCCCCAGCAAGCCTCGTCTGGACGCAAAATCCTTGCGATGCGTCCGCATATGCTCGGTCAACCCATTGATCCGTTCGGTCAAAACCGCGATTTGGACTTCGGGGGATCCGGTATCGCCCTCGCTCTGGGCGTACTGACCGATCACCTCACTTTTTCGTTCTTTCGATATCGTCATGCCGACAAACGTCTCTTGCTTGAGGGGCGGCAAACGCCCCAATCTGGTACTGAAATGGCTTTTTCGCTCGGTTAGCGACGAAGTGTAGCGTCGAAAGCCGTCAACGCAATGTCAAATTCACGGCTCCGGTGGACAGTTTCCGGGCGGAAACACCGTTGCATTTCGTCCGGCAACGCCGCCGCAACGCGCTGGGGCGTCGAGGTCCGACCGACGTCCTTTGTGTCACTCCTTCACTCAAATCCACCGGTCACGTTTGCAAACGTCGGGGCGGCGATTCGATGGAAGCGATTTGGGTTGACCACGCCAGCATCTTGAAACCAGCGATGGGATTCGTCATGCCAACAGTGTTGTTGAGGAGTCCTTCCAACCAGACCCGCGGCATATCGCAAAAAATTGCTACACGCGTCGAATCGATCCTTCTCCAATAACTCGATTGCATCGGAAACCGAATCATCCATCTCGGACCAACGTCCCGCAATGGAATGGCGGTAGGCACGAAGCACCCGTGCGAGAGATTGCTCAAAACCGCACTTTCCTCGTCGAAGCCTCCTGGCGAGCTTGCGAAGTGCACGCTGGTGAAGTCGTGCCTGACTGGGATACAGCGTGGCCATCGCAGTTCGTGCGGCAATCTCGTAGCACGCCAATCCCGGGTGAACAATCTGCAACTGACTGTATCCAATTCGCCAAACACTCTTCCTTTGCCGCAACGTGCTCTTCAACGCGGACTCAAAGTCCAGCTGATAGATCCAGTAGTAATGCTGGCAATAGGACAATTCATGTCGCCGCCCCGAAGAACTGGGATGGCGCAGCAACGCGTCGACTTCGTCCATCGTCGCCTTCGCTGTTGCGAGATCGTCATGGAGGATCGCAACGGACATCCGCGACTGGAGGTAGCCCGGCAGTCGTCTCATGGCGGTTAGCTCTTGCTCGCGAAACTCCGGAGCGCCATCCGAGTGGTCGGTTTCGTCGATCTCTAGGCCTAGATATTTTCGGCGGCCGCCGATGAGCGTTTCCAACCGCCGAAACTGCCCCGACCAGTGGTACGCCCAATCCCGCATGGCGGACAACACTTCCAATTCCCAAATCGAATCCGCTGGCCTCGTTTGGTAGTACTCGAGCGCCTGCTCACCCGAATGAAGTGACCAACCGAGATTGCCCTGGCAGAACCCGGTAATCGTGTCCGAAAGAGCCATTCTTGCGCGAATGGCAGGGCTATCGGACTGCAGCCGATCATTGCGATGTTTCCTTGCAACGAGTTGGCAGAAAGCTCCGATCGGCCAGGGCAGATCCATCGACCTCACAAAAATCATGTCGAGATCAAGTGCCGCTTGCCACTGCAACTTGGTTCCATAACGTTTCGTCAGAAAAACCAACTTCGCCGACAGGCTGTTGCCAACCAGAGGGTTCGTCAAGAGCAACGCCCGGGTTGCCGACTGCAGCAGTTCAAGCTGATGTCCGATTGGGGACGGGGGTTTGGACTTCCCGGCTCGCGTGAACATGGTGGCGATTCGGTATGCGATGGATTTCACCACCGCAACGTGTGGCTGATCACTAATCCGCAAACCAAGGAACCGTCCCATTTCATTGACGACATCCAAGCGAAGATCAAGTTGATCGTTGACGAGATAATGAAAAATGGCTTTACGTGCGTAGGCGGCTCGGTCAGCCTCATCCACATCGTGCGTCAAACGACGATAGTTATCGGCGGCGTCGCCGCACTTTCCCGCCATTGCCTGAGCATCAGCTTGCCTCTCACGGACGCGATTCCGGATCCTTGAAGGAAGATGGTCGCAAAGTGTTAACGCGTCGCCCAGAATCGAAACCGCTTCGTGGTAGGCAAACCGATCACTCGACTGGGCGGCCGCTTGCATCAAAGTTTCGGCGGCTTCGTGCCGCCGACCACAGCGTCGCAGCTGTTCGCTCAACAACCGATAGTTGGCGGAGTCATGTTCGCGGGTATCTTGGGCCAGCTGTTCGTGCAATTGTTGCCGCTCGTCCGGCGGTGTGTGCGAGCGGACGACGTCGCCAACCTGGCTGTGAAATACTTCGACCTGGTCGCAATCTGCTGACGGCGAGAGCAATCGATTTTGCGTCAGGAATCGAATTGTGGACGTCGGCGAAGATCGGAAAAGCCGAGCGATCGCATCGATTTCGATTGGAAAGCTGGAACTGGCCACCAGTTGAAGCAAACTCCGCTGATGGGTTGTTAGTCTGCCCACGCGTTCGGCCAAAATATCGTTGTAACTCAACGCATCACGCCGGGATGCAACGCCAACTTGGTGCAAGTACTTTGACAATTCGTGCAGATGAAGCGGATTGCCGCCGCACTGATTGATCGCGTCAATCCACTCGGAGGATTTGGCCCCAGCGTTCGTCTTACCCGGGCTTGTATCTAGGCCAGTGACCTCTTGGCTGCCAAAGATCAACTGCCGGCATGCCTCGAAATCGAGGGGGCCCAGTGGAATGAACACGTGCCGCAAACGCGTCAAGGTTTGATCGATTGCAGACGTCGTCGGCCCGGAATCAGGACGACGCGATGTAACGATGGTCAACGAACCAACAGTGCGGCTGTGAATCAACTGCTCCAATAGGTGGGCCGTCTCCTGGTTGGCCCACTGCATGTCATCGATCACGAGGCAAAGTGAAATGCGTTGGCAGATTTTCGTGACCAAATTCACAAAGGACTGGACGGCGACGCCACGAGTTGGCAATTCGGACCGTTCCAAGGTCTTCAAGGAAGAGCATGCTTGCAACTGTCTCAGCGCGGGAAACAAGCTTGTGCATGATGCGGTGGACGGATCGATCAACGCCATTCGCCATGATGCCGGCCAACACTTGACCAGTTCCACCAACCGGTCGACCAATTGGTCCATGCCCGGGAATGGCACCTTTTCTTGATGGAAACACTTTGCCATCACGATGGCCCGATCCGAATCCAAAATGTTCGTCGCGCGACTCAGAAACGCCGACTTTCCAATTCCGGATTCACCGACGACATCGATGAGTCGTGCCGAAACATGTTCATGTCGGAAGGGCTCGACAAACTGTTCCAGCTCATTTTTTCTGCCCACTAACGTCGGCGATGGTGTCCATAATGGCTCGGCCTGATGCACGGGCTCAAGGACCACCGTCACGCCTGGATCCCTCAACTGCTGGCACACAGCCTCGTAGCTCGGACGCGCGTCCGGATCGGGAAGTAGGAGCTGCCGAATCAACGACAGCCAATTCGAGGGAATCGATTCATTCGACTCCCTTTCATTTATTACGGAGTTACCGCTTCGCTTGTTTGCCAACAACGCCGCCGTATCCTCACCTTCGTGAGGGAAGCGATCGGTTAGCGAGCGGGCCATCAACACGCCATAGGCGAACCAGTCGCTCGCTGGTGCAAGCGCTTTCCCCTCGGCTTGCTCCGGAGAGACATAAGCGAGCGTGCCAAGAAAGTAAGCTCTTGGCGTGTGATCTCGAACTGGATTTCGATCTCGTGGAAGATTCGCGGATCCGTTCAACCAAGCGGAAAGCCCGAAATCCAGCAACACGACTCGATCGTCGGCGGTGACCAGCACGTTGGACGATTTCAAATCACAATGAAGAATGCCGTGGCAGTGGAGATGGTGCAAACCGTCAGCCAGTTGAATCAATAGCTGACGCCGACGTTTCATCGATGTGTCCGCCATCATGGCGTCGGCGAACCGTTGGCCGTCAATGAAGTCCATTGTGAACGCGGCAGCCGAATCGTCGACGACCAGTTCGGCGACATTGATCACGTTTGGGTGGGGTGGCAACTGAGTCAACGATCGAAACTCGCTTTTGAGTCGAGCGAGGTATCTCGGTTCGAGTCGATGAAGCGTCTTGACGGCCCATGCTTGCCCGCTGTCTCGCTCCGTTACCTCGAACACGGCTCCCATTCCGCCACTGCCGATGAGCCGGGGCGAGTCGAAGGTGCCCAGCTGGTCCAGTAGGCTCGATGGCAACTGGATCGGTGACGTGTCCGCGTCGTTGAGGGGAGGCGTCACCTTGAAGTTGAGAATCGACGATGAACCTTCGGGATCATCGTCCACCGGGCGGCAAGGTTCGGTCACGGACATGCGGGCGACTTTCCGTTGCAACGCCCGTAAGTGCGGCGGCAGATGCGAGTCGGAATCGGACCGCGATGACGGACTCACTTGGTTGCCTCACTCATTCGACTCGGTCATTTCCAAGATGTCGTGCAGCTTGGTCAAGAGTCGCTTTTTGATTTGTCGGACATTCGCGGGCGTCGTTCCAAAGTCAGCGGCGATATCGGCCGTCGAGCCTTCCCCGCGGACGCTGCGCCAAAAAATCCTCCAGGTTCGATCGTGGTGCTGTTGGCGGACGAGCTCCATCGCCCTGGCAAGCGTTGCGTCGACGGCGACGCCCTCCCGAGGCGGCTCGTCCGGCGGCAAACCGTCGTCAATCAGCCAGCGCTCGGCCGACTGTGGATCGAATAATTCATGACGATAAACCTCACGATAGGTGTCCAGTAGTTTGGTACGGGTGACCGTCCAGAGCCACTTCCGAAAGCTGCGATCTGGATGCTTGCGCCGATACTTCGCGATGCTCTCGACGACAGTCAAGATGACCCGTTGGACGACTTCGTCCACGTCGGGTTCGGGCAGTCTCGACTGTTGGCACCAGATACGAATCGACGGCTCATAGACGTCGACGACGCGACTCCATGCGGCCGGATGTCCCTGACGAAGTCCCGCCAGCAGGCTCTTCGATGTCGATTCCTCCGCGGTTGGTGTCAACGGCTTCTCCTGCAGCGAAAGGCGAAAAGGTCGAGTCAGCAGCAATGGCTCCCTGCGATCTAGTCAATGAGACCGTTTCTGAACGATCCACTCCAGACGCATCTCGGTTTTTTGTTGCGAACGGATACCTCCGTGTCACGCCCGTCCGTCTAACCGTGGGGAGTCCGTCACCAGGGCCGTTAGGCATTCCTCATGATGAAGACGCATCACGAAGACTCGTGATGCGTAGTATGATCTCCGGCTCCCCCGACGGGGGCCGTGGGACGGATTCCTTGAATCGTGGTTTGTTTCGTTTCTCTGGGGATCGAGTTCCGCTGTGGCTGCCCGTTTGAATCTGCATCAAGTCCTCAAGTCCAAACGCCGTGAACATCCCGATACGCGACAACGCAGGATCGATCGAAAGCGGCGTCATCATTTTGAACAGCTCGAGCCAAGGCAAATGCTGGCGAGCGGCTGGCATAATCTCGTCCGACCTGGTGATGTCAATCAGGACGGCAATGTCTCCGCTGTCGACGCGTTGCAAATCATCAATGAGCTCAATGCTCGTGTGAGTAGTGACGGCGATGGTGTATTGGATGAGCGGCTTCTGGAGACTCAGCCATTCTATGACGTCAATGATGATGGGCTTGCCTCGGCACTCGATGCGTTGCGGGTCATCAACATTTTGGCCCTTGGAAATCCGCCACCAAGCCTCGACATCGGTCTCGCCAGCGACACCGGTTTAGGTGGAGATCTTTATACGTCGTCGATTCTGGTAACTGGCATCGCGACGGACATCAACAATCCCGTCGGTAGCATCTCATTTGACATCGGTGACGGTTCACCGGTCGCGGTGGTTCCCAACGCAGATGGATCGTTTTCGTTCACACCCGACATCGCGTTGGATGGCAGTGCCGACGGGATGATCCAGATCGAAGCGACAGCGACGGACGAGGATGGTGCGATTTCGGACACCGTGTCCCTGCTGGTCACCCTCGATACGCAGGCACCCATCACACCGTCGCTGGTGTTGGATCCAGCGTTCGACAGTGCCCCGTTGGGAGACTTAATGACGGATCGAACCAGTGTGCGATTGGTCGGAGTCACGTCTCCCGGGTCGCGAGTTGAACTGCCGGATCTGCAGGCGGAAACAACCGCCGACGCGACGGGCGGATTTGCCTTTGACAATGTGCCGTTGGAAGTGGGTGAGAATGAACTCACCGTCACCGCCTCCGACCTGGCCGGCAATTCCAGCAGCGGCGCTTTGACGATCATTCGAGGTTCGGCTTCATCGGATTTGGTGGTCCAACTGGATGACACTTCAGATCGAACGGTTCGTCAGAACGTGTCGTTTGCGGGACAGATCACGGGCAATGCGGCGATCGAAGCGTTGTTGGTGCAAACGGATCTAGGTGACGTGGTCTCGATCGACACGTCAGGCAGTTTTTCGTTCACCACGAACTTTCCACTCGACGGGAGCGCCGACGGACAGCACGTGATCCGATTCCGAGCACTTGACGATCAGGGCAATGTGTCCCCGGTTGTCACCGTGCCCATCACGCTGGACACCGTCCAACCGACCGCGAGCATTGATGTGCCTGATGTGGTGCGTGACAACGTGCAAGTGATCGAGGTCAACTACAGCGAGCCCGTCTTGGGTGGAGACCTGGCATCCAGCTACGCACTTTCAGACGGGGACGGAAACGTCATCAGCATCGACGGGATCGAGGGCCCGTTCGGCACCGCCTACACCCTCAACCTGTCGGAGCCTCTGGCGGATGCCGAGTATCAACTCACGATTGATACGTCGGCGATCACCGATCCAGCGGGTAATTTCCTCGCCTCCGGTGACTTTAGCTTTGGTGTTGCCGCACCAACGCGGCTAACGGATCTCTCGCCGCGTCCGGGTGAGGAGTTGGTGTCGCTGACGCGAGAAACCATCATTCGATTCAATGACCAAGTCGATCCCGTGACGGTGAACTCGGAATCGTTCTATCTAATTGCCAATGGCGAGCGTGTCGCGGGCAACATAAGAGTCTCCTCGACGGAGCGTTTCGCGACGTTCTTTTATGATGCACCGCTGCCACCGTCCACCGAGGTCCGTGTCGTCGTCGATGGTGACCGAATCGCCGGTCGCGACGGCTTGAGCCTGGATGCGGATGGCGATGGTGAACCGGGCGGATTGCTGGAATACGACTTTCGAACGTTGCCGCTGAGTTTCATTCCCGGCACGAGCGTCTTCGGGTTTGTGTTCGACTCGTACAACCAAGACGGCGAAGGAAACGACATCCCCATCGTTGGAGCCACCATCTCACTCGACGCCGACCCGAGCGTCTTTGCCGTCACTGATGAAAACGGCTTCTTTGAGTTGGGGCTTCAGGACAATGACAGCGATGGTCGCCCCGATGGATTGCCTGCACCCGACTTCTTTGTGCACATCGACGGCGGCACCGCCATCAATGCACCGGGAGGCACCAGCTACGCCACACTTGGAAAACCGTTCCATAGCATTCCCGGCCAGCGGACCCAGTTGGAAATGGATGGTGAAGCGTTTGACATCTATCTGCCGCCCATGGCCAAAAGCGACATCGTCGAACTGAACACCGACGCGGACACCGTCGTGGGCTTAGGTGCCGCAGGCCAAGCGGAAGTCCGCGAAATGTTCGCCGACGACCCCGACAAGGCCCAGGCGATCATCGACAATCTGCAAATCACTTATCCAGCCAGCTCCGCACAAGACGCCGACGGTACCGTCGCCACGCGCGCGGCAGTCATTCCCGTCGATCCGAATCGCTTGCCGGCACCGCTGCCACCCAACATGCAACCCGAGTTTGTTTTCTCTGTCCAAGCTGGAACGGAAGTCGGCTTCAATTTGGCCGATGGCAATCTGAGCTTCGATATTCCGGCTCAAGTTAGCTTTCCAAACTTGGAAGGCGCAGCACCGGGCGAACAAGCCATCCTCATGTCGTTTGATCATGACGCTGGGATTTTTAAGCCGACCGCGGTCGCTACCGTAAGTGAGGATGGAAGCACGGTAACAACAGATCCTGGCACAGGGATTGAGGCACCTGGATGGCACTTTGTCATTATCGGCGGAACCCTGGCGTTAGCCGGCGTTGTCGCGCTAGCCGTTTTTGCCGCACCTATAACTGCCCCTGTAGCCTTAGGTGCTGCCTTGGGTACTGCGGGTGCCGCGAGTTTAGAGTTTTACATGATCGTCGCCCTTGGGGGAGTTGTCGGTATTGCCACTATGGGATGGCTTGGCTCGTCCGACGCGCCCAATGACCTTGAATGCAAAACTGATCTAAGTTGCACATTCGCCAGTGGAAACATCGCAGGAGGTCAGGGAGAACCGCTGCGAGTCCTGAGTCCAGAGACGACCGAGCGTCTTTACGCCTCCTTGGTTGAATTCTCGTCCGTCGCGTCAGTGGTTGTCACCCCGGAATTCCTTCAGCGATATGAAATTGATCGAGACTCCTTCTCGGTTGAGCGACGATCCGAGTTGAAAAAAGCCATCGCAACGCTCGAGTCCATTGAACTAGCTGAAGCATCAGCACTCGCCAATGAGATTGGGAAGATCCTCGAAGCAATCGAATACACGCAAACACTCTTTGATGTCGTAGGAAACGGTTTTGGCGAAACGTGGTCTGAATACTTTTTCGGCGTCGCAGATCGCGTGACAGCCATTGAAGCCATGAATGCAACCGTCGCCGCCGCCGTCTCGTTATCCGGCGTGAACGGTAGCCCAATCACCGATAGCGAACTGAATCAAATCAAACTTGACTTTCCCTCGATACCAGCGAATCAGATCGATCAATTAGCCGAGCACGTCGCAACGACATTCTTCCGCTTCCGCACTGGTGAGATTGAATCCGATGGATCAATTGATTTGGATGCACTGATTGCCCAAAATGATTTCTTTGATCAATTGGAAGCCAAATACCCAGTCAATACACTTCAACAGTTTTATCAGCAAAGTGCATCAGGTTATGCCGAGAGCTTGGAATCGTTTCTGGATGTTCCAAGTGTCTCAGAACCTATTAATTTCTCATACATGATTAGTTCAGATGATTCTGACTTTGAATTGGTTGGACGTTCCGATTCCTCGGGGGTTGCCACTGACATTTCGATTCCGAGTGATGAATCACTTCGAATCGATTTGGTCAACCCACAACAACAACTAATTGCAAACACTGCTGTGCCGCGGCTTGCGAGTGGAACGAGGTTCACGATACCCACCGCGGTTTTGGCTCCATCGATCGCAGGCGACACCGATGGCGACGGTCTTCGAGATGACGTCGAGCGGGCTATTGGTACATCGGTATCCGTTGCAGATACTGATGAGGATGGCGTAAACGATTACGCGGAAATTCAGGCAGGAACGGACCCGCTTGGCGGACGTGCTTTTCCAACTGGAATTATCGCTTCGCTACCAATTCAGGGCGAGGCATCTGAGGTCGTCGTCGCGGCCAGTCAGGACTCCGGTGATCCATTGGCTTTTGTCGCGACGGGTTCTGACGGACTTGCGATCGTGGACACGAGTGGTTTTGATTTGCCGATCGTGCTGGGGCAACTTGATCTGAGTGGCGATGCTCAGGATGTTGCCGTTGATGCGCTTGCCTCGATGGCAATTGTCGCGACTAGTGATGGCGGTTTGCAGTTTGTCGATGTTTCCGATCCGATGATGCCGCGGGTGGTTCGAACGGCAAGCTTCAATGCGTCTCAAGTTGAGTTGGTCGATGGGATCGTCTTCGCGTCGACTGAAACCCAGGTGCGGTCCTTTGATCCGGTCTCCGGTGAATTGCTGGAGACTTTCCTGATACCGGAAAGCTCGACCATCGTCGAGTTGGCACATGCGTCCAACTTCATCTACGCCGTCGATGATTCAAACGTGCTCCACGTACTGGAGACAACTGGACTGCGGATTGCCAAGCTTGGATCCGTCCAGTTGCCGGACGGCGGTGGCGGAATAACGGTCGATCGCGACACGCTCTACATCGGAGCCCAACCAAGCCACACACCCGGCGGTTTTGTCACCGTTGATGTATCCAACCCGACCAACCCCTCGATCATCAGCGGAACCGATGTCGATCGACCGTTCATCGCACCTGGCCAGGTCATCACGCCGAACGGATCGGGGCTTGGTCTGGCGGTCGGTTTGGCCGGTGCTTCGGTCGACCAACCGGTGGTCAGCATTGTGGATGTCAGTGATCCGAGCGTCACGGACAACTACCTGACGCAGTTCGACTTGCCCGCGGTGCCTCGCGACGTGGAGATCGCGTCGGGCATTGGCTACATCGCGGACGGTGCCGGCGGCTTAGTCGTGGTGAACTATCTCGGCTTCGACAATCAAGGTAACGCGCCCACCGTGACGATCGCGGGGCCGGATGGGGATGGCATCCAAGAAGGCAGCATCGTTCCGATTCGTGTCGACGTGACGGATGATGTTCAAGTCCGCGATGTGGAGTTGCTCCTCAATGACGAGGTGGTTGCTCGCGACATTTCCGCTCCGTTTGAATTGCGGGCCGTCACCCCTTCGCTGGCATCCGGGGTGACCACGGTTGAGTTGCAAGTTCGTGCGTTTGACACCGGCGGCAATGCCGGTGTGTCCGAAATCTTGTCATACGATTTAACGCCCGATATCACGCCACCGACGTTCATTGGTTCTTCGCCCTCCGACACCGGCGCCGGATTCCGAGTCCGTGCGGTCACGCTGCGATTTGATGAGCCGATCGACGAAACCGATCTTTCGCCCGATGATTTTACTTTGCTGAATCTCGGTGATGATTTCGTGTTGCGCGGAGGTGACGACTTCGAGGTCCCGATCAGCCGCGTCGATGTTCTCTCATCGCGTCGGCTGGTCGTCTACACGGAATCGCCGCTTGCCGAAGGCCGTTTCCAGCTCACCACGGACGCGGGCGCGGTTTCCGATATAGCGGGTAATGCGATCTCCGAATCGATTGCGGTCAGCTTTGCCAGTTTTGATTTCGATGAGCAGAACGCGGTGGCGTGGATCTCCGACAGCGATGGGAATTGGAACGACCCGTCCAACTGGAGCAGTGGACAAGTGCCCGGCCCGAACGACACCGTCATCCTCGATCGAAAGACCAGCAACGTCACCGTCAACATCAATCAAGGCAACATTGCCATTCGCAGTCTGATTGGCCGCGAGAACTTGGCAATGTCCGGTGGCACGCTCACGGTCACCGAGCCGTCCGAGATCAGCAGCCGTTTGGAGATTACGAATGGAACACTGATCGCCGAAGGTAATCGAGCGATCTTCACGGCCACCGGTGATACAGAAATCGATGGCGCCAGCTTCACGGCGACTTCAGGCGGTCAAATCTTGCTGCCAAACGCGAGAGATTATTCAGGCTCGGCCAATGACAGTTTCACGGCATCTGGCGTCGGGAGCCTTCTCTCGCTGCCAGGACTGACAAGTATCACGAACGGGACGAGCAGCGGTTTTATCGACCTAAGGGTGTTGGCAAGTGCGGGAGGCCAAATTGATCTGAGCGGCGTCACATTCATCACCGATCCGAGCAGCGGAGACACGCGCGGCCGAAGTATCGGAGTCACGGCCGAGGGCGCCGGCAGCTTGATTGATCTCTCGTCGCTAACCTCGTTTACCGATGCCAATTCGGATGAGCGTTCATTTCTGCGCGCGCGAACCGGTGGCGAAATTTTGGCTGGCAATCTGACCGATCTGGACCGGGTGACGTTGACTTTGGATGGCACAGGGACATTGCCGATCACGCAAATTACGAACTTCCGCATTGGATCGGCAAACATCAGCGGTGTCGATCATGCGTTCCCATCGCTGACCGACGCCGCGGGCACCACATGGAACGTTGCTGGCGTATTCGCTGATCTGAGCAATGTGACCACCATCGCTAGCGGAAGCGTGAGCTTGACCGGTGGCGGGACGGTCGATCTGAGCCAGGCATCGAACATCAATGGCGCAAGTTTATCCGTCAGCGACGGCGTGACGCTTGCTCTGCCAGCAGCAACTGCGTATTCAGGCTCAGCCAACGATGCGTTTAGCGCGACAGGCAACGGCAGCCAGCTTTCGCTTCCTGGACTGACAAGCATCACGAACGGAACCGCAAGTGCGAATCAAGATCTAAGGATCACCGCGAGTGCAGGAGGCCAGATCGACCTGAGTGGCGTCACATTCATTACTGATCCGAACACCGGGGACACGCGAGTCCGAAGTATCGGAGTCACGGCTGAGGGCGCCGGCAGCTTGATTGATCTCTCTTCGTTGACCTCGTTTACCGATGCCAATTCGGATGAGCGTTCATTTTTGCGTGCTCGAACCGGGGGCGAAATCTTGGCTGGCAATCTGACCGATCTGGACCGGGTGACGTTGACCTTGGATGGCACCGGGACGTTACCGATCACGCAAATTACGAACTTTCGCAATGGCGTGGCGAATCTCAGCGGTGTCGATCATGCGTTCCCATCGCTGACCGACGCCGCGGGCACCACTTGGAACATTGCTGGCGTATTCGCTGATCTGAGCAATGTGACCACGATCGCTAGCGGAAGCGTGAGCTTGACCGGTGGCGGGACGGTCGATCTGAGCCAGGCATCGAACATCAATGGCGCAAGTCTATCCGTCAGCGACGGGGTGACGCTTGCTCTGCCAGCAGCAACCGCATACTCAGGCTCAGCCAACGATGCGTTTAACGCAACAGGCAACGGCAGCCTGCTTTCGCTTTCCGGTCTGGCGAGCATCACCAATGGGACGGGTGTCTCTCAGGATCTGACCATTACGGCGAGTGCCGGCGGACAAATTGACCTCCGCGGCGTGTCGACTTTGATCGATCCGAACAGTGGAGACACGCGAGCCCGAAGTGTCGGAGTCACGGCCGAGGGCACCGGCAGCTTGATTGATCTCTCGTCGCTAACCTCATTTACCGATGCCAATTCGGATGAGCGTTCATTTTTGCGTGCTCGAACCGGTGGCGAAATCTTGGCAGGCAATCTGACCGATCTGGACCGGGTGACGTTGACCTTGGATGGCACCGGGACGTTACCGATCACGCAAATCACAAACTTCCGCAACGGATTGGCAAACCTCAGCGGTGTCGATCATGCGTTCCAATCACTGACCGATGCCGCGGGCACCACTTGGAACGTTGCTGGCGTATTCGCTGATCTGAGCAATGTGACCACGATCGCTAGTGGAAGTGTGAGCTTGACCGGTGGCGGGACGGTCGATCTGAGCCAGGCATCGAATATCGATGGCGCAAGTTTATCCGTCAGCGACGGGGTGACGCTTGCTCTGCCAGCAGCAACTGCGTATTCAGGCTCAGCGAACGATACATTTGGCGCATCGGGCAACGGCAGCCTGCTTTCGCTTCCTGGATTGACAGGCATCACGAACGGAACCGGTGCCGATCAAGATCTAACGATCCGAGCGATCGCCGGAGGCGAGGTCGACCTCAGCGGCGTGACCGAGATTATCGATTCAGCTTCTGGGGATACACGGGCTCGCGGTGTCTTCATCTCCTCGGACGGACTCGAAAGCCATATCGACTTGGTCGCGCTGATGAATTTCACCGACGCGAATCCCGATGAACCGTCTTCGATCACCGCAACCAACTTCGGGACAGTCCGACTCAATCCAGTTCAGACCGTTTTGCAGAACGTGACCAGCTCCGAGTCGTCCGGCGGTCTGATCTTGGGCGAGTTCGGCCTCATGCTGGGAGATGTCGAAGAGCCGAGTCCTCCGGGTGACCTGTTAACGGTCGGACCGTTGATGGAATTGCAGGTTGCGGCAACGGAGTTGTTGATTGATGCCGGCCTCAAACCGTCGCGCCTGGTCGATCTGCATTTCGAGATCAGGAATCTGCCAGAGCGACAACTCGCCTACGCCACGCCGACGACCATCTTCGTGGACCCGGACGCATCGGGCGCCGGCTGGTTCCTGGACTCAACGCCGTTGGACGATCTGGAATTCGACTCCAACGGAAAACTTCGAGAGGACGCGGGCGCGGGGGTCGATCTTTTGACAGTGCTGCTTCACGAGATCGCTCACACGCTCGGAGCCATCCACTCGGATGACCCCGATGACTTGATGGCCCCAACCCTGAACGCGACTGAACGAAAGCCTCTAACGGCCGAACTGATCGACCTCATCCTCGCATCGGACGAAGAATGACAGCGCGATCTGGATCCACTCCTTGCAGGTCCCTCATTCAAAGAACTTCTGTTGAGAATCGACCGATCCCAAATGGCGATCAAAGTGGGCGATACTGGATTCGAACCAGTGACCTCTGCCGTGTGAAAGCAGCGCTCTAACCAACTGAGCCAATCGCCCGAAAGAGAACTGCACCGTCCCACTGGCCCTAGTCGGATGGCGACCGGCGCGACGTCTCCAAGTTTCTCTTGAGTTGAATCAATAGGGCTGACAGGAATCGAACCTGCACTCCCGAAGGAACTGGATCCTAAATCCAGCGCGTCTGCCAGTTCCGCCACAGCCCCGTTTTGCCGGGTGTTCAGTTCGTCATTGGCCGTTCACGCTCGTCGTGCGACGTCGCCACAGCCAAATGCGATGATCTCCTCTACTCGTTCGAGTTCCCTTTTTTTCAGTCCGTCAACGTCGCGTTCACGATGCGCCCGGTTCGCCGCCTTCGGCCGCGACCGTGGGGACCACCCAAACTTTCACACTCGCGTCGACCTCGCTATGCAAATGCACCTTGACGGTGTAGAGGCCGAGTTCTTTGAGCGGACCCTCCAGACGAATCTGGTCCTGCGCCAGGTGAACGCCAACGCTCTTGAGCGAGTCCACGATTTCGTGTGGTCCGACGCTGCCGTAGAGGTGCCCCTCGTCGTTGGCATTTGCCTCGATGGTGATCGACTGCTTTGCCAATTCACTGGCTTGGTCACGAAAACTCTGCAGCTTCGCGAGTTCAATCTCTCGCAACTTCACACGATGCTTCTCCACCATTCGTTTGTGGTGGTCACTTGCCAGCGTGGCCAAGCCTTGTGGCAACAGGTAGTTCAGGGCGTAGCCATTTTTCACCTCAACGATATCGCCTTGTTTACCAAGGTGTTCAACATTGTGAATCAGCAGCAGTTGAACGCCACCGTTTTCACCTCGCGGTAATCGCTTGAATTGGTGCTTGGCTCGGCGGGCGGATGCGGATGGCATGGCTCGGTCTCGAAAGATAGGGGTGGTTTGAATGATGTGCGTTGAAGGAAAGTCGGTTGCGTCCCGTGACCTATGACTCGGTCTCGAGTTCGTAAGGTCATCTAGAACGGGATATCCGGTTCGTTATAGCTGTTCCCATTTCCGCTCGGCGGCGCATCTGAACCAGCGTGGCTTGATGAGCCGGCATGCGCCGATGGCTGGGCGGGGGGATCACCGCCGGAGTTGACGTAATTGGGTTGGGGGGCCGATTCTCGGACGCCGCTCTCCCGACGACCGCCTAAGTCGCGACCGCCGATCATCTGCATCCGCTCTCCGATGACCTTGACCTTCGATCGCTTTTGGCCGTCTTTTTCCCATGTCTCGTGACGCAGCCGACCTTCAATGAAAACAGGTGAACCCTTCGAAAGGTACTCGCTGGCAACCTCTGCGGTGCGACCGAAGAGCGTGATGTCGAAGAAGTTAACGTCATCAACCCACTGACCGTCGTTGCTCTTTCGCTTGTCGTTGACCGCAAGGCCGAACTCCGAGACAGCCATGCCGCTTGGCAAGTATCGCAACTCAATATCCCGAGTGAGATTTCCCATCAACATCACGCGGTTGAAACTGGCCATGGCGAATTCAACTCAGGAACCAATGAAATACAGAATCACAGACCGTTGTGGCTAGGCAATCGGCTCAAGCGCTTCATCGGCATCAACGGGAGCCGTTTCACCATCGGAATCCGCGACGGGTTCGCCCGCGGGACCGCTGAAATGCTCACCTCGTGCATTGGCCAGAATCGGTTCGACCAGTTGAGGGTCCAATCGAATCGTCAGCTCACGAATCACCGGCTCTGCCAAGGCAAAGGACCGATCAAGCTTGGCCAAGTTTGGACCTTCCATGCTGAAATAGATCAGGTAGTAAGTGCCTTTTTGGTGTTTGTCGATTGGATAGGCCAGTTTCTGTTCCATCCACATCCGACTGACCAACACCTCGCCACCGTTCTCGGTAACGAGTTCATCAAGCTGTTTCGATACCCCGCCGGGATCGCGTGCGTAATGGTTGCTGTCGAGGATCAGGAGAGTTTCGTAGGTGTTGCGTTTTGCCACGGTTTTGACTGAGCTTCAATAGGTAATTGGGGGAGGGGTCAGTTGGGATGCGGGTCGGCGTTGTATCGGTTCATGGCCTCGGTGATTCCGCTGGTGACCCAAACCGCGATGGCATCGCAGGCTCGGCTAACCGCCAAGGCGATCGTTTCTTTCTCTTCCGAATCAAACTTGCCTAACACATAGTCGGTCACTTGCCAACGGGCGGGCGGGCGATCAATTCCAATCTTGAGTCGCGCCCAACGGTCGGAACCGAGATGCCGAATGACATCCGCGATTCCTTTCTGGCCGCCGGCGGACCCGGAACGACGCAACCGAATCCGTCCGGTGGCGAGATTCAGGTCGTCACAGACCACCAGCAAATCATCCAAATCAAATCGATAAAAATCGAACGCTTTGCGGACGCTCTGGCCGCTGGCGTTCATGAACGTGTGAGGACACAGCACCAGCAGTTTCTCGCCGCCGAAGAGGACCTCGCTGAACTCGCCATCGAACTTGGTCGTCGGTAACGAACCGTTCTTTTCGGCGATCAATTGTTGGGCAACCATGAACCCGACATTGTGACGGGTTTGATCGTACTTGCGGCCGGGGTTCCCCAAACCAACCACAAGTTTCACTCCGCGTCGTCCGACGCCGCGTCGCCGCCTTTCGCGATCACCTCAGGTTCGGTCATCGCACCTCCGGTTTCCTCAACTTCGCCGCGTGGGGCCTCCACATGCGCGATCACCACGTCGCCTGGGGTCACCAACTCGACACCCGCGGGCAGTTGCAACTGGGATGCCGTCGCGTTTTGACCCACGTGCAAATCATTGATGTCCAGAGAGAGACTCTCAGGAATCTCACCGGCGGAGCATCGGATATCGACCTCGTGAGTGTTCTCCAGCAACATGCCGCCCTCGCGTGTCCCGACCGCTTCTCCATGCAGGTGAATCGGCACGGTCACATCGACCTTTTCCTTCAAATTCACTCGAATCAGGTCCAGGTGCAGCACTTCGATGCCCATCGGATCCCACTGCATCTGACTGACCAGCGCGGTTTCTTTGACTTCGCCTTCTAATTGCACTGTCTTACTGTGGTGACGCAGCAGTCCCTGGACTTGAATCGCTGGAATCGCCAAATGCTGGTTTCCTTCACCGTGACCATACAACACGGCCGGCACTTGGCCGGTCCGACGCAGCCGGCGCGTTGCGGCCGTGCCGATCGAATCTCGCTTGGTAACTTCTATGACGTCCGTCATGGCACGCGCGGCCCGCAAATGTTTGGGATTGGGGGATGACGACGGCGAGATGCGACCGATCCCGTGGCGTGCCCTGCACGCCCCCAGCCGCATCCCCCGCTCAAATTTTCGAAGCGTGGCAGTATGGCAATTCCGACGCCCCTGGCAAGTCCAAATCGCGATTCCACCACCGATCGAGTACACTCCTGGCCAGGTCGGACGCACCCTTCCCAGGTTTGTTCACACGATTTCCTCGCCCCACGACCCGGTTCGATTCCCATGAAGCCCGTACTGAGCCTGACTTTGGCCGTTTTGTCGACAATTTCCATGGGGGCTCGCGACGGCCGGGCATCGGATGCTCAATCGTTGGCTGATTCTCCGACATCGATCAAGGTCGACTTCGATTCCAGTCCGTCGGTGCCGGTGCGATCAATCGCGGATCTATCGCAATGGGAGTTCCTCGATCCAGCGACTTGGACTTGGATGGAACATGATGGCAACGGAGTGATCGCCATCACGGCTCGCAAGTCCGCTTACACGCCGCCGACTCGCAGTCCCGGCCATGTTGCCATTTTGAAGGAACCTCAGGTCGGTAGTTTTGAAATCCGATTTCGTGTTCGTAGCACCAAGGACACGGGAAATCACCGTGATTGCTGCGTTTTCTTTGGCTATGTCGATTCCACTCACTTCTATTACTGTCACCTGGGTGCCAAGCCAGACCCGCACAGCGGGCAAATCATGATCGTCAACGAGGCACCTCGCCTGGCATTGACCACCAATGAACGATTGACACCCTGGGACGACCAATGGCACGACGTGCTGGTGCGTCGCGATTTGGACAGTGGCTCGATCGAGGTGTTCTTTGACGACATGGAAACGCCTCACATGAGCGTGGTCGACAAGACCTTTGGCAGCGGTCGAGTTGGGATTGGCTCCTTCGACGACATGAACGAGTTCGATGATTTCACGCTGACGATGTTGCCATGACCCACGGCGACGGGTTGGCCGAGGAAAACTGCGACTTGCGGCCCAAGTTCGATTTCATCGATGCCCACCGCATTCCCAGCGGTGAGTCCGTGAAGCTGTCTGGCATTGCAACGAAGACCGACGGTCCCTTTGAAGGCAAAGCACACGGCCGTGCCTTCACCGCGGCGGCGGTCGAGGAAATTCGGGATTTGCAGTACCAGCTATTCACCGAGCAGCGACAGTCACTGCTCGTCGTCTTGCAGGCGCCCGACGCGGCGGGCAAGGATGGTCTGATCCGAAAGGTGCTGGGCCAAATGAATCCGCAGGGCTGTCGAACGTATCCGTTCAAGGTGCCCAGCTCACTCGAGTCGGCACACGACTTTCTATGGCGAATTCATCCCGCGGCGCCAGCGGCTGGCCATGTTTCCATTTTCAACCGCAGCCACTACGAAGATGTGTTGGTGGTCCGTGTCGAAGATCTGGTGCCCAAGTCGGTTTGGAAGCAGCGTTACGAGTTGATCAATGACTTTGAGCGACTGCTGGCACACCGAGGCACACGGATCGTCAAGTTTTACTTGCATGTCAGCTCGGCGGAGCAGTTGGAGCGATTCAAGGAACGGCTCGACGATCCGCAAAAGCACTGGAAGCTCAACGCCGGCGACTACGCCGCCCGCGAGAAGATGCCGGCCTATCGGGAGGCGTACGAGGAGATTTTCGAGCGTTGCAATCCGCCCCATGCACCCTGGCATATCATCCCGGCAGACAAGAAGTGGTATCGCGATGCGTCCGTTGCGGCGATTGTGCGGGCAACCTTGCAAGAGATGAATCCGAAGCGACCGCCGGTCGATGCCGATTTACAACAGATCGTAAGTCTGTACGAACGGGCGGCTGCGGAGTTGCACCGCCATGACGACTGACGGTTTTTCAAGTGGTTCACGACGTGTCATGATGAATGAGACGTCTCCCAAACGTTTAATCGTTTTTCTCAACCCATTCAGGCGCCTCGATGACCTCTGACGCCCTTCCCCAAGCTGACCTGCCGGGGTCATCCGTGCAGATTCAACGCAATCCAACGCGCCCGGTGGAGGTCGGGAATGTGACCATCGGCGACGGGAACCCGATCGCGGTGCAGAGCATGACGGCGACCAAGACGCGCGACATCGATGCAACCGTCGAGCAGGCCGAGGCGCTGCGGCGGCGTGGCGCCGGGGTCGTGCGAATCGCGGTCGATAACTTGAAGGATGCGGCTGCTCTGGAGGAAATTCGGAAGCAGACGACCGCCAATCTGGCCGTGGACCTGCAAGAGAACTATCGGCTTGCCAAAAAAGTCGCGCCGCATGTCGATAAGATCCGTTACAACCCGGGCCATCTTTATCACCACGGTCGAGATCAACCGTGGCAGGACAAGGTTCGGTACTTGATTGACATCGCCGGCGCCAACGACTGTGCGGTACGGATCGGGGTCAATTGCGGCAGCGTCGATCCGGCCAAGAAAGAAAAATACGCTCACGATGATTCGATCACGCCGATGCTGGAGTCGGCGTTGGAGCATTGCGAGCTGGTGGATTCTCTAGGCTTCCACCGCTTTGTCGTGTCGCTCAAAGACAGTGATCCGGCGAAGGTGATCGAAGTCAATAGCCGATTCGCGACGGAGCGGCCCGACGTACCGCTCCACTTAGGAGTCACCGAGGCCGGAATGCCGCCCAACGGCGTCATCAAAACGCGAATTGCTTTCGAGCAGCTGATTGGCAAAGGAATCGGCGACACGGTTCGAGTCTCACTGACGCTTCCCAATCCTCGTAAACCGGAGGAGATCGACGCGGGACATCAAATCATCGAGGACATCTATGCCGGGCGAGTTCGCAGTGTGGTGAAGTTCGATGATTCGAAGCTCAACATCATCAGTTGTCCGAGCTGTTCTCGCGTCGAGAATGAGGCGTTCATCGACTTGGCCGAAGCGGTCAAGGAAATGACGACGTACGCCGAAGAGCACTCGATCACCATCGCGGTGATGGGTTGCCGAGTCAATGGACCGGGTGAAACCGACGATGCGGACCTGGGACTCTGGTGTGGACCGGCACGTGTGAATCTCAAACGGGGCACCGAACCGCTCGGAGCATTTCGATACGACGAGATCCTGCCTGTGCTCCGGGGCGAACTGGATCAACTGATCGAATCCAAGTCAGCCTCTGACCAGTGAGGCCACACCAGTCGCAATGCGACGAAGGCACTAACACGCCAGAGCAGTCTCGTATTCGTGTGCTGCTGATGGCCAGTTCTATGCGAGGTGGCGGCAGCGAACATCAAACGGCCTTGCTGGCCGAGCACCTGGATCGAGATCGATTCGACGTGCATCTTTATCTGACTCATCCGGACGGTGATCGGATGGCATCGCTGCCCTCGGATGTGCGGGTTCACTCGGGACTGTCACGGGCGGAACGTCCCACGGACGCCAAGGACTCCGGCGAACCATCGGCTCTCATTCGCCGAATGCCTGGATTGGCATTACGGCGACAAGCGGTCGACCTGTGCCGCTTGGTCGAGGATTTAGGCATCGACGTGATCTACGACCGGACGTTCCACATGACCTTGATTGCTGGTCACCCCGTCGCCCGACACGGAGTGCCGCGTGTCTCGACGATCGTCAGTCCTCCTGACCTTGCCTTGCCGACGGTCGAACAACGATTCATTTCCCTGAAGCGTCGACGCTTGGCAAAGGCATATCAATCCAGTCAATGCGTCGTCGCCGTGAGCCAGGCTGCTGCGGATGCCGCATCGAGATACTACGAACTGGATCCGGATCGCATCTCGGTCATTCGCAATCCGGTCGATGTTGACGCGATCGTGTCTTCGGCCCAACACGCCGCGATGCCCGCCCGGTCGCGCGAACGCTCGGCGCCGGTTCGGCTTGTTTGCGTCGGACGGATGTCACGCGAAAAAGGGCAAGCCGACTTACTCAACGCGTTCATCGAACTCGCCGGAAGGCACGATGTCGCGCCAATGCAGTTGCGATTCATCGGCGATGGCCCAGATCGTACGAACCTGGAGCGAATCTGGTCGCAGGCCTCCAGCGGGCATCGGCTCAGGCCGGAGCATGACGTCACTTTTGCGGGCGTACGCTCGCCAGCCACCCCCGAAATTGCCGCTGCGGATGTGCTTGTTTTACCGTCCCATTTCGAGGGACTCCCGAACGTCGTCCTGGAAGCGTTCGCGCTTCGTCGTCCAGTCATTGCCGCTCGAAGTGGCGGCACTGTCGAGTTACAGCACCGAGACGACCAGCCAACGTGCTACTGGGCACCCCCCGGCGATTCGGTCGGGCTTCTTAATGCCATCCGCCGCTGCCTCGACGACCGCGAGCATTGGCCAAATCGGGTTGAGAATGCTTGGCGGCTGCTTCAACGACGCCATCGCATGGACACGGCGATCGGTCGAATCGAATCGCGGCTGATTTTGGCGACCGGTGATCGTTGTAATCGGCAACGCTGTTAAACTCACGGTCATACGACGACGCAACCATGGGAAAAGAAGCCGCCCCTGCAAATTTGTTGACTTTGTTTTTTCACCGTAATTATACTTCGTGACTGCGTCGGCTTGGCTCGTCGCACCTCCATCTCATCTCTTTGGAATCGAGTCCCCATGACCCTTCTCGGGAAATCGTTTGCGGTTCTGATCCTGTTGCTCAGTGCAGCCTTCATGATGCTCGCATTGGCAGTGAACGCGTCGCACCGGAATTGGCGTGACGTGGTGCTTGGCAGCGACGGTTTGAAAGCTCAGATCGAAACGATCGCGAAGACCAACGAAGAACTGCGAAATGCTCGGGCACGAACCCAAGCCGCTCTGGATCGTGAGCAGGCAGCCCGAACAACGGCATTGGCGGCATTGCAAACGCAATTGGATCAACTCGAGTCCCAGCTTCGCGAGAGCGAATCCACGGTTCAGCAGTTGCAGGCAAAGAACACAGAGCTGGCACAACTCGACCGTAGCCGCGCCGAAGAGCTTGAAAAGCTTACCGCCGAAGCGACCCGGCTGCGAAGCCAAATCCGGACCGAGCAACAAGATCGCGATACGTTGTTCGCGGAAACGCTCGAGCTGACCGACGAAAAGAACACACTACGTGGGGTCGTTCAGTTGCAACAGGATCGCAACGACCAGTTGCTGGCGCAAGTGACGCGTTATAAGGAAGTCGTCGACGCGGCTGGAATTAACCCAGCGGACCCATTGGACGGTGCACCGCCCGAACGAAACGGCAATGTTTTGGTGGTCAATCGACCGAGGAAGCTGGTGGAAGTATCGATCGGCTATGACGATGGGCTGCGTCAGGGCCATCTGCTAGAGGTCACCCGAGGCGGCCGTTATGTCACTCGCTTGCGTGTTCGCAATACAAATCCAGATCGTGCGGTGGCGGAGATCTTGAACGACTACAGCGAGGGAGCGATTCAGGAGGGCGACCGTGTCGACACAACCATCGAGTGAACCTGTCCGATCAACGAAGCAGCCACCGAGTGTCTACACGGTCATGTTGCTGTTGAGCATGCTGTTCATGCTGATCGCGGTCATTGCCATGTTCCTGGAGCTGAATCGCTGGGGACCGGATTACTACAAGACCAACACGGCGCGTCCGAACGTGATGTTGCGTTTGGATGACGGAACAAGACTCGCCTAAGAAGACGCAAGGCCCGCCAAGAGACGCTAACGATTCGCTGGTTCCGCGTCGCGCGAGTCAACCGTGGATGTTGAGTTACTCGTGTGAGGCCTATCTTGGCCAGCGACTAAATCCAGCCCGCGTTTCGGTACCAGCTAACGGTTTCGTTGAGCCGCGTTTGCAAGTCTTTGGTGAATCGCACCCGACATTCGCTTTGAATCTTTTCCACGCTGCAAGCCCATCCCGATGCGAGGGCCTCGCGTGACTTGTCCCAGCCAAAGATGTGCGGTCGACCTGTCATCCGGCCTGCCAGTTGATTCGCGGCTGCCGCGACGCGCACGACCGCTGGCGGCAAACGAAGGCACCGAACCTGCCGTGATCCGTGAACGCATCGGCCGACCATCCGTCCCAATTCGGCGTAGTCGACGACTTGTGGATCCGCCGCAAAGTAGATTCCCTCCGATGTCGGTGAGAGAGTCGGGGCATGATACCTGCAACGACGCCCCCGGCTCGCCACCGCCACCAAGCCGTTGACCAAGTCATCAACATGGACGACTGAGAATAGGCCGGCTTGCCATCCCGGTACGGGATGGATCCCCATCTTCGCAATGGGTTTGACCAGTTCCAATCCGTCCCGGTCGGCTGGGCCGAGGACGATCGGTGGGCGCACGATGCTGATCGGCACGCGATCGGCATAGCGGCGCGCGGCCACCTCGCCGGCCAGTTTGCTGCGGCCGTAATCCGAAACGGGCTGCTCGATATCATCTTCACATCGCACCCTCGCCCGACCCAATCGTGTGTCCATGGGATTGGGGCCCGCCGCGGCCAGCGATGAAACCAATACCAGGGTCGGTGGCGACGGTTGATCCGCACAAACGGCCGCGACACATTCGGTGATCGTCTCATTGACATCCCACAGCGTCTGTCGACGCAATGACTTGGTCACGCCTGCGAGATGGAATACGACATCCATGCCATCCATGGCGGCGGAAAGTTCTGCGTGATCGTCCAAACGCCCCCGGTGAATCGAACCATGTTCGCGAGGCAACGTCGCGGCATCGGATTCGGGCCTTAGCATGCATCGAGTTTGCACGCCCATCTGGACTAGCCGGTCGACGAGCCTGCGTCCGATGAATCCGGTCGCGCCGGTCACCAAAGCGCTATTGAAATCGGCCATGGGATGCCCCGTCGTCTATGGGAGTCCGATGAATCAGATATGCTGGGGCGTTGTCGTGTCGGGCGAGTCATCCTCCCGCCACCCCTCATCGGTCTTTGTCGTGCCACCGGGTCCGCCATGTTTGAAAACAGTCGACGAGCGCCGCGTATTGTGACTTCGATTGCGTTGACGATTTCGGTTGTAGCGATCCTACCGGGGTGCAGCCGTACCGCTTCCGTCGAGACGGGCAACGCCTCCCAGACCGCTGATTCGGTCAGTCGTTCCGATCCATCCTCGACGGGCTTTCCGCGCCAGGCCGGTTCGTACACCGTGCTGGGCATCCTGACCGACAACCAGGACAACTCCAAAGCGAAAGAGAACGCCGAAACGACGCTCCTCCGGCATCCGGACGTGAAGTGCCTCGTCGGGTTATGGAGCCAGAATACCCCCATGATCCTCGCGGCCCTGCGTAGCAGCGACGCGATCGGACGCGTGAACGTTGTGGGATTCGATGAGCATCCCGACACTTTGGCGGGAATTCGCGACGGATCGGTTCACGGCACCGTGGTGCAACAGCCCTACGCATTCGGCTATCGCAGCGTGCAGTGGCTGGCAACGCTTGCACTCGGTGGAACCGTGGACGTGCCTGAATCGGGCATGATCATCATCCCGCACCGGTCGATCACACGCGACAACGTCAACGAGTTTGCAGCGGATGTCGATGCCATCAAGTCGGGCAACGGGCCGTTGCTGACGGACCAATCGATTGACGGGGATGGACTGCGAATTGCCTACATCACCAATTCTTTGGACCCGTTTTGGACGCTCGCCGAAGACGGATGCGAAAGAGCCGCAGAGCAATTCCGCTGCCAAGTCGATGTGCAAATGCCATCGACCGGATCGATCGAGGAACAGAAACGTTTTTTGGAGTCCAACGTGGCCGCTGCGGTGGATGGCATCGCGATTAGCCCGATCGACCCGAGCAATCAGACGGACATGATTAACGTTGCGGCCGGAGCGACGCGGGTGATTTGTCACGATAGTGACGCACCAGCGTCCCGTCGTGAGTTCTATCTAGGTACCAGCAACTACTTGGCAGGTCGCGCCGCAGGGCAATTGATCAAGCAGGCGGTGCCTGAGGGCGGCGAGGTGATGCTGTTTGTCGGGAAAATGGAAGTCTTGAATGCTCAAGAGCGCAGCGCGGGGATCATCGATGAGTTAGCTGGCAAACCGATTCCCGCCTTCTTGCAATCACCCTGATCGTCAGATTCGGTCCGATTTGGCGTCGTAGGGGACAGTCTTGGTCGAGACTAGGCTGTTTTTTCGGTCGCGCCGCCGATGTTTAGGCCAGAGTTCAGGTTGCGGGGAGACCTCATCTCCACCTCTTCTTTTCTGACCGAGGCGATCCGATGACTGAGATTTCGGCCGCGATTCAGCCCGTGTTGCAAGCCAAGTACGACTCGACGCGATCCCAGATCGATTTGGCCCTGCTCGGACAAACCCTCGACGCCCAACGCCAAACCGGTGACGCGATCAATCAACTGATTCGCGACGTCGTGGTGCTACAGGAGCAAATCAGCAAGGGGCACATCGACATTCGCGTTTGAATGGAGTGCCTACCAGCTACCTTCGTTGAGTTCGAGCCAACGATCCTCGGCGGCGCTGAGTTCTGATTCGATGTCTTTGACTTGGCCGTGTAACGTCACGGCAGCATCCGGATCGGTTGCCCGGAGAAGTTCCGATTGCAGGTCCTTCTTCTGCTCGTCGAGCCGGGCAATCTTTCGTTCCAAGTTCTTGAGCTCTTTTTCTGTGCGGCGCTGGTCCTTGTGGTCTTGTTGGGATGCTCGGCCGGCCTTTTTGGGTGCCGATGACTTGCCGGCTTTGGCCCCTCGAACTCGTTCGCCCTCGTCGATCTCTTTTTCGACGGCGTCACAATAAGTCTTGTAGCTGCCGAAGTAATTGCGGACGTGGCCCTCGCGCACCTCGATGACGTTGGTGGCGACTTCCGACATGAAGTGCCGATCGTGGCTGGTAAAGACCACCGTGCCCTTGTAAAGCTTCAGAGCCGCCGCGAGCGCTTCGACGGTCTCGACATCCAAGTGGTTTCCGGGCTCATCCAGCACCAGCACGTTTGCTGTGCCGAGCAGCAGACTGGCCATGCAGACACGGGCCCGCTCGCCACCGCTGAGCACTTTGACTTTCTTTTGGATCGCTTCATCGCGAAACAAGAGGGCGCCCGCCATCGCCAGAATGTCTTGACGCGTCGTTTCCGGGTCCGATGCGTACTCCAACTGCTCCAGAATCGTCTGTCGCTCATCCAGGCTGGTATAGACGTGCTGCGCATACGTTCCGATTTCGATGCCATGCCCCCAACGTAGACTTCCCTCGAGTGGTTCGAGTGAATGGACCAGGGTTCGCAGGAGCGTCGTCTTGCCCTGTCCGTTGTCACCGACAATGGCGGCGCGCTGACCGTGTTCGATTTCCAAGTTGATGTCGTCGGCGACACGATGCGGTGTTGCGTTGCCCGCCCCTGGATAGCCGATTGCCAGGCCCTCACATCGAAGTGCGGTTCCTTGGCGTGGTTGGACGCGCGGGGCACGGATATGCACGGTCGGCTCATCAACGACGATCTCGGTCGTTTGAAGTTTTTCTAGTTGCTTGGCCTTGCTGCGCGCTTGGCTGGCCGTCGATGCGTTTGCTCGATTCTTATCAATGAATTGCTTGAGTTGTTTTTGCTTGGCAATCACCGTTGCATTGACCCGGCGGTCATGCTCCCGACGTTCCTCACGGAATTGAAGGAAATCATGGATTTTGCCAGGAAACATGGTCAATTGACCGCGCGCCAGCTCCAAAGTTTGACTGCACGTCGCTTTGAGGAAGGCGCGGTCGTGGCTGACGATCAGTGCGGCTTTGTTGAAGTCTCGAAGGAAGTGCTCGAGCAGAATCTGGGTTCGTAAATCGAGAAAGTTGGTCGGCTCGTCGAGCATCAATAGATTCGGATCGTGCAGTAACAGCGCCGCTAATTTGACTCGGGTCTGCCAGCCGCCCGAGAGCGCCTTCACGGGCCCCTCGAGATAGTCGCCTTTGAGTTCAAACTGTCCGGCGACTTCGCCGCACTGCCATTCTGGGGCGCCGCTGTCACGCTGTAAGAACTCCAGTGCCGACTCGCCCTCGCGAAATGGATCGTGCTGCCGCAGGTATCCGATGCGCAAGCTCGGGTGATGCACGACATCGCCCAATTCCAAATCCTCTTCGCCAAGGAGCACCCTTAGCAGCGTCGATTTGCCTGCCCCGTTGCGACCGACGAACCCGACTTTGACGTCGTCGGTCAATGAGGCGTTGGCGCCGTCCAGCAGCACTTGATCACCAAATCGTTTGTGCGCATCACGAAGTTGAATCAGGACAGCCATGACGTCAGTGCGGCGGAAATCGGGACATGTGCGGAAACGGTGGGTAAGATAAACGGTGGATCTCGAATCGAACATGCAACGGATTGGATTCGACTCGAGTCGGATGGGCCCAATCGATTCCATCGCCGTCGAGCCCGAATCGCTCCGATGCGGCTTGAATTTTTCGGTTGTGCCTACCCTCTGCGGCGATCGTTCCGTACAGTGGGAAGTGCATGGAAGATGGTCGTCCGAATTTGTCCGCGCTCGGGTCCCGCCCGCTTCCCAATCCACTCGATCCCCAGCCCTGCGGCGGCGGCCTGTTCCCAATCGCATGAACAGTTATTCGCTGGACTACATCGACGATCTTTACGTTCAATACGTGCAGAACCCGTCGAGTGTCTCGGAAACTTGGCGTCAGTATTTCGAACAATTCATGGTCGGCTCGGCGGCACTCCAGCAGCCGTCGCTGGAACCGGCCACCGTTGACCCGGACGTCGGCTCCCGGGGCCGCTCGACGGGTAGGACGGGTGCGACCTCCAATGGGGCCGTCGCGATGTCCAATGCTGCCCTTGAAGGTAGCACGGGCGACCAGCAGGTTGACCAGGCCCTGTGGTTAGCGCGCATCCAAGATCGCGTCGACCAACTGGTGCGGGAGTACCGCGTTCGGGGACATTTGATTGCGAAATTGGATCCGCTGGACCTGCATCATACGACCTGCCCGGAACTATCGCCCCAGAGCCACGGACTGAGCGATGGCGATTTGGCCCGGCCATTCGATAGCAGCATCCTGGAGAACGTGTCGGGCGGCACACTCGACGTGATTCTCGAGAAGCTTCAAAACACTTATTGCCGCAGCATCGGTGCGCAATTCATGCACATCGACAATCGCAATATTCGTGATTGGCTGCAGAAGCGGATGGAAACGACTCAAAACCGCCTGCCTCTGTCACACGAAGTCCAACGCCGTATCTACACGCGATTGGCCGATGCGACGATCTTTGAGGAATTTGTGCGACGCAAGTTCGTCGGGGCAAAGACGTTTTCGCTAGAGGGCGCCGAAAGCCTCATTCCGCTATTGGACCTGGCGCTGGAGAAAGCCGGACAGCACAAGGTGCGCGAGGTCGTCATGGGAATGGCCCACCGCGGTCGACTGAATGTCATGGCGAACATTCTAAAGAAGCGAGCGATGAATATTTTCTGGTCGTTTGACGACCCGACGCCCGAGTTATCGCGGGGTGGCGGTGATGTCCGCTACCACTTGGGTTACAGCAGTGACTGGAAGACCGCCTCAGGCGACACGCTGCACATTTCGCTTTGTTTCAATCCATCCCACTTGGAGTTCGTCAACACGGTTGCGATGGGACGGACGCGATGTAAGCAAGACAACCGAGGCGACACGAAGCATCAGGAGGCGATGACGATCCTGATTCATGGTGATGCCGCGTTCGCAGGTGAGGGCATTGTCCAAGAGACGTTGAATCTGAGTGAGCTGGCTGGCTATCGCGTCGGTGGGACCTTGCACGTGGTCATCAACAACCAGGTTGGTTTCACGACCGAGCCCACCGAAGGCCGCAGCACAACCTACGCGACGGACGTCGCTAAGATGCTCCAGATCCCGATTTTCCACGTCAACGGCGAAGATCCCGAAGCGGTCGCTCAAGTTGTGTCCTTGGCAATGGATTTCCGCAAGGAATTTCATCGTGATGTGGTCATCGACTTGTACGCGTATCGTCGATGGGGACACAACGAAGGCGACGAACCGAGGTTCACACAACCGGAGATGTACGCGGAGATCGATCGGCGTCCGGGAGTGCGTCAGCAGTACCTGAAACGCTTGCTCGATTTGGGGAAAATTTCCGAGGATGAAGCCGACGAAATCAGTCGACAACGGACGGAGAAGCTCGAAACGGAATTTGCCGCTAGCAAGAACGAATCGTTCGCTCCCGACACGCAGACGCTGGCGGCGAACTGGAGCGAGTATTTTGGCGGTTCCGAACCGTCCGATCCGGTGGACACGACCGTGGATGTTGAACGACTGTCCGAGTTGATCGACCAGATCACTCGATTGCCGGACGGCTTCGCGTCCCACAAGAAACTGAAACGGCCGATGGCACAGCGTCGTGAGATGGCTCTGGGCGAGCGACCGCTCGACTGGGCGACCGCTGAGGCGGCTGCCTTTGCAACGCTACTCGATGGCGGACACCCGGTTCGATTGACGGGACAAGACTGCGAGCGGGGCACGTTCAGCCATCGCCACGCGGTGCTGCACGATACGCGTAACCGTGAAACCTACACCCCGTTGAAGAATTTGCGTGATGGGCAAGCGCCGTTGGCGCTTTTCAACAGTCCGCTAAGCGAGGCGGGCGTGCTCGGATTCGAGTACGGGTATTCGTTGGACTGTCCCAACGGACTGTGCATGTGGGAAGCACAGTTCGGTGATTTTTGGAATGCCGCCCAGGTCATTGTCGATCAGTTCATTGCCAGTGCCGAAGACAAATGGAACCGCCTATCGGGGCTTGTGATGTTGTTGCCGCACGGCTTCGAGGGTCAGGGCCCCGAACACTGCAGTGCCCGAATCGAACGATTCTTGGCGATGGCAGCCGAGGACAACATCCAGATCTGTCAGCCGACGACGCCGGCCCAGTATTTCCATTTGCTTCGTCGGCAAGTCATTCGCAAGTGGCGAAAGCCATTGATTGCGTTGACGCCCAAGAGTTTGCTGCGTCATCCGGATGTCACCAGCCCACTGGAAATCGTTGCCGGTGGTAGCTTCAAGAAAGTGCTTCCCGATCGTAAAGTTCCGCTCGAAGGTGCCCGACGTTTGCTGATGTGCACGGGTAAGATCTACTACGATTTGATTGACGAACGCGGGCGACTCGGGCTCGATGATGTTCCGATCATGCGACTGGAACAGTTGTATCCTTTGGCTGCGTCCGAACTCACCGCAACGTTGTCTGGTCTGCCTGATGGTGCGGAATTGACATGGGTGCAAGACGAACCAGAAAACATGGGCGCGTGGCCCTACTTCAAGCTCAAATTCGGTGACCTGCTTGCAGAGCGGTTCCGCCTTGATCGAGTGACCCGTGAGGAATCGGCTAGCCCAAGCACGGGCAGCATGGCCGCTCACAAACTGGAGCACCAAGATCTGCTCCAAGGCGCCTTCGCCGGCCTCTAAGCCACGCCAACGGATCGTCTCATCGGCGAGTGACGTCGTCACCACGCCATGCATCGGGGACGTCATGTCCGGCTTGTTCGGCGGCTCGCAAATGCTTCATCAAGTCCTCCCTGCCGAGACGACGGATCTGTTCGATCTGTTCCATCGAGTAGCCGTCGCGAAACAAACGCCAGGTCCAATAAGCGTCTTGCGAGTCAACCGAAGTTGCCGGCGGCTGATTCATTTCCGCACCACGGACCTGTTGGGGCGAGTCCGGAAGGTGCTGGGAAGCGCCAGATGGTTTCTCGCCATGGATCGACCCGTGGACCGACTCGTGATCCGATAGGGTGACCGCGATCAACTCCAGAATGTCTGTCCCGCACGCTTCGACGAACTCATTGTTAATCCCGTGGACCGCCTCCAGTTGCGTTGAGTTGGTGGGCCGCGCATCGGCGAGTCGCTCAACGGCTGGTCCGCTCAAGATCCTGTGGGGCGGTACATTGAGCGCGACAGACCGTTTACGACGGTACCGTTTGATGCGATCCATCAGATCCCGACGCAACTGTTCCATCGGATCCGTTGGAACGAGATCCTCCAGTTGCAGCCCAGCATTAATCGACGGTCGATCGGCTGCCCGCGACAACGCCGGTGTCGACTCGGATGCTTCTGCTAGCGGTGGTTTTGATACGGCGGACGCCGCTTGATCGTGCATGTTCGGTGAGACTTCCGCCGACTGAATCTCCGCCGCAACGGACGCAATTCGTTCGGCCAAGGCGGATGGCAGCTGAAACGCCGCGGGCAATGGTTTGGCCGCGTTCATGACATCGCGTCCCGCATCCGTCATGCAAACCGTGGGGCGACGGTCGGTCACCTCGCGTTGGTCCAACAGCCCCGCCGCCAACAGCGCATCAATCGCATGCACAATCTCCGCCTGTTTCAGACCCGCCAGCATCCCATAGGTACTCAGGCGATCGAGCCTTAACTGCGTCACCTTCTTGTTTCGGGAACCGGACAGCATCTGCGCGATCAGATTCTTCCCCAACCTGCCGTGCGTTCTCGTGACACCTGACAAAATCACTCGAATGCCCGTCAACAGCGCCGAGGACATTGAATCCACGTGTCGGCCCGACGTCGAATCGGACGCGGTGATTTCCGCGCCCGTTACCATTGGGCCGGCTGCGGTCCCTTCAGTCATTTGACGCGTGACACTCGGATCGCAGCGGTCGCACCGCTTGCAAACACGGGCATTCGGATCGCCAAAGTAATCCAAGATGACCTTCTGTCGGCAGCGTGCGGCGCGCGCGAACGAGATGACGGCTTCCAGTTTGTCGTACTCGGCCTGTTTACGTCGATCTAGCTCGTCGAAGTCGATTTCAAGTCTGTCGAATGGGACATCGCGCTGCGTAAAATGGAGCGCTCGGCCACGGAAGGGAGGCACGTAATCGAACGATTGCAGCCGTTGCAATTCTCGCAAAGTCCGAGAAAGCTGATCACGCGACACATCGGCACGTTCGGCAAGGTATTTGGGCCGAACAAAGACATCTTCGCCACGACGATCACCAACGATCTTCTCAATGGCGGTCATGACGCGTCGTTTGAGCTTCCCTTCGCGTGGGAGAAAGTCCAAGAGCGTCGGCGCGTCGCTCTCAATTCTCACCACCGCTTGGTTGAATCCAGAGTCGAGACGCTTAAGAACCCCCGCCCGTGCGATCAGCGTTTCGGCAGCACCGATCGCTTCGGTGGCATCTCGCACGCCGATCGTTTCACGTACTTGATCAAGCGTTAGTTCGATCGGGTCTTCGTCGCGTGAATGCAGATACTCGTAGACTTTCTGGACCGTTTCTCGCGATGGATACCGGTTCTCGATGAAGTACTCTTGGATCTGTCGATCGGCAAAGGAAAACAGCAGCAGGCAATCACTCGTTTGCCCGTCACGCCCCGCGCGCCCGGCCTCTTGGTAGTACGCTTCTAAGGATCCGGGCATGTTGTAGTGAACCACGAATCGGATGTCCGCTTTGTCGATTCCCATTCCGAATGCGTTGGTCGCGATGATCGCCGACAACTTGCCCGACATGAACGCGTCTTGTACCGATCGTCGTTGATCTGGCGGTAGCCCCGCGTGATACACCCCCACATCGCGCCCTGTCTTGGCTGGCAACCAATCCGCGATGTCCTCGCATCGTTTGCGCGTTGCGGCATAGATGATGCCGGACCCGGATTGATGTTGCAGATATCCGGTCAAGGCATCTTGCTTGGCCGATTCGTTGTTGCAATGGTTGACAGCGAATCGCAGATTGGATCGCGCAAATCCCGTGACAAAGGTTCGAGGTGTTTGGAGTTGCAACAAATCGCAGATGTCGTCGCGCACGGTGGGTGTTGCCGTTGCCGTCAACGCGATCGTTTGGATGCCGCCCAAGTAGCGATGTCGAAAACGTCCCAGACGGGAATAGTCGGGCCGAAAGTCGTGCCCCCACTCGCTAACGCAGTGTGCCTCATCGACCGCGAGCAAGCTAATGTGAGCCTCGCCGACTCGCTCCAAAAAACGGCTGTTCCGCAATCGTTCGGGGGCGACGTAAATCAAATCGAGCCTGCCCTGGGCAAGTTCGTCCATCACGCTTGTTTGGTCATGTGCTGACAGCGAGCTGTTGATCAGTTTGGCTCGAATACCGAGACCGCGCAGGGCGTCGACTTGGTCTTTCATCAGTGCGATCAATGGCGAAACCACGATCGTCGTGCCTTCACGAGCCAATGCCGGAAGCTGGTAGCACAGACTCTTTCCACCCCCAGTGGGCATCACGCACATGCAATCGTGCCCTTCGGCCAAGGCATCGATCACGTCCCGTTGGCCGGGACGAAACGACGTCAGACCAAACTTGGGTAGCAGGGTTTCGGGATCAACTTGCTTTAGCGGCTGACTTTGGAAGGGCAACGTCGCCAATTTGAAATCCGTGAGCATCCCGAGACGAAACGTGGAATCAGCCGCGCCCGCGTTCCAGCAGCGCCAGCATCATGACCGCGAGCAGCGACCTCAACTCGTCATCTTCGGGCATGTCAGCGAGTTTTTCCAGCGTGAATACGCCCTCAAACACTGCCGGTCGCTTCGTCAAACGAAGCAACGGTGTGCCGTCGGGACGTTGAACCAAGTAGGTCGGATTGAGTAGATACGTCGCAACCATTCCGACCAACGGAATCTCGGTTAAGAGCGATTCAAGTAACTTTTTCATGGGACTCTCCTCCTGAATCGTCATGTCGACATTTCCATCCTGGATGACGTCATAGTGCGCTGACCACAATGATTTCATTCCTTTGCGCCGGACCGCCCCCCAGGGATTACCGGCGGCGTCGGTGAAGCTGTAGTTGGCCGAAAAATCAATCATTCGGTCCGCGGCGATCCGAAAAATCAGATTGGATCGCTGATCATCGGAATAGATCTCCACCTGTTCCTTGAGCTTGAACATCTTTTGCTTGACGAACATCAGCAGATTGCCGTCGGCGTCTTTGGCGGTGATGCGCTGGCCGAATGTCAGGAGCTTGAATCGCAGGTCGATGGGATATTGCACGGGATGTCTCGGAAGAGGGTCGCGTTACCGATTCTGCCCGATGATATCGAATTCACCCGGTTCGGTGGTGCCGCGATGCCCACCCAAGAAGGAGTCATTGTCTCGCTAGAATATCCTGACAGCCGCTCCGCCCATCTGGAAAGCTCGCCATGCCATGCTCCATCCATGCATCCTTCTCACATTGACGACTCGCATCTCGGTTTCAGGCGTCCAGGCCCGTGACATTGACTTGCACGCGTTATTTCAATGAGACAGCCGGATTGGAGGCGAGGGTGCCCGTGGCGGGAACCCCATTCGTCGACTTCATCGGGGCAGTTGGCTGAGGCGGTGCCAGTGAGCCAAGAGATCTCGTTTATCTCCCGAGGCGAGCGGTGGAGCCGCACGGCTGGCCATACCTGGCTTACCCAATTCTCAATGCGGACGGCGGGAGCTGTTCAGACAAAAAAGAAGAGCACTGAGCGAAACGCTCAGTGCTCTCGATTGAGCCGTCAAGTTCGATTGAGTTGACTACAACTCCTCGTCGATGACTTCCCTCGCCGCGCGTGTCCCCAATGCACCCCATAGTCCAAATGGACTTGCGCTGCCGGCGGGCATATACGGACCCGTGTGCCCGTTCCGTGTCATTTTGACCATGGCACTATTCTGGTCACCGGCCTCGATGGAGTCCGTGATGAACTTCACCGCACCATCGCCCATCAACACATGGGCGCCACCTTGATGGCGACTCGAAACGGAAACAAGCATTCCAGTCTCGTGTGTTCCAGAACCGGCCGCCGTCGTCGAGTTGATCCCCAGGCACAGTTCGCTGTTAGGCGGACGGATGGTCTGGACCTGAGTGTAAAGAGGAACGGCATAAGCCCACTTGTACCCCCGGCGCTCTTGGTTCCCATTTTGCAGATTCGTTGCCGGGGCCCAGAATTGCGGCCGCTCGGGGTCTGCCAAGCCGGAACACGATATGGTACCTCCCTCCAGTGCGAGGTCGTTTCCTCGGTTGGTATTCGGCGGAGCCGTCCGGGTGTCTCGATCACCCAAGTCGGTCGTTAGCTCACCCATGGCGATCGTGTTCGCCAAACCATCCAAGCAATCCCTGAACTTGCTATCCTCTCGAAAGACGAAAAATCCGCGAGCACCGGCTCGGGACCACTGGGCCCGGGCGCTGGACTCCCTGCCCTGAGCGTCGAGTCGAGCATTCGCCGACATGTCAATTGAGTCTCCGGTACACATACCGTAGTTGGTGCGGCCCTGCGCTGGCAGACCTTGACCAGGATCTGAAGGACACCGTAGCGTTGGTATATTCGTCTCCCATGGCGCATAACTTCCACCGGCGCCGGTGTTGTTGATATGGGCAATCGTGCGGTGCGGGGAAGGACCCATCGGACTGAATACACGACCCTCGCCTGGATCACCTACGGGAACCTGGTAAGGATTCGACACCTGTTCCCATATGGCTTGTTGTTCCATGGCCGGCATCATCGCAACCAGCGCTGAAAGCTGGAGTCGGTTCAGCCCGCGAGCAGTGGCCACATTCGGACCGCTCTGCCATGCAGCCGGTGCGCCCGCATAAAGCTGAGTACCCGTTCCGTGCTTGGGAAGCTGCTTGAATGCGGAGTGGTAATTGTGCATTGCCAAACCAAGTTGCTTGAAATTGTTGCTGCAACTCATTCGCCGAGCCGCTTCACGAGCGGCCTGAACGGCAGGTAGCAGCAAACCAACAAGCACGCCGATGATCGCGATGACCACCAGTAACTCGACAAGCGTGAAAGCTTGCCTTCGTCGAATCAACATTTGATTAGACCTCAAAGAAAGAAAACAAAGGACGCAAACGCATGCGTCAAAAAATCACTATCAACGCGTCGTTCAACGAACACCGAAACGACGTCGAGGTATCGATGGGCTACTCGTTATTTGGGTATGCCAATTCGGGAGGCGACGGATCCAAGAACTACTGAACCGCATCCTGGTCTTCTTCCTCGATGACCGCCTCATCAGGGTTCTCTGCCAAGTACGCTTCGTACTCATTCGCCGAAGGAGCCGAGGTCGAGGATGATGAACCACCGCAACCCGCGACCGAACAGACAATGAGGCTTGCAAGGAAAAGACCAGAAAGACATCTTGAAATGAACACGATCGATCAAAACTCCAAATGGAGGTACCAAACCATGGCGCCGTTCAATCAGTGAGCGACTGCCATCCAGAAGAACCTGGACATCGTAGTTCTCGTGGAATGGTCAGCCAAGCGACCAAATGTGTAAAGAAACTCGATGCAGCTAACGCAATCCTTTGAAGCCCGCTATTTGGTTGTAAGGTGGGTTTCGAAGTCATTAAGCTCCCGGTAAATCGCTCCATGATTGGTGTTGAGGATGGATCGCCAAGACCTGGACGGTGACCGGTTGGTGCCGAACGAGGCATGGCGATTCCATGTGATTCGACGTCGACCTAGATCGTCCCGAGATGGTGCGAATCATCGATCAGCATGAAGCACTGCTATCCCGTCGTTGTTGTTGAGATCGCCGGCCGTTTGCAATGAACCATCGAAGGCGTTTGGGGCGCGTTCGCGCTCACTTCACCGACGTATTGGACAATCGCGTCAGTGAACTGCTTCTTGAAGGAGTGAACGCCGCCGGACGATTACCAGGGCATGTCCCGCCATGCTTGCACCTGGATCGCGCCTTGATCGTCCATCCTGACGCGCACGGCGCCGTCTCGGTGGGTGATCATCACTTGGCCGCCTGCGGCGGTCATCATTGCAATGACTTCATCTCGAGTGGATCGACGGCCGCCGCTGACGACGGTGAGCGAGGGCCTCGCCCACTGGATGATTTGATCGGCGCCTTTCTGGACGCTGCCATGGTGGGGTGCCATCAGGACACCGCCGGCGATTGGCCGTGGTTGATTCATGACCTCGCGATTTCCTGGCGGTTCAAGATCGCCGGGCAGGATAACGCTGCGCCCACCATGATCCCATCGCAGCACCAATGAATTGGCGTTGTCACTTCCTTCAAGGCGCCTCTTGGGTGGATGTATGACGTGGAGAGGCCCTGGGAGAGTGGTTTTTCGAGACCATTCGGTCACCGGGATGTCGTGACGAGCGATCGCATCTCGTACAGGCTCAAGAGCCGGTTCCTGCTCGCCCAACATGCCTGATGGCGTAACGACCCCACCGATTCCAAATCGCCGCGCCAAGCTTGGCAATGCGTTGAAGTGATCCGCGTCGGCGTGCGACAGATAAATGGTCTCGACCCTCGTCAAACCCATTGACCAAAGCGTGTCGTTAATGGGCTGGCTGCTTCCCATGGAGTTGCCTATCCAGCCGCAGTCATACAGTGACGCCGCATGAGAATCATCCCGAATGATCGTGGCGGTCCCGTGCCCGACGTTCACGAACGTGATTTCCAAGGTGACCTTGGGCAGTGCGGTCGGCGTCGTAGCAATCAGCCAAGCCGTCGTCATCCAAACAATTGTCCACAACAGTATCAGCCGCGCTCGGTATTTGCCATCGACGAAAGCCACACATAGGAGCACGACGGCATAAAACAAAATCACCATCCACCAAGGCGGCGACGGCCACCAAACATGACCAAGCGGCAGCTGCTCGAACTGTTTCAACAACCAGTCCATCAATGCCAGAGTCCCTTGGCATATATACCCAGGAAACGCCGCGAGACCCCCGAACAACCAACCGGCGAGGACGGTTAGCGCGCCCGATGCGAGCGCCACCACCATCAATCCTGAGACAATCAAGTTGACGATCACACTTGCAAATGAAACCACATGAAATTCGTGCCAAACAAGTGGAAACGTCATCATGAAAACGCAAAGGCTGTATAGGGTCGAGTCACGGACGAGTTTGGCGGTCCAACGTGCCCATCGAAGCCAACGGTGGTCCGATTGCCTTGCGAGATCATCCATCCGCGTCTCCAACTCGATCGCATGCGCTGCCGGAGTTCGGGCACGCGATGATGATTGTTGACCGCAGTGAAGAAGGGTTGCCACGGCGATGAACGAGAGCAGCACACCAATGCTGAAAATCGCAGTGGGGATCAGCAGCGTCAAAACGATTGCCGCCATCGACAACGCGTTGATTGGCTCATGCGAGCGACCGATCACCAGCGATGCGAGTAACGATGCCAGGAGAATTGCCGAACGCAGGACGGGTGGACGACCACCAGTCAGCGCCACATAAAACGCCGCGGCAAGACACATCACGATGATCTGCGCGCGGATGGATCCGGTCGTTGCGCAAGCGATGACCCGAACCATCCACACGATGATCGCCAAATGCAAACCACTCACTGATAACAGGTGAGCCGTGCCGGTTACCAGCAATCGGTCTCGCAGTGCCGGTTCGAGTAGGTCGCGTTGGCCCAAGACGAGTGCCATTGCCAATGGTCCTTGCTGCTTCCCAACATGATCCAGCAACGTTACCCGACCCGACCGGGCGAGCTCCCCAAAACCGCGTTGAATGGCGACGCTCCAGGATCGACTGACACGGCTGCTGTGGTGTGCTGGATCTGTCTCCGCGTGCATCGTCGACACTTCCATGACCGCATGCACGCCGCGCCGTCGCGCCCAGGATCGTCGATCAACCTGCCCCGGATTGGAGGGTGAGGCGAACGTCGACAGCGTGCCAAACAGTTTCAGTCGATCGCCGATCCGATGCTCAGGACGATCACCGTCGACCATCGCCAGGATGCGACCCGTCACAGGCCGATCCTCGTAGCCATGTCGAATTGAATCCAACTCGATCACGAATGTGGTTTGGAGTCCGACATCGGCCTCACTGGAAGTCCTTCGCTCACGAACAAGTCGCGTCCGACGTTGTCTTGGAAGTTCGGCGACCTGGCCCGTCACCACCGCAGGCTGTTCTTCTTCGGTGACAAACTGGTTGATAGTTGCTGAGTCGTAGTCGGAGACGGCGACGGCATGCCACCATCCAAACACTGCCAGGAACAAACACAAGAATGGTCCTTGCACCATTGCTCCTCGAGCGGCAACGTTCCTCCGACGAAGGAGTGCGACGGACGTGACGATGAACCCGATTGCCGATGAGCCGGCCCAGAGGAGCATCTCTGGATCGCAAAATTGATCGATCGCCACGCCCGTCACCGCCGCCGTTGCGAACGGCAATGCGGGTTGACGTTGATGCCACGTTGGCGTTTTCAACCAACCATTTGGGATCCAACTCATCAACGGATGACCAATAAATCCTGCGAACCGTCCTTTGGATGCCGAGAGATTCGGCACGATCGACATGATTGGAATCAAGGCCAAACCGAAATCTCTCGCTGACCGTCAAAGTTTATCGATTACCGCCTCCATGGTGGCAACCAAGTGCTATTGGTTGTATGGCCAGAAGGTCTGCCCGCAGACTTAAACGAGCCCGCAAACCTTCACTGTTTCGTTCAATCGTGTTTTCAGGAAATTGACATGCCCGCTTCGACGCATCAAGAAGCCGACCACCTCGACGAGAATCCAGCAAATCTGGTAACGATGGATCGGCGACGCGGTGATCGACGCAGTGCTGAAGCAGAATCCAACGAATTGGACGCGACGAATCCACCCCGGCGGAAGAAGCAGCGACGCCGTCACATTGATCCGACCACGTGCGAGCGTGACTACAACGATCAAGAAGTCGAATTCATGAGAGCCATGGATGACTACAAGCGTGATTCCGGCCGCATGTTCCCGACCTGTAGCGAAGTCCTCGAAGTCGTTCGAGGGCTGGGATACGTCCAGCTGAGCGACGATCAATTTGACTCGCTCGGGCTCTCCGAAGAGGCTGTCGATGAAGAGTCCGACGCGGAATTGTTGGAGATTTAGCCGCGTCAGGATGGTTGGTCACTCGCCACGGCAGAATCTTGCCCCGCGACCCTGGTCGCTGGCCGCGCGAGGAACTAGAAAAGGAGTCCGTGGAACCAACATCGATTGACATCAGGAGTCGGACTTCGTGAGCGGCTACGGAAGCTTCAGTGACGATCATTACGTGAACATGAACTTGTCCACGGAAATGGAACTGCCGCAGGGGCGGGAATCTGTCCTGCATTTCTTCGAGCAATTGCAGCGTCGCTATCCTTCGATGGCGAATTTTTACGCTCGTGAGAAGGACGAGTTCGTCCTGGAAGAAGAAAAGGACAACGGCGCTTACCGATGGGCCAGCGTCGAGCCCAAGCGAGTCAATAGCGGCATTGTCAATCCAGAGTCACTCGAGGAGGCCTCGGCGCAACACCTAGCCGTCCTAGAACTGGTTCCCTACGAACTCGCTGCCAGCCCACTGGACTGCGAGTCGCTCAGCGTGATGGTGGGATTTGATTTCTCGTGCAAGTGCAATCACAACGAGGTCCTCTGCGAGGCAATCGGCATTGCACCCGGGCTTGAAAAATTTGCCCAAATGTCCGATTCCGACGCGGCGGCGAATCGAAAGTTGCTGTCACACGATCCTTCCATCCAGTTTTCGTTGGATGACACGTGCCGAACCCAGTGCCGCGTTAGTTTTGAAACCCGAACCAGCGCTTTTCAAATACGGTCAGGCGAGTACAGCGAGGAATTGCTAAGCGTTTACCTAATGGTCCGGCGATTTGACTCGTTGGGTAAGGGCGAGTCGTACGTCAGCGAATTCGAACGGCTGTCTGTTCTCTGCCGTGATCTGATTGACGGGTATTTGATCGACTCCGTGCTGCGACCTTTGCAAACGGCCATCGCAATTCGTTGAGGCGAGAACCGTTCGCGCAGACGCCCCACGTCGGAGTCGACGCCCAGAGCTCATGATCCGTGATTGATCAGGCCCAAGACTTCGGCCCGACTCTTAGGGTCGGTCTTGAACGAGCCTCGCATCGCACTGGTTAAGCACATGCTGCCGGGCTTTCGAATACCGCGCATGGTCATGCAGGAGTGCGTTGATTCCACGACGACGGCGACACCCCGGGCGGATAGTCGCTGTTCGATTAAATTTGCAACCGTGTGGGTAAGACGTTCTTGGACTTGCGGACGTCGGGCGACTTCCTCGACAACGCGAGCTAGTTTGGATAGGCCAACCACCTTGCCACTCGGCAAATAGGCGATGTGTGCCTTGCCCGTAAACGGCAAGAGATGATGTTCACACATGCTGCAAAAACTAATGTCGCGGACCAGCACGATCTCGTCATAGTCCTCCGCGAACACTTTGGCCAAATGCCGACCGGCGTCGGATTTCAGTCCAGCGAACATTTCGGCATACATGCGTGCAACGCGGGACGGTGTCTCCAGCAAGCCATCGCGATCGGGATCTTCACCAACCGCGTCCAGGATTTCCCGAACGGCAGCTTCAATCCTAGGAAGGTCGACTCGGTCGTTCAGTGGGGCGTTCTTGTCAACAAAAAAGGGCGTTCGACCGGAGCTGCCCGCAGTCGTCTGCCCATTGGAATGATCAGAAATGGAATCGGTGCTTTGCGTCGATGAGGAATGATTCGTGGCGATCATAGCTTGGCGAAAAGATTGGATCGAGAGGTGACAGCCCTTGGATCCTATGCCGCGGCGCATCGGACAAGGAGTTGGTTGCGAGGAGTGTAAGTTGCCGGCAAGTTGTGGACCGCTGTGGTCTCGTCTGCGGCAATGTGATTGCCTAGCCGCGCGCGTTGATCGGTGCCAACGCGTCGTCGTACATGCCAGAGATGTTCATCGCCATCCGTAGGATCAAAAAGATCAAAAGACCCGCAACACTCAACCAAATCAAACCCGTGGCAAAGCCCGCGATCGTCTTCATGGCTCCTTTGGCGCGTTCGTCATAGTCTTTCGCGATCCGGTCGATCGATTCGGCATCGGTGCCGGACAACTCAGCAATCTCGACCTGAGTGATAAACTCATCCGGAAACAAGTGAGTGGCTGAGAGGCCTCCTGCTAAGGTTCGGCCACCTCGGATGGCCTGCTCCGAGTCATCGCCGCCGCTGCGATAATAGTCGCTGTCGGTTGCATCCAGTCCGAGCCGGATGGAGGCGATCGGGTCGAGCCCCGAATCCAATGCCAACGCCAGCGTCCAAGCAAACCGCGATAGCGTGATGGTTTGAATCGCTCCGCCGATCATCGGGACGCGGTAAAGCAACGGAACAATGTTTTGCAACCCGCCAACGTTATAGCGGAACGCGGCGTAAATCGAGACCATCACCGCGACGGCACCGGCAATGTACATCCAAAAGATCAAGACGCCGGTCGGTCCGCGGAGCCCAAAGCCGAGCAGGTCCGTCATTTGGCCGCCCCCGGCTGGCTGCAGGACACCCATCAACCAGATCAACAGCGAAAGGACCCCGATGGCCATGACCAACTGAATGATCGGCCAAGCGATCACGCGTTGAAAGTCGCGGCGTAGCGAGACTTGCTGCCGATAGTGGTCGGCAAGGGACAGCATCGTTCGTTCGAGGCGGCCAGTCGCTTCTCCGACTCTTGTCATGGCAACCAGAAGCGGCGGAAAAAATCCGTTTTGATCCGCCATCGATTGCGCGAGGGGACGGCCTTCCCGAGCGCCCTGTCGCAACTGACGCATTGCCGATTGCTGTTTGGCACCGCCGTGTCGACCTTCGCTATCGAGCAACATCAGCAGGTCGGCGCCGGCGCGCAACCCGACTCCGAAACGTTGGCAAAAATCCCGCGCGGCCGTCAGCTTCATGGCTTTGCTAGCCAACCCTGTTGAAAACCGCTGGCCTTGGTTGCGCCGGCGAGACGTTCCGAAGGAAACTGACCGAAGAATTCACGTCGAGCCGCATTGGCCAGAAATCGGGCGTGACTGCGGAGTGGATCCAACTGATCAACCGTGTGTCGACGGCCACCCAACCGAGGCGCGACCGCGGCCGCACGATCGAGCAAGTCGATCGCCAGACGATACGTCGTGATCGCCGACTCAGGATCATCGCCCGCCGCCGAGTATCGCGCCGCGCGGACGAGCGATTTGGCTCGGTCGATCACTTGGTTCATTGTCTTCGTACGGTCGGGCGTTGTGGAGTCTCCCTGTCCAACGCCCAAACGGTCTGGCGCTGCGCCCTCCAAGGGTTCGCTTTGTCGCATGGCCATCGCGAGGGCCTGTTGACGATGGACGTCCGCGGGACGGAGTCCGGATGCCATGCGTCTTGGCTCCGCTAACGCATCGTCAGTGCCCAAAATCTGTCGATCCATTGCGTCCAAATCGATGATTGTCGCGTGGGCGTGAAGCGACCGGGTCGATAACGCACTACCACCGGGACCAAGTGCCGCCGACGAATTGCCGCCTAAGTAGGTGGCACCGCGATCCGGAACGGCGACCGAACCGGAGTACGAAAAGATTCGGGTGCTCGGCAGCTGGACGACTTGCGACCAGGCGTGATGACTCAACAGGACGAAAGCCGTCGCCAGCATCACCGCCCATCGAGTGGTCCCCGCGCGCCAGTTCACTGGGCTGTCGCCTGGTTGGGCTTCTTGAGTTTGTCACCAAACTGGCGGTTGAACTTCCGGACTTTGTTGGCAACCACCACTTGGCAGTAGCCGGCATTGGGATTCAGTCGGAAATAGTCCTGGTGATATTCTTCGGCGAGATAAAACTTGCTGGCTGGCTCGAGTTTCGTAACGATCGGACGTCGAAAAATGCCTTGCTCGGTCATGTCAGCGATCACCTTCTCGGCGGCCATTTTTTGTTCATCATCCAGGTAAAACACGCTACTTCGATATTGTGTCCCTTCATCGGCACCCTGCTTGTTGAGCGTCGTTGGATCGTGCGTGTTGAAGAACACCTCGAGAAGCTCTTCGAAGCTCGTTTGGGACGGATCAAAGTAGATCCGAACGGCTTCGGCGTGCCCGGTCATCCCGGTGCAGACTTGTTTGTAACTTGGGTTGTCGATCTGGCCACCGATGTACCCTGACTCGACGTCCACGACCCCGACCATGCGTTCGAAGACGGCCTCCGTACACCAGAAACAGCCGCCAGCGAGGATGGCGACGCTGGCGTTGGATCGATCGGCCGTCGATGCATTGGCGGCGGGCATGGGACCAGCTCCGGAACAAGATATGGATGAAAGGATAATGGCACTGACGACGGCAGCCGAAAGACACCACCACAGAACCGGTCCCAGACGCGACTTGACCACATCGTCGCCATGCCAGGCGATCGAAGTTGACGGCGGCGTTTCAACAGCGCGTGAGTCAGACACGGCGGCTCCTTCACAAGGTGAATGGGATGAAATCAACTTGCTCCCTGTACGCGAGCATCTTTCCGTACGTGAGCATCGTTCCGATGGGTCAATTCCGCCAGGCTTCATTGTGACCTCTGGGCGGTGGCCAGACCAGCCAAAACGGCCAAACTGTCGGCTTTTGAAAAATTTTTGGGGCATTGTGTGTCATGTTTTTTGACCTACGCCACGTGGTCACCGACGAAGAAATTGATGCTCAGCAGCGAGTTCATAATCTGAGGTACCTACAGTGGACACTGTGGGCGGCACGTGATCACGCCGCGTCGATGGGATTCGATCACGCTGAAAAACTGGCCGAAAACCTTGGCTGGGTGGTTCGCGACCATTCCATTTCGTATCACGCGGCAACCAATTTGGGCGACCGAGTCGTTGTCCGCACATGGATCCACGAGCGACGTCAGTATGTGGTAACTCGCAAGTTCGTCGTCTGTCGGCCGTCCGACCGAACCGTGCTTGCACGTGGTCAAACACGGTGGGTCTACGTCGATTTTCGTCAACAGCAGGCCATCACCATTCCCGATGAGATTCAGACAATGGTCGAGCCGTCGGATACCCCGCCGTTGCCCTGGGAGTCGACGAATTCGAAACCCCACATTGATTCATCCGCCGATGAACCCGACGCCGAATTGTGAATCGATCTTCACGCGGCCGGTCAAGTTTCGCTATCGGAACCTTGCAGAATGTTTCTTGAAAACGCCTCCTGAGCGAGTCGCCGATGGCCCGGTGCTCGCCATCAATCGTCTCGCGAGCAGTTCTCAGCGTGCCTAACGCATCCATCACCAATCCGAACCAGGCTGATCACAACGACGCACGACGATCCCCATCGCTGCGCCGGATTGCCATCGTCATCGGGGATCTGCCGGCGCCCGTGGCATCGACGCTCCTCGCATCGTTGGATGAGTCATCGCGCCGCCACGTGCGCCGCGAGGCAGCGAGGCTGAGGCAAATTGATCCGTCCGAGCGACGGCGAGCCCTGGAGTCATTTACCGGATCGCTTCGCCGGCGCGTTGATCGCCGGCATTCCGTCGATGAGCTGGCCGATCCAGACGGAATTCAAGACGAATTTGTTCTGAGTGATCAAGCGGCCGCCAACGACTGGAGGCCCAAGACACCTCCTTCGGAAGTATCTTCCGTGGCCGGCGGCCGGTTGGCGGAGGTCATCGACGATGTTTCCGACCAGGACTTACTGCAACTCCTTGCCGGCGAGCGTTCACAGACAGCTGCCGTCGTGCTCGCGCAGATGCCCCCGCGACGTGCCGCCTCCCTAATTCCGAAAATGTCGCTGGCCATGCGGCGGGACGTGCTAACGCGGATCGGTCGCCTGCAAGCCGTACCCGATGAAATGATCCAAGAGTTGGCGACAGCCTTCGCACGTCGTGTTGATGAGCTCAGCGGTCAGCGACATACGCAGCAACTTCGAGAGCTCTTGGCCCCGCTTTCGGCCGTGACTGGCCAGTCGGGTGACGCCATGCCAAGTCGTGGTCAAGTTGCCGAGCACATTCCCGCGGAGGCCCTGTCCGCATCGCCCAGTTTGCGTGCCATTCTGGATGAGATGACTCCGTCACCGACGTCCAACCCGACGTTCCCGCATGACTCCGAACACGACGGGCAGTCGATTGTTCGGAGCGAGATCACGGATGGCGTCGATGCTGAAACGCATTTGCGGCAACTCGCCCGCATCTCGCAGTCGGCCGCGTCGCCGGACAGGTCGCACTCCGTGCCACCGCCTCCGCCGCGGAGCACCGATGAAATCCATCGTGCACTGGTTGCAATGCCGGCGAAGCGTCTATGCGAAACGCTGGCCAGCGTACCGACTCGGACGGCCATGCTAACGCTCTGCGGATTACCCAATGATTCGGCCGAAGCGGTCATCGGTTGCTTACCACGTTCCCAGGCGAATCAGGTTCGCAAACAACTTGGAGCCATGGGGACGCTGGAGTTGCGCGATATCGATAACGCCAAGGAATCGGTCTTCATGGCGGCTGAGAGGATCAATCCCATCGATTCGACACAGGCCGATCCTTCGTTGACCGAAGCTGACTCATCCAGACGATCATTGGCGGCCTGACTCACATGGCCTCGATCGTGAAGTCCGATGCTGCTCACCAACGCCCAGCGGGGCAAGTGAGTCAAAATGAATCGGAGGCAGCCGACGAATCGGCCGTCCCCACCGACACGAGCAGCCCCATCCACTCGGACCAATTGGCGGGCGGTGGAGTCGTCGGACGGGTGCCCGGTGGTGTCACCGGCTTAGCCAGTTTCAATCTCGATGATCTTGCTCAAACCAGCCTCGAGCAACTCGAACGATGTCGACAACACATTCGGGGCATGCTTGCTGATGCGGAAAGGAATGCGGCGCAGATATCCGACGAGGCACGCAAAGACGGCTACAACAAGGGTGCCGCCCAAGCCAAGGAGGATTTCGAACGACGTGTCGCCACGGCTGCCGAAGCCAAAGCCCAGTCGCAACTGGCGTCGCTCACGCAAGCGGTGGAGAAGATGCACGCCGAGTACGACGCCTGGATGCAGTCCTACGCCGACGCATTGACGGATATGGTCATCGCCGCGACACGGCGATTGGTGCAGGGACGCCTGAGTGCCGATGTAAAGAGTTTGGAGAATGAGACTGCCAAGGGCAGCGAATTTCCAAACATGGAGCCGCTGGTCGCGACATGGGCTCGGGAAGCGCTCCACAGCACCCGTTCGGCATCTCGATTGATCTTGGCGGTCCACCCGGAGACGCTTGCCGAAATCGGTGAAGCGCTCGACGGCTTGTTGGCCCATCCGGGATTGCCTGAATCATCAGCCGTCGTACCCGATCCGACGGTGGACCTTGGCGATGTCGTGGTCCGACAGGATGGTGGAGAGATCCGTTCGGGACTGAACAGTCAGCTGGAACGTCTTCGGGAAACCTGGACATGACATTGACTCTCCATCCTCCACCCTTACCTTCATCAGCGGCGATGTCAAAGTCGCTACGCGATGCCATCCTCATGGACGTGCATGGGCGCGTGTCCGCGATCGTTGGCGACGCCGTGATCGTCGAAGGCATGACCGCGCCGCTGGGGGCAATTTGCGAGTTGATATCGCCAGGCGTTGAGCCAACCCTCGCACGCGTCATTGGCTTTGATCATACGCGGCCCATCTTGTCGCCACTGCAGCCGCTGAGGAGTCTTGCATCGGGAGATCGCGTACGCTTGCGGTCCAGAAACCTAACCCTCCGTATCGGCGATTCGTTGTGCGGGCGTGTCATCGACGCGTTCGGACAGCCGATCGACGGACGGCCTCTGGGTGATGATTTGGTTCCGATGGAGATCGGACGTCATGCACCGGAGTCCATGCAGCGGCCGCCGATCGATGAACCACTGCAGACCGGCGTTCGAGCCATCGATGCGATGCTAACGTGTGGTGTCGGGCAGCGTCTGGGCATCTTCGCCGGGTCCGGCGTCGGCAAGAGCACGCTGATGGGGATGCTGACGAGGGGCTGCAGCGCCGATCGGATCGTCATCGCCATGATCGGAGAGCGCGGCCGAGAGGTTCAGGAGTTCATCCAACGAACCCTCGGCGAAGCGGGAATGAATCGAAGCGTCATGGTGGTCTCGACGAGTGATCAACCGGCGGCTCAACGCCTGACCGCCGCATGGACGGCGACATCGATCGCGGAACAGTTCCGTGACCAAGGTCACAACGTCATGCTCTTGGTGGACAGCGTCACACGGTTCGCGATGGCCCAGCGTGAACTTGGGCTCGCGGCCGGAGAGCCTCCAACGACACGGGGCTATCCGCCAAGCGTGTTCAACTTATTGCCGCAATTGGTCGAACGGAGCGGACGGACCGAGTCCGGTTCCATCACCGCTTTTTACACTGTCCTGGTCGAGGGCGACGACACCAACGAACCCATCGCCGATGCACTGCGGGGCTTGCTCGATGGACACATCGTCCTCGACCGAAAGATCGCCAACCGTGGTCACTATCCACCAATCGATATTCCCGAGAGTCTGAGTCGATTGCATTCCCAGTTGGTGACGGCGGACTTGCTGCAAGCAGCCAGCACGCTGAAGACTCATATGGTGCAGTACCAGCAAAGCGAAGACCTCATCTCCATTGGGGCTTACCGACAAGGTAGCGATCCGCGAATCGATGCGGCCATCGCGATGCGAGAGCCGATTGAGCGATTCCTCCAGCAGTCGTCGACCGATGTCACGACTCTGGGTCAGTCCCAGCAAATCCTGCTGCAATTGGCGGCGGCATCCGCGACCGCCGGTGCCCAGCCCCCAACACCGAATCCGACCACCCCGGGCATGCCTCCCACTTCGTCGGTGCCCCCGTCGTCGGTGCCCCCTGCAATGACGATGTCGCCGAACCCGCCTGATCGAGGTTCCGCATGAGCCGCTTCGTATTTCGATTGGAATCGCTGCTGGAACTACGTCGGCGGGAACGCGACGAAGCGGGCGTCGAAGTCGGCAAAGCCAATGAAGCGATCGACCGGATTGAGTTGCAAGTTGCCGATTTGGACCGGCAATTGCGCGACAGCCGAGATGCGGCCGCATCGGTAATGGCCTCGCCAGGGCTCTCGCCCGATCGCATGCTCCAACAGGGTCGATTCGCATTGCAACTGGAATCCGAACGGCATTCGCTCGTCCAAACGCTTCAGCAACTTCACACGGAGCTGGATCGACGACGCAGCATTCTGGTCACCTGTGAAGCTGAAGTACGACGGTTGGAGCGGCATCGGGAAGTCCGGCTTCTTGAGCACCAACGAACGATCCAGCGGATTCAGCAACGTTCCGATGATGATCAAGCGGCCAGTCGGTATGCGGCGAATCGAACCAAATTGGGTGCCTTCACCGATCTTGACGTTCCCGATCCGATTCACATGCGAGGCCCGTCATGAAATTCTTGCTGCGCACTTTCGCTGCTGTTTGCACGGCAACCTGTCTGACGCAAGCGATCCTGCTGGGCTACTTCGCTATCCGCGGCTCGCTCAATCTTCAGACCGGTACGAAGGTCATTGCGCTGCTCAACGGAATTGACATTACCGGCAATCGACTTCGGCAAATCATTCGGGAAGGGGAAGACCGGGAACAGCCTGATTTTGATGAGATCCTCGAGGCGCGCCGCCGTGAGAGCCTCGATATCGACATGCGACTTCGTAGTCAAAGCGAGTTCCGCGACGAGCTCGCCCAGATGTTGGCTGACTTTCGGCTCGAACGCGACCGATTTGACGAGCGAAGGAAGTCCTTTGACATGCGCCTGGACGAGCTGCGGCTGGGTGCCCAGGAGGAGGGACTCAAGGAAGTTCAGCAAACACTGCAGGCGCTTGAGGCAAACCAGGCAAAAGAAATGCTTTTGCGAATGTATGATGATGAAAGAATGGATGACGTCGTCAATATCATTCAAGCCATGCCCATCGATAAACGATCAGAGATCTTGGCGGAGTTTGCGACGCCAGATGAAGCCGACAAGTTGCATGAGATTTTGCGACGAATTGGTGACGGATTACCAACGACCACTCTGATCGACGAAGCAGGGGGCACTCGCTAACAGCCGGTGCGGGCTTCGTCATTGGGTATCGTGTCCACGGTGGGGACCAATCATGACAACCGCGACCGATGCGGTCCGTGCGCCTCAGGCGACGGACCGACGCACGCAACTGGAACAAGAACAATCGATTCGCAATCGACTCTCCGGGGGCCGATTGGTGACGCCGGGTACGGCGACGAATGAGGTCACGGCGGATCCGTTCGCGGAAATCTTCGCCCGCATCGCGTCGGCCGATCCCCCGGCCGCCCCCGATTCGAATCCCGTGGAGACGCCCGTCGAGCCGGTAGAGTCCGAGCTTGCAACGGAGACGGAAGATGAGTCCGTCGAATCCGAAGCGGAAGAAGCGGTGGCTGCAAGCGGATCGATCGATGAATCAGACGTCGTCGTCGTCGTCGTCGATGCGGTCGACGAGGGGCCGGTCGACGAGATCGAAGTCAGCTTGAGCGACGAATCCGCACCGGAATCGGAGGCGGTCACAACGGATCCATCAAGCTTGGAAGTGGAGCCGGTCTCGATCGAGCAGACCAACGATCAACCGCAACGTGATGTGGAAGCCGACACCGGCCCCGCACCAGAACAAATCGTTGTCACGGAGACGCCATCGGATACCAAGACTGAAACGCTCCCGTTGAACGCCAATCAGACCGGACGACAAAAACAGAACGATGCACTTGAGACGGAAGTGGCGGAACTCGGAGACGCCGCAACAGAACCGCTCGTCAAACAATCAGCACCGACGTCCGACGAGACGTCTGCCGACGAGGACTCCGACCCGAAGCTCCCAAATCGTGATACGGATCCAATCCAGCAAACCCGTGTGAAGCGTCGTCGCTACTCCAAAGGGCAAGACGATCCGCACCATCAGCCCGCCGCGGCTGCCGAGTCATCGCCGCGTTCCCAACAGCCTCGAAGCACGAGTGCGCCAACGAAGCTTCCATCAACCGATGCGTTCATCACGGAAGCCACACCGGCCCCGGCCGCGAGCCCATCCACATCGACCAATGCAACCGCGCCTTCGGTCAGCGCAACCCCGGCGGCGATCAAGGCCATAACGACAACGGCGTCGTCGGCATCGTCCGGTTCAACAACCACGGACGCACGACCCACCGACATCAGCACGTCGTTAGGAGCCAAAACGGGTGCGGCACCCAAGAAGGCCGCCAATGGCAAGGGGGCAGACCAGTTGTCGGCCGTCCAGCGAGCCAAACTGGTGCAGCGAGTCAGTCGAAGCTTTCAGCACCTCGGTCGTGAGGGCGGGCAGGTCCGTTTAAGATTATCCCCCGAACAGCTCGGTTCCATCCAACTGGACGTGCAAATCCAAGATGGAACGATGCGTGGTCGGTTGGTCGCCGAGTCGGAGGCAGCCGGACAGGTGATTCGAGAACACTTGGCGGACTTGCGAGGTAACCTGGAATCACAAGGCATTCGCCTGGAATCGATTGAAATCGAGGTCGATCAAACGGGACGATTTGAGCAATCACCCCAGTGGGATGATTCTCGACCATCGCCCGACTTCGACAAACCGCCCCGTCGAGTGCCTCGACGTGAGCCCGCAATCGGAGAATCCAATGACTCCAAACCCGAACCGACATCGTCGGTTATCGCGTCGTCGTCAGGCGGCGTTGATCTTCGATTGTGAGTCTCTGATCCAGCAGCGGCACGCCTCGGCGCATGCTATCATGCGGAAATGGCTGGAAATCCATTCTCCACGCGTTATACCCGTCCGGGCGCTATGCCCTATCGGTACGCGGTGGATGCGTCGGAAAACCGAAAGGTTCGATCATCGGCGTTGACCGAGTCACTGCAACAGTTGAGGCTTCATCGATGCGGAGTCATCGTTGGTCCCCATGGCAGTGGAAAAACGACGCTGCTGCACGACTGGCGAGCGGACTTGGAGAACGCGATGTCGCACCTGGATTGGATCCAAGTGGTCAGCGACCCGCACCAATCCGGCTGGCGCGGTCGGTTTCGCATTGCAGATGGCCGCGCCGTGTTGCGGCGAGCCGGAGATGTTCCCACCGGCGGATTGCTCATCATCGATGGTGCCGAGCAGCTCTCGCGACTTGCTCGCTTTCGAATCAGAAACCGCGTCCATCAGAATCGCATTCATTGCTTGATGACCGCACACGCGAATCTACCTGGTTTCAAGACGCTCTTTAACACGGGAATGGATACCGAGATCCTCCGATATCTTCTGAATCAGTTAGCGACCGACTATCCTTCCGATTCGGTCGACCAACTCGACCAGGTCGAAAACGTTCGTGAGTTTTGGTCCGAGCTTTACGATCACCATGTTCAATGGGATGCGGTTCGCCAGTCGCCCTGTCGCTGAGCATCCGCATCACTCAATCCTCTGAGCCTGAGTCGCCGCTATCGCCGTACGTCTGAATACTGTAATCGTGAGACCTTCCAATCGCTCGCGCGACGCCGACGCTCAATGCGATCACGTCGTCGGGACTCTGTTGGGCCGACCAGGAATTGATGTGATTCTATTGGACCGGTTACCTGAACCCGACGATGATGTCACGGAGCGGATGGCGATTGAATCCATGGGAGGTGACGCGGCGGTCGTTGCGTGGGGCGATCCAGATCAGATCGTGGATCAGTTCGGCCGACTCGGACAGGTCTTCATACGCACCCAGCATCGGCGTGATGTCAACGGCGACCAATCACCGGCCCCCGGAACTCGACAGTTGTACTGTTTCGACATGCGGCGAATCGGTGCGTCGGAAACCATCCTGGGTGACTTGCAACGATTGCTACAGGTTCGCCAGACACCAACGTTTTCGATCGGCTTGGGCGGCAGCATCCCGGCCACATCGCGACGCACTGCTCCACAGTCGATCGAACCGACCCCGACGCCGCCAGAATCACTCGTCCAGCAAGCCGGCACGGACTTGGATGACCTGGTCGACGAACTCGATCGTCTGGACTTGTAGACCAACTCGAAAGTCGTTTGGTTCACGCGTGGGATCAGCCGCTTGTCAATGCGATCACCCAAGCGACCATCACCAGGATCGCGGCGGCTGCACCGGAAATTATTTGCACCGATGAATGGCGAATCCACCGTTGGGGTATGGGCGATACGAACCAACCAACCGCCAAACCGCTGGCGAATCCCGCGATGTGCGCACCGACGTCGGTGCGTTCACCGCCCGTGCCGACTATCGCCAACAGCAACCCCCCGGCGACCAGCGGTCTCCAGCGGTGGAATGCCTTCAACGGAGTCTTTCTGATCGGTCGGAGTGCGTTGGCCACGCCAATTCCGAGTGCCGCGAACACGGCCGTTGAGGCGCCGAGCGAGGCGTGGGACGCATCGTGGATGAATGCATTGAGAAGATTCCCTAAGCCGCCGGCCACGATCGTCGTTAGGAAAGCCAAACCACCGCCCAGCGATGTACCAGCTAACACAATGAACAGGGCGCCAAAGACGAGGTTTGACATTAGGTGGGCCAAATCGGCGTGAAGCGTTAACGCGGTGATGCTTCGCCAGATCTGGCCTTGTTGGACCAAACCAGAGTCCACATGCCCGAGCTCGGTAACTGCCTCCCCAGCGGTCGCCGACCATCCAACCATGGAGCACGTAATGATCACAAAGGCAAAACTGAGAAAACTCTCCACGAGCCCCGTCTGAAACCCTGACGAGATGTCGACATCGACATCGGAGAATTCGCGTTCATCTTGCAAATACGCCGAGATCTCCGCGATCGCCACGCCGACTTGGTTTTCGGCCACCATGAGTCGCCATCGGTCGGCAACCCGCGACATGTGGGTACTCAATCCCATTGCTTCCAAGACGAGATGCATCTCCATGCAGGAGCGGCGAGTTGAAGTCTCGTAAACAGTCGCGAAAGTGGCATCCATGATAAAGTCTCTGAAAGACCAGGTGACAGACTGACAGTGAACCACGTCCACCGCGAACGTCATGCCATTCGGATGGAGCTTGGCTGAAGCTGGGGCTGAACGGCCTAGAAGCGTTTCCGCCTGTGGCAATTGTTCCGACGATCCCAGTGGACCCCGTTTGCAACGGAGAAAATGACTGGCGAGGTGCTCGACACTCGCCATGATCCAAGGCCAAGTCATCAGGATAGGATGCCCCAGCGAAACGGATCGGAAGCGGGCGTGGTGTCTGCCTTGCCAACTTCGGGGGGGATAGGTTTTACTGCTGGGGAGTTGACGCTGCGAATCGCGGTGAAATCTAGTCACAACCAACTAAAGTGATTGTCATTTGAACATGGCCACTTTCCAGAATTCTCGTCGCGATTCGTTCCCACGTCGGTCTCGTAGGCGATCGGGGCACCGATCCAGAGATCATCGACCAATGCGTCTCCAGCGGCTCGAGACGCGTCAGATGCTGGCCGCGGAGGGTGCAACGACCGCGATCGCCCAATCCGTTGACGTCTCATCCCTAGACGGCGATGTCAACGCGACGGTCGTTTGGGGAGATGGCAGGTCTTCGCCAGCGACGGTATCCGCGGCGCCGGCGACGGGGCCGCTGCGTTTCATCTTTGATTATTCGCTGGACACGAGCGGCCTGTTCGACTCCAGCGAGGCACAGCAAACACTGGAGTTGGCCGGTCGCACCGTACTGCAAACGATCGGAGACTCCTTGCTGCCGATCGACCCAAATCCCGCTAACAACGTGACATGGATCGCCGACTTCTCCCACCCTTCGACGGGTCAACGTTCGATCAATGAGTCGACGCTTCAAGCTCGGTTCCCGCAGGCGAATAATCTGCAGGTGCCAGGCAATGCGATTCATATCTTTGTTGGTGGGCGAAACTTCACCGGGACCACCATCGGGTTGGGCGGATTTGGCGGCTTCTTTTTTCCGGCCGTGTCGAACGTCACCGCGTCGCAGCTCGTTGCTATTGAGCAGTTCCGCGAGGGTGTTCAAACGCGAGGTCAATCCGGTGTGACCATCCCGGATCCCACCGATACGGCGCCGTGGGGCGGGACCATCAGCTTCGATACCTCCAACCGGAATTGGCATTTCGGTTCGACCACAGAAGGACTTGGTCCTGATGAAACAGATTTCCTCAGCGTTGCCATGCACGAGTTGTTCCACGTTTTGGGGTTCGGCCTGAGCGCATCGTGGAACACGCTTGCCGACGGGGCGGTATTCAATGGCCCCAAGACACAAGTCGCATACCAGCAGTTAGGTGGCGGAGACACGGTTCCCATCGATCGCGAACACTTTGAAACGCCTTTGATTGGTAACGTTGGCAACATCGCGTTGATGGAAGCACGTATCTCACCGGGGACACGTCAACCGGCAACGCCGCTTGACTTCGCCGGGTTGGACGACATCGGCTGGGACGTGACAAAGAAAACAATCAACGTCAATGCGAACCATGTCTACGGTGCCGATGGAGACTACGCCGCACAGATCCGCGTGACAGGAAGTGGAGGTGTTGAACAAATCATCGATGTCCCGATCAGAGTCGACAATGCCGCACCGACTTTGACGGTACCACTGCCGTCCTCTGGCATCGCTGGGCAGCCGATTACCGGTCTCGTGTGGACGATTGACGATCCTGGATTCACCGTCGGAAGTGAGGCCGCAGAAACGTTCGCGTATTCAATCAATTGGGGTGATGGTTCGGCCGCCGAAACGGGGACGGCCTCGATTACTCGCAATGGTTCGAGTGGCCAGACGACCCAAGCTCAGATCAATGCATCGCACGTTTACAATGCGGCGGGCAATTACAGCGTCACGACGACGGTCGATGACGGCGACGGCGGTATGGACACCGAGACTTTTGTGATCCAAGTCGAGGAGCCGCCAGACGTACCGTTACAAGCCAGTTTTGCGGAAGTGGAGTTGCGGGAAGACTCCGACACAGCGGCACAGCTCACCGTGCGAAGGCCTCAAGATGCCGTCAGCGAAGTTGCCAACCTGACGTTGACGGGTGGCAATGGCCGACTGACTTATGATGGCACGGTGGAGATTCCGATCGGACAAGACTCCATCACGATACCGATCTCACCCGCACCCAATGTGTTATTGCAAGCCATGGAGTTGATCGTCGTGCAAATCAGCGGAGAGGGCTTCGTGACGGCATCGGCGGCGATCTTGATGATCGATGACGAAAATCTATTTCAGAACACTGAGGACCGATTCAATGTTAGTGGAGCGGCCCTGGGCGATGCCAACATTTCATCCCTGGATGCACTTCAGGTGATCAATGCACTGAATGATCGAGGCGGCGCATTTGACATCGTCGGTTTGACCTACGAGGCGGGGAGTCCGCAATGGGACGTTAATGGAGATCTGCGAGTTTCGCCGATCGATGCTTTGCAGATCATCAATTTCTTGAATGCCAATCCAACGCTCAATTCCGAGCCGGGACCCACCGTTGGCGCTAGCGTGGCGAATGACGATGAGTCGGAAGCGGTCGATGCGGTCTTCGAATCAATCGGTCAGGCATCGACCTTGTTCTAGCCAAGCTTGGACGGGTTTAAATTGGATCGGCGCTAGCGGATGGTTTCGCCATCAAGGACACCACGATCAGAGTTGCCAGCGCCAGTGGGATCGTCACGATGCCTGGTTGGCTGAACGGGATGATGCTGTCGCTGGGGTCCAGACCGTAGACTTTTTCATATGTATCGGCCGAAAGCAGAATCCATCCCAGTGAGCTGAACATTCCCACGGTCATGCTGGCAACAATCCCTGCTGCCGTGGTACGCGGCCAAAACAACAACATGGCCAACGCAGGTAGATTTGCACTGGCGGCGATACTGAATGCCCAGCCGACAAGGTAGCTCACGTTGAGCCCTTGAAAGAGAATGCCGAGGCCGATCGCGAAGACACCAACGACAACGGCCGCGAACTTGGCCACGCGAACCTGACCCGTCTCAGAAAATCGCATTCCGAAGACCCCGCTCAGTAGGTCGTGCGCGACCGCACCGCTGCTTGCCAGGATCAACCCACTGACCGTGCCGAGCACCGTTGTAAACGCGATGGCCGAGATGATCGCAAACAGCAATGGACTGATTCCGCGCGCCAACAGCGGTGCCGCCATGTTGCTGTTGGTGACATCCAGCGTCCCACTGGTCATGGCACCCAACCCCAAGTAGAGCGTCAGCACGTAAAAGAACCCGATGCTGGCAATCCCGACGATCGTACTTTTTCGCGCCGCCGAACCGTCTTTGACCGTGTAATAGCGAATCAAGATGTGCGGCAACGAAGCGGTTCCGCAGAACAATGCCAGCATCAAGGACAAGAAATTGACCCGCCCCTTCCAGTCATCCTTCCGGATCCCGGCGAATCGGGGATGTTCCCCTGGCCGCAGCACGCGGGCGCCCGAAGTGGGTTTTTGGTAGTAAATCTCGGTCGTCGATCCGTCGGAATGATTGGCGACATGCTTCCCCCATAACGTCACCTTGCTGCGTCGCAGTACGTCCAGGAATCGAAAGGGTCCAAGGGGACCCGTCTGACCGTCTGCGTCGAATTCCTTGGGTAGCTCAGCCAGATGGCCCACAGGTTGAAGCGATCGCATGCCTTCCCCGCGTCCCAGGGGCAGACCATCGACGAATGTTTCACCATCGCGCAGCGTGATCGATTGGCCACGATGCAGGAGGATGCCTTGGTCGGTCGTCTCGATTCCGTAGACCTCGAATCCGTCGTCAGGAAACGTTGCATCAGGAATTGAGAACCGAATCGTCTCGTCCAGGGCATCCCAACCATCGGCCACGTCCGCCAAGGGATCCACGAACAAGCTTCGCGAGGCCGCCACCGCGATGGCATCGTGATCGCGCACGTCGCCAACCGGTAGAGGACCGATCGTTTCGAATGATTCGCGGTCGACTCGGAAGCCCTGGCGAAGCACCAGCACGACCAAGACACCGCTGAAGATGACTAACAGGGAACCCTTCAGGAACTGCACCCAAGTGGTGGAAACCATTCCGGCGGTCACCACGATCGTCATGACGACGGCACCGACCAACACAACCCCTTGCCAGTGCTGAAACCCCAGTAGTGGTTGAATCAAGACGCCGGCACCGACCATTTGCGGGATCAGATAGAACACGCTCACGATCAACGTACTCAGACCCGCCGCCGCTTTGATGCCAGGCGAATCAAACTTCGCGTCCAGGGCATCGGCAAACGTGAACTTGCCTAGCTGTTTCATCGGCTCGGCGATCACAAACAGGGCCACAATCCATCCCGCCAGATAACCAATCGAATACAGAAAACCATCGTATCCGTAGGCGGCGATCATGCCGCAGATACCGAGGAACGATGCGGCGGAGAGATAGTCACCCGCAAAGGCGACGCCATTGATGAACCAAGGAATTTGACCGTGCGCGGCAAAGTAACCCGCCGATGACTTCGCTTGGCGACCGAGATAGAAACTCAAACCGACCGTCAAACCGACAAACAGGAAAAAGACGGCGACCGCCAGTGCGGAGGGTTCGTAGATCATGTCGACGACTCCACCGAATCATCAGCTGGATCCGGCGCATCCACCCCGTCGCGGCGAACCAACCCGTAGATCAACGCGAGCACGATCGCGACGATGATCAATCCGAATCCATAGACAATTGCCAGATTCATTCCGGCGATAATCACCATGTCCATGGCATCCGCCTTGAACGCGTTGATGAGGACGAATCCGAGATAAAGCAAACTGTACGCGGCAAAGAGTCCCAAACCGAGTCGCGACGTATGAGTCGGCCCGTGGCCGCTGGGACCTGTTCGGATCGAAGTCGAAGTGGAAGGTTCGGAAGCGGAGTCCGTCATGCAGCAGTCCGGCGGTTGAGCGATCATCCCAAAGCGAGCCGGGTGATCAGGGAGATCGCAAGGAGGGAGAAGACATCGGGATGACAGCGTCGCCAGCCCATCGAAGTCAATTCCGCATCAGTCCCGGGGCATCGTTATAACAGAATCGGCACACGCAACCCGTCGTAGGCCAAGTGGACGTTGTCGGGCAGTGCGGCGTCGACAGGACCGTGATCCAGTTCGTGACAAATGTGAGTCAGGAAGGCTTTCCGAGGTTGTAGTCGTTCAATCATCTCCAATGCCTCACCAACGCTGAAGTGAGTCGGATGCTTGCGATAGCGGAGCGCGTCCAGCACCAACGTATCGAGCCCCTGAAGTCGCCGCATGGATGACTCCGGGATCGAGTTCGTGTCGGTGCAGTACGCAAACTTGCCAACACGAAAACCCAGGACATCGAACCGAGGTCCGTGTTTCAGCGGAATCGGGGTCACGGTCACGCCCAACACATCAAAAGGATCGCGTGAGATCGTTTCGAAGGTTAGCTGGGGCGTGGCCCCCGGATGCGTCGGCTCGTGGGTTGTGAACGCGTAGTCGTATGACTTGCGGATTCGCGCCTCGACACCCGACTCGCAATACAGCGGAACCGCGTGGCCGAGTCGAAATGGAAACAGACGCACATCGTCCAAACCATACAGATGGTCCGCATGCTCGTGGGTGAACAGCACCGCATGGATCAGCGGAATCTTCTCCCGCAGCAACTGAATTCGCAGTTCCGGGGGTGTATCGACTAGCAAGTTTCCCTGCGGCAAACGAAACACAATGGAGCAGCGAGTGCGATTGTTGCGGCGGTCGTCGCTTTGACACACGTCACATTCGCAGCCAATCGATGGAACGCCGACACTCGTTCCGGTGCCCAAAAAAACGACTTCCGCCGACGACTCTGGACCGTCGCCCGATTCGGATCTGACTGGATCGGTTGATTCGATGGTTGATTCAGGCGAGTTCGTGGCATCGGTTTGCATGCGAGTTGATGGTATCGTGATTCAATGAGGTTTTCGAGATCAACGCGACAGGGGGCGATTTGGATTGCGGTCGGCACGGTTCTATTCACGCTGGCCTTGGTCGCGTTCTGTTGGGCGCTGGGTCTAAACTTTCAGGACGAAGGTTGGTCCGACTCGGTCGACACCGCCGCCGATGATGCCAGCGCGTCACCCTGGTGGGTCGTATCCATCATTGGGTTCGTTCTATCAATCATTGTGTTTTTCATCGGTGTGCAAAAAGTGTCGCAGTCCAGCGAATCAACTGGGCGTGATGACCGGTAGCGCTTCGACGGAGCCTCGAGTGCGGCGAGCGGCTTCCAGGAGTGCCCGGATGCCCGCGACGGTCAGACGCCAACCGAAGAAGAGTGCGACTTGGACCGAAGTGGGCTATAGCCTTGTAGCGGCCCCAGATTGGCGGGCTCGTTGGAGTCGCTGGCGATGAAAGTGCGATGATAAAGTGCCATCATCAATAGGTCGCTGTCGATATCGTTGCGGAAATCAAAGCGTTCCAGGAGTGGATCCATGAGGTGCCGCGCGATTTCCTGACGCCGCGCCGGAGTGAGATAGTGACGGCGTTCCGCGAAAATAGCCAGCGTCCGCGCCATCGAACGGCTGACGGCGTAGTCACCCGGGATGAATGATGCCAGCGCAGCGATACGGGGGTCTTGTTCTTGGTGATCCGGTAAACGCCACGATTTCTCATCAATGATGACCATGGTACCGGCCGCCACATCGCCAAGACGCTGCATTCGCTGCGTGAGGATCATGCATACCAACCCGACCATGCCGGTTGGGATGATGTAGAGGGGAGGGATATCCGAATCGACCCAGCTCAGGGCCGCCATCGGCGCCAGGTCGGCGATGCGCAACAGATTGCGAATGACGGCCCGCTTCCCAGTGATGGGGCATCCGTCGATGTCGATCACACGTAGGCCGCACATCCATTTGCCAACCGTGCGCCCATTGAAAAAAGATTCCATGGCTGCGCCGTAAAACCAGCTGATCAAAAAATAGCTGATCATCAGTCCGGCAATGGCAAACGCGCTCAGAGCCCCCAGGTTGATCAGTCCGATCGTCAACAAGACGAACAGTCCGATCGCGATGATGATCGCCCAACGCACCGCCACGTCAATGAGATAGGCAGGCATTCGCCGGAAAGGGCCTGCCAATTGATATTCAAAGGCAATGTTCTCGGGCGTCACGACGGCAATCGTCGTATCCAGCGGACGCATCTTGTCAGCGGCTGTAATGGGTTCGGCAACCATGGATGCGTCGAATGGAGAGTGGCGATCGAACTCGAAGCGTCCCAGTCAGCGCGTCGGATCACCCACCACAGCCTCGAGGTCACTATCATACGGCACGCTCGATTTCGTAGCGATTCCACCGACCGTATTGATTTCCCCCGGATGGAGACCTTATGCCTGATCCTTCGGCGACGCCCACCGTCTCTCCAATCACCTCCGAAACGAAGGAGCCTCCGCGGACCTGGGCGCGCATCATCCTGAGCGTGGGACCCGGGCTGATTGTCGCCGGTTCGATCGTAGGATCGGGTGAGTTGATCGCAACAACCAAGACCGGTGCCGAGGCCGGTTTTGCCTTGCTTTGGCTTATCGTCCTCGGCTGCCTTGTGAAAGTGTTTGCTCAAATCGAGCTGGGGCGCTACACGCTGATCAGTGGCCAGACAACGCTTCAAGCTCTCAACGAAGTGCCTGGTCCTCGAGTTCGGGGGCGCGGCAATTGGCTGGTTTGGTACTGGTTGCTGATGTGGTTGGCAAGCATTAGTCAACAGGGCGGTATCGTCGGCAGCGTCGGACAAGCTTTGTCAATCAGTGCCCCCATCACGGCGGTCGGCCAATCCGCCAACGAACTGGCAGCCGCCGAACACTTGCTGACATTCGAACAATACGCGGCAACCTCCGACGATATCCTCGCGGGCGAACGTGCCCGGGTCGATCAGTTACGACAGCAGCACCAGCAAACCCACGGGGATGCAAACGCACCGGACATCGTTTACTGGGCACTGGCGATGTCCTTGGCAACCAGTTTGATCTTGTGGTGGGGACGCTACAGCATGATCCAGTCCTTCTCCACCGTCTTGGTTGGTTCGTTCACAGTTCTCACCATTCTCAATTTGTTCATGTTGCAAGACGACGCGACTTATCGCGTCACGTGGGCGGAGTTCTGGGGTGGGATGTCATTTGGTTTTCCAACGGCCGACGCCAACTCGTCGGCCAGGCCCATCGCCACCGCGCTAGCCACGTTTGGCATCATCGGCGTCGGAGCAGCCGAGTTGGTGGTCTATCCGTATTGGTGTCTCGAAAAAGGGTACGCGAAGTTCACCGGCGTCAACGATGGGTCGCCTGAATGGCTTGATCGAGCAGCCGGCTGGATGCGCGTCATGCGTGTGGATGCTTGGGGCGCGATGGTTGTTTATACCTTTGCGACCATTGCGTTTTACTTGCTCGGCGCCGCGGTCTTGAACCGGGTGGGTTTGAACCCAGAGAAGTCCGACATGGTTCGCACGTTGGCGGTGATGTTCGTGCCGGTTTTTTCGGACTGGGCATCGACCGTCTTCCTGTTTGGGGCCATTGCCGTTTTGTACTCGACGTTCTTTGTTGCCAATGCGAGCCACGCCCGCGTCTTTTCCGATGCGCTTCGTGTCATGGGCGTGATCGCCGACGATGACGCGACCCGACGCATCTGGATTCGACGCCTCAGCGCAGTCTTCCCGATCCTTGGTTTCTTGATCTACTTGCTGTTCCGCTCGCCGGCCCAGCTGGTGCTGATCTCGGGCGTCGCTCAGGGTGTCATGCTACCGATGTTGGGCGGTGCGGCGTTGTTCTTTCGTTACCGCCGCTGCGTTGAAGGTCTTCAACCGGGCCGCTGGTGGGACGTGATGTTGTGGACATCGGCCGCTGCGATGTTGGTCACGGGCACCTGGACCATCGTGTCGCAATTGCAGTGATCGATCGGTCGCAAGGTCGTTCGTGAAACTCAGGCGGTCATGACGCCGTCGGAGCCATTGACGAGTTCGGCAGCATTGACGGTGGGGGTGCAGGCACGCTAATCGGCATCAGGTCAACGCAGGCTGCCTATTCTTCCTGGCTGGGCGAGTGTAGGGAGTTCCCGGACGGCTGGAGATGTGATCGTGAAGTTGGTCACCGTCGCTGATCAAGGCGGCTCGGACATGG
>JBCDIU010000021.1:0-105849 GCA_038748615.1 Planctomycetota bacterium | reverse complement strand
TGTGGCCGAAGGAGTCAACAGCAAGATCATGTCGATCAAACGTCGAGTCGGCGGCTTCCGCAACGTCGAAAACTTCAAAACCGCGATCTTCTTCTACTGTGGCGGTCTCGACCTTTACCCACGATAAAACCGGATGGACCACAAAAATCCGGGATGCTGTGACTGTTAGCACCGCTTGAAATCATCGGAGTGCACGAGACTGTAATGGTCGATGTGGTGCCCGTCTGTGCATGATGAGCGTTGGATGAATGCACGCATATACAAGTATTCAACGAGATCAAAGAAGAACGCTGCCTAAAACGCGCCGGATCTCGTCGGAATCACTTCTGCAATCCAGGTCCTTCAATGCATTGGTGAATTCCACCGACCGCAATCGGCTCACATTCTTCGGTTCCTAGGATGCATCGGTCGATGCGGCCAAGAACCTCCCGTAAATCGCAGCGGCAGGTACATCGAAGTCGATATGCGACTGGCACGCTTCGGTCAGTCCCACCTCGCTTAATTCGAGCAATTCATTCCAAAAGGTGGATTGTTCAGCTTCGATGGCGTCTAATTAGAGCTAGCCCGAATCGGTGTCCCGCCGATTTTATCTACTTCAAAGACCTAAGTGCATGTTGCTTGGCATACGCTAGAACGGCTTGTCATCTTCCGTAAAGACGATTTCGTCTCCATCGACCATTCTGTCGGCGATCGATTTTATCTCAGTCTCGGTTAGGCGTTCAAGCGTCCAGCCATCGGCAAACTTGGCTGAATTCGATCTTGGGAGTTGCTCCTCCATTAGATCACGAATCCGAACTTTTGCCGGCATCGCTGCACCTTCACCGACAAATATCGCTTCTTGCTGCGCAAGGTTGGGAAGTGCCTTTGTCATTCCAGATAGTCCATCGGGGAGAAATCGCGACACTTGCTGTTGGTCGCCAGCATTTGTCAAACGAAGGACTAGCCAAGTTCCGCACTGAGCAATGACAGTGCTCTCGATATCTGAAGGTCGCTGACTGACTAGCATCAAGCCAATTCCATACTTCCGGCCTTCTCTTGCAATACGTCGAATAGCGATCTGTGCCGCAGCGTACTCCGCTTCCCCTCTGTCTGGCACATAACGATGGGCCTCCTCGCAGACAAGAAGAACAGGGTCTCTTTTTCGTTCGATATCCGTTTGATACAGCTTGTACTGAAACAATAACCGAGCGAGCATTGATGCGAGTGGGCCAGCAACCTCATTAGGAAGCCCCGATATATCTAAGATTCGAATCGGCAAGTTGGCCCCGCTTGTCCCGTTGCGCTTCCCGATAAGCTGAGCGATGATTTGCTCTAATGTGAAGCTGCTAGCAGACCAATTGGACATTAAGAACTTGATTCTTGGGTCACGGCGAATGACTGCTAGTTTGTCAATGATAGACTTAAACGATTTTGAAAATTCTGTCGCCGTGATCGCTTGCATTTTATCTTTTTGAACTCGCGAGGCTTGCACGTAGAAAATGTGGTTGTGCAATTCGTCAAGACAAAAAGGGCGTGGTTTATCACGGTCAAACGAAAGAATACGTTCATCCGCTACACCAGTCTTTGGGCGCGGAGTGTCGAAATCAAGGCCGTCCGTTGGAGCGGGGCTACCATGTGACGACGGCGCTTTGTCAACAATTCCAGCTGCAACCATTCTGGCGTGCGTCAACGCCTTGTAGATGATGTTATTTTGAGATGTTGCCTCTTGTTCAGTTTTTCCAATTACCAACATTCGGAACTCTTCGGCTGACATCAACCAATATGGAAGGCTAATGGAATCGTCTGCAGCTTTCTCATTGTTTAGCGGATCATAGGCTCGATATTGCACTGCGGATCCACTGAATGCGTGGCCATATTCTCCGTGTGGATCAAGAATTACTACTCGTGGATCAGAAGGGCATTCGTTGGGCTGTTTGTGTTCAACCATGCTGTGCAGAAAGGCTGCAACCGCACCAGATTTCCCGGATCCCGTCGATCCTAGTACGGCGCAGTGCATGCCCAGCATCTTGTCAATGTTCGCGCGGCAAATTGCATTGTCAGCTGCGGCGTAGTGAGCAAAGGCGACTAACGGATTGTATCCGTCCTTGGTTCGTTCACCTTCTGCAGCTTCATATATGGCAAGCGTCTCTCCGCGAGTCAGTAAGTGCACAGTTTGCCTTGGCAATGGATAGGTCGTAACGCCACGTGACAAACGCAACTTTGCATCTGTTGAATTCCAGATTGCTTCTGAAAACAGCTCAACCTCCATCATTCTTTGGTCAGACTCTGGTGGAATTGGCTGTTCGACTTCGATCTGCTCTTCCGATCGCATCCGCAGTAGTGTGACGAAGCCGAAGATAAGTTTTCGACCAAAGTGGATCTTTACCATGCTTCCAATTTGTCCAATTGGGTAGACTCTTCCCTCGTAAGTTCGCGTCAACTCAGTGACGTCGCCGGAAAGTTCAACTTTGATCGATGATCCAGAGACCTCAACAATTTCACCCACTTTTAGATCTGTTGCTAATTCAAAGAGGCTGCTCATCAGATACACGCCTCCGGACCATTTTGAAGTAGACGAGTCACGCCTTGTAGTGTCCACCAATCGTGTTTTCTATCAGGGGGCGGTTTGACAAACGGCCCCTCGCCACCAACGTAAATGCCATTTTCGGTAATGACATAAAGACGTTTTCGCCAGTCCCGCTCGCCCCATTCTGCAAGAACTGAGTTGATTTCGCTCGAAAAAGCAAGGATCGTGGTCTTGTTGCCATCCTGGTCCATGGCAAGTTGGATTTCTTGATTGATATGGTCGTCACCAAAACTGTAACCGCAAATTCCGAGAAGGTTTTCTTCGCGATCTCCAACCGTGCGACGGAACAAATCAAACTGTGACGCAAACGGATCACGTTGTGTCGCAACATATTTCGTTGACTGGGGATAGATAAGAACGCGTGAGTTATGCTCAGGGTAGCTGTCGCTATCTCTGATTCGCCATACCCTGCCGTCCTCGCTCAAATGCCAGTCAATGGAACCGTGGAGCTTAACAACGTGGGCTCGAATTCCGGCCACAGGACTATTGTCCCTAAATCGAAAGGATCGGAAAGCGACTGCTCCACCTTCAAAACCGTCCCAGTAAGGAATGCATTCAAGTGCCAGAGCGTCTTCAATCAGCGTGTCATAGTTGGTCGTGAATAGCGTAACTGGGTGGCAACGTTCGCTAATGTTTTTTTGTCGATGACTGAAGACAGCCCTAACAAAGGCAACCTGGTCTCTGATAGCAACAATTGGGTTGGTTGCGGTGCCAATCCGTTCTGGATGCTCTTCCCCACTGCTTTCGACGTAGCCCCAACGTACGATTTTAGCTATTGAAGACAGCAAACGCCGATGAAACTCGTCCAGGGTATCTAAGTCAAGCCTTGTATCACCAAAGGATACTTCTTTGCTCCTGCACCTTTCCGCTATTGCGCGACAATCCGCAATGTGGCTTAGGATGTGCTCGATGTGGCATGCCTCGTCAAGCTCATCACGAATTTCCTGAAGTGCTTGACGGTGTAGATCGTCAGTAGTTGTTGCGATGACCTGTTTTGTTAGTGCGCCCATGAGTGGGATGCCTGATTCAAAACTAGTACCCGCTCCAAACAGCCAAGACTGACTTGTGGAATTCAGCAAACTATCAAGCTGCTGTAATAGGTCGGAGATACTGTTCTCTAGGTCCACTCGATTGCCCCACGTATTTTGAATTCTGTATCTTTTGGTGGCTTCTCAGCCGTCAGACGGTTCGCAACCCGTTGATTCGGTTTCCTCGCGTCTGTGGCCTAGCTACCAGATTATCTAAATCGTTCGAATCCGAAAAGAACATGAAAACTGTTGCGACGTAATCACAGGTCGACTTGTAAGCTGTTGGGTGGAAAGCGCGAATGGTGTCGGTTTTTGGTCTCCCCAGGAGCAACTGAAGCACACCTTCATCAATCGCTGTCCAATTCGGCGCCAACATTGAAGGTTGTTTTTTTGCAGCTGCTCATAACACCGAACGCAGTTTGAATGGTCCAGGGAACGCTGAGGTTGCATCGTTCGACGCGGATTCGAGCTGGCCAGATCTTGCACGCGTGCACTTGCGATAGTGGGAGCGAAGCGAGTTTGGCAGATCGACCGAGCTGGACACTGGTGCGTTGAAACAGATCGTCGAAAGTCGCATCGGTTGCGCGGACCGAGGTGTGTTTGCGTGACGCCACAGAGCATCCGTCGTGTCCAACCGACTTCACGAAGGGCATGGGACAGATAAGGGCGCAAGGGGTTAACGCGACTTTAACGCTGCAGCGCAGCGGCATTGAGGTAGATCAACCGCTTGACTGACGCATCGAAGCGGCCTGACCCATTTTCTCTTTCGCCGTGAACATCAACTCATCGGCCGCCAGGAAAAGAGAAACGCACGCAGCGAAACCGGAATAGCAAGTAGGAAAGGCCTTCACCAAAGGCCGTTGTTGTCCAGCCAGGCTTGGACATCGGCGATCACTGCCTCGCCCAGCAGCCGGTGGCCTTGACCGGGATAGGTTCGAAACGTTGCCGAATCCTTCAGGACGTCGGCCAAGCGTTTTGCGGCCAGGCTCGGAACTTCCGTATCGTCCTCGCCGCTTTGCACGAGCACGAGTCTGCCTTTCATCCATTTGCCGTAGTGAAGTGGGTCGATCGACGCGGTCAACCGACGAAAGAAGGGTTGGTCGTACCAGGGTTCTTCCGCGAAGTGTGCCAGGGCTGGGTTGCCACCCGGTCCACTGATGAGCTTTGACCAATCGGCACAGCAGGAACGTGCGATCACAGCCTTGATCCGTTCGTCACAGGCGGCCGTGATAACCGAGATCCTGCCCATTCTCGAGGTTCCGGCGATGACGGTCCGGTCAGGATCGATGCGGTATTCACGAAACAAGTAATCCATAAGCCGGCGGTAGTCGACGCCCATCTGCTGCCGGCTCCAGACTGAGAGCATGAAGTTTTCGCCCAGGCTCATTGAGAGTCCCGGTCGTTTCCGATTACCCGACAGGCGACGGTCAATCTCCGCGCATAGGTAACCGGCGTCGGCCAGGGCTTGCCTGCCTCCCGCAGCTGCGTGCTGCCCGAGAAACAGACCGAACGGCCCTTTGCCTTCCGGCACATGCAGGGTGGCCGTCATCCATTCCCCGTCGGCAGCGCGTAAACGCACCACGCGTTCCATGGAACGTCCTTTCGTCTCCTCGGAAACCAAGGATGCTTCCAGCGGCAAAGTAGTGTCGTAGGCGTAGTAGTGACGAATGTCACCATAATCCCAAAGCTCCTCCGCAAATGCATTCCCAGTCAGAAGAGTGGCCGCCAGGAAACAGCAGCCGACCATCATGAATCTTCGAGAATTCGTAGTCATCATGTCTTTCAAGGCGCCGGTGAATTGCGAATGAGGCAGAGGGTCCCGATCAGCGGAGGATTTCCGAAACCGGTGCGGCGCTGTCTGCGAATCGTTCGTGCTCGACCCCGTGCGCATGAAGGAGGGTCAGCCACAGATCTGCTAAGGGACGTTCTCCCTCGTACTTAAAATGCTCGCCTCGTTTGATTCCGCCGCCGGACATCAGTACTTGCAGGTTATTGAAGTCGTGCCTGTTGCCATCGCTGATCCCGCTGCCCATCACCAGCGTGGTTTCCTCGAACAGGGATCCTCCACCTGCGTTCCGCGTCTGCTTCAAACGCTCGATCAGGTAGGCGAACTGTTCGACGTGAAAGGCATCGATCTTGGCCAACTGCTGTTTGGAAACCGGATCCTTGGAATGGGTGAGCCGGTGATGTTCCAGCGGCTTGTCAAAGACGTCGTGATACATTCGCGGGGTGGCCCATCGTTCCGGATCGACGACCAAGGTAGCCACGCGAGTCAGGTCCAACTGAAACGCCAGGAGCATCAGATCGGCCATCAACTTGATATAGTCACCGCGTTTTTCGGGAATGCCTTTCGGCTCCGGGATCGGCGGCTCGCTTCGCCTGGCCATCGCCTTCTTGGACAACTCAATCCGCTTTTCGGTCGCGCGAACGCTGGCCATGTATTCGTCCAGCTTTTGCCGGTCGCCATACCCCAACTGGCCACGCAAGGCACTAGCTTCTCCGAGCACGGCGTCCAGCACGCTGGCCGTTCTGGGGTCCGGTTTTCCGAACAGCCTGCGAAAAACATTCTGCGGATCGTTCTCCGTATTGGCGGCAAAACCGGGACCGTACCAGGAGATGCTCTCGTAATAGCGAGTCTCCTTATTGTCGTTGAAATCGACACAGCTCAGTTCCAACGATGGCAGCATCGTTTCCGCGCCGAGTTTCTTGGCCAGAATCTGGTCCACGGTGATGTCGGTGGGAAATCCTCCGTCGAGCGTCTCGCCGGGAGGGGCGCTCGACAACCAACAAGAACTGCATTGCGCGTGGGTGCTGGTGCCGGGAACAAACTTCCTGTCCAAACCCGTCACGATGGAAAAATCCGAACGAACAGGTTCCAGTGGCTTCAAGGACTTAGGCAACGCCCAGTTGGTGCCGGTTTCCTGCGGCACAAAGTCAGGCTGCCAATAGCCGTTGGGTGTATAGATGAAGGCAACACGTTTGGAACCCGACAGCGGTCCAGCTTCGGACGCGGCCGCCGATTGAAGTGGACTCATGATGTCCAGAAACGGCAGGGCCAGTGATACGCCTGCCCCCTTCAGCATCGTTCTCCGGTGGATTCGTTTGTTTTTCAATATCATGACGACTCCGGTTCTCGATGGGTTCCAGTATTCCTGAACGGATCGCTTTTGACGATCTCAAAGATCAGCTCTGAAAAACGGTATCCTCGCGCCTCGAGCTTTTGCTGAATGTCGTTCACCGTTGCCATGTCATAGTACTCCAGTTTCCGGCCGATCGCGTAGCTCAACAGGTGCTCGATGAAGCCCCTCACGAAATCTTCGGGCCGCTCCATCAACGCCGCCTTGAATTCCACCGGTGTGCGATAATCCTTGCCGTTCCATGTCCCGCTCGCGTCGACCGGCACGCCGTTGTCCTTCTCCCGCAGGCGGCCGATGGGATCGAATGCCTCCAGTGCAAACCCCAGGGGATCGATGCGGCTATGGCAGGTATAGCACGCGTCATCGCTGCGGTGCATCTCGAAACGTTCTCTCAGGGTCTTGGGTTCGCTTGCCTGTTCGCCCTCCTCTTCCTTGAGCACGAACGCCATCTTGGGCTCGGGTGGCGGTCGGTTGTAGATGGTCTCCAACAACCAGTTGCCCCGCTTGATCGGGCTCGTCCGAAGGGGTGTCGAAGTGAGAGTGAGCGGGCCGCCCATCGTCACCACGCCGCCGCGCGTTTTGTCGGGCAGGGCAACCCGATGCCAGAGGTTGTAGTTCGATCGATTCGTGACCTTGACCGATTTCCTGAGTTGAACGGGCGTCTCAGCCAGCAAGCCCTTGTTCAGGCCCTTGAGCTCATAAATGTCCAACAGGTTCGCATTGAGCCAAGAAAAGTCGGCATCGATCAAATCAAGGATGCTGCGGTCTTCGACGAGAATCGTTTCGAAGAGGAGTACGGCCTCCAGGATCATGTCGTCATGCAGGGTGTCCTCCTCTAAGCGGTCCCGATAAAACGCCTTGAACACGTCCCGGTCCGGTTGCGTGGCGTAGATCTGATCCAGCCTCAACCACTGCACGGCGAAGGTCTCGCACAGCTCCCGGATCTTCGGATCTCGCATCATTCGCTTTACGTGAGCCTCCAGTTCGGCTGGTTGGTTCAACCGGCCGCGATTCGCCGTGTCAAACAGCGCTCGGTCCGGCATCGAAGCCCAGAGGAAATAGCTCAATCGATTGGCGACCTCGAAATCATTCAGTGCCCGAACGGGCATTTCGTCCGCAGGTTCGGTTTCGATTCGAAAGAGGAATTGCGGTGAGGACAGAACCGACTGAATCGTGATTCGCATGGCATCAGCGCCGGACTCACCCCTGGCTTCCGCGTCCAGGTAGATTTGATGGAAGCGATTGACTTCCTCCGTGGTCGCCGGACGACGAAACGCATCGCTCAGAAAATGCCGCAAGCGGAGGTGCGGTGATTGATCCTTCCATCCCCGCTGGGTGTAGGCGTTCACATTCCAAGGATCACGAAGGCTGGGGGCTCCGGTTTTTGCCGGACCGGTCACCACCGCGATGTCTCCAAGCGCCACGAATTTGCCGCCATAGGCTGCCCCATCGACGGTGACATTGACCGCGGAAGAACCGGGGGGAATCTTGAATCCAAAAAAAGTGTTTCCCGATCCTTCGCGAATGTTCGCCGTTCGCGAGATCCGCTGGTGGTCGTTCAGGGTCACCGTGACGGTGACGTACCCGGAATCACCCTTCAAATCGAGCACGCACAATCCCAGCGAGCGAATTTCCTCCCGGGGATCATTGGCGTCCGCTCTGATGACCAGGTCGAAATACTTCTCCGTTGCGTGAGCGTTCATCAGGCACAATCCGTTGGCAGTGCTTTTCGCGCCCGCGTAGGGAGCGACCGTGATACCAAGGCTCGGATTGATCGTGAAACGTTTTTGCTGTTCCAAGCCGTACTTCACGGCAATGAGTCCGCCCGAGTCGAAGAGTTCAGCCTTCTGAAACGGCTCGGGAAGGTCGAACAAAGCGGCGCGGCCTTGTGGGCGGGCGACGTGCAGTTTCCTGCGAAATTCGGACAAGGAAAAATCGTTCCCGGGAGCGGAGGCGGGAACGTTGTCTTTTGCAGCAAACATGGAGGCCGAGTCCACCAAGACACCGCCGCGGCCACTCTTCCCCGGTCCGCAATAGGCATCGATGTCCTGTCCCAGCAAGCCGCGGAAACGGGGGCTCTCCAAGGGAAGGCTGGGGTGATTCACCAGCTCGCCGGCGATCGAGACATACTTCTCCAGCTGCAACGGCGACACGTTCATGGCATCGCCACGGTTGTTGAATCCATGAGCCACACGGTTCTCTCCCGGCAAACCCGACATGGGAAGCAGCACGGTATATTTGCTGCCGAACTCGCGGATGTTGATGATCATGGAATCCGGTAGCCCACCCTCCTCTGCGTAGTAGCTGTGCCTGCGTGTGGGCAAACGATCTGGCAGCATGAAGACATCATGATCCAATCCGAAGAGGTCACGGACTGTGTTGTTGTACTGGAGTCGGTTGAGCCGGCTGACGATCGGTTTGCCGGGATTCACGCGGCCCAATACCGGATCAGGAAGTGTCAGGTATTCCTCCAGGGCCGAAAGCAGGGATGCCCGTTCAGCCCGTGACGGCTGATACGTTTGCTTGGGCGGCGGCATCATTTCCGCGTCGAGCATGTCGTACGCCTTCTTCCACAACTCCCGCTTCGTCAGCGCCTGAGCAGCATCGTAGGAGCTGTCAAATTCGTGGCAGTCCAGGCAGTACTCAGTCATCAAGGGGCGGATTCGTTCCGAGAACAGCCCGGCACCCGACGGCACCACTGCCTCGGACGGCTCCACGGCATTCGACGGCTCAAATGGGCCCAAGAGCGCGAAGCCAACCAGGAACAGCGCCGCCAACCGCACAACCTGGTGGTTATCCGGGATCAATGAACGAAAATCCCTTGTCGCTATGCGTATTAATTCGCGCTTCATCGACAGTGCTTTCGACAGGATCATGCACGACTGTTCCAACAAGGACCCCTTACCTGAATATCTAGGCGGTCGGTGATGTGATGTTTCCAAACGAAAGTCGCGGAAGCGCATCCCATTCTACAATGGATCGCCAAAGGCCGCGTGATCCTTGCACGGGACAAGGCAACGGGAAAGGAAGCCTGTCGCACTGAACACGGCAGCCAACAGCAACAGGTGTAGTCGAAGTCGATTCATGAGTTCATTGCTCGATCAAAGAGGGCTTCCTGTGACCGTCAGTCTCGCTCGCTGATTGTTGACGGGATGGAAGTTTGACAGGAGGCTGACTGACAAGTGAACGCTGTACTTCAGTGACGCGCGCCGCCTGTTTCGGAGACATTGTCAAATAGCGATCTCGCCCGAGTGCCTTCGCCGTAAAACGCGTGAATCCGTCCGGATCGACGTGGACGCGACCGTTTGAGGACAGACCAAAGTAATCGTCATCCGGACGAACGGCATACAGTACGCTGGTTAAATCCCACGTTCGCCTCCAGGAAGTGATCATTGCCGCGAACAGGGCGAAACGCGCCAGCCATCACACTCGTGAGGCGAACCTTTTGGCGCACCAACTCTCGACCGTTTAGAGGGCTGATGGAATCGGCGGGAGATTCGATGAGATCCGCCAAATTCGATGCCAATCCGACTTGGACAATCGCGATGGAACGATCGGCCGCGTTCGTCAATACACGGCGGATGACCTGAATTGCGGGTAAGGCTTGTTGATCGGAACCCAAGTCGTGCGCGTAACGGATTTCTCCGTCGTCTTTGATATGGGCCAGGTTCAAATACTTGCTTTCGCGTTTTTGGGCGACTCGCGGAATGCAAACAGAAAAACAGCGTGCCAATGCAGAACGACCATCGAAATGGAGCCAACTTGTTTGTACTAAGCATTCGATTCTCCCCATCGACTTCTCAGTGTGTCCAGCAACACGGCGGCGACGATTACCGTGCCCGTGATGATTTGTTTGTTCGCGTCGGAAACACCGACCTGGGCTAAACCGGATTGCAGCACGGCGATGATCAGAACACCAATGAAAGAACAAAGGACGTTTCCGCGTCCACCCATCAAACTGGTTCCTCCGATGACACACGCGGCGATCGCGGAAAGTTCGATTCCGATCGCGGCGTTGGGGTCAGCCGACGACAGCCGCGCTGTCTGTGATAGCCCGGCCAAGCCGCAGAGAAATCCGCTGATGACGAATACGGCGATGGAATAACCGGCTGTGCGAATGCCCGACATACGAACCGCTTCCTCGTTGGTGCCGATCGCGACGCAGTAGCGGCCAAAGACCGTCTGCGTCAGCAGTACTTGTCCGGCAACGACGACGACAGTCGCGATGAGGAAAACCGGCGACAGCATGATGCCCGGAAGCGGTTCGCCGACTGCTTCGACGGCCGAACCAATGTATTTGGTTTGAGAATCCGTGATCTCCTTGCTCGCGCCGCGGGCGATCTCCAACATTCCCAACGTCACGATAAATGATGGAACCCGAAATCCCACCGATATTGCTCCGCTGACCAAACCACAAAGACAGCCTGTCGATAGACACGCAGGAATCGTGGCCCAAAGCGGCCATCCGTAGTCGACCATCAGCGAACCAATCACCGCCGACGAAAGCGCCAGCACAGACCCGACCGACAGATCAATGCCACCGACGACCAACACCAGCGTCATGCCAACGGCAACCAACGTGAGATCGGGAATCTGATTGGCGATCGTGACCAGCGTCGACGTTTGGAAATAGTTCTCGCTACACAGACTGAACACCGCGATCAAACATGCCAACACGAGCAACAGCGCACCGTATTGGCCGACCCATTGCATCCAAAACGATCGATTCATAGCGAGTTCTCCTTGCGATGCGAAGCAAAGGCGGCTTGCGTGATTCGTTCACCGGTTGCGTCCTCCCTTGCAAAGGTCTTTACCAATCGCCCTCCGGACATGACCGCGATCCGATCACTGATTTCCAGCAATTCTTCCGAGTCACTACTGACCACAACGACCGCTTTGCCCTGTGCGGTCAGTTCATCCACCAGGCGATAAATACGTCGCCGGGCCGCGACATCAATTCCCCGCGTTGGTTCGTCGAACAAGAAGACCTCCGCGTCACGCACCAACCATTTTGCGATCGCGACTTTCTGTTGATTTCCTCCACTGAGCGTACCGACCGATTGCCGCATCGATTCGCAGCGCACGTCCAGCGATTCGCAGCGCTGATTCGAATGTTGATGCTCGTTTGCACCACGACGAAACCCCAGCAATGAAAACTTCGTCCACATTGCCGCGATCGTGGTGTTGAAGACGATTGATTGGGACAGCATCAAACCATTTTGCTTCCGGTCCTCTGTCAACATTGCGATGCCTGAATTGACCGCCGCGGCGGGGTGCTCGAACCGTTGTTGAACCGAAGAATCCCCCAGCGTCAGATAGCCCGAGTCGGCGACATCCGCACCAAAAATCAAACGCAGTAATTCGGTGCGTCCCGAACCGACCAATCCGCCGATGCCCAAAACCTCTTCCATGTGCACTTGAAAAGAGACGTCGCGAACGGGACCACCGGTTATTCCAACAACCTTCATAGCGACGGTGGTACTGTTCGCACGCGCATTGGTATCTTTGCTCGGCGGCTCTTCGCCACTCATCGATTCCACCATCCGATCCGTCGAGCACTCTTCGGTCCGATAGGTCCCAACGTGGCAACCGTCTCGGAGTACGGAAACACGTTGTGACAGTCGACGCACCTCGTCCAATCGATGGCTGATGTAGATAATCGAAATACCACGATCACACATCGATTTCATTTGCGTGAACAGCATTTTCGATTCACTGGCGCTCAGTGCCGCGGTCGGTTCATCCAGGATCAACAACTTGCAGTCTCGATCCAATGCGGCAGCGATCTCCACCATCTGCTGCCGTCCGACACCAAGCTCACTTACCGGTGTCGAGGGATCGATATCCGTCAAACCAAACCGCTCCAGCGCCGATTCAGCTCGGCGATGCAGACGTGAGTGGTTCACGAATCCGGCGAACGACGGCATGCGGGACAGCGAGATGTTCTCGGCAACGGACAGCGTTGGGATCAGGTTCAGTTCCTGTTGAACAATCTCGACGCCGGCGGTTTCCGCATCGCGTTTAAACGATGGTTGATAGGGTTGGCCGCCTCTCATCATGGTGCCATTGGATGGCGCCACCAAGCCCGCGATCATACGAACCAGCGTGCTTTTTCCGGCCCCGTTGGCTCCCAGCAAGGCATGCACTTCGCCGCTGTGGAATTCCACCGAAACATCGTTCAGTACGGTTGCTTTGCCGTAGCGTTTTGTCAGACCACACGTCGAAAAGAACGGCTGGGCGGAGGAAACCACACTCATTTCATCAATGATTCTCGCGTGATCAGATCAACATCCGTTTGAACATCTTCGGGTGTTATTTCCGGATCGGCCAGGATTTTCAGTGCTGCTTGAATGCCGAAGACCGCCAACTGATCGCCGTGCTGATCAGCGGTGGCCAGTATCTTTCCGTCACGAATCGCTGCTTGAATGGCTGAGATGTTGTCGAAACCGACGACCAAAACGCCGTCACTCTTTCCGGCACTTTTGATGGCCGCGATGGCTCCCAGAGCCATGTTGTCGTTAGCGCACAAAATCGCTGACGCATCGGGATGTTCGCTCAGCATCGATGACGCAATCGTATTCGCTTTGCTCATCTCCCACTGCGCACTTTGGCTGTCCGCGATCTCAATGTTCGCAGCCTTCATCGCTTTCTCAAAGCCGATCAAACGCTGTTGGCCATTGAACGATGTACGAATTCCCTCCAGGATCAGAACGCGATCGCCACTTCTCAATTTTCCCGCTAGGAACTCGCCCACCATATAAGCTCCAGCCTGATTGTCGGGTCCAACGAAGGGAATACGAATGTCCTGCTGCATCAGGACTTCGGCGTCTAATCGGTTGTCGATATTGACGACCACCACACCTGCTTCTTTGGCTCGGCGAAGTGCAGTAACCAGTGCTTTTGAATCGGCCGGCGCGATCACGATCGCATCGACACCACTGGCGACCATCTCTTCAACCAACGCGACTTGCCGGCTGATGTCACGTTCATCTTTGATTCCATTGACAATCAAATCGAACTGGTCGGCGTTCCCTTGTTGATGTTGCCTCGCTCCGTCCACCATCGTTGAAAAGAACTCGTTGGCCAGTGATTTCATAATCAATGCGATACGCGGCTTGCCATCATTCGTGGGCCGTCCCGTATCGGTGGTTGGATCGGAGGACGAATTGCAGCCACCCTTTACAACCAATCCGAGAAGAAGTGCACAGAAAACGAGCGCCGCGACGCGCCGATTCGGATTGACAACTGCGGCCAATCCCACGGATGAATGATGTTGATTGTGATGAATCATGAATGGTTCTCTTGCAGCTTGACTTCAATCTCAGATTTCATCGGAAGGCTGGGCTGGGCGCCATCTTTGGCGGCGGACAAACTGCCCGCCGCATTACCAACGCGGACGGCATCGGCCAGCGACGAACCGCCGGCCCACGCGACCGCCAAAGCGCCGGCAAACGCGTCACCGGCTGCCGTTGTATCGCGTACGTGCGTTTCGAACGCCGGCACCAGATTCCCTCGGTCATTCTCAAATAACATCGTTCCTGATTTGCCAATGGTGATCGCGATCGCATTCGGACCGCGACGTTGCAATTCTGCGGCAAGCGGAATCAATGCAAGAGGAGGATCGGTATGGCCAGCGGCAATGATCTGTGCTTCGCTGGAGTTGGGGCACAACAGATCGACGTCCCAAAGCTCTTCTGGAAGTTCTGTTGATGCTGGCGCCGGATCAAGAATCACCCGCGTTCCGGCTGCTTTGGCAATCTCGATCGCTTTCAACACTCCCGGTAGCGGAATCTCCAACTGCAACAACAGCACTTCGGCAGCGGCGATCTGCTCTGCATGTTGCTGAACATATTGCGGCGACACGGCGGCGTTGGCGCCGGCGACGACAAGGATTTGGTTTTCGCCACAATCAGACACCGTTATCAAGGCAATGCCGCTGGGACATTCCGTTGGCTTGACGCCATCGGTGTTGACGCCCGCATCCCTCAGGCCTGCAACCAATCGGTCTGCAAACGCATCGTGACCGACGCAACCGATCATGGTCACTTCGCCGCCTGCCCGCGCGGCTGCGACGGCCTGGTTCGCGCCTTTGCCGCCAGCGACTTCTGCGAAACCGGACGCGTGAAGCGTTTCCCCCGGCTGCGGTATGCGTTCGCAGCGCACGACAAGATCCATATTGATGGAACCAACGACCGCGATCTTCGGGCGTTCCCGGTCCATGATTACTTCGCCGGCTCCAGTGTTGGAGGCTGACTGGAAAGCAGGATCAGGGCTTCCGTTGCCCTCGGTTTTTGTTCATCGCGAATGATCAGATAGCGATCGCGCCCACCTTTTGATTCATCAAAGGTTGTCAGCCCGTTGTCAGCAACCTTCACTCGGCCAGCCGGTGAGAGATCAAAGTAATCGCCTCCAGGCCGGACTCCGTAAAGAACTGATGTCAGGTCCCAGGTCGGACGATCGTGTGGCGGCGGTTTATAAAGCGTGTAAGCCTCTGGCAACGGATGATGATCGACGTAGCGATAGTCGCTCAGGATACTCTGATGAGGATACCGCAGGTTTTTGCCGATCTCGAAACCACTCCACACGATCGGCACGGGCCACGTCTTCACCAGGTACTTCGCTGCCGGGATGTCCTTGACGATGTTGTATTCCTTGTGGTCATACAAATGCCCGGAATCTCCCACAATCTGTCGAAACGCGCCGGCCATGATCGACAGGAGGCGGACTTTCTTCTTCACCAGTTCGACGCCGTTGAGCGGGCTGCGTTGGTCGCCGGACGATCGCAAAAGGTTCGCGAGGTTCGTCGAAAAACCTACCTGAGCAATCACGACGGAACTGTCCTCTGCGGCGGCCAGTGTTTTTCGAAGTACGTCGACTGCATCCGGTGCATCTTTGCCCGATCGCAGATCGTGAGGATAGCGGTCTCGTCCGTCGTCCTGCTGAGCGGCCAGCACGTTGAACTTGCCCTGATGATCGGTCACTCCGCTGCAACACACGCCGATCGGAATGTCGCCTCGCCCGTAAAACGTATTCACGGCATCGGTAAACGGTCCGGCCAGTTCGTGGTCCTTCGTAATTGTGACCGCCAGCAATTCACATTCGCCTCGCGACTGCAGCGAATGAATCATGCCGAGCGCCAACACGTCGTCGCAATCGTTTCCGATATCGGTATCGAAGATCAATTGAACGGGAGCAGCAGGAGCTTCCGCTCTGGATGTCATCGGCGTGATTGCCAATCCGAACGTGATTGTCGTGAAAGCCAATAGCCTGTTCATCGAGTTTTCGCCTTTGCGATTGAGTGACGCTTCAAGAGCTTGACCGGAACTTCTTGGACATGTTTTCGTTTCTTGCGTGCACCGCTCAAAGCGTCCAGCAACAGGCTTGCGGCCGTGGTTCCGATTCGCCCAACGTCTTGATCGACGGTGGTCAGTGGCACGGCCATTAGGTCCGAATAGGGTGAATCATCGAAGGTAACCATCGATAGATCGTTCGGCACCGACCTCCCCGACTCTGCCGCCACCCGCATCGCTCCCATTGCGTTGGGTGTGCTGAATGCAAACAACGCTGTGATCGAGGGCTGGATTGCCAGCAACTCTCTGGTGGATTCGCAGCCGGATTGTTGGGAGAAGTTGTTGCCCGCGACGGTCCAGAGGACATCGCCTTTGGCGTCATTGTCGCCTTTGACTGCATCCTGCACGCCAAGCAACCGCTGAGTGTTCGGCAGCGTGCCAGGCAACCCCTGCAGAATGCCAATCGAGCGATGGCCCTGCGCCAGCAACAACTCGGTTATCCACCGGGCACCCAAGCGATGTTTCGACGTCACCTGAATCAGATCGCTATCAGGAAACGTTCGGTCGGCCAGCACGACGGGTGTGCCACTTTGCTTGATTTCAACGAGATGATCGCTCTGCCGCCCGACGGGGCAAACCACGTAGCCCTCTACCTCGCGGGCTGACAACTTCTTCAGCACCTCCACTTCGCGATCGGTTTCTTCACGGCTGTCGGCTAGAACCACGCTGTAACCCTCGGACTCCACGACCAGCGAAACTGAACGGGCGATCGAAGCGAAGAACGGATTCGAAAGGTCAGGCACGACAACGCCAACCAGACCGCTCTTGCTAAGCCGCAGCGCTCGTGCGGTGTGATTGGCGCGATACTTCAGCGATTCGGCTGCTCGTCGAACCCGCCGCGTTGTCTCTTCGCTGATGCGAAATTTCTCTGCGTGTCCGTTGAGCGCGCGCGAAGCGACTGAAACGCTGACACCAGCCGCTTCTGCAACTTGTGAGAGCTTGGCGGAGGGCAAATCAAAATCCCCAGAACATAATGCACAATCGTTTGTGCTGGAGTCTATTTGCAAACGACTCCTTCGTCCACCCGTCCCCTCCCCAACATCAACACGCCACGCAGGCCGATGGCACATCGGTTTCGTCTCGGTCCAAGGATCGCGTTGTCATGGCGGAAGTCAGATCGCTCGCACTTGGTTGAGTGTTTCCAGCCTGGATCCTCGACCTCTGCACCACGTCCTGATTTGTATCGTTGCCAGTGATGCTGGCCCCCGAAAGCAAACGCATGACCTGTAGGAATTCGATACCATCCACATGTTGATCGCGCATCATGTTCCATTGATCAAGAGCCGTTTGCATCGCTTGGCCTATCCAGCGATGGCGGCAGCTCGATCGAAGAGACACGTCAACGGCTGGGCACAGAAGCCAACAGGACGAGCGAAAAGACGATGTGTATCTCGAATCCGTGCGGGACATCGAACACTGGTTTCGCAGATACCGCGGGCGAACAGTCCGCCCTGACGACCTAAGTCGCAGGTTGGGATCTGTCGTCGCTACTGGCTACGGTTGGCCGACTTGCGTGACTGACTCATGGCCTCCATATAGGCTGCTTCCGCATCGGCGGGCCGTTGATACTTCGGATCGTTGCCCCCAACGATGACGGGCGTTGTGTCGCGTCCGCAGCCGCTGGTGGTTAAGGCGAAGGCGAGAACGATGGCCAGCGTGCAGAAACCTTCGATGCGCTTCATGGATCGACTCCTCAATGGGTTGGATGATGGCCTTCGGTGTCCAGGCCGTGGCTAAACTGAATTGAACCAACGATCGTCGATGCCGCCCGCATCGGTCGACGCGGGCGGCGATTCGGATCTCGACAATGGAGATTTAGATCTCCTCTTCGATGACCTCTTTGTTGGCACGGGTTCCCAACGCGCCCCAAAGTCCATAGGGACTTTGTTGACCGGGCGCCGAAATGCCGGTCTGATTCATTTCGACCATGTGAGCCCGCTGATCACCCGCTTCAATGGAGTCCGTGATGAACTTGACCGCTCCATCACCCATCAAGATGTGGCAACCGCCTTGGTGACGGCTACTGGGTGGGCAAATGCCTTCTTGTCCTGGCCATTCACCTTGGAAGCACAATGTGGAGTTTGGCGGCAAGATCGTCATCATCGCCGTATCCAAGTGCTCACCGACCGTCCAGCGATACCCGCGACCGTAGATGAATGCCCAAGCGCCATGAGCGTCGGTCAAGGTCGTCGTGGCGGTCGACCAGAAAGCGGGTCGCTGGGGATCTGGTTGTCCGGCGTCATAGCAGGCACGCGGATTGGCCTTCACACCGGTCGCCCCAGAGTTGTTCCTGACCGACGGTTGCGTCGCGATGTCCTCATCACCCAAGTCGGTTTTGATCTCACCGGCGACGATCGTGTTGGACAATCCGTCGAGAATGTCACGGAATCGCATCCGTTGGTGAACGACGAACGCACCACGCTGCCCGGCTCGACTCCAGATGGCATCATTCTGATCCACAACGAGGAATTGATTGACCGCACCAGTCTCTGCTTTTGAAAACGAGTCGCCCAAGCAACACGCATAGTTCGTTCGTCCTTGCGACGGCAGACCGAAACCAGGATCCGAGGGGCAGCGAAGTGTTGGAATCTCGCTCATTGCCGGCGGGTAAGCGTTGTTACCCGGTTTGGGACCCATTGCGGTCCAAGAGGGCGTGCGTGGAATCAAGCCTCCCGAGGCGTCCAGTTCGAAGCCGAGCGGATTGGAAATCTGTTCCCAAATCGCCTGCTGTTCGAAGAATGGTGTCAGGCCGACCAACCAGCTGGTCTGACCTTGATTGGTCACTTCACTTCCCTCCCACCAGGCACCCGTGTTGGGATCCAGGCCCGTGCCCGACTTTTGCGTCGGCAGTTGTTTGTATGCCGAGTGGTAGTTGTGGATCGCCAGTCCGATCTGCTTGAAGTTATTGCTGCAGCTCATCCGACGGGCCGCTTCGCGGGCCGCTTGAACCGCCGGCAACAACAATCCAACCAAGACACCGATGATCGCGATGACCACCAGCAACTCGACAAGCGTGAAACCACGCTGAGACTTTTTGTAATGAGGCATCGAGACGAATCCTTTGAATGTTTACCGAAAAGAAAAAATCAAATCACTCAATGAGCCAGTGTGCTTCGCGCTGAAGCGAGGCTACTGGCGTCGCCGGACGGTTTCCCGGCACTGGAGCGTCGCCCGAAGTTTGGGCAGACGACACGTTTCACCCTGCATTAACTTCATCAATCCTTCCGCCGCCGCCGCTCCCATCTCCCTGGCGGGTTGGCGGACCGTCGTCAATGGCGGCGTCAGAAACGCCGACTCACCCTGATCATCGAAACCCACCAGCGAAACGTCATCGGGAACCCGAAGCCCATGTCGATGGAGCGCCAGCCGCGCACCAATCGCCATCATGTCGTTGGCGCAAAAGACCGCCGTGAACGGCGCCCCTCGTGCCAAGAGCGAACTCACTCCGATAACGCCCGACTGGGCCGAGAAGTCACCGTCCTGAACCAGCTTGGGGTCGACGGCGATACCGGCATCTTCCAACGCCCGACAGTAGCCCTCGTGACGTCGGATCGAATCCTGATGGTGCTCGATGCCGCGAATCATCGCGATCTTGCGATGCCCGTACTCGATGAGGTGATTGGTCGCCTCATAGGCGGCCATCACATTGTCGATGAACAAGCACTGACCGTCCCACGACGCTAACTCCCGACCGACGACCAACATCGGTAGCCGCCCTTGAAGTTCGATCATTTGCGATTCGTCGAGTTCGCAACCGAGCAAAATCAAGCCGTCGATTTGGCGTCCCAGAAGGGTTCGAATTGCCTCCGACACCACGCGCTGGTCCCATTGGCCGTCGGCAAAAATGGGGGAATATTCGGTGCCCGTGAACCCCTGGATCACGCCTTGCAGGATGGCGTCAAAGTAGGGACTGCCGAACTTCTGCGTGACCACGCCGACCGTCATCGAGCGACCGCTGGCGAGCCCGCGTGCGAACGCATTGGGCTCATAGCCGAGGCGTTTCATCGCTTCGAGCACGGTCCGTCGCGTTTCGCTGTTGACAACGGATTTGTTGTTCAACACACGCGAGACCGTGCTCTTGGAGACGTTGGCATTCTCCGCGATATCTTGGAGCGTGGTGCCTTTAAAATGCATGGCGTTGTCGCAAAGAGAGCTCGATGAAACCGGTTTCAAAGATTAAGCCGAATATCGACGAAAGGCAATGCTTAAAGTGAGAGAAACAACCAAAAAACAAGATTAACGGTTTCGGGGTCTGCTCGGAATTGAAAGCGGTTGCATCAGCAGTTAACTTGGAAATAGCGGCATTCAGTGCCCCGCCTATTCCCTTTTCAAACGATCAAGAATCCCTCCGTTAGGGTATGAATCACGAACCCCATCCGTCGGTATCCAAAACTCTCACCGTGGGTGAGAAGGTGGGTTACGGTTTGGGGGATTGCGCGTCGAATCTGTACTGGAAAACGTGGGAATTTTTCCTCGTTTACTTCTATACCGATGTTTTTGGGCTGACAGCACGCAGCACGGGGCAACTCATGCTCGCGACCCGCATGATCGACGCGATCAGCGATCCACTGGTGGGGTACCTCGCGGATCGCACGCGGACGGCTTGGGGTCGTTTTCGACCGTACCTTCTGTGGTTGTCCCTGCCGCTGGCGGTGACCGCGGTACTGACGTTCATGACACCCGATCTGTCGCCGCGCGGAAAGTTGATCTACGCGTACGCGACTTACACCGCCGCGATGATCGCCTACACCGCGATCAACATCCCCTACGGCGCCCTGATGGGTGTGATCTCCCCGAATTCCGAGGAGCGTACCAGTGTATCGACGTATCGCTTTGTCGCGGCTTTTTGTGGGGGACTGATGATCCAGTGGCTCATGCTGGACCTGGTTCGCTGGTTCGGTGGAACGTCCACGATCCGCGTCGGCGGTGTCACGAAAGAAGTCGTGATCAACGAGCCATTCGGCTTCACCGCAACGATGGCGATCTTTGGCGTGCTGGCGGTGGGAATGTTCCTGATCACGTTCGCAACTACCCGGGAACGAGTGGAACCGGAAGTCCCTGGTGAGCAGACCTACCAGTCCGACATTCACTTTGTGCTGACAAGCACTCGGCTTCACCAAACCTTGTTGCTGTCGATCGGTCTGATCTTTGGGTTCGCCGCCACGTTGTCGCGGACGATGATCATCGGCATTGTCATTGGCTATGCGATCGCGAGCGCCATCTCCTTATTCGTCGCGCGCGTTGCTCAGTCACGAATGGGGACGCCCGACACGCCGTCGACGCTCGCGGCCGACTTTGATGATCTGACTCGCAACCGACCTTGGTTGTCGCTGTTCTTCTTTGGGCTGCTGCAACTGACCGGTCATTTCATTCGCGGCGGAGGGATTCTGTTTTATTTCAAGTATTACTGCGGTGACGCGGCGTTGGCATCTCACTTTTGGATGCTCGGCAGCATGACGGCGATCTTGGGCATGTTATTTACGAAGACACTCGTTCGTCACGTTGCCAAACGAACCTTGATGATTGTATTGAACTTGGGCGTCGCTGCGACGACGGCGGGTTTCTACTTGCTTCAGCCTGACCAGACCACCGCCATGTACATCTTGCAGGCGGTTGCCGGGCTGATCGGAGGTCCCATTCCCGTGCTGCTGTGGGCGATGTACGCCGACGTTGCGGACTATTCCGAGTGGAAAACGCACCGGCGCGCCACGGGGCTCGTCTTCGCCGCGGCAACGTTTTCCCAAAAACTCGGATGTGCGATTGGCGCGGCGACGACCGGTTTCGCCTTGGACTACTTTCGATACGCCCCGCCGACCGATGGCGTCGAGCACCCACAATCGGAATTCACGATCGACGGGCTGCGCATCATGATCAGCATCATTCCAGCAATCTTCTTGACACTCGCGGCGCTGGCCATGTTGGCCTACGACATCACCGGTGCCATGGAACAGCAAGTGCAATCGGAGCTGGCCCGACGCAAACGACCACGGTCCGAGAGCGGTCAGATGACCGAGCAAGACGACATCGACGTGGATGATCGCCCCGACGTCAACTCATAGCAAGAACTATCTCCATGCTTCCATCGGCTTCTCATCCGAAATCCAACTGCTGTAACCAACCATTTCTTGAAACCTCTTACCAGGGAAGATTGAAAACCATGACGCATCAATATCATGGCTACATCGCCACCGGGATGATTGGATTGTTGATATCCATCACGAGCGCCACCGCCCAAGAAGCTAGCCTCGCAAGTTCAGCAGTTGCACCACCGCACTCGGGCATGCAACTGGTTTGGAGCGACGAGTTTAGTTCGCCGACGCTTGATTTCACCAAGTGGGGAATCGAACAGAATGGGTTTGGTGGTGGAAACCAGGAACTCCAGCTTTATACCGATCGACGCGAGAACGTTCGCGTCGAAGACGGATGCTTGGTCATCGAAGCCCGACACGATCACGCTAGCATTAGTGGTACCAGCCGTGAGTTCTCATCCGGCCGCTTGCGCACCAAACATCGTGGTGACTGGAAGTACGGTCTCATCGAGGTTCGAGCCCGGTTGCCGAAAGGACAGGGCATTTGGCCGGCGATTTGGATGCTGCCGACCGACGAGACGTATGGCACCTGGGCATCCAGCGGTGAGATTGACATCATGGAGTTGCGAGGTCAGACCCCATCGGTTGTCTTAGGGACATTGCATTACGGTGGAGCCTGGCCCAACAACCAACACTCCGGCAGCGAATACAAGCTGGCTTCGGGCGACTTCGCCGATGAATTCCACACGTTCGCCGTTGACTGGCGCGAGGGTCGCATGGATTGGTGGGTCGATGATGAACTCGTCCAGACGCAAACCGAATGGACATCGGCGGGTGGTGATTACCCCGCTCCGTTCAACCAGCGGTTTCATCTGTTACTAAATGTCGCCGTCGGAGGTGGGTTCTCCGGACCACCGGACGAGACCACCGTTTTTCCGCAACAGATGCGTGTGGATTATGTGCGTGTTTATCAGTAGCCGATCATCGTGCAACGCTCGCCTGTGAAGCAGGCGGCGAGGACGATGCGTCGACAGCGACCGATTCTTTGGCATCGGTCGAAGGATCACCAAGTCGCGATGGATCGAAGTCGTCGTCGGTCAAGCCGACATTGAGTTCCAGATTGATGTACGTGTATTCCTACAACAGCAACGGATCACCGCCTTCCGTTTCAGGCCAACCATAAACGGTCAGCCGGACCGGAATACGATCTCGGTCATCCACGTAGAGATTGGCTTGATGGAATGCCAATCCAGAGTGCCGTGTTGGGTGGGTCACCTGATAGTGCGTGCAGACACGGTCCTGAACTTTGGCCTGTTTGAACTGTTGGACGTTCGTATTGAGTCCATCGGGATCAAGCTCGACATTCTCGCTGATGATTTCGATCAATCGATCAAACATTCGGTCGAAACCGATGTCGGTAATCGGATAGTTACTCTCATTCTTGGCCATTTTTCCGTCGGGATCGATCTCCACGCGAATGTATCCGAACGATGGGCCACCCTTGCGAACCAGGACCTTGCCGTTGTGCAGTCCGGCGACGTAGATGGCGCGGCGGTCTCTTAGTGCACGTGGTTTGAGATAGCGGATGAAGACCGACAGTGGTTTGGCGACCGTATCCGTCGAGTCACTCTCCTCCGCGGTGTCTTTTTTTGACGTTGCCGTCCCGCAGCGCACCTGAAGCTGCATGAACTGATACGGCTGCAACTCATTTCGGATGCGTTCCCGTTTAGCCAAGACGCACGAATAATCCTCGATCGCCGAACGGATGTGATCGGCGTGCGAGCGGGCCACATCCAGCATCGCCGCCAAAGGATGGGATTCCGGAACATCGTCCTGGGGAGATTCCGCCACCGCCGCGACGGTCGTTCCCAATGCAAGAACGGACGCGACGATGACTCGAATGAACCGTGTGGGTGGTCCGATCCATCCTTTGATCCGCCCAATAACTGATGCACAGTGGTGGCTCATCGAATTCACTCCCCCAAAGCGGTGACAGCACGAGGGCCCCCCCAAATGTCAACGGGGACCCTTGCGAGCAACCATATCCTTCCCTGCGAAGCTGACAAGGTTGATCGACGCGATTGAGCACGGAGATTTTCACCCTTCGGGCCCCTGCATCGGTCCTAACGGTCAGGATACCATCGCTCATCATGAATCAGCACCAATCGAAGCACTTGAGTCTTATTGTTCACGGAGCCGCCGGCCGCATGGGTCGACGCGTTGTTGCGTTGGCGGCGGAGGATGACGAAATTGAGCTGGTTGCCGCCATGGATCATTTGGATCATCCGCTCGCCGGACGGGACGCGGGAGACGTGGCTGGCGTCGGCAAGTTGGGTGTCGCGGTTTCGGCCGATTGGCCCGGTCCTGTCCCGAATCGACCGGTACCCGTCGTCATCGACTTTTCCTTGCCCGTTGCCATCGACGGCTGCGTGGATGCGTGCGTTCGAAATCATTTTCCATTGGTCGTCGCCACGACCGGTCTGGAGTCTGCTCATCAAGAGCGACTCATGGATGCGTCCAAGTCCATTCCAATCGTTTGGGCGCCAAGCATGTCCCTGGCTGTCAACTTATCGATGAAGGTGACGCAACAAATCACGTCGGCGTTGCGAGACGTGGCAGGCGGTTTGGACATCGAGATCATCGAACGGCATCATCGTTTTAAGGCGGACGCGCCCAGCGGCACGGCACTGCGATTTGGAGAATTGATTTCCCAGCGACTGATCGATGATGCCGGCGACTCGGCTGCCATCGAATCGGTTCACGGGCGAGAAGGGCATACAGGACAACGGACGCGTCGCGAGATCGGCTACCACGCCGTTCGCGTGGGAGACAACCCCGGCGAACACACGATTGTTTTTGGCATGCTCGGGGAAACCATTGAAGTCAACGTCGCCGCAAGCAACCGTGATTGCTACGCCGCCGGAGCCATTGCGGCGGCGCGATGGCTGATGACAGCGACGGACGACGGTCGGGAACCAGGCATGTATGACATGTTCGACGTGCTAGGCATGAGCGAGTGATCGGGTCGGCCCATCGCTGCGTCATCGGATCGGGTCGTTCGATTCATCTGGGAATCTCGACTTGCCCGAATGACACGTTTGCCTTCGCGGGACTCTTGGAGGGACTCGTCGACCCGGGGGGCTTTCAATGGACGATCGACCTGTTGGACATCTCGCAGCTCAACGCGGGGTTGTTCGCTGGGGACTTTGACGTTGCCAAAACGAGCTTTCATGCCGCCATGCAGCTGGCCGACGTCACCCAAGTGTTGCCAGTGGGTTCCGCGTTAGGTTTTGGTGTCGGGCCGTTGCTGTTGGCGGCACGTGCGGGAGACGAGCCGACCATGTCGAACCAAATCACATTGTGTCCCGGCGCCGCGACGACGGCCACGTTCCTCTTCAATGCCTTCTATCCCAACACGACGCATCTTGATCACGTGCTGTTCTCGGAGATCATGCCACGACTGTCCAGTCAATCGGCGGACTTCGGCGTCTGCATCCACGAAGGCCGCTTCACGTACGCTCAGTCGGGTTTGCACCTTGTGTCGGACCTGGGAGAGCAATGGGAATCCGAAACCAACTCACCGCTTCCCTTGGGCGGACTCGTCATCCGAGACCATCATGATGCATCCACCGTCCGGCGCGTCATTGACGTTGTGGATGCCTCGCTTGCCCTGGCGCGGGATCGCAACGAGATCGCTCTGCCCGTGATGCGCCGATTCGCCCAGGAATTCGATGACACCGTGTTGATGCAGCACGTCGACCTTTATGTGAACGAATGGACATTCGACCTGGGCGAGGTCGGTCGGACGGCGCTGGAAGCTCTCTCGGAGTACGCCGAGCGAAATCCACCGCACGTGTCGGATCGAACGAGCCGGTGCCGGCCTTGCCAGCGGTTACGAATCCTTTCTCGGTAGCACACCGCAAATGGCGTGCGACCTGTGACCAGTACCCCTGGCGACGACCGATTCAGCGGGTCGTTTTCATTGTCATTTTTTCGCGATCCAATTAGGCTAGATGGGGACGGATCGTCTCTTCTTCTTCTCTAGCCAAGTGCTGTGGCTGCCGTGGATTCATCCTCCGCCACCCGCCCTGATGCTTCGACCGTGCATCGTGCTCCCGCGATCGCTCCGGCTGACGATGTGCCGTTGGAGGAAGCTCAGACCGTCATCCGACCTGCCGGATCGACAACACCAGCGGACAAATCGGCCCCACCGGCCCCCGTTCCGGACCGTCCCAGTGATGCCTCGGACGTTGCCGCGACGATCCCGCAGACACCCGCGGAGCTAACGCGTCGCCTGCAAGGTCGATCGCTCAATCACTTTCGACTCATCGACCAAATCGGGGGTGGCGGAATGGGCGCCGTGTTCCGCGCCCGCGACGAGCAGCTTGGTCGTGAGGTCGCCGTGAAGGTCGTTCCCTTCGCCGGCGGTGATCCTGACCTTCAACGTCGGTTTCGAAACGAAGCCCAAAGTGCCGCCCGGCTGGACCATCCGCTGATCGCGCGCGTTTTTGAAGTGGGCAGCGATGGTCCGTGGCACTACATCGTTTTTGAATACGTCGATGGGCACAATGTCCGTGAAATGGTTCAGCGAGACGGACCGATCAGCATCGACGATGCTGTCTATTTCACCAGTCAGCTTGCGGAGGCCATCGGTCACGCGTCCCGGCGCGGGATCGTCCACCGTGATATCAAGCCGTCCAACGTGATCGTCACGCAGGACGGTTCGATCAAGTTGGTGGACATGGGACTGGCGCGGTCGGAGAATTTCGACACCAGTGATGATCTAACGGCCAGCGGCGTGACGCTGGGCACGTTCGATTACATTTCGCCGGAACAGGCGCACGACCCACGAGCCGCTGATTTTCGCAGTGATGTGTACTCGCTCGGTTGCACGCTGTACTTCATGTTGACCGGCTCGCCGCCGTTTCCGGGCGGTACGATGTTGCAAAAGCTGCTCAGCCATGGCAACGCGGCGGTTCCTGACGTTCGCGACCAATGTGATCGAGCCTCCAGCGACTTGGCGGCGGTCATTAAAAAGATGCTGGCGAAGCAACCCGATCAGCGTTATCAGTCGTCCGATGCGCTCATTTCGGATCTGCGTGAACTTGCGTCCCGCGAGAACCTCGTTCGCAGTCGCGGGGTGGTGGCCCCCTCTGGTGACGAACATCGAAATTTCCTTTGGCGTCGACTCTCACGTCACCTTCCCTGGATAGTCGCGGCATCGCTGATGTTGATTAGCGTGGCTTGGTTGGAATTGATGGCTTGGCAGACACGTCGCGACTTTAACCGCCAAGTCGCCGAGAGCCGTTCACCGGATGCAACGGAATCGCTAATCGTCATGCCGACATCGCAGCCGGAGGCAACGGCATCCCCTGAACTGGCTCTGTCGAAGTCGGACAGGCGATCCGCTCCATCCAACGGCGGAGCGGAGCCCCTCTTGCCGGCGACAGTTGATTCGATGGCGAGGATTGATGCGACCGCGTCGGATTCTTTGGACAGTCGCCTCCCGGTAGGGCCCGCTAGCGTCTCGGCGTCTTCGCTGCCCGTGAGCGACGCGATATCCATGTCGGAGGAGCGCGATCTCGACATGAATACGGAGTCGGACCCGTCCCGTATGGGTGAGCGTGACGATGAACTTGATTCGGGTGCCGCGTTGGCGGATCGAACCGAACGCGAGATGGAACTCGACGAAGCCGCCCGGGTGGATGCCATCGACGCATTGAATGCAGCCCAACCGCCATCGATGCAAGGATTTCCGTTTCCCGTTGATTCGACGGCAAGTGACCCTCTCGGCGGATTTCCAAGCGTGCTCCTTGGGGATCCAACCGCCGACGAGATCCCAGCGATGCGGTCGATTCAAGAACGCGCGTCGGATACCTCCGTCAATTCAAGTGCCGCGGCAGTCCCGGCACCCCTGCCACAACGGATTCGTATCGTTGACCCGAAAGACGCCGTCGATGAGGCGTTCAAAACCGCCGCCGAATCGGCGGGCACGATGTTGAGCACGTCTCTGTTGGAAGCGCTCCAAGCGGCCGAGACGTTTGATCTGAATCGGCTGGAAATCGCCATCCCGCGATTGATCAGTGAGCCTTTGGTGATTCAACGAAACAACTTGTTGATCGAGTCGATTGTTACCGGTGGCAGCGTCGTTGTGTTTCGATCCAACGCCGAAAACGACATGCGTCGCAGCGACATGATGGCAATCGGTTCCAACCAGATCGAGTGTTCCAACCTTCACTTCTATTGGCCGGTGCCAGCGACCGAGACGGATGGGGGATCCCTCTTTTTACTCAACGAGAACCGTCAAGTTCGGTTGTCCAAATGCACCGTCACCATCGACAATCCGTCGCGTCGTGACCTGATTCATGTCTTCCATGTCGAAACACCGGCGACCGTCGCTGAATTGACCATGCTGAGCAATGGTGGATTCCGTGATCCCGACTCCGACGCATTACCGCTGGTTTCCATTGAACTGGAAAATGTCGTCATCCGAGGGCAAGCCGGGGTCGTCAACATGCAGCCCGCCGCCGAATTACAGCTGCGATGGGAAAATGGCCTGTTGGCCATCTCGCGACCCATGATCAATACGGCCGGTTCGATCGCGAGACCTCGACCAACGTCCGGTGCGATCCGTCTATCTTTTGTGGAGTTGACGGCGCTCATTCCCGAGGGGCTGATTCGGATGCAATTGGACAGTTTCGCGCCATTTCCCGTCGCGATGGAACGCAGTGCGGAGCGGAGTGTCTTTGTAGTTCAACCGGAAATACCGTATGTCGAAATGATCGGATTGGGGCGAGACCAACGCGAAACAAGTTGGTTAAGTCTATCGGGCTCGGCCAATGCCTATGAGACCGATAGCACGTTGTCGGCTCCATTGCTGCTGGTCCGGGACCTGTTTGGCCAGACCCAACTGACCACCATGAGCGACTTGCTGCCGGAGAATGCCTTGCCGTGGGCGGACGACAAGACGCCTCGATGGCGTGTGCGCTGGTCCCAGCCGCTGCCGACCGATACTCCCGCCAGCCGTCTCGCTCCGGCAGATTTCCGTCAAGATGGTTCGCTTGTGGGTGGATTCGATGAGAGACGACTCCCGCGGTTGCCACCCCAATCGGAATTTGACTTTTCCCTTGCCGAGTGACTTTAATAGCATCGATTCTTTTCTGTTTGCATCCCGCCTCCATCCCACCTTCAAGACCATCCCACCTCCTCAAAAGGAAAATTTTGTATGACACGATTGATGACCCTGGCGAGCCTCGTGATTCTCATGAGCACGCCGACCTTCGCGACCAGCGAGTTCAGCCGGCAGTGGAAAGCCGACTACCTGGGGGAAGACGCCGACCCCGATTTCGTCAAGACAGCCCGTCGAGCAAGCTGTTACGTTTGCCACATCAAAGGGCACCCGGACAAGAAAGAAGCTCGTAATGAGTATGGGCGCGCCATGTTGGAATTCCTCGACAAGGAAACCTACTCGCGAGACTACGTGAAAGCGAATCCCGAGGAGGCTGCCAAGCAGATCACCGCGGGTTTCAAGAAAGCCGGCGAAAAGATGAGCAGTAGCGGTGAAACCTTTGCCGCGAAGCTGAAAGCAAATAAGCTGCCCGCCGAAGATGCGGGACTCGATTGAACCCCTGAGCAAGGTCCGTCACCTGAGACGGCCCATCCATTTACAATGAACCTCGACGAGTGAACTCGTCGAGGTTTTTTCGTTTCTCGTCGTCTGTTCCCTGGCGTCCAACTGCCGTCGACGACGGTCCAACAATGACGTTGAACGAAATGATTGACATTTGCCGCTCAACACGAGGCGTGCTCGTGCTGGTGACGTTGCTGCTATGGTCGAATGCGACGCGGCTACGGGCAGACGAAATGACCAAGCCATATGACATTGTGGTCTACGGTGGCACCGCTGCGGCGGTGACGGCGGCGGTGCAGGCTCGGCGGATGGGACATTCCGTCATCATCATCTCGCCCGATCAACACCTCGGGGGTTTAACCAGCGGTGGATTGGGATGGACCGATACGGGCAACCCCGCCGTCATCGGTGGTTTGGCAAAGGAGTTCTATCAGGAGGTCTTCCGTCATTACCAGAATGAGGGCGCGTGGCGTCAGCAAACCCGGGCCAATTACGGAAAACGTGCCCTCGGTTACCAAGCCAACCCGTCGGATGCAGCCACCATGTGGGTGTTTGAACCGCATGTGGCAGAGATGATTCTCGAGCGCTGGGTAGACGAGAACAGTCTCGAGGTCGTTCGCAATCAATGGCTTGATCGCGAGTCGGGTGTTCGCAGCGTTGGTGGCGTCATCGAATCCATCTCGATGCTATCAGGCGAAACCTATTCCGGGCGCGTGTTCATCGATGCCACGTATGAAGGGGACCTCATTGCGGCCTCGGGCATCCAGACGACGATAGGGCGAGAATCGACGTCGGAGTTCGACGAACCGCACGCGGGCGTTCAGCCGGATTTGGACCACCATCACCACCACTTCCAAGTGCTGCAGGGCCCCGTTGATCCTTACGTGATTCCAGGAGACCCCGATAGTGGTTTGCTTCCGTTGATCAGCCCGAACCCGGTCGGTGCGGCCGGCTCGGGCGATCGCCGGATCCAGGCGTACTGTTTTCGCATGTGTTTGACCGATGCCTCCGACAACCGAGTTCCCTTCGCGAAGCCGGACGGTTACGACCCCAACATGTACGAATTGTTGATCCGCTGCTTCGAACAAGGCTGGCGGAACGTCTTCAACAAGTTCGATCCCCTGCCGAACCGAAAAACAGACACCAATAATCACGGGCCGGTGAGTTTCGATTACCTCGGTGCCAACTACGACTATCCCGAGGCATCCTATGCACGGCGTCGCGAAATCATAGGTCAGCATGAAATCTATCAGAAAGGTTTGCTTTATTTCATTGCGACTGACCCGCGAGTGCCGCGAGACATCCAAGCGGAAATGAATCGATGGGGGCTCGCCAAGGATGAGTTTGTCGACAACGGTCATTGGCCGCATCAGCTGTACGTGCGCGAGGCCCGACGCATGATCGGTGATTTCATCATGACGGAGAACCATCTTCGAAAGACGCTTCCGACATCCCAATCCATCGGGATGGGTTCGTACGCGATCGATTCACATAACACGCAACGTTACGTTGACGACGACGGTCACGTTCAAAACGAAGGCGATGTCGGCGTCAGCACAAACGGTCCGTACGAAATTGCGATGGGTGCCGTGTTGCCCCAACGAGCGCAATGCACCAACTTGGTCTCACCTGTCTGTGTCTCCAGCACCCACATGGCGTTTGGTTCCATTCGAATGGAGCCCGTCTTCATGATTCTGGGTCAGTCCGCCGCGTCGATCGCATCGCTGGCGATCGATGCGGACACAGCCGTTCAGGACGTGCCGTACGCGTTGGTTCGTGAACGTTTGTTGCAAGACGGACAGGTCTTGCAAACGCCGCCGGGCACCCGGATTCGTTCGAAATCGATATCTCGCGGTGTGAGCCCTTCAATGCTGCCGGGTAACACCATTGACGATAACCAAGCCACGAGGACGGGCAACTGGACCACGAGCCGTTCAACGAGCCCATTCATCGGTAGTGGTTATCGGCACGACCAACGTCGAGCCGATGGCAAAGCGACCGCGACGTTCGCCGCCGCGCTGCCCCATTCAGGTCTGTACGAAGTCCGCGTCGCCTCGCCGCCCAATATCAATCGATCGACGAGAACAAAGATCCAAGTCACCCACGCCGATGGAACGTCCATTCAATCCGTCGATCAAACCAAGTCAATCGACCACGCCAACGACGCGACATGGCCGATATCGTTCAAACGAATCGGGACGTTTCGGTTCACACCCGATTCACCTGCGGAAGTGATGGTCAGCAACGAGGGCGCCGATGGCTACGTCATCATTGATGCCGTTAACTTCTTGGCTGTACCTTGACGAACCCGTCGACGTGATCACTCACTCCACCGCCAACCGCCGCGTCCACACTTGTACCTGTTCGGCAACCCGGTACGGCGCCGTGGAACCCTCGCTTTGGAACGCCTCCACGGCCGCCCGTGTTCCAAGCACTTTGTAGATGCTCGAATCGATTTCTGGCGACAGAGCCTTGAGCGTCTCGATCGGCAGTTCGGCCAGTGGCACGGACCGTTTCATCGCTTCGCCAACGATCGCGCCGACCAAGTGGTGCGCGGTTCGCTGTGGCACGCCTTTAGCAATCAACCATTCCATTAGCGTCGTCGCATCGAGATAGCCATGCTCCAATCGTGCAGAGATCGATTCTCTCTGGAGTGTTGCGCCCGCGACGATCGGCGCGGCGAGCTCGAGCATGGCCCGAGTCGTATCAAACGCGTCGAATAGGGGCGGTTTGTCCTCTTGCAGGTCCCGGTTGTAGGCCAGCGGGAGGTTCTTGACCAACAAGTGCAGCGTCTGCAGTGCCCCAATCACGCGGGCCGACTTTCCGCGGGTCAGCTCCAATGTATCCGGATTGACCTTCTGAGGCATGATGCTGCTGCCCGTGCAGAAGGTTTGGGGGATCTGAATGAAGTTGTACTCCACGGAGCTCCACAGAATCCATTCTTCACTCCAACCGCTCAGATGAGAAGCGATCATCGATAAGACAAACACCGATTCCAGAACAAAATCACGATCACTGCTGGTGTCGAGGCTATTGGCGGTCACGCCGTCAAAACCCAATGCGGCCGCGGTCTGCTGGCGATCAATGGGCAACGTCGTTCCCGCGACCGCCGCGATACCCAGCGAGCACTGATTGACTCGACGTCGGCAATCGGCGATGCGCTGTCGGTCTCGCTGCAGCTTCTCGATATATGCGAGCCAGTAGTGTGCTGCAAGCACAGGTTGGGCCCTTTGCAGGTGCGTGTAGGCCGGCAGGATTACATCCATGTCACCGTCACATCGACTGAGGAAAGCGCGCTGTAGATCCACGACGCGTCGGTCGATCTCGTCCAGCGAGTCACGCAACCACAATCGAACGTCGGTGCTAACTTGGTCATTTCGGCTTCGCGCGGTGTGCAGCTTTCGGCCGACATCGCCAAGCCGTTCAATCAACGCGTGCTCGACGTGCATGTGGATGTCTTCGAGTTCATGCCGAAACGGAATTTCGCCTCGTTCGAACTGACCGCCAATGTCCAACAGCGCGTCTCGGAGCTGGACAAACTCGTCCGACGTGATCAAGCCCACTGACTGCAGCATGTCGGCGTGGGCGATCGATCCGCGAATGTCCTGTTGGAACAACCTCGAATCAAAACTAATGCTTTCGGCATATGCCTCGAGCCGTTGGTCGGTTTCAGCTTCAAAAACGCCACTACGGGATGGACTGGGCACGGTTGACTTTCTGGCGGGGATGCATCGAATCACATCAGCTGAACCTGACCGCGCCAACGCGGTCTCGTGTCGATCGGCGACACCGTCTCAGCTCGACAATTAAGATGTCCCACGAAACGATCCTTGAGAATCCCACGAGCCGCATTGGCGTCCCTTTACGCCGCTACGGTTGATCGGTCCACCGTCCAAGACCTTCCACTCTGATGCCATGATTCGCGTTCGATCTTTCCTTGTGAGTTGCTTGGTCGTCGCTGCGATGCCCTATCAGATGGCACCGGCAATGGCCCAGGTTCCACGACCGAATCACTTGTCGACGAGCCATGACGACGAACCGTCCGTGCTCGTGGTGATTTCGGACAACCGACCCTTTGGTGTCGTTCGCGTCGAAATACCCATGCGTCATCCCGTCTTGGGTCAGGAGAGCCAACCCGTTCGTGTTCGGAGCGAAGCGAACATCATTGCGTATCCGGTATCCAGTCGGATCCAAGTCGGCGTTCGACGACGTCCCTCGGATCGACGACCTCCCGTGATCGGTGGTGGACGTTTGCTCAATCGCGTGGGCAACTTGATTCGCGAAATCGCGGGTGGACCCCAGATGGATCGCCAGACCGTTGCGAGGACGGTGACTTTCTTGATGCCGGTTGCAGATTCGCCGCCGCAAGCTTCACGCATCGACGTTTTGGACGGCGCCAACGTCATCGCTCGATTTGATATCGATCCAATTGATCGGCAGTCAACGTCGTTGATTCGATACTCGGCGGATGAGAACGATTATGCGCGGTCGATCAATCAATGGTGGCACGACTACACGCAAGAGGCACAAACGCACATCGAGCAGTCGGCTTCGCGACCATGGGTATCGACGTACCTGGTCGCCATGCTCTCGCGTCGCCTGGAGCTTCCACTGCCAAGCTGGATGGAGTCCCTCGCCGGTGACGGCGACGCCTCGACAAGCGAACCGATTAATCCTCTCCTCGAGACATTCGAGTGGCTGGCCGGTGGACGCGATCAATCCCAACAAGTGTTTGCGAGGTCGGCGGTGGGCCGAACAGCGCTTCAGCAGCAATCCTTGACAGCCAACGTCGTCGCATCCAACGCATTGCCCGAACCCATCCGATGGCACTCAGGCATCGTGCCAGGGCCCCAAAAAGATTCCAGTTCGGACACGCCAGCGTTGATACCGGTCGAACCCATTGCGGAGTCGATTCCGCCGGAGTGCTTCTATCTGCGCTATGGATCGTTTCTCAACTTCCTCTGGTTTCAGGATCTCGCGGCCGAGTTCGGCGGTGATTTGTCTCGAATGATCACGCTCAATAGCATCGCGACCGACGGGCCTCAGCGTCTGGAGCGTCAGCTAGGAATCAAGACGACCGCGATGGCGCGCTTGTTGGGTCCGACCTTGATTGAAGATCAGGCCTTGATCGGGCGTGATCTGTTCCTGGACGGTGGATCGTCCATGGGCGTCGTCATGCGATCGACCAACGGAATTCTGCTGCGTGCGTCCTTGATGCGAGACCGTCAATCCATCGCCGATAATGATGCCGCCGTCTCCCTCCGCGAAGTGAAGCTCGAACACGGAACGGCATCATTGCTTCGTTCCAGCGATAATCAAATTCGCTCGTATCTGGTTCAACACGGATCAACTTTCTGCATCACGAACAGTCGGACCATCGCTGACCGATTCCTCGAGATCAACCAGTCGGGGAAAAGCTTGGCTCAAACCGCCGGATTTCGGCACGCAAGACAGACGCTGCCACTGGAACGCGATGACACGATCTTTTTGTACTTGTCACCGGAGATGATGCAGGGACTCCTCGCGCCGCAGTACCTGATCGAACTTCGACGTCGCAAACATGCCGAAGCTGATCTCGCGGTGGTTCAAATCGCGAGGCTGGCGGCGGTCGCTGAGGCCCCAAATGCTGACGTCAAGCGCGATCGCGATCTTCGCTCGATCAGCGAGCTGGTTGATCGCGGATTTCTTCCCATGGACATCAACGATCGTCCCGACGGAAGCGGCATCATCGAAGTCGGGGAGGACCTGGTCGACACACGACGTGGCGCGCGATCCACTTTCCTACCGATCACCGATCAACCCATCGATCGTGTCACGGCCGATGAAGCTGCTTGGTACCAACGGATTGCCGACGGATACAACCAGCAATTTGCCCGACTGGATCCGATCTTCATCGGAATTCAGCGAGAAGTCGTTGCTGATTCGGCGGAGGATGACTCGGAAGCGTCGACAGAGAAGCACGAGCGATTGAGTTTTCGCGCCGAAATATCACCGTGGCAACCGGAACAGTACGGCTGGTTGGCCGAACAGCTGGGACCGGCGACTCCTGTCGCGATTCAATTTGCGCCCGATGACATCGTCGCGTTACAAGCTCATGTGGAATCCGAAGCGCTGGGCCCACCGACGCACCTGTTTGCCGCGATCAAGGACTCCACACCACCGGCGCCCGACGAGCTCAACACTCTCATCGGCGGTTATCGCTCGTTGCAGCAACTACCGGCATATCTTGGCGCTTGGCCGCTGCCTGGCGTTCTTGATCGACTTCCGTTGGGTCTGGGACGTGGACAACCTGTTGCACCAGGCACGACGCGTCTCCTGGGTGGGATCTACCGATTCACGGGTGGTGGGTTCAGCATCCTTTCCATGCAACCGGACGTGCTCAATGCGACACTTCCCGATCTAGCGGCCATCGACAGTGATTCAAATGCTCAGATTCGTGGGCACATTCGAAACCTGGTGGGTAGTCGATTGGAAGGTTGGGTCAACCAACAGCTCTATGAGCGAGATGCAGCGGCCAGTCAGGCCAACGCGACGTTTCTAAACGACCTGAATCGGCGGCTGGGTTGCGCTGGTGATGACGCGATTCAGGCAGCCGAGAAAATTCTCGGAGGTCGACTGCAATGCCCTCTCCGAGGAACCTACCTGTTTGATCCGGAGAAACGCGTTTGGGTTAGCAGCAGTTGGCGTCCCCGCCGAACGGACGCTACGTCGCCGACCAACCAAGTCTTCCTCCCCGTCCCCGAGGAGCCGCCTACCAAGATGCCAAACGGTTACATGGCGCCAATGTTGACCTGGTTTCGTGGCCTCGAAGCCGAGATCACCCAGATGGACGACAGATTGACGGCCACCGGAGTGGTCGAAGTCGCTCGTCAATGATGATCCCAAAGGATGGGCGCTGTGAGATCCGCCATTTTGGGTCGTCGGGCTCAATTTGATCGCACCATTTCGCTTGCAATGGGGTGCTACGGCTCGTTAGATTGTCTTGTTGACTAGTTTTTTTTCTTTATTCACCTTCAGTGCCAAATCGGCCGGTGACAAAGGAAATTAGCTTGTCATGGGATCGTATCCGTGATCGCGTCCCAGTCCGCTCCTCGTACGTTAGTGAGGGTGAATCATGAGCTCACAGTGGTACTACATGGCCAGCGGATGGTTTCACCGAGCCAAGCGAGTTGGCCCCATTAGCGATCGCGATCTATTGCTGCGGATCGATCAAGGAAAGCTTGACCCCGAGACGCTGGTGCAAAGTCCCAAGACGCGAAATCGTTGGGTACCCATGCGAAGTGTCGGACCGGCCATGAAACGGTGGCGGGAGCTCAATCCGGATGACGAGACACCGCGATCGGAAGGCAAAGCCGGCTAGAATACGCCGGTGCCAAATCGAAAATCCAAATCGACCGCGGACTACGCGGCCATCGCTGTAGCGCCACTGCTCATCTTTCTGATGATCAGTAGCCTTGCGGGCTTTCTGGTTGTGCTTCTGTACCGAGGAGTGTACCCGCAGCGGGTTGCCTGGACGCTGCTCATGTACACGATGGGAGCGGTCGCGATCGCACGGATTACGATCGAGAACGATCGCGGGTACTCGTCGCTTTATGCCGTTGCCCTAGGGGCCGTGACGCTTGTCACGATGTTGCGGTTTGTCGGCGATCCCATCTTCTCGGTTCTGATCCTTGTCGTCATTGGCTACTTGGCCGACCGAATTGTTCATGACTGCACCTTGGTCGATGAGTCGGTCGATAGCAGTGGCCAGGGTTTGGTCGATCGCATCTCCATGTCAGCGAGCGATCCAAATGCGCCGCAACCCAAGGGCCACCAGCCCGGTCGAACCGTCCTCTATCTAGCGGCGGCGGCATTACCGCTGTTTGGTCTTGGTCAGTTTTTCCTGCGGGGCGATGCTGCATCATGGTCCCAGGCGCGATGGTTCCTGACCCTTTATCTCTTTTCGGCACTCTCGTTACTTGTCGTCACGTCGTTCCTCAATCTGCGACGTTATCTTCGCCAGCGACACACCGAGATGCCCACCGATGCGACGATGGCATGGTTGATTGGCGGTATCGTGATCATTGGCGCGATTCTCTTGTTCGCTTATTTGGCTCCACTGCCGGGACGCACGATTGCGTCGATGAAGATGCCTGAATTCTTGACGACGGACGCGCCCATGTCGGCGAGTCGATTCGGATGGGGCGACGAGGCGGCGCCAAGCGAGAACCCCGACGATGATGTCAGGAGGACCGATGCAAAGAATCCTGGATCAGGAGACCAGAACGAGCCTGATTCGGATCCGTCGTCATCGGGGAGTGGTGCCCAGACCAAACCGGGAGGCGACAGCGGCGATCGCGACGATGGCCCCGCTGGGCAAAAGTCTGGCGGCAAGCGGTCTGGTGGCAAACAATCCGATGGGAGGCAGCAAGGAGACAAGTCATCAGGAGATCCGCAATCCGGCGACAAACCGTCCGGAAACGAACCTTCCGGCAAAGGGCAGTCAGGAGAAGTTCAGCCTGCCGATAAGTCACCTGGTAAGAACGCGACCAAGGGAAAACAGTCCGAGCGAGACCCGAACCCAGGCAACGATCACGCAGCAGATGATCCCAAGGATGCGGCGAGCGATCCTGGCGAACATGATGACGTTGAATCGGCCGCCGACGAGTCCCCCGCGGGTGATGAGCAGCGCTCGGACGAAAGTGCGACCGAGGCTTCGGACGCACGACCTCGATCGACGAATCAAACCAAGAATGCTCCCCGACAGAACGAAGCCGAGACACCGTCCGAATCATCGCCCTCATCGAATCCGCTTGCGGCCATGGGTGCATGGATCGGTAGCTTGCTGCGTTGGATTTTGTTTGGGATCTTGGCGTCCGTTGCTGGGATGTTCCTGTTCCGGCATCTCGACGCGATTCTGGCGTGGTGGCACGGTCTTTTCCCTGGGAGAGCCGGATCCGGTGAGACGTCGGGTGCTTTCGCCAAGCCACGCCAGGTCAATGCGATCCCGCCACGAACTTTTTCATCGTACGAGAACCCCATTGGTACCCGTCAGCCTCGACAAGTTATTCTGATCACGTTTGAGGCATTGGAAGCATGGAGTCGTGAACATGGCATCACACGAACGGAGGATGAGACGCCCTCGGAGTTCGCCCGACGACTCACTCGGCACGAGCCGTCCCTATCGGATGGAGTTTCCAGGCTGGTGGATGCCTACAATCGCATCGTCTACGGACGCGGACGCCCGGCGACCGCGGACGTGGACGCGGCATCAACGGTGTGGCGAGAGCTTTCACGCCATTAGGCACGCGCCATGACCGCCGCCGGTTTCGCCAAAGCCTCGGCACGCGTTGGCCGTACTTCATGAACCACGCGCGCATTGCTAACTTCACCGCGCCATGGATGTTCACCCTGGCGCTCACATTCCTGATTTGCCAGGCGGTTCTGGTCGTTCTGTGGGTGGATGTTCCGTCATTGGCTGAACAACCCTCGTTGATCGTGACCGATAGCGCGGGAGCATTGGTCGCCCAACCGACGAAGTCGCCTGCCGAGATCTATCTGCAGCGTCTTGTTTTGGTCGTCATGGGAATCATTTGGCCAACCGTCTGGATCGAATCGGTCTATCACTGGTGCATCCGTCCCAAGACGGCGGCGCTGCGACCGTTTCATATCTACACGTTGTTGTTCTGTATTTTGCCGTCGCTGCGAATGTGTGCTCGTAGCGTCGAAATGGATTTTCAGCTTTGGTTGCCGGGACTTCATTGGCAGCGGGCGGATAAGCGTTTGCGGCGGCGGCTGGCACGAATGTTTAGCGTGCCGATGATTGGTATCGCGATGCTGATCTTGCCGGTCCTTCTCACGGAGTTTCTCTTCAAGGAGCAGGTGGCACGCTACCTTTGGCTTCGGTTGATCTTGCACATGAGCACCGGCGTCATCTGGTTTGCCTTCGCGGCGGAGTTCATCCTGATGGTGTCGATCGCCGAAAAGAAGTGGCACTACCTGAGACAGAACTGGGTTGATTTGGCAATCATCGCGCTGCCGTTGTTCTCGTTCCTGCGCTCACTTCGGTTCATCCGAGCCACCAAGCTTTTCAAGTTCGGAAAGCTGTCTCAATTGGTTCGTGCCTATCGTTTGCGCGGCACCGCCATCAAAGGATTTCGCGCTCTGGTGCTGCTGGATGTGGCCACTCGATTTGGTCGCAATGATCCGGAAGCACAGCTGAAACGCCTGCAGGATCAGCTGGCGATCCAGAATCGGGAAACCAGGTTACTGCGGCTGGCGATCGCGCGACTTCAACGCGAGATAACCGAGTCGGGCGAAGTCACCAACGATCCTCCGCCGCCGCGTAGCGGGGACGAGACAGTCAGCGCGTCCGCCGTCTCGATCGATCCAACGGCGCGCGAGCTGTGACAGTTCGCCTAAACGTCCAAATCAGCCGACTGGCGCTCGGTTGTAGGAGGTGTTCGCATTGAGTGGGCCAAAGAACGGTTAGATCGCTGAAATCAACGTTCATTTGACCGATTCGACCGTTTTCAAACGCACAGTTTGCTGCAGACGTGTGAAGACCCATCTCTGTTGGGCAACGAGTCGCATCGTCATCCATACCCGATCCAATAACGCATCGAAATGTTGGTAGAGAAGTAATGAAAAACGTTCGACTGAAAACGAAGATTTACCTCGGTCTCGCCAGCGTGACTGCCCTCATGATCGCCGTTGCTTGGGCAGGATGGTATGGGATTTCCAATGCGTCGACCGGATTCACTCACTATCGTGAACTGGCACGCGACTCCAATTTGTGCAGCGGACTCCAGTCCAAGATGCTGATGGTCCGCATGAACGCCAAGGACTTCATCATCAGCTCCGATCCCGCGGCAATCCAAAGGTATGAGAGCTATTTCGCAGAAACGAATGAATATCTCGACGAAGCCCAGCGAGAGATTGGAAAGCCCGAACGTGCCAGCGACGTTGATGCGATCGAAGCTCTCTTGGCTGAATATGAATCCGGATTTCGTGAAGTCATCGATCAACAGACGACACGAAATCAGGTGCTCAACGACACACTCAACACTTGTGGGCCCAAAATTGAACGGGCGCTGACCAACATCATGATCGATGCCCGTCAAACGGGCGATAATGATGCGAAATTCCATGCCGCGATCAGTCTTCGCAAGCTACTGCTCGCTCGGCTATACGTGGTCAAGTTCTTTTCATCGGGAGAATCGAAAGACGCGGCCCGTGTCGACGAAGAATTTGACTCGTTCCATGAAGACCTGCAAATATTGAAAGAGCATCTACATGATCCCGAACAACGCCAACTGGCTAGCACCATCGAAACACTGGCCACGCAGTACCGATCCGGTTTCAAAACGTTGGTTGAGGCAACCTACCAACGCGCTGAGATTATCGACAACACACTGGACCGAATCGGTCCCGAGATTGCGTCGCTCAGCGATGGAATTCGATTGTCGGTGAAGTCGGATCAAGACGAGTTGGGGCCGGCCTTGCGCCAGTCCAATCAATTCTATTGTGTGATGATTGGGACCGTTGGTCTCCTCTCGCTCACCCTCAGCGTTGGCATTGCCATCATGCTGAGTCGCTCGATCGTCGGGCCGCTCGGGGTGCTGGTCCATCGGATTCGCGAAGCCGAAGCCAACTACGATCTAAAAGTCCGGTTTCCGGTCAATGGAAAAGACGAAATCGGCGTCATTGCCACCAGTCTGAACAGTTTCATCAAGAACCTCCACGAGACGATCTCCCACGTCGGTGACAGTACTCGGTCGGTTGTGGACGCGTCCTCGCAGCTGACATCCACGGCTTCCGAACTGACCGATGGTGCCAAGACCACGAAACAGCATTCGTCGGCTGCCAATAGCACAGCCAATGCGATGAATGCCGAAATGGCGGACATTGCTGAAACCACGGAGTCCATGAATTGTTCCTTCCGGAACGTGTCCGACTCGATGGAGCAGCTGTCCCAGAGTATCGGAGAGATTGCCGAGAACGCGACTCAGGCATCGAGTGTCGCCAGCGAAGCGACGGCACTAACCAATGCCAGCCGCAGCATCGTCGGGGAGCTTGACGCTTCCGCGGCCGAGATCGGGAACGTGATCAGTGTGATTCAGGACATCGCTGAGCAAACCAACCTGCTGGCCCTCAATGCAACGATCGAAGCCGCTCGGGCCGGTGACGCCGGTAAAGGCTTTGCCGTCGTCGCGACGGAAGTCAAGGAACTGGCAAGTCAAACCGCTCGGGCGACCGAGGAGGTCCGGCAGCGAATCAGCGAGATTCAAGCCTCCACCGATCAAACGGTCGGATCCATTGAGCAAATCTCCAACGTCATCGCCCAAGTCGATGCGGTCTCGACCAACATTGCCGCCGCCGTCGAGGAACAAAGTGTGACCACCTCGGCCATTAACCGAAGCATGTCCGAAACGACGGTTGCCAGTCAAAAAGTCTATGCCGTCATTCAAAACTCGGCCAACTCGAGCACCAGTTTGCTCGAGAGCATGGTTGCAGTCGAAACCGCTGCCAATAGCACGGCGGCGGGTGCCGACCAAACCCGCAACGCCGGCGAATCGCTTGCGACCCTTGCTGACGACGTGGAATCGCTGCTGCAAAAGTTCAACACCTAGCTGAGACGTTACTCACGGCAAGTTCAAGGATGAATCGTTTTGCCATCGGACGAGGCAAACGGTTCATCCATCGGTGCTTCCAAGCGAGTACGATCGCCTGTCATCGGCTTCGCAACGGGCGCAGCGTCGATGTGCGCGGCGTCGATGTGTTTCGCGAGGCAGGCAGCCCCTAGAACTGGTACAAACTTGGCAGTCCAAGCTCACGACGGATCTGTGAGAGCTGGCCCGTGTGGAGAGCCAGGTGGGTTGTGTAGATATGCCCAAGAAGATCGCCGACAGTGGGTAGTTCGGCGGACAAGAACGGCGTCGATTGCGGTTGTTTCAGAACGTCATCGCTGACCAGTGGCACTTTCTCCTTCAGGCGATCGCCGGCGACTCGCAGGTGCTCAACTAACTCGCCGCATGTCTTGGAATCGTCCACTCGGCCGCCCGGACTGCCTGGTCCGTAAAGCGGCATCATCACTTCGATCTCTTTCGTTGGATCACCAAGCAAGCTCAGACCAAAGTCCATCCCCAACGCCAGGTGACCTGTAATCCACTTCGGGCTATTACTTCCTTCCCGGGGTTCGTTGAAATGTGGCTCAGGTAGAGAGGACGCAAGATTGGCCGCCATCTTGCGCATCAGGTCGAATAAACGCGTCATCGATTCCCATTGGGCCATCAAAATCTCCTTGTTCCTAAAGGTGTCGTGCAGCGATTTTAGTGGAATCCGACCCGTTTCGGCTAAGGCGGGCGCGTCTTCAATTGCCACCGCTGACGTTATTGGACGGTGAGCGAGTCATCGAAATTGATCCCATGCCGACGATCTGGAGAGTGACATTGGTGAACAAACCACGTCGTCGAGCCGTTCCATCCTGAAATTCTGAAATCGGTCGTCTCGGGGCCAGGACGAAACGCTGCCAGTCTATGATCTTGGCCTCAAGTCACCATCGAAACGGTTTTCGATTCTTCATTATTATGGGTCGATCGCGAGGTTGCCAAATGGTTCGTCTGAACGTCTCTACGATCGGTTTGCGTCCCTCATCGACGGATACGTTTGCGGGATTGATCTGGCTGATGTGCGCCGTGGGTTTGTCCCACGGCAATGTCATGGCTCAGAGTCATCCGTCAACTGAAAGCAGTCGCGTCGATGTCGAAGTGGCCAATTTCTCGACAGAGAACTTGATCGCTTGGTGCATTGTTCCATTCGATTCCGAACAGCGATCACCGAGCGCACGTGCCGAGATGCTCAGTCGATTGGGTCTACGACGCGTCGCTTACGATTGGCGATCCGAACATGTCACTGAGTTCGAAGAGGAAATTCAGGCATACCGTGCCAATGGACTTGAGATGTTTGCGTTTTGGGACTGGCATGATGCCTTGCGCCCGCTGATTCATCGCCATTCCATCCGACCTCAGATTTGGACCTGGCACCGACAGGCGGCCAAGCCCGACGTGGACGACCCGATCGAACACGCGATTGAGCGACTGAGCGATCGAATTGAGTTAACCGGCCAGCTGGGATTGAAACTCGGTCTCTACAATCATGGTGGATGGTCCGGTCTGCCGACGACACTCGTATCCATCTGCACACGGCTCCGTGAGAAACATAGAGTCGACCACGTGGGAATTGTCTACAACTTGCATCATGCCCATGAGAAGATGGACACGTTCCCCCAGGACCTGCAGGCGATGAAACCTTATCTTCTCTGCCTGAACGTGAACGGCATGATCGATCCAGATTCAGCGGACATCACGAAGCAAACCAATAAGATTCGCGCCGTCGGCAGCGGCCCCAACGATGCCCAATGGCTGCGAGCCATTCTCGATAGCGGCTATGAGGGACCCATTGGGATTTTGGACCATCGCAACGACCTGGACACCGAGGTTGCACTGCGTCGAAACCTGAGTGGGCTCGAGCGTCTTCTTAGGGAGTCGCCCGATCGATCGGGCTGAACAAGGCGGCAGCAATACCGTGACGAATCGATTCTCGATTCCGCTTACATGAGGGATGACGATCGTGTTCTGGTAAAATGCGGCTATGAACACACACTCTCCATGCGCTCGTACGGTGATTCGCGCGACTGTCCTTTCGCTTTTGCTTTCCGCATTCTGCTTCGCGGACCAATGTCCGAATGTGGTCTTCATCCTGGCCGATGATCTGGGATATGGCGACTTGGGTTGCTACGGCCGCGACGATATCCAGACGCCGCGACTCGATGCGATGGCTAAAAACGGGGTCAAGTTCACGGCTCACTATGCAAACGGGCCTGAATGCTCGCCGACTCGAGCCGCATTCCTGACGGGACGCTATCAGCAGTGGATTGGAGGATTGGAATGTGCAATCGGTACGGGCAACATTGGCCGATACGACGATGCGATCCGGTTACGAGAAAGCCACGATCTTGGTTTGCCAACCGACATTCCAACGTTACCTGCGATGTTGAGGGATGCGGGATATGAAACGGCGATTTTTGGCAAGTGGCATTTGGGCTATGAGCCGAAGTTCTCCCCGTCGTTACATGGTTTTGATCATTCATACTATTGCGTCGGCGGTGAGATGGATTATTTCCACTTCATCGACAACGTCGGCGGCTACAACCTTTTCCGCGATGGCGATCCGATTCGGGATGAAGGTTACTTCACGGACTTGATGACGGATCAAGCGGTTCGGTTCTTGAAGACCCGGCGTGACAAGCCGTTTTTTCTTTACCTACCTTACACTTGTCCGCACTCGCCTTTCCAAGGTCCGGATCAGAAGCAACCAAATCCACTGCCACTTGATTCGGTGCTGTGGAAACAAGGCAAGGCGCCGCGAGACGTCTATGTGTCGATGATTGAACACATGGACAAGCGAATTGGCGATGTCCTCGACGCTGTTGATGAAAATACCCTTGTCATATTCACCAGTGACAATGGTGGAACCAAGAGCGCTCGCAACGAGCCGTTTCGTGGGATCAAAGGGAGCACCTTTGAGGGTGGGATACGAGTCCCGGCGATCATGCATTGGCCTGACCGGCTGACCGCTGGTGCCACCTGCGACCACCCAACCATGACATTCGACTGGACGAGAACGATCGCGGATCTGGCTGGCGCGACATTTCCCGAAACTCATCCGCTTGAAGGTGTCAATTTGGTCAAGGCGTTGTCTGCGGAGCCTCCCGATCGGACGCTCTTCTGGCGGAAGCCGCGAGGTGATCAGATCTGGAAAGGGGTTCGTGACGGCGATTGGAAATACATCGCCGACAACCGTGCCGGAGTCGAACGTGAATATCTGTTCGATCTTTCGGTCGATGAGAGGGAAGTTGAAAATCTGATTGCATCCGAAGCCGAGCAAGCAAAGCGACTGAGAACCAAGTTCGACGAATGGGAAAAGACAACACGCGCGAATCGGCGCGGAAGACCCAATGGGTTGCAAAGCCATTGGAAATCGTTTGCTCCACGCGAGGAGATTCGTCCCGCGTTTCGCGAAGAGAAAAACGAAGCACTTGTGATTACTGCCGATCACAGGAAGGGGTTGATGGGTTGGTGGCAACGGGACTTTGACGTCATTCCCGGTCAGGCATACCGATTTTCCGCGAAGTGCCAAACGAAGGGCTCGGCGTATCCGCGCCGCGAAGTGCTTGCGAGGATTCGATGGCTGTCCGAAGACGACCAATCGGTTCGTCGTTCACCGTCGGATGCCGTGAGGACACAACCCGGTGGTAGGGCCAAAGCGGAGCCCGAATTCCCGAAGCGATCAGCGGCTCTTGGCGATAGTATCCATCTCTTTAGCGGCACCTATACGGCTCCGCCGAAGTCTGCCAAAGCTCGAGTGGAACTGCATCTGCGGTGGGCGACCCCCGACGCACGCGTAAGATGGAGCGAAGTCTCTCTAGAGGAAACATCTCGACCGTCTCCGCGTCCAGTGCGTTTGGGCGCTGTCCATCTCCGTCCAACTCGAGCGTCATCCAATTTGGGGATGTGTCGCCAATTTGCCCGTTTTGTCAAACAAGCGTCGGACGCCTCGGTGGATCTGGTTGTGTTGCCAGAGACAGTGACTTACTGCAACTCAGGGCGAAGCATGGCGGATTGTGCGGAGCCAATTCCCGGCCCCTGCTCCGATTTCTTCGGCGACCTTGCCAACGAGAACCGACTCCATCTTGTGGTGGGCTTGGTCGAACGCGACGGCAACTTGCTTTACAACGTTTCGGTCCTGTTCGGACCCGATGGCAGGATCATTGGAAAGTACCGAAAGGTCTCACTACCGCGGGGAGAAGTCGAGGCCGGGCTCGCGCCGGGGAACTCTCTGCCGGTGTTTGACACTTCCCTGGGGAAGGTCGGGATGATGATTTGCTACGACGGTTTCTTTCCCGAAGTCGCACAGACACTCGCCAGCAACGGCGCCGAGATCATTGCTTGGCCTGTTTGGGGCTGCAACCCGCTACTGGCAAAAGCTCGCGCGTGCGAAAATCATGTCTATCTGGTGAGCAGCACTTACACGGCGTCCGATAAGAACTGGATGCGTTCGGCCATCTACGGGCATGACGGGGAAACCATGTCGGAGGCGAACGAATTTGGCACGTTGGCGATCGCTGATGTTGATCTAAACGACTCGCTCTACTGGCAGAGTCTCGGGGACTTCAAAGCTCAATTGCCTGCTCATCGACCTGTCATCGAATGACAGATGAGCCTTTGGAGGTCTCGCTAAAGGCCGAGTTCATATCGCCGGATGGCCGACGTCTCAAGTGACGAGGTTTCCATGATGACTTCGTACGGGGACACTCGCCGGCGTGTGGGTAGGTTGAGTCTGCGCGGCGGCTTTTGTCTCACGAGCCTTATTCAAAGGCGGGTTGGTCCATTGGCTTGCTTCCTGTCGTTCGATTGCTGGCATGTTTGCCTGCGGTTCTCGTGTCACCCAGATCCGTCGAATCTCCAATCCGCGGTCTTCAGCCTGCGTGTCAAAGAGCATGAAGTATGCCGATCTACCGGCGGCCCTGAAGTTTCCTTGAAGGTTCCTGAGCCTCGAAAATGGAACATGCAGGTTATTCCATTCGTTTGGTTTTAGTGCATCGTTACTAGGTTGGAGTAGAAAATTCGTTCGCTCGGCACTGACGTTGGCCTCCGGACGTACTCCCACAAAAATCTGAAACCACCCCGGATTCTTCATCCGAAATGTCAGATTCAAATAGGTGTCTTCATGGATTCGAAAAAGTTCCGGGAGCCCATCGTAGAACGCATTCTGCGTGTAGATCTGAAAATGCGTGCCACGCGGTTGGCCATCAACGGGTTGCGCGCGAACAAACGCTTCATCAGCAACGACCCGCTTTCCGACCCGCCAGCCGGATGGGAGCCTCTTCTCAAACGTGAGGTCAAACTCATCAGGAACCGCCGGAGAACGCTTGGCATCCAGTTTCTCACTAGCAACCGCATTGGCCACTGCGAACTGTCCAGCGTGGATGTCGATTGACTGCCGGTCACTCAGTCGCTGTAATCTCACGATCCCTTCGAGGACGGATAACGCTGTGGAGTCGGATCCCACATCGAGTATCAATTCGGTGCCAAGTGCCTCTGCAAGCGCGTGCTCGGTTCGAATACGCAGCGGCCGTCCCTTCGGCTGGGACCTTACACTTGCAGTGACGTGGCCTCGGAGCAGACGAAGTGTCTTTCCCGATTCACCTTCGATCAGCAGTCGGCTGTCATTATCCAGAATGACTTCTGTTCCATCCTGATAAGTCATTTTCGCTGCGCTGCCGGCTCCACGTGAATAGACAGTCATTCCTGAAGTCACGTTGCCTTCCGGACCTGCGACGCCTGTGATCGTTTCCAGTTGACCGACGAAAAGCGACTCTGGCGTCTGATGTCCGGGCCAGAATAGGAACCCTGTCATCATGACCGCTGCGGAAATCAATCCAACAAGCACGATACGTCGACGATTCCATGAAGCCGTCATCGTATGTGTTCCGCTGGGGAGCCGGACGTATGACCCTACATCGGCGATGGCCTGCGATTGCAGCACCATTTCGTTGAACAACCCACGAACGTCGCTCGAGGATTCCAGCCACGCGTTCAGTTTGCGAAGCTCTTCGTCACTCAGTGCGTCGTCAAAGTACCTCACAATGAATTCGTGTGGCTCTAACCGTTCGGTGCGGTTTGACGTCATGGTGAGCCCTCAGAGAAACGACCCGCACGGTGTAGCTTTTCCTCCACGCACTTCCTCAGAGCTCGATGAAGGCGGCACAAGCTTTGGTAGACTGCGTCGCGAGTCCGGTCCAACTTCTGAGCGATTTCAGCCCCCGGCATTGCCTCGTGATAGCGCATGGAAACGAGCTTTCTTGTCTGGGCGGGCATCTGACTAACGCATTCACGAATTGCATCCAAACGTGAATCGAGTAACTCATCTGGCTGAGATTCCATCTGTTTCGCCAGCAATTCCAACACATTCGCTTCGAGAATCCGTGATCGTCCATCACGAACTCGAACATAGTCAATCGCGCGATGCCTGGCGGCGAGCTTTGCCCAGCCCGCCAACTCTTCAGCACACGCGAACCGAGAGCGTTCATCCATCGCGCGAATCACAAGCTCCTGAAACAGGTCTTCGGTGGCATGCGTGTCGCGTACCACCGCCCAAATCGTCGCCGAAAGACGGATACGCTGACTCAGTAGGATTCGGACGATTTCGTTTTCGTTCATATGTCTACCTTCGAAACGAACAACTTCCGCATGTCTGATTCTCAATTATCTCGGAATTGTTCGTTTGATTCCTCACGTGAGTGGAGAACCTTTTTCGTCAGACGTGATTCGTTCATTCGTTCCTTTTGTGGACGGGACCAGCAGCCATACGTTGCGACGGCAACGATCAACGTCAATAAAGGAATGAAAAAGATGCAGTTATCCAACACGAAGGCAATTGTGACGGGAGCGAACCGTGGAATCGGACGCGTTATCGCCGAGACGCTGCTAGAGCACGGTGCCTCGACCGTCTACGCGGCAGTCCGTGACATTGAATCGGCGGAGGAGCTGGCGTCGGCGTTTGGAAGCCGAGTGATTCCGGTTCAACTGGACCTCACCGACGCGGAGACGATATCCTGCGCGGCGGCGAAGGCGTCCGATGTGAATCTTGTTGTGAACAATGCTGGAGTCCTGCGTACATCGACGGCTCTGTCTGAAGACGCGATCGAGAACCTGAAGTTCGAGATGGAAGGCAATGTCTACGGTCTACTTCGGGTGGCCCAGGCGTTTGCGCCCGTGCTGAAGGCGAACGGTGGCGGTGCGTTCGTCCAGATCAATTCGATCGTTTCGATGAAGTGCTTTCCCGACTTTTCGACATACTGCGCTTCTAAAGCAGCTGCTTACAGCATCACGCAAGCTCTTCGAACACTATGGCAGGAGCAAGGCACGCAAGTCATCAGTGTCCATCCAGGACCGATTTTGACCGATATGGGCGACGCTGCCGGGCTAACGCCGGTGGCGGAACCTCCAAGCCTCGTTGCTGACGCTATTCTCGCCGCGATTGAAAGCAATCAGTTCCACGCATTTGCGGGATCCATGGCGGAGCAATTGGGAGGAGCGTACCGCGCTTTCGCAACGAATGTCGTCGAAGCCGACCTAGCTGAAGGATGAACTCAATTGACCGTACGGAGCCGCCATGGTCATGATGTACACTGCGGATGGGACGTATTGATTTCTTGCCAGCGGCGGATTTCGGGTGCGAGTATCGCGGCGCGCGATGAGTAAGGAAGTTCGAAGTCGGTCATCATCCCAAGCCTGTTTGGGTGGACTCTGCCACGTCATTGTCAGCGCATGAGGTCGTCCTGAACGATGACACGGCTGAGGGGAGTGGCCTGTTTTCACTTCGTCTCTTCCAAAGTCTTCTTCCGCTCTCGCTCGGCCTTCTTGGCGGCACGTTTTTCTTCGCGAATGCGAGCTCGTTCGACCTCGCGTGGGGTCAGGTTCGGAGACGGTGCGTTGTCGATCGTTGGCGGCCGCGTCACATCCTTGCGTTTGGGGCCGCCCTTGATCGGATCTGGCATCGTTTCGATCCATGTATCAAACGCGACGCTGAGTTCCTCGACTTTCTCCGGATGACGGTCCGACAGGTCGTTTTGTTCGGATGGATCTGTCGCGAGATCGATGAGCTCCATGCGGTCTTTGATCCAGTGCAGTTTCCACTCGCCTCGGCGCACGGCCCATTCGTTATCGGGACCTTTGCTCCAGAACAACGTGTCATGGTGCTGGGCCGCGTCACCGTTCAACGTGTCACCGGTCAACAACGGTAAGATGCTCTTGCCGGCAAAATGGTCTTCGTCCGACGTCACTCCGATCGCATCGAGCGCCGTCGGAAGAATGTCGAACGAGATGATCGGCGTATCGACGGTACGACCGCCATTGAATCCGTTCGGCCAAGATACGATGAAAGGTGTTCGAATCCCGCCCTCATCGAGTGTCTGTTTGAATCCGCGCAGCGGAGCGTTGTTGGCGCTCATCGCCTTCGACCCACCGTTGTCGGTCAGGAAGAACAGTAGCGTGTCGTCGAAGATCCCCTCACGTTTCAATTTACTGACCACGTCACCGACGCCATCGTCAAGGTGCTTGAGCATGGCCATCAAGACCGCGCGCTCCTCACTGAGTCCAGGAAACTTTGCCCGGAAGGCCTGGATGTCCTCCTCGGGCGCTTCGGCGGGTGCGTGGACCGCGTTGTAAGCCAGATACAGAAAGAACGGCTGTTCTTTGTTGCGGTCAATGAAGGCGACTGCTTCTTCGCTTAATCGGGTTGTCATGTAGCCTTCGTCATTGATCCGATCCTTGTTGCGGTAGATCGGGCCCATGAACTTGCCTTCGGCGTCGCTACGTAGGTTGAAGTAACTGTGCCCGCCTCGTCCCATGAACTTGTAGCATTCGTCGAATCCCCGATTCAGCGCGTGCCATTTCAATTCGGGATAGTCCTCGTCGAGTCCCAAATGCCATTTGCCGATCGCGGAGGAGATATAGGCATCCGGCAAATAGCCAGGAAAGATTTTTCTCTTGGGGTCGAATCCGGCCCCGCCGTCTGCCGCCGTGTAGACGCCGACGCTTTGGGAATAGCCGCCGATCATGATGCCGGCGCGAGTCGGCGAGCAAACCGGTCCGCTGGTATAGCCTTGCGAAAACACGACACCATCCTGGGCAAGTGCGTCCATGTTCGGAGTGGATACTTCCGGTCCGTGGTGAGGACTCAAGCTGATGTCGGCGTAACCCTGGTCGTCTGTCAGGATGATGACAATGTTGGGTGGCCCCGATGCGGCACGCGACATCGCGAACGTTGTGGCGACGAGCCATAGGAGGAGAAACCGTTTCATGGTGCAATCTCGATGTCGAATGATTCGGTCGGTGGATTTGATTTCGCGGTTCAGGATTTGAGCCCGGCACCGGCGTGTCGTCGCAGATATTCAATGCTGTTGCGGAATTCCATTTGTTGATGCGCCCGGTCAAACTCCTTTTGGTCCATTCCGGGTTCCGGTTGATCGATATCGAGCGCGTGACCACGACGCACAAGTTTGAGAAAACCAACGATGTCGGCGGCGTTCAGACCGGGATAGCCACGCCAGTGTTCATCGGTGAGAAACGGAATCGGGCGAGCCGAGTTGGAGATCGATTCGACAAAGACGGGCATCCCAGGATTCGCTCTGGCGAGTGTCTGCACGTAGGCTGGAACATCCATTAGGCCTTCGCCAACAGCGGTCCACTGGAATGTTGCTCCGTTGTCGGATTCCCAGACCATGTAGTCACGCAGACTGTTGCAGACGACATGCGGTGCGAGTGCCCTCAGATGCACCATGGGGTCTTCCATGGCCCAAAGGCCGTTCCCGGGATCGAGCATCACACCGCATACGTCCGTGCCAACTTCTTCGATGAGATCAAGTAGTTCTTCGGATCGTAGATCGGCCGCGTGGTTCTCGAAGCCGAACTTCACGCCGGCGTCGATCGCCCGCTCTCGTGATGCCTTGAGAACGCGGATGGCTTCATCGATACGAGGCTGAATGCCACCTGGCAGAAATCGATCGTCGATGCTGCCGATTCGCACGTTCACGACGGGTGAACCGACCGCGGACGCAACACGGATTCCCGTGGCGATGAGTGCTTCGGCGTCGCCGAACTTATCGGAGAACTTGGCGGCATTCGAACAAATGCCACCGGCGCCCATGTAGATCTCGATCTCGTTCCTCGCGGCCATCTCTTTGAGCTGCTCGAGATGCGAGTTCTCCAGGCTCTCGAAGTAGTTGAGGTTGTTCAACAGCACGGCATCGAGACGATGTTCCGCGGCGAATTCGATTAGCCGCGCGGCCTTCCACTTCATGCCGCGCAACGAATGGGCGTCCAAGCCAAGAGGAACCCGATTCGCAGATGGAGTGTTTTCGGCCAGCAAAGAATTGGAACACGAGTTGGCAGCGAAAGAGGCGAAGCCGGCCAAAGCGAGGAATTCACGTCTTTGCAGCGCGACGCGATGTTGCAGTGGTAGCACTGGGTTTGTCCTGTTGCGTATTCAATGGGAGTCAATCGAGTCGAGAAAGGCTCGATGCTTTTCTTTCAGATTCAAAACGACTCGGGGAAAGGTACTTGAGTCTGGTGACCAGATTGGCCCATCAAAGTGCGTTGCTCGAGCAGACCAAGGCAAGTATTTGCATACGATGCCCAAGCTGGGAGGCGAAGCTGATTCGATTCTTTGACTGGGACTTACTGTTCATCGCTTTCCAATGGTCGGCTTCCCGTGAAAGCTCCCCAATCTTTTCGCTTTCCATAGTCTTTGTCTTGTTGGTAGATCTCGATGTCAAAGTCGGTTCTTGACTTCGGGATTCTTGCGCCGACTTTGCCAAAGTAATTCATCATTGCTTGGTAAAGCTCCCCGTGTTCCTGCCGGTTCTGGCCGGCGATGTTGGTGACTTCCCCCATGTCGTTGGACAGATCGAAAAGCATTGGGATGTCCGGCGAATCGTAAAAGTGAAGCACTTTGCGTTGCCCTGAGACGATCGCCGAATGCGGTAGACTGGAACGGTAGTGGGGATAGTGGAAGTAAAGATTGCGATTCAAAAAAGACTCGCCCGGTTCCTCGCCGGCAAGGTATTTCGCCAGGCTAACACCGTCGACATCTTTGAGTTCACGCGAGTCGCCACCAGCCCAGTCGACGAACGTCGGCAGGAAGTCATAGTTGACGACGTTGCCCGTGAACGTACCGCCATGTTCGATACCCGGTCCCTTGACGATCATGGGTACACGAATGCCGCCTTGCCAGACCCACCACTTGGCTCCGTGATGTGGTTGCGTCAGGCCAGGCTGAACATGTAATTCGTCGTGGCGGTAGCCATTATCCGACACCATCACGACGAAGGTATTGTCTGCGATACCCAAGGACTGGATACGGTCAAGCACGGCTCCGATTCGGCCATCCAGGTCGTCGGCCATGCCGAACCAGACTGCCGGGTCATCCCCGAGTCGGACCGTGTCTTTGTCTTTGTTATTTGCTTTGTACCATTCCCTCACCAAGGGATGATTGGCGTATTTCTCCCGCGTTGCAGGCAAGCACTCCTGACCGGCGTGCATCGCATAGTGCGAAATCTGCAGATAGAACGGCTTTCCGGCGGAGACTTGTTGTTCCATGAAGCCGATCGCCCTGTCCGTGACACTGAACATCAGTTTCGGATCCGTCAAATCGACTGGCAGTCGTCGTGGCTTTGCCTCCCCTTCTTTCAAGTTGGTTCTCAGCGTATTCCCTGGGTTGTTGTTCGTGTCGCCGTCATGCAGCACGTAACCCTCGTCACCGGGATCGCCTCGCATATGCCATTTGCCAACGTGGGCACTGACGTAACCGAGAGGCTTCAGAGCTTCTGGGATCGTGATCGCGTCGGCGTCGATCGTTTGATCCGCGACGCAGGGTACGACAGGGAAGTCGCGGTATTGGCGGCTCTCGTCGAAATACTCCTGTCCCCGACTGTTCATGTAGACGGTGAAGCCGTTTCGAGGTGACGACTGGCCGGTCTGAATGCATACGCGCGATGGTGAACATTGAGGCGAGGCATACGCATTGGTGAATTTCATTCCCTCCCGCGCTAAACGCTCGACGTTGGGCATTTGCAGAACCGGCATTCGCGAGTTGTCCATGCCTTCACGCATGGGGACCGGCGTTCCATTCCACGCCCAATCGTCGATAAACAGCAGCACGATATTGGATTTTTCCGCCGCGCCGATCAGTTGTGGCGTACCCAAATGGATCACGGTGGCCATGATCGAGACAATGAATAATCGGATGCATTTCATGATTGAACTCTTGGATTGCAGCGTCTCAGAAGGATTCCAAATTGTGGTTCTCTACTTCTTTCCTTCTCGCTTGAGCGTCTTGAGATCCGTTTTCCCGATTTTCTGATATTCCTTGGGTAGTCCTGAAACCCAGGTCTCCGTCTTCGCAAGCAACTGCGAGACGACATCAGCATGTTGGTCTGCAACGTTTCGCGACTCGGAAGGATCGGTCGAGAGGTCGTAGAGTTCCACTTTTGGTCGCCGCGTTGCCCCGAGATGAAACTTCCAATGTCCGTCCAGCATCGACGGTCCGGCGCCAGCGGAACTGGTTCGCCAAAACAGAGGACTCTCACGAACCCGATCTTCACCAAACCAAGCCGCCGACACATCCTCGCCATCCAACTGCTCAGGCAACCGATCCACCCGGGCGATCGCGCACAACGTGGGGAGCCAGTCCAGCCCCGAAAGCACACTCTTGCGATCGACGCGGCCCGCCTTGACGTGCCCCGGCCAACGGACGATGAACGGAACTCGCACGCCGCCTTCATATTGAGTGTGCTTCCCGCCCCTCAGCACGCCGGCATATCCCAGCATGTTAGCCGAATACTCTTTGGCGCCTTTCTTGCCGCCGGCCAGCAGCACCGGCGCCGGTCCGTGGTCACTGGAGAAGACCACGATCGTATTGTCGCGCAGCCCCATTTCGTCAATGGTTTGCAGGACACGTTGGACGTGGGAATCTAAGGCGTGGACTTCAGCCAAGTACTCTCGCATCCCCGCATCAATGCTTCCGCCGATCTGCTCACACTCGTCGAACTTGTGCTGCATCGTCTTGGAAAAGTCCGTGCGATCGACTTTCACATCGCCGAAGTCGGCAACCTGATCATCCGGAGCATTCACGGCATAATGCGTGATGTGTCCCCACACGTTCATGTAAAACGGACGATCGGCGTTTGTTCGAATGAAGTCGACGGCGGCATCAAAGATGGATGCGTCTCGGCCGCGGGGATCACCTTTGGAGTGGTCTTCTGGACCGTAGTCGTCGACGTCATAGTCCTGGCCAACGTCGGGGCCAATGTGCCATTTGCCAAAATGTCCGATGCGATAACCTTTCGTCTTCAGCAGCTCCGTCACGGTGACCTGACCACTGAAGCCGTAGCCGGCCGGATACTTTGGAAAGCGAGCCGCATGGAGCCCCGTCATGAAACCCGTTCGGCTGGGACAACAAGTGACACCAGAGACATAAAATCGTGTAAACCGCGTTCCATCATTAGCGAGCTGGTCCAAAGCAGGAGTGCGGGCGTACGGATGGCCGTAACAGGCGAGATCAGCGTATCCAAGGTCGTCGGCAAACATGAATACGACGTTCGGCGGTCGCTCCGACGATTCAGCAAAGCCGTCGGCTTGAAGCAGAAGCGACAGCGCGATGGCAAGCAATGTGATCGCGGATCGCTCGACGGAGGGATTCGTCTCAAGTCCGCGACTTCGTGCACAGTTTGGTCGGCGAACAGTGATCATGGGATCTCTCGAAGCTGAATCGTCTTGAAGTAAAACACGCTGTTAGGATCGTGGGCCTGGATGGCGATCGCCCCACCGTTTGCATCGATGAGGCGTTTGATCCGTTTTCGATTGCGCTGGGGATTCTCAGGCTCGGTGTAGTCGACCACTTGCTGGTCCTCAACGAAAACCTGAATTCGTTTTCCTTCGACTCGGAGACGAACGGTGAACCATTCCGTCTCGTCGACAGGCGACTCGTCGACTGGGACGATTTGGTAGAGACTTCCTGTCTTCTGTTTTTCTTTCGCGGAACTATTCAGCTGCACCTCGTATCCCTTCTGCAAATACTTTCCGCTGCGAAGCTCGCGACTGGTATGGAAAAAGATGCCGGAGTTGGACTCGCGTTTCGAACGAGCCACGGCGACAAGTTCAAAATTCTTGAACATGACGTCATCGCCCGTGTCTCCGACGTAGAAGAGATGGGACATCCCGTTCTTCCCGTGCGTTTTCAGTAGGCCGTTCTCGATGCTAAACGACTCGGGATGGACATTCGCCTCCCACCCATGGAGATCCTCTCCGTTGAACAGCTCAATCCATCCCAAATTGTCGGCGGTGCCGCTCCGAGACAGAAAGAGCACACTCAGCATGGCGGCAATCGTCGATAAGTTGCAGATTCTCATTGATGTTGGCTTTCAATTTGGCGACCAAGATTGGCATGTTTTGGCCGATGAAGGTTCATGTTGGGGTCGGCAGGCTTCGCACTCGCACCCACGACACCAAACGTGCATCGACATGCTGCCGCGATGCAAGCTGTCCACCATGGCGAAGAGTTTGTAAGACGGATGATCATGATCATCCGGCAATCTCCTCTTGAGCGGCGCGATAAAGTCCCGCGATTTCTTCCTGCGTCAACGCTCGATCAAACAGAGCCAGTTCGTCGATGCGGCCATGCCAGATGCGCTTTGATCTCGCGTCCGTCCCGAACCAGATTCCATCGGATGGGCCCGAGATCATCGGTGCACTCTCAACCGATCCAACGAGTTTTCCGTCCTCAAAGAGTCGCAGACGCTCGCCGTCGACCGACACGACAACGTAACGCCAGGTCTTCGTCGGCAGGAACGAATCGCCCGTAACGGACCACTCATCTCCATCTTGGCTTTGGAGGGTGGCTTGCAGATTCCCGCTTTCATTTAGGTCGAGGGTATATCCGCCTCGGACACCATCCATGTTCGTTGCGACGATCCCGCTCTGTCCGGATGTTTCCAGATAGACGAATGCCGTTAACGTGAATTGACCCGTGCTGAGTTCTGGGGGTGAATCGACGTGGCCGCCACGACCTGTTGAGTCAGCTCCGACTCGTAGCGAGCCACCAAAGAGACCGCATGCATGGGGCGGACGAACTCCGTCTCCTGTCAGAACCATGCCAGAATATTCAGGCGGTTCACTGATCAAGCCGCGATCACGGATCGGCATTCGATAGTAGGCAAGAGGAGATAATTGCTTGATCCTCCGAGCGTACTTTTGTCTCGGCTCGTCAAAATTCCGAATGAATCGCTCACTCGCGATAGCAATGCCCAAAGGCTTCACCATCGGATCACTCACTCGAACGGCTTGTGATGCTTTGAGGTCAATCGCGGCGGCAGACTCTTCTGTCATTGCTCGACCGGGATGGACGCGAACGAGCCCATCAAAGACGTGGACCTCGCTTGCACCCGATTGGACATCAACGGAGAACTCCGTTCCAAAATCGACCACTTCGGCTTCCGGTGTCTGGACCGTGAACCCAATGCCTTCGGGTGGAACGTGAGCCGATAGCCGACCGTTGTAGAGCATGACACGTTCATCGCTCATGGCGTCGAACTTAGCAGGCGCCTCGAGATACACCAGCACGCCATTGCCAAACTGAAGATTCAATAATCCTTTTCTTAATCGATAGCGACCAACGGGAAGCGATACGTCGTTCCACCTTTGTCCGTCTTTCGACAGCAGCGCATCCACATCCATCACGACGGTGGCGGCCTGAGACACGTAGGGTAACCGTGCTTTGCCCCTGCGATTCGCAACCAAGACCACTAGAAGACATGCAGCTGCTACGACACCGGCCGCGGTCAAGGCCAACCAACGTCGCGAAGGCGATCCAAATGTCTTCAGCGAAACGGGCGCGCCACGGAACTCGTCACCGCCTTGCTCGAGTGCGCGGGACAGAATGCGATTCCGATGAAGCGACCGCCTCAAGTCGGCGTGCAGCTCGGATCGCCGAGCGAACCGTTCCATATTGGCTGGGTCTTGTAGCCACCGCTCGATGTTGGCCACCTCCTCGGCGGAGCAGGCTCCTTCGAGAAACTGGTCTATGAGCCCATCGCTGACCGACATCAAGGATTCTCCATCGCGATACGTTGCCGAATGCAGCTCGCCAGAGCCGTGCGGACCCGCGAGAGCAGCACTCGGACGGATCCACTGGTCGATCCTGTTGCTTGGGCGACTTGGGTGGAGGAAAGCCCTTCGACATAGCGGAGGTCGAGGAGTTTTCGAGATTTGGAAGGCAACGTCTCGAGGCAGAGCTCCAGCGCCTCCCGACGCTGACTCCTGCCCTCGGACTGTGAGGCAATTGTGTCGGCGAGTCGACCAAGCAACGCATCGGAAAAGACAAGACGGCTGCGACCTTGAGTACGGTAGAAGTCGATCACTCGCGACTTCGCGATCCAAAGAGCCCATCCGATGAATGGTCGATTCGAATCGTACTCGTCAAAACGCCGGGCAAGTTCTTGGGCGATTCGCTGAACTAGATCCTCGGCGTCGTGAAAGCTCGAAACGGACGCGAAAACGTAAGCCGATACCGAGGGCTCCGCACTAAGCCAGTAATTGGTGAATCGTTCGCGCTTTTGAGTTTCGTCCATTCGTACCGCCAATGGAAAACCGACGTGATCGAGACGAATGCCGAATGTCAACGGAAATCGTTAACCGACTTCCAGAAGAAAAAGCGATCTTCTTCGATTCCGCCACTCGAAACGATTGGCATCTCATTTGGGGCCGTTCATTCCACGGTGTCAGAAGGGTCCAAATGGCTCCGGCTCCGGGCCCTGAGTGCCTTTGCATCCAAGGACCGCCGTATCCAGAATTCTTTTTACTCTGGCGTGCACCAATGCGACGCGGCGAGTGCGATCGGTCTGCTCATCGCATGACGGCAGATGTTGAAGCAGTCTAGGGGTCGGGGACCGGATTGGGTCGGCTCCAGAACTGCGACCAAACGGTCCATTGCTTGTCCGTGAAGATCTGCCTCAGCTGATTCTTTCGCTCCGTGTAAAACTCGCTCTGAGCATCTCGTAGCGTTTCTCCGCTGAGGTCCTTAAATCTCGCCTGCTCGGCTTTGTGGACTCTCTCCAGCGCATCGAACTTTTTCTGTTGCTCAGCGGTGAGTTTCAATGTCACAAACATCTCCGCTGGCGTCTCAGGTGCTGGCGTCTCAGGTGCTGGCGTCTCGGGGGCTGGCATCCGCGCTGGCGGCTGATTGTCCGTTGCAGGGTCACCATGCCATCTCACCGCGTTTTCGTTCGCTTGCTTGACAAGCGTGAGTAGTTCCATGTTGGGTTCACCGAAAGGGCTGAAGAATCCGCACTGCTGCCCGAGCTGCGCATATCCTGCGGGAGCCCACTGTTCGATGTAACCACAATACCACCAGCCCAGCATGTACGGGTGATCTTGCATACTGCCTTTCATGTAGCGTTGATACTCGTTCGCGACCGCCTCGTAACTGTCCACTTCCAGACCCTTGATCTTGGTGTGTTTGGGTGTCTTGAACGAGTAGGAGTGGTCGCCGTTGATAATCGGTAGGCCGCTCTTGCGATGCAGCTCCCGAAGCGTTGCGTTGTGCTGGTCGGTATAGAACGTGTAGTACTGGATCATGAGGACATCGTTGTACTTGCCGATCGCGTCGAGCACTCCGTCGGGAATCATGTCGACCGATTTGCCGTAACCCACATCATGCTTGTCGCCCAGCAGCAGATGGTTCGGGTCGTATTTTTTAATCAAGTCGTGATGCAAACCGTACCACCTCGCAGCCAACGCAGTGAGCATCTCGTCGGCGTCCTTCTGCACCTTCGGAACGTCATTGGGCGCTGGCGGCCATGACGTGATCTTTGCCATGTCATCCCAGGAAACAATGTCATTGATTGCGTAGACCTGCGCGGCATCCGAAGCCGACGCATGGTTTCGCTTCAAGATTCGCATCCATTCCTGTTTGCCAGCCGCGGTGGCGGGAAGCGATCGCATGTCCTGGACCCACGGATAAACCAGCCCGCGATCGGGAAACACTTGTCGGTGCCAGCGACGCGCCGGCTTCAGATCGGGCATGTCGAAATAGGCATAACCCAAACAATACTTTGCATCACGCAGCGGAGTGCAGACGCGCTCTGCCAGGCGATCCAATTTCTCTTCGAAACTGTCAGAGAAGACATCGGGAAATCGAGCGCCTTTCGCGCGGTTCATCTGCATCAGCGAAATGCTTTGAACCTTGATCTTGGCGACATAATAAATTTCCCGCTCCTCGTATAAGTCCAGCGGAGTCGAGTAGGCATGAAAGGGAATGGTGTTGAACCCGTAATCCTTGAAGTCTCCCACCACCATGTCGGCGTAGGCTGCCATGTTTGTGGCTCGGGGATTCAGACCGCCCCAAGATCCTCGGATGTCCTCGCCGAACTTCCCGGTCATCCAGCCCTCGTTGACTTCATTGAACAGCACGGCTCCTTCGCCGACGTGATTCATCCCGGTGGTGACGAACCGTTTGCCAGTGTGGTCGGCCAGCCACCAAACGCCGTTGTCCGCTTCGAGGTGGATGAAGTCCGGGTTACCGATCAGCTGAGGCTCAGCGGCTGCAAGCTGGAAACCCAGGAAAACGATCGGCAAAAATGACGAGAGTGGTTTCACAACGATGTTCCTCGAACAAACAACCGCATCAGCATGAAGAGATAGGCGGCCGACGTGGCTGACGATCGATTCGCTACGCATCGGATGGCGTGACAATTGGTGGAAGCCACCGAACTCTCTAGGCGACAGCCCCGACCGGGGCGTCGATGATAGTTTCCAGCTAAATCCTTTGTAAAGCATTCGTCGAAGATCGACGAAACTGCATCCGGAATCGAAGAGTACGTGGCCGATTTCACACCCGATCACGGTCTTTGTCGGAATGCGGCTACTTGGCGAATCTGCACAACGACGAGTTAGGCGACCGATAGCATAGGCGAGGTCGCGAGAGATTGCCGTTTGTGGTGACGGTGAGGCCACCTGGGTTCCTTGGTGTAAATTGCGAGATTTCCTTGAGCGACGAAGGTTTTGGACTTGTCGCGACAGGTTGCATTACGCAAACTGCATTACGCAAATTGCGTAATCCAGAAAGAAGTGAGTCATGAATCCGTTTTCGTATGGTGGCATCGTTGGGAACGATGCGTTCTGCAATCGCACAAAAGAATTGGCCGACCTGACCGACATGATGAAGTCGGCGGGCAGGTCGTTTGTCTACGCGGAACGCAGGATGGGAAAAACATCACTGATCTTGCGGGCGCTCGGCAAGCTCCCCAAGAAGCACTTTGTCAAAGTCTATGTCGACCTTTGGCCAACGGATGGATCGGCCGCGTTTTCGCAGGCGACGGCGAACGCGGTTTCTTCGGCCGCGGAGTCAACCTCCAAGCGGTTGCTGGAACTCGCGAAATCACTCTTCGGGCGACTGCGCCCCAGCGTTTCGCTCGACGACTCGGGCCAACCGAAGATCGATTTTGGAATCGACGGGCGCGCGGTCTCGAAGACTGATCTGGTTGAGGTATTGGCGGCGCCGCAAAAGCTTGCTGACAAGACGGGCAAAACCGTCGTGATGGTCTTTGACGAATTTCAGCAGGTCCTCGATTACGAGGATGACGCCACCGAAAGACAGATCCGAAGCAGCATTCAACACCACAAGAACGTGGCCTACGTTTTTCTTGGTAGCCGAAAGCACTTACTGCAATCCATGTTTCTGGACGAATCACGACCTCTTTATCGTTCGGCGATGCATTATCCCATTGGGCCCATCGAAACAAAGCACTGGCGGTCTTTCATTGCCAAACGATTTCAAGACGCCGATAAACCAATCGATCGACAGACCATTGAATCGCTTTGTGAGAGAACAGGCGGTCACCCTTTTTACACGCAGCACCTTTGTCACGTCCTTTGGTCAATGACGGAGACAGGTGATGAAGTGAATAAGGCGGATCTCAATACGGCGGTGGCCGAGCTACTTCGCAGAGAAAGTCACGCGTACGTCAATCTTTGGGAAGCCATGACGAAGAACGAACAACGGTTCCTGAGGGGCCTCGCCGAATGCGATGAGCCACCCCAGCCGTTTTCATCTGATTTTACGCGCCGATTCGGCCTTCGTAGTGCGTCGAATGCGCAGCGGGCTGCTCAGTCATTAGAAACGGGTGACATCATCGAGCGGGAGGAATCGTCATTCGTGATCGTTGATCGCTTCTTTCGGCTTTGGATTCGGCGGCTGTTTGCGACTTAGTGCGAATTCCAGTTCCGAATTCTGGCCTGCTCGAACGTTCGCGGCAATCACCTAAGTGCGGCTTCAAATCCGAACAGCCCCTGACTTCATTGGTCAGTTCGCGACCCGCAATTGGGATGAAGAGAACTTTGGCGATGTCTCACCTAAGGGGGCCTGCAAAGACAAGACCTCGCGTACTCGTCACGATCAGCGTCACGCCTGCCGACCTTCCTCCCGTCGTCGGATCGACACTGAGTGGCCGACCGATTCTCTTCCAGCAGGGCATCGATATCCTCTCGTGCAGTCCAACTCTCTGATCCCAACAATCGGCTGAGATTGAATCCATGGCCTCAGACTGTCGATCGATCGGTGTTAAAGCGTATTCCTCCAGTCGAAGAGGCACGGTCTCTTGAAGTCATTCGCGAGCCATCACCAAGTGTGACGCAGTACCGCGCAATCACCAGCTAAACAGCCCGGCCAGGTTATCGGCGACGCGTTAGCGTTTGAACTCGCGAAGACTCTGACAGCGCTGGCGCGCGACGATAATGTGGTCCACGACATGGATCCCGATCAGCTTGCCCGCCTCGGACAGGCGATCGGTCACGGTTTGATCCTCACGACTGGGTGTCGGATCGCCAGAGGGATGGTTGTGGACTAGTAACACGGCCGCAGCGGCATCGCGGATGGCCGGACGAAAGACCTCTCGAGGGTGGACCAATGAAGCATCTAGCGTGCCGACGGTGATTTGATGCGTTCCGATGGGTTTGTGTTTGATATCCAGGCAGACAATATGAAATTCCTCCTGGACGGCATCCGAGGCCAGCATGCTGAAGCGGCGGGCGCAATAGCGGATTGCTTCAGCAGTGCTGGTGATTCGTGCCTGTTCGGGAAGATGCTCGTGTTCCGCGATCGCAACGCGGCGTCCCAACTCGATTCCGGCCATGATCTGGCAATAGCTTGCCCGAGTGATGGCACGTGAAAACCTTCGCATCTCCGGAAGCGAGTATGAACGCAGTTGTTGCAGTTCTCCTTGATGCGCATTGGCCAGCTTCGTGCCACCGGTGGTCGCGGACTCACCGACCACGCCAACACGAATCAGAATCGCCAAGAGCTGCGCATCGCTAAGCGATGCGGCTCCGTTCTCGAGCAACTGCTCTCGGGGTCGTTGTTCCGATGGCGCTCGTTTGACTTGGTCGCCATTGATGCGGTCCTGGATCCACTGCTGGACGTGTACGACGGGATCGTCGGCGCTCCAAGAGTAGTGCCAGTCGGGTCCGCGCTTGGATTTTGCCATCAGGCCCGCTTGGACGACTTGATTGAGTGTCCGCGTGACGAAGCTGGCGGATGTCTCACTCACCCACTGGGGAACGTCGGCGCGATCGAACTCGGATTGGGTCGCGAGTGGAAGCAAGACCGCTTCGTAACGCTGGCGGCTCGCCTCATTCATGCATCGGTTTCCGGCTGATAGGCTATGGTATTCAGACGACGCTCGATTTTCGCCGCGTCAACGTACCAAATCCGTTTGACACGTGGTGCATCTCGATGCCGAGCATTTTTAGCAAGATCATTGATCGTGAGATTCCCGCCGACATCGTGTATGAGGACGAGTCATGTTTGGCGTTTCGAGATATTGCTCCCAAGGCTCCCGTGCACGTGTTGATCATTCCAAAACGCGAGATCGTTTCGTTGGCGGATCTGACGACGGACGATGAGTCGGTCATGGGACATTGCGTGGTGGTGGCATCCCAGGTGGCTCGTGACGAGGGGCTCACCAATGGCTACCGACTGATCGTCAATTGTGGCGAGGAGGGCGGACAGGAAGTGCCACATTTGCACTATCACTTGATGGGTGGGCGTAAGTTGACATGGCCGCCGGGATGAAACAACGGACGTCTTTCGCGTGAGTTCCTCGACGGTCGAATCCCCTGATCAAGGCATACCGGCGCGTCGTCATGACTTAGACGCGTTGCGCGCGGTCGCGATGTTGCTGGGTATTCTGCTGCATGCGGCGATTTCATTCTTGCCCGCGGCGGGACAATGGCCGGTCCAAGATTCGGAAACGAGTCCAGCGATCATGGTGTTGATATCCGCCATTCACGGATTTCGGATGCCTCTGTTCTTTTTGATCAGTGGTTATTTCACGTGCATGTTGTATCGGCGCCGTGGCTTGGCGGCACTCTTGGTCCATCGATTCAAGAGAATCTTCGTGCCATTCGTTCTGTCGATGGTGACGATCATTCCGTTGTCGTGGGTGCTGGTGGGCACGCTAGCGAATTCGAAAGCCGGGAGCCCGCAGCAGGCGGATTCCATGCCGTCGATTTGGAGGGAGGCGGCCAACGGTGACCTCGCGGAAGTGAATGCTTGGCTGGAATCGGGCGGGGATCCGAATCAAGCCGAGTCCGATGGGTCGACGGCGGTTCATGCGGCGTGCTTGTTTGGCCGGTCGGAGATGTACGATGTGCTGGTCGCCGCCGGTGGCGACCCATGGCAAACCAATTCGCGAGGCGACGACGGCAAAGACATGTTGATGGCGCCGTGGGGCATCACGGCGTATGTGGCGGGTTTGGTTCAAGTCGACGCCGATCGCGAGCGAGTCATGGCAGGGCGACAACGCATCGCGGAGAAGCTAGGTGCGGTCATTCCATCGAATATTACGGACGGGGAGGCGTCACCACCTGCCGCAGCGTTGGCCGCGCTGATGGTTGGACTGAACCTGATGCACCTTTGGTTCCTATGGTTCCTTTGTCTGCTGGTTTTGGGATTCTCGACCTTGGTGGGCGTTGGTCGATTGATCTTGCGTTGGATCACGATCCCTCGAATCTCACCCTGGTGGATCACGTCGCCGGCTCGATATGCCTGGTTGGTTCCAGCGACGGCCGCGTGCCAGTGGTCAATGGCTGGCGATGCGCCGACGTTTGGTGCAGCCACCTCGACCAGTCTATTGCCGACGACATCGGTGTTGATCTACTACGCGATTTTCTTTGGATTTGGCGCACTTTGGTACGACAATGCTCCCGGCATTGAGGTGAAATCACACGATCCGGAATCGATGCCGGACGCGTCCACTCTTTCGGCTCCGCAGACGATTCGCGGTTGGTTGTCCCTGCTCCTTGCGTCGCTGTTGGTGGTATTCCCAATGGGAATGCGTTTGATGGAGGCGGATGGCGGCATCACTCTTGCTTTGTCCGCGGTCCTGCAGGCCACGTATGCCTGGTGGATGTCATTTGCCGCAATGGGATTCTTTGCCCGGTATTTTTCCGCCCGACGCGGTTGGATGCGATATTTGTCGGACGGGTCCTACTGGATGTATTTGATCCACCTCCCGTTGGTGTGGTTGCTCCAGTTCTGGGTGCGAGATTGGGAAGCGCCGCTGGCGGCGAAACTTTTGACCGTTTGCGTGGTTACAAGCATGGCGATGGTGGTCAGCTACCACGTGTTCGTGCGATACACATTCATCGGAACGTTGCTGAATGGTCGTCGTCGGAGACTGTTTGGAAAGTCCGAAAGACCAGCGCCATCCATACCGACTCACGCGGCTGTCTAGGATCACGGCCAAGATGGTCGCCCGCGTTCGAGTCGAGTGTTGTCGTGACCGTTCATGTTCTGCTGGTCGATGATGACTCGGCATGGGGCACGCTAGCGCAACAAGCTTGGGCCAGCCAGGGGTATTCCGTTCAGCTCGAAGTGAATTTGGAGGCCGTCGCGGACCGGCTGCGGACAGATCCCTATGCTGCGGTGATCGTCAGCGTCATCAATCTAGAAGAGCATGATTGGGAAATCATGCGGGCTGAGCTAATGGAATTTGAAGGACGAGTTTTCGTCTTGTACGACGAAGCCCGACCTGTCAACGCCTCGGTGATGGGACCAACGAGAATGGATGCGCATTGGGTGAAGCCCAAGATGCCCGCTGCTTTGACGGAGAAACTGCAATCCGTTTTGCACATTGGCGCCAGGGTCGATCGCATCGTCGGCGAGTTGACGATCCACCAACAAACGAGATCGGTGACCCTATCGGGCGACGAGATTGGATTGACGATCGCCGAGTACGAACTGCTCACCTACTTGGCAGATCGCGCGGGACAGGTCGTTGATCGGCAGCAGCTCTATCTCGATTTGCTTCAGATCCCCTACGATGGATTGGACCGCTCGATCGATCTTCGAGTGTCACGACTGCGACGAAAGCTTCGCGATGATCCTCAACGGCCTCGAATCATCGAATCGATTCGTGGGGTGGGATATCGCCTTGCAACCGGCGATGGTTCAGTGACGCGTTCGAGGATCGGAATCAATCCGCGTCCTGATCCATGAGCGTTCCCGATTTAGTCGAGGGCGATTTGGTCGTTCAATGAAAGGGAAATGATCCGGTCACCTACGTGAATCGACGTGGGCACAGGGATGCATGTCGATTCACCGGGGTCCAGCCGGTACTCGCCCCACCAACCCCCAGTGGAGGTCGATACATTGGTGAGCTCGACTTCACGTAGCCGCGTACGTCGAACTCGCAGTTGTTGGCGTGAGATTCTGCGATCTTGTGCACCGGCGATGATCAAACGAGCCGAGGATTCGACCCAGACCGGTGCAACTGGTTCATGCGATGTTTGACGACCGATGACGAGGTCATGGCTGACGCGGGCTGCCATCGAACTGGTTCCGGATTGATGTCGCAGCTCGACATGAAGTGGCACGATGTCGTTGAGCTTGCGAGATAGAACCGTCTTCCAGTCGTGTACCTCAGGCATTTGCTTGGCAAAGCCATCGACATGTGGGGCGTCACCCCAAATGCTTCGGGCACACCACTCCGCCTCGAGCAGTTGTTGCCGACAGCAAGCCCGCGCCCACGCGCCGCCCAGGAGACTTCGGTAGTCATTGGCCGTCGGCTTCGACGGAAGTCCCCCGTCATCGAAAGCCAGCGGTGGAGCATTGGTTTTGGTTCTCCACCGCCATTCCAAGTCCGCGGCGCATAGTTCCTGAACCAGGTCATCGTGACCAGTGGGTACACGTTCGATGAACTGTTTCAAATGGGCGCCATTGAATTGGGCCCATTGTTGGTCGAATTCATCCAGAATGTCGGTACTGGCGGACATGGTTCTTCGTAAATTGGTTTCCGTAAGGTTTAGAGTGTCTTCAAGTACTCAATCAGAGCAGCCTTATCGGATGATGATCGATCGGTGCCAAAGTCATGCCCTTGATTGCTCAATCCGGCTCGTTCCGTGTCGTAGATCCATCGACTGCGATGAGCGATCGAAGAATGATGTTGACGCACGTTCGTCGGAGTTGCGCCCAGTCGTGTAGGATCGAATCGCGATTCTTCGCCAATGTCTCTTACGTTGATGTACCTAGGGCGTTCCGCCGGAGTCGTTAGCAGATCGGCGATGTTGGCGACCGATCCGTTGTGGAGATACGGAAACCGCGACCAAATTCCCCATAGATTCGGCGCAAGATAACCTCCGCGGAGATCGGTTGTCTGTAGGTAAGTTGCAAACGACGAATCGGTGACCCGGTCCCTCACGTAATCGTCGTACACATCGGCTCGTGCCGCGTCGGTTCCGACGGCATCGAGCGCGATGAAAGCGGGTTGTGTAAAGATGGGGAGCTGATCCTGGTCACGTTGATGATCGCTATGGCAGTGCACGCACTCATTGACAAATATGCTCCGGCCTTGGCGTGCCAGGTCGCAGTTGATCTCGAACGGGTATCGAGGGGGTAGCAGTTGCTCGAACTGCCGCTCCGCCTCTTCATAGACTCCCATGCTCTTTTCGAATTGACTCAATCGATAGTTCCCTATGAAGAGAGGGATTCCGGCCGAGCCCGGTGGATTTCCTTTGAGAAAACCGTCTGAGAAGACGCCGACTTGTCGCTTTGCCCCGTAGCCCCAGAAACTTGGAACTTTCACGGGCGCGATGAGTGGTTTCTCGAACGGCGGAAGGCCTAGTTCCTCAATCGCCATTTCGAGTGCGAAGAACTGGTTGATCACACCAGCGGTGCCGGAGTCGTACTCCGTACGGTGCGCGAGCCGTCTGTAGGCTTTACGTCCTGCCGCCTTCGCGCGGAGCCAATCCGCGTCATGGGCACGAACCATTGCGTCCGCGGCGGTTGCAGATGAGACCTGCTCAAAGGTGGATTGCGCCAAACCAAAGAGATCAATGGTCTTCAGGCCCAATCCGGGAATCACCCGGCCGGCGGCTTTCCCGATATGACAAGCGCCACAGCCCAAGACCAACACGTTTGCAGAGCCAATCTCGTGTTCCTGGATTCCGTACAACCCATTTTGACGGGGGATCAGTCCTGACTCGTCTGCCACCGCTTGTAGACCAAACTGGGAGGTTAGACGTCGCTTTGTGACCGAAACCGGCAAGATCATGCCTTGGCCGTCTTCGTAGAAATTCACCTTCGACAGGAAGTCGGCCGCCTGCAGATGGTCAAGCTCGCGCTGATTGGTTGTTTCAAATTCCCAAGGATGCTGATCCGAATGCCAGTTCGCCGCGATACCGTGATTCCGAAAACGAATGCAGGCAATGGCGATCCCAAAGAGAACTGGTGCCAGCAACCCAACGACGACAAGCGTTCGAGTCACGGGTGTTGTTGGGAGCGCTGGTCGCCAGCCGTGATTGCGATCTAAGCCGGTGGACGGCTCCCGAGATGTCCAGAGTTGCGAGAGAGTCTGCATCTTGAATTGCCTTCCACAAGCGGATCCGTTGGTTTCCATATGGATCCCATGGCATTTCTCGCCGCCAGACGACACTCAAACGAAAATAATTTCCTTTATTTGGGGTTGGCTGGTTTCAAGGTCCTGTCCCTCACTCGCCAATCGACCCGCCCTATCGAAGCGTGGACGGGTGTTTCATTCATCAAGCAAATCGATTTTCCATTGATGCTCGATTTTTTTGAGCAGACGCTGGACCGTTCGGGTTGTGGTTACTAAGTGTTCGGCAATGAGTGCGATCGAAGCGCCCTGTAGTTTCAATAAGATAACGTCTCGATGACGATCGTCCGGCAGGCTTTCCATGAGTTGGTTGAACAGCTCGGACACCTCCAGATCCAGTGAGGGCGCCGGATCGTCGGACGCCGCAGCGGCAACACCCGCTGGTGGCGCGGTGGAGTCGCCGGCTAGATCGGATTGGTTGTAGAGGGCCTGATGACCGCCTCGCTTTTGAGCGCGAAGATTCTTGCGAAGGTCATTCGTTTTTCGAATCGCGATCGTTTTGAGCAAACGCCATAGCTCATCCTGGTTTGCTAGATCCGGAAACTGACCATTCTGAGCCCGGTGAAGAAAGCTTTGAAAGGCGCTGAGGGCGACTTCGCTCTCGCTGGCAACCGGGCGGTGAATCTCACGAACGCGCTGGCGAATGGTGGCACGAAGCCGTTCGTAGAAAGCGTCCCATAGCTCGGCTGCGGCTTCCGGGTTTGCGAAATCGGACTCCACCGGTTCGTCAGGCTGGTTAGTCACGTTGGATCCTCGGACACGGATGAATCGGTCGCGTCCCGGCATAGGCGGCGCGACGACGGAACGCCAAGTACCAAGCCGCTCCGTAGGGCGACGCATTATTTCAGAAAATTGATGCGTGCGGTGTCGCGTGATGGGGGTTGCTTTCCATGGAAGGGCATCGATCGCGTCCATCACTTTCAACCGAAGGAAAACGTCCCATGTCCAGTCGATCCAACAAGCGAAAGCAAGACCGCCGTCTCAAGTTCGAATCGTTAGTCGCCCGTCAATTGATGGCCGCGAATGCATTCGGCGACTTCAATGCAGATGGCTATGACGATCTCGTCACTGCCGATGCACGTCAAGATATCGGCGGCCACCGAGACGCGGGCGTGGTTCGCGTCACTTATGGCAGTCGTCACGGTTTGGCCCAGGGCAAGGGTCAGACGCTGACACAGGACACATTCAAGCAGGCGGAGGACTACGATCGGTTTGGAACAAGCCTCGCGGTCGGCGACTTCAATGGAGATGGTTATGACGACCTAGCGGTCGGGTCACCCGATGAGGACCTTGGCAAGCTTCGAGATGCGGGAATGGTCAGCATCTTCTATGGCTCCAAAGACGGACTTCAAACCAAGGGAATCCGTCACCTTCATCAGAATTCCAGCGGCATTCGCGGTACCGCCGAGAAGGGTGATCACTTCGGTGCCTCACTCGCTGCAGGAGACTTTGACGATGATGGGTATGATGACCTTGCCGTTGGAGCTCCCGGGGATAGCGTCTCCGGTCAATCATCGGCGGGCCTAGTCAATGTAATCTTCGGCTCGAGAAACGGGCTAAAGAATCGGGATGCTCTTTATTCTCAGAATACCAGTGGCGTCCGAGGCGTGTCGGAAAGGAATGACCAATTCGGTTATTCACTCGCCGCGGGCGATTTCGACGGCGATGGTCACGATGATTTGGTCATTGGCGTTCCCCGCGAAGACGTGGGCACCGTCAAGGATGCCGGCGTCGTCCAAGTCCTCTACGGAGATCGAGACGGACTCACCACACGCGGCGACGAGTACTATCACCAGAACACGAAAGGCATCAAAGGGACCGCCGAGACGGGTGATCGATTTGGCCATGATGTGACCGTCGGTGATTTTGATGGCGACAGTCGCTATGACCTTGCGATCGGTGTTCCGTATGAAGACATCGGGCGCATTCGGGATGCTGGGCTTGTGAGTGTGATCTACGGATCCAGGTCTGGATTGGGCACTCGTGACGCCGTGTTTTACCAAGGCCACCACGGGATCTCGGGAACCGCCGAAGCTCATGATCGGTTCGGTGTGCGCGTCGCCGCCGGTGACAGCAATGGCGATGGCCGTGATGATTTGGCCATTGGTACACCCTACGAAGACCACAGCGGTCGTGTCGATGCAGGTGCACTGACGGTGATCTATGGCTCCCGGACGGGACTGTCGAAGAAGGATGTGATCTTATCCCAAGCCATCGACGCGATCGTGGGAGCCGCCGAGACCAACGACTACTTCGCAAGAGATGTGGTCTTCGGTGATTTCAACGGCGATGGAAGAGATGATCTGGCCGCGGTCGTCAGTGGCGAAAACTTCGGCGCCCATCGATCACCGACTGCGACGAATGTGATCTACGGGCGCCGATCCTCTTTGGCTCACGCCCCGAACCAGCTCGTTGTGCATGCACGCCAAACCAAGAACGGTTTCTCACTGGGAGGAGACGATGAGACGACGCCGGCGGATAAGCCGACCGAAGTCACGGGATCCTTCTTGGCGGAAACGGATCACGTCGACATTCCCCAGGAGGTCTCCGGATCATTCTTGGTCGACTTTGATCCGCGCGCCATCGCCAAGCGAGGCGACGGCGATACCGAAGCATATTCATACAATGACATTCATCAAAAGAGGTCGTCCTCGTGCATTTTCTCATCTTCTCTGGCAGCTGTCGCGCGGACTGGATTCAATTTCGCTAGTCACATCCGGTACGTTCGTAGTGAAGGCGAGGGCTACCGCTACCAAGTGAAACTCTATGACCACCAATCGCTCAAGAGTGAATGGGTGTCAGTTCACTATGACGGAACACGAACTTCCGAAGACATGGGTCACGCCGACCAAGGCGAGTTCTGGACAGTCCTTTACTTGCGAGCTTATGCGAAGAAGTATGGCTTTGACCTATCTGAGCTCGACGAAGCGAAGAACCGACTTTATCGCAGCACTCGCACGGCCATGCAGACCATCACCGGAAACAGGTCTGATTGGGATGAGTTCTCCAACGACACGTCCGCCCAACAACGGAAGCTCGCCAATGCCCTCGACTCGGGAAAAGCAGTCATGGCTCCAACGATTCAACACCCTTCCAAACGCGACATTCCTAAGAAGGGTGGCGTCGGCAAGACGGGGTTGGTTTATAACCACGGCTATACCGTCTTGAGCGTCGAAAACGCAGGTCGGCGGAACGCGACGGTGACGCTGCGTAATCCGTGGGGTAAAGACAACACCTTAGGAATCAGTCAGTACGATGACGGATTCGGTTTCGGTGATCGCTTCGAAGGCCAACACGTCAATCGCGTCAACAGTGATGGAATCATCCGCATCACTTGGAAAGACTTTCAACGGTTCTTCCAAGGTTTCAGCACTGGATCAGTCTAGGACCCCGATGGCGTCGCGATGATCGGGGTGAGTCGCCAAACTTTTTCTGCGGCACCCACGATCATGATCCGCCCAGTCAAATCCGATTCGTTGAATGCTTGTTGGGCGACATCCGCGGGTCGCGTGGATCGATGCTTCCAAGTGTTCACGATTGGGGTACCGCGAGCCGCATGATCGCCTCTTCGCTGAGTTCATGCCGTGCCAGCTCGCCGGTGATTTGGCCCTCCGCGACCACCAGGACTCGATCCGCGATCGCGAACACCTCCTCCATTTCGCTGCTGACCGCCAAGACGCCGTTGGCTCGATCGGTTTGTCGGACCCAGTCGGCGATCAAGCGGTAGATTTCCGCTTTGGCACCAATGTCCACGCCGCGGGTGGGTTCATCCAACAACAGGACGCGAGTCGGATCATGCAACCATTTACCAAGAACGACCTTCTGTTGGTTACCGCCTGAAAGTGCTGCCGCCTCGACCAGCGGCGACGCGGCTTTGATACCCAACTGGTCGATGAGAGTCGCCGTCGCACGACGTTGCCATCGTCGATCGATCGAGCCCCAGTGTGTGTGCCGCATCATCGCGGTCATCGTCGTGTTGTCTCTCACGCTGGAGTTGAGCAATAGTCCCGCCGTCTTGCGATCCTCGGGAACCAATCCCATTCCAGCAGCGATGGCGTCGCGCGGTCCAGCGCCGACGGTATCGTCACCCATGCGGACCTGCCCTCCGCAACGATCACGGATACCAAAGATGGCTTCGACAATCTCTGTCCGACCGGCACCAACGAGTCCCACGAGAACAACCACTTCTCCAGCGTGGACCGAAAAGTTGATTGAGGGGGCCGACCTCGATCCGACACGCAGATCATTCACACTCAGGATCACCTCGTCACAGCTCGCCGTTTGCCGGGTGGTGGGAGTCAATTCGCGACCGACCATCCGTTGAACCATCACGTCTGACTGAATCTCATCGTCCACCAGCGTGCCGACATGGCAGCCGTCACGAAGCACTTCGACACGATGGGCCAATCGTGTGATCTCTCCCATGCGATGAGAGATGTACAAAATGGACACACCGTCAGACTCCAGTTCCCGGATCAACCCGAACAAACGAGTCGCCTCTTCATCACTGAGGCTGCTGGTGGGCTCGTCCATGATGACCACGTTGGCATCCATCGAAAGTGCTCTGGCAATCTCAATCAATTGCTGGGACGCGATCGGCAGTCCGGCGACTTCGGTGTCCGGTGAGAGATCGAGTCCCACTCGATCAAGCCAACGTGCCGACTCACGCCGCATCCGATTTCGATTCAGCCAGCCGCAGTGCGACGGCTCTCGCCCCAGGAAAAGATTCTCGGCCACGGACAGATTGTGATGTAGATTTAGTTCCTGATGAATCAACGCAATGCCCTGGGCCATCGCCTCACGCGGACCTCGACGAGCGAATGTGCGATTATCGGCGACGACTTGCCCGTCGATGCGAAGTTCACCCGCATCCGGAGTGACGACGCCGGCGAGGATCTTCATGAGCGTGCTTTTGCCCGCGCCATTCTCGCCGATGACGGCGACGGTCTCACCCGGATGAACGGACAGACCGACGTCGCAAAGCGCAGCGGTGTTCCCAAATCGCTTCGAAACGTGACTTAGTTGCAATCGCGGTGGCGTCACGGCACAGCGTTGGATTTGCGCTCGAGCGCACCGTCCATCACTCGTCGTCACCGCTTGGCTGCGGTTCGTCATCCGACTCCGGCTCAGGGTCGACGCCGGCCAGTCTCTTCAGCTCGCCGAGCATCTCTTGCATCCGCTCTTGTTGAACTCCGCTCGATGTTTCGACCGCCTTCTCTTGCGCCGCGATTGCCTCGTCAAATGCTTGGTTGGCGGCATGGAGCTGGGCCATCAATACATACGCGAGAGGTTTGATTTGCGGATCAACGTTCTCCGCTTGCGCGGCACCTTTCAACGCGGTGAGGGTATCTTCGGTCAAAGGGCCGATCTCGGTGCCCTGTTGCATTGATGAGATCATTCCATAGGCGAATTGAATGATCTCGATGGGCTTGCCCTCGATCGACGCAAGTTGATCACGAAAAAACTGAAGCACATCGTCGGAGAGATCACCACTATCTAGACGAAGATTGTATCTCAGATTCTTAAGCCGTTCGATCAATCCCAGAGTCACCGGATCCGTTGCATCTTTAAACTCGGCAATGGTCATGTCGACGACTTTGATGGCGTCATCAAACTGTCCGGTGCCGGCGAGTTGGTTGATTTTTTGCCTGGCCGTTTGAATCAGCTCCTCGCGACGCATCTGTTCCTTGAATGCCTCGCGGTCCCAGCTATCGGACATGATCATCGCCAGAGGCTCATCGGCGGACATGGGATGTCCGATCCACTCGACCAAGCCGGTCTTGCCCACGAGGAATGCCGCCGGAATGCCGTTACGTCCCGCAGCAAGCATGTAGTCTTCCGAAACCGAGCCATCGGTGTCGACGGTCAGCGTGTAGGCGGAGGTGAGTTCGCCGAAGGTCTTGCCGACGTCGGGATCCGGATAGTCTTTCTCGAGCAGTGTTTCGACTTCCTCGAGTGATTCATCGGAGATGCTGACGACTTGAAAACCTTCGCCGCGATATTGGTTTTGCAACTCGACTAGGTGGGGCATGCTTTGAATGCAGGGCCCACACCAGGTCGCCCAAAACTCAACCATGTACACCTTGCCCTCTTCAAACTTCGTCACCTCGCCGAAGTATCCTTCGCCGTCACTGACATAGTGTTCGATGTCCAGGGCGGGTGCTTTGGAGCCAATGCCAAGTGATACGTCCGCCTGGGTATTTGTGCTGAGGGAGGCAGCCAAGAACGCCGTGAGCGTGAACGCTGGAAGGAGGAAGCGCATGGCGAGAAGCTTTAGTTGCGAGGAAATTGAGTGATTTGAGACGGCCGTGACGACGTTACGGTAGCAACGGCTCCACGACGCGTCGAGATGTTTGTCGTTCCGCCTGGTGGTGGGATTTGCTGGCGACGGGTTCGATTTGAACGTCGCCATCGATGCAGTCATACTGATGACCAGGCGGGAAGTGGACCCGCCGTCCTTGTCTCTTCTCGAGGTTGCGTTTCACGTGTTCACTGCCTCGCTCGGCACCTTCGCCCGACCATTTCTCGGCGACCGACGCCTTGGAAGTCATCCATCCGTCCATACTCGGTCTGGTCGAGATACGTTCTTATTCACTCTTGGGTTCTGGTTGGTTGCCGCGGCAATTGTTGCCCAAGAACCAGGTTCGGGCAGCCAGCCGCGTCTGACTCGCTCCGCCGGAAATCCAAAGTCGGGTCCTCCGCGCGCCGGTGTCGGCAAGCCAGCTCCCGCCAAAGGCGGCGCGGCCGACGGTGAGAACGCCAAGGGGAAAGAGAGTCAGGAAGACGAGGAAAAGGATGAGAAAATTGAGGTCAGGGTGATTCGACGCGACGCCGTCGATGGTTTCGAAGCCGATCCCGATGAACTCAACGTGAGAGTGGATGATGACGGGAAAGTTGGATTTCAATTTCGTCAGCAGGGTTGGGTGGATCTGGTGCGTTGGCTCTCCGACATCACCGACGAGCCCATTGACTGGCAGGAGTTGCCCGCTGACACCGTCAACCTGGTGAGCCCGGAACGATTGAGCGTTTCCGAAACCGTCGATCTATTCAATCGGCACCTATTAACTCGCGGCTACACCATGCTGCGCCTCGATGGAGGCATCACGATCGTGAACACGGGACGAATCGACCCAGGCATGGTCCAGCGTTTGAGCGTGGATGCCTTGGAGACGACCGGTGATCACACCTTCGTTCGAGTCCTGTTGGACGCGGGGTGGTTATCAGCGGAGAAATTAGCCGAGGAACTTCAGGCGATGCTCAGCCCCGCGGGGAAACTAACGCCGCTGGCAACGACCAATCGGCTCGAGGCCATGGATGTGGCTGTGAATTTGCGCATCATCGCGAAGCTGTTGGGGGAAGAACGCGATGCCGCCAGTCGGGATGCGTTGGCCCCGGAGTTTCGTTTGCGACACATCCCGGCCGAAGAGGCCAAGACGCTGTTGGAAGACTTCTTGGGTGTCAAAGAAGAGAAGGCCGCGCCGATGACGCCGGAGCAAATGCAGATGATGCAGCGAATGGCCCAACAGAACGGAGGCAAGTTGCCCAACCAGAAACCCAAGGCCGACATTTCCATCGTCGCCAATGTGCGGCAAAACTCTGTGCTCATTCGGGCGCCCATCGATCGAGTGGTCATCGCGTCGGAGTTCATCAAGCGCATCGATGTTCCCGGGTCGGCATTGAGTTCACTAGCCGACGCGACTTCACGGGTCGACGTGTTCCGCTTGGTCTCGTTGGATCCGGACAAGTTAATTCAGATTGCGCTGGACATGAACGTGTTGGAGCCCACGACGCGTATCCAAACCGACGCGGAGAATCAGGCCGTGATTGTATCGGGATCCGCAGCGGATCGATTCATCATCAAGTCTCTGATTGAGCGACTCGATGGTGGTAAACGGCGATTCGAAGTGCTGCAACTGCGTCGGCTCTCGGCCACCGAAGTCGCCGAGTCCATCGCGTTCTTGATGGGGGATGACGACGACCAGCCGTCGCGAAGGTATTTCTATTACGGGTATAGCTCGAAAGATGATGAGAAAGACGAGGACCGATTTCGAGTTGCCGCCAATGTCCGTTTTCGTCAGATCCTTCTCTGGGCCAACGAATCGGAGATGAATGAGGTCCGATCACTGCTGGTGAAACTAGGTGAGCTACCGCCACCCGGAGGTAGTCGACAGACCACCAGGATGATCGAAGCCACCGCGACTCCAGCGACCTTGGAGTATCTGCGACGCATCCAGCGTCAATGGGAATCGATGTCCGACATCGAGATCGTGTTGCCCGATGCGGAGCTCTTTCGTGATGAGATCATGGAGCAACGGCAGCGAGCGATCGAATCTGACCGTGAACGAGACGAATCGACGTCACCGGAATCGGCTATCGAAACGACCGATGTCACGGTCAATGGCATGGCGCCCGTTGGCCTTGGGCATCGTCATTCCGTCCCATCTGTCGAACCCAAGACATGGGTTCGGGCACAGTCATCGATGAACCAAGACGGCGTACGACCGAGCACGGTACGTCCGAGGATCGTCATTCAACTCGACCCAATGGGAAATTTGGTGCTGCGCGGCGATGACACGCGCGCCCTCGACGCACTGGAAGGATTGATGTTGCAATTTGATCCGCCGCGTCGTCCGTTTCACGTATTTAAAGTCGAGCATGCCTCCGCCTCGCTGATCGCATTGGATTTAGAAGACTATTTCCGGGACGACCATCAAGAAGGGCCTAGCCAAGCGGACCGATTCTACAGTTGGTATTTTGACATGGGCTCGGATGAGGACGACTCACCGGCGGGGTTGGGCCGTGACGGGAGTTTGAAGTTCCTGCCGAACTCCGATACGGGGACGGTGGTCGTGACGGGTGCCAGCAGTGCGCAGCTTCGCACGATTGGGGAACTCGTCATGCTGTGGGACGTCCCCGAGCCAATCAATCCACGTCGAGGCCGGTTCACGAAACTTGTCGCGATCCGGTACGGTCGAGCCGCATCGATCGCGGAAACGATCAAGGATGCCTACCGAGACCTTCTGAGCAGCAACGACAAGGTGTTCCAAACAACGGAGCGCGGGCGCGGAGATGGAAGTGGTGCCAGTCGTTCTAATCGGGCACGAGGAAGCGAGTTGGCCGATGTTGATAGCGATAACGATGGTGGCAGCAGTGATTTTTCCTTCAGTGGCAAGCTGTCTTTGGGCATTGACGAAGTCGGAAACACGTTGCTCATCAGCGCCGAGGGGGAACCCCTGTTGGAGTTAATCGTTTCGATGGTGGACAAGCTCGATCAGGCGGCGCGCCCGGGTGGCGAGATTGAAGTGGTTCAGATGAAGGGCGAGGTGTCGTCGGCGGCATTGCAAAGTGCGATTGATGCGCTCGGTGGAGATTCGACGCGACGCCAGCGGGGCGGCGAGTCGATGCCGCGCGGCGGGCCCGCCAGCGGCGCTCGATCGGAATCACGTTGAACGGCTCAGCAGCGGATCGATTCGCCGGATTGGTCACCCGACGTTCACGTTGGATCGTGCTCGGATGGATCGTCATCGCTGCGACGGCGCGGATGATCGCACCGTCATGGAACTCGGTCGCGCTGGATGGGGACTTTAAGTACCTGCCCGCCGATCGGCCAAGCGTCGCGGGGGATGTGCTGCTGGACAAGGCGTTGGGCGCCCAGCGCGCCCGCAGCCAGATGGTTGTTGTCATGGCGCGGCAGAACGATGAGCTGCATCGATCTGGCCAGCACGATGAAGACGAGCTGGTTGGATTGGATTTGCTGCGCCGGCTCTACCACCGGCTTGGAGAAGTCTGTGTGGCTCGCGCGATGCGGTCAGGACAGTGGATCTCCGACGAATCTGACAAGCGTGTGTCCGACGATCCAGTGGATCGTGGTTGGGCAACGGTTGCCATGGAGGCTTACAGTCAGGCAATCGAGCTGGACGCCTTGTTCTACGAACGTTTGGGCGATCGCGTTCCCGACGAGCCGGTCGACGCGATGCATCCCAGGTTGGCCATCGCCTATTGGGACCGCGGTCAGTTACGCCGCCAGTTTGGTGTCGATGCGACGCTGGTCGCCGATGATCTGGAGGCTGCCGTCGTGTTATTGGCCGATATCCACTCGGTTGCCTCGCCGATGGATCAACGACCATTGGACGAGTGGCTGGCGTTGCTGGACGTGACCAGCTGGGCGGATTCCGTGATCGGCAAGAGGCTGGAACAGCCGAACGCTCGCCTGGTGACCTTGTCTTTGTCGAGCGAGTTGGCTGCGACGGGGAATATTGAACTGTTGGCGAGTCTGGAGCAGATGCTGGAGGAGGTCCGAGCCGATGCGAGCAGCTATTTGAGTCCGACTCAGTGGGAGTCCATCCAAGACTTGCAATTGTTAGTGACTGGGTCAGCGGCGATTGGTGGTCAAACCCTATCAGCCGCCAGGTCGGCCATCACGTACACGGAATGGTTTACCGTGGGCACGATCTTGTTGATTTTGACGCTGGTGTATCGAGCACCATTGCTTGTTGCCGTGCCGGTGTTTTCGATTGGTATCGCGGTGATCGTTGCAACGGCGGTCGTCACCATGCTGACCGACGGAGCTCGAGCGGGTTGGTGGTCGGGACTGGACCTGCGTGTTTATACGACCAGCCGTATTTTTGTGGTGGTCATTTTGTTTGGAGCCGGGACGGACTACTGCCTCTTTTTGATATCGCGGCTCCGTGAAGAAGTGGCGCGGCAGTCATCCGATTGGCAAAGTGGATGTCAGCGAGCTTTGACGGGCGTCGCCGGCGCGATCCTCGGAAGCGCCATGACGACCATCTTTGGTCTGGGAATGTTGTGGTTTGCCGATTTCGGTAAGTTCCACCACACCGGCCCCATCATTGCGATCTGTTTGTTGGTGGGGCTCTGCGTGTGCATGACGCTCACACCTGCTTTGTTGACGTTGCTAGGGCCCGCCGTGTTCTGGCCATCGGTGCCGGCGACCCAGAATGAGGCGACACGACCGATTTCCCTCGTGGGCAGGAGCCGTTCGCACGCAGGATCGGGTAGTCGAAGTTGGTTTTGGAATGCTGTGGCGATCGCGTTGACGAGGCGACCTTGGGTCACGATGGTGGCGGGATGGGGGTTGCTCTTGATCCCGGCTTGGTACGGTGCCCTGCACGAAGACGGCGTTACCCATAATCTAGCTCGTCAACTCGACGCGTCCGCGACCAGTCGCCAAGGGATGGCGATCATCGAATCGCACTTTGGAATCGGTGAATCAAGCCCGATCTCTGTGTTGTTATTGTCATCGGAAACGATCAATGCCGACCAATTCGCGGAAGATCGCCAGAGCGTCGTGAAGAGTCTCTATGAAGTCCCGGGTGTGACGGCCGTGCGACACCTGAATGATCCATTAGGTGATTTTCCACCGGATCGCGAGATCGGTTTGCTCAGCAGCGATGGTTGGCGCCGTCGGGCGATTCAGAACCATCGATTGGCCAAGTTGTATTTCTTGGCTGATTCCGATGGGTTCGAGAATCGGCTGCATCGCATTGACGTCATCGTCAAAGAGGATCCATTCTCGCTTGAGGCGGCGGATCGGTTGGCTGCGATCAATGAGAAAGTCGCGCAGCTGCAACGGGACCGTGGCGAGTCGGATCGATGGCAGGTACTGACGACGGGCACGACACCTTCGATCGTTGATTTGCGACGGGTAACCATGACCGATACGCGTCGAATCAAGATCGCCGTCGTGCTGGCAGTCGGATTGGTACTCATCGCGGTGTTGCGCCGTTGGGTCTTATCGGGCTATCTAATTGCCACCGTCCTTTTGAGCTATTACGCCACACTCGGGCTGACCTATGGATTCTTTCGCTGGATCGATGGCGACGCGTTCTTAGGACTTGATTGGAAACTGCCCGTGTTTTTATTCGTCATCCTGGTCGCCGTCGGGCAAGACTACAACGTTTATTTGGTGACACGAATTCTCGAGGAGAAACGTCGCCTCGGATCGCTTGCGGCTGTCCGTCGAGCCGTCGCCCGCACGGGAGGGATCATTACGGCATGTGGCCTCGTTATGTCGGCGACGTTCTTCAGCATGACGGCATCGGCTTGGTGGCCCTACCTGGCATCCACTCTGGGCATCATGGGCGCCGATGCATCCTCCAACGGCCAGACCACGCTTCGAGGAATCGTCGAACTCGGCTTCGCACTCGGTTTGGGTGTGGTGATCGATACACTCTATGTTCGGACCGTGTTGGTACCGAGCTTCGTCGTCTTGCACGACCGGTATCGCCGCGATCGGCGTGCTAGAAGAAATCCCGGGGAAGACGAAGCACCACTCGGCCCAACTTGAAGCGAAATCCGATGACGAATCCTTCGAAGGGCGTAGTGCGATGAACGATTCCGGGCCGCCTGGTGAATCCGTCGCCAGTCTGATCCAACGTTTGGGTCCACCGCCTGCCGACTTATGGGAAGCATGGGCGGAGGAGGTGGAGGGTTGGAATCTACAAGCCACCGACGCAAATGATCCGATTTGGCAGGTTGTCCATGTCCAGCATGATGGTTCGTTGGTCTATGCCGGTCCGCCGCGTGTCCGTGACGCGGGTGTCGTTGCATCGGACACGTCGCCGGCGACGAACTTACCTTCGAGCCATCAGGAGGATACGCCACCGATTCAGGAGATACGGCGTCACTGGGTGAGGTCCTGGTCAGTCGCGGGCGGTTTGGGCTTGGTAGCGCTCTTGGTCGGAACCGGTTTGCTTTGGTTCAGGTCCACTTCGGATCCCAGTCAGGGAAAGTCTTCAGTCGCCAGTCGGGCACCGCTACTCCCGAATCGTATTTCTGGGGACAAGGAGCCGCCGCGGTGGCAACCTTCCAAGGTCTTGGGGCCACTTGAATTGACGGACGAATCGACACGACCTGATGAGGGCGTCGAAGGTTCTTTTGATCTGAACTCACTGTTTCCGGAAGTGGAGTCCGAACGTATGGGATCGGAGGCCGAAGTACGTCAAACAGGTGAGGATGTGAATAACAAATTGTTGGACATGGGTTTGACCGAACCTCTTTCTGATGACACGGGACAGGTGCGTGATGCAACTTCGTCGTCCATGGATGACGAAGTTGACTTGATGGCGGATGACACTGAAACCGAGCTTCCGTCTGACGCAATTTCTCAGGAGACGAGGACTGGTACACCAGCAACCGGATTCATGAGGCTACCGGACTTGGTCATCGATTCGGATCCGGTGCTGGTCCCAGGACTCACCGGGTCGTCGAGGGGACTGACGTTGCGTTTTCCGTCCGCCGTGCCGTTGGAACTCGTGGCTGCGGCATCGGCGTCGAGCGACGCGGGCTGGTTGATACGTCACCGAACACAGGAAGCCGTCATTGCCGATCTGAGGCCCGTTGAAGGACGTGCTGATGCAATCGAGTTTCGTTGGAGACCGGAAGCGGGCCGCGTGGCCACGGCGTCGAAACTGGCCGATGGACAGATTGCGGGCGAGAATGTGTCAATTGACTTACGCCCTACATTGGTGGCGGATCCCATCACCATGGTGATGGAGTCGCGCGACGTCCAATTCAAATGGGACCTTGGATCACCGCCACCCGCATTGGCCAGCCGAATCCGACTCGATGTTGAGCTACCCGACAGCCTCGAGTTGGGATGGATCGAGCCCATTGATGAGCAGTCACCCCGCCGGACGCGGGCGGTCGGCGTCATCACCCTAACGGACAATGAGGAGGTCGCTGTCGCGCTTCGCATCGATGTTCGCGCCACGAAGTCGATTTCGATGCGAATTCGGACGGGCGCCCGATTGAAGACGGGAATGCCTTGGCAATGGATTGATCGCCAAGGGGTCCGACAGTCTCAATCCGAGGTGACCGGCCGTCTGACATGGACGCGGTCGAGGCAGCGCGAGATGGAGATGTTATTGGATCAGGCCGAACGGATGGGATCGCGGCGCGATGTTCTCAACCTCCAACAGCAACTGTCCACCTTGGAGTCGGCCGTCGCCATGGGGGCGTCCGTCGCGAAGCAGCTGGCTGAGTTGGATCGGCTTCTCAACGAAATCGCAGATTCGGTTCAACTGGGACTGCAACTCTACGTCCAGTGGCCCGACCGAGAGCAGTACCTGTTTCGAAGCTACTCCGATTCGTCCGACGATTCATCAGCGTCTTCGCCGGTGCCAGCCGAATTCAGTTGGCTACCGCGTGCGCGGCGAGCCGGTTTTTTGGCCACTTCACCATAGACACGTTCGGGCGAAATCGTGACGCGGTCGCCCTTAACCTTCGTGTCATCGGGTGGCTGAAAAAAGCCGGCGACGCTCACTGGATCGCCGGCTTGGGCGAGGGAAAGATTGTTCAATTGAATCTCGATGGTCGCCGAAGGTGAAACCATCGTTTGGATCGACTTCCGCCCAACCTGCATCGCCAGTCCTCCCTGAGGTGTCAGCATGACCAAGTTACCGACGACCACCGCTCGACCGGTGAATACTTGTTTTCCGCGGTTGGCAGGATCACGAGCATGGACGCCCGGCGTGAAAAGCATCCGTTGATTCATCGGCAATGCGTTCGTTGGGATGGGCGCGAACACGACGAGCTTGTTGACCGGCGAGACGGGCATCCCAGCCGGTCCCAGGTTCGTGTCGAAACGCACCCACATCCCTCGACGCAAATAGGCGAGTAACGCCTTGGCAACGAACTTCAGATCGGGCGGGCTGTCTGGCATCTGAACGAGCACGTCCGTGCCATCTTCTCGCGTGACGGTCATCAGTTTGCCGCGAACGGATTTTAGGGTGCCGCGAAACTCCGTGACCTCATTTGCGGCAGGCTGTCCACCCAGGGAGGTACCCAAACCTTGCGGAGCCGCACTCACCGCGGAAACGATGAAAAGACTGGTCCAAATCGACACGACTCGGGAAAGAAACGTTCCACCGTGTCGGCCGCCGATGGGCGGACCGGATTTGGTAAGCGGGCCGGATTTGAGTCGGCAGGTTGGCATGCTGTTACCGTGTCGAGTCATGGATGTGACGGGATCGAACCCATCCATGATAGCCCGCACGGCCCATCGGAGTTGGCTGGTGGAGCGATGTCCAAGACCCATCGTCCCCGTTGGCGGCTTGATCTACTCGTCTGCTGCTCGCATGAACGGCGTCAGGCTCAGCGAGTAGTCGCAGAACTCACTGCTCTCAAAGTAGAGATCCAGCTCGCGGGCGGCCGATTCCGGTGAATCACTGGCGTGGACCAGGTTCATTTGGCGGCTGCTACTAAAGTCGCCACGAACGGTACCGGGAGCGGCTTGCAATCCGTTGGTGGCGCCCAACATGTCGCGGACGACGCGAATCACATCCAAGCCCTCCAACGCGATCGCCACGACCGGTGCAGACGTGATGAATTCCTGCAGCGAAGGGTAGAAGGGTTTCTCGACGTGCTCGGCGTAGTGTTCACGTGATAATTCCGGTGTCACTTGCAGGAGCTTCATCGCCACAATCTGTAGACCTTTCGCTTCGAAGCGAGCGAGGACGTCGCCGATCAGTCGCCGTTGGACACAGTCTGGTTTGAGCAGCACGAGAGTACGTTGCATGGTCTGAGCGTTGCATGGTGGAGTAGGAAAGGACACGACAAGCGAACTGCGACAATAGTCCAGTGGATCCAATTCGCAAACCCACCGTCGCCGCACGCCGAAAAGTGGAATCACGCAATCGTGTGTCGATCAATCCACATTAGCAAACAACCGCCCAGCAAAGTGGAGCCGGACTCGCCAAGGGTCCACCACATCGGCAACCCCGATTGGCCGTCGACGACAAACTGCGCCAACGAAAAGCTGATCGTTCCCCACGCCGCCCAGCGAACCAGTGGGCGGTACCGTTGCAAGTCGGTCGCGATCACCAGCAAGGCCGCACCAACATAGCCGTAGAGAAGTGACAGGTTGCGTGCCAAATAGAACGCCAGTGGTGAGTCCGCCGGCATTGTGACATGCAGTTCGTCGGCGATGGCCACCATCCAGTTTGCTGGCATGACGGCCGCGGCGAACGCAAAGAGCGTGAAGCCGCCCACGCCTCGCAAAAACAGCAATAACCAGCGATCCGTCATGACGCGGACTCCCTCCCGGCCGCGACAAACTGAATCGTCTTCAGCACGCCGCACCCCATCGGATGGCGAACCACCTGAATGATCAGAAGTTATACGCCGGATTCTCGGTGCTGAAGTCGGCATCGCCCAAGCCGACGTTGACCTGCAGATTCAGGTAGTTGTACTCCTCGATCACTTGACCGAGAGCGCCCGCGGGCGATCCCGGTGCCGGCCAATCATGGGCGATGTATCGGATCGGCAGATTCAGCTGATCGTCAAGGAACACCTGCGCTTGGCAGAAATCAAGTTGAGGCATGCGTGTTGGCTGATTCACCTGAAGCACCGTGCAGACTCGGTCCTTCAGACGGGCGCCCTGTCGGAACTCTGCGGTGACGTTGGGCTGTTGGATCGCTTTTTGACCACGATCGATCAGCTTCACGATCATGTTCTCGATCCCAATCTCCGTGAGCGGGTATCTCTGTCCTCGCATCGCCAGCATTCCGTTCACGGGAATCGTGACCGTCGGAAGGAATTTGCCTTTGAATCCACCTTCATGCGCGACGAGGTTGCCCTCGTTTTGGTTCTCAACGTAGATGACTTCGCGGCCTTCGACGTCGTCTGGTTTGAGGAACTTGATGTAGACGCTGAAAGGTTGGACGATTCGCCCGTCGGCGATCTTGCGGTTTCGAATCTTGAGGGCCATGTACTCATGGACTCCCAGAGTCCCGTTTACACGTTCGCGTTTGGCCAAAACCGCGGTGTAATCGTTGATCTCCGCTTTTGACTGAGCGAGAGCGGCTCGTGCGATCTGCAGACCGCGAAGGAGGTTCGCATCGCCCGGTGGTGATGGGTTCGTCTTGGGCGTCGCCCGCATTGCGGCGTTGGCGACCCTATGAACGGGTTGTGCCCAGGGTTGGGGCGCGACCGGCGATTGAGCCGATGCGGTCGTCGATAGGAATGCACCGGCAAAAAAGCCACCGGCCAGCGACGCAAATTCGCGGCGACGCACCAAGCGAGAGTCGGCAGTAGGTTTTTGATTCATGGTCGCATCCTTGCGGGCGTTGGCGAAATGCGGACAACCGGCGGCCGGGACCAACGAAAGCCTTGTCCGTTTGGTTCATTCGGTTGACGCGACATCGGCACCTGATCGAACGCCATTTGCATGGCATGCATGCTCGCCCAGCGGTCCGCGTAATCGCGACGATTGCTGCAATCAACGTTGTGGATGCTGATGCACCGACTCGCCGGCTGGCAACCTCACCGTTCGTGAAACTAGCAACCCAGCGAGTTTCGTCGCCAGAGAGATCTCGGCCTGATCATGTCGAAACCGGCGAAAGAGTGTTCAAGTTTGACGATTGCGCAGCCGATTCCCTCTCTGACGGAATACCTCAAGTCGTTACCGCACCGGGCTCGTCGGTAACTCTCCCAAGACAATGGATTGTCACGATGAAGAAATTTCTCGGCTTCGCGATCCTCGGAATGTCATTGACGTTGTCAGGGGGTTGTTGCGGACCACTGTGGACGGCCGGTTGCCGAACGGGCGCCTGTGGGACCGTCGGCTGTGCCAGTCCTCCCATCTCCGTTGGGCACATGGCATGTGACGGGCACTGTGAAGCCGGATGCACCGACGGTTGCGGATCCTGTGACGGTTGCGGCGAACTGTATGTCGACCCATGGATCAACCATCCCCCGGATTGCTGTGATCCGTGCGATTGCTGCGGCAACTACAACGGACAGTCCTGCGGGAAGTGTCGTCCGGTGTTCAGCGGCATCAAGAGTCTTTGGGGATATCGATGTGTCGACAACTGCGGAGGTTGCGAAGATTGTGCCTCTGGGCCATTTAACTCGTGCGGAGGTGGTGGCTGCGAGAATGGGTGTGCCGAATGCAATGGAGGAACCATCATCCATCACGGCGACGTCCATGGAAGTCCCATGGGCGAGGGCGTGATCTATGGCGACGACACGAGTGCTCCTTTGCCACCTCCTGTGCCTCTGAGTCAGGCGCCAACTGCACCGATTCGCACTTTGGCGATTCAACGCAATTCGACCTCCAACCCGAGACCCGCCAAACCGATCTTTCGGCCACGCCACGTCTCCAGCGCCGCGTCAGGCTACTAACCTTCGGCACGAAGCTCCGCGGAACAATCGTCAACGACGTACGTGGGCCAGTTCCATCGGTTGACCGATTCGACTTGCGCCAAAGAGTTCTGGTCGGGGACGAAGATGGCGACGCCGCTGGTTGGCAAGACGGTTAGGTCCAAGCTTCCCAAGTGTCGCCACTCACGTTCACGCCGCCAATCGTACGTTCGTCCGGCGGCGACTCGTAGATACATTGGAACGTCTTCACCATGCTGCGTTGAATCAACATAGGTGACCGGTCGAAGACCGATGTCCCTGGCAACCTCAGCGTGGATCGCGATCCCGAAGGGCTCATAGTCCCAGCGTTTTAGATGAGGCCGATAGGCACGGCGGGCAAGCAACTCCGGTAGCGGGACGTTGGCGAAACAGACGACGGGATCTGCCCGTTGACTTGCGACCATCCCCGCGACCAATCGGCCGGATCGAACAATGCGGACGAGACAATCGATCGCTCGGCGTCCTACGGCGACTCCACGAGATAGCAAGAGGTCGTCCAGGTAACTCGACGACGATTGATGGGGCCACGGGCCCGCCGATGACCGTGTGCAATGGATCAACCATTCACCAGGTGACGGTGGCCATTGCTTGACGACGTTGACCTTGCCTGGTGTCGCGTCAAATACAGCGTCCGGTGATTCTTCGGGCAGGTGGCGACCGACCGCCCCCTTATCTAGCAGCGCCGCGATCGTACGAGAGTCATCGCATGCGCTGGCTGCGACGCGGACGCTTGCCGGTGAGATTCGTAGGCGGTCTTCAAGACACTGAGCGATGGTCCCGGATCGTCGCACGCGCAAAGCATCGACACGGTCGGCGATGGCAATCACCCAAGCATTGATGTTCGGTTGATTCTGGCAAACATCGTCTTCGCCCAGCAGAATCGTCTGAATGCCAAAGACGCGGGCCGCGTGGGACGCCCAGGGCTCCACCGCGGTCGAGCGTCCCAGTAGCCAGACTGCGTCGGCGGACCGGGTTGCCTCGGCCGTGGCGACCAACTGGCGGGATAGTTGGCGATGCACGGCAGGGTCATGGCCCACGCGACTGCATACCGGGGCGATGATCGGACCGGTGCGGCGAAGGAGGCTCTCAACGAGGTCCGAATAAGGTGGCGCTGTTTCTAGTAGCTCCGCGACCCGGTGACTTCGCGCACGAAGGCTTGTTGGAGCATGTCGGCTCATCCGGCGATCTCCTTTCGCCGTCGAAGCCAATGCATGGCAACGTATGCGAGCCAACCTGACGTGAGCGTGAGTAAAGCAGCATAAGCCTGCATCGGTTGGTGCCGCGCCGTCAGTCCGGCGAGGATCAGCGTGCTGACGACATAGATGGCCGCCAACCCGTGCGCGATCGACCAATTCGAAGTTGAGCGGTGAACCGATCGAAATAGCGTTGCGACCGTCAGCGCGGCCGATAGAGCCAGGGTCAAGCTAAGGTAGGAGAGCAACCCGCGAAGGTCGGCTATCCCAGCAACCACCATCATCGCCAACCCCTGCGCGAGGATCATCCGGCGCGGTGCTTGCGGTGAATCGAACCATTTTGGGAAGACGCCGTCTTGGGCCATCTTGGCATAAACGCGCGGACCGATCATCAAGACCGATGACACACTCGAAGCCAAACCAAAACAAATGGCAATCCGCACCAGCAGCTCGAGCGGTGAACCACCAATCGACTTGGCCGCAATTGCGGCGACATCCCTTTGGCCGCGGATCGAATCGGCGCTCGGTCCATAGACGAAGGCGGCATTGAGTAAGCAGTAGATGCCGATCACGGCGACCGTTGCGATGATCATGGCCCTGGCGACACCCTTTGAGCCATCGCGAGCATCACCAGCAACATAGATCGATGCATTGAAGCCACTGTAGGACAACGAAGTCCACATGATCGTCGTCGCCAGAGGCAACCATCCGGGCCAGCGACTCGTTAGGGACGTTGGACTCAATCCGGACGCCGCTGGAGAATCAATGTTCCATCGACCCAGCATTGCGTAGCACGTGGCGATGAACCCGCTCAAGATGACCAACTTGACGATGACGATGGTGTTTTGACCCAAGACACCTCGGCGACGCGGCTGACAATGCATCAGCGTCGCGGTCGCAATCAAACCCATCGCCAGGATTGAATCGGCGGCATCGTTGGAGGTCTTGGGGTTGGCGTACGATGCAAAGGCGATCGCCGCGAACGCACCAGCGCCGGTGAATCCGGCGAGCAACGAGACCCAGCCAGCGATGAATCCCGCGACTGGATGAATGAAACGTGACAGGTATAGGTATTCTCCGCCATTGTCGCAGAGGCGTTGGGTGAGCAGTCCATAGCCAACGGCCCCGCAGAACGCGACGAATCCGGCCAACACCCAGGCAACCATCACCCACGCCGGAGACCCTAGATCCGCCACCGCAAATCCCGATGTGGTGTAGGCACCCGCTCCAATCATGCTGGCCACCACCAAAAGGGTCAGGGATGTCTGCGACAGCGGTGGGCCGGCGAATTGCTGGGTCGTCAACCGCCTGACATCGGCATCCGACATGGCTTCGGATGAGTCGCGTTCGTTCAGGCTTACACGCAAAAAAACAACGATCCTTGGGCGGAAAGCGTTCGGATCCGACTCGTCTGTCGGCCACGTCGGACTAGCAAACACTCGGGCGTCAACTATCCTATCAGCGGCTTCGCCGGTCATAGGGGCTTTCAGCGACCTCATCTTACCACTCGATCACCCAGTTGGTTCCATGCGTGTTCGCAAAGCCGTTATCACGGCCGCCGCTCCCAATCAATCCACTCTGCCATTGCAACGACTCGTCGATGGCGAAGGCGAAGAAAAGTCAGCGCTTCAGCTGATCATTGAGGAGACACTTTCGGCGGGTATCGAAGAGATTGCGGTCGTCATTCGTCCGGGAGATGAAGCGAATTACCGGAGTGCGGCCGGCCACGCGTTGGGAAGTCTTCGTTTCGCCCACCAGGATCAACCGCTGGGATACGCCGACGCGTTGCTACGCGCCGAGTCATTCGTCGGTGACGACCCCTTTCTGCATCTGGTCGGCGATCACTTGTATTTGTCGGCGGCTACCAAGACGTGCGCGGCGCAGCTCGTCGACATGGCGCAACAGCATCAGTGTCCCGTATCGGCTGTTCAGTCGACGCGTGAGCATCGGTTACCGTATTTTGGAATCGTCAGCGGCACCAGCGTGCCGCGCCATGACGGCCTCTATGAGGTTCGCAAGGTCGTCGAAAAACCAACACCGACGTTCGCCGAGCAAGCGTTGATCACTCCGGGGTTGCGCAGCGGGCATTATCTTGGATATTTCGGCATGCACGTTCTTACGCCGATGGTGATTGAGTGTTTGCACGAAGTGGTTCGCGATCCGAGTCTGGAAAGGCCGACGCTTTCGGATGCGGCGGCGAAGTTGCCGGCACGAGGAAAGTACCTGGCTTATCAGCTATCAGGCCATCGCTACAACATCGGCGTTCAATATGGCACGTTGATTACCCAACTCGCGATCGGCTTGGCCGGGCGCGATCGCGAGTACCTCCTGACCGAGCTGGTTGAGCTGCTGGCGTCGCGTCCACCGGATCGCGGACTCGTGGAAGATTCCGACCGAGTGTCGGTGGAGCAACTGGGAGTCAACGAATGAGCGTGGCGGGCCACGTCGATGCCATGTTGGAGACGATCACGTCCAAGGACGAGACGGTTCGTAACCGATCGCTCGAATCATTGTGTCAGGCTCTTACCGCCGATCAGTTGTTGGCCCACACGGACTCGTTGGATCAGTTTCGCCGCACGGCGGACAATCTGTATGAGCGGGTGCGTGCACTTTTCTTTTTGTCATCCATTCATCGGTATCAGCTACCGCCGTTGATCCGTCGCCAAGACGCGGGCACGATCCCGTTTGACGGTTACGAGCACTTGCTTCAGCGGCGTTTCCAAGAAGCCATCGATGTGTTTTTGGAGGCGCAGGCGCGTCATGGTCACAGTGACGCGCTGTGCAGTGCACTCGCATCGGCCTATCACCAGCTAGGGTTCCAGACTCTCGCCGATCAGGTTCGTCACAGCGTGCGGACGGTACGAGGCAATCAGTGGATGTTTCGGCTTGGGCATCCGGCGGAACATCCGCTGCGCTGGCATCCGGATTTAGTGGCCATCGATCCGGCGACTGGCCGCTACCCCGTGTTACGGGAAACGACCGCGGTTCGGATGGACGTGTCTCATAGTGCGTGGAGCGACATTTTTTTTCTTGGAATGGACTATCCCGAAGGTGCGCGGGTCATCAATGTCTCGGTGAATCTGGGTGTGCGATCCAGGGACGACGAGGTGCGTCCGCCCATCGAGACGTATCTTCGCGTGATCGATCAACCGGTCTTCCGACTAGTTAGTGTCGATCTGGGGGCGGTCACGGAGGTGACCACCATTGCGGAAATGTTCGACTTTGCGAGGGACTATCTGGGACTATTGAAGGCAGCCGTGATCGCAGCGGGCATTGTGCCGCCGGGCCTGGAAGGTTGCGAATCCACGATGCCCGAGTTGCTCGAACAGGTCGTCGGTCGCGGAAAAGGACTCGAGTTGATCAGCAAGATCAATGACATTCCCAAGGGCTCGCGATTGGCCGTTTCCACGAATCTTCTTGGGTCATTGATCGCAAACTTGATGCGGGCGACCGGTCAGATTGCTTCGTTGACGGGTACGCTAACGGAATCCGATCGACGGCTCGTGGCCGCGCGGGCAATTCTTGGCGAATGGATCGGTGGCAGCGGAGGTGGCTGGCAAGACTCCGGCGGCGTATGGCCGGGTATCAAGCTGATTGCTGGACAAGTCGCTGCACCGGAGGATCCTGAGTTTGGCGTCAGCCGAGGTCGTTTGATGCCGGATCATCATGTGATGGACCTGGCGGATGTCAGCGCAACGACTCGGCAACGGTTGCAGGACTCGCTGGTGTTGGTGCACGGCGGAATGGCCCAAAATGTCGGTCCGATTTTGGAGATGGTGACGGAACACTACCTGTTGCGTGGGGACGTGCAGTGGGCCGCTCGACGTGAGGCGACGTCGATTTACGACAGTGTCGTCGACTCCTTGCGTCGCGGTGACATTCGGGAGCTGGGCCGATTGACGACGCGAAATTTTGAGGGCCCGCTACAAACCATCATTCCATGGGCCACAAATCGATTCACTGACCGAGCGATTCAGCGTTGTCGCGAACACTATGGAGATCGATTTTGGGGATTTTGGATGCTCGGAGGGATGGCTGGCGGCGGCATGGGATTCATTTTCGACCCGTCCGTGAAAGTCGAAGCTCAAGATTGGTTGGGTGCGGAGTTGGTCGCCATCAAACGTGAAATGGAAACTTCGTTGCCCTTCGCGATGGACCCGGTCGTTTACGACTTCGAAATCAATGACGCCGGATCCTTTGCGACACAGTTGCGTGGCGAAGCCTTGAAGTTGCCCACGAAGTACGTGTCGTTGATGTTGCCAAAATGGCTCCAGATGCCGATGCGAACTTTGTCACCTCAAACGCATCTGGATCTCGCTTCGGTCGCCAGCGACAGTCATTCCGTGGAAGGGCAAGCGGAGGCGGCATCGTTGCTGAGAGGCCTGCTACCTTCGTCGATCGGATCTGGGGATCACACGAAACAAGACGCCAGCGGTGGTCCGGAGCGCGATTCGTTGCAATCGATCCTCGACGAGAACGGCTTTGATCCCCAGCAGCATGATCAGATCCGAAGTGATCTCCGCGCGGGTCGGTTCGGATTGGCGGCGAATCGATTGCCTCACGATGTCCAGATCACGGATGTCCGTCCGGAGCATGTCTACGATGCTCGAGAGGGATTCGCGGAATCGGAGATTCGTCTCGGTGAATCGGCAATTTCCGAGGGTCGGGTTGCGGTGGTGACACTCGCCGCGGGTGTCGGGAGCCGTTGGACGCAGGGAGCCGGTGTTTGCAAAGCGCTGAACCCGTTTCATAAGTTCGGCGGGCGTCATCGAAGTTTCATCGATGTTCACCTCGCGAAGAACCGAGCCGTCGCCCACCATTTCCGAACGAACATTCCCCATGTCATCACGACGAGTTGGATGACTCACGGTGCGATCGCCTCAGCGATGGAACGAACCAAGGGGTTTGGTCATGAAGGCTCCGTCACCCTATCCGCCGGGCGGAGTGTGGGATTGCGAATGGTACCGATGGTGCGTGATCTGCACTTTCTCTGGGAGGAAACGGCGCAGCAAACGCTCGATGAGCAACAGCAAAAGATGCGCGAGAGTGCTCGATCGGCGATCGCCGATTGGGCCCAAGGCGTTGGTGAGGGATCCGACTACCGGGACAATCTACCCGGCCAATGTGTGCATCCGGTTGGGCATTGGTACGAAGTACCAGGGATGCTGCGAAATGGTGTGCTGGCCGATTTGCTGGAACAACAGCCGTCACTGACGTGCTTGTTGCTGCACAACATCGACACACTCGGTGCCAATGTCGACGCGGGTTATCTCGGGCGTCACCTGAGTTCGGGTGCGACGCTCAGTTTTGAGGTGATTCCGCGCCGGTTGGAGGATCGCGGCGGCGGTCTGGCACTGGTGTCTGGTCGGCCGCGACTCGTCGAAGGATTGGCGATGCCCGACGATCGAATCGAGTTCGGTCTGAAGTATTACAACTCCATGACGACTTGGATTGACATTGATGGTTTGTTGACTTCGTTTGGGCTTCACCGCGACGAGCTGCGTGATGAGGCGACGGTGGAAAGAGCCGTTCGGACGATGGCGGCTCGCATGCCAACGTACATAACATTGAAAGAGGTCAAGAAGCGTTGGGGACATGCCCAGGAAGACGTGTTTCCGGTGACACAGTTCGAGAAGCTATGGGGTGACATGACGATTCTGGACGATGTCGACAGTCAGTTCATCGTCGCACCTATGCGTCGCGGTCAGCAGCTCAAAGAACCGGCGCAGCTAGACGGCTGGAATCGAGATGGTGGTTCCGCGTACGTCGAATCCCTGTGTCGTTGGTCATGAGGCGTGAGGTGTGGCTTATCCGAAGGATCAGCCTGACGTGTTCCAATTCTCAGTGAGGTTGAATGATTCGATGATGACCCAGTTTCGAATGGGGATAGGCGGCGCAGTCATGTTGTTGGGCTTGGCATTGGGCCTACCAACAACGGGACACTGTGAGGACGTTCTGGCTTCGGATCCATCGATCCAGCTATCCTCGGTCAGCCTGGCGATGCAAGAGTCGCTGAACGCCGGCGAATTCTCGGGATCCGTGACAGCAGTGCTGCATCGCGGGGAACTGGTCCACTTGCACGCCAATGGGCTCGCCGACATCGAGTCCGGCCGTCCGATGGATGTCAACACACGGTTCTCCATCGCATCGATGACTAAGCCCATTGCGGCCACGGGTCTGATGATGCTGGTCGAGGCGGGGCAGATTTCGATTGACGATTCAGTTGCCACCTACTTGCCCGCATTCGCGAACGTGCGGATGGAAAATGGCGAAGAACTCCAGCGAAGCATCACGATTCGCGACGTGCTAACGCACACATCCGGTTTGGCCGGCAGCCAAGCGGTGCCGTCGACGCTCGCCGAAGCAGTGGACAAGTTGGCAGGGGGGACGTTGAGATTTCAACCCGGATCGAAGTGGCAATACAGCGCTGGATTGAATGTGGCGGGACGGATCATCGAGGTGGTGTCGCAAATGCCGCTCGAGGATTACATGGAGCAGCGAATTTTTAGGCCGCTGCAGATGTCCGATACAACCTTTTATCCGACCAAAGCCAATCAGGAACAGTTGGCGACCATCTATCGTCCCGGCGACATGCCCGGATCATTGATTCCAACGCCCAACCACATCATTGACCTGGATGATATTCGTGGCCCCAGCCCGTCGGGTGGCCTGATCTCCACGGCGTCGGATCTGCTGAAATTCTATCGGATGATTCTTGATGGTGGCACAACAGCAACGGGTATGCGAATCATCGATCGGGAAACCATTGACAGCATGACGACACCGGTCACAGGAGACCTGGTCACCGGCTTTACGCCCGGAAATGCTTGGGGACTGGGATGGTGCGTCCTGGTCGAACCGCAAGGAGTCACGGCGATGTTGAATCCAGGCACATTCGGCCATGGCGGGGCGTTTGGAACCCAGGGCTGGATCGATCCGGTCACCGAGACCGTTTACGTGCTGCTGATCCAACGAACAAAGTTTGGCAACAGCGACGCATCGGACGTCCGACGGTCGTTCCAGGGTGCTGCAGCCAACGAATTGGGGATCACCTACACCAAAATGTCATCCACCAGCTTGCCATGAACATCGGTGAGGCGGTAATCGCGTCCCTGGAAACGATGGGTTAGCCGTTTGTGATCGAAGCCCAAAAGGTGCAGTATCGTGGCATGCAAATCATGCACGTGCACCGGATTCTCCGCGACATTGAATCCCAGCTCATCGGTGCTGCCGTAGGTCATGCCCTTTTTCAGACCGCCTCCGGCCATCCACATCGTGAATGCATTGGGGTGATGGTCTCGGCCATCGTTGCCACCTTGCACCATCGGCGTACGTCCAAACTCACCGCCCCAGATTACCAATGTTTCATCGAGCATTCCTTGCTGTTTGAGGTCCTTGATCAATGCGGCGCAACCCTGATCGGTGTCCAGGCAGTTCTTCTTGATCTGGGAGGTCAACCCGCCGTGTTGATCCCACGATGCGTGAAATAACTGAACAAAGCGCACGCCACGCTGGACCAGTCGGCGGGCCAACAAGCAATTGTTGTTGAACGACATTTTCCCCGGCGTGGCGCCATACATTTTGAGAATGTGTTCGGGTTCATCGTTGAGTGACATTACTTCAGGTGCACTTGTTTGCATCCGAAAGGCCATCTCATACGCGTTGACGCGTGTGGCAATTTCGGGGTCGCCGACCACATCCAGTCGACGGCGATTGAGTTGATTGACCGAATCGAGTGTCTGACGCTGCGCCTCGGAACTGATCCCTGGTGGTGTCGAGAGATACAAAACGGGATCACCGCTGCTGCGAAACTCGACACCGGAGTGAAGCGTGGGTAGGAATCCGCTGGACCAGTTTCCGGCACCGGCACTCGGGCCCTTTTTCCCGCTGTTGAAGACGACGTACGCGGGTAGATCTTGTGTCTCGCTGCCAAGTCCGTAGGTCAGCCAAGAGCCCATGCTGGGGCGGCCGAATTGCTGGGATCCAGTATTCATCATCAATTCAGCCGGTGCATGATTGAACGCATCGGTGGTCATGGACCGGATCACGCATAGCTCATCGACGACCCCCTCCGTGTGAGGCAACAGTTCGCTCAGCTCGGTTCCGCACTGACCGTGTCGAGAGAACTTGTACTTGGGTCCAAGTAACTTGGAGCTGGGGTTGATGAATGCGGCGCGATATCCATCGAGCAGTTCCGCCGGCGGGAGTGTCCCATCCAACTTGGCCAGGGCGGGCTTGTGGTCGAATAGTTCGAACTGACTCGGACCACCACCCATGAACAGCACGATCACGTTTTTGATCTTCGCTGGAAAGTGTGCTGGTTTGGGTGCCATCGGATTGATGGCGTTGATTCGGGACGAACTATTCGATTCGCCTGCCCCGGCCAGTAGCGAGGTCATCGCGATATGCCCCAAACCGAGACCACACTGCTGAAGGAACCATCGGCGTCGCATCGGAGTGGCTGCGTCGATTGTGACTGGTGTCATGATTTCGTAATCGTTTCGTCGAGGTTCAGGATGACCCGGCAAACGGTCATCCACGCTGCCAACTCCCGAGCATCCAAGCCTGCGACTTGCCTCAGGACGCGGGGCGACGTGCCCAGCACTTGTTCTAACGACCGGTCTTGCGATCGGACGTCCTGTTTACGGAGCGGAGGGGTCCACTCCTGACGGGCTTGATTCAATCGAGTTTGCAGGATGCTGCATTCATCCGCGTCGGGAAAGCGGCTTGTGCATAAACGGAATGCGTAACGGATCCGGCGGTGATCACACGCGTTATCGGAGTCGTTTGACGTTGGGGGAATCGCTCGCATGACGCGAGCCGCCATTGCCCGGGCGGCCTCCACAAATTGGGGTTCATTCAACATCACCAAAGCTTGCAGCGGTGTGTTGCTGCGTTGACGTCGAACGCAGGCGGCATCGCCCTTGGGGGCGTCAAAGACCTGCAACGGCGGATACGGAATGCTGCGGTACTGGTGGACGTAGAGACTCCGTCGATACTCATGACCGCTCTGATCCGACTCCCAGACCTTGGGTCCGTAGCTTGTCGGGGGCAAGAACAGAAAATCCGGAGCGGGTGGATACACACTCGGTCCCCCGACGGTCGGATTCAACAGCCCACTGGCCAACAGCGCCGAATCCCGAACCATCTCAGCGTCAAGACGGAAACGAGGTCCCCGGGCCAGGTACGTATTGTCGGGGTCATCAAGGTAGGCGGCGGTCGATGCAATCGAGGCACGCTGGTAGGTGGCCGATCGGACAATCAGTCGATGTACATGTTTGAGGCTCCATCCCGAATCCATCAGTTCGACCGCGAGGTAGTCCAGCAACTTCGGATGGCTAGGTGGTTCCGACTGAAAACCGAAGTCCTCCGGTGTCTTCACGAGTCCACGGCCAAAGTAGGCCTGCCAAATTCGATTGACGATGACTCTTGCCGTCGTGGGCGAATCGCGGTGAACCAACCAGCGAGCGAATCGCAATCGGTCGGGAACTCCCTCGATCGATTCCATTGCATGCAGGAACGCCGGAGCATCGGCTTGCACCTGATCTCCAGGCGCCAAGAAATCACCTCTCGCTAGCACGTAGGTTGGCAACGGTTGGCGGCGGGCTTGGACGACCAGTTGCGTATCGGTCTCGGGATGCGACTGCCAAAGTGATTCAATGGTTTGGTTGGCGTGGGACCATTCAGGTCTCGTTTGCCTAAACTGAGCAAACGCAAGATTCCATTGTTCTTCGCTCCAGTCATTGACATTCCCATCAATGAACGATTCGATGAGGGAGTCGATCGTCGTCTGCGGAATCTCGCCCGAATCGGTGATGCTCAAGCGATATCGGCCCAGTAGAAAATTTTGATTGTCGTCCGCGTTCCAACCGCCATGTTTCTGAGTCAACGTGAACTGGACGATGGCTCTCGAGTTCACCACGATCGGTTTTTCGGGAATCAATAAGACGTGTCGATCTTGGTTGCTCCGCCCCGGGCCGATGTCCGTCGTCCACGCCGTCTTGATGTCTCCGTCGATGGCGTAGCTTGGTGAGCCAACCAACCGGTCGTCCTGCGCAGGATCTCGATTGCGATACTGCGGTTTGAGGCGACCGCTGGGCGGTTCCACATCCGAGATCGCTCGTCGAAAGGAAACCTTGATTGGCTTCCCCGGTTGATCGCTGGCATCCAGCGGCGTCACCGTCATGGCGAATTCGCTTAACGCGCCGGTTCCGTCGACGCTGCGTCCCGGACCACCTCGCGGCAGTTGTGGATGGGTCAGCGCATCAAGGCGAACGGCGGTGATCGTGGTCAGGTCGGTTGTGAGCGAAAACCGATTCTCGCACTTAGTCGGTGCATAACTCTCACTCAAGATCGATCCGTCATCAAGAATGCGGAACTTTTGTCCTTCATAGGGAACTTCGGTTGGCGTCAGCGCCGTCCAGCTAGGTCGATCATCGGCCACATCGTGGGCCCACCGCGCGACCGAGTCGCGCCAGTCGTCGCATTCGCCTTTCAAGCGTGCCTCGACCTGGGCCACCCGATCGAGGATCTGCCGACGCGCGGTGGCTTGTTCGGGCGTGTAGACAGTCATGCAAGCTTCATGGAAGTCATTGATGGCCGCGAACATCTGGTAGTACTCGCGATGGCTTAGCGGATCGTACTTGTGCGTATGGCACTGGGCACACTGAGTCGTGATCCCCAAGACGGCTTTGCCAATCGCGTCCATGCGGTCAAACATGGCTTCCACTCGAAACTGTTCTGGGTCAGCTCCACCTTCCTCGTTGGTCATCGATTGGCGCAAGAATCCGGTCGCGACGCGTTCGGCCTGACCAGCTCCAGGACGAAGATCACCGGCGATTTGATCAATGATGAAATCGTCGTAGGGCATGTCGCGGTTCATGGCATTGATGACCCAGTCGCGATAGAAGTAGACCTGCCGCGGCATGTCCTTTTCGTAGCCTGCCGAGTCGGCATAACGGGCCGCGTCGAGCCACCATCGTGCCCATCGTTCTCCAAACTGAGGGGTCTTGAGGCATTCCTCGATCAACGCGTCGATGCGATCACGCTGCGCCGCTACGGGAAGATGCTGATTAAAACGGTTGAGCGTTTCGATCGATGGTGGCAGGCCCGTCAGGTCCAAGTGCAGTCGCCGGACGAGGGTGCTGATGTCGGCCGGTGGCGTGGCGACGATGTTCTGGGCGTTGAGTTTGGAATCGACGAACGCATCGAGTGGAGTTCGGTCCGTTGCGTTGGTTTGGGATAACGATTCAGGGCGTTGCGGTGCGACGAATGCCCAGTGCTCCGCGTATCGGGCGCCCTCATCAATCCATCGCGCCAATGCGTCTCGTTGATGTTGATTGATCGGCTTGCCGGTGTGCGGTGGAGGCATCACCAGATCGGGATCGTCGCTAGTGATGCGGCGGATAAGCTCGCTGGCGGATGCATTGCCTGGGATGATGGCGCCCGTTGCCAGTGCTTCTTCGCGGACGTCCAGCCTCAAGCCCGCTTCGCGCGTCGAGTCATCGGGACCGTGACAAAGAAAGCAAGCGTCTGAGAGAATTCCGCGAATATCTCGATTGAAATCAATCGTCGCTATCTTGTCTTCCGACATCGCCGCCGGAGACACGGGATCTGCCAAGGCCGACTGGCAGCCCATCGAGATCACCAGCAGAAACACGAGAATGCGACAATCCAACATGTCGTTGCAATACGGGGCGGGAAGCGAGATGATGCCACCGGCGACACGGTGAGTCCCTCAACGGCCGCGGATGCCGGTTTCACAGGAACCAATGAGTGTGGCTCATAAAGTGTGGACGTATGCCATTGTCGGGCGGTTTCCTTGAGAAAAATTCCGAATTTCCGCACCCAGGGTTCAGGTAACTCCGCACTTGTCTGTTTCGACTGCCTGCTGGAATGCGTGAGTTCAAGTGGCGTTCCGGTTTCGCGGGGAGATGTCCGCCATTTCGACTGAATCCGATCGCCGATTTCACGTATTCGTGTATGGCACGCTTCAGCGAGGCCAACGCCGCGAAGACAATTGGCCGTCGCCACCTTGGCGGATCGAGCCCGCGTGGGTGATGGGGACGCTGTATGGTCGCCACGACTATCCCGCCCTGCGACCGGGTCATGACCGAGTGATCGGCGAGTGCTGGACGCTTCCGGCGACAGCCGAGATGGAGACCCTGCGTACGCTTGACCAGATGGAGGGAACCAATCAGTCCGGCCAACCGAACATTTACAATCGCGTGCGGATTTCCATCCACGCGTTTCCCGGTGACGACGCAAACCCGACGCCCGACGTCATTGGTGTGGCTTGGTGCTACCAATATGCGGTCGACCCAACGGTCGATGGATTTCGCCGAATCGAGCCCCACGTCGACCATTGGGTTCGTTGGCCGGATATGATGGACGCCTTGACGTAACGAACTTACTTGCAACGCTCGCTGTCGTGTGCATGTCGGTCGATGGCGGCGAGATGTGTTCCCCTTCCCAACGTGAAATGTGAATTGAGATGACTTTCCTTGTGCGCCGGTATGCTCGATCCTTGCCGCTCCACTCTCTATTGCTGGGTCTGGCGGCTTGTTCGTTGGTCGGCGGCTCGGAGTCTTCGTTCCTTAGCGGTGCCGAACTGACTGTGGATCCAGCGACGTGGTCACATTGGCGTGGTCCGACGGGAAATGGCGTCGCACCGGAGGCATCGCCGCCGACGCAATTTAGCGCGACCGACGGCGTGAAGTGGAAAGTCATGATCGGTGGCAGTGGTTCCGGTTCACCGGTCGTATGGGGACAACGTGTCTTTGTCACGACGGCGGTACCCGCCGGTGCCGGTGGTGGGCAGCTGCAGTTTCAATTGCGTTGTTATGATCGTGCGACGGGAGAGCTGATCTGGAATCAAACGGCCATCACGGCCCGACCTCATGAACCCACCCACTCGACGAACACGTTTGCATCGGCATCACCCTGTACGGATGGGCAACTCGTTTACGCCCCATTTGGATCCCGAGGACTCTACGCCTACACGCTGGACGGAGAGCTGGTTTGGGAACGCAATGATTTTGGTTTGATGCGGATGAGGAATGGTTTTGGCGAAGGCAGTTCGCCGGTTTTGCATCAGGATCGACTGATATTGCCGTGGGACCACGAGGGGCAGTCGAAGCTTTATTCCATTGACAAGTCGACGGGTGAGACGGTTTGGGTCGTCAACCGGGATGAGCCGTCGTGCTGGGCGACGCCATTGGTGATCGAGACGAGCTCGGGCACGCAAATCATCATGAACGGCCAGAATCGGGCTCGGGCGTATGACTGGGATACCGGTCGCGAGATCTGGAGTTGTGGCGGTCAGACGCAGCGTCCGGTTGCCTGCCCGGTGAGCGATGGACGTCTCGTATTCATTGGCAGCGGCTTTCGAGGATCGTTCTTGGGCGCGTTTGATCCGCGGGGCCGTGGACGCTTGGAGGGAACTAGCGCCGTCGCGTGGTCCGTTTCTCGTGACACGCCCGACTTGGCATCGTTGCTCCTTTCAGAGGGACGGCTCTACTATTTCAAGGCAAAGACGGGCATCTTGACCTGCGTGGACGCTGCCACGGGGTCGCCCCACTACAAGACGCAGCGCGTGCCGGGAGTCTCCACCCTGTACGCCTCCCCGGTCGCGGCCGGAGGATTCATTTACATTACGGGTCGTCGAGGCAATATCACCGTGATTCGGGATGCACCGACATTCGAGGTCATCGCCGAAAACTCGATGGGCGAAACCATCGATGCCACGCCCGCCGCAATCGACAACGAGTTGTTCATCCGGGGTCAACGCCACCTCTTTTGCATCCAGTAACGGCCTCGGGCACGTCACGCCGGGTGGTCAAGGGCCGAACCGTCCGAGTGAAGCGTGCGAAGAATCGAGGTTGCCTCGTTTTGCCACGCTTCCTACCATCCCAGCGGCGTCCTGTCTGAGCGACCGCGTCCCAGTAGCTCCGTTGATCCGTTCTACCAAGAAGATCCCCTGCGCATGAATATTCGTCCTCGCTTTTCGCTATCGTCGCTTTTCTTGGTCCTTTCAGGATCTTGTCTGACATTCGCGATGGCGAACGGGTCGGAAGTCGCGGCTCAAGATCGCGTCACCAACCCGCCGAAGATGCCCCAGCCGGCAGCTCGGGACGGCGTGGTATCGCGTCTGATTGCACGGTTGATGCCCAACAGCCATATCTCTGGCAAGCAATTATCGGACGAGAATAGTCGTCGAGCGCTCGATCTCTTCGTGGAGTCGTTCGATCCCCGAAAACTGTATTTTTTGAAGAGCGACATTGATGATTTCAATCGCTACTCCACGACCATCGATGACCAGGTCACGGTGGGAGATCTTAGTCTGGCCTACTACATTTATGGCCGATTCGTTCAACGCGTTGACCAACGGGTGGCGACGGCAATGGAGTTGCTCGAAGGGAATTTCGATTTCGATCGTGATGAACAGTTAGTGATCGATGGCGATGCCGCCAAGTACTCTCTCAACGACGCCGAGGCGCGCGACCGTTGGCGGCGCGAAATCAAGTTTCATCTACTGGATTTGAAGGACGAAGGTAAGGAAGGCGACGAGGCAACCGCGCAGCTTCGCAAGCGATATCGACGGTACGCCACCCGCTGGAAACAGACGACGAGCGATGATCTGCTGGAGATGTTCTTAACGAGCGTCACAAACAGCTACGATCCTCACTCCACGTACATGTCGCCGGGCACGCTGGATGACTTTTCGATCGCAATGCGGTTGAATCTGGATGGCATTGGCGCCGAGTTGCGTGAGAAGGAAGGCATGACCATTGTTAGCCGCGTCATCACGGGCGGCGCCGCGGACGGACATGGAAAGCTGAAACCCGATGACGTCATCGTGTCGGTGGGCCAGGGTGAGGCGGGCGAGTTGGTTGATATTGTTGAGATGCCCCTGAAGGAAGTCGTCAAGCTAATCCGTGGCAAAGCTGGCACGACGGTCCGTCTGGGTATCAAACCAGGTGGCGATGGCAACGTTGAGATCTACAAGATCGTTCGGGCTCGCGTCGAGTTGGAAGACTCCGCCGCGCAAGGCGAGGTGATCGAGCACGTCATGCCTGGCACCAATAGCACGATGAAACTGGGGTACATCAATCTGCCAAGTTTCTACATGGACATGGAGTCGGCGAAGCGCGAGGAAACCGGGTACCGAAGTAGCACACGAGATGTGGCTCGAATCCTGGAAGACTTCCGGTCGCAGGGTGTTGCCGGTGTCGTGCTTGACTTGTCGAGAAACGGCGGGGGTAGTCTGACCGAGGCGATTAGCTTGACCGGGCTGTTCATCGATCAGGGTCCAGTGGTTCAAGTGAAGAACTCCGATGGGACCGAACAGGTCTATGCCGATGAGGATCGGGGCACGCGTTGGAACGGTCCCCTCGTGATTCTGACCAGCAAGTTCAGTGCGAGTGCCAGCGAGATTCTGGCTGGTGCCATTCGGGATTACCGTCGCGGGATTGTTGTTGGTGATCCGACAACGCACGGGAAAGGCACCGTGCAAACGCTCATGGATATCGGTCAGGCCCTCTTTCGAAACAACAGGCAAAACTACGGCGCTCTCAAAGTCACACTGCAACAGTTTTATCTGCCTGATGGTGAAAGCACGCAGCTCGATGGGGTTCCGGCAGATGTGATTTTGCCCAGTCTGACCAGCAAAATGCCCGTTTCCGAGAGTGATCTGGAGTACGCGCTCGCCAACGATCGTGTGAATCCGACCGGACACATGCTTTACAGCATGGCGCCGGCCGACGTGGTCAACCGGTTGCGCGTCTCTTCGCAGCAGCGCGTGTCCACCAATGAGGAGTTCGGCGAGCTGCTACGCCGCGTGGATCTGTACGTGCAGCAGAAAGATCAAGAGAGCATTTCGATTCGTGAAGCTGACTTCATGCGTCGCCGTGCCGAATTGGACGCCCAGAAGGAAGAGGAAGAAGAGGAGCTGGAATTGGACAAGACCGATGACGTCGTCTTCCGCGATACGTATTACAATCAAGAAGTGATGAACATCACTCACGAGTACGTGGACGCACTACGTGCAAAGAACTTGGCGTCCGTCGATTGACGAGGTCTGGTCGGACCGGAACACCGTGTCGGACCGAGAGTCCGCATCGGACCGAGTGATGTTGGTTGCGTTGACCGCCCGTGATCACCGGAGTGATGGCTTGCGATTCTTGAATTGGCGCTGTGTGCTCTTCGTCGTGCTGTTGGCGACTCAGAGATGTTCACTATGTGAACGTGTGGCCGGCGAAGAGGTGTCCGGCCATGACGAAGATGTCGTGGTCCGCAACATTGCCTACCGCAGCAGTCGAGAAGATGAAGACATCGATCTTCATTGCCGTTTGGACCTGAGTTATCCCAGTGGTCGATCAGGCTTCGCCACGGTCGTTTGGTTCCATGGCGGCGGTTTGAAGTCGGGCGAGAAAGAATTTCCGCCCGCACTGATGCACCAGGGAATCGCGATCGCCACCGCCAACTATCGTTTGCATCCTCGAGTCCGATCCCCGACGTATATCGAGGACGCAGCGGCTGCCGTAGCCTGGGTGTTCGAAAACATCGAGCGATATGGTGGTTCCCGCCGACGAATCTTCGTTAGCGGGCATTCCGCCGGTGGCTACTTAACCAGCATGATCGGACTGGATAAGCGATGGTTGGCGGCCCATCAGATCGACGCCGACGAGATTGCGGGATTGGTGCCCTACAGCGGTCACACCATCACGCACTTTACTGTTCGTGCGGAGCGTGGGATCAGTGGCAAACAACCCATTGTCGATGAGATGGCTCCGCTGTTTCACGTTCGTCGTGATGCACCACCGATTCGGCTGATCACTGGCGATCGAGACAGGGAGATGCTGGGCCGCTACGAGGAGAACGCCTATTTTTGGCGAATGATGCAAGTCGTCGGTCATCCAGATACTGAGTTGCTGGAGCTGGACGGATTTGATCACGGCGGCATGGCGGAACCGGCCCATGGATTGCTGCTTGACTTCATCAAGCGCACCCGACCCAATTGATCGACATCATGTTCGCCGTCGCGGTCTTTCAACCACCGCCACTATTTCGAAGCGGCTTGCTCGATCGCAAAGGCGCGAAGAGGTTTTGGTAGCGGGAATTTCACGTTCTCTTCGCGCACCAATTTGGTTTCGATGCTCGCGTCGAAGGTGTTCACCAGCCAATCGATCACGTCATTGACGATC
>JBCDIU010000020.1:0-112213 GCA_038748615.1 Planctomycetota bacterium | reverse complement strand
TCTTCGCGCACCAATTTGGTTTCGATGCTCGCGTCGAAGGTGTTCACCAGCCAATCGATCACGTCATTGACGATCGATTCGGGCGCACTGGCTCCGGCGGTGATCAGAACGCGATCATCCTCGCGAAAATCGTCGGCGGATAATTCGTGGGGGCCGTCGACCAAAAACGCGCGTTTGCCGTTTTCAGCCGCAAGCTCTCGCAGTCGTTGGCTGTTACTGCTGTTTTGGCTGCCAAGCACGACGATGATATCCGCATCGGAACTCAGCAATCGAACGGCTTCCTGGCGATTCTGGGTCGCGTAGCAAATGTCGTCTTTGGGTGGACTGGCGATGTCTGGAAAACGGGCACGGAGACGAGAGATGACTCGGTTGGCGTCATCGACGCTTAGGGTCGTGTGAGTGAGATAGGCCAGCTTGGCGTCGGCCGGGACGGTCAACGCGTCCACGTCGGCCTCGTCCTCGACCAAAATGATGGCGTCGGGAGCCTCGCCCATGGTGCCTAGGACCTCATCGTGGCCTTCGTGGCCGATCAGGATGATCGTGTAACCGCCCTTGGCGTACTTGATTGCCTCGAGGTGAACTTTGGTGACCAGGGGACAGGTCGCGTCGAGTGCGTGTAGATTGCGGGCCTTGGCCTCGTCCCGGATCTCCGGCGAGACGCCATGGGCCGAAAAGAGCAGGACGCCGCCGTTGGGCACATCACCGACCGAATCGACAAAAACCGCGCCTTTTTCACTAAAGGCACGAACCACATGCTGGTTGTGGACGATCTCGTGATAGACGTAAACCGGCGGACCGAACTTTTGAAGGGTCAAGTCCAGGGAATCAATGGCCATGTGCACGCCGGCACAGAACCCACGGGGAGCCGCCAGTAAAATTTTCATGATGGAGGAATCGACGAGGCCATGAGACGGGGGGATCGTTGACGTGCGTTACAATGAGTGTGCGTCAGGGCTTAATGAACCGTGCTTGAGGCGATCAAATTCACCTCCCCTCGCTTCCCTCTACCCTCCTGCCAGGAGGGTAAAGCCACTCCTTTCAAGTCATTTCAATTCGTTCTCGATGCATTCGAATCGGTTTCGGCAAGGACATCGGGCGACGCTTGACACCGTTCACAATAACCGACGCTATCTTCGTTCGTCTAACCGGTCTTGCTACGTTTGGCATGTTGTTGGCTCTCTCGAAACCGCCTTCTAGGGTCCGACCGAAGTTGCAATCGCCGTCGATGACGCTGGAGGACGCACGGCGGCAGACGCGAGCCCTGGCCACGAGCACTTACGAAAATTTTGTGGTGGCCAGTTGGCTGCTGCCAAAACGATATCGACAGCCGTTCTATGACATCTACGCTTATTGTCGGACGGCCGATGACATTGCCGACGAGTCCCCCACCGCGGAAGCCGCGTTGGAGGGATTGGGGGATTTCCGGCGAAGGGTCGCCACCATTTTTGGCAAACGGCCCGGGAAGTCTCACGAACATGACGAATCGAATCCGATTTTCGTTGCTCTCGCGGCGACGATTGACGAGTTCAACCTTCCGCGAGAGCCGTTCGAGGACCTGCTGCATGCTTTTGAGCAGGATCAAACGGTTCATCGATACGATTCGGCCGACGACCTGGAGGACTACTGTGCTCATTCGGCCAATCCGGTCGGGCGGATGGTATTGGGGCTTGCCGACGCGTTGACGGCTTCGAATACCTTGCTCTCTGACGAGATCTGCACGGCACTGCAGCTGGCCAATTTTTGGCAGGACATGCGGCGCGACTATCAGCGTGGTCGCCTATATTTGCCCCAAGATGTCATGGAAGCGTCCGGTTTCGACGAAACGGTCATCGCCGATGGCGTCGCGTCGGCGTCCACGCCTCCGTGTGTCCGCCGAGCGATCGCTCAACAGTGTGAGCAGACGCGAGCACGGTTTCATCAAGGCATTGCATTGGCCGACCATGTACCGGCGTGGTTGGCATCGGACATCCGATTGTTTGTTCATGGCGGACTGGCGACACTGGACGCGATCGCGGCAACGGATTTTGATGTCTTGGCTCGTCGCGTCGAGGTATCTCGGCGAACTCAGATTCGACTCATGATCGCTGCGTCGATTGGCTGGCTGTAGTATTCGTTCTTGCTTCGGACCCACTCGGCCGCATGTCGGATCCACTGACCATCCTGAACAGTTATGAAGCGTCGGCAAAGATTGCCCGGCGGAGTGGTAGCAGCTTTTATCGTTCGTTTTGGTTGCTGCCCAAGCCCAAGCGGCAGGCGATGTCGGTGCTGTACGCTTTTGCGAGAGTCACCGACGACTTGGGGGACTGCGACGAACCGGCGGCGCTGCGTCGGCATTGGTTGGATCTTTGGCGGCAAACGACGGCGATGAATCTAATCGGCAAGGGATCTCGGCCGATTCAGATGGCTGACGCGATTCGCGACGCCGAAACGCCCGCGCTGAGTATGCTGCAACGTCACACCTTGGCAATCATGCCGGCTCTGCGTCACGCGGCGGAGCGTTTCGAGATTCCGTCACGGTATCTGCTGGAGATCATTGATGGCGTACTCGCCGACCAACAGAAGAATCGCTTTGATACTTTTGAACAGCTCGAGCATTATTGCTATCTGGTTGCGTCGGCCGTTGGCATCGCGTGCTTGCACATCTGGGAATTCGAATCACCACTCCCGAAGCAGGCCGCGGTGGATTGTGGTCTCGCTTTTCAATTGACCAACATCCTCCGTGACGTGCGGGAGGATGCCCAGCGTGGCCGCATTTACTTACCGCGGCAACACTATGAACAACATGGTCTGGATGAAGATGATCTATTGAATCCACGTCGCGACGCCCGGATGCGATGTTTGATTCAGGATGAAACTCGACGTGCGACCGAGCTGTTTGACGCTGGTTGGCAGGTCCATGATTCGCTCCACCCCGATGGTCGTCCGATGTTTAGCATGATGTGGCGGACATACCGGCGTCTACTGCAACGCATCGCCGACGATCCCGACGCGGTGATGCGACGACGTGTCTCGCTCGGTCTGGGCGAGCGCATGTCCATCGTGATGCGTCATTTCATTCCGCCGTTGTATCGTCGCTTGCCCGTCCCACCCCGCGAAATCACTCGACCAATCGATAAGACAAATCATGGTTGACTCGGCACGGCGGCACGTGGTCATCGCCGGTGGCGGAATTGCGGGTCTGGCATGCGCTGAAGCACTCCGCCGTCATCCGGTTTCCCTCGACATCGATGTGACGATCTTGGAGTCGCGTCGTGCAACGGGGGGACGAGCCGGATCGTTCCGCGACCCCGGCGACGATGGACGCGACGTGGACTACTGCCAACATGTGACGATGGGGTGCTGCACGAACCTGCTGGCCATGTTGGCACGCGTGGATCTGCTGGATCGATGGACGCGGTATCGCGAGTTGACGTTCTATCATCCCGATCATGGTCGCATGCCATTTCGGTCATCCAGATGGTTGCCGGCGCCACTGCACCTGTCGGGCGCTCTATCGGGCCTGCGATTCTTGAATCCCGCCCAGCGTCGCGAGATTCGACGAGCGATGTGGATGCTCATGCGGACATCGACGAATCGTTTGATCGATGTGTCCGCCGAGCGTTGGTTGTGTGAGGCGGGCCAAAGTGAATCGTCGCGACGATGTTTCTGGGATGTGATTTTGGTTTCGGCCCTGGGAGATGTTTGCCGACGCGTTTCGATGGCGGCGGCACGCAAGGTCATGATGGACGGTTTTGCCTGTGCCCGTGATGCCGGTGACGTCTGGGTCCCCAATCGCCCACTTTCGGAGATTTTTGGAGTTGACCTCCCTGACTGGTTGCGCCGTGTCGGTGTTCAGGTTCGCACGGGCACGACGGTTCGCGCTGTGCGGAATGCGAATGATGGATCGGGACGTGTTGCAGTTGAATTGGCGGGCGACGAGGTAATCCTCGCCAGTGATGTTGTGTTGGCGATGCCTTGGAATGCAACCCGCCGCCTGTTGGATTCCAGTGGTTTGCCGACGGGTCACGATGACTTGGACCAGTTGGAATCGTCACCCATCACAGGAATCCACCTTTGGCTCGATCGACCACTGACTCAGTTGCCGCATGTGGTGATGGTTGGGACCGTGTCACAGTGGCTATTCCGCGAACCGCTCTGGCGGGGTGGCAACGGTTCTAGCCAACCCGATCGTCACTATCACCAGGTGGTCATCAGTGGCCGGCATTCAATGAGTGGCGCCACCAGATCGGACATGGTCGACCACATCATGATGGAACTCAACCAAGCGTTTCCGGAGGCAGGTGGAGCCGTTTGTCTACAGTCACGCGTGGTGACTGACCCAAATTCGGTGTTCACCGTGTCGCCGTCGTCGTATCGTGTTCGTCCGACACCGATGACGAGCCATCCGCGGGTTCGAATCGCCGGTGATTGGGTGCAAACCGGTTGGCCCGCGACGATGGAATCGGCCGTGATTAGCGGGGCGATGGCGGCGAGCAGCATCTTGGACGCGATCGGACCGAAGCCGCCGGGACCTTCCGGCAAAGTGGATCGGACCGAGTCGTTGGTCCAGCCCGCCATCCGAAGGGGGCTTCTCGCCCGGGTTCTGATTCGGCCCTGACTTCACGAGGTCCTATGATCCTTTGGCGAAGGCGGAATTTGATCTGGATTGAAAAGACTCTCGAGCTTGGCAGGTGGTCTGTCGATCAAACCAGCACCCGCTTGTCGATGGTTTCGAATCTTCAACTTGAGCGGTGGAGCGCGACAGCGTGGATCAACGACTGCCCCGATCGCTCGCCGAACGCACGCGTTGGCTCGTGGCGCCGGAGCAGACCGCCCATGATCCCGGCGATATGGTGCTGTACTGGATGCACAATGCCATTCGCGGCCACGAGAACCCCGCCCTCGATGTGGCGGCAACCTGGGCCAAGCAGAATGGTCTCGCACTGTTGGTCTATCACGGGTTATCGGAAAACTATCCGTTCGCGTCGGATCGTCATCACGCGTTCATTTTGCAAGCGGCTCGAGACGTTCAGCGTGAGCTGGGGGAGCTCGGTATCTCCTTCGTTTTTCACCTGGAGCGACCGGGCCATCGAGGCCCTCATCTGCGTGATTTGGTTCGGCGTGCGGCTGTTCTGGTCACCGAGGAAATGCCGTTGCCGCCGATCACATCTTGGCTGGAGCGACTTCGAAGCACGACGACGACGCCCATCGCGACCGTCGATTCCAGCTGTTTGATGCCAGGCAGCGTCCTCGAGCCAATTGCCAAGTCGCATGGCATCGAAGCATTTGCCTGCCCACACGCTTATCGGAAAGCGACGCTGGCATGCTACCAGCGGATATTGGCAACTCCTTACGCGGCCTTGTCCATCGATCCAGCGCCGCTGAGGTTTGATGGACCTTTGGACTTTGAACCGATGGATCTCCAGGATTGCGACCTCGGCGAATCGATGAGGCACTGCCAGATCGATCACACGGTCGGACCGAGTGCGGAGACACCGGGTGGGTCGCGAGCTGGGTACCTCCGGTGGAAGCGTTTCCGTGAGGAGTCGCTGCATCGATATGGCAACGATCGATACGAACTCATCGATGCGAATGCCTGCAGTCGAATGAGCGCCTATTTGCATTATGGCATGGTGAGTCCGTTTTCGATTGCGCGTGACGCGTTGAAGGCCGACGCGAAGTCTTTTTTGTGTGAGATGCTGTCTTGGCGAGAGATGTCGTTTCACTTCTGTGCCGCGAAGCATGAGCATCTCGAGACCGCGTTGGCCTTACCTGACTGGGCCGCGACCACACTGGCCGAGCATGCCGATGATCCACGACCTTCATCCCAGGATTGGGAATCACTTGCCCGCGGGGTGTCCCATGATGATAGGTGGAATGCGTTACAGCGGAGTCTCCTGCGGCACGGTGAGCTGCATCACGGGGGTCGGATGAGGTGGGGCAAGGCTTTCTTGCCGATGACGACGACACCCGAGCAAGCCATGCACCGTTGCATCGACTTGAATCATCGGTACGCGATCGATGGTCGCAGCCCCAGCAGCTACGGCGGCATCCTGTGGTGCTTTGGCCAGTTTGATCGCCCCGCGGAAACAGAAACAGACGTGTTCGGACGCGTCCGCACCATTGAGGATACCGGCGACGTATCGGCGACGGAATCGTCAGAGCTGGTGACCTGGATGCAACGACCCATCGCGGCTCGTGTTCCACGTGTCGCGATCGTGGGTGCCGGACTTGCCGGTTTGGTCGCCGCCCGGACGTTGCAGGATCATGGTATGCCGGTTCGTTTATTCGAGAAGTCGCGCGGCCCCGGTGGCCGGCTGTCGACGAGGCGCGGTGACGGTTCGAAGCAGTTTGATCACGGGGCTCAGTATTGGACGATCCGAGATGATGTGTTCGCAAGGTACGTACGCAGTTGGATGGATTGCGGGCTCGTGCAACCTTGGATGGGCCGCATCGTCGAACTGCGCGACGGCGGCGCGTCGGTGATCGAGAAAAAAGGAACGGCTCGTTACGTTGGTGTTCCAGGTAACAATGCGATTGCAAAACACTTGGCGGCTGATTTGGATGTGGTGGTTTCCAAGCAAGTCTCGCGGCTGAATCGGTGCGCCGGCGGGTGGGAGCTCTACGATCAACATCAAGAGAACTTGGGCGTGTTTGACGTCGTCATTGTCAATGCGCCGCCCGCTCAAGCTGGAGCGTTGTTGCGAGATCACACGCCGCTGGCCGGCACCATCGACCAAGTCAAAATGAATCCGTGTTGGGCGGTGATGCTTCAGGCAACCGGCTTGAGTGGGTTGCCATTTGAGGGAGCGTTCATCAACGAAGGTCCGCTGTCTTGGATTGCCCGCAACGATGCCAAGCCGGGTCGACAGTGTCCCGGCGACTGGGAATGCGAATCCGATCTGGCAAGCAACTGGATCCTTCACGCGTCATCGTCTTGGTCGATCGATCATTTGGAATGTGATGCCGAGGTAGTCGCCAATCAGTTGGTCGACGCGTTGCAGTCCAGCGTCGGGGTTTCGGTGGACACGATTGATCATCTGGCGGCGCATCGTTGGCGTTATTCCATTCCGGACCGATCGCTCGACGTCGGGTGTCTGTGGGATCCGCACGAAGGTTTAGGTGCGTGTGGCGATTGGTGCAGTGGATCTCGGGTTGAAGGTGCGTTTGTCAGCGGAGCGGCGATGGCGGGCACCCTCATGCGGCACGTTACAATCGACCGCGCTCCCGCGGTCGTGTCGGCCGAACACTCCGCCTGAGAAGTTTTCCTGACAACCATCACCCGAGGATGGGTTGGCTGATGCCGAATCCTGAACAGACGTTTGAGCGAGTTTGTGATCTCCATCGCGATGCTGCGAAAATCGAGACGGCGGCCGAGTTGCTCGAGTGGGACGAACGGACGGGGATGCCGTCCGGTGCGGCGGAGTATCGCGCCGAGCAAGTCATGCAGTTACGCGGGATTGTGCACCGGATGCGCACCAAGCCTGAGGTCGGCGATTGGCTCGACGAGCTGGCGAATTGGGATTTGGCGCGGGACCCGCATTCATCAATCGGGGCCACCGTCCACCATCTGAAGCGCGACTTTGAACGCAAGCGACGCTTGCCGACAACGTTGGTTGAGTCGATCGCGGGTGCGACCGTCCGCGGTCAGGGGAAGTGGGACGCGGCGCGGCGCTCGGATGACTATCGCCTCTTTCAACCGAGCCTTGATGAAATGCTGTGCCTCAAACGAGAAGCCGCCGCGGCGATTGCCGATGACGGTCAGTCGCTCTACGAAGCCTTGCTGGATGAATACGAGCCGGGTGGCAAAGTCGATCAAATCGAGCGAGTCTTTGATTCGATGAGATCGCAACTGGTCCCGCTCATCGCAGAGATCCGTGACGCCCCGCGCCAACCGGATCCATCGATGTTGCGGCAACCTTTGAACGTTGATGGTCAGGCACAACTGAGTCAGCGCTTGGCGCAGGCGATCGGGTTTGATTTCAGCCGAGGTCGTTTGGACACGACATCTCACCCGTTTTGCACAACTCTCGGTCCATCGGATTGCCGAATACTGACTCGGTACGAAGAGAACCACCTAGCCACGTCCGTTTACGGGACGCTTCATGAGGCGGGCCACGGTCTCTACGAACAAGGTCTCCCGACGTCTTGGTTTGGTTTACCGCCGGGCCAGTATGCGTCCCTGGGAATCCATGAATCGCAGTCGCGTCTTTGGGAGAACTTGGTGGGTCGTACCCTACCGTTTTGCCAGTTCGCACTACCCATGTTCATCGAGTGCCTGCCGCAGTTGGCGGGAATGGACGCCGAATCGTTGCATGCTGGTTTCAATGTCGTGGCCCCCTCCCTCATTCGCGTCGAAGCGGATGAGGCGACGTACAACCTGCACATCTTGATTCGATTTGAGTTGGAACGTGCACTCATTGCTGGGGACTTGAAATCCGGCGATTTGCCCGGTGCATGGGATGATGCCTACGAATCGACTCTTGGCATTCGACCTCCGTCGGCAGCCGACGGGGTCTTACAAGATGTTCACTGGAGCGCAGGTTTGATCGGCTACTTTCCGACATATAGCTTGGGCAACCTGGCCGCGGCCCAATTGATGGCGGCGGCTCGAGAAAGTCTTCCGGATCTGGATGAACAGATTCGTCTCGGTCAGTTTGAGCCGCTGCTTCATTGGTTGCGACACCACGTGCACCGTCACGGACGTTGTTATTCGGCGGATGAACTCGTTCGAAACGCAACAGGAAAATTACTTTCCATTGGCCCGCTGATCGATAGCTTGCGATCGAGATATGCGGCGATTTATGAGCTGAGTTGAAGTGGGTTCGGCGGTGCGTGAACGCTTCAGCCGCCGGGTAGTTCTTCTTCGATCGTGGCCTGGATGCTGGTTTCGAGGATCCGCTGCAGTCGCATCAGATCTTGTTGGAGGGTTTCATCCAAATTGGGAACCAGCAGGAGCGCGTCGACATCCGATCGCGTTGCTTCGAGGGTTTCAATGGATCCACGGATCCGATCTCCTTTCACGGAAGAATCGATGGAAGATCGGCCGTAACGGTTGGTTCGCCGGATCGCGATCTTGTCGGCATGGCGGGTCAGCCGATGGACGATCCACGGATCGGGAGTCTCCGCTTGAAGGACGCCGGCGATGGCTTGAAGCGACGGCTGGATCGGGTCTCGACTCGGGTGCCGAGGGGGTGGATCCCACGTGCGGGGAAAATCCTGCTCGTCATTTGACTGCATCGATCGGATGGCGGCGGAAAGGTCATCCGCGATCAGGTGATCGTCCACCACCCGGGCTCGATGCAATTTGGGCTGTGTGAAGGTCATGGCGACCGCGAAAACGATTGTGGCTAACGCCGGCACGCTCCACAACGAAACGGACAATCGCGGACCCATGTAGTGACTGCACGACCGTTTCGACGTCCGTCGAGACGCCACCAGAAGTGCGATCATCGCGAAAGCCGTCGGAATGAAAGCGAGCGAGATGCCATTGATCACCGTGCCCTGATAAGAGACGAGCATCTTTTGCGATTCGGTCAAACGGATCCCACCCATGACCCCGACGATACTCATGGATGATTGGAGCAGGGCGACGAAAGCCACCGCCATGCATGGCACCAATGTCAGGCTAAGTGAAAGCGGGAATCCGATGCGAAACTGCACCGATGCCAAGCGGGCGAATAGGATGACACGCCATACCGAAACCACCGACAACATGGTCAGATTGAAACGCATCGACGTAATCTCGTCGTAGTGCATTTCCACGGGGATGGCGTAGAGCCATGCCAGGGGAGCCGTCATCCAGTAAGCGGTCACGAAGACCACGTAAGATCGGAAAGGGTGCCGAAGATGAATCTTGGTCGATGCCATCCAGAACCAAAACCAAACAAATAGCCCTGACGATAGGACGATCGACGCAGCAAATGGTGCTAGTAGATCGAGCGGCTCGTGCCGCAAGCTAACGGCATCGTATTCGCGGGCCATTGCAGCCGTGCCAACCAGGGCGGCACCGAGGACGATCGCTCGGCGTCCGTGGATCAGCCGCACGACGCTGCCGTGAAGCCCGATGAGCAAACCGGGTAAATCCAAGAGACGCGCGGGCTGATCTCGAAGTGATAGGTTCACAGCGATTCTCGTCTTCGTCGGCGAATATGGCGGTTGAGCCGGGCCCGACGCGATTGCGCGTCGTGACTGTACACGGTGGACACCAAATGGAGAAATTCGTGACGAAGTTGATCGGGCGACATATGGGCTGGCTCGAACACGACATCGAACAGCGTGTATCGAGAGAAGTCATCCGATAGCAGGCGTCCACCACGACGCATCACTTCATGCATGCGGGTGCCAGGGAACGGTGTTTGGAGCGTCACCTGGACTTCGCCGAACGGAGCTGTGGCCAAGAAGTCTCGCAATCGAGCGATCGTCGTGGGTGTTTCCTGATCACATCCGATGATGAAGCAGGCGTTGACGACGATGCCGGCGGACTGGATGGTTTTCACGGCCGCCAGCATTTCATTCCACGGTGAGGTTTTGCCACCCATGCCTCCGTACGTGTGGATGGGCGATTCCAGTCCAATGAGGATTTGGCGGCATCCTGACCGAGCGATTCGATCAAGTAATTTCGGATGCTGACTGATTCGCCAATCGGATTCGGTAAACCACTTCGCCCCCATGGATCGAAGTTCGTCCAGCCAGGCAAACGCTTCTTCGTCGGCATTTGACAAGGCAAACGTGTTGTCGTCGGCCAACTCGATCCACGGTCGCGATTGGATCTCGGCAACCTGCCGAAACTCACGAACGATTTGTGAGGAAGGTTTCCGACGAGCTGGACCCAACAGCCGACTGGCGGCGCAGAAATGACAGGACCATGGGCAACCACGCATCGTTTGAACCGTGTAACGTGGCGTCGATGGCTGTTTCCACAGGTCCCATCGGGGACGGACGGACTGACGCAGATCGAATGGCTGATTCGACCGATAGCTCGGGGCGAGACAACGATTCTGCCAATCCAGAAGCGCTCTGGGAAACAGCGTTTCTCCATCACCGATGATCACGGAATCAAATCGTTCTTGGCACCATGATGGCGCCGACGTGGCGTGTAATCCTCCGACAACAGTCGTGATCCCGAACGCTCGCAGCGCCCCACTCAGCTTGGCAGCACGATCGGCGGCGGCCGTCAGCGTGGAAAATGCCACCACGTCAGGACGATGACTCAGAATGCGGGCTTTGGTTCGCTCGATGGAGCCGGCACCATCATCAACGACCAAGTCGATATGCCATTGGTCATCGATCGTGCCGGCGATCGTTAGTAGACCCAGCGGCGGTAACTGAGCGAGTGCGGCGACTCGCCTGACGACGCCCGGAAGTCGGAGACCGGCTGCCCGAAGGTTTGGATCGACGATGCGGAGACCCGACATCGAGACCAGCAACAGACGTGGCTTGGACATCAATTCAGCATATCCGGCGGAGAATCATCCATGTCCGATCGAATCCTTCCGTGCGGGCGCCAAATCTTAGTTTCCAAACCGGTTAGGATAGGCTTCGCTCACACGAACGGACTCCCTTTCGTTTCGCATCGACTTGTTTTCATCGACCGGATCCGACCATGACTGAAGCACCCAACGGCTTGTCCCGCCGCCGTTTCCAAACCACCGCCGCGACCACATTTGTTTTGTCCGCGACGACGGCCGCGTCGCGCGCAAGGGCGGCGGGTGCCAACGACCGGATCCGAATGGGATACATCGGGGTTGCCAATCGCGGACGCCAACTGATGGACGCGTTTGACGAGCATGCCGATTGCGAAACGGTGGCGTTGTGCGATGTCGACTCGATCGCTCTGCAAGACGCGGCTGGCGCGACGAATCGACCGACGTTCCAGACCGGTGACTTTCGGGAGGTGATCGATCGCAGCGATGTGGACGCGGTGGCGATTGCCACGCCCGATCACTGGCACGCGATCCAGATGATTTCCGCCTGCCAAGCGGGCAAAGATGTGTACGTGGAGAAACCTTTGTCGGCCACGGTCGTCGAAGGACGGGCGATGGTCGATGCGGCTCGAAAGTACGAGCGGGTCACGCAGGTGGGCACGCACCGCCGCAGCAGCAACTTGTACAACGGTCTTTCCAAGCGAGTTCGCGAAGGGCTGTTGGGTCGCGTTTGCGTTAGCCGAGCTTATCGGCTCAGCAACATGGCGCCCGCCGGGATTGGCAAGCTACCGACCAAGACGCCTCCCAGTCATCTGGACTGGGACATGTGGCTTGGCCCGCGAGCCGAGCAACCATATCAAGACAATATCGCGCCCTACCGATTTCGCTGGTGGCAAGGGTTCAGTTCTCAGATGGGAAACTGGGGCGTCCACTATCTGGATGCGATCCGCTGGTGTTTGGGCGAAGAGGCACCCAGCAGCGTGTGTGCCATGGGAGGGCGATTCGCCGTGGACGATGATCGGACGATCCCGGATACGATGGAGGTCACCTTTCAATTCGATTCAGGCAAGCTGGCCGTCTTTGGTCAGTATGAAACGAGCATGAATCCAACACTTGCCGCCGGCGAGATCGAGCTGCGAGGCACGCTGGGGACGGCCTATGTTTCCGAGAGCGAGTTTGAGATCATTCCCGAACGTCGCGGTCAGTTTTCCAAACAGTCTGAGTTCGCCAAAGCCGAGCGAGGGTCCGAGAACATCAAGAATCGCGGATTGACCGCTGCCCATGCGCGAAATTTTCTCGACTGCATGCGTTCTCGACAGTTGACCCATGCGGATATCGAGATTGGTCACCGAAGCACGACGTTTTGCCATTTGGCCAACATTTCGTTGGCGGTTGGCCGACGGCTGCAGTGGGATGCGTCGGCCGAAAAGTTTCGCAATGACGACGAAGCGAACTCCATGTTGCACTATGAGTATCGGTCACCGTGGCGTCTGCCGACCTGAGTCAGGCCGCGCGACCCGCATGTCCGTCAACCCAGACCCAGTTCGAATCGCGATTTCACAATGCGGATGAATCGCACGGGCGTGTCGGTTCGATAGACGATCCCATTGGACGGGGTAACGACCGCCGTCATCTGGTGTTCACCCTTGACCAATCGATTGCCTTGCCACTGTCGTTGGGAAATTCGATATCGACCCGAGTGATCGCTCATTCAGATTCCGCGATCGCATCGCGGGATGGACGCGCCTCAGCGATCGGTAGGGGGCGATCGGTGATGGGGTTCGATTGGAGCCAAGCCGATTGGTTCGGACTCTTCTGCAGCATTGGTTGCGCGATTCATTGTGCCGCGACGCCGATTTTGCTTGCGTTCTTGCCGTCGATTGCCTCGATCAACTTACTTGCCGATCCGATTTTTCATCAGTTGGCCGCTCTGCTGTGTGCGGCCGCGCTTGTTTTTTCTCTGTGGCCCGATTGGCGACGTCACCGCGATCGCGTCGTTGGCTCGGCCGGCCTCGTCGGTGTGAGTCTCCTGTTTGTCGCCGCATTTATTCTACCGGATCGATGTTGCGGCGATGCCGCACGCGCCATGCTCGGCGCGTCAATGCTTTCGATCGCGGATCTGCGTCATGGGCTTGGCGATCTACTTTCCACCCAAGTCTTGGCGGCGCAACCTTGGATGACGCCCATGGCAAGCGTGTTGCTGGTCGTGGCGCACACGGTGAATATTCGCCGACGATGCTGCCGCGGGGATCGTTGCACTCAGTGATGGGAGTCCGCTCGTCGACGAAGATGAGTTTCCGCCCTGTTGGCGGGGGGGCCGGCACGAGTCTCACCACGAAACACGGCGATCTGGCGACCTCCTCGCGAAAGGTTCTCGGTTGCATTTGATGGGTGATTTGAGCTACGGTCCATTGGTGATCGAATCCCCGCCAACCACCCGAGCAAGGACGCCAGCGTGGCCATACCATCGCATTCACGCACACCGGCCGCGCCGCTGACACGTGCCAGCGTGGGGAACCTGGCCATTTCGCTCGATTCGGAGTCCATCCTTTCGATGGCCGAACGAATCAGGTCCATTCGCGACACGATGCTGACCGAAGCGGCGGCCATCTCGAAAGCGACCGACATCGCATCTACTGCCGCCGCTGAAGCGGCCATTCGGATCGCCGAATGCCGCGGTTGCGTCGTGGTCACCGGTGTCGGCAAGGCGGGCCTGATTGGTCAGAAACTCGTTGCGACGCTGGCAAGTACGGGTTCACCGGCCCATTTCCTGCACCCTTCCGAAGCGGTGCACGGTGACCTTGGGCGGGTTCGATCCGACGACCTCGTCGTCGCACTGTCGAATTCAGGTCGCAGTGACGAGATCGTCCGCGTCGCTCCGCTACTGCAGCGACAATCGGCGGGTCTGATCGCGCTGACGCGTGATGCTGACAACACGCTGGCCCGACTTTCGGATCTGGTGGTGCCAATCGGCCATCATGCCGAGGCTTGCCCCAACGGACTGGCTCCGACGACCAGCACGGCCGTGATGTTGGCGGTAGGCGACGCCATTGCCATGCTTGCGGCCCAGATTCGAGGTTTCAATCGGGACGACTTTGGTCGATTTCATCCCGGTGGTTCGTTGGGTCGCCGTTTGGCCAGCGTCGACGAGGTCATGCGACCGCTGCACCGATGCCGCTTGGCCCAGGACCGCGTGTCCGTACGCCAGGCGATCCAATGTGATCGCATGAGTCGTCGGGTTGGTGCAGTCATGTTGGTGGATGATTCGAATCGCTTGACCGGAATCTTTACCGACAGCGATTTGGCTCGACTGTTGCAGGCACGCCGCGAAGCCGATCTCGATTCACCGATTATCGATTCGATGACGCGTCATCCGATGAACATTGCATCGGGGCAGCCACTCAGCACGGCGATTCAAATCTTGTCGCAGCGAAAGTTCAGCGAGCTCCCCGTCGTCGACGGCAACGGTTGCCCGATCGGGATGTTGGATGTGACCGACTTGATTTCCTCAGGTGACATTCGCGAATCGGTTGCGTCGGCTTCGCCAGCAACGCCGATGGCCGAGACGGAATCGGATGAACACCCCTCGGTACTGCCGTTTCATCCAAACAGCTAGTCAGGTCAACGATCCTATTCGACCCGACTTCATACTTGGTAGGTCCGTTGATGTCCTCGAGTGCAGACGCCCAGATCGCCACATCGATACGCGGAATCTTGTCCGATGTCGACGGTGTGCTCAGTGACGGGTTGATTACCTACGATGCCGCCGGCAACGAGACGAAGTCGTTTCATGCTCGTGACGGACTGGGAATCAAATTGTGGATGCAGGAAGGACTTCATTTCGGCATCATCACGGCGAGACAAAGCGAAATTGTCTCTCGTCGAGCGCAGGAGCTTGGTATCTCCGATGTCGATCAAGGACAACGTGACAAGTGGGCGGCGGCCAAATCGCGGATCCAGTCCTGGGGACTCCGTCCCCAAGAGGTGGCGTACATCGGGGACGACTTGCCTGACTTGGTGGTGATGCGCCGGATCGGATTGGCGGTCGCACCGGCCGATGCGGCCGCGGATGTCTGTGCGGCGGCCGACTGGGTGTTGCAAACGCCAGGCGGTCGCGGTGCTGTACGCGAATTGATTGAGCGGCTGATGCGTTCGTGCCAGGTTTGGGAACCGCACGTTCGTGCACTCGATAGTCCCTCGTCGCCGCGCCTGCCCGGAACGGACGAGACGCGATGCTAACGTCGGTTCGTGACTACTTCGTCAGCCTGGGCGTCTTGTTGGCGGTGATGGTGGGCTATCAAGCGACCGTCACGCGTTTGGTCACACCGCCCGCGGTACACCATGCGGAGATCGCTGAACGTGTTCTCACGGCAGACGATCGGTCAATCGCGGACCTGTTTTCACCGCAGGCTTGGGAACGGGGCAAAGCGATCCGACTGATGACCGATGATGGGATGTTGTTATTCCAGAATCATGAACAGATCGATGACGGCGAAGGCAAGACGTGGAAGTTTTGGCCGATCACCATCGTTCTGGGACGCGGCCTTTCACCCCAGCCCGATGAGGAGCCGATCCTCATTCAGGCCGCCGCCGGTGCTCAGATCGAGTTCGATGCGGCTTTGGATTTGACCAGCGGTGTGGCTCCATCGATCCACCGCGGCAGCATGATCGGCTCGGTGGAGATTCAACGGGTCCGACCGACCGATGCGGCATTCGACCCATCGCGCGTTCTGAACATACGCACGTCCGACGTCGGTGTGGATCGGCGCAAGATCTGGACTACCCAACCCATTCACATGGAAGTTGGACGCGCCGTGTTGGTTGGACGCGACTTGACACTCCATTTGGCTGCGTCGACCACCAGCGACCAGTCGGGTCGCAAGGTCACCGATTCGCTGGATCGAATGGAATTGGTGTACCTTCGGGACGTCACGTTTCCGGTGGGACGAACGGGGATCGACGGACAGCAAGAGGGACGGGTGGAAGTCCACTGCGAAGGCGCGATCGACTACGACTTCGCACTCGACCAGCTGAGCCTCCATCGCGACGTGAATATGTTGCACTTCGCGAACCAGAACGATGCTGACTGGACGGATCGTTTCGAATGCGAATCGTTAGTGATGACACTCCGTGATCCGATGAACTCGGCGCTTCCCCGTCGCACCATGCTGGACTGGATGGATGCGGTCGTCGCCACGGGAATGCCCGTTCGTGCAACCATTCAATCCCAGTCGCTCGATTTGGTTGCCGGTCGAATCAGCCTGGATCCAATCAAGGGTCGGTTGCGAGCCGAACCGGTTTCAGTGCTTTCTAGGGTTACGGGGAGCCCCAGTCGTCAACGGCAAGACATCCTGGAAGGCTTTCAGCGGACCGGTTCGTCGCTGGATCCGGATTCGCCACTGATGAATCGGGTCGTGATTCGCCACGGGGATCTGCAAGCGACTCTGGCCAATGTCGACTACCAGTTTGATCCCGGCGCGCCGAAGGATTTGGGTATCCTGCAGGTGATCGGCTCGGGTGAAGTGGCCGACTTGTCCGAGGGCCGTGTCATGGACGCGTGCCAGTGGGGCGAACTACTGGAGATCAAGCCGCTTGAAAGCATTTCGCCAACGCAGTTGGATGCCGAGTTTGAGGTACGCTGTGAAGGCGGATTGCGAGGACGCCTTGCTGACGGCGGCTCGTTTGTGGCCGGTCGGGTGCAGGGCGTCATGCGAACCGCACCCGATCCCGTAAGTCGAACTGGCGGTACGCTCAATGCACGACTGTCTCCGGATCGCTTTGTCATTGAAGACGACGTTCAGGTTCATTCCCAATCACTTCACGCGGCAACCAACGTCCTGCACTTGTTCTTTGAAGACGGTCCATCATCGCCCAAGAAGCCGATGCGCGGCGCGCCTTCATCTGAATCGATACATACTTGGGTACGTCAACCCGATTCCTCCGGTCCGGATGGAGCTCGGACGTCGGCGAGCCGACCGCCGGCAACGATCCAAGGCAACCAGGTAGCGGCCAAACTCCGTCTCCATCGCGGTGAACTGACATCAACCAGCCTGAGCGTCGATGGCGACGTGCGCGTGTCCTATCCGATCGACCCTGGCGCCGGTGCTCCCTACAATGGCAAAGGAAACCCGAGCGAAAGGGCAACACTGCGTGGGGATCAGTTGCTACTTCGCGACGGCGGACTGCAAGACGTCATTGAGCTACGCGCCCCCCAGTCCGGTCAAGCGCGTCTTGACTGGGGGGACGGCTATTTCATTGGGCCGGAAATTCGAATTCGTCCAGACGATAACTTCGCGGAGATTCCTGGCGCGGGACAGTTTCGCATCCCATCGTCCATGTTCACCGGTGGACCTGGTCGAGACGAATCACCGGATCTGACATTCGTTCGTCCGCCGGTCTGTACCTTTGGCGGCTCCATGAGTTTTGAAGGACAGGACATCCGTCTGACCGGTGGCGTGCAGATGGACGCCACCGTGTCACGCAGCTCCGAGCCCTCGGAGATCCGGATGCGCGGTGACCAGTTGATGGTTCGCTTGACAGAACCGGTACAGCTATCCGATCGATCGGCGCTTCAGTCGGCAACCATTGATGAACTTCGTTTGAGCCAAACCGGCTCGGATTCCGTTTCCATCGACATGGATTTGTTTGCCAGCGACGGGTTGCGAACGTCTCGTCACCAACTTGTCACCAACGAAATCAGCTGGTTCCCCGGTCAAGGTCAACCACGCGGTTCAACGGACGACGATCGCGATGCATTCCTTGCGGGACAGATTGTTGCGCCGGGGCCTGGTTCTTATCATGCGTGGTTGAGATCCAGTGCCGGTGACCCGTTTGGCGAGTCGGAGCCTCCCGATTCGTCAACGCCCCCGAGTAACCGCGGCGCGGCGTATTCCGATCGACTCATTGAACAAGACCGCACGGCGCCGCCAACGATCACCGCCTTGCACTTGATCTATGTCGGTGGCATGCGAGCCGATTTACCCGCTCGCACACTCCGTTTTGTGCAGAATGTCCGCGTGGCGCGGCAGCCGGTGCCTGATTTTGAGTCGCCGATCCAGGCGCACGAAATGGATCTACTGTCTTCTGGTCAAATGACGCTCGACTGCCAGGAGCTGCGTTTGGCGATGGACCCAGCGGCATCACTTCGGCCTGAGCGGCAACTGGGCGCCGATCTTCCAATGCAATGGGAAATCGATGCCCGTGGCGGGATCCGTTTTCGCAATCGAACGGAAAAAGGACTCATTGAGGCGACCGCCGCCCGCTGCGGCTACGCCGCGCGGAAGGACCTGTTCACAATGGAGGGCGTCCCCGATCAGCCGGCCCGACTCTGGCAAACCGACCCATTGGGCAAACCGCTCGTCCACGTCGCGTTTCGGCATGTCACGATGCAGCTGGAGACGATGGAGATTCTATCCTCTCAGATGGAAAGCATTCAAATGGGTGCAATTCCCCGATCCGGCACCAAGTGATTCCCCAGGATCTCGCTTCGGTATTCACGGAGAGGGTCAGCCGGCTCCCTCGCTGACGTGACGCCGAACCATTGTTACGCTACGTGCATCCTAGATAGCGAATGAATCGCCGACAAAGGCAGGTCGCTTGAAACGCAAACCCCATCGATTGATCGTCTCCTATGGGGTCGGATGGAGAAAACAGTGAAGAACGTATCGAAGTCGCGCGTGTCATCCAGGACGCTGCGTCGAATGCGTGAGCGTGGCGAGTTGATCACGATGCTCACGGCGTACGATTTTCCCACGGCGAAGCTGATCGATGAATCTGGCATCGACGTGTTGTTGGTTGGTGATTCAATGGGAATGGTGGTTCAGGGCCACGATACAACGCTACCGGTGACGATGGATCAGATGATCTACCACGCGGAAATGGTCGGCCGCGCCGTGGAACATGCCATGGTCGTGGTGGATCTGCCATTTCCCGACGGGCAGCTCTCGATCGAACACAGCATTCGTTGCGGGGTTCGTGTCCTCAAAGAAACTCGCTGCCAGGCGGTCAAATTGGAGGGCGGTTCCGAACAAGCGGATCGGATTGCGGCGATGGTGACGGCAGGCGTTCCCGTTATGGCACACGTCGGATTGCGTCCGCAAAACATTCATGTCGATGGTGGCTACCGGTTACAGCGAGACACGAAGAAACTGGTCGATGATGCGAAGGCTGCCGAAGCCGCCGGTGCATTTGCCGTGTTGATTGAATGTGTTCCCGCCGAGGCCGCCTCGACCATCACTGCCGCTGTCTCTGTACCCACGATCGGCATTGGTGCCGGGCGTGATGTATCTGGACAGGTTCTGGTGACGCATGACATCTTGGGGTTAACAAGCGGATACACACCCAAGTTCACACGGAATTTTGCACCCGTCGGACAGATGATCCGTGACGCGGTGACATCCTACCGTGACGCGGTGCGCGAACGCAGCTTTCCCAGCGACGCCGAATCATTTTGACCTCTCGGCATCAAGAATCTGGTGGAAGCGTGCCGCGGCGTCGCAACGATTCCACATGGTAGTCGAACCAGACTGGTCCCAATTGCCGCATCATTTCGGTGCGCCGGTGGGCTAGATTCTCCAGCTCGATATAAGTGTGATCGACACCAAGGGCAACCAGATGAGCATGGAAGTCGCGGATCGTGGGAAGGTGCCCATCATCTTGTGTTCCGCAGGCGATCTGAATTCGAAGATGCTGCTCAATGAGGTCCTGATTATTCGTGCAGTTGGTGTAAACATCTTCGGCGACGTAGTTGGACCGATCATCGCCTCGGAGTAACTGCGATCGTTGCGACTCAGGGGTGGTATCGTACAGTTCAATCAAACGCGGCACATTCCCCGCCTGGCAAAACAGCGAGCAGAATGCCGTGGGATACTTCATCGCCAGTCGTGTGGAGCCGCGACCACCCATGGAGAAACCTTCGATGCAACGTCCGCTGCCATCGGCGATCGTGCGGTAAGTCGCATCAATGTGAGGGATGAATTCATCCATGAAGATCGATTCAATGGGCAAGCGTCCGTCGGCGCTATTCATGTAGAAAGTCGACTTACCACCATTGAACATCACCATGATCATCGGTGGGATGTCGCCGGAACGGATCTGATCATCTAGCAGTCGTGCCGCCGGAAGGCCCGTGAACTCATTGCCTCCATTGCCGTGAAGGTTGTAAATCACCGGAAACGATTGGCTGGGATCTGCTTCGTAGGCCTCGGGTAGGTAGATGCAATAGCTGATGTCGACGCCGGCAAGTTCGCTTCGAAAACGAAGATGTTGAACACCGGGAGGAAGAGGCAGCTGTTTTTCGGTGGGTTCATTGACCCACTGAATCGACGCCGAGGCGGCAGCCAGCTTCGGAGGCGGCGACGTATCCTCGCCGCGACAGGGATCGATCCCGGCAATGCTGGCGAAGACGAGCACGCATGGATGGAGTCGATTCACAACAGGGAAACTCTGGATGGAACGGATTCGGATGACGCTTGAGTCAAAGTATAGTCCGAACACGAAAAAAGCCCCGCGAGCGTGAACTCGCGGGGCTGCTGACAGGCCTGTCGTTGATCGTCGCTCAATCGTTGTCGCGAGAGATTGCCGCAACGATCGAGTTACCGCTGATCCAGTTGAACGTACCGTTGAAGGCGGCCGAGAACGGTTTGAAGTGCAACATGACGACATCGTCGGGCTGGATCCGAATTCGTTCCTTCGCGTCGTACACCGCGCGGTCAAGGTCAACGCGAATCGGGATCTGACGACCATCGGGGAGCGTTCGCAGAATGAGCACTTGCGTGGGCTCACGCATGTTGCCGACATTGCCACCGGCCAGGACACCGCCATCGCGACCCAGAGGTCCACCGGCGGAACCGTTCGCCATGGCGATCGCCTCGATCACGTCGACGTCCTCATCGCGTGGCAATGGCACGCGTCCCCCAGGAAGCATTCCCGCTGCGATGAAGTACTCGTTGCGACGAGGAATGAAAACGGTGTCCCCATCTTCCAGAACAACATCCTCGGGCATGAAAGGAAGTGCTTCACACGGGCAACCTGCCAGTGGGATTCGGATGACGCCGGGATTGCAGGCGCCGCCTTCACTGCCCGTGACAATACTTTGGAGCTTGTCTGCGGACATGAACGCGTTGTTCAACCCGGCACCTGCACGGATCACATACAACTCGCGGGCAGCATCGGTACCCGGCAAACCTCCGGTCGCCGCCAGGGCGTGGAGCACGTCGTTCTCGTACACCGGCAAGTCGACGACCTCGCCGCTACCGCGGTGGATTTGATCGACCGCCTGTGGTGAAGCGAGCGTGACGGCCGGTGATGGTGTGTCTTCACGCAACACGACGATGCGTTTGACGCGAGGAATCAGGAGCTCAAGAGTGACTTGCTCCTTGCCTTCCTTCAACACCTGCTGCTCACGCGACTTTTCAAGGATCTTTTCGATCGCCTGTTGAGTCGTCATGCCAGCGACACTGATCTTGCCAATCAAAGGCAGCGTGATCGTGCCATCGGCGTCGACCGTGATGGGAAGACCCGCCGAGGGTGCAACGACGTTGCCTCGAGGCGGATAGTATCGCTGGTTAATGGCTTGACCCCGTTGTTGCACAGGCGTCTCATCCACGGACGTGGGAAACACGCCGTAGATGTACGCGTTGAGCGTGTCACCCGCATCGATCATGTGATCGACGGGACGCTGTTGCCCCAAGGCTGAGTAGGGCAAGGGCGCCATGTCCTCGCGCGGGCAAGCAAACAGGTTTGGGTCGAGTCGGCTGGCAGGTACGGCGTGGCATACCGATGACACCATCCGGTAGTGACAACCCGAGCTGGCGAGCAAGCCGACGGCGACCATGGCCATCGTGGCCTTGGTCATCAGTTCAGTTCGTGAGAGATTCGATTGAATCATTGCTGAGTCCCTTCGCAACGGAAGTGAGATGGCTCGTTAGGATAAAAGTTCAATGGGATGCTCGGCGAGCGATCGTCACTCGCCGCCGCAAACGGCTACCTGACGAATTGAGTCGGGGTAGCCAACCTGACGATCGAATCACTTTCGATCATCTCACTTTGGTGCAATGGCATTGCCACGGTCTTCGCAGGAACTGCCTTCGCCGTGGGGCTGGTCCACTTGATCACACCGCTTTGGTGCCGGGACGCCGAATCGGTGGCGGCGATCGAGGCCGGTCGAATCGGTTTAGGCGCCGTTTGATAGTCGACCTCGTTTCCGATCGGCTTGGTCGGCATGAACGGTAGTTTGGAGGTGTCGTCCCAGTTTTTGCCGGCTTGGAAGTCTCCAGGAAGCGCGGGACCAAATTCAGGTTTGGCCTCCGCGGCTTCGGGTGCGTCCGGCGATTCCACCTGAGCCGTCGCCTCAGGAAGGACCGGCATGTCAGCCGCAACCGTTGCCTCCGGCGCCGCGGGCGATTGGACCGTCTTCTTGGCGTTCTGTTGGACAGGTTCTTGCGCCGTTGCAGTTGCTTCAGGCAGCGGCTCCGACGTGGGTTGCTCTTCAGGCTCCTCGATCATGGCCTCTGCCATCGGCATTCCCACACTGGTTTGCCCGCACGGAACGCACGTCCCGTCGATGCACGGCTTCTCGCACTTCGGGAAGGGGCATTCGCAAGTTTCGTAAAGACGAATCGTGTGCGTATCTGGGAACTGGGACGCTCGGGCCGCCCCGTCTTGCCAGCCGCTGTAATAGGCATGCCGGCGATTATCGCAATCGTTCAGAATCTGTCCGGGTTTCCAGTATTTCGATGGCGCGATTGCCGGTGGGCAATCGCTGCCTCCGGTGGCGACTTCGTAGAAACCGTCGAGCCAGCCGCACTTATAATCATGCGGATAGCAAGAGCATTCGGGTTTTCCGCATTGTTTGTACTGCTCCATGGCCCGCAGGCACTGGGTCTTTTCATAGCAGCAGTCGTAGATGCCGGCGCAGCCCCCAAGCGTGGTTAACGCAAGCAGGTATCCGGCGATCATTCGTTTGTGGTTAGCCATTCACCTGGTACTCCAAAAGATACGGGGGAGGCATTCATTCCTCACTCGTTTTCGGAATGTCAAACGATCGCATCCCAAAAAACGAATGTTTTCAGGTGCAAAGCGAGGCTGGAGCACGTCGCGACTGGACCAAGTCCGGCATTCGGACCAGCTGGCAGAACCCGTCCAATGCGAATGACCGGGCGCGAGCCGGACGTTGATGACGGCATTGACGAATAGGACGGTCGTAACGCTGCATGCCCGGCTGGCCGAACCAACCCGTTTCATCTTGTCATGAGCGCCAAACTGCTCTACGATTTCGATCCGTTTTCACACACTGGCACGTCGCCGGAAGTGAACATCCGTATACAATCGGCAGCGAAGGGGCGAAGGGCCGCATCGGCCCTGGGACACCAACGTGTCCTCCGGACCCACGTCGATCTCAACAGGAGGATTGCCGCAATGGCACAACAGATCGCTAAAGAAATGATCGAAGCAGGCGTGCACTTTGGGCACCGAACCAGCCTGTGGAATCCGAAGATGGCCCCATACATTTTCGGTAAGAAGAACCAGATTCACATTCTGGACATCCGTGAGACATTGCGCGGATTGTTGCGAGCAAAGAAGTATCTCTCGCAGGTCGCCGCTGGCGGTAGCCTTATCCTGTTTGTCGGCACCAAACGACAGGCCGGCGAGGCAGTCGAAGCCCAGTCGCTTCGGTGCAACATGCCGTTTGTAAGCGAGCGTTGGCTTGGCGGCACGCTAACGAACTTCCGCACGATTCGTAGCCGATTGGGCCGATTGGAAGAACTCGAGGATCTTCGATCTGGTGAGCGGATCAACGACTACAGCAAAAAGATGCAGTCGTCGTTGAACCGCGAATATCGAAAGATGTACCGCAACCTGAATGGTTTGCGCACGATGAACCGACTGCCTGAGGCGATGTTCATCGTCGACCCTGGCAAAGAACGCAACGCGATTCGGGAAGCCAAACGCTTGGGCATCACGACCGTTGCCTTGATTGATACCGATAGCGATCCCAGTTCGGTCGATCTACCGATTCCGGGCAATGATGATGGCATCCGAAGTGTGGAACTCATCATGCGGGAGCTAGCGGATGCGGTGATCTCCGGCAAAGGTCAAAGCCAAACGGAAGCGGAGCCGGCGCCAGCGGCCGAGCCAGTTGCAGTGGTGGAGCCCGCCGCCGAGCCAGTTGCCGCTGAAGCCGTCGCGCCGACCGAGTCATCGACGGCCCAATGACGCCGGGCGACCTTGGGTCGCCTTCTTGTTTGTTGCTCACTGCTGACCGTCCGGGCGACCTTTCTAGTCCGTCGATGGCTCATGATTCGAAGTCAGACTTTTTGTTCTTAGGAAGCGATAGAAATGACCATTTCCGTCAAAGACGTTAGCGAACTGCGTAAATCGACCGGCGCGGGCATGATGGACTGCAAGAAGGCGTTGGAGGAATCCGGCGGCGATATGGAGGGTGCTCTCGACTATCTACGAAAAAAGGGCCAGAAAGTCGCCGCCAAGCGGGCCGATCGTGACGCGACCGAAGGCGTCGTGGTCGCGATCACCGAAGGAAACCGGGGACTGTTGTTGGCACTGGGTTGCGAAACGGACTTTGTTGCCAAGAACGAGGCATTTGTGGAATTGACCGAGCAGATCGCCAAGCTGGCATTCGAAAGCGGCGCGAAAACCAAGGATGATGTCAACGCCTTGAAGATTGATGGCGTCACCGTGGCGGAGCGGTTGACGGCAGAGACCGGCAAGATCGGCGAGAAAATCGAAGTGACTCAGTTGGAAACGATTGATGGTGAAAACCTAGCGTCCTACATCCACGCTGGTAGTAAGATCGGTGTGTTGGTGTCGTACGATCATGGCGGTGCCGAGGATGCGGCGCAGTTCTTCCGTGGCGTGGCGATGCACATCGCCGCGATGAAGCCGTCGATCCTGCACCCGGACGAGTTCGATGAGGCGTTGGTCGCAAAGGAGGCCGAGGCATTGCGAGCTCAGATCATGGCGGAGAACGAGCTGAACGAAAAAGAGAATCTCGGCAAGCCCGTGAAGAATGTGCCGCAGTATGCCAGTAAGCGACAACTGACGCCCGAAGTCATGGCGGCGACCGAGGAAGCCATCAAGGCCGAGCTCAAAGCGGAAGGGAAACCAGAGAAGATCTGGGACAAGATTCTTCCAGGAAAGCTCGACCGATTCGTGGCTGACAACACGTTGCTTGATCAAGAGCGTTGCCTATTGAGTCAGTTCTACGCCCTCGATGATTCCAAGACGGTGGAGGCGGCGGTCACGGACTTCAACTCGGACGCGGGGATCATTGGCTTCAAGCGAGTCAGTGTGAATTAACGCCAACGCGAAACGGCGTCAGCATCGGGAAAAACGATGTCACGGCGCGTGATGTTCCATCGCTTCGCCTGGGTCACGCCGCTGAATCGAATTCAACGGCGTGACAATGAGAATCGATCGCTACTCAGCTATTGGCGACGGACTCTTCAGCGGCCGTTTCGTTGGTGGCGTCTTGGTCGCCCTCGTCATCGGCCGGTGCCGCATAGCCGCCGGCCGCTAGCACTTTCTGTTTGATCTCATCACAGATGTCGGTGTTCTCGATCAAGAAGTTGCGTGCTTTCTCTTTGCCCTGACCCAAATACGTGTCACCGTATTTGAACCAGGCACCTGATCGAGACACGACATTGTGGGTGGTGCCCAGGTCAAGCAGGTCGCCTTCGAAACTGATTCCGTCGGCGTGCATCATGTCGAACTCGGCGACGCGGAAGGGCGGCGCGACCTTGTTCTTGACGATTTTGGCTTTGACACGTTGACCGACTTGTTCCTCACCGTCCTTAAGTGAACCGATGCGTCGAACATCGATGCGGCAAGAACAATAGAACTTCAACGCGCGGCCACCCGGAGTGGTTTCCGGGCTACCGAACATCACGCCGACCTTCTCGCGAATCTGGTTGATGAACACGACGGCTGATTTGCTCTTGGCGATGGCGCCCGTTAGCTTGCGCATGGACTGACTCATCAGTCGCGCCTGCAAGCCAACGTGGCTATCGCCGATTTCGCCCTCCAGTTCAGCCTTCGGCACGAGGGCGGCAACCGAGTCCACGATGATGACGTCGACGGCGTTGGATTTGACCAACATCTCGCAAATCTGCATCGCCTCTTCACCGGATCCAGGCTGACTCACCAGCAGGCTATCCAACTCCACACCCAACTTCTTGGCCCATCCCGGGTCAAATGCGTGTTCGGCATCAATGATGGCGGCAATACCGCCTTGCTTCTGGGCCTCCGCACCGATGTGAAGTGCCAGTGTGGTTTTCCCGCTGGATTCCGGTCCAAACACCTCGATGATCCGGCCGCGCGGAATGCCTTGACCACCCAAGGCCATGTCGAGGCTGAGGCTGCCCGTGGAGATTCCCTCCACTTGCAATTTTTGAGACGCTCCCAGTGGCATGATCGCGCCGTCACCAAACGTTTTTTCAATCTGCTGCAAGGTGGTCTTCAGCCCAGGCTCTTTTTCCAAAACGGCCTTCATGCCTGGATCGAGCTTGACGCCTTTTGAAGCGGCGGCGGTTGCCATGCGTGGTTTTTTGGCCATGTCCGTGTCTTCCTTTTCCCGTAGGTTCCTGACGAAATAAGTGAACGCAAGTTGCGTGGCAACGGGATGATCCTATCGCCAAGAATGACGTCCGACAATCAAAGTCAGACCGTTTTTCCACGACGAACGGTCCATCAGAGAGACGATCAATCGGGTTGCCTGCCACACGAATATTCGCCGTTGCGTGGTCACGTATGGTCCATGAGCATCGGCCGCCCATCGCCAGGTTGGTCAAGCCGCGACAGGCTCGGTGGACGACCGTGATCGGGCAACAGCGACCACCGCGATAATCAGGGCGATTTGACCCATCGCGAACCATTGTGGCGGTACCTGACGGATCGCCTGCATCCATTGTTGCATCCAGACTGGTTCCTGTTTTCGCTGTGTGTGGATCAACTGGCCCAGTGACGGGCGTCCGGTCATCAGCCAAGTGGAGACATGCTGCCATCCATCGGCGGTTCGACGCCAACCCACCGGCGGCACGGCGCGTCCTTGGACGGGTAGCGTGGATGGGTCCACCGGCATGTCGGATCGGGACGTCCCTTGCGTCCCCGGGCCGGCGACGGGGTGACGGTCCTGGGCAAGTGATGCCTCTCGCACCCGGACACTTAGTTGAACCATCAACAAAACCAGTGCCATCGCCAACGTCCGTCGCAGTCGCTTGGAAACGACCTCACGTAGAGACGGCTGGTTCGATGGATGTGTTTTCGTGCGTGCGTTGAGGGAGTCGACCATGGTCGCTCCGGAACGCATTTGCTACGCCGGGAGCGTTTTCTGTTTCCGCATCGAGGTCTCAAAGTCATGGTGTAAAGGGCTTTAAGCGAATTCAGAGCCCATGCGGATCGAAGTCCGTTCGGTTGCCCCGACGCAACATTCGTGGCGTTGAATCAACGTCGGAGGCACGGGTCCCACACGTCAAGCAAGACGGCATATCCGATGCGAACGGTTCAAACGCTCGCTACGAAATCCACGTGGGCTCAAATCGAGCAGTCGTGTCGGTCATTCATCGCGACAGCCGTCTCGATCGTGACCTAACGTTGAATGTCCGCGTTTCCGAGATTGATCCTGAGGCAGGAATCTGAATGAGCACCACCGTCGAACAAACCCAGCTAGAAGATGTCTTTCACACCGACGTCTTGCCGGCCCTGCCTCACAGTGCGATTAGTCTTCTGCAACTTTCACAGAGCGACGACGCCGGACCAGCTGACTTCGCGAAGCCGATCGAGGCAGATCCAGGTCTCATGGGTCAGGTGCTCCGGTTCGTGAACTCATCGTACTTTGGCTTCAGTCGCGAGATCATGAGCATCCCACAAGCGATCACGCTGGTGGGATCGCGTGCAATCTGCAATTTCGCGCTTTGGAACGCCGTATTCAGCGTCATTCCAAATCCAAAGTTCGGTCCCTTCGATTTGAAGTCGTTGTGGCAGGATTCGCTACGACGCGCGATTTTCGCCAGGAAATTGGGTCGTCTCTTGAAGCTCGAAACGGCCGAGGATCTGTTCGCCGGTGCACTGCTGCAGGACATGGCGATCCCGTTGCTGTTGAAGGAACTTCCTGAGCAATACGAAACGTTGGTCAAGCAGCGGGCCGCCGATGGTCAGCGACTCAGCGGACTCGAAAAAGACATGTTCGGCTGGGACCATGCCGAGGCCGCCGCTCTCCTGGCGACGCGATGGAACTTACCCGATGAATTTGTCAGCCTGATTGAGCAGCACACACGGACCGAACCGTTGATGGTGGATCCGTCGAGCGGTGCCGATCGTGGCGCCGCGTGCGTTGCCTTGGCATCACTATTGCCAGCTTGTGTGGATCAGGAATGGAGCGAATGCGATCAGTTCGTCGAATCATTCAGCAATGTCACGCCATTCGACCAAGTTCAGATGCACGAGATTCTAACCGAGGTCGACGAACAGACCGCCGAGTTTGCACCACTGCTGAAATTGCCGGTACCCGATCAAACTTTGATGCAGTTCATCCAAGGCGATACCTAGAGCTTGGTGCCAACCGACCGTCAACCCAGACGAGATGCACCGTTGGCCCCCGCGTGGGGCCCGGTGTGAGATCGACCGGACCGCGTTGCCGTTTACAATGCGGTTATGAGTCAGCGTCCGCCGACGATCGTTGCAACCGTAGGGCAAACGCCACTGGCGAAGCCGCTGATGGCTTGGTTCCCGGATCATGCTCGAGTTCGCATCACATCAGTCCCACCGGGTCTCAGTGGAGATGAGGTATTCCGTGTGGAATGTCTCGATGACGGTGAGTGCTATGCACTGAAGGCGTCTCATTGGGATGCCAAGCGTGCTTCACGTGCGACCACCATCGAACGCGTGATCCACGATTCATCAAGATCCTGCGCGGCGTTGACACCCTGTGTGCCAACTCGAGCGGCGCGCTCGACCCATGTCCACGTCATCGGCGACATCGCGTTTCGATGTTTTCCATGGCGAGAAGGCGAGTCCATCTCCGGTGGCGCGTCGCGAGCGAGTATCAAGACTTGCATGACGACGATCGCGTCGGTCCACTCAGCGCTAGCGGGCATCCCCGTTGATCGAACGACATCAAGGGCATGGGCATCGGGAACGCGGCGTCAGCATCGTCAGCGGTTGGACCGCATCCGCGAGACTCTCTCCGCTTCGGGTGTGCCGAGACATTGTCCCGGTCCACTCGGACCAGCAATCGACGAAGCCTACTGGTGTTTGCATGACGCCGTCCGTTCAGGGCGATGCGATGGTTGGCGTCATCAACTCGATGACCTTGAAACACAACGCAACGAAGGACCATCTCAGTGGATTCTGAAGGATCTACACTGTGACAATATTCTGCTGAACCAGTGCGATGGCTCGGTTGCGATCATTGACCACGACGCGGCCGCGGTCGATGTGCCGGCGGTGGACGTCGCCCGATGCTTGGGCAGCGTCCCACGGTTGCAGGATCAATTCCAGTCGGCATCCGATGCGATGGCTTGGGCGGCGGCGGAGTACCGGCGGATCCGACCATTTTCAACGGCCGAGCAAGATCTGGCTGAGTTGCTGATGGTCAGCGGATGGTTGGGTTCTCTCGCGAACTGGGTGGTTTGGACGAATCAGGAACAACGCGTTTTCGCATGGAGCGACGCCGCCCTGGCAAGTCGAATCTCTGAGTTGGCTGGACGCTTTCGTTCCCTGGCGGGCTCGGGCGGCCCAAATTCGATCACCTACGAAAGCACCCTCTAAGAGGGGGTTTGGTTAGTCGTATTGAAATATCGCATTTGTTAGGCTTACAAGGCGTTTCGGATCGCTCCAACGAGGATCGAAGTAGCTTCATCGCGTCTGCCTCACCACGATAGACCCATCTCGTTTCCCTTCGTGATCTCACTCATCCGCGCTTCAACGTGATCGTCGACATGCAAAAGCTTCATTCGCCTCGATGCCACCGGCACTCCATCCAAGCGACGCGCCTGACGCGGACCTGGGTGGCTATTGGTCTGTTCGTCGGATGGATGCATGGATTGTCGATGGGGCCTTCTTCATCGATCCTTGCGGATCAGCCCGGTAGCATCGCCGGCGATCTGTTCTCCGATTTTTCACTGGATGGATTTGGTTCGGCTTCGGCTGGCGTTTCCGAAAGTGATCCCGTTTCGGCATCGGCAAGCTATGAACGTGTTCCGGGAGAACCGGATCAGATTCAAGTAAGCGTCGACATTCAGCTGTCGCCGACTTGGCACGTTTACTCCACGACCCAGGCTGCCGGTGGACCTCTACCAACGAAACTCACCATCGCCGAGCCCGAAGGGATTTCGATAACCAAACCTTTCCGCGGCGACCGTGAGCCATTGCGAAGCGTCTCGGCCGAGTTTGGCGGGATCACCGTCGAGGAGTTTGACTCGAAGGTAACCTTTACGGCCCGAGCGCGAATCCCCGCGGGTCAGACGGCTGCCGATCTGGGGCCGATCACGGTGAAATTGGATGCGCTGGCGTGCACGACGGGTGGTGCGTGCTTGCCGGTCGATGAATCCATGACAGCCAATTACACCGGAGAAGATGACGCCGACTCTCGAACGAATACTTGGAATCCGACGATCGCTGGCACGGACGCGGCGGGCGACCTTCCCTCGGTCGATGACATCATGGCGTCGATCGCCGCCGGCCGAGGGCGAACCGCCGTTGACGCTTCGACGAACGAGTTGTCTGGATTCCGGGACGCGGACTATCCGGTGCTTTGGAGCGCGCAGTTGGACCGCGCCACCGCAGCTCCGGGAGAGACCGTTGGACTGACCTTCACGGCTACGCCCGACGTAACGTTTCACGTTTATACCGCCGCCACCAATGATGCTGATTCCAAGACCAATTTCGTGGTGACCGACAAGACGGATTTGCAGCTCGGGCCGCCTCAAACGGAGTCGGAGGTAGTTGATTACGACTTGTTGCCGGGCGTGACCTATCATCACGGTGCGGTCACATGGACCATTCCGGTTCGAGTGCCCGATGACGCGACACCGGGCGTGCGATCTCTGCGGGGCGGAATTGCCTATCAAGCTTGCCAAGACACAAGTTGCCAAGTTCCGATGGCCCTTTCCTTTGAGGCCGATCTGAGCGTTGTGTCGACGTCGGCGACGTCGGGCGTGCCCGCCGCGGTCGAGTTGAAAGCTGCGAAGCGAATCGATGTACTCGATTCGGCGGCAACCATCGCGTGGGTCGATGTACTTGGTGAGTCCAGTGGCGTCGTCGAGCCCCAACCGAATGTCGAGCCGACGACCGAGGGTTCATGGGCGGCCGTGACGGCTTGGTTATTCGGTTCGTTCCCGGGGATGCTGATCATGGCCTTCATCGGCGGTGTGATTTTGAATTTCATGCCTTGCGTCTTGCCCGTCGTTGGTCTCAAGGTGATGAGCTTCGTCGAGCAGGCCGGTGAGCAACGCGGACGGGTCTTGGCGCTGAACCTGGTCTACTCGTTTGGCATCTTGGCCGTGTTTGCGGTCCTAGCGACGCTCGCGATTGTGTTTTCATTCTCATGGGGAGAGCAGTTCACGTTCGTCGAGTTTCGACTGGGGCTAACGGTGCTCTTGTTCGCTCTGGCACTCAGTTACCTGGGTGTTTGGGAGATTCCGGCACCCTCGTTTGCGTCGGGTGCGACATCGCAGAGACTCGGTAACCAGGAGGGATACGTCGGGGCGTTCTTTAAAGGCGTCTTTGCGACGTTGCTGGCGACGCCGTGCAGCGGTCCGCTGCTGGGCTTCATCTTGGGAGCGACGATCAACTTGTCGCCAGTGCAAACTGTGGCGGTCATGATGACCGTGGGTATCGGAATGGCACTGCCCTACCTGATCATCGGTGTTCGACCCGGTTTGGTGAGCTGGTTGCCGAAGCCAGGCCCGTGGATGGAAACGCTCAAAGAATTCCTGGCGTTTCTTTTCCTCGGAACCGTCGCCTTTTTCTTCTATGGATTCGCCGACGAGCACAAAGTGCCTGTCTTCGTGACCCTAATCGGCGTTTGGTTCGGATGCTGGATCATTGGTAAGGTCCCCAATTGGGCTGCGATTCAAAAGCGAGTCTCCGCCTGGTTGGCGGGTGTCGGTGCTGCGACCGCCATTGGTCTGCTGGCGTTTCGAATGTTGGTGCCTGGTGAGCACTTGATCGATTGGCAGCCATACAGCGAGGCCAACCTGACCAGTCTGCAACGAGAAGGGAAAACCGTGATTCTCGACTTCACGGCAGATTGGTGCGTGAATTGCAAAGTCAATGAAAAATTGGCGCTCAACACCAAACCGACGCAGCAGCTGCTCGAGCAGCTCGATGCCGTCGCCATGGTCGCTGATTGGTCCAATCGTGAGAACGCTGAAATCAAAGACAAACTCAAAGAGCTGCAGAGTCGATCCATTCCCGTGCTGGCGATTTATCCCGGGTCGCAACCCGACCAACCAATCATTTTGCGGGATTTGGTGACCCAGTCCGCTGTGTTGGACGCACTCAACCGCGCTGGTCCCAGTGTCAGTCGACGCCCTGATGCGGCGTTAGTCAGTACGACAACCGCGACAACGCTCGCGAGTCCGTGACGCAACCCAACTCCGACTCAGGGCTCGGCGAGGAGACGATTGTCGCGGTGGCCTCGCCCAGGGCGCCGGCACCTCGAGGCATCGTCCGCCTGTCAGGAGCCGACGTGTCCGACGTGTTGTCATCAATGGGTTTGAACGTTCCGCGTGGACACGGCCGTCCAACACGTTTCAGCGATGAAGTTGACCTGGGTATACCGCTCGGTTGTATCCCAGTGGACGTCCTCTACTGGCCAACCCAACGCAGTTACACCGGTTCGCCATCGGCGGAGTTGCAGTGTTTGGGTTGTCAGCCGGTGCTCACGTCCCTCGTCGAGCTGGCGACCAAGTCAGGGGCTCGCGCGGCACGTCCCGGCGAGTTCACGATGCGTTCATTCATGGCAGGTCGTATCGACCTAGTGCAAGCCGAGGCTGTGCTCGGTGTCATCGAAGCCGACGACGCACGTTCGCTTGATCGGGCATTGGAGCAACTGGCCGGAAATCTGTCGCGGCCGCTACTCGAAGTGCGGCAAACGCTGATGAATCTCATTGCCGATGTCGAAGCCGGTCTCGACTTCGTCGACGAGGACATCGAGTTCATTACCGATCAGGTGCTGGCGGACCGAATCAGGGAGGCGACCGAAACGGTTCGCGAAGCCTCACGGCAGCTGAGCCACAGGGGACCAGGTCGTTCCGCAACACGGGTCGTCTTGGTTGGTTATCCCAATGCTGGTAAGAGTCGTTTGCTGAATGCCTTGACGGGCCAGGATGCCGTCATCGTCTCACCGCAGGCGGGTACGACCCGAGACGTGGTGGAGGTGGATTCGATGTTGGGGGGTCGGCCTTTTCGATGGGTCGATACCGCCGGTTTTGAGTTTTTGAATCATGACGGCAACCAAGCGGCGATCAAACATGCCGCCGAACAGTTGGCGGTGACCGCGGCGGCAGATGCCGACATTCGATTGTGGTGCGTCGACGGCAGCGCCGGCGGTGTCGATGAGATTCTGGATCGGCTGAGGTCCCACGAGTCAATGGACTTCGCCAGCGGGTCGGTTCGGCCGTCGTCCAAGGATCTGTATTTGGCAACGAAGTCGGACCTTGGCGTCCGTCACCTGGAAACCAAACGCGATTGGTTACCAATCAGCAGTCAAACCGGCGATGGGTTGGATGTCCTTCGTCGACAATTGGTCGATCTTGCCGATACCCATGACAGGGACGAGATCGGTGGCGTGATGGGAACCGCCGCCCGGTGTGGGGATGCGATCCAACACGCAATCGAATCGCTTACCGCGGCAGGGAAGACCCTGGAATATCAAGCTGGGCATGAGTTAATCGCCGGAGAACTGCGTTTGGCGGTCGAGTCCATCGGAGAGGTGACCGGCCAGATCTGCACCGACGATATCCTCGACCGTATCTTCAGCCGATTCTGCATCGGCAAATAGTCTATTAATGCGACCTGAAGAAGGTCGTCTGACCTATTTCGATAACCGAAGCTAATCGGCGAGAACGAACGGTATCAATGACAAAATCAAGATGACGCAGTGACAATCTAATGGCATCTATGATCGTGTATACATCGAACCGTTTTTCTACTCGATTCATTTGACGCAACACCTATTTGTCGGATGAGCCATTAAGACAACGGACTGACACAGCAACCGCTATTTGACTGAATTACTGCTCCCAATAAGCAACAACTTCCTTGCAGCCGCGCGAACGATTGTGTCGAGCACAACTCAGCACGGTATTGTCAATCGAGTACCTGCCTCCTCGTTTACCGGGTTTGACGCGGTCTAAATCTACCTCGCGCGAGCAAACAGAACCCACCTTCCCTTGATAGAAGCAACAAGGATCTTTCATGTTCCGTGCATGCTCAAGAACAATAAGGCGTTTCCGTAGTGCTTCTTTCCCCAGCTTTCTAAACTGGTTCACACTGAGCAGGATGTGTTCAAACCGATAGTCGCCCACGAGGTCAATTGGCAGATTGACAATGACGTTCTGCAGAATCCATTCTCGCCCTTTATCGGTAATCAACAGGACTTCGCTTCGAACAAAATCTGGATGCTCGAATACCTTGCGTATTGCCTCTTGCAATGGAAGCTCTTCGAAAGTGAGCGTCATCCGCGGTGTTCGATACGTCATCTAGGGCCCCAGATCCTCTGTTGGGCAGAAGCAGGACGGGAGCGTTTGGCGAATGTTTCGCAACCAAAGTTCGCGCTCGCGACGATTTGCCGAAGCATCTAGAACGCTGTTCCACTCGACGTACCAGATCGCAGACACGAAATTCATGTCGCGAGCCGACATGCCTTCAATAAAGACTTCCTCGCAACTTTCGTCAGATGCGACCTGCAACAATTCGGTTGCAGCTTCAAGTAGTTCCGTGCGGAAGGCTTCATCGTTTGCATTCGGATGGCCCCATTTTTCAAGCATCAAAGAGAGAAGAAGCTCAGCTTCAAAAAGTGGACACAACGCGAGACAATGAGCGGCGTTGTTCTGGCCCATTGCTACGCCAGTTCCGAGTCATGGACCAACAGGCGGCAATTCAGCAGAGGATTTTCACGTTTCGCAAGTGCTGCTTTGAGCCCGTACTTGACGGCTAAGTTGTCATCCTTCTTCACAAACGCAACGGAATCTGGATCGAGTCGACTCCAGTTTTCATTGCCGAGCACTTGTTCGACCCGGATTCGCATATTGTCGCTTTCACCAGCGAAGAAACCGATATCACCTGAACAGAGCACGAAAACGCCCGGCTGCTCCAACGCATCGAGCGGCCCGTCAATGGCTATCCGATCCAACCTTCTGTTCCTTTGCATCAACTTCGCAAACTTTTCCGCCGCGGCTTCGCGAGCGTCTTTCGAGCGTTTGCGAATTGACAGCGCGGCGCGCCGAAACTCGAAGGGCGAAACGTCACAATCCGATGGCCCAAACTGTTTTGCAAGCCGATCAAACTCGGCGGCAAAATCGGGCGAACTCAAGATGTCATCCAACGTTCGGCGATAGTCGATCGACAACAAACGCCACGCTACCTCACTTGCAAAGCCGTATCTGTCCATCTGGGCAGATGAAACTTGATCTGGACGCTTTGTCGCTTTCGGAAGCTTCCCCGCCTTGCGAAGCCGCAAAAGGTACCTATTCCAGATGTATGCGCTTCCCCCGATGCCGTTCTTTAGGCAGAGATCAATGAACTTCTCGTTCATCTCAATATGGCACAGCAGATAGTCAGGAGGATAGCCGCCAGAGGCTTGCTCAAAAGCGTCGACGACAACTCGTTCCGTCTCTACGTTGAAGGGCTTCTTCCGGCGTTTTCCCTTGGCAGTACTCGGGGAACTCGCAACCGGATCTTCAGGTCCTTCGATTGGATCTCCTGGCTTAGAAGAATCAAGTCTCTGCTGAATGTAACCTGAATACTCCTCAGACAGCTCAAAGCCAATCCATTGACGCGCTAACTTCTTGGCGACGCAAAGCGTCGTGCCGCTACCGCCAAATGGATCAAGGACAAGTTGCTGTGGTTCGCTCGATGTGCGAATGATTCTGGCGAGTAATTGCTCGGGCATTTGACAGCCGTGGAATCCTTCTCGCTCTTTGAAGGTTCCAGCAACTCTAGAGAAAAACCACGTGTCGTGGCGGGGACTGAAGCTTAGAAACTCTGGTGCATCTTGTGGTCGCGTAATCCACGTGTTGTCTGGCAACCGACCGTTTGGATTCGCTCTGTTGTCTGCATAGACCAATTCTCGAGCAGATTTCACTCGGATTTCAGGATTGGTTCGATTGAACGTGAAGTTCTTCGGATCCTTCACGAAGTGAAACAGATGAGTATGTGATCGGCTAAACCCGTTCACACAGTTGACGCCAAATGTGTAATACCAAATGACCCAACTGCGACAATGGAAGCCGATTTTTTGAGCTTCGATTTTGAGCTCCGCAGCATATTCATCGCCGATTGCGAACCAGAACGTCCCATCCGCCTTCAACGCACGGTGCACGCCACGAATCCACTGTTGGCTCCAAGCGAGGTAGTCTGTCGTCTCCATCGCGTCGTCGTAGACGTCGTATTCGTACCCAATGTTGAACGGCGGATCGGCAAACACGAGGTCCACGGACCCCTTCTGCAACTTGTTCAGAAGTTCGACGCAATCGCCCTGATGAATCGCGTTCTTTGAAAGTGTCACGCAGTGGTCTCCGAACACACCGAGCAGAGAAGATAACTTGATCCATTATCAGGAAGATGACCTAGTTCTTCAACCTACCGAGGCTCCCAAGCAAGAAGCTGAGATTACCAACGCCACGCACGAATCGCCCGATCGGTATGGACTGATCACCGCGAAGAATGGGGCGTCCGATTGACGGGCGATTCCAGCGTTGTTGAGGAATCGCGGCTGATTCCTTCAGCGACTGTATTGGTCGTTGGCCGCGCCATCGTGGGCTGCCTAGAAGGTGTTCTCGGGCAGGGTGAACTTGGTAAGACCAAGAAGGAATCTCATTTTGCGGCAAATTTGATTTGACGACCGGCCCGCCAATCCGTCTAGCTTAGAAGTTCACCATGATTCCTGTAGCAGATCGCCGTTGCCCCGCTGGAATTTGAGGTTTGGATGAGCGACGGGGAGTCACTCGACGAAGCCGACCTGATTGCCGGGGCGACTTCCGTCTATCGTTTCTTGAGGCGTTGGAGCGGAGATCCCGAGTGGGCCGAAGACATGACACAAGAAACCATTGTCAAAGCTTGGCAGTCGAGAGGCGCTTTGATGCATCGCGACCGAGCCACGGCGTGGATGCTGACGATTGCCAGACGCCTAGCGATCGATGATTCCAGGCGGCGAGGCGATCGCCTTCAGTTGCAGCATGACTCCATGGACTGCGTCTGTGCTGCGGTCCCACCACCTCAGCATGATGAAGAAATCCGAGACGAAGTTCGACGGGCCATGACGGCGATGGATCGACTGCCTCCCCGTCAGCGAGCCGTCATGTACCTGACCGCAGTCGAAGATCTGACGCCTAGGGAGATCGCGGAGATCATGGATTTGCCAGCGGCGGTTGTCCGCAGCAATCTTTCCGTTGCCCGAGCCCGGATGCGTTCCATGTTGTCGAACGAGGCGTCACCTAGATCATGAATCTTAACGAGTCCAAGACAGACGATGCGGCGGCTTCGATGCAAGATCAAGACTTGCAAGAAGGCCACCAGATGTGGCAGCTTCCGACGTCGTGCCAAGCGGCAGCGTCTCGGGTCGTATCGGGCAATGTCGCTGAGGCGCACCGATACGTTTGGAACTCTCGGCGCTGGCTCTCCGCGGCCGTCGTGGCAACGACAGCTGCGGCGTGGTTGGTGATCATGTCGTGGTCAAAACTGGATCAACCCGAGCCCAAGCTCCAATCGTCCGTCGCGCAGAGGGTGCCGCTCGAACACCCGACGCAAGACAAGGCAGTTTTTGATTATCACATTCCCGAGTCGGTCCTTGGGGTGAAGGGTCATTTCGCCGTTGGCATGCCTTCGCCTCACCCAAACATCGAAGTGGTTCGTCTGTTGCCGTTGATCTCTGATGAGTCAAAGACCGCGGCGGCCGGTCGTCCTCGATTCATTCCACCCACTGAGTAAGTCAAATCATGAAAGTATTTCAATGCGTCGCCTTGTTGACGTTCCTTTCAATCGGCTCGGCGGCCGCTCAATCCGGGGCCAGCGATCGAGAGACGGGTTCTTCATCTGCGGATGCGTCGGATATCAAGCAACAGCAGGTGCTTTCAGGTACGAGGCTCCGGAAACTCGAATTGACCACCTTCATGGAGATTGCTCGACAGCTATTTCCAGGCGAGTTCCCGAAGTTTGTTTATGACTCGTCCTCCAACCAAATCATTTTCCGTGGCACCGTCGAGGAAGTCACGCGCGCTGCCGAGTTGGTCAAGCGATTCGAGGAACAAGTCGGTGACTGGGCAACGACCGATGATGAGGTCGTCATCGACACAGTGAAGATACCGGAGGGCAAGCAGCTTCCCGATTCGGCAGTCCGTTTATTGGAACACTGGATCCAAGCGTCCTCCGGAGATTCGGCGGTGATCTCGGTTAGTGACGAACGAATCGCCATCAGTTGTCGAGGAGACCTGCTTCTGCGCGCCCGAGAGTACATCGATAGTCTATTTGTCGACGAAACGAGACTCAAAGCCCCGGCTTCGGAGTTGTGGACGGTGCACGCACTGGTGCTCGCCGAACGTCCCGAAGATGCCACGGGAATCCATACAGGTTTGGATTCCAGGATTCGTGATGGATTGATCGAGTCGGCTGGGTCATTCGGATTGGCGAACCCTGTCGTCGTCGGACAGTTGATGATGCTCAGTAGTCGCGATGGCGAATCAAGATCGTTGAAAGGAAACTCGGCCTTGAGACTTGATCGAAATGCATCATTGGAATTTGACGGTGTGTGGCTCGATGGCGACCAGCCAAAGATGGAGATGTACTGGAGCATCTCGGCCGACGTCGTGATTGGGAATCAATCGATCGGAGGGATCTCGACCGAGTTGACCGACCGGCGAACCGTGACGGAGATCACGACCAAAATCCGGCCTCAAGAGGGCCACTGGACTGTGATCGGAAGCGCTGGAATGCCGGAGATGCAGGTGGTGTTTGCAATCGGATTTGGGCGAACCGAAGAGAATGTGCTGGGGCGTTAACGCATGACGACCGAGACATCGCTCTCACGAGTGCCTTCGGCGATATTCCGTTGGCGTCGATCCCGTCTCCCGCTTGAACGCCGCGGCCATGTACTCGCCATACTCAAATCCGGTCCGATCGGCAATTTCGCCGATGGATAGGTCCGTATCCCTCAGCAACTCCTTCATTCGGTCGACACGGACGCGTCGGATCTCTTCCGACGGCGTGATGCCAAGTAGTTTTCTAAAGCGATGCTCCAGGGATCGTCGTGATAATTCGCTCTGGCGGACGACGTCACCGACTCGGATGTTGGCTGTGGCATTGCGGCGAATGTAGCCCAGTGCCTGGGCGACTTCGACGTCGTCCACCGCGAGTGTGTTGGTCGATTCGCGTAGATGAATCCCCAGGGGTTGGGTCAGGAACGGCACGTCCGATGGCGGATGCTCCCCCGACATCATTCGTTCCAGCAACACGGCGGCCTGGTAACCGGTACGCTTCGTGTCCGGCACGACGCTCGACAGGGTTGGTTCACTCAACTCACAGATCAATCGATCATTGTCGACGCCTAACACGGCGACCTGTTCGGGAACGGCAATTCGGTGTTCGCGGCAGACGTCAAGGATCTGTTGTGCCTGGAAGTCATAGCAGCCCATGATGCCAATGGGCCTGGGAACCGATCGCAGCCATTTCGCAATCCGACGCTTCTCCAGAGCCGGATTGAACTTTTTGGCGTAGCGTTCTCCCGCAACATGTTCAAAGACGCGGCATCCTGACTGAGTTGCGATCTGCCGAAAATGATTCGCCCTCCGTCGGGACCAGACAAATCCATCCACACCGCAGTAGCCGAGATTGGTGAAGCTCCTTTCTCGAAAGTGTTCGACAGCGAGCCGGGCAATGTCGTGATCCTCCGTGTCCGCCCATGGAACACCGCTGACATGTCGAGCCGCACTCAAATCGACAATCGGAAGACCCGACTTCTTGAGTTCGCGGCCGATCGCGTCGGTCTCGATTCGAGCGATGATGCCATCGCCACGCCAGGAACGGATCCAGGCCGGGGGAAGTGCACCGCGTTCCTGTTCGGTCAGGTGAACCGACCAGTTGCCATGCGCTTTCGTGTAAGCAATCACACCCTCCAAAAGGCCACGGCAATATCCGTTGGATGTTTCAATCAGGAGGGCAACGGACCGGTGCATGGAGAAAGAGAGGACGCTCATGATCGTGTCAAAAATCTATGGCAGGATGCGCGATATCTACTGGAAAGGCAACATTGTCGATCCAAAATGCTGCGTAATTCCTCTGTCATCGATTCACAAAGACTTCAACGAGCAGACCATGCCGGCATTTCCGGAAGTGACCAAGATCAAGTACGAGGGTCCGCAATCGGACAATCCACTGGCGTTTCGCTGGTACAACCCCGATGAACTCGTGGCCGGCACGACAATGCGGGAGCACCTGCGTTTCACTGTCACCTACTGGCACACATTTCGTGGCACAGGTGGTGATCCATTTGGCGGCGGTACGATGATTCGACCATGGGATGATGGCAGCGAATCCGTTGAGAATGCCTGTCAAAGGGCTCGCGTCGCGTTCGAGTTCTTTGAGAAGCTCGATGTCCCGTTCTACGCGTTTCATGATCGCGACGTGGCACCGGAGGGAGCTTCCCTTGCCGAGTCGAATGCCAACCTAGACGCCGTCGCTGCGGTATTGAAAGAAGAGCAAGAGCGGACGGGGGTGGGATTGCTATGGGGAACAGCGAATATGTTTAGCAATCCCCGATTCATGCACGGTGCCGCGACGTCATGCAATGTCGAGGTCTACGCGTATGCGGCTGCTCAAGTGAAGAAGGCACTCGAAGTCACCAAAGAACTCGGAGGCGAGAATTATGTGTTCTGGGGCGGCCGCGAAGGCTACCAGAGCCTCTTTAATACTGACATGAAGCGGGAGATGGATCACCTTGCGGCGTTCTTTCACATGGCCGTCGACTATGCCAAGGAGATCGGATTCACTGGTCAATTCTTGATCGAACCGAAGCCAAAAGAGCCGACCAAGCACCAATACGATTCCGATGCCGCAGCGTGTTTGAATTTTCTGCGCAGCTACGATCTGGTTGATCACTTCAAGCTCAACATCGAAACCAACCATGCGACGCTCGCCGGGCATGAGATGATGCACGAGCTCGAGTACGCCGGCATGCAGGGAGCGCTCGGCTCCATCGATGCCAACACTGGTGACTTGTTGTTGGGTTGGGATACAGACCAATTCGCGACCAATTACTACCTGACGACTCAGATCATGTTGTCGCTACTGAAGTACGGCCTTGCGCCCGGTGGTGTCAACTTTGATGCCAAGGTGCGACGCGAGAGTTTCGAGCCGATTGACTTATTCTATGCCCACATCGGCAGCATGGACGCGTTCGCGCGTGGTTTGAAAGTCGCCGCCAAGATGCTCCAAGACGATGCACTCGGCGCAGTGGTCAGCGAGCGATACGGCAGTTGGGACAGCGATCTGGGCACGAGCATCGAATCGGGCTGCATGACGTTTCCGCAGCTCGAACAGCTCATGCTGGAAAAGGGAGACGCCCCGGCAAATCAGAGCGGTCGGCAAGAGCTGCTAGAGAACATCTTTAACCGCTATTTGGATTCATGATCTCAACGCGATCTTGCGTTGAGGGTCAATCGAAGCTCCGTTACTTGACGAAATCATAGGGCGATCATGACGCATTCCATTTCACGACGTTCGGCGATTCAAGCGGCCGTTGGGGCCATCGCGGCACCAACGTTCATCCCCGCCCGCGCACTGGGGCGTGATGGTCATGTGCCGCCGAGTGAACGTATCAATGTGGGCCTGATCGGTCTTGGGTCCCGTTGTCGACGGGTTGCCATGGACACGCTGAAGAGCGTTCCCTCGATCCACATCGCCGCAGTGAGCGATTGTCTGCCGTCACGGCTGGACACCTTCACTGCCGCTATCAAGCCAGATGCGACATGGAATCGATATGTCGAGTTTCGGGAGATGGTGGAGAAGGAGAACCTCGATGGTGTCTTCATCGAGACGGCAACCCACCAGCGTGCTTGGATTGCCTGTCACGCCATGGCAGCGGGTATGGATGCCTACATTGAGAAGCCGATGTCATTGACGATTTCCGAAGGCCGCGAGATGGTCCAGTGCGCTCGCAAATACCAGCGAGTTACCCAAGTCGGAACACAGCAACGTTCCAATCCGATGACGAATTGGGCGTGCCAGCTGATTCAGGATGGAAGCATCGGGACGATCAAACGCGTCCGCACCATGAACTTCGTAGGACCCGTTCCCATCAATGTCAGCACCCGACACCCATTCCCTCAAGATGCCGCCGACCGGAAGTGGTGGGACGTTTGGACCAATCAGGCTGAGTTCCATGAGTACAACGCCAATTTGTTTTACAACTGGATCAACTACGCCGACTACGACGGTGGTGGACGAAGCTTTGGCGTCACTGGATGGGGCGCTCATGCCTATGACCAAATTCAAAACGGTTTGGGTACCAGTAACACCGGGCCGGTGAGTATCAAGTTGATGGAAGCGGTTCGCGATTTTGATACGGGCATGGAAGACTTCCATCGCCCCACCGATGATGATCCGGCGGCGGCGTTGGCCGATGAATCCAAGCGGATCATCGGTCCTGTCGGCCGTTGCATCATGCGGTATGCCGACGGAACGGAGATCGATTTCGTCTTAACCAATGATCAAGGCCCTTCGTTTGGTGCGGTCTTCGAAGGAACGCGGGGGAAGATCGAAATCAATCGAAATAAGGTGGCGTCAAACCCAAAAGAGCTGACCCAGAATGCAGACAATCCCGGCCTGTTGAAAGGTTCTCAGAACGTCCCGCACATCCAGAACTTTGCGGATTGCGTCAAGAGTCGGGAGAAGGCCAATGCGGATATCGAGTATGGTCACCGGAGCACCACCATTTGCTACTTGCTGAATATTGCTCGCGCTGTTGGAAGAGTCGGCGACGACCTTCGCTGGGATCCTCAAACGGAGCGATTCACTAACTGCGAAGAAGGCAACCAATTGCTTTCTCGCCGCCGTCGCCCCGGTTGGGAGTTGCCAACCTGAGATGTTTGAACGTGATTTGCGGGTTTTCTGATGAAAGTCCCGTTGGACCACTCATTTGAGACATCGCGCCAAACCAGCTCATTCGCCTTTGGGAGACCCGTTCATGTTCCGGTCCGTTGCGCTCTTCGCATTGATCTTGGCGGGTACCTGCTCGTGTCCGTCTCTTGTGATCGCCCAACAGCGCCCCAATGTCGTGATCATCATGGCCGACGACATGGGCTACTCCGACATTGGTTGCTATGGCGGTGAGATTCAAACACCGAACATCGACCAACTTGCCAATGGAGGGCTTCGATTCACGCAGTTCTACAACACGGCTCGATGTTGTCCGACTCGGGCCGCATTGCTGACGGGTCTTCATCAACATCAGACCGGCATCGGTCAAATGACGGAGACGCCCAAGGGGCCTCGTGATGATGATCGTCCGGCTTATCAGGGCTTCCTCAATCGCAACTGTGTGACGATGGCGGAGGTCTTGAAGCCAGCCGGCTACCACACCTACATTACGGGCAAGTGGCACCTTGGCTACCACGGCAAGGAAAAGTGGCCTCGTCAGCGTGGCTTTGATCGCTTCTACGGTTCCATCGCCGGAGCGACCAGCTATTTCAAACCTCAGGGTGGTCGCGGAGTGACTCTGGACAATCAGAATCTGGATCGGCCGACCGACCCGAACTACTACACGACCGATGCATTCACCGACTACGCGATTCAGTTTCTCAATGAGCAAACTGACGACAAACCATTCTTCCTCTATTTGGCCTACACCGCTCCACATTGGCCATTGCAAGCTCGCGAAGAAGACATCGCCAAGTATGTCGGTCAATATCGCGACATCGGCTGGGACGGGCTCCGCAAGCGACGACTGGCTCGACAAAAGGAACTGGGGTTGTTCGACGATGCAGTTGGGCTTCCGCCACGGGATGACAGAGCGCGGCCCTGGTCAGACTTGACCGAGAAACAGCGCGACGAACTTGATTATCGTATGGCAGTCTACGCGGCGATGGTCGACCGCATGGACCAAAATATTGGTCGTGTGGTCTCGTGGCTGCGGGAGCACAGCCAACTTGATAACACACTGCTTTTCTTCTTGAGCGATAACGGCGGTTGTGCGGAGCCATATACCGATCTCGGTGGAGGCAAACTGGAGGACATCAACAATCCGAACAAGTCAAACGCGATCAGCTACGGACTAGGTTGGGCGAACGCGAGCAACACGCCGTTTCAGAAGTTCAAGGTATTCAGCCACGAGGGTGGCATCTCCACACCGCTGATCGTTCACTGGCCCAGCGGTTTGAAGACAGAACCGGGAGCCATCTCGCATACTCCTGCTCAGTTGATTGACTTGATGCCAACCGTGCTCGCCGCAACGGATGCGACGTATCCGAATACAATTGCCGGACACGCGATTCATCCTTTGGAGGGTGTCAGTTTGATGCCAACCATTTCAGGCCAAACACGTGAAACAGCCGAATGGATGTTCTGGGAGCACTCCGGTCACAAGGCAGTCCGCCACGGCGATTACAAGGCACTGCTGCCACGCGGATCCAAAGCGTGGGAGCTATACAATCTGGCCAACGATCGGCAGGAGCGTCACGACCTTGCCGAATCGATGTCGATGCGAACAAGCCAAATGGGCGAAAAGTGGAACGAGTGGGCCGTCAACCACGATGTCATTCCCATCGTGGCGAATGATCATCGGGGTGCAGAGCCACCGCCGTCAGATCGAGCCGGTAACCCATTGCAAGTCGACGGTCATGATTTCTACGCGGCGGATCCATCCGTTGTGATCGCTGACGATGGACGACTGTTCTTGTTCCCAACCACGGACAATCGTGATTGGGAGAAGCAAGTGGGATGGTCATGCTACTCAACCACGGACTTGTCCAATTGGACTGATCACGGAGTGATCTTTCGCAACACGGATTCCGATTGGGGAACACACAAGGCATGGGCTCCCGACATCACGAAGAAGGATGGTAAGTACTATTTCTTCTACTATTTCAATAACGGGGGTCAAGGAAAAGGCGGTGTTGGCGTTGCGGTTGCGGAGCAACCAGAGGGTCCATTCAGAGAACTGACGAACGAGCGGCTGTGCCGAGGTCACGACCCAGCGGTCTTCGCCGATGACGATGGTCGCCACTGGATGTACTTGCAGGACAAGGTCTATGAACTCGGCGACGACATGATTTCGTTCAAATCAGGGCCTACCAATCTCAATCTTGCCTACCGACCTGACCGGTTTGAGGCCGCCTACGTCTTCAAGCGAAACGAAACGTACTATTTCACGATCGCCCGCGGTTGGAACAACCTCATTTATTACACAGGTGACTCGCCGACGGGACCATTCGAATACCGTGGCGAGATCATGAAGCCGTATGGCGGCAACAATCATCACTCGATTGTCAAATACAAAGGCCGCTGGGTCATTTTCTATCACGAGTGGCTCGAGGGTGATCCCGTGCATCAGCGCCGACTTCGCGCCGAGTACTTAGGTTTCAACGAAGACGGCACCATTCGGTTGGTCGAACCGACCAGTGCAGGCGTGCAGGTTGCGAATGCGGGCATCCTCAGCAAGCGTCGAAGCCAATTGGTTCGTACGCCGGAGATGCACAAACAGCGAGATTTGAGTCCAAGATCCGAACGAAGTCGTGCGATCGGACAACATGACCGAGCCGTTCAGCTCTTGGATGAGAAGATTCGCGATCCGTTCATCGCGCGCGGTCCGAATGGCGTTTTTCATCTGACGGGGACAACCGCTGGATCGCATTGGGGCGACACCGTCGGCATACGACTCTGGAAATCACCCAACCTGATCGACTGGAGCGACATGGGGTTCGTTTGGGACCTGAACCAACACGGCAAGGAACAGAGCAGCTGGCATTTTGATCGTCCCGCAAAGGAAGGTGTGAAGAACGGTCGCGCCCTTTGGGCACCCGAGATTCATTTCATGAACGACACTTGGTGGATTCCACACAGCGTCAACGTGGCCGGTCATGGTTTACTGAAGAGCACCAGCGGCAAACCTGAGGGACCCTATGTTCCCATGCCAGCCATTTCCGATCGCGGCATTGATGCACACTTGTTCCAGGATTCCGGGCGAACATTCTATCTCTGGGGATCGGATAATCTCATTGAACTCTCGCGGAATCTTTCCGAGGTGCGAGGCGAGTCCGTCAAGCTACGGCCGAGAGGCAATCATGAACTTGGATACGAGGGCGTTTTTCTGACGAAAGTTGGCGATAAATATCTGCTAATGGCATCGGGACGTTACGCCTACGAAAGTACAGATACTTACGATCTTTACTACTGCGTATCCGACACGTTGCAGGGTCCCTACGGCAAACGCCGCATGGCCGTGAAGAATGCGGGACATGGCAATCTGTTCCAGGACAACGAAGGTCGTTGGTGGTGCACCGCATTCGATCATGAATTCGTAACGAGCAAGAATCGTTGGACGCCATGGATCGTACCCATCGATATCATTGCGTCCGATGATGATTTACACATTGAGGTGCTCGACGAGCGTTTTCGACCGAGTTTCGCGGACCATCAGGAAGTCGCTCGGATCAACCAGACGGGTGTTCCAGCAGGGCGTCAAGGGAAACGGCCATGGGAATCTTGAGGAACGAGTTGGCGATCATGTCCATGTGGTTGAGGAATGGGAAGCTCAATGGAACCCACGCAGTCACTGTCTTGTAACGGGAGGTTGTCGATGAAACTTGGTCGCATGTGGGTGATTTGTGTCGCCATTGCCGTATCCAGTCCTGGTGTCGCCGAGCGACCCAATGTCGTTCTGATCATCACTGACGACCAGAATGATTACGCGTCGCAAGCTAGCGGTGTCGATGTGCACACTCCGCATCTGGACGAGCTGCGAGAGCAATCGATCACATTCTCACGAGCCTACTGTGCGTCGCCCGTTTGTGGGCCTTCGCGCGCCGCGTTGTTCTCGGGGCTCTATCCCCACCACAGTGGCGCGTACCTGAACGGCGCCGATCCATGGCGAACGTCCAAGCCGCTCGACAATGCCGAAACGTTGCCCGAGCTGTTTCGGCGCAGTGGATATCATACCTGGGGTATGGGGAAGCTCTTTCATGCGAAGCTTCCCGATGTTCGTGCTCCAAAGCAATGGGACAACCAGGCGAAAGCCAATGGTGGCTTCGCCCCGTTTGCTGATGAAGCCCATCAGTTTGCTGGCAAGTTCTTTTCCGTGCAGGAATGGGATGACGCGGACGAAGACTTCCCCGATGTGAAGAGCGCCAACGAGGCAATTCGGTTCCTGGAAACCTACAAGGGCGATGCGCCGTTCTTCATGGCCTACGGCCTTTGGCGTCCCCACAATCCGTGGACCGCGCCGCGGCGGTTTTTTGACTTATACGATCCAGCGGAGATCGTCTTCCCGCCTCCTGGCTACGATCAGGACGATCTGGACGACGTTCCCGATGGTGGCCACTTTCTCTCGGAGATTTTTGCGTCGCGCTGGAATGGGTTCGGTGATTCCAATCCAAACGATTGGAGACGAATCCTGCATGGCTATCTAGCTTGCACTTCGTTCGCCGATTGGAACATTGGTCGTGTGGTCGGCGCGCTTGACCGGAGTCGGTTTAGCGGCAATACCATCGTGATTGTGACTTCCGACAACGGCTATCACGTCGGCGAGAAGCATCACTACGGCAAATCCACTCTTTGGGAAAAGTCCGCGCACGTCCCGATGCTGATTCGCCATCCCGAACGACAGCAGGCTGGTACCACGTCCCTCGCGACCGTGGGACTCATCGACATCTATCCGACGCTACGAAAACAGTGTGGTCTTGAGGCCCCGCCTCAGGTTCTAGACGGCAATGATCTTTCAGCACTCTTGACGGATCCGATGAGCGAGTGGATGCACCCAGCTATCACCACCTATGGAGAAGGCCGCTTTTCAGTGCGTGTCGGCCCGTGGCGATACATCCGTTATCCCGATGGAGGCGAAGAACTTTACGATCATCGGATGGATCCCGAGGAGTTCAGAAATCTGTCGATCGACGTAGATCACCAAGCGAAAATCCGACGATTCCGCAGCCTCATTCCCACTACCTGGGAGCCGTCGTTGGGGGGACGAAACGGATAGGAGACTCCTTTGGTTATGCTAAAGCGCCTCGGATCCAGAGAGATGGATCGATCGACGTTGACCTCCCAATGCCCATCCTGACGCCCATGTGCCGACCCACCAACGATCGAATTCGATGGCTCTTCCTGGTGGCGTTGATTCATTGGTTTGCCACCGCGTTCTCCAACGCGCCGGCGGACGCGGCGCGACCCAATGTGGTTGTGTTCTTTGTTGATGACATGGGGTGGTTTGACTCATCGACGTATGGCAGTGCTTTCTATGAAACACCGACACTGGACCGGTTGGCATCCGAGGGAGTGACATTCCGTCAAGCCTACGCTCATCCGCTGTGCTCACCTTCAAGGGCTGCACTGTTGAGTGGACAGTATCCGGGAGCACGAATGTCGATGATTCGAGCGATCACGGGAAGTTGCGTGGCGAATCCGACAGTGCCTGAAACGCAGGCTCCTCATCAATCCACCTGTTGGCCAGGGAGTGCCGATCGGATGCCGATGAAGACCTATACCTTGGCAGAATCGTTACGCGACCAAGGTTATCAAACGTGGCATCTCGGCAAATGGCATCTATGCAAGGGGCGCCCAGGTCAGGGACTTCCTGACGAACAGGGCTTTGACAAGGTGATCGGCGTTGGCGGAGCGGGTCCGACGGGCGGCTATTTCGCACCCTATTCGGTTCCTCGATTTCCACAGGGAACCCAGGGCGAGTACATCAGCGAACGGATGGCCTTGGAGGCGTGCAACCTGCTGGAACGTCGTGAGACCGACAAGCCGTTTTTCATGTATTACGCCTGCTTCAACGTCCATGCGCCTTATGAATGCAAACCAGACTTGCTGGACTACTATGAAAAAAAATTGCAGTCGATGCCAATGGAGAACACTCAGCGAAATCCGGTGATGGCCGCGATGCTGCATGCGATGGATCAGTCCCTAAAGACGTTGCTCGATAAGTTGGATTCACTCGGGCTCGCTGAGAATACGATCGTCATTTTCGCGTCCGACAATGGTGGCGTTCATTTCCCAATGAAAGGGCGGTCCGAGATCGCGAAGCCATTTGACGGAGTTCCCGTGACCGACAATGGACCGCTGCGAGGCGGGAAATGTTCGTGGTTCGAGGGCGGCGTTCGCGTTCCTATGGTGATCCGCTGGCCGGGGCACTCCGGCGCCGGCCATTCATGCGAGACTCCGGTGCACCTGATTGATCTCTATCCGACACTGCTGGGAATCACCGGTAGTTCGCCGCGGCCGGGGCAGGTTCTCGATGGGGTCGATATGTCACCGCTGTTGACCGGTGAAACGATACCGGAGCGTCCACTCTACTGTCACTTTCCCCGCACCAAGACAACCGTCGATCAAATTCCGGGCGGATCCTTCATTCGATCGGGAGACTACAAACTGGTTCGCGTCTACGACTATGCCTCCGATACTTCGGGACGAAAGTTGTTATTCAATCTGAAAGACGATCTTGGAGAAACCAAGAACCTGGCGGAGGAGCTGCCTGAGGTGGTTTTGAGTTTGGAGGCGCAACTGGATGCTTGGCTTGCTGAAACGAACGCCATGGTGCCAAGACCGAACCCACGCTATGACCCAGTCAGTTCACCCCAACGCAAACGAAGAGTCCCGAGTAGTGAAAGTCGACCATAGGTTTGGTTCCATGATGGCAAGGTGGATGTGGACCAGGATCGTTTTGGCTAGCCTCCTGGTCATTCTTACGTGGATTGGGCAGCTGATCGCACAGGAGCCGGTAGTACCAGCCGGTATCAACGCTCGGTTCAAGGACCCTGCACTCAATGTGTCTGAATGGTTGGGTCGATTTGAAGTCGAGAGTCGCGAGATCTACCAAGCTCGCGAACAGATCCTTGCCGCATGTCGGTTGCGCCCAGGCGAGGAGGTCGCCGATGTGGGCGCGGGGACCGGTTTCTTCAGTCGCCTGTTTGCCGACGCCGTTGGTGACTCAGGCTGGGTTTATAGCATTGACATCGCAACTCCCTTTCTAAAGCACATCTCCAATCGCGCCCTAGAGGAGAATGTTGGTAACCTGACGACGGTGTTGTGCAACGATCAGTCGATTGGCCTTCCGCCCCAGACCGTCGATTGCGTCTTCATCTGTGACACGTATCACCACTTCGAGAATCCTTTCCAGACGTTGGCGTCGATTGCTGATGCCCTACGCCCAGGCGGTCGGTTGATTCTGATCGACTTTGAACGGATCGATGGGGTCTCCCGGCAGTGGACGATTGATCATGTGCGTGCCGGTAAGGAAGTATTTCGTCGCGAAGTCGTTGATGCCGGTTTTGAGTTCGCTGGTGAAGTTAATCTGGATGCCTTGAACGAGAACTACTTGCTCCGCTTCATCAAGCCGACGGGAGATTCCATGCAGGCGTCCCCGAAGTGAATCCAATGTTTCAGGTATTGCATGGCACCGACGCGGATGATCGTCACCCAAAAGGAGACAATGGGATGATTGTCCCAGCGAATCCACCTTGGAAAGCGTTGGTCATGCTGACGTTGCTCCTATGGCTCCCTCCTAGTCGATCCTGTTGCTGTGGCGAGGGCGAGAGACGCGAGGGCGACTCGAAAGTCACACGACCCAATATCATCGTGATCTTCAGCGATGATCAAGGTTATGCAGATTTGGGAATTCAAGAGGTCCACGATGACGTAGTCACACCCCACATTGACGGTTTGGCTCATCGGGGCGTGCGAATGACAAAGGGGTTCGTGACAGCGCCGCAGTGCATGCCGTCGCGCGTCGGAATCTTGACGGGACGTTATCAGCAGCACTCTGGGATTGAGACAAATCGGAGTACCACCGAACCGAACCGGACGCAGGCGATGATTCCCAACGTGGAGACGATCGCCAGCTATCTGCGGCAAGTCGGCTACGTAACGGGGATGTCGGGGAAGTGGGGCGTCGGCGGTGTCCCCTCTCGCGTCGAACAGAGCCAGGTCGACCCGCGTCTGAGCGCCGAGGATCGAGAGCGGTTACCCGCCGCACGCGGCTTTGATGAGTATTTCGCGGGCGTCCAGAACTTGTATACGGTGTCTCACCGGCTTGACGGATCTCCTGTCGAGAATCCGCCGCAGCTCATTCGCGATTCCCGGTATCGCGTCGAAGTTCAAGCAGAGGCGGCGTTGGGTTTCGTCGATCGACATGCCAGCGGCCAACAGCCGTTCTTTCTTTACTACGCGCCTTACTCACCACACGCCCCTTTCGAGGCGCCGCCGGAGTACCTGGCGAAGTTTGCTGACATTGCCGATAAGCGTCGTCAAACGTGCCTGGCGATGATGGCGTGTGTTGATGATTCGGTCGGACGGCTCGTGGACACGCTGCGCCGGCACGACATCGAGCGAAGCACTCTGATTTGGTACATCAGCGACAACGGTGCGCCCAAGAATGGGGGCGGCTCGAACGCGCCGCTCAACGGTGGGAAGGGAAACCTACTTGATGGTGGCATTCGCGTGCCATTCATCTTGAGTTGGCCCGACGTCGTTTCGGCGGGCGCGATCTACGAGAACATGGTCAGCGCTCTGGACGTACTCCCGACGTGCCTGTCGGCGGCGGACGTGGACAAGTTTCCTGAGGATCTCGACGGCACGGATCTGATTCCGTACCTGACCGGAGTTCGTACCGGTTCGCCCCATTCGTACTTGTTCTTCCGGTGGCAGTTCGGAGCAGGCATGCAAGCGGCCATCCGATCAGAGCGTTGGAAACTGCTACGCCAAGGTCAACGTGATCAACTCTTCGACCTTCGGCGTGACCCCGGTGAAGTCGGAAATGTCGCGGAGGAACAAGCCGCGACCGCGGAGCAACTCAAAAACCTTCTCGATGGTTGGTTATCGAGCCTACCAGAGGTGACCGAAGCGCCGGTTCCCCGGCGACGCCGAACACGGTCTCCATAGATTCGGCATGTCATTTGACAGAACCGCCCATGCATCATTCGAACTCCTCTCGCTTGGTTCGCCCTTCATCCTCGGAAGTTCCGTGATCTGCCAGAAGCCATCCCAAGCCTCGCTCATCGCACAATTGGATCCAAACAAAATGTCCCTGCATTCACGATGGATGTCGATCGCAACGATCTTGCTTGCACTCCAGTCCGCGTGGGCGGTGGAGCGGCCGAACATCGTGCTGATCATGGCCGATGACATGGGATATTCGGACATTGGATGCTACGGGGGCGAGATACAGACGCCCAACGTGGATGCACTCGCCGCGGGCGGACTACGATTCACTCAGTTCTACAACACGGCTCGATGTTGTCCGACCCGCGCGGCGCTGCTAACAGGATTGCATCAGCATCAGACGGGAATCGGGCAGATGACGGAAACGCCACAGGCGCCCCGTAGTGACAACCGTCCTGCATACCAAGGATTTCTCAATCGGAACTGTGTGACGATGGCGGAGGTTCTTGGTACCGCTGGTTATCACACGTACATGGCCGGAAAGTGGCACCTGGGATATCACGGACAAGAAAAGTGGCCACGCCAACGCGGATTCGATCGTTTCTACGGCGCCATTGCCGGCGCCACCAGCTTCTTCAAACCTCAGGGAACACGAGGCGTCACGCTCGACAACCAAAATCTCGATCCACCGACGGATCCGGACTATTACACGACCGATGCGTTCACCGATTATGCAGTGCAGTTTCTGAACGAACAGCAAGATGATGCACCCTTCTTTTTGTATCTCGCGTACACGGCACCTCACTGGCCGCTGCAAGCACGCCCGTCTGATATACAGAAATATGTCGGCAAATATCGGGACATCGGCTGGGACCAACTGAGACGCACGCGTTTGGCAAAGCAGAAGCAGCTTGGCATTGTCGACGATTCCGTGGTCTTGCCAGAGCGGGATGAAGGGGTTCGAGCTTGGGATGAATTGACCGACCAACAGAGGGACCAGCTGGACTATCGAATGGCCGTTTACGCGGCGATGGTCGATCGAATGGATCAGAATATCGGTCGCGTCATTGAGTGTCTTGAAGATCAGGGAGAGCTCGATAACACCTTGATTCTGTTCCTCAGCGACAACGGTGGGTGCGCGGAGCCTTACAAAGATCTCGGCGGGGGCAGGTTCAGCGACATCAACAATCCGAATGTGTCCGGCGCGGTCAGCTACGGTCAAGGCTGGGCCAATGCGAGCAACACACCGTTCAGAAAGTTCAAAGTGTTCAGCCACGAAGGCGGTATCGCAACACCCTTGATTGCCCACTGGCCGGCCGGTCTGAAGACGGAGGCAGGTTCCCTCACCCACACTCCGGCTCAGCTCATTGACCTGATGCCCACGATTCTCGACGTTACCGGCGCGACGTATCCCAACAGCTTTGCCGGACATGACATTCATCCACTCGAGGGTATGAGTCTCTTCAACACGCTGAGAGGCAACGAACGAGACCCAGCCGAGTGGATGTACTGGGAGCACGCCGGACACGCGGCGGTCCGCCACGGCGATTGGAAAGCGCTGTTGCCGCGGCGCGACAATCAGTGGCAACTCTATGATCTGTCAAACGATCGTCAGGAACAGAATGATTTGGCAGCCGCGATGCCAGACTTGGTCGCCAAGATGTCCGCCAATTGGCAAGCGTGGGCTAGCCGCGTTGGAGTGACCGATGGCAAAAAGGCAGCGCCCAAAGAACGGGCCACCGCCGCGAACGAAAAATCACCGAGAATTGCAAATCATGAAATTGAACTGCGAGCCACCGTCCAGTCGGATGCTCCTCACGGTGTTGTGATGGCTCACGGTGGAGATCGCTTCGGCTATGCATTGCACTTTATCGATGGCAAACCCACCTTCGATGTACGCCTCAATGGTTCGGTCACGCGACTTGTGAGCACCGAGGCGGTTCATGGGGAGGTCACCATGGAAGCTTCGCTGCGAGCCGACACGATGACGCTCTCCGTTCGCGGGGGTCACTCTTATTCTCAACCGTCGCCGGGTCTGATTCCAGTGGAGCCGATTGATGGGCTCAGCATCGGCCGTGACATTCGCACCGCCGCTGGAGATTACGTTGCTCCCAACCCATTTAATGAAACGATTATTCGTCACCGCGTCACGACGCGTTCGCGGCCACTTGGTGACACGTCGTCTCCGATTCAGAGCCCGCGTCCATAGCGGCTCGAAGGATGCTAGCGCATCATCGAATTCATCAGGAACTCCGTCATGAATCGAGTCTCACCCTTCGTTGCATTGGTTGTTTGCTTATCGCCATGGATCGATTCGGCGGTGCGTGCCGATGTGACAGCGCCCAATTTTCTGTTTGTCGCCGTCGATGACCTGAATGACTTCAGTGGCTTTGCCGCCGAGGAGCCAGGAAATTTTCTTCAAACGATCTACCCCGATCCGTCGGAGCGCCAGGTCGTCGTAGCGAGACTGACGCCGACACTCAATGAACTGGCCGCGCGATCGGCGCCGTTCGTCCGCGCCTACTGTGCTTCGGCGCTGTGTGGCCCGTCGCGCACCTCGCTCATGACCGGAATCGCACCTCATGCGTCGGGGTACTACGTTCACAATCGGCACTTCCGTCTCTACGAGACTCTCAAAGATGCTGTCACCTTGCCGCAGCAACTCAGGAATCACGGATACTTCACGGCCGGGGCTGGGAAGATCTTTCATAAGCCACTCGGTGATCGCGAAGGTAAGCTGAAGGACGATTGGGCGGACGTTCGATACTCCTGGGACACTTGGGTGAATCACGCCCAAGGCGCATCGGGATCGCCAGGGCGTTTTTCGCCGCCCAATGGTGGCAACATGCAATTTGGCCCAGGTACAACCAAGCTGCAGGCGACGGGCGATTGGAATACAGCCGACTTCATTGCGAGAGTGCTCGAAAATGGAAGTGCAACGGCTTCAGCGACTCGCGGCAACGTGGGACCAGACCGAATTGAATTGCCGGCGGACCAGCCATTTTTTCTCGCCTGTGGTCTGTTTCGTCCGCATCTGCCCTTTCACGCGCCAAAGGCGTTCTTCGAACGGTTTCCAACCGATGAGATGACGGGACTCGATCGTGAGACCTTGGACGACATCGTCGCGGATCTGGACGATCTACCCAACGGAGCACAACGATTTAGCGACTTCAAGAGCGGCAAGCTTCGATCGATTATGGATCACGCAAACCAAGTTGGTGGCGTGGAAGCCGAGGTTCCCGCGTGGAGGGATACCGTACAGGCATACCTGGCTTGCGTTGCGTTCGCAGACGCTTGTCTCGGCAGGTTGCTCGACGGCTTGGAGAACTCGAACTATCGAGATAACACGGTGGTCGTCGTTTGGAGCGATCATGGTTACCACCTGGGTCCCAAATATCATGTCGCCAAGCAGGCTGTTTGGGAGAAAGCGAATCGCGTGGTGTTGGTGATCCATGATCCAAGGAAACCAAACGACTCCGATGGCGTACCACGTCGGCAACTGGCGAGTCTGAACGATATGTATCCGACGATCTGCGAACTCGCGGGGGTTCCACTTTCTGGCAAGAACATTGGCCGCAGCCTTGTGCCACTCCTGAAATCGGCCAACGCCCAGCCCGTACGCGATGAACTCGTTTTTACGTACATGGAAGGCAACCATTGCCTGCGAACGGATCAGTACGCGTATTTGAGATACAAGGACGGTGGCGCCGAACTGTATGATATGAGTACGGATCCCAACCAGCACCATAACTTGGCGGATGATCCTGCTTATGTCGACTCGGCCATGTCCTTCAACACTCGACTAGATGGTTGGCTGGCAAGTGCCATGGTTGACTGACGTTTCGTTCGAGAACGCTGCGAACGTCATGTTGACGGTGATCATCCGAACTTTCCATCCTTCACCTGGTGCATCGCTGCGACAGGAGTGTTTTCACGATGGTCAACGACGAGTCCGGGCACGAATTAATTGATGAGCTTGCCGACGAGTTTCTAACGCGATGTCTGCGCGGTGCCGATCCAGATATCGACGACTACTGCGACGCTTATCCTTGGTTGGAACAAGAGATACGTCAGCTTTTTCCGATGCTGAGACTCCTAGAATCCAACAAGGCGTCTGGAAGAATTCTCGACGTTCCAGAGATCGTTGGGCCGTATCGAGTCGTGCGTGAAATCGGTCGCGGCGGAATGGGATTCGTCTTCGAAGCCGTTCATGAGTCCAGCCAGGAAGTTGTGGCACTGAAGCTGCTCGCACGCGAGGGCGGGCTCGATGAGGACTCCGCGATCCAACGTTTCCGAAGAGAGGCCAAGGCCGTATCGGCCATGCAGCACGACCACGTTGTACCGATCCACGATGTCGGCCAACATGCTAATTTGCGCTACCTTGCCATGACCTTGATTGATGGGTCGAGCCTGGACCGAATCATCCGTTTACTGGCCAGTGCGCATCGAACCAAACGCGATGGCTGGTTCGAATCCGTGATGCAACACATCACAGGCGAGAAAGACCAGTTCGCTGATTTAGACTTCTATCCCTGGGTGGCGGGTCTTGGAAGAAGCATCGCCGAAGCGCTTCACGCTGGTCACCAGATCGGGATCCTGCACCGCGACGTGAAGCCGTCCAACCTACTCATCGACCGAACCGGGAAAGCCTGGCTGGCTGATTATGGCCTTGCGAAAATGGACGATGCCAAGCTGACAAGAACGGGACAGATTATCGGAACGCTGCGTTACCTAGCACCCGAGCGTCTTCAAGGGCATTGTGATTTTCGCGCCGACCTCTACTCTCTTGGTCTGACGCTTTACGAACTCTTGGCGTTACGACCTGCTCACGTCGAAGATGACCGCTTCGAACTCATTGCGGCAATCGAACGTTCCGATCCAGACAACCCGATGGACCTGCAGCCTCGTACGCCACGAACGCTCGCGCAGATCGTCATGCGGGCTATTTCGAAGGATCCTGCTCAACGATTCCAATCCGCCAACGACATGGCGGCATCACTTGAGCAATGCCAACTCGCTCTCTCAGCCTCTGCATGAATCGGACATCCGCAATCAGCATGTTTGTCGCGACCAATCCCATCGATGCCGGCACAGATCGATCGTCATGAAAGATCCCGGCGAAGACGAGCTTCAGTCTCTAACGGAGTCGGCTGCGAGGGGTGATGAATCGGCTCTCGCGCAGATTCTGGAGCTCCATCGAGATCGCCTCTATCGCATGATCGACATGCGCTTGGACCCTCGCGTACGATCTCGGCTGGATCCGTCCGATGTGTTGCAAGAGGCGTTCGTGGATGCCCGCAGAAGGTTTTCGGAGTATGCCAACGACCAAAAATTTTCGGTCTACTTTTGGTTGCGAAACGTGGCATCGAATCGCCTAAACAAGATCCATCGGCACCACCTGGACGCGCAACTGCGTGACGCGAAACGCGAAATTTCTATGAATGCGGGGGCGGCTGGTGCCAGCAGCGTCTACTTGGCCACACAGTTGGTCGACAGTTCGACATCGATCGGCCGCCGGTTGGTGCGCGCCGAAGTTCTTTCGCGGGTCAAGCTGGCGTTGGATCAAATGGCGGAAAAGGATCGCGAGGTCATCGCGCTTCGCCATTTTGAAGAACTGTCGACCGAAGAGACCGCGGAGATACTTGGGTTGACTCGATCGGGTGTGTTGAAACGCTACACGCGAGTGCTACGAAAACTCCGAGAAGCGTTTGGAAGCGACTCGGAAGTTCTTTAGCGCCCGTGCAAAACGATGAACGTCTCGTGAAGACGCGCGGCAATTACGGATGCGTTTCCCTCTCATGCATTTTCCGAATCGCGATTGTTTGCCCCCGTTGTTGGACAATGACGTTCATCCCGTTGGAATCATCGCTCCAAAGAACGGCGAACGGCTTCAACCGAGCGTGCATTGATGCGAAGAAGGCTGTCAGGGAACTGGTCCCATCTGTCTTCCACCAGATCATCATCAATCACCAAGTCGGTGATCTTGGTGTTCCGTAGCGGGCTGAAGTCACGGACACCCGATCGAGTGATATCGAGAACTTCAATGTTCGTTTCGGCCAGGGGTGAAAGATCCGTCACCCAGGGTGTATCGTGAAGAATCAGCTCTTTGACTTGAGGTAGAAGCTTGACGGCTGCTAAATGGTCGCTCGTCAAAGCAGTATCACCCAGGTTCAAGTAGCGCAACGCCGGGAATCGGGCCAGCGATGCAATGAAGGAACCATCCGCGTGGCTACCGCAAAGATTGAGAATCGTCAGAGAGGGAAGCGGAGGCAAATCACGCAGCGTTCGATCATTTACCAACGTGCCGACCAGATCCAAGCATTGCAAGTCTTCCATTCGTTGGAATCGGCTGAAGCACGAACCATCAATACTCGTTCCATTTAGGCCGAGATAAGTCAGATTTTCGAGAGACGAAATCGGTCTTAGATCATCATCCCTGACGCTTGGGCAATCGATTTCTAAATGCGTCAACTCGCTCATCTTCGAAATGGCGTGCCAGTGTTTGGCATCCAGGAGATCAGCATCGATCACCAATTCACGTGTTGGTGACTTGGACAACTCAGCCCAGCCGGAATCAGACAAACGTGCGGGCCGAATACGCAGTCGCTCATAGGCGGGGGCGGATTCGACGAGTTTGCCCAGTTGACGGTCACTGATTTCGATACCGGTCGTATCCAAACACCATAGCCGATTCGGGACCCTATCCAGCGGCGTCCACATCCTCGTGTGCAAATCTCGATCGAAGGAAATTCCTTCTTTAGCGAGAGCATTGAGTTGGCGAAGTCTTGATTCGAAACTTGAGTCGGTGGTGCCACCTTTTGGAGTTGCGATCGATTCACTTTCGAAATCAACGGTTTGGTGAGCATTCACGATGGGACGAGACTCTAAAACAGAGAAGTCATAGTTTCGATCGTCATCAAGATAGAGATCCTGAAGCGGCATTGCTTTCAACGGCGTCAGATCCGACACCTGTGTTCCGCACAGATCAAGATGGGTCAACGATAGACCGGTCAACGGTGACAAATCCGAGACTCTCCCGCATCCTTCGAGGATCAGCTCTTTTAAATGTGGACAAGCGGCAACTTGAAGGAGATCGGAATCTCGGAGATTGGTATATCCAACGTTGAGATGAAGCAGCTGCGGTAGTGTACTGACGAAAGCTAAACGCGATCCGGTGATCGGCGTTTCGTTGATGGCCAAGTGAGTGAGCCTTGGCAATTCCTTCAATTCACGAAGTGTTTTGTCACCCAGAGGGCAATCACTTAACTCGAGACGTTCGAGATTCTCCATCTCGGTAAAAAATGAAATGCACGCTCCCCGTATCTTGCTTCCGGATACCGCAAGTGATGCTAGGTTGATGAGTCCGGAAACCGGATGAATGCTCTCGTCGTCGATCGTTGGGCAATGGAGCCTCAATGATTCCAAATGTTGCATGTAGCCAATGAAATCCATCTCCACCGGTGTCAAATGATCAGCCTGGATCCACAGGTCTTTTGGCGCCGCCGCAATCAACAACTCCCAAGTTTCGACTGAGAAATCGTCTGTTCGAATTTGGAGGTGATCCGATTCTGGCACGACTTCGAGAACGGCACGAAAATCGTCCACATCGGCGATCCCCATGTTCACCAGCGAGACGCTATCAACCCGGGCCGGGATTTCACGCATGGGAGACTCCAAAGTCTCACCGTCATGATCAATCTGTAGCCCCTCGACGAGAAGCTGATTCAACAGGTTGAGTCGATACTCTTCTTGGCCACTGATGAATGAGGAAACGGGAACGCCGTCCTCACCAACTCGGATGGCTGTGCCGTTCCTGGACCGATAAAATAGAAGCGTGGTCGCGACCAAGATGGTCAGCGAAATGGCGGCCAGCACCCAAGGTTTCGAAACATTCGGGATATTCAATGTACCGCCGATGACTCGATCTGGTTTGTTCCTTCGATGGTGCGGTGAATCGATGAACGCATTCAGCGTTTGCGCGAATTCCTCCATCGTCGCGAAGCGATGCTCTGGATCCTTGGCGATCGCGCGCATGCAGATTTCATCGATCTCGGGCGAGAGCTCCGCACGATGTGTCGACGGCGGTTTTGCTTCGTTCAGCGCAATCTTTCGGATCACCGTGAGGACTTCGCCGGTGAACGGCAAGGTTCCGCAGAGTAGCTCATACATCACCACGCCCAGCGAGTAGATGTCCGACGGTGGACCCACCTCACTGGCATTTCGGATTTGCTCCGGGGACATGTAGCCGGGGCTGCCGACAATCAAACCGGGTTGGGTGATTCGCGCGGAGATCCCAATTGATTCCGAAAGGGCCAATCCGAAATCGGTAACGACAGGATGGCCTTGTCTATCCATCAAGATATTGTCAGGCTTTAGATCGCGGTGGACGAATCCGTGATCGTGGGCCTCCTGCAGCCCCGCGGCGACGGAACGAATGATCATCGCCACTTGCATTTCAGTGGGAGATTCGTCCTTCCACCATTCGGCAAGCGTTGGTCCATCCACGAAGGACATCACGATGAAAAGTCGACCATCGTGGCTTCCGGTTTCATGGACCTGACAAAGGTTGGGATGCCGCAATTGCGCGACCGATTCCGCCTCACGACGAAAACGCTCGGTCTGTCGCGCGGAGCGGTCGTGAGCGCCATGCGACACCTTGATGGCAACGTTTCGTCGTAACTTTTGATCCTCGGCGAGATAGACGACGGCGGTGACGCCGCTGCCCAACACGCGGATCACGCGATACTTTTCAAAGGCATAGCCCTCAGGCCATACACGATGTCGCGCACGAAAATCGTCCGTGTCGTCAACGGACCGTAGCGACGTCGAATCGTGATCCTGCGATGTCAGTCGCTTTTGCGTCAGCTCTTCCATTGCATCCCGATTCATGTAGGCACGGTGCGCCCGACGCTGCCGACACGCAGCTACGGAGTCGCAGGATGGATGTTCCTTGACTCATTGCACTCCGCTACGACCAATCTAACTGGTTTTCCCGGGAAATTCCCAGAATTTGGTCCGCGCTCGGGCTCGTTCGGGGAACTAGCAACTTGGTTAGCGTGCTTTCGTGCGAGTTGGCCGATGCGAAACGGAATTCACACTGAACATCCTGTCAGTTGTTAGTTCCCACAGACCATCCCGCGATTCGAGGTACTTCGATGGAAGCTGTCCACGTGCCTCAGCGGCGAGAACTCCATGAAGATCATGCGTGGCAGCCTCTCGTGAGCGACCGGGCGGCGGAATCCAAGTCGACCGAATCCTCCGTCGCCCGCGCTGATTATCGGGCATCCGGAAACCTATCGCCGATCCTGAGCGGGCTAGGGATTTCGATACTGGCGACCACTTACCAAGCTGGCAAGCTTTTGACACTTGGATCCGACGCGTCCGGATTGACTGTCGGTTTCAACCACTTCGATCGTGCCATGGGGCTAGCGTTGGGCGACGGCCACTTCGCCGTCGGCACTCGAAGTCAAGTCTGGTTTCTTGAAATCGCACCTGACTTAGCACCGCAAATCGAACCGGCGGGAAGGCATGATGCGTGCTTCCTGACTCGTAGCTCGCTGGTCACGGGAGAGATTCATGGCCACGAGATGAGCTTCTGCGGAGATGAATTGTGGATGGTGAACACACGCTTCTCATGCCTTTGCACGCTTTCACCCCGGTACAGCTTTGTGCCGCGTTGGCAGCCTTCGTTCATCTCGGAACTCGCCGCCGAAGATCGCTGCCATCTCAACGGCTTAGCGTGTGAAAACGGATATCCCCGCTATGTGACCGCATTCTCCCAAACGGATACGGCCGGCGGGTGGAGACCATCCAAGTCGACCAGCGGCTGTTTGATCGACGTTTTGCAGAACCAAGTCATTGTCCGAGGGCTTTGCATGCCGCACTCGCCAAGGATTCATGACGGTGAACTGTACGTACTTGATTCCGGCAATGGCCGCCTTTGTCAAGTTGATCGCTCCACGGGTCAGTGCATCGTGATCACACAACTGGCGGGCTTCACGCGGGGACTGTCGTTCTTCGGTCCCTACGCCTTTGTCGGACTGTCAAGGATTCGCGAGACAGCCATCTTTGGCGACCTCCCGCTTCAGGAACAACCTGATGCGTTGCTATGCGGCGTCGCCGTCATCGAACTCGCAAGCGGTGAGCTTGTCGGTCATTTCACCTTTGATTCCGGAGTCACGGAAATCTTTTCGGTTGAGGTCATGCCGAATTTCCGTTGCCCGTACACCGTCGGTCCGCACCGAAGCACCGACGAGGGGCCGCCCATCTGGTACGTCCCTAGACCGCAGGATTCCGCGGATGGCAAGAAATTTCCCTGCGACAACCTGAGTGACAACCCATGATGAATGTGAACCGTTCGAACGCGTCCCCAGATCGCAACGAGCGTCCCGCTGGCACGTCTCGACGTCGACGGAGAAAGAAGCTCTGGAGACGCGGTTTGAGACTGGAGGCGCTCGAACAGCGACAATTGCTTGCAGCAGAGATTATCGACATCCGCCCCACTGGCAACTTGGATCTCGAGGGTTTTGGTCAGTTCGCTCAGCTGGGTAACGACCTGATTTTCAGAGCGAATGACAATTCTTATGGCGCTGAATTATGGAAGAGTGACGGAACCAACACGACGCTGCTAGCTGATATCAACCCGGGTACCGCTGGATCCGCACCGTTCGGATTGACCGAGTTTCAAGGGCATCTCTATTTCAGTGCCAACGACGGCCTCAACGGCGGCGAGCTATGGCGAACGGATGGAACGACGACCAGTTTGGTGTCCGACATCAATCAGGGAGGTGACAGTTCAGGCGTCAGTCGCCTGACCGTCGTTGGCAATAATCTATTCTTTACGGCCACCGATGGATCCAGCGGGACCGAGCTATGGAAATACGATGGCACGACGGTTTCGCGCGTTGCCGACATCGCAACCGGCTCACCGAGTTCAACGCCCAACGAACTGACCAAAGTTGGCGGAACTCTCTACTTTAGCGCTAATGATGGGGTCTTTGGGCGAGAGATTTGGAGCAGCGATGGGCTGACCGTCAATCGCATCACCAATATCAATACGACTGGCGACTCGATCTCCTCAAGCGGTAGTCGAAGCTCGTTGACCAATCTCAATGGCGAGCTCCTCTTTTCGGCCACCACGGGTACGGGCAACAACGAAGACTACGAACTCTACAAAATCAATGGCTCGACACTGACGCTGGTGAGCAACATCAATGCGAATGGTTCGAGCACGCCGCAACAACTCACCGTCCTTGGCAACGAGATCATTTTCACCGCGGATGACGGAACGACGGGTCGAGAGCTTTGGAAAACCGATGGCACGACCGCGTCCAGGATTGCCGATATCCGGACGAATAGCTCAGGTTCCTCGCCAAGTCTCTTGACTCAAGTTGGCAATAACGTCTTCTTCAGGGCCAACGACGGCTTCAATGGAACCGAGCTATGGAAGACCGACGGTCAAACCGCTTCGCTGGTTTCCAACATTCGCGCCGGAAACCAAAGCTCATCTCCCAATCACTTGACTGACGTTGCGGGAACACTCTTCTTTACAGCCAACGATGGTTCCACGGGGGCCGAAGTATGGAAGAGCGATGGCACCACGACCACACGCGTTTCAGACATCAATCCCGGCAACGGTTACACCTATCCATCAAACTTGACTAACGTTGGGGGCACGCTGTTCTTTAGCGCTCAAGATGCGAGCTATGACGCTGAACTGTACAAGGCCGACGGCACGACGGTCACGCCTTTACCCGGTAGCGGTAACGGAGGAAGCCTGCCAACACAAATCATCGACGCGGGCGGCGAGGCGTTCTTTCGTGCAAACAATGGCGTCGCTGGTTTTGAGCTTTTCTCGAGTAGGGGCGCAGTGGCTAACACGGGGCTCGTCCGCGATATTTTGACGGGGTCAAGCGATGGACTATCGGCTTCATCGAATCAAACGCCTGTCAATCTAAATGGGACGGTGTTTTTTGCCGCGGACGATGGATCGAGCGGTCTTGAGCTTTGGAAAACAGATGGAACCTTGCAGGGGACTTCACGCGTTCGCGATATTCGGTCGGGCTCCGGAGGTTCCGGCGTAAGCAATCTGACGGCGTTAAATAACGTAGTTGTGTTCCGGGCCAATGGTGGAAGCGGTGTGCGGCTTTGGAAAAGCGATGGTACCTTCGACGGCACTGTCGAGGTCACCAATTTCACGCCCAACAACCTCACCAATGTCAATGGAACGCTCTTCTTCACTGGCAACAATGGCAGCACTGGCGACGACGGGCTTTACACCTTTGACGGAACGACAGTCACCTTGGTGGCCGATCTATTACCCAACGCATCGGTCTTTCCGAGAAATCTGACCAACGTCGGTGGCACGCTGTTCTTTACCCTTTCGGATGCGTCGTACCAGGATCGTGAATTGTGGTCCAGCGATGGTGTGACGGCCGGTCGAGTCAGGGACATCAATCAAGGAGCGCCAAGTGGCAATCCGAATCACTTGACGGATGTCAATGGAACGCTGTACTTCACTGCCAACGATGGAACCAATGGTATCGAGTTGTGGAAGAGCAATGGCACCGAGGGTGGAACCGTCCTCGTCCAAGACATACAACCGGGCGGGAGCAGCAATCCAAGTCAGCTAACCAACGTCGATGGTACGTTGTTCTTTTCGGCAGACGATGGAATCAATGGTCGCGAATTATGGAAGAGCGATAGCACCGGAACCGTCTTAGTTTCCAACATCAATCCGAGCGGTAGCTCTAACCCAGAAGAGCTTACGGCCGTTGCCGGATCACTTCTGTTTACGGCAAACGATGGAACCAATGGCATTGAGCTATGGCAAAGCCGCGGTGGTACTACGGCGATCGCGTCGAACATTTTTCCTGGACGTGGTTCTTCCGAGCCAAGGAATCTGACGGCGGTTGGCAATGACCTGTTCTTTAGCGCCGTGGGTCCGACGCAAGGGCTTGAGCTGGCCGTGTTCCAACCACCGCAACTACGTGTCGGCATGGCCGTTACTGATGCGACCGGCAATACCTTCGCTCAGCCCGGCGAAGTGCTGACGTACACGCTGACGATCCAGAACCAACTATCCGACGCGCAGACCAATGTCGTGATCACCGGTGCAGCTCCCGCCGGAACGAGTTTTGTTCCGTCATCAGCGAGTATCGTTTCGAACAACAGCGGCGGCACCGTCGCGATCGTCAAAGGCGATGATCCGGGCGAAACCATTTTTGAAGTCAGTATCGATTCCTTGCCGGGGACCAGTGGCCCACTTCAGGTCAGCTATCAGGTGAGGGTCAATGGCCCCACTCCCGGCGTGGCGACCATTACTAACAGTGCCCAAGTCACCTCGGACCAGCGCCCGACGTTTGACAGCAGCCGGGCGGACATCCCGGTCGGTCTTTACGTGGTCGATAGTCTGGCGGACAACACGACGGCCGATGGAATGTTGACCTTGCGGGAAGCGATCCTTGCTGCAAACAGCGACACGGCCGTTGGAGATGCGGCAGCCGGCAGCGGCGCCGATACGATCGTCTTTGCACCAAACTTGCAAGGCACGATCAATCTGTCCACCGCCGGCGACTCGACTGTCGGTTCGAGTGCTTTCGGGATCACGACTCCGATCACCATTCTTGGTGACAACGGAGGCACCGGTATCACGCTGAATGCGGGTGGGAATAAGCGACATTTCTATGTTGGCGCCAATGGAAGCCTCACTTTGGACACCCTGACACTCACCGGCGGTAACGCTGGAGTTGGTGGAGCGATCCACAATACCGGGAACTTGGCCATTACCAACAGCACGCTTTCGGGCAACACTGCGACCAACGGGACGTTCGGTGGCGGTGGTGCGATCTTCACTAGCCAAGAGCTCGTGATCTCGAACTCAACGATCTCCGGAAACACGTCGGCAGGCGGCGGTGGTGGGGTGACGAACGCCGACGGCAACGTCACTGCCACGAACGTGACCTTCGCCAGCAACACCGCCACGATCGGAGGTGCACTGTCCGATCTTACTACCAATCTGTCGCGGCGCGTCATCCTCGAGAATTCGATCTTGGCGGATTCCATCAATGCGTCCAGTGATTTGAGGACCGTTCAGGGGTTAATCGACGCGCGCAATACGTTGGTCGAATCGGGCGGAAGCGCGATCAACGGAGTGAACGTCGGAAACATCTTCGATGTCGATCCCCAGCTCGGGCCCCTCGCCGCCAACGGCGGTCCAACACAAACACACAAGCCCGCGCTTTCCAGTCCAGTCGTCGATGCAGGCAACAATACCCTAGCGACCGCCGCCGGTTTGACGACTGACCAGGCGGATGCAACTCGCCTGTTCGGGACGGTTGACATCGGTTCGGTGGAACTTCAAGAGCCGGTTCAATTGATTGTCAGCACGCTGGTCGATGAGAACGACGGAGACTATTCGCCGGGAGATCTTTCACTGCGTGAGGCAATCGCGCTTGCCACAGCTCGTGGTATTTCCGGGGTCACGTTTGATCCCGCGCTGACGGCTAGCGGTGATGCGATTCTGGATTTGACGATGTCAACTCCGAACAGTCTTGAATCGAGTGCGTTGATCGTGGATCGGGCCACGATCATTATCACCGGTCCCACGGGACCGCATGGCATCACCGTTCGTCGACCCAACAGCGCTGCCAATTTCCGTCTTTTGCATGTCACCAACACCGGGTTCCTAACGCTCAGGAATCTGACGCTCAGTGGCGGCGTCGCGCAGGGCGGCCGAGGCGGCAACGCTCGGGCCGGAGGCGGCGGTGGCGGCGGCGCTGGGATGGGCGGCGGAATCTTCAATCAGGGTGTGCTCACGCTCGAAGGCGTGACAATGACAAACAACCAGGCCATCGGTGGGGCTGGCGGCACCAGCTTTATCAACAACATCAATGGTGGCGGAGCTCGTGGTGGTGGTGCAACCGGTGGCTCCGGGGGCGCGTTGAGCGGTGGCGACAACGGATCACCAGGAACGTCGGGAGGATTCGCCGGTGGAGGCGGTGGAGGCGGTGGCTACGGACAAACCGGAGGATTCTCAAGCGGCGGTGCTGGTGGAGCCGGCGGTTTTGGAGCGGGCGGCGGTGGCGGCGGCCAATTCTTCCGCGGTGGTGGCACGCTCGGCGCACCAGGCGCCGGTGGGTTTGGTGGTGGCGGTGCCCTGGGCGCATCCGGCGGTGGCGGCGCGGGAATGGTGGGTGCGATCTTCAACGAAGGGCGGCTGAACGTACTGAACAGTACCTTCTCTGGGAACTCGGCGATCGGCGGCAACGGAGGCGGCGGTGCGCAGCATGCCGGTGCCGGCTTGGGTGGGGCCGTCTTCACTGTCAACAACAGCTTCGTGGAATTCACGCACTCAACGATCGCGTCCAATACCGTTGGAGGAGCGAATGCCGATGGTGGGGGCATCTACAGTCTTGGTGATGGCGCCGCAGCCAGCATTTTCCTAAACGGCAACATCGTGGCCGACTCAATTGGTGCGGCCAACGATCTGGTCGTGGCCACGAACGCGAGCGGGACCCACACCTCATTCGGCGGTGCCAACTTGGTGGAGACGCAATCTGGGTTTGCCGGAAACATTGTGACGACGGCCGACCCGCAATTGATCGCCCTTGGCGACAACGGAGGTCCCACGGCAACGCATGCATTGCCAAGCAGCAGTCCGGCTATCAATGCGGGCGTAACCGGCGGCTCCGGGTTTGACCAACGAGGCACTCCCTTCCTTCGTGTCTCCGGTGGTCAGCGTGATATCGGTGCCTTTGAGTTGCAGCCGGACACTTTCAGCCCTGACCTTTTGAGCATCACGCGACAGACACCGACGGAAGCGTTAACCAATGCAGACTCGCTCGTGTTTCGAGCGGTCTTCAGCGAAGACGTCAACAACGTCAACGGGTTTGACTTTGTCGCCTCGGGCGGAGTGACCGGACAAGTCTCAATCAACACCAGCCAAATCAATCCCCGGATCTATGACATCACGGTCTCCGGTGGAGGTGTCGCCACATACAACGGCACGCTGGGCGTCGACCTCGCAGCCCTCAACAACATCACCGACGCCGCCGGCAACGCGTTGACGTTCGCCGAGCCGCCGCTGGATGAGTCCTACACGCTGGACAACACGGCTCCGCGCGCTCAGGCCTTTACCCGGCTGAACCCAACATCACAAACAACCACCGCCAACACACTGGAGTTTCGGGCCACCTTTGATTCGGATGTCATCGGCGTCGACACGGGCGACTTCGCAGCCACTGGTGGCACGACCGCAAGCGTGTCGAGCGTCAATGCGATTGATGCACGCACGTACGCAATCACTCTTTCCGGCGGTGATCTGCGAAGTTATGTTGGCGCGGTTGGGTTGAACATAGCCGGCGGAAACAACATCACCGACCTGGCCGGCAACTCGCTCGTATCCGCCGAGCCTGCGACGGATGAGACATACACGCTCAACAACATGCCGCCCACGCTGCAGAGCTTCACGCGGCAGAACCCGATGACCCCGTCGACAAGTGCTGACACGCTGGTTTTTCGAGCCACGTTTGATGCGGACGTGCTGAATGTCGATGCAACGGACTTCTTGGTGGATGGCCTCAGCACGGCCACAGTCTCCGGTGTCACGCCCGTAAATGCCAGCACCTACGACATCACCGTATCGGGCGGCAATCTCGCAATCTTCAACGGAACGGTCGGGCTGAATGTCAACGCATCCAACAACATCGTCAGTCGTGACGGTAGTTCGCTGAATTCGGGCGAGCCGACGACCGACGAGACGTACTCGGTCACGAATGACGTGGCCCAACTATTGCGCTTTAACCGACAGACACCCTCTTCAGAATTTACCAACGCAGGCACGTTGGTCTTTCGGGCTATCTTTGGCGACGATATGTTGAATGTCGATGCGGCTGACTTCGAGATTGAGGGTGGGACTACAGCGGGAATTAGTAATGTCACGTCCGTCGACGCTCGCAACTATGACATCACGGTTTCCGGCGGCGATTTGGCCGGCTACAACGGAACGGTGGGGCTGAACCTGAGCAATGCCAATGACATCACCACTACTCAGGGCAACCCGCTAGTTCTTGGAAACCTAATCGCAGACCAGACGTTTACCGTCGACAACATCGCGCCCCAATTGCAAAGCTTTGCGCGTCAGACTCCGTCGGGCGAGTTTACGTCCGTCGACACACTGGTCTTTCGCGCCACGTTTGACTCGGACGTTGCAAACCTGGATGCAAGCGACTTTGTCGTGGACGGTACGACGGCAGGAATCACGAACGTCACTTCGGTCGATGCGCGGAGATACGACATCACCGTTTCGGGCGGTAACTTGGCCGGTCTCGATGGCACGGTGGGTCTGAATGTTAGCAATGCCAACAACATCACCGACTTGGCGGGCAATACGCTGACGGCTGGTGAACCGTCGACGGATGAAACGTACTCGGTCGACAATACCGCGCCTCAAGTGCAAAGCTTCACCCGGCAGACTCCAATGGTCGAAGTGACCGGCGCAGATTCACTCGTCTTCCGGGCCACGTTCAATGAGGCCGTCACGAACGTGGACAGCGGAGATTTTGGCGTGAATGGAACGACGACGGCGACCGTTACGAGCGTCGTTTCCGCGGGAGCAACCGCTTATGACATCACCGTCACGGGTGGTGATCTCGCGGATTTCAACGGTGTGGTAGGACTTGATTTCGCCACCACGGATATCATCGACCTTGCTGGCAACCCGTTTGTTGCCGTCGAACCATCCACCGATGAAACGTTCACCGTCGATAACGTTAGTTTAGTGGTCGACACCCTGAGCGACGTTTCCGATGGCAATACAACACCGGGCAACTTCAGCCTTCGCGAAGCGATCGAGGCAACGAACCAGTCCGCAGTGCTGAACGCAATCCGATTCAGTTCGAGTCTGTCCGGTGGCACGATTCAAATAGCCAGTCAGCTTCCTGCGATTACTCGCGACTTGACGATCCTAGGCCTGGGATCGAGTTTGCTGACGATCGATGCCGGTGACGGAACGGACAACACATTTGGCACCGGTGACGGTTATCGGATCTTTGAGATCGATGACGCGGACTTCAACACCCGATTGAATGTCGCAATCAATGGTCTGACACTGACGGGTGGAGATGTCAACGGCCAGCCGTTCATTGCGGGTGGTGCGGTCTACTCGGTCGAAAATCTTACGATTCGCGATGCCGTGATCCGTGGCAACGCATCTTCGGACGATGGTGGAGGCCTTGCATCATTTGGTGGAACCCTGAACGTCATCGATTCCACCATCACCGGTAATAAAGCCGGAGATACGGGAGGCGGTCTCATCACCTCTGGTGGAACTTCGTTTGTCAACGGGAGCACCATCTCCAATAACAGCGCGCGTCAGGCAGGCGGATTATCACATGGTAACTTTGGCAACTTCAACATGACCAATTCCACCGTCTCTGGAAATACAGCCACCGCACGCGCCGCCGGCCTGCTCGGCTTTAGCGGTACCGGGAACATCCTGTTCAGCACCATCGCCGGTAATACGGTCAATGGTGTCGAGGATGCGATCGCCCATCAGCCGCCTGATGTCCAAGGTGGTGCCTCTTATCGATTCGATAACACCATTGTCGCCGGCAACGTCCAGCTCGATGTCGCACGACCGATGAGTGGAGACTACAACCTGTTCTCGACGAACGTGGCGATCTCCGGGATTGGAAACCTAATCAACACGGATCCTATGTTGGGGCCGCTACAAGACAATCAGGGTGTGACACAGACTCGCGCACCCGCCGCGCAGTCACCCGCTATCAACGCGGGAAACCCGGAAGCCCTTCCCGGCGTTGGTGGAACACCTTTGTTCGATCAACGTGGAACGGGTTTTGATCGCGTCCTCGGCGGTCGAACGGATATCGGGGCTTACGAGGTCTTTGCAGCGCCGGATCCCTCACCTCGTTTGTTGAGCTTCCGACGTCAAACGCCAAACGCCGCATTCACGACCGATGACACGCTCGTCTTCCGAGCTTTGTTTAACGAAGACGTAAGGAACGTCGATGCAGCGGATTTTGCGATTTCTGGCGGCAGCACGGCAAGCATTGCAAGCGTGGTGGCGGTCGACGGTCAGACTTACGACATCACTGTATCCGGCGGTGACTTGGCGGGCTTCAACGGATCCGTCGGGTTGAACATTGCGGGCAACAACAACATCGTCGATGCGCAGGCCAATGCGCTGGTGGCTGGTGAGCCGGCGGTCGACCAAGACTTTGGTCTCATTCATGTCAGTAGCGTGGTCGTCAGCACGCTGAATGATCTGGTGGACGATAACTTCGCGGCCGGTCAACTTAGCCTTCGCGAGGCGATTCTGGCGGCGAATACTCTGCCGAATGTGACGACGATCACTTTCGCTAACAGTCTTTCAAGCGGCACGATCAATCTGAATAGCCAATTGCCCACGATCAACCGCGACGTGACGATCACGGGACTCGGCTCGACACTACTGACGCTCGATGCGGGTAACGGTCTAGACAATACCATTGCAACAGGCGATGGCTTTCGAATCTTCAACATTGATGACGGCAACGGTTCGTCGGCACTCAATGTCACGATCAGTGGCCTGACGATGACGGGCGGAGACATGATTGGCCGGCTAGTCGACGGAGGTGCGATTCTCAGCGCCGAGAACCTGACACTGCGCGACGTCGTGCTCTCGGGCAATGCAGCGACCGGCGATGGTGGTGCAATCTACGGCACACTTAGTAGTGGTGTATTGAATCTCATTGATTCCACCCTGACGGGAAACCGCGCTTCGACTGGCGCGGGAATCGCCTACCGCGGTTCGACAGTCAACGTGACTGGCAGCACCATCGCTCAGAACATGTCTACTTCCCTTGGCGGTGGGATCTATGTTCCCAATTCATCCGGTACCAGCCTGACGGTGACAAACAGCACGTTTTCTGGGAACTCAGGTAGCGCCGGGGGTGGAATCTTCTCTTTCTCTGGTGCCACCAGCATTGCCCACAGCACGTTTAGTGGAAACACTGACTCATTTGGCGCTGGTGCAATCTTCGGTACGAGTGCTGTTCAGCTCAACAACTCGATTGTTGCTGATACGGTCAGCTTTAGTGTATTGCCAACCGGAAGTTACAACCTCTTCTCTACGAACGTCGCCATCACGGGCGATGGCAACATTCAGAGCATGGACCCCAGACTTGGTCCGCTGCAAAACAACGGCGGCCCGACACAGACGCACGCGCTGCAGTCGGATTCGCCGGCAATCAACATGGGAGATCCTAACGCGGTCGCCGGTGTCAGCGGCGTGCCACAGTTCGATCAACGTGGGACGGGATTCCCGCGGGTCGAAAGCAATCGAATCGACATCGGTGCGTTCGAATCGAACCAGCCGCCGACCTTACTGAGTTTCAACCGTCAGACCCCTGCCGAAGCACTCACGAATGCGGACTCGCTCGTGTTTCGAGCGACCTTCAATGAGAACGTGACGAGTGTTGACACGACGGATTTCGCCGTCACCGGAGCAAGCACCGCGATCGTCACCAACGTGACTCCAGTGGGCGGTCAAAGCGTCTACGACATCACGGTCGCTCAAGGAAATCTGGCAAGCTTCAACGGCCCGGTTGGTTTGGCAGTTGTCAACGCAACCGACATCACCGATCCGGCAGGCAACGCGCTGACGGCCACCCCGCCGCCGACGAATGAGCAGTACACGCTCGACAATCAAGCACCAACCCTTAGCCTGACACGTTCGAATCCGACATCGCAATTCACGACCGCCGATTCACTCGTTTTCCGGGCGACGTTTAGTGAAGACGTTTCGGGTGTCGACGTGTCGGACTTTGTCGTCAGTGGCGGTACCACGGCCAGCGTATCGAATGTCAATTCCATCGACTCCGCTACCTTCGACATTACGGTGACGGGTGGAGATCTGGCAAACTTCAATGGCACGGTTGGTCTGGATATTGCGGCTAACGCATCCATCAAGGACAGCGCTGGTAATGGCTTGACCGCGGGCGAGCCGGCGACGGACGAGACCTATGAGCGCTATCATCTTCCAAGCATCACCGTCAACACGCTAAGCGATGGAGTGGATGGCAACTTTGGGGCAGGTCAGCTCACACTTCGCGAAGCACTACTGTTCGCAAACGCTCTTCCCAACCTGACGACTGTCAACTTTTCCAGCAGTCTCGCCGGTGGAACAATCGCACTGACGCAAGGAGCGCTCTCGGTAGGAGGAAACCTAGCCATTTACGGCCTCGGCGCTGATCAGCTTACGATCAGTGGCGAAAATGTTTCGCAGGTTCTTCTGTTCGGTGCGGGGACGTACAACATCTCAGGTTTGGACATCGCCAATGGACGAAGCACGCTCTATGGCGGAGCCATCGATGCAGCACCCGGTCATAACCTGACCATCCGCGACAGCGTGATTCGGAATAGCCACTCGACCTTCATCGGCGGTGGCCTGAGAAGCAACGGCGGAACGCTGACGCTGGTCAACTCTGCCGTCATTAACAACACGGCTGCCTTCCAATCCGGAGGGATTGACTTCTTCAACACGTCCAATTCGCAAATCATCAACTCCACCATCAGCGGCAACTCCGTCACGTCGAGTCGCGGCGGCGGATTCGTCAACACGGCATCGCCGAATCGGACAAGCTCGGTCACGCTTACGAATGTCACGATGGCCGGCAATACGGCACCCACTGGAGGCTCGTTTATCACAACATCCGGATCCGGGGCGTTTGAATCGAAGACACGGTATCGAAATTCGATTTTCACAACGACGTCTGGAAGCAACATCGTCGTCGCCGGATTCACTGCCCGCAACGAATCGTTGGGATACAACATTAGCAGCGACGCTTCTGGAAATCTGACGGCAACCGGCGATCAGCCGAGCACGAACCCAATGCTTGGACCGCTGCAAGACAACGGCGGACCGACACCGACGCATGCTTTGCTGGCCGCAAGTCCGGCAATCAACATGGGAAGCAACGCACTGGCCGTCAATGAAAACGACGTTCCGCTTCAGTTCGATCAAAGGGGTATCGGATTCAACCGAATCATCGACAGCGTCGTGGACGTCGGCGCCTTCGAGAGCGGCGTTCCTCGTTTGATCAGTTTCGAAAGACGGACACCGCAATCGCAAGATACAAATGCCGACACGCTCATCTTCCGAGCCACGTTTAACAAGGATGTCATAGCAGTTGACGCCGCTGACTTTGAGGTAAACGGTTCAACGGCTTCGGTGGCAAATGTGGAAATGGTGAACAATCAAACTTACCTGATCACGGTCTCGGGCGGAGACTTGGCCAAGCTCAACGGAACGGTTGGGTTGAATCTCGCCTCGAATGCCCAAATCGCCGACCAAGCGTTTACTCCTATCCCGCTCGAAGAACCGCCGGTCGATGAGACCTTCACGCTTGACAACTCGCTGCCATCACTGGCGAGTTTCGTCCGTCAAACTCCTGCTTCGCAGTTCACCAACGCCGATACGCTCGTGTTTCGAGCGACCTTCGACGAGGATGTGATCAATGTGGATGCATCCGACTTCGATGTCAGTGGCACGACGACCGCGACGGTCACCGCCGTCGCGCCCGTTGACGCAAAAACCTATGACGTCACGGTGGCCGGAGGCGACTTGGTAGGCTTCAACGGAACCGTCGGCCTGAACATAGCCAACGCAACCAACATTGCCGATCTCGCAGGCAACTCTCTGCCGACAACGGAGCCCATTACCCACGAGACCTACACGGTCGACAACATCGCTCCACAGCTACTGACATTTACAAGGCACAATCCGGTCGAGTTGCACACGAATGCCGATAGTCTCGTGTTTCGAGCCACCTTTGACGAGGATGTCATCGGCCTTGATGCAGGTGACTTCTTCATCTTTGGCTTCATCAATGCTCCTCGGACGACAGCAACCGTCACAAGCATCAACGCGATCAACGGACGAACCTACGACATCACGGTCTCTGGCGGGGACTTGAGCACCTTTGGGGGAACGGTCGGGCTATTGCTATTTGGGGATTTCCTGACGGACCTGGCGGGAAACACCCTGGTCACCGACCCGGTTAGCGAAATTTACAACGTCAATTCGACGATGGGTGAGATCCGTCGTCAAAACCCAATGGCGGTAGGGACCAACGCGGATTCGCTCGTTTTTCGAGCAACGTTCAGCCAAGACATCAACGGTGTCGATCCGAGTGACTTCGTGGTCACGGCAGGAAGTTCTCCGTCCTCGCCGCCTACAACTGCGACCGTGACCAACGTCACGCCGATCGACGGCAAGACCTATGACGTCACCGTCTCGGGAGGTGACCTAGCAGGCTTCAATGAATTCGTCGGGTTGGCGCTCTCCGCCGGGCATGCTGCGGCGGATGCGAATGGCAATGCGACGAGGCTCTTGGTGGCCGAAGGCGAGGAGTACCTTTTGGACAATGTTCCTCCGATACTTCGAAGCATCACCCGATTGAATCCGGCCGGCGCAAACACGAATGCAGATACTCTCGTTTTCCGGGCAACCTTTTCCGAAGACGCCTTGAATGTCGACGCAAGCGATTTCATCGTCAACGGCGGGACCTCGGCAACCGTTACGAACGTCGTTTTTGACAATGATAACGCGATCTATAACGTCACTGTCTCGGGAGGTGATTTGGCATCGTTCAACGGTATCGTTGGGCTCGATCTCTCGGGCGGACACAACATCTCAGACTTTGCCGGCAATCTTGTGCCTTCTGTTGAACCCGGAACGGACCAAACCTACACGCTTGACAATCAAGCACCTTCACTGCTCAGTTTCGAAACCTTCACCCCAACGTCGCAGTTCACCAACGCCGACACGTTGATCTTCCGCGCGACGTTCGATCAAGCTGTGATTGGGGTCGACATCGCTGACTTCACGGTGGTTGGCGGAACAACGGCTCCCGTCTCACTCGTCAACGCGATTAACGCTACGACTTACGATCTGGTCGTCTCCGGTGGGGACCTCGCGAATTTCAACGGGCAGGTCGGGTTGGACGTCGCCGGTGACGCATCGATCATCGACAGCGCTGGCAATGGTCTGGCTGCTGGCGAGCCGGCTACGGACGAGACCTTCACCGTCGACAACATCGCTCCACAGGTTGAGTCGATTGCCTATGACGACGGCTCGGCTCAGCGAAGTGTCATTCGATCGATCACTGTGACTTTTGATTCCGAAGTAGCCGTCGATCCCGGTGCTTTTGTTTTGACGACAAAATCGGGCACATCGGTCTCGCTCAATGCTCCAGTACTTTCAGTGATTGGTGGGAAGACCCAAGCCGTCCTGACGTTCAGTGGCAACCAAGTCGATTCAAGTGGATCATTGATCGATGGAAACTATCGATTGAGCGTCCTGGACACCCACGTCCGCGATCTCGCAGGAAATTCACTCGACGGCAACAAAGACGGTGCGGCGGGCACCGCAGCTGTGGATGACTTTTTCCGACTCTATGGCGACTCGGATGGTGACCGGGATGTGGATGGCTTGGACTTCTTGGCGTTTCGGTCGTCCTTCCGCCGGCGCCAGGGAGATATCGGCTTCAATGCCGCTTTCGACGCTGATGGCGATGGGGATGTCGATTCACGCGACTTCCTGAGTTTCCGCTCCAACTACCGAAAGCGGCTTACGCCTTAAGCGTGGGTATCGACGTCTCTCAACTCACTCTTCCGGGAATGGTCGAGCGTGGCGAGGGGAGGTGCCACGCTGGACCGCGAGACTCCCCTCCCCGGCCCGAAGCGGGCCGACCCTCCCACTGGGAGGGTGAATCAACAGACCGTGATGGTTGTCGATACAAATGCACGGTGAGAGATTCGTAAAAGATTCGAGATCGGTGTCCGCGGAGTTCATTTGTTGGGGGACTTCAGGAGGAGGGCCAAGTGCAGGGTTACCCCTCATGAATCGCCCTATCCTCTCCATCGTATTCCGGAGCATTTTGGATGCACGCACGAATCATCACAGCCAACCTGTTGCTCCTGGTCGCCTTCGGCACCGGCACAACTCTCAAGGCTGAGATTATTTTGACAGTGACAGGGGATGGAAACAGCGGATCAACATGGACTCTCTCAGGTTCTGGTACGTCGACAGCTCCCGGTGATTTTTTGATTTGGGCCTTTGCGGGAGATCCGTTCTTTGGCTTTTCAGGAGGGGCACCGGGAAGCATGACCATCGGGGGTGTCGCGCTCAATCAGATATCACCGGGCGACGTCAACCAGTTCGATATCGGAATGATCAGCCCGTTGGCGACCGGCGTCGACTTGAGCACTGCCTCGGGAAGTTTCGTCAACACCGATGCAAGTACCTTTGACGGTGGACTCAGTCCGAATACGACACTGGTTAGCGTCAACTCCACGCCCTGGGGTACGTTGACGATTACGAACGCCACTGCTGTTCCTGAGCCTCGCTCATTCCTGCCCATGGTGATGATGGGGTTGGCTTGGATGGGCAGCCGACGTCACCGCCGAACCAGGTAGGCGCCATCGAGGCCAATCAGACGTAGCGACCGCGACCAACTGGATGCGGTTCGTTCGAATCAATTCCAATTCGTATTGCGTGGAAAGTCGACCAGCACCCCCTTTGTGCGCGGCTGGCACCGTTTGGAGCATCGCGAATCGTACGAGCTTGCGAAGAAAGCTCGCATTGTTCAAAAGTTAAAAGAAATTTTGAAATCGGTGTCCGCGAGCGTCGTTGGTTGGGGACCTTCAAAACAACGGGGGAAGTGGGGATCTGCCAATTGGGCAGTTCTCAGATTTCGAAACCCACTCCACACCGAAATTACTGGGGACCCTCGCGTCATGCTCCGCCGTTTCTCCTTTGCCTTGCTGTCCTTATGTTTTGGCGGCACAGTTCACGCAGGCATCGTCCTGAGCTTTTCCCCGGATGGCAGCCCGGTGAACTTTTTGGACTCTGTTGGCAGCGCCATTGAGATCCCATTGTTTGTCAACCAAACCATCCCGCTAGCCTTGGGTGAACCGGACCTGACCATCGATGGCCTGGCCGGCTTTGGCTTCATCGGCACGGTGGATCCGGCATTCGGTCAAATCACCAACTTCACGTTTGCCCCTCCCTACATCGCATTGAACTTCCCAGTCTTTCCGTCCAGCTCCGAAGTGATCGCGGGAGGTAACCTTAATTTTCCAAGTCCAACCGGGCGTTCCATTCAACTGGGAACCTTCACGGTTCAAGCCACCTCCCCAGGGGATTTTGTGCTCACGATCACGGATGACCCAATCTTTGATGACTTTGTGACCGACTCGTTCACCACCATCGACACGGTCATCTTTCCCACCTCGAGCACCTCCTATTCGGCAATCATAACGGCCGTTCCCGAACCGTCGAGCATGCTCCTGGTAGGCGTCATCGCGGGTGCCTGCGTCATCCGCCGCCGGCCCAGACAACCGATCACGTGCGCAGGTCGCGACTCTTAGCGGGACGGTTCGAAGTGGCTTTGTACGGCGGCCTAATGCCGCTCCGATTGAGGACTCCCCATTGGGACCTGCCGCATCGCGATTCAATTGTGATTCGGTGATGGCATGTTGAGTTCTCTTTGCCATGCACCAAAAAGTCGGATGAGTGTGTCCGCATCTGGCCGCGCTTCGGGTCCCAATTAGGTAGGAATCGAAACTCGCGCAACGTCCGAGTTATTCCGCGATCCCCGCGCGCACATCGAGTGTTCCCGCACAGTGAGACTGCGCGTCACCGCATCGAAGCGGCACTTTTCTCAACTACGACACTCGTCGGAACCAAGGACACCATCATGACAAATCGCCAGCGCAAGAGATCGTGGCTCTCATCCATCATACCGACCGTGACGCGTGAGGAACGGCGATTGAGATCGAGGCGTCATTTGCGGTTGCAGATCCTGGACCAGCGCCGACTTCTGGCGGGCGATGGCATGGCGATGGAAACCACGTCGGCAATGGTGTCGATGATGGACACGGGGCACAGCCATTCAAACACCAACACGATGGTGTCGAGTCCAACAGGCGGGATGGATCACACCGCCATGAATCACAGCGGCCACGCGGCGGTGATGGACTTGGTCGCGCTCGACCAAGCAGATTATGTCGCGTCTGCAAATGGTGCGTGGTCCAACCCGGCGACATGGTCCAACAACCAAGTTCCTGGGGAAGGAGCGCGCGTTGTGATCCCGCACGGCGTTCAAGTGACGATCAACTCGGAGTTGACCCCGGAATTCAAAACGGTGCGGATCGATGGCGTGCTGAACTTTGCAACGGATCGAGACACTCAGTTGCTGGTAGACACTCTGGTATCAACCCCGACGGGCGAGCTGGTCATTGGTACGGAAACCAACCCGGTTGGTGAGGACTACACGGCACGAATCGTCTTCGCCGATGACGGTGCCATCGATCGCACCTGGGATCCTTCGCTGTTGAGTCGCGGGGCGCTGCTGCATGGAAAAACCACGATCCACGGAGCTGCGAAAACGTCGTTCCAAACGCTGGCTAGCCCCTCTTCGGGATCTCCCCAAGCCGTGCAGGGAGCTACTCAGATTACCTTGGCGTCCGCACCGGATGGCTGGAAGGTGGATGACTGGATCACCATCGCGGGCGTTGACCCCGACGACCCGGCCGGCGACGAGGTGGTGCAAATCACCGCCATCGATGGGGCAACGATCACGTTCGCCGGACAAGCGCTCCAGCAAGATCACGTCTCTCCACGCGATGACCTTCAAGTCCATGTCGCCAACTTGTCTCGGAACGTCCAGTTCACATCCGAGAACACAGATGCACAGCACCGCGGCCACATCATGTTCATGCATACGAATGATGTGGACGTTCGCTACGCATCGTTCCAAGGACTCGGACGCACCGACAAGAGCGTCGATCTGGAAGATTGGAGACTGGTCAGTGGATCCGAGGATTCCGTGGGTGAGGCCCTCACCGAAGTCGAAGATCTGGGTGGCTTCAACGTTCGTGGTCGATACTCCGTTCACTTCCATCGTGGCGGATTCGGCGGTGAGCCAGGGCTCATTCGTGGTTCTGTCGTTCGCGATGATCCCGGTTGGGCCTACGTGAACCATTCCTCCAACGTCGACTTCATCGACAATGTCTCGCACAACATTACCGGGGCTGCCTACAACACCGAAGCCGGCGACGAAGAAGGGTCCTTCATTCGCAACATCGCCATTCGAACGGTGAACCCCAACGGCAATCCGAATCCACCGGATGTCGAAATCAACGAAGATCAGTCACCGGACATTCGCGTGCTGACGCAAGACTTTGGTTGGCAGGGCGATGGATTCTGGTTCCATGGTCCGGGCGTGACGGTCGAAGACAACGTTGTTTCAGGTGCGACCGGTCACGGATACATTTACTGGACCTTGGGGCTCGTTGAACGAGGACTTGGTGAAAATTTAGTTGATGCCGGTCGCGTGCCCAATGGCGATCGAATCGGACCGGCCGGCGAAACACCGATTCGACCGAAGCAGGTTCCGGTCCCAAGCTTTGATGGAAACGTCGCCTACAACGTGCCCAAAGGGCTCAACATCGCCTATCTGCACACGGACAACCGCGATGACAACGATGAACATTTCGTCCTGGAAGGACTCTTGCCAGAAGTTCCTCAGGACTATGAAAACCTGCTGCAATCCACCTTCAGCAACTTCACCGCGTGGAACGTACCTCTCTCGGGCGTCGCGGCGCCGTATTCCGGTCGTCTCACCTTCGAAAACATCGAACTCATCGGGACCGGTGCTGAGGGATCCATCGGCCTGAAGCTGGACCAGTTTGCCAACGACAACGATTTGACGGTGCGCAATATCAAGATCGACGGTTATTTGACCGGGATCGCCGCGCCCCGACAGGGCAACGGTGTGATCGATAACGCAGAGATTTCAGCGATCACGGGGATTCGTATTAACGTTCCCGACAATGGGCCGCGCGATCTTCAACTCAGCAATCTTCGATTCTTGCCCCTGAGCGATCTGTTCGATTCCGAGGATGCGGATGGCCAAGTCAGCATCGACATGAATGCGGCCTTTGACATCGGGTTGGCTGGCGGTCTCTTCGGAATCGAAGAAGCGTTCTTCGACGAACCGAACCTTCTGAACGTTCCCGGAATGTTCCAGAAGGACCGGATCACGCTGAGTAATCCTGGCGAAGGAACCTTCGGCCTCTACTTCGATGTCCAAGATCCCGGGTTCATTCCAGTGCCCGTCGCTGGAGAGCTGTCCCAATACGTTCGTGAAGAGTTGGTCGGATTGACCAACCAACAGCTTCAAGATGACTTTGGATTCTCGTTCTCCGACGCGGTGACGCCCGAAACCGCCACGGAGCATCCACTGGTTCAAGGCGGCCTGGCCGGTCCGGCTTTGCAGACCTTCGCCGCCTTCCCGCCCGCGAGAGACACCTACTGGGTCGACTACTTGGCAACGCTGGGTGTTGACTCACCCGGACCAGGCTCCGGTGGGACCGACACAGGCGATTCTGGCAATGAGGATTCCGGTGATAATCAACCGGACGATTCACCACCAGTCGATGATGATGACGCGATGGATGAATTACCGATCGATGATGAGGATCTCGAAGATGAAATCCCCGTCGATGACGACGATCCGGAAGATCAGACGCCCATCGATGATGAAGAATCGATGGACGACGACTTCGACGAGGATGATTTCTTCGATGAAGATCCCGGTGACGACGATTCGATGGACGAGTCACCGGTCGATGATGAGGATCTCGAAGATGAAATCCCCGTCGATGACGACGATCCGGAAGATCAGACGCCCATCGATGATGAAGAATCGATGGATGACGACTTCGACGAGGATGATTTCTTCGATGACGATCTCGGTGACGACGACCCGATGGACGAGTCACCGGTCGATGATGGTGGTTCTGAAGAGGACTCTCACAACGACTTATTGCCGGAGGATGTAAACGCCGATTCCATGATCACCGCCCGCGATGCCTTGATGATCATCAACTGGATCACCCGCTACGCGTTTGGTTTCCAGTCCGATTCTCAGCCCGTTTTTCCTGACGTGAACAATGACGGACGCGTCTCGGCGTTGGATGCTCTCCTGGTCATCAATGCGATTGCGAGTCTGGTTAACGTCGATGCTGATGATGGGCCCGCATTGCGATCCGACCGTCTCGGCGCGATCGACGAGGTGTTTGGCGATGAGGACAACGAATTCGAGGAACCGATCGAAAACGCACTGTTTTGAATGATGGCAATGCTCGTTTGACGAGGCGGTCCGAACCCTCACTGCGTCGCGATCGGGCCGCCGGACCTAGCATTCCCGAATCCACCGTCAACTTCGGCGCTTTGGTCGGGTCGGCGGTGGCGCATCGGATGGCCGTTTCAACGACGCCGCCTCTCGCTCGCTCGACTTGATGTCGGCAACATGCTCATCGAATCGAGCTTGCAAGTTACGGCACACCTCCGGGTGGAGGGCGGCAAGGTTCGTGGTCTCGCCAATGTCTGTGGATAGATCGTAGAGCTGAACCGGTTCGGGTGATGGATCGCGTCCGACGGGAGCATCTCGACCGGTGGCCTTTTCTCTCCAGGGATAAAACTTCCACTTCCCGCGACGGACGGTTCCCGGCCCGTGCGACAGAACGAACGCGTCGTGAGGACTGGTCGCGTTGGGATCGCTCATCAGCGGCCAGATGTCTCGGCCGTCAACTGGATGATCGGAGAGTCGACCCTGGCAGAGTTTGGACAAGGTCGGAAGAATATCGATCGACGCGGCGATCTCGCGACAAACCGATCCTGCGGGGATTTGCCCTGGCCACCACATGAGTGTCGGCTCGCGGATGCCTCCGTCATAAACACTAAACTTCTTGGCCCTCAGCGGCGCCGATGAACCAAGCGCCGCACCGTTGTCACTGGTGAAGATGACCAGCGTTCGATCGGCAATTCCCTCCGAGCGGAGTGTTCGTAGGATCTCTCCAACGGACCAATCGACCTCTTCAATGGCATCGAACAATAGTGATCCCGTTCGATCTGCAAATGAGTCACTGACCGCCAGCGGCCGATGCACCATTGTGTGTGGCAAGTAGAGAAAGAATGGTGATTCGAGATGATTCTTGATGAATCGAATTGATTCCTCTGTATATCTCTTCGTGATGGTCGATTGATTGCAGGGATACTCGACAATCTCTTCGTCTCGCATCAGCGGTACCGATTCTTTGATGGTCTGGCCTGATTTCAAGTCCGACATCGTGACGCCTTCGCGTAGCACGATGTCGCTTGACAAACGATTGGCCGGATCGATCCACATGTCGTTGCTGTACGGGATGCCGAAGTACGTTTCGAATCCTTGGTAGGTCGGAAGGCACGGCGGCAGATGACCAAGATGCCACTTGCCAACGCACGCGGTGGCGTATCCGGCATCTTTCAGCATGTCAGCGATCGTATGCTCGTCAGGGTGTAGTCCTCGCTGTCCATCCGGAAACAAGACTCCGGGAATACCGAGTCGCTGATAGTGCGTCCCCGTCAGCAACGCCGCACGCGAACCGGAGCACACAGCGCATCCAACATAAAAGTCGGTGAACTTCATGCCCTCCGCAGCCATTTGATTCAGATTCGGCGTCCGGGGTCCAACGCCTCCGTTGAACTCGACATCGCCATAGCCCATGTCATCAATGAAGATCACCACAATGTTGGGCGTTGAGGGTGACGCTGAAGTCGCGGATACGATTGAAAAGAACAAGATGGTTAGAAAAATATTTTGCATCAGGCGGGTTGCGGTGGGCATGGCAGGGAATGAGGACGTCATTGAGCTCCAGTTATAGCTGGCCCGATGCGAGCTGACCAAGAAAGCCGCACAGCAACCGCGCTTTCAAACTTGCCCAGTCGTCGTTTCATCGTGGGTACACAACGCGATAGCGCGCCTTGATATCCCCGACCCGATAGGCAATCGGTAGCCCCGGTTCGATGCCACATTCGGGCGGATGGTGAACGCTGGTTCCCATGGGCCGATGACTGCGTATGGCGGTATGGATCCTCGTGATCGGCCTTTGGAAACGAGACGATCGGATGGCCAGAAAGTTTTGGCCGTTCGGTTGCGTCGGATCCGGCGACCAGATACCCTTCTGTAGAGCTATTTTGAGTTAGCCCTTCGATCGTTCATGCTCCTTCAGCCGACGTACTTGCACGGAGAATCATCATGGCAAAACAGAAGACGCAGCGAGAACTTCTCGATGAGCTTTTCCGACGCCTCGAAGCGCTCGAACAGAAGATCGATCGACGTATCGGTCACGATGATTCGGAGCAAGCCAAGGCGGACGATATCGAGGTAGGTGGATGCTGCCGGATGCCGGAGGTGCCCAAGAGAACATTTGCCGCGGACATGTCACCCAGCCGAGAGCGGCTGATTCGCTATTTCGGAAAGAAGTGGGTCAGCGGCACGAACTTGACGTACGCATTTTTTGACACCGACGGTGATCGAGGCGATGACGATAATGTGGACTTGGTACGACAGGGGTTTCAGGCTTGGGCCGATCTGAATATCGGCGTCTCATTTGAGGAGGTCGACGACGTCAACGGCGCCATGATCCGCATCGGATTTCGCCGTGGTGACGGTGCTTGGTCGTACGTCGGTCGTGACATCATCGACGTGGCCACGCGCGGCGAGCGCACCATGAACTTTGGATGGGATTTGACCCGAGATCCCCGCGGCGGTGGTCTTGACACTCCCATTCACGAGATTGGCCATACCCTCGGATTTCCGCATGAACACCAGAACCCCTTCTCAGGGATCGTTTGGGACGAAGACGCGGTTTACCGTCACTTTGCCGCGGCGCCGAATCGATGGCCTCGGCGAACGACCTACCACAACATTCTGCGTAAGATCGAAACGTCTGCCGTCGAGGGTTCTCCGTGGGATCCCGATTCGATCATGCACTACGCCTTCACATCTGGATTGATCATCGAACCGAGCGAGTATGCCTCGGGGCTGCGGCCGGCTGACGGGCTCAGTGAAACCGATATTGATCGGGTTCAAAGTCTTTATCCGCCACTGGACCGACGTGAGTACCGACGGCTTCGTCCGCTGGAGTCGGAGAAGATGAAGATTGAAGCCGGAGAGCAAGTCAACTTTGAGATTAGCGTGGAGCGTAGCGACACCTACACGATCCAGACGTTCGGCTCATCCGATGTCGTGATGGTCTTGTTCGAAGAGAATTCGAGTCGCGAGGACGATTGGCACTACATCGATGGTGACGATGACAGCGGTCTGAGCCTGAACGCAAAACTCGATGTGCGTCTTCGCCGTGGTCGGAAGTACCTGCTTCGGATTCGTCTTTATTCGGAGAACGCGTCTGGGCACTCCGCCGTCATGCTGTGGTGACGAGTTCCTATCGGACGGTCGCCTGATCGATATCGTCAAGTTGCGTTCGGAGTTGAAGTAGTTTGCGCTCTGTTTCCGCGTTGTGGGCGTAGACGCGACGGGCGTTCTCGACTTCCGTTTCCGGATCGGTCAGTGCGACGACGCCAGGAATCAATCGGACGATCTGTTTGGCTGGTTGCGTGATCGGGCGTGTCCATTGCTCGGCGGTCAGCAACGCTCCCTCGGCGAAGATGGCCACGCGTTTGGCGGGACTGACGCGACCACGGACTTTGTTCTCCCGTTTCTTTTGTAGTTCCTCCCATTGCAGAGCGTCGGCAACTCGGCTGGTGAGTTTGCGACCGGACCGAATCTTCGTGCGTGGTTGACCTATTATTGGGAAGACTACCGAGATTCCCGTTTCACCGTAGTCGAATTCGATTTCACAATGCGTGTAGTGGACCATCGGTGATCCAGGCAGCATTTGGACGGGAACGTAGACACGCTCGCCCGTTCTTGGGTGATTCGCGACAACGATCGATGGTCCACCGGGCAAGTTCGGGCCGCGAAAGCGACGATCGCCGGTGTAGTAGTATCGATGGACCAATACCGTCGGTGGAATATCGACGATGGTTCCGTCTTCGACATCATGCAACACCACCGCCGGGTTGCCTTGAGCGTCGACCCCCGGATCAATTACCTCGATTTCAAGGACAGGCGAAACCCGGCCGTTGCGTGGGTCGTCCGCCGCGGCCTGTTGCGATGCAATCAACCACCCGAGAAGACCGATTAGGCATGCCATCCCGAGCCGGATGCGACAACGTCGGACGAATCGCAGCAATGCCATCTTTGAAGACTCCATTTCTAAGAATCCTCCAAACGACGCACGGTCTGCCCCGCTGCACTGAGCGGATCATGGCGATAGCGAAATTCGAACTCGGCAGACTCGATCGAAGAGTAATGCACCGTGATCTCGGGGCTATGCCCATGAAATGAAAGGTGCCGAGGGATCCCACGTTGAACAAAGAAGTCGCGCGGTTCGAGTTGGCAAACCATCAGCCGACCTGGATTCGGTTCGACAGGCAGCAGATCGGTTTCAACCGATTCAGTGACCGGGCGTCGGCCAGATGAGTACAGCCGTACCATCAGCGAGAACGCATTGCGGCGTAGATGAATTGTCGATTGAAAACCCTGGTCATCTTCTGGTTCCGGTGGCGGATTCTGTTCGGCCATCAAACTGAGCCACCAGTAACCCTCCGGAAGAAAGTCGATGACAACATCACTGACGCGACAATGATCCATCACTAAAGATGCCCGGTTGGGACGAATTCTTTTTCGTTGTGCTAGAACCGGTCTGCCCGTCAGGTTCGTCGGTGACGTGGGTAGCACCGGTACGTCGCCGAGGGCAGCGGCCGTCACGGCTTGAACCCGGTCGACCGCAGCCGTCATTTCGACTGCGGGCAGACTCGACAGGATAATGGCTGGCGAGGACGCAACATGTTGATAGTGATGCTTCGGTAGGCAATTGCGCGTGCCACCGAACGTATAGGAAAAGCAAGGAATGAGTGGATCCATTGCGTTCGCCACTTTCGCTGCTCCGCAACCGACTAGCATCCACACCGCTCTTGCCAACAAACGACGTCGCGGGACCGCGTCCACCACCATCAGCTCTCGTTGGTTTGTCATCACGGACGTCCTAAGGTTGCATTTCCATCATCGGGGCAATGATCGGTTCGACTGGGTAGATCGGCGAGGACATGTCCGGAAGGACAGGGGCAGGAAGTTGTTGGTTGTTCAAAGCCCGATCCAATGAGTCCTCCATCATGGGCTCCACCGGATACGACTCGATCGGCAGGGACTCCGATCGAAGCGCCGGAGGTTGCAGGAACATCGAACCTTCTGACGACCGGTTAGGGATATAACGGTCCGTCGGGTGCGACCGTTCGGTTTGATAGCCTTCGCGAAGTTCGCTGTTCTGGATGTCGAGTCCCTCACCGCGGTAACCATTGGGATGCACACTGGAAATCGTCGACTGGGATCGATACAGGTCAGCCCGCCGCTCTGCTTCGGGAACACGAAGGAATTCATCCACGCGAGAGCTACTGACATCGTAGACCCGATTCTCCAAGAATCGATGTCGCCCCCGGACGATGAACTCGCGGTCGCTTAGACCCAGCGGATCAATGTCGGCAACAGCCGGAGCCCAACGCAGTCCCATCAAATCAAATAGCGTGGGAAAGATCGTGGCCTGGGCCATGATGATGTTCTGTTGCAATGATTTTTCGCGATTGGGCAGCGGTCGCCACAACACACCAACGATCGGAATGTCTTCCAATAACGGCACGCCGCGTGCGGTCCGCTCGGCCTTCAATGCGACCGTGTAACGGCTCACTTCGCGAAGTTCGAAGTTAGCAAGTTGAACATCGGTATCGATGAAGTGGCGTTTGACCCGTCCTAGGTGTTTCTCGTCGGCGCGGACTGGCTCTCGCACATTGGTCGTGTACATGTAGTTGAAATCAAACACAACAGCCTGCCCGTCCGGTTCGATGACGGGTCGAATCTCAAAACCGGTACCTGTCTCAAACTTGTAGATCGCTGGGTCCGGAATCAGTTTCTCGACGTTGGATTCGAAACGAGGTCGAACGCCTGCGTTCTGGGCGAGGATGCCTTCTTGGGTCGAACCTTCCAGCGTGGGAAGCACACTTCGAACAGCTCCCAGGCCACCACCTGAACCGGCGCCGATATCGGATGCCGGATTACCGCTTTGGCCCGCCGCCAATGCCATCAGGTTCGGGTCGTTGACGAGAGCTCCCACGTCGTCATAGATCGCGAGCGCCGCATCGAGACCTTCCTTGATCAAAATGTCTCGCTTGGGAAGATCGAACTCCATCGTGGCGCTGGGAGACACCTTTGCGAACTCGCGATTGTTGGCTAGGACGTTCGTCGTTTCCGTCTGGCCAAACTCGACGTCCTTCCATTGACTGGCTAAGCGAACGTTGCGAAAAGTTGGGTTATAGAACTGGGTATTGAAGTCGTCATCCAGGGCCGTGGTCAGCCGTTTCAAATAGTTGTCGATGTTCGCTGTATGGGCGCGGGTGCCTTCCATCAGCTCGATGTACTTTTCTTCCAGGTCATCGATAAGCATGTCCAGGAATTTTTTGTGATCGAGCGGTCGTCGGGCCTCCGATGCCTCGCGCGTTCGGAATTCGGTGCTCACGTCGATCCGCAACAGGCTATCGAACTCTTCGTCAACGTGATCCAGAAACTGGTTGATTCGGTCCTTCTCGGGGTGAGTCTCAAAGACGTCACGCACCTCATTGCGATAACGCACCCACTGTTCATAGTACGCTTGATAACGAACCGATGGCTGACGAAGTTGCGTTAGCAACGATCGTCGACGCTCCGCGAGTTCTCTTTGAAACTTGAATGTAATGTCCGCCAGCCGAAGTGTTTCCACGAGTTGTTCGGCCACTTCCTCCAAGGCGTCGTAGTTCAGTTTCGCGTACGGGTCATTTGGTGAACGATCCAGAATCACCGTGTCCTTGAGCTCGGTCAGTTTGGCGATGACGGTTTCGGTACCCTCCGTGCCAGGGAATTTAAAATGACCGAGTGTTTGAGCTAGATCGACGGAGATATCCAGCATCTGCCTGACTTCACGCTCGAGCTTCTCATTGAAGCCCGGATCTCTCACCTCGAGCGCTACGATTGGTCGCCCATCAATGCCCCGATGCTTCACGATGCGGAATTCGACTTTATCGATGATCGTACCGTAGTACTGCACGGTCTCCGGCAAGGCTCGGGACTGGCTGCGCCGAAAGTCACGGATCGCGATACGTTGCTCTGGTTTGAGAACGTCGTTGATGAACTCTTTGAAATTGCTGTTGAATACACGCAGTGATGCGTTGGCTTGATTGGCCGAACGTCGAATCTCCGCCTGCGTTTGGGTCAACTGAGTGACGACCGATTCCAGCGCGAGGTTCTTCTCTCGTTGGGCGTCAGCAAGCTGGCGATTCGCCGAATCTTCCAGGCGTTGCGCGTTTCGCAAATCTTGTTGACGGTTGCCGAGACGGTCCTCGATGAGTGCTCGCTCCATCACCCGTTGTTTGTACTCCAATTCGGTGATTAATCGGCTCTTGAAAATCTGCGCTAATCGGACAAACTCCCGCTGTAACGGGGTCATTGTCTGGTCGTGCATCAAATTGCCGTCGTAGAAACCGCGCAGTGACTGAAATGCGGCGTTTTGGGCGAGCGAGTAGACCGGTGGTGGCCCGTGGTGTTTGCGCCAAAGCGCTCTCAGCTTGGACGATAGCTTGCCTTCTTGATGGCAATCGCATTGGTCCGATGACAGGCAATGACAGTCCTCGGGATGCATTCCTGCGTCGAGGTAACGCGCCTCGGCGACAGGAAGTTCGTGCTGAAGATGGCGTTCAAACTCATTCAGAATCATCTCGCGGGTGCTGTTGTTGGCCAGCGACATCAGCAACAAGGCGGATGACAGGCTTGTCACATCCATCGAGTGAAGCGAAATCAGTTTGTTTCCCGTATGCAGGAACTCGGAATCGATCGCCCGCAATTCATCGACGAAGTCTTTACCAAAGAAGGCGTACAGATACCGTTGATCTCGCTCTTGTTGCGAGTAACCGGGATAGAGCGTTCGGGCTTCCTCGGCCCTTTGGCCCGCTACGGCCATGACGGATTTACGTAACATCTCACCGGTCTGAACACTCATGAACCGAGCTTGATCGACGTAGGTCTGGATCCTGGAGGAGACCACTTCCAGTTTTTCGGCTTCATCCCCGTTGATTTGAGTTGAATGCACGTTGACGCGAACTTGGCCGACCGGCGTGTCGATCTGGTTGATCATCATCCGGATTTGATTGACACCCTTGAGCGGTCCACGCAGATGGATCAGCCCCTCGCCGATCACCGAGATGCTGGTTTGTTCAATCGGATCGGCGCTGCCTGGGACACCCGGTGCATAGGTGTCCGGATCGGCATGGGCAGCCGCAACTTCACGTCGAAACTGTTCTTGGCGCGCGCGTTGTTCTTGGGACTCGGCTTCTTGGGCACGTTCGCGAGCATCGAGTTCGATCTGCTGCGATGAATCCACTTTGCCTTCTAGCGTTTCGACTTGCTGGGCGAGTCGCTGAGCGGCCGAATCGATCGAGTTGATCGAATTCTCGATGGTGGCTCGTTGTTGTTCGTCGGTTTCCGTTTGCAATGCGCGCGATTGACGCTGGATCTCGTTGAGCGTGCTGTCCAGGGTCTGCCGAGCCTCGGAGAGCTCGCGTTCCAACTCACGTGTTTCCTGTGCTTTGCGGATCGCTTCACGTTCCGCCTGCTGCCGAGCGTCGGTAAACTGGTCAGCCTTGGTGCGTGACTGGTCGGCTAACTGACGCGCTACCGAAACGCCTTGACGATTATAGGATCGCACCTTGCGGTTGATGATCTGAGCAACGCGATGGGCGTCCCGAAAGAAGTAGAGGCGGGCAACACGTGTTTCGACTTTGTCATTTGGATTGAAACCGTCGGGAACCTCACGCGGTGGCGTCCACTCCTGGAAAGAGACAAACGGACCGGTGGATCCATGGATTCCTGGCAAGACTTGACCGGGCAAACTGTTGGTGGATGATCCGTCAGGATCGGCTCCGATGATGCGTTTGAACATCGCGGATCCGTCATCACCCTCGATCGCGTTGCCGTAAACGTCTTCGAGATCGGAGATGGTTACCTCGTACTCGCCGACGAGTAGGGCTCCGATCGGGTAGGTCAGCGTGATCTCATTGCGGCTTTTCGAGTAGACGGCTTTTTCGGGTTCGATGAATTCTTGTTGCCCACTTAGTCTCTCAAGTCTGATTTCGGGTGTGCCTTTCCCATTTACGAGCCGGTCTTTGGCTTCTGTTGCCGTCACCTTCAAATCGCCATTTCCGAGTTCTAGTTCCTGACTCCGAGGGAAAGAGATGACAAGTTCTTTGGATCCGGCGACAATTCCGAGATTGCCGGAATCGAGATCCAGCACTCGCAAGGGAGTTTTGAGAAGCTCGACACTCAACGGCATGCCGGCATTCAGGTATTGATCTCCCAACATCGCGACGATCTCCAGATCGTGCGTGGTCGGAGTCCGTGAACCATCGATAAATGGCGAATCGCCCGGCGAAGGTTTGATGCTCACCTCGCTTACTTCGATCGGGGACTCTTTCCCAAGTTGTACGGCAGCACCGATCGCCGGAACCCAACCCAAGATTGGGCTGTTCACACTACTCCCGCGTCGACGTAATACCAAGTCAATATGGTTTTTGGGGGTCGGTGGCTCTTCGGTACCGATGTTTGATGGTGTGAAACCTGCCTCCACACTGACCAGGGACGTCGCTGGCAAACGAGTGAGCGTTCGTTTTTGAAGACCGCTCCCATTGACGCCAAATCCCTCGATCTTGAAATTCAAGTCACTCGTCGAAGGGGTAACCTTCCTGCAGACGATGACGCGATTTCCAAGACGCAGGTCGCGACCCGTGTCTTCATGAACCAGCACCTGAAATTCACCGCTGATTGCCTGCAATCGGTTGGGCGGAAAGACGCACTCTGCGTGAAAGAAGCCCTGCCCAAGATTTTCCTCCCGGGTGCGGAGATTGACCTCTCCAACATACAGCTTGGCATCCGCCATTGGAGTTGTCACTTCGGTGAATAGAGACACGTCGCGCTGGGGACTACCGAAGGCTGACTGACCGGCGATCTTGAGATAGGCTCCTGTGTTGGCGGTATAGACCGACTGGACTCCGTTATTGTCCGGTTCCCGGTGGCGACTATGGGTCGTGCCTTGAATCAACAGGCCTTGGTCGCGCGCGCTGGCAATGCGGTAGTTGAACGTGGGACCAGGTTTGAGAGCCTCCGCACTACGTTGGATATGAATCTGAGCAGACTGCACTTTCCCATCGGCGGACAGATTCCCGCTAGCCACCATCGCGTTCGTCTCAAATTCAACCTGTTTCGAACTCCCAGAATTGATGACAGCGCCTGTGGATCCATTGATGTCGATGGTCGCAATGTTGGGAGTCGACGTCCCCACAACCACGATGGTGAACTTGCTATTGGCCTTGATCGGAATGACGGTGGGCTTGGCGAACCCCAAACGACTGTTTGCCTTGATCGGCCACGCCAGTTTCTGACCATTCAGCGTTTGCATGAGGTAGTACTCGAGGTCTTCATCCTCAGCCTCGGCGGCGTTCATCCAGAGCACTTGACGGATGTTTGGATCCGGCGTCGATGAAGGCGTGGAACGATCCGGATTTCGATGACCATGCCGCGGTGAAGGGCGCAAGTCGGGTGAGGAACCTTGAAGGTTCGTGAGCCCAGGATTTACCTTCGTCTTCACCTGGATCTGCTGTTCGACGCCCGATTCCGGTGCGGCGGACATCGGAACTTGCCGCAAATACACCACGGCCAGTGCCGCGGTGCTCAGTAGGATCAGATTCACGATTCCGTTCGTGAGCTTTGCCATGGACAAGCCTATCACTCGTTACCAGGGAAGTGCGTCGGTTCCGGTGCCAGCGTCCCAACGGAAAGTTCAGCCGAGAACTAGGACGCCGCCGCATCGATGACCTGTCACATACCTCGGATAGAGGGTGCGGATTGCTCCAGAGATTCGTGTCAAAAGGGTCAGGAAAAGTACCTGGTCTGAGCTGGCTTTAACGGCCCGGACGTGGGAAGGCGATCCACTCAGCCGATCCTCGGGGCGAATCCTTTTTGCCGCAGTGTTTCACGCATCGAGTTGGTCCAACGAGACCACCGATGGTGAGTGTTAATTTTCGGCATTGGCAAATGCGGTGCGCTCATAAACGCCGAGACCACGAAACCCGTGCCCGTATCGCACACTTCCCTTGCGGCGTGTCGCGACGACTCGACCACCGCTCGCTTCCAGCGCCGGGTGGTGACCAGAACGTTTCACGCTCATCCAGTACGATTCGCGATCCAGATTGCCAAAGAAATCGATTCCTTCGCCGGCTTCCGCGGCCACTTTTTCGGGTCGCAGTGTGACCGTGTGCCACGGCCCGCCGTCGGTGGCTTGAAACTCGATCTGCAGGAACAGCTCGGCTGGAATCCTCGCTCGAGCGATGTCAAATTCAAGATCGAAAGACCCATCGGCTCGGGTCTGCAACTTCATCCCTTCGCGAATCAACAGGCCACCGCGTTCGTCATCCAATCCACCGTAGCCGTGCCTCGGAAGCGGAAAATGAGCTGCCGTATGAAAGTGTGTCGTCGTATCGGGCGCGTGGCGACGCAGCGCGGTTCTCGCCTGATCGCGTAACTCAACCCGGTTCCAATAGATTTTCGCGCGGTCCTCGGCAGACTGGGCCAGTCGCTCGTCTTGCTGCTGACCGAGCGTATCAATGGCTTCCTGCGTCGTCATTCGGTGGACGTTTTCGGCCAAGCGAGTCTCCTCGCGATGACGCGTTGCGTACAGGCGTCGTCCCTCATCGGTGTGTAGACTTTTGGCAAGCGTGATGAGTTGTTCTGCTCTGTGATCGAGCGCATGAAGATCGCGAATCAAATCGACAAGATCACGACGCTGCAACTCAGCGGTCCGTTGACGGCGTTTTAGGGATTGGAGGTACTCGTGCATGGCTCTCGCATAGGTCGTTTGAGTCTCCACGGATTTTGCATAGCGTTCCCGAATAGCCAGGCAGCAGCCTTCGTCAGTCGCTCTGCAGCATTGGCAAGACGCCATTGGGTCTGACGTCACCGATTCGTCGTTGAGTTTCATCGCCGCTGGATACCACTCCAGCAGTCGTTTCGTGTCCTGTTGAGCAGCGTGCCATCGATCGGTGAAATCAGATTTTTGATCCTCGATCCTCTCGATCAGCTTTTGAAACGGTGCCACAGGTCCCGCACGTAATCGCCAACGCTCGATCGGACTTGATTGCATGGTCAGGCGAAGGGACTCATCCGAGACGCCATTGATGCGAGTCGAATAGATGTAAGTGCTCATACTCTTGTCCGGCCGGGACGAGGTTCCGGTCGGAACCAAGATGATTTGGTCGAGCTGGTACAGTTTCGACAGATCTTGGCTGATCTTGAGTGAAACGACGGACTCGAGCGAGACGGCCTCGGCCAACTCTTGTTTCATCTCATCGAACTCTTTCTGCGTATCTCTTTGGCACGTGCCCTCGCAAGCAGCGTCCGCGGGACACCAACAGGTCGAAGACGCGTCGAATCGGGTCAGGTGGCCACACTTTTCTCGAAGTGTTTCAATGACGGATTCGATTTCATCAAGTGCGGTCAGCTGTTCCATCGGTGCGACCTTGAGTTGTTCGAATGCGTCGACGATCTCTTCACTGAGAGCCGTATTGGCATTCAATCGGGAACGGAGGAGATCTTGCCAAGAACTCAGTGGCCAGGATGATTTGCAGCTCTCGATGGGAAGCGGTGAGGCGTCGGGCTTCGTACCTCCTAGCGACAACCATTCGTTTTCCGGGACGGCCATCGGACTTATGGACGGCCCGTGCATCGCCTCGGTCTCGGTTCCAATCAGTGATCCCAATTGGTTCCAGAGAACTTCCACCAGAGTTACGTATGGCGACCCGGATATAAGACAGGATAGGCAGCTTCGATCTTCGGTGCATTTGCAGCCTACTGGTAGGTCGATAGGGCTTGGCAATGGCGCGTCGTAGAGTCGGGAGCTTTCTACGCATCGTGAGTCCTGAACCTTTTTCGCTCCGTCTGCTGATTGGCTCGGATTGGACGAAGTGTTATCGATCACCGAATGGGAGAAAGCCAGATTGATCTTGGCGGCGTCGGTCGCGTCCGTGGGCACAGTGGGGTGGATCTGTGGCGCCGGTGCGATCGTGGTCCACAACAGGGTTCGGTTACCAATGAGGTCGCGTCTCGTTACCAGATTCTCATGATCATGTAGATCGACCCAGACCGAAGGAGAGGGACCGCTCGTGATACCACAACCTTGCGATGATGTTGTCCGGACGTTGAGTCGATAGCGTCCACTGACGAACTGACTGGATAGGGATAGTGTGATGCAGCACTCGGGACTGACCATTGCGGTTGACACCTGCTCACCATCGACATCAATCGCAACCATATCGTTCGGCCGTACGTTGGCTAACTTGATCGTGGCGGTACCGGACAGACTGACCGCCTTTGGCACGCTGAATGGTTGGGGTGTTTGATTGTCCTTTCCAACGGCAATGATTGACGGAGTCGGAGGTGGCAAGAGCTCAAACCGAACTGGCTGACTCATCACACTCCAAACATCGCCACGGCGATAGACCGCCTGGATGAAATGCCGGCCCAGCGGAGGGCAGTTCCAGTGGTACGTCCATTCCTCGGTCGTGATGCCCTGGTATGTTCCCAATGCGACGGAGCCTTTTTGAAGGCGATCCGTTTCGGCTTGCTCGCCATCAATCCAAAGTCGGACGGCCTCAACAGGAAATGTGTCGATCCTCGGGATTTGGATCTTCAGTTCGAGAGCTCCATAGGAAAGCGTTCCCCATCGGCTGGGTACGTCACCGTTGACCAGCGAATCGGCTCGCTGGCCGATGCGACCGAGGACCAATCGAGCGGGAGCATCCAAAGCGGCTGCTGAAGTCATGCCACCCCAGGACTCCACAACCTCAGGCATTACGTTGAATGCTTCCCATCCAGGAAAACAGGGATCGCCTGTTAGCCCATCGATTTCACTACCGAAGGCTGTGAGTCTGCTTCCGAGCAACAGGATCGCCAATGCCGGTAAGAACCAACCTTGTCGCGCCCGCATCGTCGAGTCAATCGACGCAAAGACACAACGCACCGCTCGGGACGGCATCGAAAATTGTTGGTTTGACATGGCTCGGAACCTCAAGATCGGTTGGAGGCAGGCTGTGAAGCATTCGCGCCACGCTGGTCACGTTCTAGCGACCGACGAGTGCTAGCCGTAGTGTTTGCATTGACGAGGCGCATCCGGCATCCTTTGTGCGTCGATACGCTTTTGACCGACAACGCAAGAAGACATGAGACAGTGATTCGTGAATCGTGGGGTGGTCGTCACCCACCTGCACGATAGTCACTGCCACCTCCGTCACAGCGACATCTCAAAGGCCCTATTCCAAATAGCCGACAATTGAGCCGGTGGTACCGATTGAACGCATTGGGTTACCAAAGACAGGCAACGCGAACGATCCGCAACGGAAGAGTCGATGGCTTCGCACGGTCAAACCAGGAACCTTAAGTTCCCGATAATTGCTGTTAGCGTCGTGGGAGGGTTTCAGGGGGAATGGTGTCGGTGACGGCTTCGCCCTCGCTGAGCACGATCTTGGGTTCGTCGGTTTGGAGGTAATGCTGGATTTCCTCGGGATTCATGAATCCGAGGTACCATAACGACACCAAGGCGCTTCGGATTTTGGCCACGTCAATCTTCTTCATGCCCCGGTGCAGTTGCATTCGGATCTCGGCGGCGATGAGATCCACGGAGTGTTGACGCTCCGTGCCCGAGGCGAAGGCGTCGCGTAGTGGGCTGTCCAAATCGATACTGCCAACGAAGTCGAAGCGATCTTTCAACGACTGACCGTTGCGTTCATGGTCGCGAGCCATTTGCCCCCATTCGTTGGTCATGCACTGGGCAAACGACACGGTCGAAATGTGCTCGCTACCCTGGAAGATCGATCGTTCCATCTCGATCAATTCGGCCGTGACGCTATCCATGTCGCTGATGATTTCCTGGCAACTGTAATCCTCGAAGTCAGACTGTTCGGGAGCCCTGTCGAGGATCCGATCCGCCAGGCGTGCCGCGAGATCGAGGAGCTTGGATCGCCCGCCGACCTGAAAGGCGGCATGAGGACGGCCCTGGTGAATCTCTTGGCACGCCACCGCGACGCAAACGAGGTGTGCCGAAAGAAGCTGGTGGTACTCCGAGAACTTGTCGGTCTCTGTCCGCTTCGGAATGTCGGATGATGGAACCAGCGTCGACCAAAGTACGCCACAAAACGAATCCGACACGGCACCAAGGGCATTGATGTCACTGAGCACCGCATTCCGGTAGGCACATCGTATGTCGGCATTGCCCTCGTATTGTCGCAACCAGTATTTGGCTACGCGATCGTCCACAGTCGAACTGGAATGCCGCGTGATGGGCTGTCGCGGGATATCGGTGCCATGACAGTGTCGCGCAAAGCGTGCCAGCTTGTTGCGTTCCGCGCGAAAGGTTGGGAACGCAAATCGACGGTTGGGCCAGATCGCTTCGCTAAAGATGTCCGACTTCTTGTAGGACTTTTCCTCGTAGCAGGCCAGACGATACGACGTCTCCAATCGGTCAAGCAACTGTTCGAAATAGGGCTGTTGCACCGAGCTGTGTTCGCGTTTCTCTAGCAATGCTGCGCGAAAACGGTCAACGGGATTGCTTCGGGCGGTTGTCTCCTGACCTGACGTCGTTGAGGATGCATCCTCGGCCGAGGACGCTTCCTCCTCGTCATTCCATCGAGTGACCTCACTGGCCAGGCGATTGGCAATGTGAAAGCCGAGGTTTCGATAGGCTTCGACTTGGGCGTCGTTATAGAACTGGTTGACGGTTGGTTCGTCGGGAAATTTTGGAAACAGATTTCGAATCTGTTTGATTTCGAGTGGATCCGACTCGGTGATCGACATTTGGCAATAAACGAGCGTGGCTTCGCTGACGCCATCACCCACAGTCTCGATGGAGTCGCAGTAGACGCTATCGGCCGAGTCGGAATCCAACTCTGACAACGCGGTCGCCGGGTAGCGGACGCGCATGATGATGTAGGGCTGATGGACGAGCCGTTCTTGGTTGAGTTCCAAGCGACCAAAATCAATGGGTGCCTCATGGTCCAGGTCAAAGAATTGCACACCCAAGTTGGCCCGTGCTTGCTGACACATCCGCGACAGGGTTCCCAGCGAATCATCGCCGATGTTCGCACCGGCATCGCTGACGACGATCAATTTGCATCGCCGTCGTAGCAGCTCGGATACGCCGAGATAGTCACAGTAGCCACCGTCGGCCACATAGAAATGACGCTGGTTGTTGAAGTCGACGTCTTCGGTTGGTGTGGTCTCCTGGGCGGACACTAACGACTGAACGAAACCAACCGTACCTCGCCGCAACCTCCATGCGGCGAGAGTCATCACCGCGACGACGCCACCTAGAAAGATGACAGGAGACCAACGTGAAAATGGGTCAAGAAGCCAATAAGCCGCCCCGATTCCGCCGAAGAACGCAACGATGTAGAGAATCCAAGCCGCCTCGGATGCGAACGTCAGTGTCGATTGGCCGCGCAACAGTCCGTGACGAACGACGACTTGTCCGATTCCCGAGTTGAAAAAGTCCAAGATGACGCTGAGCCATCGATTCTTGGTCATCAACGGCGTGACCGCCGCCCCGGATAGCGTGACTGCATCGGACAGCTGAACCGAGGCATCATGCCCGGCTACCTGAAACGACTGTAGACTCAGCTGTTTCGTCGGGATGGGCGACTGCCGGTCTTCGAACGATCCAGAGTACTTGGGGCTAAAGAGAAACGGACGCGTCTCGATGCTGTAGCTGCCGTTCCGCAACACCGGTTGAAGCGTCGCCGCCAACACCAAGGGATAGGGTAACCCATCGCGGTAACACTCGATCGTGTGAAACGGTGAATCACCCGGAATCTCGATCGCGCCAGGATCGACCGGTGCGCCCGGCTTGCCGCCCGATCGTGGCGTACGCGACAGGAAGTTTCGAGACAACTGGCGTCGATAGAATTGGAAGACCGTCGTGACCCGGCTGGGTAGAAATCCACAGGCGAGTCCGATGGCAAACAAAATCGTCCAGATGGATAGCCAACGCTGCCGCTTCACTCGATCATGTGGCCAAACGACCATTGTGCTCGCAATCGACTGTTTCTGAATCCCATCGGGCAGCACGATCTCCAGTAGCGTTCGATTCAATGATGCGACGTTGTTGGGAAGTTCCAACGTCGGTCCTGAAGGATTCGAATTCGGGGCGACCGTGTAGCTGCCCGGCCATGTTTGCTCGGCAAGCTGACGACGAATCGAATGAATCCGCTTTTCAGACAGCTCCGTACCCTCAAATGCTTTATCAGATATCGCAGCCGTAATTCTCTGGGGGCCAGATGGTTCGTTGGCTCGATCTGATGGGCCGGTTGGCGGATCACGGAGCTCTCCGGCCAAGTACTGCGTCAAGGAAGGTTCACCCAAGAACCGATTGAATGTCACAAGGAAGTTCGCCTCGGCGCGACGCTTGGCCAGGTAATGATCCAGCAACTCGCTGACACTCGAACCGGCACTCAGTCTCTTGGGGGAAGTTGGCAATGGTGCCCTTGGTTTAGCATCCGCGACGTCGGGGCCGTCCGCTTTGAAGCTAAACAGGTCTTGGGTTTCAAAGTTTGTTTCGAAGATGCATCGACGGTACCCGTCGGCAGCCAGAAGCCAACGTGTGAAGAAACTGGCTCTTGATCGCGGTTTGGCCTCGACCAATCCGGGTGGAGGGTCGGAATAATCAATCGCATTGATATGACGGTCGGGTATCCATCGCGAGATGGCAATCTCTTGTTCCCATGAACCGTTTGGGAAGGAGTCTTTTGGATCGGGTGCATGAAGGTCGGGTGGCCCCAAGGTCGCAACGGCAACGACAAGGTCTTCGACCGGTTCATCTAGATCAGTTTTCTTGGTGGGCCGGGTAACTTGATTTCCGTTTGGATCCGCATCGAGATACGCTTGGGCATAATCGAGGGAGAGCTTCTGAAGCGGTACGGTGTCGTAGCAATCCCCGACCACCAGATGTGGGTCACGGTATCGCGTGTAGCCGCTGATATCCTCGCGACCCATCCAATGAACCATGGAGAAAAAGAAGAAGAGCACCACCGTCATCGTGACCGTTTGTTGGAATCGTTTTTCCCATCGCTTGGTCTTGCCAGCTTCGGAACGAAACAACCTGTCACGGCCTAAGAACACGGCCACTTGAATCGTAGCGGCAATCACAGCCAGGACCTGCGCGTAACGATTTAGCAGTATGTCTTCACTCGACCCTCCCAAATGGGTTTTCCCATTGCCGATGTAGATGGCGATTGAGCTGAGGACGGCGCATAGGAGTACTAAGAACAAGACACCACGTACTCGTGTACGCGAATTGCAGACAACGGTCTGCATCCTCGGATTGCGGATACAAAGGCGAGCGGTCTCCATCACCAACTCGCAGAGAATGATGACGCCGACCAAACCAAGGCACGGCAGAAACGCGATCAGCAACTCATTACCGAAACGCGAGAGCCCGAGGTAGCTGCCGTAGACAAACCTGAACGCGGGATTGTCGAACGAACGCCAGATCATAGCGATCATCGTGGCAAGCATCCCCACGCCGCCAATGTACAATGCAAATGTCGCCAACAACGATCCGATGTAGGTGGGAATGAACACAAGTGGTCGACTCAAATAGCCACCAATGCCCACCAAGCGTCGCTCATTGACTTTCCCGGTCTTGAAATCTCGCCCCAAGCTGGCTCGCTCATGGTCATCGTGAAAGCACTTCTCTGATTGTTCGTCACGCTGAGAAATCAGGTGCCCCGCGATGTAACCACCGCCGGAGACACTGCATAGATAGTCGACGTATCGCAGCACGCCACGATGAGACAGACCTTGCAGAAAGCCATCGTTGAAGATGGCTGAACGGATGCCTCCTCCCGACAGACAGACACCGGTCAGGCCTTCTGGAGGTGAGTCTGGATCGGGCACCTCATTTGATGACTCCATGCGAAATGCGGAACGACGCCGCACATGAATCGCATCCCATTCTTCCTTCTGCCAATCCGGTATCGAATCCGGCTTTTTCTTGGTCTGATGATTCCCTTCGGATGAGTTTTTCGTTTGCACTTGGGCACCCCAGCATCGTGACCGTGACATCGGTTGGAGGTACGCGCCTTCGTGCGAGAAACCCCTAGAACGGCCATATTACCGACCCTCTGTCGGTGAAGCTAGCAACTCCCCGGTAATTCCTTCGGTAATGTGTGTCAAACTCGGCGAAGCCTGCCGATTGCGGTTGTTGGGAGGCACTGATCTCTGCACTGCCTACCCTCGCTTGGCTTTCCGCCGAAGTCTGTGGGACCACTGTTTAGCGAGCGTGTAAGTCCGAGCATCAGGCAAGTCATGAAACACTCCGCGATTGGTGTCGACTTTCATGAAGGGACCCTTCGCATTACCGGATGCGAACGCGGGCTTGCGGATCAGCTGCGCGACGACATCCCGGTGGCAATGGATGATCGTGACGGGTGCATCCGAACGGATGCGATGCACGCACAACGATTGCAGCGATGGCTGGATCGACAATCGAATATCACCGTTGATTGGCAAACGGCAACTCAGCCTTGCCTCAAATTGAATGCGAGACCATCAGCGATGACACTGCGAAGCGATCAGCAGGATGCGGTCGGCGAATTCATCAATGGTGGTGGCCGAGGCTTGGTACAGATGCCGACGGGCACCGGGAAGACCGTGGTGGCGATTCATTTGATGAAGCACTTCGCCACCAGCACGTTGGTCGTCGTACCAGTTCGCGATCTGATGTACCAATGGCACGACCGAATCGCGAGTCAATTGGGAGTCGATGCCGGACTGATCGGTGACGGGGTTCATCGGGTTAGCCCAATCAGCGTGACCACCTACGATTCAGCCGCGATTCATATGCCGCGAATAGGTGATCGGTTTGCCATGTTGATTTTTGATGAGGTGCATCATCTCTCCGGTCCTTGGCGTCGCGATGCGGCCAGAATGTCGACGGCGCCGATCCGATTGGGGTTATCGGCAACGTTGCCCACGGATTCCGATCGTTTATCCGTGTTAGGCGAGCTGGTCGGACCGACGCTTTATCAGCAGACCATTCGCGAGGCGTCGGGACAGAGTTTGGCCGAGTACACGGTGCGACGCATCACCGTCAAGCTCAGCGCCGAGGAGCAAACGCGATACGATGAGCTGTCCAAGCAGATCCAAGGTTTTGTCGCCGATCAGCGAGATCAAGACCCAAGTTTCCGTTGGGAAGATACGTTCAAGCTTGCCGGCAGCCACGATGAGGAATCGGAAGTGGCCCAGCGGGCGGACGGTGCGTTGCGAGCCTCGCGGATGAAGAAAAGCATTGAGGAGCACGCAGCGTCAAAACAACGTGTGCTCGAAGATTTGTTGCGGTTGCATGCCGATGAACCCGTCATTGTGTTTACGGGGTCCAATGTGATGGCAAGGAAACTGTCATTGCGTTTTTTGCTTCCATGCCTGCTTTCGCATTGTGCCAAGAAAGAACGGCGCGAGTATTTGCAAGGTTTTGCCACGGGTCGCTATCCGGCTTTGATTGCCAACCGCGTCCTAGACGAAGGTGTCGATCTGCCCCAAGTCAAGACGGCGATCGTCTTGGGCGGGATGTCCAGCGGTAGGCAAGCCATCCAGCGCTTGGGGCGCGTGCTACGGCGTACTGATGAAGGTCGTCGGGCAACACTCTACGAGATCGTCACCGAGGGCACCAAAGAGGTGATGCGGAGTCGTGATCGACGTCGCAACGACGCGTACCGGAACACGCCTCGTCGTCAGTCACGGGATGACGATCATGCTTCGTAGCGAGCATGCGATCGTCCGTATGAATTATTCACGTGGCGAGGTGCATCCTGACCGGCTGAATCGCCGAACCCATGCTCATTACCTCCAGGCCGCCCGGCAGTGTCTCCGCAGCTACGCCAACGGAGTCGGCGAAACCCGCGAATCATTGCACCGCCATGTCGAAACCGTCTTGCGACCATTGGGTGATTGTCCGCCTCGTCGAATCGCATCGTTCTGCAAGTTGCTCGACGACGCGGGATCGTTCGATACCGCTGCGGGTCGGTCCGTCCGTTTGCGGCAACGCGTGTTCGAGATCGCGGCCGACCTGCATCCGATCGTTAGCCAGAAAGACGGGTTGTTTGACCACGATGTGGACGCGTCGCGTCAGCGCGTCGCCGCCGAACTGGGAATGTCGTGGGGGGACATCGAGGACGCGTTCTTCGCCGACGTGTTGGAGCTGCAACGACTGAAAGCGTTTGATGCATCGCTCACACCTGATCGCTTGCTCGCTCGATACAACGTCGCACAGACGCAGGCGACACTGTACCGGGCGACCCGAGTGGAGTTGTCGGCACGCTCTGACTTAAAACGTGTGGTTCGCGGGATCAAGTTGTCCGGGCTCATGCACCGGATTGAGCAAGTGCACGCGGATCCGCCGGCATACCGGATTCGTTTGGACGGTCCGGCGGCCGTCTTACGTGGGTCCACGCGATATGGTGTGCGGTTTGCCAAATTGCTGGCTTTCTTGCTGTTGTGTCATGATTGGCAGATGCGGGCGTCGATCAGGACGAATGATGGTCGACCCATGCGGATGGTGATCTCCGATCGAGATGGCTTGAATGGCGAACACGAACAACCAGACGAGATGGATTCCCAGTGGGAAGCAGAGTTCGCCAAGTGTTGGGTGAAGGATCCGGTCGATGGTTGGGAACTTCGCCGAGAGTCTCAACTTCTATCGATCGGCCAGCACGTGTTCACGCCGGACTTTGTGCTTCGACGCAGGCAAGACGGCCAAACGATCCAAGTCGAGTTGGTGGGATTCTGGACCCCGGAGTACCTGAAAGAAAAAGCGGCGACGTTGACTAAGTTTTCCGCTAGCGCATCGCACTGGCTGATTGTCGTTCCCAAGTCCCCATCCTCCGAGCAGCAACAAGCCATGGGTCGATTGGGACTGCCGCTGATCGCGTTCGACAAACGTCGCCGTCCGCAACAGTGGATCGAAACGGCGATCGCAGCGCAAGATTCCGAGAGGCCCGAGCCGTGAGTGTGACGTCAGTCTGGTTGGATTTCGTTGGGCATCAGACTGGTCAGGTCTTCGACTTCGGCGAGTTCGGCCAGCAGCGCGGCATAGGACCGAAGCGTCTGCTGCAGTTCGCGTAGTTCCAGTCGAAACTCACGGCAATGCGCCTCATCGTCAAATGCGCCGTTCTCGTATCGACGGTGCCATTTCGCCGTGAAAGGCCGGATCTTTTGATTCAGCATCACGATGGCCAGGCGTGAGAATTGAACGCAATGACGCCCGTGTGTTTTAATCGTTTCGCGGGTGAGGCCAAACAGTGTATAGACGCTGTGAAGTGCGGCGGACTCGGTCCCGGACTGATCCGAAAGTGGTTGTGTGGTGATGCGTGTTACTAATTCCACGTACAAATCAAATGCGGCATCGCGGTCGGGTTGCCGAACGGCGAGTTCGGCATCGAGCAGTCGGGCGTTGAGCTTCAGCGACGAAAGCCCCCAACGTTCCAGTAAACTACGCCAGGTCGTTTTCGGAGGTTCCGCCATTGTCGAGATTTCCAATCGATTCATTTCAATCTGCTGCCAACATCCGTGGTTAACGTAGCAGATTTCGTTCCAGACTTTGGAACCATTCCTCGACAGACTTGGGCGGACCGTTGGCCATCAATTCATCGCGGACGACATCGTCCACGATGTGCTCCCCTAAAGCACGGTAGCACTCAAACTGTTCTTCGTCGTAGGCCAGGTCGGCAGTGGACTGATGCGGGAACGATGGATTGCGGTCGCGATAGCTTTGGATGGAGGGAGCTTCGTTGCTGGTGATGGAGCTCTTTAGGTACAAGACCAGACCATGTGAAAGACCAACATCTTCTTGGCGTTCGGAATCTGTTGGTGGGTAGATCACTTTTCCCATTGCAAAGTGGTAGTCGACGATTGGTGAATCGGGCACCGTCTGCTTGGCTCTCTTTGGCGACTCCTCTTGTTTAGGCTCTTTGCGTGCCTGACCGCCGAACTTCAGACGCGAAAGGTCGATATTGATATCAATCCCGAAGTCAATTTTGGCGTAACGCATTGCCTGTAGGAAACTGCTGCATGTGATTCCCGGGTCGCACTCGCCGTCGATGACGACGATGTAGCGGCAGCGCCGACGAAGCAATTCGTAGAGACCGATGTTTTCAATATGCCCACCATCGGAAACGTTGATGAACGGCGCGTCCGGTTTCACCATCCCAAGATATTGTCGCAACCAGTAATGAAACTGCGGAAATCGACCCTCTTGTTTACATACCAAGGGATTCTGCAGCCAATAATCCAGTCGCAGATTCAGCAGTGCTAACCAGAATCCGTAGCGGTTGGGTTTGACACCCATGATCGGTGACACCGCCGCGCCGCTTGCGGCTATGGCGGTGGCCAAGTCAAGTCGACGATTTGCGGTTTCAAAGTCCTTGGTCGGTGCGTATCCAGTCGCTTCGCTTCCACAGAACGTCTGGCTGAATAGAAAGAAATCCGCCTGACGCCCACGGAGCTTTTCGTTCTCGCCATCACTCCCATTTGCATTCAATGCCGTGTTGATCAAATGAAATGGACCGGCCGTGTTGTTCTTCCGTAGCTCGCTCAGTTTGGTTGGAAAACCACTCGCCAACGTGAGACCACCATGGTCCTGTTTCTGAAGGCGTAGATGGTAGGCTCGTGAGAGTCGATCGCGATAGAAAGGATGCAGCGAGCAGTCATTGATGTCTAAAAAGTTCCAGGTGAGAGCGGCGACGACGCCGGCGGCTAGGCAGAGGCCCGCGATGACAGCTAGTTCGTCCCAAAACGTGGCGGTCGGATCTCGAAAAATGACGTGGCGACAGATCAGCGATAGAGCTCCCCAGATGACGAAGGCTGGCATCACACCCCGAGCCAAGATCGCAAACAAACCACCGAAGGACTTCGAGGTTCGAAATCGCGATGCAAAGTGCCCAAACACCGGTACTGCCAGCGACGCCAACACCGTGACGAGCCAATCCGGCATCCCCTGAAAACGGTCAAGACTGGAATCGAGGGCTCGAAGACGCAGTGTGTGTGGAAACCCATAGACCAGCCAAACAAAACCTGTGAGGATCAACAGGCCGCCCGTCCATGCGATCAGTTTGCTCGGTAGCAACACATGACGGTCCTCATTGGATCGCCGTTGGATCCGATGCCAATAGGCCAGCCACACAAAGGACACCAACAGCAGCCCAGAGACACCCCAGGCAATTGGCAGCCAGTAGGAGTTGCTGTTCGTGTAAGGGTTCTCGGACGGATCGTGGATGGCCTTCGCAATGACGGCCGAGTTGGAGACCGCAACCAAGGACGCCAACAAAAGTAGAGGTGGGAGTGCGACCAATAGACTCGCAACCCATCCCGTGATCGCCAGGACGATCATTTCAAGGACTCGCCAGGTGCTGCCCGCCAGTAGTGATTGGCCAGACGATCGCAGATGACGCAGTGCGCCCGACTCCGATGCGTCTTGGCGAGCGAACGGCAAGTGTTCTCCTGTCAAACCGACACGATTCCCATCTCCAAACTCGCCATCATCGACGTTGAGGTAACAGCTCAAGAACGAGCCGGCATAGCCGCCACCGGAGACGGTCGAAAGGTAATCAAAATCTTTCAACAAGCGGTGATTCGCTAGTGCCTGCAATGCACCCAGTGCAAAGGTCGCCGATCGCAGGCCACCACCTGAAATGGCAACTCCGGCCAGATTGGAGAGGTGATCAGATGTCGTATCTGCTTGGCCAGCATCACGTCGCCGCTGGGCAATTGCCTCACGCTCGGCATCCAACAGCGCCTGGCCGCCATGAACACCCTGGGAGAACAGGATTCGGTCGAATGGAATGTTCGCATCGTCGGACGGCTCGTCCGTGCTTGGGCCCGGTATGGAAGGTTGCCGAATGGGATCGCCGCTGGCAAGCGACTCGAACAACCGCATCGCGAAGGTCATGCCAATTCGCAGCTGTTGCAGGTCCGTGCGCAGCTCGTGCGCGAGGTCCACCGTCAAACGATTCTCTAGAATGGGCTTATGCCACTTCGCGGTCAAATCGCGAACAAACAGATCCATCACCGCCCATGCCAACTCGCTGAAGCGGGCCGACTTCGCCCCATCGGCATTGCAGGCTTCGCGAGTAAAGTCAAATAGTTTGTGGATGCTGTCGACTGCTGCCGCTTCGTCGCCATCTAGGTACGGTAATTCTTGGGACGTGATGCGACTGCGTAGCTGAATGTACAACCTCCATGCCGCTGCACGATCTTCGGTTGTCGGGTCAAAATGACGATCTTGCCACTGTTTGCCAAGCTTGTTGGCGATCTGTTTGCGGAGTTCATCCGATGGCTCGAAATCCGCGCCAGAGTTCTGGAATAGCCAATCATTCCAAGTGGTCATTGAATTGTCTCGTGGGACCTGATGTGAGACGCAGCGATGGATGGAAGTCCCAAGACGCGAAAACCCTGTATCAGCGATGACGCCAACATTTCCACATGATGGCTATGGTTCATGTGACAGACAAGGACCACTATGATTTCGATACTCACATAGGATGGCCGCTATATCTTCGTTTCGTCATGCCGAATCTTTGAGTCGAGCCTCACAATATTTACCTCGATATTACTTGCAAGCCGAATTGTCTTGGCGCCCGAATCTCTCGAACGCAATACCAACGATCTAGGAACCCAACATGAGTCGACGACGTGCCGTTCTGATCGGTGTCGAGCATTACGACCCGGCCACGGGATTCACGGCGCTGCCCGTTGTACAGAGTGACGTGAAGGCCATGTCGGATGCACTACGGTCATCCGAATTTGAGGTCGACGAGCCGCTGGTGGGAATCGTTAATCGAGCTCGTCTCATGAGTCGGATCACTGCGGCACTGCAAGACGCCGTTCCGGATGAAACGCTTTTGATCTATTTCAGTGGTCACGGGGTCTACCACGAAAGTCATACGTTCCTGGTGCCGAGCGAGGCTGGGATTTTCAACCCTGATAATGAGCAGCCTCACGGACCGGATGAACTGCCAGAATACCTTGTGTGCACCGATCGATTCAAACGATCCATTGAGCAGTCCGCAGCGCGAAACATCCTCTTTGTAGTGGATTCATGTCGTAAGGGCATCAATTACTATCCCGAGGCGTCACGAGAGGGCGCCAAAGCCGGTTTGCGCGTGGCAAGGCACACGCCAGATCAACTACGACAGACGCAAGAGAAGGCCGTTTGGTTCCTTTATGCGTGTTCGCCGGGGGCGACGAGTCACTATGGCCAGATGACGGGTCATGATGCAATTAGCTATTTCACGTACTTCATGTCTAGAGCCCTGCACGCCGATACCTCGCCAAACGACGTTCAGTCCATCGAGGTGTTCGTCAAAGATGGACTGAATGGTTTATCGACCGGGGATGACGTGGCTCAAGAGATTCGCAATGAGCCAACGGCGCCGGACGACGCCGAGTTCCGAGTGATCTGCAACAGTTCAGATGCGATTGCCGAAACCAACCCTTGGCGGAACGTCGTGCTGGAGTCCAGCCTATTACGTGGGAACGAACACGACTGTCTGGTGGAGCAGCTTCGAGATGCGGTCGCCACCCAGGTCGATGCATGCTGGGAACAATGGTGTCAGGCTCGACAGTGTTTTAAGGAGGATCCATGGTTGGATAGTGAGTTTCCGATCCGAGTGGTTCGCAAGTTAGAGGTCCTCGTTAAGCACTATGTCGAGAAGGATTCATTGAAGAGCCCCGAGTTGGCTCTTCTATTAACCGCGCCATTTATCCGGGAAGCTGCCTTGGCGGCGGCGCGCGTCTCGGTCATCCAATCCGATCCGGAAGGTGCCAAGTCTGGGTGGATGGACGCGCCGCAGCGATGCGTAGGCGTCATGCGAAACGGCTCGCCGCGCATGATTCGCAAGCTCGACCGGATGCGGGAGAAGAACGACACCGAATCCATTCACGCGATTTCGGGCTGGATTTTGCATCAATCGGTGCTTTGTTCTGCGGAGGTTTGGCAACCGGGCGCCGATAAGGCGCTGCCGCAGACCGTGTTTGCCGACATCATGGAGCGATTGTCGGAGGATGGCTCCCTGGTCAGGACAATTTTCGAACTCGATTCGTTGGTGCGGCTCTCTCGAGTTGTCCACGCGAATCCGGATCGACTCTTCCGATCCGACGGCATTGGCGACGTCCGAACACTGCAATATTCGGATCGAATCGTTGGGGAGCACCAGGGAGACAACCTGCATGTTCGTGAGCAGGTCTTGGGGGGACTTCTTTGCCTGGCAGGCTGGTTGGCGATGGATGTTCGGACGCTCGATACGGTTCTGGTGGACCATTTTGGTTTGTCAGCCGAATTGTCTTTGCAACCGTCCGCCGTGGTGGAGTGCATGCAGCATCTTGCGGGTGTCTGGATTGCCACCGACCTCCAACAGTATCAGCTCAAGGGCTCGATTGGGCATGCCGCGTTGGACAAAGCCCTCAGGAAACAGACGGACCTCATTTCGGAGACCAGTCGGTCGATGAGCGATGCCAGATGGGACCGCGATCAAGCGATGCTTGACTGGAGATCCATGCCATCGAGTGTTTCGACCCAAGGTTTGAACCCTGAGTTGAAAGATGAGGGCGGACGACGCGTTCCCATGTTCACGCCCGGCAAGCACATCGAATTCCAGCTTGCCGATCACGAGATCCGCGATTTGTTGATGGGAGAAAAACTCTATGGTGACCCGAGCCTCGCCATCCGCGAACTGTACCAGAATGCCCTGGATGCCTGCCGCTATCGCGAAGCACGATTGACGTACTTAGATCGACGAGACCGCTCATCGCTGTTGGGGCAATGGGACGACAAGATTGATTTTCGACAGGGCATCGATGATGCGGGCAACGCGTACATTCGATGTCGTGACACCGGGATTGGAATGGATCTCGCGACGATTGAGAACTGCTTTGCGAAAGCAGGTGGACGCTATGCGGAGGCGACAGAGTTTTTGGAGGAGCAAGCCCAGTGGCGGAGCCTGGATGATCCGGTCGAATTTTTTCCCAATAGCCAGTTTGGGATTGGTGTCTTCAGCTATTTTATGTTGGCCGACGAGATCCTGATTCGGACGCGTCGGCTTCGCCCGGACGGACACGTCGAGAGCACCATGTTGGAAGTACGCGTGTCCGGTTCGGGAAGCTTGTTTCATATCCGCACAGTTGATGGTGGTTGGCAAGATCTTCCCGACGCCGGCACGGAGATGACTTTGTTCTTGAATAAGACCGACTATCGGGTCGATGATCAGCGCATCCCGATCTCGGTAACGGACACGTTGAATCGATTGCTTTGGATCGCCGAGTTTCCAACGACGGCTGAGGACGAGAATGGAAGTGAGAAGTGGGAACGGTATCAGCTGAAACTTCCCCCATACCTGCGTTTCGGCAACGACCGATGTGAGTTCGCCGGAGGGAAGGATCCTGATCTATGGTGGCTGTCGGGCAAGCAAGGGAAGATACTATGCGATGGTATTGTGACTGATACGGAATGTCCATTCACGGTCGTCAACTTGCGCCGCGAATACTGCCCTGAAATGACCGTCGATCGAAAGACCATTCGACATCATGACAGGCAGCGCATTCAGGATTTGTATCGGTCGGGTGTGCCGATCGAATTACGATCGCATCGATGGTTGACGATGGAGTGGTTGTGGGAGTTCAACTATTGGCACAGCGAAGCGGCCGAAGCATTGGTGGCGAAACTGATCGAAGTTGATGCGACGATTCGATTGTCGGGTGCAAGCGAAGAAATATGGGTTCGTTTGGCGTGCGTGGGATCGGTGATGATTGATGCCCGGATCATCGAGGCAAATCCGGGCTTGCCCGACTACTCCGCTGATAGAATTGAACCTAGTTCAGGAGAGTTCTTGCCGAGTAATCTAAAGCTGTCCACTCAAATGAAGGCTGAACGCTCAGCCGCTTGGTTTTCAGGAATTGGGGTCGCGGCGGCGACTGAAAAGTGTGTTGGTGGAACCACTACGACTTTCGCACGTGAGGATCAAATCGCCCTGTCACGTGACCTGAATGGTCAAGGTCCGTGGCTTGAAGGGTCGGTGTCGGCGATTCATCTACTAAGTGCCTCGCGGAAGCTGGAGGAGTCGTTGGAGGCGACGTACGCACGCGTGAGGTGCTATGCCGATTTGTGTAGCCTGGAACTTCCCGCTGCGAGCGCGGATGAGCTTTCTGGTTTGGAACCGACGCAAGATGACTTGATTGCCCTGTCACATGACCTGAATGGTCAAGGTCCGTGGCTTGAAGGGTCGGTGTCGGCGATTCATCTACTAAGGGCCTCGCGGAAGCTGGAGGAGTCGTTGGAGGCGACGTACGCACGCGCGGGGCGCTATGCCG